>NZ_PHHE01000001.1:0-1200000 GCF_002813455.1 Pseudomonas baetica | reverse complement strand
CAGAAACGTCACGGGTGATCGACGGGTTGTCGGACTTGCGGGAAATCTTGTCGATTTCGTCGATGTAGACAATACCCATCTGGGCCTTCTCTACGTCGTAATCGCACTTCTGCAGCAGCTTCTGAATGATGTTCTCGACATCTTCACCTACGTAACCGGCCTCGGTGAGGGTGGTTGCGTCGGCGATGGTGAACGGAACGTTCAGCAGGCGGGCCAGTGTTTCGGCCAGCAGGGTCTTGCCAGAGCCTGTCGGGCCGATCAGCAGGATGTTGCTCTTGCCGAGTTCGACGTCGTCAGCCTTTTTGTCACGCTGGTTCAGGCGCTTGTAGTGGTTGTACACCGCTACGGCCAAAACCTTTTTCGCACGCTCCTGACCAATCACATACTGATCAAGGATGCCGCTGATTTCTTTAGGCGAAGGCAATTTATGCGCGCTGCTTTCGGCCTGGGCTTCCTGCACCTCCTCACGGATGATGTCATTGCACAGGTCGACGCACTCGTCGCAGATAAAGACCGAGGGGCCGGCAATCAATTTGCGCACTTCATGCTGGCTTTTGCCACAGAAGGAGCAATAGAGCAGCTTGCCGTTGTCCTCGCCGTTGCGGGTGTCAGTCATTCGTTCGATCCAAATCCGATAGGCTTGCAACACAAGATGAAGGCTATTGCGGGCTTTTTCAAGCCCGCCACTGATCAGACGCGCCGACCAAGCCTATTTTGAGTTGCTTATTTTAAGCTGGGCGCTGATTGATCACTTCGTCGATCAAGCCGTATTCCTTCGCAGCTTCTGCACTCATGAAGTTATCGCGGTTGGTATCGCGCTCGATTTCTTCAAGGGTACGACCGCTGTGCTTGGCCATCAGCGTGTTCAGGCGCTCGCGAATGAAGAGGATTTCCTTGGCATGGATTTCGATATCCGATGCCTGACCCTGGAAACCACCCAGTGGCTGGTGAATCATCACGCGCGAGTTCGGCAGGCAGAAACGCTTGCCTGGAGCACCGGCGGTCAACAAGAACGCGCCCATGCTGCATGCCTGGCCGATGCAGGTAGTCGATACGTTGGGTTTGATGAACTGCATGGTGTCGTAGATCGACATGCCTGCTGTCACCGAACCGCCCGGGGAGTTGATATAGAGATGGATGTCCTTGTCCGGGTTTTCCGCTTCAAGGAACAGCAGTTGCGCGCAAATCAGGTTGGCCATGTAGTCCTCTACCGGACCAACCAGAAAAATCACTCGCTCCTTGAGCAGGCGCGAGTAGATGTCATAGGCGCGTTCGCCACGAGCAGATTGCTCGACAACCATCGGAACCAGGCCGCCTGCGGCCTGGATATCAGAGTTCTGCTGAATATACGAATTACGGAACATGCTCTGCAGTCACTCCCAAATAGTTATGTCTTGAATACGCATAAGCCAGCTCGAGAGCTGGCTTATGTGAGCACTTCTTAACGCAAAAACGATCAGTCGGCTTTTGGAGCTTCTACCGGCTTGACTGCTTCTTCGTAAGAGACCGATTTGTCGGTCACGCTAGCTTTCTGCAGAACAGTATCCACAACTTGTTCTTCCAGCACAACCGAACGGACTTCGTTCAGTTGCTGGTCGTTCTTGTAGTACCAGGACACAACCTGCTCAGGCTCTTGGTAAGCCGAAGCCATTTCCTGAATCATTTCACGAACGCGGGCTTCGTCAGGCTTGAGGTCGAACTGCTTGACCACTTCAGCCACGATCAGACCCAGCACGACGCGGCGCTTGGCTTGTTCTTCGAACAGCTCGGCCGGCAGTTGGTCTGGCTTGATGTTGCCACCGAACTGCTGAACAGCCTGCACGCGCAGACGGTCAACTTCGTTGGACAGCAGAGCCTTAGGCACTTCGATCGGGTTGGTGGCCAGCAGACCGTCCATGACCTGATTCTTGACCTTGGATTTGATCGCCTGACGCAGTTCACGCTCCATGTTCTTGCGAACCTCGGTGCGGAAACCGTCGATGCCGCTTTCCTTGATGCCGAATTGAGCGAAGAACTCTTCGTTCAGCTCAGGCAGTTTTGGCTCGGAAACGGTGTTGACAGTGACGGTGAACTCAGCGGTTTTGCCAGCCAGGTCCAGGTTCTGATAGTCCTCTGGGAAAGTCAGGTTCAGAACGCGCTCTTCGCCGGCCTTAGCGCCAACCAGGCCTTCTTCGAAGCCCGGGATCATGCGGCCGGAACCCAGCACCAGCTGAGTACCCTTGGCGGAACCGCCAGCGAACACTTCGCCGTCGACCTTGCCAACGAAATCGATGTTCAGCTGATCTTCGTTCTGGGCAGCACGATCGGCCACTTCAAAACGGGTGTTCTGCTTGCGCAGGATGTCCAGCATTTTGTCCAGATCAGCGTCAGCCACGTCAGCGCTCAGGCGCTCAACGGTGATGCCTTCGAAGCCGGCAACGGTGAACTCAGGGAACACTTCGAATACGGCAACGTATTCCAGATCCTTGCCAGCTTCGAGCGACTTAGGCTCGATCGACGGCGAACCGGCCGGGTTCAACTTTTGCTCAACCACGGCTTCGTAGAAGGAGGACTGGATGACATCACCAACAGCTTCCTGACGAGCGTCAGCACCGAAACGACGCTTGATTTCGCTCATTGGCACTTTGCCTGGACGGAAGCCAGCAATCTTGGCCTTTTGGGCAGTCTGCTGCAGACGCTTGTTGACCTGAGTCTCGATGCGCTCAGCCGGCACGGTGACGCTCATGCGGCGCTCGAGAGCAGTAGTATTTTCAACAGAAACTTGCATGGATATTCCTCGTTGCACAGACGTTAGCCGGCCGTTTCCGACCCCAGAATCAAGGGCATGCATTCTAGTGGGTCAAACTCAAGAAGTCACCCTACTGAAAACGGGTAAAAAAACAGCAGGCAATTTATAAGGACCGACACACGGATGCGTCGCGCCCCACAGGCGAATACAACCAATCACGCCAAGGCTCTGCGCCAATCTCTTCTATATATAGAAGAGATGACCCATAACTCCCTGACGGCCGACCTTGCAAGCAAGCCCGGCGAGCAGCACAGCATCATCGAGCAACATAAATACGACGAAACGCCCTGCCCTGCAGCCTGAAACCGGTAATCACCGGGTTTCCAAACCGCTAAAACAAAAAAGGCGCCAGACTGTTAAATCTGGCGCCTTTCGAAATATGGGGTGGACGATGGGGATCGAACCCACGACAACGGGAGTCACAATCCCGTGCTCTACCAACTGAGCTACGCCCACCATATTGCGTAACAAAAAAGCCAAATGTCTTCTTTGTTGAACCCCACCAGGCCAAAAGGCATGAATGAAGCTTTAATTGGTGCGGATGAAGAGACTCGAACTCTTACGCCTCGCGGCGCTGGAACCTAAATCCAGTGTGTCTACCAATTCCACCACATCCGCAGATGAAGCTTTTAAAGCAAAGGCGCCAGACTGTTACATCTGGCGCCTTTCGAAATATGGGGTGGACGATGGGGATCGAACCCACGACAACGGGAGTCACAATCCCGTGCTCTACCAACTGAGCTACGCCCACCATATCGCGCTACTTGTGCCAAAGCTGCCTAATGGCGCACCCGGCAGGACTCGAACCTGCGACCATCCGCTTAGAAGGCGGATGCTCTATCCAGCTGAGCTACGGGCGCCTTATTAATCTGTACTCTTAAAGGACTACAAACTAAGTGCTTTCCAGCGTTGCAGAACCTTAATTCCGCTTCACCTTCTTAACCAGTGCTAGGCTGTGCCCGACAAGTGCGACGAATAGTATAGAGCGCTCCCAAGGTCGTCAAATCCTTTTTGAAAAAAATTCATTTAATTAAAGGAGTTAGGGGAATTTGCTGACCAAGCGCCTTTGCCCTCACCGCCTGACATGCGAGAATGCGTTCTCTTTTTTTCCCCTCTCGATGGTTAATCACGCGCAATGACTGCACAACTAATCGACGGCAAATCGATCGCCGCCAGCCTGCGCCAGCAGATCGCCAAACGAGTTGCCGAGCGTCGCCAGCAAGGCCTGCGCACTCCCGGCCTCGCGGTGATCCTGGTCGGCAGCGATCCTGCCTCTCAGGTTTATGTCTCGCACAAGCGTAAAGACTGTGAAGAGGTCGGTTTCCTCTCTCAAGCCTACGACCTGCCCTCCGAAACCACTCAGCAAGCGCTGACCGACCTGATCGATCGTCTTAACGACGATCCGGCAATCGACGGCATCCTGCTGCAACTGCCACTGCCCGAGCACCTGGACGCCTCCAAACTGCTGGAGCGTATCCGCCCGGACAAAGACGTCGATGGCTTCCACCCTTATAACGTCGGCCGTCTGGCCCAGCGTATTCCGCTGCTGCGCCCATGCACCCCTAAAGGCATCATGACCTTGCTGGAAAGCACCGGCGCTGATCTTTACGGGATGGACGCCGTTGTCGTTGGCGCCTCCAACATCGTTGGTCGCCCAATGGCAATGGAACTGTTGCTGGCCGGCTGCACCGTGACAGTCACCCACCGCTTCACCAAGGATCTGGCTGGCCATGTGGGTCGCGCCGATCTGGTGGTCGTGGCCGCCGGCAAGCCTGGCCTGGTCAAAGGCGAGTGGATCAAGGAAGGCGCGATCGTGATCGACGTCGGCATCAACCGTCAGGAAGACGGCAAACTGGTCGGTGACGTCGTGTACGAAACCGCCCTGCCTCGCGCCGGCTGGATCACTCCAGTTCCGGGCGGCGTCGGCCCGATGACCCGTGCCTGCCTGCTGGAAAACACCCTCTACGCGGCAGAAACCCTGCACGCATAAGGCATATTTTGCGCAGTACGAGAACCCCGCCCTGTGCGGTAATGCTGTTCACTTAAGCGGAGCAGCCTTGCGATCCACCGGAAACCGGGTTTTTGAGATCTTCACCGTCCTTGGCCTCGAAGGCCTTGGACGGTGATCCAGAAACAGCCCGCCAACGCCTTTTCTAAGTTCCGCCAACCGTCTACCCGTCGCTGAAACAGGATTGGCCGCTGCCATTACGATCAACTGCACGGCGATGTACTGGCAAGCCGGCTTGAAACGGATGTCCGACGGCGCTCGACCAAACGCGACTGCTGCCTGACTTGCCTCCCGACGAATCACGTTGTAAGCCAGCAACAACCCCCACACTTCCTGGTAGATCAAATCGACCTTTTTGCTGCGCAAGGTCATTGCGTTTTGCTGCATTGAGCTTTTGATATCCCTGAAGCCCAATTCGATTTCCCAGCGCTCCTGATAAAGCTTGGCAACAGACTTGGTGCTGTAGATCTTGGCCGGCAACGACGTCATGACTGTTTTTACTTTGCCTTGAATTTCATAACTGACTTCACGCGCCTCCCAGTGTGTAGGAAGAGTCGGATTTCGCTTTCTGGCTTGCGGCGACACTTTCATACGCACCAAACGATCATGCTGGTTGTAACGGGCTACCTCCTCGCAAACCAATCCCTTTTTTGCCGGAATCAGCCAATGACGGTGACTGCCGTCGCCGCTCAGGCTGAGCATGAGATCGGCGCTCCAGAACCCTTTATCGAATAGCGTCACGGAGTGGTCGGGGATCTGCTGCAAAAACTCATCGGCCAGACGCATTTCGCTGCGTCGGTAAGGGCTAAGCTGTGCATCCAGGATCAGGTGTGAACGCACATTCATCAGCGCCACCAGGCGCAGCATGGGAAAGGGAGTCTGGCGGTCGGTCGAGGTGTTTCCAGAACCGAAATGGTCTCGCAACTCCGGTGTATCCGGCGTGCGCAGAAGCGCACCATCGACTGCAAATACTTGCAGATCCTGCCAGGCATCATCGGGATAGCGCTGCGCGCCCCATTGAGTACCCGTTTTGCGAAACAACCACTCAACCGGGTCGGCCCCCAGCCGCTTGCGGGCTTCGGATACACCGCTACGGGCCAATAGATGGTCAGAAGCCAGACCTTGGGCGCAGATGTTCAAACGTCGGGCGACCTCATGAACGGGCTCGTCGCGAAACAATGCCATGCCGAGCACCAGCCAGAGCACTTGGTCGGCAGGCAAGCGACGCCGTCGGATAGTGGCCTGGCTGGACAGATCCAGCGCAGACGCGACCCACTCGATGGGAATATTTTGAGTGAATGTGCTCAAGTCACAGAAGTTGAAAAGGTCGCCGAGGTCGAGCAAGTCCTGTTGAACAGACATAAAAAATCCGATGCCAGAGATCTGACATCGGATTTTCGAAGAAGCCCGGCGAGGATTCAAATGCTTAAGTGAACAGCATTACGCCCTGTGCGGGGTTTTTTGTGCATGAGAAAAAACACTAACCGTTCGCCGGAAACCCCTCTTTTTACAGGCCTTTTCACGAGATTTTCAGGTCGTTCAAACAACCATCGACAGTTCTTCAGCCATACTCCTAAAATGCGACGCTTTTAAGAAATAACCCGTTACAAACTAACGGAATATCCAACCTTTATGAGTTCGCCCGCGTGAAAATTCGTCTTTCGATTCTGAGCCTGTTTTTTGCATTTGCAGGCACATGCATCACGCCAACAATCAACGCTGCGGAAACCACCACTGCCCCTCGCGACGCTTCGTCACTGAAGATCGCTTCCGGCAGCGCACTGCTCATGGATATGCAGACCAACAAAGTCATCTATTCCAGTAACCCTGACGTGATCGTTCCGATCGCCTCCGTCAGCAAGCTGATGACCGGACTGGTAGTGGTAGAAGCCCGACAGAACATGGACGAATGGATCGATGTCGATATCAGCCACACGCCGGAAATGAAGGGCGTGTTCTCCCGAGTCAAACTCAAGAGTGAACTACCGCGTCGCGAGATGTTGCTGATTGCCTTGATGTCCTCGGAAAACCGCGCGGCTGCCAGCCTCGCGCATCATTACCCGGGTGGCTACGCAACGTTTATCGCGGCGATGAATGCCAAGGCAAAAGCACTGGGCATGACCAGCACTCACTTTGTCGAGCCGACCGGCCTGTCGCCGCGCAACGTATCCACCGCGCGTGACTTGAGCAAATTGCTGATAGCAGCGCACAAGCAACCGCTGCTTGTTCAGTTGACCACCACCAAGGAAAAAACCGTAGCGTTCCGCAAACCCAACTACACCCTGGGTTTTCGTAACACCGACCATTTGGTGAACAAGGACAACTGGAACATCAAGATTACCAAGACCGGCTTCACCAATCAGGCCGGGCATTGTCTGGTGCTGGTGACGAGCATGGGCAATCGCCAGGTGGCGCTGGTGATTCTTGATGCATTCGGCAAATACACGCATTTTGCCGATGCCAGCCGTATCCGCAGTTGGGTTGAGACGGGCAAGAGCGCCAGCGTTCCAGCGGTAGCTCAACAATACAAGGCCGATAAAAACCTCAAGAGCCGCCAAAGTGGCGTGGTTGAAGCCTCCAAGTAAAATGTATAAAAACAAAAAGCCCCGAATCTTCGGGGCTTTTTTCATCTGGGCGCGTCAGTCGTTAGGCAACGGCATCTTGTCATCGTCAGGAATGCCATCGCCCCTGCTCGGATCCGGTGCCAGCCCAGGCGCCACCAAGGGCCGGGCCATTGGATCGCGCATCGGACTGTCCGGATCGAGCACCGGATCAACGTCCTCTTCAGGCGTCGTCGGCACGCTGTCAGGCTTTTGGTCATCGAAGCTTGAATCGGTACTCATACGCACCTCACATCAAGGTTTCAGATCGGCTAAAGGGTCGTAGGGTTTGCCCGGCTTCTTGTCGTCTTCACCGGGTTTCACATCTTTTGGCGCCTTGGCGGGGCCAATGGGATCGACTTGCGGATCGGCAACATCCGGCGAATCCGGGTCGAATCCCAGGTCATCGCCTGAGGAATGTTCGGAAGAATGCGGGCCTTGCGGGGATGGGGAATCTGTCATGTCGCCTCCTGATCACCCGTGAACAACGGGTTATAACTGTCAGAGGCTTGCCGGGCCCAGTCGTGCCCGGCAGATGACGAACGGAAAATCAGTGTGCAGCCAGAGCCTTGCGCGCCTGCGCGGCTTCCGGTTCCTGACCGGCCCGGGACAATTCATCAGCGGCCTTGAGCCAGCGTTGACGATCAACTGCCGCCGGAATCTGCGAAGGCTTCTGGATCAATATCGCCCAGCCACCGGCCTTCTCGAGCGCCGATTCAAAAGCACTGAAGCTCATCAGCTCCCGACGGTTCATGCCGGCGCGCAGCAGCACCTTCTGTTTATTGCGGTCATAGCCGGAAAGAATCGCGTAGCGCGGCTCTGCCCAAAATGCCGAACCCTCGCTGAAACGCACCATCACCGGATAGCCCGCCGCGACTTGGGTCAGCAAGGCAGGCAGGTTGTTTTCCAATGGATACACGACCATCCCGTATTCCCGGGCAAGGTTCTGAATATTCTCTTGCAGCCTGTCCTCGGCACCCGGCAAATGCAGGGGTTTTTCCAGCAGCCCCGGAGTAATCACAATGCCTTGCTGCGACAACAGGCTGGCCAGCACTTGCGGCCCGGACTGATTGGCTTCACCCCGGTAGAACGTGCCGCTCAGCTCGACCCGCTCCGGCAGACGCTTGATCTGTGGCGCCACACTGCCAGCACAGCCGACCATCACGGCCACGCAACCCGCCACCAGCAGCGCCGCACGAATTCGAGAAAATACCTGCACCATTGTCACTCTCTGTTCAGACACCGGTCATCGTGTTCCGGCAAGGTTGACGATCATAGGACGGCACAGGGCTGCGGTATAGCCTTAAACCGCAGACACATCGATTGCATAGAGCGAACTGATTAGTCATCACCGACCTTTGGTCAATAGGCTGAAACACCGCATTGACTAGACTGTCACTGAGACAGAGCGAATTGAAAAAGTGAGTGCCCGATGCAGGGCAAAGAGGAGGCACTGATGAGCCTGACCATGACCATCGTAATGTTGATTGCCGGCTGGCTGGCCGTTGCTGCCGCCATGCTGTGGGGCGTGCTGCGGATTGCGCGACGTCATCACCCTACGGTTCAGTCTGCCGCGGTTGAAGAACCCGCGAAGCACCGCGTACGTCACGCGACTGCACATTGAACGCTGCGTGAAACAAAACCCGTGCAGAAACGAAAAAGGCCGCCTGAACCTCGTAGTTCAGGCGGCCTTTTGGCTTTCAGCGTTTATGCCTGTTCAGCCAGTTTCTTCTGCCGAGAGCGACGCGACATCATGTTCAGCACTTCAATCGCCGCCGAGAACGCCATCGCTGCATACACATAACCTTTCGGTACGTGGGCGCCGAAGCCTTCGGCGATCAGCGTCATGCCGATCATGATCAGGAAGCCCAGGGCCAGCATCACCACCGTCGGGTTGTCGTTGATGAACTTGGCCAGCGGATCAGCCGCAAACAGCATCACCAGCACCGACACCACCACCGCAATGATCATGATCGGCAAATGTTCGGTCATGCCGACCGCCGTAATGATGCTGTCGATCGAGAACACCATGTCGAGCATCAGGATCTGGCCGATGGCAGCGGCAAAGCCCAGGGTCACCTTCGAGGTGGCCGACTTCGGATCTTCCGGCGCCGGATCCATGCTGTGGTGAATCTCGGTTGTGGCCTTCCAGACCAGGAACAGACCACCGGCGATCAGGATCATGTCCTTCCAGGAGAAGGCGTGGCCGAGAATTTCGATCACAGGCGCGGTCAACTGCACGATGAAGGCGATGGTGCTCAGCAATGCCAGACGCAGAATCAGTGCCATGCCAATACCGATACGACGAGCCTTCTGCCGATGTTGCTCAGGCAGTTTGTTGGTCAGGATCGAGATGAAGATCAGGTTATCGATGCCGAGCACGATCTCCATGACCACCAGTGTGGCCAAAGCAACCCAGGCGGTGGGGCTGGCGGCGAGTTCTAACAGATATTCCATGGGTCAGTCCTGATTCTGTGTAAGACGATTTAGATGGTCTTGGAGGAAGATTCGGATTTTTCCGCGCCTTCTTCCGGGGTTTCTTTTTTCTCGATCAGCCCGCCAGTGGCGTCGCTCAGCGCTTGTTCAGCAGCTTTTTGAGTATCGTCGATGGCTTGCTTGGCGCTTTCAGCAGCCTTGCCCATCAACTGCTGGGCGCTTTTTTCGGCCTGATCGCAACCGGCCAGAACCAGTAAAGACGTAAACATCAACGCAGGGAATGTGTATTTCATGAGATTTCCTTGGAATGAACAGACAGGGTCAAAGACCGGCCGTCGATGGCTGGGCATTCTAGGGAGGTAAACACTTCAGGAAAATTCGTATTTTTAGCGGCTATACTTCGGTTTTTACGAACCTGAACACATCACCTACTACCAACCCAAACACATTTCTACTGTAGGAGCTGCCGCAGGCTGCGATCTTTTGATCTTGTTTTTAACAATCAACATCAAAAGATCGCAGCCTGCGGCAGCTCCTACACAGGGGGGACGCGAGCCGATGCTCAATTACCGACAGCTGCATTACTTCTGGGTTGTAGCCAAGACTGGCAGCATCGTGCGCGCCTGCGAGCAACTGAACCTCACGCCACAGACCATCAGCGGGCAGATTTCCCTGCTCGAACAAACCTATGGCATCGAATTGTTCAGACGTGTTGGCCGGCAACTGGAGCTTACCGAAGCCGGGCGCCAGGCCCTGCCCTACGCCGAACAGATGTTTCAGCTCGGCGGCGAACTGGAGCTGATGCTACGCGCCCAGCCCAACGAACAACAAATCCTGTTCCGCGTCGGCGTTGCTGACGTCGTACCGAAATCCATCGTTTATCGCCTGATCGCACCGACCATGGAGCTCAACGAGCCACTGCGCATCACCTGTCGCGAAGACAAACTCGAACGCCTGCTGGCCGATCTGGCCATTCAGCGGCTGGATCTGGTGATCTCCGACAGCCCGATGCCGTCGCACCTCGACATCAAGGGCTATAGCCAGAAACTAGGGGAATGCGGGATCAGTTTTTTCGCCACCGCCGAACTGGCTGCGCGCTACGGGCAGGATTTTCCGCGCAGCCTGCACGGTGCTCCGCTGTTGATTCCCGGGGCGGAAACCGTGGTGCGCAGCCGCTTGCAGCGCTGGTTCGCCGAGCAGCAGATCCAGCCGCAAATCGTCGGCGAGTTCGATGACAGTGCCTTGATGCAGGCATTCGGCCAATCCGGCAGCGGGATTTTTATCGGCCCGAGCGTGATTGCCGAAGAGGTCACACGCCAGTACGGCGTCGAGTTGATTGGCCAGACTGACGCGGTGACCGAGTCGTTCTATGCCATTTCGGTGGAGCGCAAGGTCAAGCACCCCGGCATCGTTGCGATTACCGAAGGTGCCCGACGCGAGCTGTTTACGACCTTATGAAGCGTCTGCGCACATTTCGCGCGGCTTGAGCGTCATCAGCACCATGGCAAGGAACACCGACAGCAGAATGAACCCGGCAGCGGCGAAGCCGAGGAAGCCCAGACCCGCGCTGTCGATGACCCGGCCACCGATCATCGCACCCAGGCCAATGCCGAGGTTCGCCCCGGCAATATTCAGCGAGGCCGCAAAGGCTGGCGCTTCTGGCGCGGCTTTCATCAGGCGCACATGGCTGACCAGGAATAACGCGGCCTGAGTCACGCCCCAGATGCCCATCGCCACCGCCAGGCCCACGGTTGAATGAATGTTCGGCACCAGCGAGACCATGCCGGCAATCATGAACGCACAGAACAACACCGACGCCCCCAGCGGATGCCGATCCACCGCACGACCGCCCAACGAGTTGCCGAGCAAACCGACCGCGCCGAAGCCCATCAGGCACCAGCCAACTACGGTGCCGTTGAAACCGGCAAGTCGCTCAAGGATGTCGGCCAGATAGGTGTAGGCGGTAAACATGCCGCTGAACACCAGAATCGAAAGCACGATGTGCCCGATCATCAACGGGCTGCGCAGAATCTTGAACTGTGAGCGGAAGCTGACCTGATGCTGGTGCAGATCGGTTTTTGGCAGGTAGACAAACAGCAACAGTGCCTTGGCAAACGCGATAAACGCCAGAATGCCGAACGCACTGCGCCAGCCGAACGCGTCAGAAATCAGCGTGCCGACCGGAATGCCGAATACCGTAGCGCAAACAATGCCGAAGCCGATTTTGGCAATCGCGCGACCCGCATGGTCCGGGCCGACGATGTCCACGGCCGTCTCGCTGGCCAATGCCCAGAACACCGGCAGCCCAAGCGCCGGGATCAACCGGGCAATCGCCATCACCCAGATATTCGGCGCCAATGCCCCCACGGTATTGGCCAGGCCAAACATGATCAGGATGGTGATAAACAGTTTGCGCCGCTCGAAGCGAGCAAAATACGCGGTCAGGAACGGACCGAACATCGCCACGGTAAAGGCGAACAACGTCACCAGCAGACCGGCTTGCGGGATGGTGACCGCAAGGTCGCGGGCAATTGCCGGCAACAGGCCGACAATGACGAACTCCGTGGTCAGCACCGTGAAGCCGGCGGCAGACAACAGAAGGATGGGCAACAGCATGGGAAACTCCAGCAAAACGACGACACCAGCGATGACCGGAAGGCCCGCTGGCAGAACTTGAAAATGAGGATGGAGAATCTTAACAGAGTGTTTCCAGCCTGACTTGCACAAAACTGCCGACTTTGCGATCCATCCGGCGGCAGATCGTCACACGCCTGAAGGATAGAGCCTACGCTGTGATAAAGTCCGCGCCCTGAAAAATGTACAGCCTGTTCAACGTCGAGTTTATCGACGTTGACATACGCCAGCCCTTTCGGCTCGTGACGGTGGCCTGCCCCGATTCTGCCATCGCCGTCACGCAGCCTTGCACCCTATAAAAAATCAGAGATGCCGTTATGACCGCTTCTTCCCCTTCGCTGTTGCACCGCCTCAAGAACCTGAGCCTGGTCACGCAGATCCTGATCGGCCTGATTGCCGGTATCGCCCTGGCGATGTTTGCCCCGGACGCGGCGAAAGCCAGCGCATTTATCGGCAAAGTGTTCGTTTCGGCGCTGAAAGCCGTGGCACCGATTCTGGTGTTCGTGCTGGTAATGGCCTCGATTGCCAATCACAAGCATGGTCAGGAAACTCACATTCGACCGATTCTGTTTCTGTATCTGCTGGGCACGTTCGCCGCAGCGGTTGTCGCAGTGGTTGCCAGCATGGCGTTTCCGTCGCACCTGGTGCTGTCCACCGACAACATTGCGGTGACCGCACCGGGTGGCATCACTGAAGTGTTGCAAAGCCTGTTGCTAAGCGTGGTCGACAACCCGGTGACCGCGCTGATGAACGCCAACTTCATCGGCATTCTGGCGTGGGCCATCGGCATGGGCGTTGCGATTCGCCATGCCGGCGATACCACGCGCGAAGTGGTAGGCGACCTGTCCAACGGTGTCACGCTGATCGTGCGCGTGGTGATTCGCTTCGCACCGCTGGGCATTTTCGGTCTGGTGGCTTCGACCCTGGCGACTTCCGGTTTTGGCGCGCTGATCGGTTATGCGCACCTGCTGGCCGTGCTGCTGGGCTGCATGCTGTTCGTGGCGCTGGTGATGAACCCGCTGATCGTGTTCTGGAAGCTGCGTCGCAACCCGTACCCGCTGACCCTGAAGTGCCTGCGTGAAAGCGGTATTACTGCATTTTTCACCCGCAGTTCGGCAGCGAACATTCCGGTCAACCTGGAACTGAGCAAGCGTCTGGGCCTGCATGAAGACACTTATTCGGTGTCGATCCCGCTGGGCGCGACCATCAACATGGCCGGCGCGGCGATCACCATCACCGTACTGACCCTGGCGGCGGTGCACACCCTGGGCATTGCCGTGGATATTCCGACCGCGATCCTGCTCAGCCTCGTTGCGGCGATCTGCGCGTGCGGTGCATCGGGTGTGGCCGGAGGTTCGCTGTTGCTGATTCCGCTGGCGTGCAGCCTGTTTGGTATTCCGAGCGAGATTGCCATGCAGGTGGTGGCGGTCGGTTTCATTATTGGTGTGCTGCAGGATTCGGCGGAGACGGCGTTGAACTCGTCTACGGATGTTTTGTTCACCGCAGCAGCCTGTCTGGGTGAGGAAGAGAAGGCCCAACGCGCCGCATAACCGCCTGCCCCGGTGGGAGCGAGCCTGCTCGCGAAGGGGGCGGATCAGTGGACATCGATGTCGCCTGACACACCGTATTCGCGAGCAGGCTCGCTCCCACAATGAAAAATAAAAAGCCCGCCAAGGCGCAAACCTTGTCGGGCTTTTTTGTTGCCGGGTGTTTTAGAACGCGCCCATGTAATCGCGCTTGCCCACTTCAACACCGTTATGACGCAACAGCGCATAAGTCGTGGTGACGTGGAAGAAGAACTGCGGCAGACCGTAGGTCAGCAGATACGCCTGACCGCTGAAGCGCTTCTCTTTCGGCGTGCCCGGACGGGTGACGATTTCGATGCCTTCCTTACCGTTGATTTGCTCGGGTTTGATCTCGCCGATGAATGCCAGAACCTTGGCGATCAGGGCTTGGAGCTCAGCGAAGGTGGTTTCAGTGTCGTCGTATTTCGGCACTTCGACTTCCGCCAGACGCGAGGAAACGCCTTTGGCGAAATCCACGGCGATCTGCACCTGACGCACCAGCGGGAACATGTCCGGGTACAGGCGCGCTTGCAGGAAGGCGTTCGGGTCGATGTTTTTCTCGGTGGCGTGGGCTTCAGCCTTTTTCAAGACATCGCTCAGAGCGTTGAGCATTTGTTGAAAAACCGGGACGGATGCGGCGTACAGGGAAATGGTCATGGCAGTCTCGTGGTAGTGGCTGGGTGGAACGTGGGGGCGATTATAGCCATGCTTGATGACCACACGGCTTGCCTTTTGTTTGGCAAGGATTACGCTAGGCGCCTTCGACTGCTGAGGGAACGCGCGATGACCACTGAACCAGAATCCACCTTCGACGAGCCACGGCTCAACGCCACGGAAATCCGTATCCTCGGCTCGCTGATCGAGAAACAGGCGACCAGCCCGGAAACCTATCCATTGACCCTCAACGCGCTGGTCACCGCCTGTAATCAGAAAACCAGCCGCGAACCGGTGATGAACCTGACCCAGGGCCAGGTCGGCCAAAGCCTGCGCGCACTGGAAGGTCGCGGTTTTGCCAAACTGGTGATGGGCAGTCGCGCCGACCGCTGGGAGCACAAGGTCGACAAGGCGCTGGAACTGGTGCCGGCGCAGGTGATTCTGACGGGATTGATGTTTCTGCGCGGCCCACAAACGATCAACGAACTGCTGACCCGCAGCGGGCGCATGCATGACTTCGAAGATGCCGAGCAGGTGATGCATCAGCTGGAGCGCCTGATTGCGCGCGGGCTGGCGGTGCTGATTCCGCGTCAGGCCGGGCAACGTGAAGATCGTTACACCCATGCGCTGGGTGATCCGGCGGATATCGAGGCGATTCTGGCGGCGCGGCAGCATCCAGGCGAACGCGGTGCGGGGGGCGCAGTTTCTGTGGAGCGCATCGAAGAGCTGGAGGCGCGGATTGCGGCGCTGGAAGAACGCCTGGCCCGTCTCGAATAACCCCCCGTACTGTTTGTAGGAGTGAGCCTGCTCGCGATAGCGGTGTGTCAGTCACATCTTATTTGAATGACACACCGCTATCGCGAGCAGGCTCACTCCTACAAGGGGTCTATGCACTATTCACCGTCCCAGTAATCAACCCCGTCCGCCTGCCGCGCCACCGCGACAAAGCCTGACGCATTGCCCTGGGCATCCACCTTGAAGTTGTCCATCACCGCGTATTTGTTCGAATCCGGGTATTCGCAGATGTCCGGCTGCTGCTGGGTGCTGACCGCCAGATAGCGCAATTCTGCGGCGCTGGTATTGATGATCTGATGCGCCTTTTCCGGGCCGCCCGCCGGGCAGGCAATCACATCGCCGGCGCGGATCGGGAAACGCTCGGCGCCCAGACGCACCTCGCCCTCCCCGGCCACTACGTAAAACATCTCTTCATTGACCCGATGACTGTGAAACGGACTGCCGCGCATCCCCGGCGGCAGTGCGTACAACCGATAACCGAGTTTCTGCGCGCCAAGCTGCTGGCCGATCCGGGCCGTGCGCTGCTGATAACGCGCGGCGGTTTCACCTTCGGGAGACAAGGCTTCGGGCAGGGGTTCGAGTTCGACCTGGTGCAGGTTGAGGATGGGCGGATGCATGCTGAACCTCGGTTTTTTTGTGGGTGGGCAAGTCTGTGCTTGCTGGTCGGGCAGTATAGGCAATGGACACCGTGGCGCGGCCATCGCGAGCAGGCTCCCCCCTACAGGGGAATGCATTTCAATGTGGGAGCGAGCCTGCTCGCGAATAGGCCCACACTGTCACCACAAAATCTTGGCTGATCAGCTGCGGGCAAACGCCACCGCCGCCTGAAACTGCTCCTCGGTCGGCCGCACGCCGGTGTACAGCACAAACTGCTCCAGCGCCTGGATCGCGATCACTTCCAGCCCGGTAATCACTCGCTTGCCTTCGGCCCGACCGCGCACGATCAGGGGCGTTTCCGAAGGAATCGCAACGACATCAAACACCGTCTCAGCCGCTTGTATCACCTCAGGCTCGAACGCCAGTTGCCCCGCCTCCGGGCCGCCGTCCATGCCCACTGGCGTCACGTTGATCAGCATCTGCGGGCGCTCATCGCCCAGTTCAGCCTGCCAGCGACACCCCAGCGAATCCGCCAGCGCACGTCCGGCGCGCTCGTTGCGGGCCACAATCAAGCCGTTTTTATAGCCAACATCGCGCAAGGCACTGGCCACCGCTTTGGCCATGCCGCCGCTGCCACGCAGGGCGAAGGTCGATTCCTTGGGCACTGCGTGGGTTTTCAGCAGTTGCTCGATGGCGATGTAATCAGTGTTGTAAGCCTTGAGATGGCCGTCGGTATTGACGATGGTGTTGATCGACTGGATCGCTGCCGCCGACGCATCCAGCTCATCGACCAGCGCAATGCAGTCTTCCTTGAACGGCATCGACACACCGCAACCACGAATGCCCAACGCCCGGATCCCGCCGACGGCGCCGTTCAGGTCCTGGCTGCGGAAGGCCTTGTAGTAGAAATTCAGGCCCAATTGCTCATACAAATGGTTATGAAAACGCAGACCGAAATTCCCTGGGCGCCCTGAAAGGGACATGCACAGGTGGGTGTCTTTGTTGGGGTTCATCTGCATGAAACTTCTCCTTCAAACGCACTTTCGGATGGACGGGATTAGCCATGCCATCGGGTTCTGTTCGATCATATCGCCGGTCTGCACCCGGCCTTGGCGAGCCTGTAAAGATGGCGGTACAGACCTTACACAAAATTTACCCAGCCGCCGTGCTGTTTTTCAAAATGTTGCTGTCTTAGAAGTATCCCCGCGACAACTGTGGGCCTGGTGCAGGCCCGAACGCCGGGTCGAAGAACCGAGGAACTATCATGATTCGTAAACTCCCCATTATGGCCTTACTGGTTGGCGCACTCGCTGTCACAGGCCAGGCAGAAGCCGGTGGTGGCCATGGCTGGCAAGGCCCTGCGGTGTTTGGCGCGATCGTCGGCTCGGCCATCATCGGCTCGGCGCTGATCAACCAGGACCGGCCGGTGTACGTGCAGCAACAGCCGGTTTACGTTCAACCGCAACCGGTCTACGTGCAGCAACCGCCGCCACCGGTCTACTACCAGCCGGCGCCGGTGTATGTGCAACAACCGGTCTATGTTCAGCCGGCCCCTGTTTACTACGGCCCGCCTCGCGGCTATTACGGTCGACCCCATGGCTACTACGGCGGCCCACGCTGGTAACCGAAAGACAGAGCCCCGCTATTGAGCGGGGCTTTTTTATGACCGTCGGTCGGCCAGCGTCTGAAAAAACCTCGCCAAGGTCGCTGCGAGGACAGTTTCAACAGCTAAAGTCGGCATGATGGATTTGACCGTTGGGGGCCAAACATTAAACGGTCATCTTTTTGTCATGACGGAACCGCAATCTGAATCCGTCCGTAAACAACAGGTTGATAACAACAAGGACGACCCTATGCCTACACAAAACCCGCACCGCATCGTCGGGCTCTGCACCTCCAGCAAGGTGTACAGCGCGCTGACCGAACTCAAGCACCTTGAAGGCCACCGTTGCGCCAAGTTTCTTTCGCTATTGGCGGAAAACCTTGTGCACAAGGGCTTGCTCAATGAGCGTGAAGTCATGCACATGCTCGATCAAGTGGTCGATTGAAACAGCCCTCACTGTTATCAATGACCACTATCGAAAGCGTTGATTGTCCCTGAGAGCGACGAATCCCTAAGGTAGCCCCATCGTTAGATGGAGGTATGTGTCATGGCTCAGGTTCAAATCATGTCGGTCATCGGCAGCGCCGTTCCCGCACCACTCAGAGAGCTGGGATTGCTCGCCTGTTGGTACGTGGTGCGTGACGGCGAGGCGATCAGCGGCCCCCTCACCTCGCTGCCAGCGGCGCAGGCCTTGTCGCAACAGTTCATCAGTGCGCCGTTTCACGCCTAGGGCAGTTGCACCTTGGGCTTGGTCTCGACGAACAGCGCCCAGCTGGACATGAACAGCGCAGCGATCAGCGGCCCGATCACAAACCCGTTGAGGCCGAACACCGCCAGCCCGCCGAGAGTCGAGATCAGGATCATGTAATCGGGCATGCGCGTGTCCTTGCCCACCAGAATCGGGCGCAGCACGTTGTCCACCAGGCCGATCACAAACACCCCGAACAAGCCCAGCACCACGCCCTGCCAGATCATCCCGCTGAGCAGGAAGTAGACCGCGACCGGCGCCCAGACAATCCCCGCACCCACCGCCGGCAACAGCGACAGAAACGCCATCAACACCGCCCACAGCAACGCGCTGGGGATGTCGAGAAACCAGAAAATCGCTCCACCCAAAGCACCCTGCGTGATCGCCACGACCAGGTTGCCCTTGACCGTCGCCCGTACCACCCGGTTGAACTTCAGTTGCAAACGGCGCTTGTGGTTCTCCTCCAGCGGTACGGCGGTGCGCACCTTGCGCGCCAGTTCCGCACCGTCGCGCAGAAAGAAAAACAGCAGATACAGCATGATGAAAAAACTCACCACAAACTCGAACGTACCCTGGCCAAAACTGAACGCCTGGCTCGCCAGCACCTGACTGCCCTGCATCGCCGCTTTGACGATTTTTTCGCGGACCCCGTTGAGTTCACCCATGCCGAAGCGGTCGAGCAAATGCTGAAAGTACTGCGGCAGGCTGTGTTTGAACTGCGCCAGATAGGCTGCAATGTCCAGCTTGCCGCTTTCGATATTGGTGTAGACGGTCGCGCCTTCCTGCACCAGCAACACGCTGAGGATGATCACCGGCAAAATCGCGATCACCAGACAGGTACCCAACGTACACAGCGCCGTCAGGTTGCGTTGCCAGCCGAATTTCGCCTGCAAGCGTCGCTGCATCGGCGCAAACAGAATGCCGAGAATCACCGCCCAGAACACCGCGCCGTAGAACGGCAGCAGAATCCAGATGAAGGCCACCGTGACCAGCACCAGCAGCACCGTCAGGGATTTGAATTGAAGACTTTTTACGTTCATGTCCGGTCCATGTCATTCAGGCGTCAAGCACGCCCCGGTGCTTAGTCCGCCGCAGCGTGCGCGAGTGCCATCTTTATTCATGGAGCATAGTTGCGGATCGGCGCGAGCCAGACAGCGAACGAGCAATTGCACGATTTGCGCGGCGGTAACGACATTGCCGGTTTCTACACGGATCAACCTCAAACCACCCAAACGTAGATCCAGATCAATAAAGCCGGCTGGCAATCTCACTACGCTGCCGCGCTTTTGCGACCGATGCCGCCATGATCCCCACCACCACCCTCGCCACCCCCGAACTGCTTGCCCCCGCAGGCACTTTGAAAAACATGCGTTACGCCTTCGCTTATGGCGCCGATGCGGTCTACGCCGGTCAGCCGCGCTACAGCCTGCGAGTGCGCAACAACGAGTTCGACCACGCCAATCTGGCGCTGGGCATTCGCGAGGCACAGGCGCAGGGCAAGCGGTTCTACGTGGTGGTCAACATCGCCCCTCACAACGCCAAACTGAAGACCTTCCTCAAGGACCTGGCACCGGTGATCGAGATGGCACCGGACGCGCTGATCATGTCCGACCCGGGGTTGATCATGCTGGTGCGCCGGCATTTCCCGCAGATGCCGATCCACCTCTCGGTGCAGGCCAACACGGTGAACTGGGCGAGCGTCGAGTTCTGGCAACAACAAGGCCTGAGCCGGATCATCCTGTCGCGCGAACTGTCGCTGGAGGAGATCGGCGAGATCCGCGAGCAAGTACCGGGCATGGAGCTGGAAGTGTTCGTTCACGGCGCACTGTGCATGGCCTACTCCGGGCGCTGTCTGCTGTCGGGTTATATGAACAAGCGCGATGCCAATCAGGGCACCTGCACCAACGCCTGCCGCTGGAAATACTCGGCGCAAGAGGCCACGGAAAACCAGCTCGGCGAGATCGTTCAGACATTCCAGCCCGAACCGACCCTGGGCATCGGCGCCCCGACCGATCAAGTGTTCCTGCTGCAGGAAGCCAACCGCCCCGAAGAGTTGATGCCGGCCTTCGAGGACGAACACGGCACCTACATCATGAATGCCAAGGATCTGCGCGCGGTGCAGCATGTCGAACACCTGACCCGGATGGGCGTGCATTCATTGAAGATCGAGGGCCGGACCAAATCGCACTTCTATTGCGCACGTACCACCCAAGTGTATCGCCGGGCGATTGATGATGCGGTGGCGGGACGGGAGTTTGATCGCAGCCTGATGACTGATCTCGAATCACTGGCCCAACGCGGTTACACCGAAGGCTTTCTGCGCCGTCATGTACATGACGAGTACCAGAACTACTTGAACGGCAGCTCGGTGTCGGAGCGTCAGCAGTTTGTCGGCGAGTTGACCGGCGAGCGGCGCGATCGCTTGGCCGAGGTCAAGGTGAAGAACCGCTTTGCCCTGGGTGATCATCTGGAGTTGATGACGCCCAAGGGCAATTTCCACTTTGACCTGCATGACTTGCAGAACCTCAAGGGCGAAGCGATCGAGGTGGCGCCGGGGGATGGGCATACGGTTTACTTGCCGATTCCGGATGCGGTGGATTTGCGGTTCGGGTTGTTGATGCGGGATTTGGGCTGAGGCCGCCTTCGCGAGCAAGCCCGCTCCCACATTGGATTTGTGTCGTATCTGAATCCAGTGTGGGAGCGGGCTTGCTCGCGAAGAGGCCAGGACAGCCAACACATCCATCCAATGCCTGTCAGCGCCGATCATCCGACAACGGCGTCGGCTCATCCGCCGGTGGCACGTCGTCAGCCGCTGGCGGATCCTTCCAGTCATCCGGCCGCTCAGCATCACTCAGAGGATCATGCCCGGGGCTCATCCCCGGCGGCGCATCGTGATCCGCCAGCGTTGGCTCATCCGTGCCCGGCATCGGGCGGGTTGGGTCGGTAGGCAACACACCACCCTGAAACAGCAAATCATTAGCCATGACGCACCTCACCAAGGAGGTCCGGAATACCCGGGCCATACAACTTGGAAGCGAGCGTGCGCGCAGCGTGCTATCGACCAGACCAACGGCGATCAGCCCTGCGCACTGAATCGATCTCGGCTGTTGGTCAAATGCAGCCACATGGCAGCACGCGCCGCATCCGCATCCTGACGCTTGATCGCATTCAGAATCGCCTCGTGCTCCAGATTGGCCAGTTGCCCCAGCTTGGTCAAATCCGCCGCCCCGCGTTCGACCGCGTTGACCCGGGTGCGTGGAATCATCGCACTGCCCAGGTGCTGCATGATCTCGCTGAAACAGACATTGCCGGTGGCCTCGGCGATCAGCAGATGAAAGCGTCGATCGGCCTCGACGCAGCTGTCGTTGTTGGCCAGCAGGCGTTGATAGTCATCCAGTGCCTGACGCATCTGCAGCAATTGCTGTTCGGTACGCCGTTGCGCCGCCAGCGCCGCTGCTTGCGTCTCCAGGCCCATGCGCAACTCGAGAATGCTGCGCACCCCCAGCGCCGTATCGACATTCAGCCGTAGCCCCTGCTCCGGCGCCCGCTCAATCACAAACGTGCCGATACCGTGACGTGTCTCCACCAACCCCGACGCCTGCAACTTGGAAATCGCCTCGCGCACCACCGTGCGGCTGACACCGTGCTCCTGAACGATGGAATTCTCCGACGGCAGCTTGTCGCCGGGTGATAGCTGCCCCAGCAGGATGCTCTGCGTGAGTTTTTCCACCAGGTCGTGGGCCAGGTTGTGCGAGCGTTTGCGGGCGGGGGCGTCGAGGTCTTCTTGCATGGTTTATTCCGCTGTCGAGACTTGCCGATCGTAGCATTGCGACGGGCGACGGAGTCGAACGATTTGGCGCTTGATCAGCCACCAGCTTGTATGACAACACGAAAATCGGTGGATGTCAGGGCCTTCATCCTTCCATCATCAGCAATGTCTGCTGGGCAGCACAAACGGTTCATGACCGCCTAAATACCCAGCACTCATTGAATAGGCCCGCAGGAAACTATGAAAAAAAGCCCATCTACAGAAAATAATCAGCTCTACCCACTTGTAGGACAAAAAAATCAGGTTGTATGATGTCTATCAACAACGCAGTAAGCGCCGTACCCCGCATAAAAATAATCAGTGGGAGAAAACCAAGTGAAAACCTCCGTCTCCGGGATGAATGAGGCCGTTGATTCAACGCTCGCCTGCGCCATCTCGAAAGTGAAACGCCACGTCCTGCCGCTTTTCGTGATCATGTTCATCGTCAATTACATTGACCGGGTGAACATCGGCTTCGTCCGCACCCACATGGAACACGATCTGGGCATCGGTGCCGCCGCTTACGGCTTCGGCGCCGGTCTGTTCTTCATCGGCTACGCGCTGTTCGAAGTCCCCTCCAACATGCTCTTGCAGAAAGTCGGTGCACGCATCTGGCTGACCCGCATCATGTTCACCTGGGGTCTGGTCGCCGCCGGCATGGCGTTCATCCAGAACGAAACCCACTTCTACATCCTGCGTTTTCTGCTCGGCGTCGCCGAGGCCGGGTTCTTTCCTGGCGTGATCTACTACTTCACCCGTTGGTTGCCAGGTGTTGAACGCGGTAAAGCCATTGCGATCTTCCTCAGTGGTTCAGCCGTGGCCTCGTTGATCTCCGGCCCGCTGTCCGGCCTGCTTCTGCAAATCAACGGGCTGGGCATGCACGGCTGGCAATGGATGTACTTCATTGAAGGGATGTTCTCGGTGGGTCTGTGCGTGTTCGTCTGGTTCTGGCTCGACGCCAAACCCCACGATGCGAAATGGCTGACCCGCGCCGAACAGGACGCCTTGGTCAACGCCATCGACGACGAGCAAAAGGCCCGCGAAGCCGCCACACCGATCCGGCCATCGATAGGCAAACTGCTCAAGGACCGGCAAATCATCCTGTTCTGCCTGATCTACTTCTTCATTCAACTGACGATCTACGCCGCGACCTTCTGGCTGCCGAGCATCATCAAGAAAATGGGCGAGATGAGCGACTTCCAGGTCGGCCTGTTCAACTCGATTCCGTGGCTGCTGTCGATTATCGGCATGTACGCCTTCGCCACGTTCTCGGCCAAGTGGAAACACCAGCAAGCGTGGGTCGCCACCGCGCTGCTGATTGCGGCGGCGGGGATGTTCATGTCCACCACTGGCGGGCCGATCTTCGCTTTTGTCGCAATCTGCTTTGCGGCGCTGGGGTTCAAATCCGCGTCGTCGCTGTTCTGGCCGATTCCGCAGGCGTATCTGGATGCGCGGATCGCCGCAGCGGTGATCGCGCTGATCAACTCGGTCGGCAACCTCGGCGGTTTCGTCGCGCCGACCACCTTCGGTCTGCTCGAAGAACACACCGGCTCGATTCAGGGCGGCCTCTACGGCTTGGCGGCGACCTCGATCATCGCCGCGATCATCGTGTTCTTCGCCCGTACCACAGCGAAACCCGCAACAGTTGCCGGGGTGGCCGAAGCCACGCCGAAGCACGCCTGACTTCCCGTTTCCAAGGATAAAAACAATGCACGCAAACGACACCGCCAAAGCCCCGATCATCACCGCCATGCACGTCATCCCGGTGGCCGGCCATGACGGCATGCTGCTCAACCTGAGCGGCGCCCACGGGCCATTCTTCACGCGCAATATCGTCATCCTCAAGGACAACGCCGGCCACACCGGTGTCGGTGAGGTGCCCGGCGGCGAACGCATTCGCCAGACCCTGGAAGATGCACGCAGTCTGGTGATCGGCAGCGCGATCGGCACGTATCAGAAGATCCTCAATCAGGTGCGCCAGACCTTCGCCGACCGCGATGCCGGCGGTCGTGGCCTGCAAACCTTCGACCTGCGCATCACCATTCACGCGGTCACCGGTCTGGAAGCCGCCCTGCTCGATCTGCTCGGCCAGCACCTCGACGTGCCAGTCGCGGCGCTGCTCGGCGAAGGACAGCAACGCGATGAAGTGAAGATGCTCGGCTATCTGTTCTACGTCGGCGACCAACGCGAAACCGACCTCGCCTATCGCAGCGAACCGGACGCCGAAAATGACTGGTTTCGCGTGCGTCACGAAAAGGCCATGAGCGCCGAATCGGTGGTGCGCCTCGCCGAAGCCGCTCACGCCAAATACGGCTTCAAGGACTTCAAACTCAAAGGCGGCGTGCTCAGCGGCGATGCAGAAATCGAAGCGGTGACGGCCTTGGCCGAACGCTTCCCTGATGCACGCATCACCCTCGACCCGAATGGCGCATGGTCACTGAAAGAAGCGATCCGTTTGTGCCGCGATCAGCATCACGTTCTGGCTTACGCGGAAGATCCGTGCGGGGCTGAAAACGGTTATTCTGGCCGTGAAGTCATGGCCGAATTCCGCCGTGCCACCGGGCTGAAAACCGCCACCAACATGATCGCCACCGACTGGCGCGAGATGGGCCACGCGATCCAGTTGCAATCAGTGGACATCCCGCTGGCCGATCCGCACTTCTGGACCATGCAAGGTTCGGTGCGCGTGGCGCAGATGTGCCATGAGTGGGGGCTGACCTGGGGCTCGCATTCCAACAATCACTTCGATATTTCCCTGGCCATGTTCACCCACGTCGCCGCCGCTGCCCCCGGCGACATCACCGCCATCGACACCCACTGGATCTGGCAGGACGGCCAGCGCCTGACCAAGGCACCGCTGCAAATCGTCGACGGCTGCGTGCAGGTGCCGAAGAAACCGGGGCTGGGTGTCGAGTTGGACATGGATCAGGTGGCCAAGGCTCACGAACTCTATAAAGGCATGGGCCTGGGCGCGCGGGATGACAGCGTGGCGATGCAGTTTCTGATTCCGGGGTGGACGTTCGATAACAAGCGGCCGTGTCTGGTGCGCTGAACCTGATCTGCAATCCACCACTGTCCCCTGTGGGAGCGAGCCTGCTCGCGAAGGCGGTATAACAGCCAACACTTCTGTCGACTGACACACCGTTTTCGCGAGCAGGCTCGCTCCCACAGAGGGCTCTGTATTAACCAGAGATTTGTAGCAACCATTCCTTGAACGCCAGCATCGCCGCCGTCTCCGGCCGCGACTGCAATCGCGTCAGCCAGTAACTGCCCGTGGTGATCTCGATCGCAAACGGCTGACAAATCGCCTCTGCCGCCAGTTGCCGGGCGAACATCAGCGGCGGCGCCAACGCCACGCCGCCGCCCTGCAATGCCGCCTCCATCATCGCCAGCGACGAGTCGAAGACGATGCTCTGCGGCGGTGCTGCCTGCGTCGCCATGCCCGCTGCCTGAAACCACTCCGGCCACTCATCGGTGCGGTAAGAACGCAGCAGCGTTTGCTGCAACAAATCGCCCGGTACGTGCAATTGCCGGGCAATCTCCGGGACGCATAACACCGACAGCGGCGCGTCGAGCACGCGGATTGCCTCAATGCCGTGCCACGCCCCGGCGCCAAACCGGATCGCGTAGTCCAACCCTTCGGCAGCGACATCCACACGATTGTTGTTGGTCGACAGCCGTAAATCTATGAGCGGATGTTTCGCCCGAAAGTCCGCCAGCCTCGGCAACAACCACCCCACGGCGAAGGTGCCCACCGCGCCCACGGTCAACATCTCGCGATGCTGTCCGCCAGCGAGGCGTTCGAGAATCTGCGCGATGTGATCAAACGAGGTGCTCAACACCGGCAGCAAGGTTTCGCCTTCACTGGTCAGCATCAGCCCGCGGGGCAGACGTTTGAACAGGGTGACGTTGAGCTGCGCCTCAAGACTTTTGACCTGATGACTGACGGCAGCCTGGGTCACGCACAACTCCACGGCAGCGCGGGTGAAGCTCAAATGACGCGCCGACGCCTCAAAAGCGCGCAGTGCGTTGAGCGGCAATTGTGGTCGAATCATGCCCTGCCCCAAATTTTTCTAATGGCTCATCCGAGATTTCATCGTTTGTCGACGAGTGCCAGAGTGCCTAAATTGTCGGCGCTGATCAGCCGCCCAACATTACAATTGCCCACAGTCTAGCGGGATAACACCCTCAACACTCATGGAGAGTGGTTCATCTATGTCATTCATCAACTCGAGCAAAGTCATTTACTATAGTGCTTTCGGCCTGTTCTTCGGTGCCAGCGCCTGCATGGCCGCACCGCAAACCGAGCAACAGCTGCAAGCACTGGTCAAAGGCGCCGTCACGCCGGTGATGCAACAGCAGAACATCCCCGGGCTAGCCGTTGCCCTCACCATCAACGGCAAGCAGCATTACTTTAACTACGGCGTCGCCGCGAAAGACACCGGGCAAAAGGTCAGCGAAAACACCTTGTTCGAAATCGGCTCGGTGAGCAAAACCTTCACCGCGACACTCGCCGGTTACGCTCAAGCCACCGGTAAACTGGATCTGTCGACCAAGGCCAGCAAGCTTTGGCCACAACTCAAAGGCAGCGCCTTCGACAACATCAGCGTGTTGCAACTGGGTACTTACAGCGCCGGCGGCTTGCCGCTGCAATTCCCCGCCGAGGCGGATTCGGCGGACAAGATGCTCGGCTATTACCAACAGTGGAAACCGGATTATCCGGCGGGCAGCCATCGCCTGTATTCCAATCCGAGCCTCGGGTTGTTCGGCTATCTGACGGCGAAAAGTCTGGGCCAGCCGTTTGATCAGGCCATGAGCGAAACCCTGCTGCCGCAACTGGGCCTCAAGCACACTTTCATCAAGGTGCCCGCTTCCGAAGCCAAGCTGTACGCCCAGGGTTACGACAAGCAAGACCAACCGGTTCGGGTCAGCCCGGGCGCGCTGGATTCCGAAGCCTACGGCATCAAAACCAGTGCCGCGGATCTGCTGCGTTACGTCGAGGCCAACCTCAAACCGGCCAGCCTTGAAGCGCCGCTGCAAAAAGCCATCGCCGCGACCCACACCGGTTACTACACCGTTGGCGACATGACCCAAGGCCTGGGCTGGGAACGTTATGCCTACCCGATCAGCCTCGATCAATTGCAGAACGGCAACTCGACGCCAATGGCGATGCAAGCGCACAAAGTTCAGTGGCTGACTCCGCCACAACCTGAACCGGCCAATGTGCTTTACAACAAAACTGGCGCGACCGGTGGTTTCGGCGCGTATGTGGCGTTTGTGCCGTCGAAGGATCTGGGCATCGTGATCCTGGCGAACAAGAATTACCCGAATGCGGAACGGGTGAAGATTGCGCATGAGATTTTCAGTCAGTTGACCGAATAAAGATCAAAAGATCGCAGCCTGCGGCAGCTCCTACAGGATCGGGTTTTCACTCGGTCAATGTAATTGGATGGACTCGCCCAAGCCGAGGCGTCAATGCGCCACGGTGGCAGTCTAAACAGCCATCGACAGCGAGGGCGAGTCCATGAAAAATCATAGTTCGAATGATCAATCCCTGTCTTCTTCCGATTTGTCGGCCTGCACAACTTTGGCGGTAGATCTGGCCAAACAGGTCTTTCAGGTCGCTGGTGAAGATGTCCTCGGCCAGGTGCGCTATGAACAGCGGATCAAGTCGCGTGAGGCGTTTTATGAGTTTCTCCAACAGCTGCCGCCTCATGTCGTGGTTTTGATGGAGACCGGTCCGGGAGCTCAAGCCTGGGCCCGGCAGTTGCAAGACAAAGGTAATCTGGCGCGGATTCTTCCAGCCGGTTTGGTGACCACACACCGCAGTGGGCCTAAAAATGATCGCAACGATGCGCTGGCGATTCTGCGCGCTGGTCGCGATGAAAAAATCTGCGCGGTACCGGTCAAAAGCGTTGCTGCGCTGGCAATGCAAGCGCTGCATCGCGCCCGTCAGGGCTATGTGCGTCGACGCACGGCGGTCAGCAATCAGATGCGCGGCCTGCTGCTCGAGCACGGCGTGGCCTTGGCGCAGGGCGATGTTGCGATCAGTCAGAAGATTCCGCGGGTACTGGAAGATGCGACCCAGCCACTGCCTGGCCTGCTGCGTGAATTGATCGACGAACTGTTGGCTGAGTGGCGCCATTTGGGCGAGCGCATCGGCGTGTTGACGGGCCGCCTGGAAGTGGCCGCTAACGCCGACATGACAGCGAGGCGACTGATGACCGTGCGCGGCATTGGCCCAGTCATTGCCACGGCACTGGTGGCCAAGGAAACCAACCCTGAGCGGTTTCCCAATGCCCGCAAGTTTGCCGCGTACTTTGGCATGGTGCCTGACCAGCACAGCAGCGGGCAGACGGTCCGGCTGGGCGACATGACCAAGCGAGGTGATGTTTATTTACGCAGCTTGATGATCCAGGGAGCCCATTCGGTCCTGCAACAACTGCGACCTGATTCCCTGCAACCCGATGACCGCCGCTTGTTGCGGTGGATGAGCCGACTGGGCCGTAAGGAGGCTGCGATCAGGTTAGCCAACCGCAACCTACGAATCGTCTGGGTGCTTCTACAGAATGACCAGTCTTATCGTCGTCATGCTGGTAATGGTCAGTAAGCGACGATAAGCCACTGAGCGACCGAGTTCTGCCACCGAGGTACTGACTGTCCGACCCTTTGCTGAAAAAAATTGACCCCAGGTAAGACCGGCGTGGATTGATGCCTAAGCTCCTACTGGCCTTCGAGGCCTGACTGTAATCGGCATGCCACGAGCTCTTCCAATTTTGGCCAGAGGCCGAAGACGGCTTCCACGAATAGGCCTAATACATAGATGCAACGGGGCGACAGTTTTCAAAAAACGGGTAGACAGTGGGGGCGAGTCCATACATAGGAGCTGCCGCAGGCTGCGATCTTTTTTCGTTTCAGCGCTTAAAGCTGCGCCTTCAAGCGCCACCCGATGACATCCATCAAGTCACAGCTATCGCGCAACGGAATCGCCAGCACCCGGGCGAAATCCTGCAACAGCAATGCATCGTGTCCCTTGCCCTCGTCCAGCGAAAGGCTCTCCATCAGCTGCGTCACACAGCGCAAGCGGTACGCCGCTGTGCCGTGCAACACGTCAATGGGGGCTTCGCTGTCGATCAGCAGACAGGGGATTTTGCAGTCAATCCCGGTGATCGGTATGTAACGCGCCATGGATGAACCTCCCTGTTCAATATTGAGTCGCGGCTGGCGGCGGATCGAGATTGTCCAGCGCACGGTTGACCAGCAATTCGCCGACCACCGCTAATTGCTGAATCGACAGGGCAAGGCTGCGCTGCGAATCGTCCAGTTTGCAGGCCATGTCGGTGGTCAGGACGTTGAGAGAAGCGAGGGTTTCGCAGGCGTGGGTCAGTAGCGTGGGGGTATCAATATCGGGGCGGATGGTGAAGATGTAGCTTACGGGATCGGGGTGATGCGGATGGCGCAGGCGTGTGTTGTGGGAGTCGAAGGTTCCTGAATCGGTTGAGGATTCAGGGGGATTCGGTGTGTGTTTTTTCATGAGTTAAGACCTCAGTACATTGAAGAAAAAACTGCCGAACTCACTTCCACGAGAGGGTGGCAGCTTTGCGCAGGTGTGGAAGTCCGGGGAGGTCGAGAAAAACCCGGTGCACTCGAGAGTGCTCGGGGGTGTCAGAAATTTTGTGTTCGGGCATAACATGAGTAAGAGGTGCATGTATGCCAACCAAAAAGAAACCCCTGCGTGACCTACCAAAAATCCCCAAGGAGCTGCTCGAAGAGTTCGGTGAGGGGCTGATTACCGCAGAGGCTATTGAAGACGCTTCTGCGGCCTTCAAGAAGGCCTTGATTGAGCGAGCATTGAGTGCCGAGCTCGGTCACCACCTGGGGTATCCGCCGGGCGCGCAGCGCCCAGAGGATGAAACCAACCAGCGCAATGGCAAAACGGGCAAGACGATTTTGACGGGGGATGGCCCGCTGCGGCTGGAGATTCCCCGTGATCGGGATGGCAGTTTTGCCCCCATTCTGATCCCCAAGCATGAGCGGCGTTACACCGGTTTTGATGACAAGATCATCGCCATGTATGCCCGAGGCATGACCGTTCGAGAAATCCGCGCTTTCCTCTCTGAGCAATACGGGACGGACGTTTCCCATGACTTCATCAGCTCAGTCACGCACGAGGTGATGGAGGAAATTGGTGCGTGGCAACAGCGACCGCTTGAGCCGATGTACCCAGTCATTTTCTTCGATGCGCTGCGGGTCAAGATCCGAGAAGAAGGCCTTGTCCGCAACAAGGCGATTTACTTGGCGCTGGGTGTTTTACCCGATGGAACGCGCGATATTCTTGGTATCTGGATCGAAAACACCGAGGGTGCGAAGTTCTGGATGAAGGTCTTCAACGACCTCAAGACCCGCGGCGTAGAGGACGTGCTGATCGCCGTGACTGACGGTCTCAAAGGCATGCCAGAGGCGCTAAGCGCAGTATTTCCGGCAACAACGCTGCAAACATGCATCGTCCACTTGATCCGCAACAGCCTCGATTACGCGGCGTGGGACAAGCGCCGTGAGCTGGCCAAGGCGCTAAAACCGATCTATCAAGCCATCAACGCAGAAGCGGCTGAGGAAGCACTGGATGCCTTTGAAAATGGCCCTTGGGGTAAGCAATACCCAACGGTGGTGGCGGCCTGGAGACGAGCCTGGGATCGAGTGATTCCATTTTTTGTCTTCCCGCCTGCCATTCGAAAAGTGATCTATACGACCAACGCTATCGAAAGCATCAACGCTCAGCTACGCAAGATCATCAAGACCCGGGGCCACTTCCCGACGGATGACGCAGCGACCAAGCTGATCTGGCTTGGGCTGCGTAACATCACGGCAAACTGGGGCTCGGCGGCTCATGACTGGAAGAGTGCGATGAACCAATTTGCGATTCTGTACGGAGATCGATTTATCAGGCCGACCTGGTAAAACCCGGCCTGCCTGACGGCAGGCCATTACCGGCCCGCACACAAAAAATCTGACACTCTCGCTCGCTCCTGCGCATAGCTGCCATAAGCAAACAATGTTGGCATAAAAAACACCAATATGTGTTCACAGGCGCACATGCGCTCACGACCAACCCGGACTTCCACATCCGACCACTGTTTATTTCAGTGGCCAAAGAAGGTTATCCCTCGGCCTCAAAGCGCACCAGTTCACCAACGCCGCCGCGACTTGCAGGAAATATCCGCGGTAGACGCAGGCCTTTGCCTCAGACATTTCCGTAGGAATATGCTGCAACGAATTTTGAGGAGCGACTGAATTTTTTGTATCTAAATTGCGGCGGATCAAGTTGCTGGGGAAGAACATAATGCGCGCCAGTACACTCAAACCGACCACCCCCATAGGGCGTTGCAATGGACATCAAAAGTTTCAAACTCTCCAATGTCGGTCGATTCTCCGATTTAGACATGCTGTTTGCCCCTACCAAGACACACCAGTCGAATATCACGGTTCTATTGGGAAGTAACGGGGTCGGGAAATCCACGGTTCTGAAATCGCTGAACATTTGCCTGAGCTGGTTGATCGCCAGAATTCGTTCCAATTCAGGCAATGGCAAACGCCTTATCAATGAAGACATCCGAATGGGCGCCACTGGAGCCGTCATTTCGATTGGCGTCACAGACCAAACACACCCACGAGCAAAGATCCTCAATACCGATTCCGAAAACGAATTGTTCGTATGGGGTATTGCCCGCAGGCGAGACGGACTGGAGTCTTCTGCACATAGCTCTCTAACCGAAGTAAGGCTTCTTGCAGACCACTACCGCAGCCAACTGACTGCCAAAGACAGTGCCTCACTGCCATTGATTGTCTATTACCCAGTCGAACGAAATGTTCTAGAGATTGCGCTGAAAACGCCCAGCAAGATCGCCTTCGACCAAATCGACGGTTACGACAACACCTTCAACGGTGGCGCCGATTTTTGCCGATTCTTCGAATGGTTTCGCGACCGCGAGGACAGCGAAAACGAGGACAGTATTTCCGACCGTGTATTGGTAGAGGTATCGGAAAAGTTTGGTACAGACAGCGATGCATGGAAAACCCTCGCCAGCGTGAAAGCCTCCTCCCGAGACCGTCAGTTGACAGCCGTTCGCTCGGCCATCACTGCTTTCATGCCGGGTTTCGCCAACTTACGGGTACAACGCAAACCCCACCTGCACATGGTTATCGACAAACACGGAGAAACACTCAATGTTGCCCTGCTCTCGCAAGGCGAAAAGTCTCTGATGGCGCTGGTCGGCGACATTGCGCGGCGCCTGGCGATGATGAATCCATCAATGACCAACCCACTGTATGGCGACGGCATCGTTCTTATTGACGAAGTCGAACTGCACTTTCCCCTCGAATGGCAACACTGCCTGATCCAGCGATTGGGCGAGTCTTTCCCCAATTGCCAATTCGTTTTGACGACGCATTCCCCATTAGTCATCAGAGACGGCAAAGATGTACTGATTTACAAGCTTGAAGACATCCATCCCCACGACTAAAAAAACTATTCAGTTCAGAGGCAATCAGTGAACCTGACTATGGCGCTGATAACAAAAATGGGCGACCTGCTGAGGTCGCCCATTTTTTTGATTCAGGCCATGCCATCAATCATCGGGCATTTCCGGCGGCTTGCTCGGTTTTGCAGGCTTGGTCGGCTTGGCGCCTTTTGCACCTTTGGCCGGTTCTGGCTCGGCGGCGGCCGGGGCCTGAGCGGCGGCTGCAGCGGCCGCTTCCTTCTCGGCCATTGGCATGGCGTCGATGGTCTCGAAGATCTTCTTCAGGTCCACCGATTTCGCCTCATCCCACGACGCCGAGAGTTTGGTCTCGCCGTCCTTGCCCACCAGGAAGACTTTCGGATAAGCACCGGCCCCCAGCTTCAACGAGCGCAGCAGCGCCATGGTGTCTTGTTGGCCCATGTCCTTGCCGTCGAGCTGGCCGGACATGTTGAGGATGGTGTAAACCTTGATGTTGCGGTCGGCCACGCCTTTTTTGTTGGCGGGGTCTTCCAGCGACTTTTTCAGGCTCACCCACACCGTGTCGACGGTGCTTTGCGCGATCACGATCAACGGTCGGGCACGGCCCATGTCTGCGGCAATCGGCGAATCGTTGTCAGCGGCGAACAAGGGGCCGGCAATCGCCAGCAAGAGTGTCAGGGTCAGTGACCTGATGAGCATGCGCATCTCCTTTTGATATCCACGCTCTACTGATTGCGCATCGCGGCGATTGTTCCGGGCTGTGTCCGGCAAATATGTTTCGCCTTGTCAGAAGCTTAGGTCAGGACCGGCATTGCGCAACCGAACCCGTGCAATCGTAACGACGATTTGATTACCGTGCAGGCGCGCATTAGGGTGGCAGTTCTGCCCACGAAATGGAGTTCACCCACATGCACATGGACTACCTGTGTGATCGCCCCGAATTTGTTGAAGAACTGGCCGAACTCAACTTCAACGAGTGGGGTGAATTGCGCTGCGGCGATACGCTCGAGGCTCGCACCGAACGCATGCGCAAAGCCTGCGGCAAAGGTGCGATCCCCAGCGTGGTGGTGGCGATTGAGGACGGCAGGTTGCTCGGTGGCGCGCTGCTGATCGACAGCGACATGAAAACCCGTCCCGAGCTGACGCCCTGGCTGGCCGGGGTTTATGTGAAGGCAGAGGAACGTGGACGCGGAGTGGCTTCGCAACTGGTCAATCGGATTGTCGAAGAGGCCAAGGCGTTAGGCGTGCAGACGTTGTATCTGTACACCGATGCGGCGCAATCGCTTTATGCGCGGCTGGGTTGGGAGGTGGTCGAGGAGCTGGTTTACGAAGACTTGCCGGTGACGGTGATGAAATACACCACTCGGAATCCGTCATAACAATAACCTGTAGGAGCTGCCGCATGCTCCTACAGGGGAAATTGTCAGCAGGAATCAAAACGCCAATTTGTAGCCGATCAGCAACAGCATCGTCGCCAGGCACGGGCGCAGCACTTCATCGGAGATGCGCCCGGTCAGGTGACTGCCAAGCCAGATGCCCGGCAACGAACCCACCAGCAGAAAACCCAAAACGCCCCAATCCATGTTGCCCATGCTCGCGTGGCCCAGGCCTGCGACGAGGGTCAGCGGGACGGCGTGGGCAATTTCAGTGCCGACCAGACGGCGGGTCGGCAGCAGCGGATAGAGGATGAACAGCGCGACGGTGCCGAGGGCGCCAGCGCCAATCGAGGTCAGGGCGACCATGGTGCCGAGGATCAGCCCGGTGATCACGGTCATCACATTGAGCCGCGAACCGCTCGGGTTGTAGTTGCCGCCGGCGCGTTTGTGGGCGAATTCCAGCAGGCGTTTCTTGAAGAAAATAGCCAGCGCCGTGGCGAACAGCACGAAGCCCAGCGCCTGTTTGATGATGGCGTTCATCGCATCCGGCGCGGTGTGCAGGGTGCTGAGGAACCACAAGGTCATCGCCACTGCCGGCACGCTGCCGAGGGTCAGCCAGCCAGTGATGGCCCAGTCGATGTTCTTGTTCTTTCTATGGACGAGCACGCCACTGGATTTGGTGATGGCCGCGTACAACAGGTCGGTGCCCACCGCCGTGGCCGGGTTGATGCCGAACCACAGCAGGATCGGCGTCATCAAGGAACCGCCGCCGACACCGGTCATGCCGACAATAAAACCCACCACCAGCCCGGCAATCACCAGGCCGAAATTTGCCAATTCCATTAAGACGTCCAGAAAAACGACAGGGAAAATCTGGCCCGCAGCATAGCGATTTTTCTTATAACCACATATATCGATGCGGTCTATCGTTATGCCATATAGAACTCACCACCATTCTCCACCTGTGGGAGCGAGCCTGCTCGCGAAGACGTAGTGTCAGTCGACAGATGAGTTGAATGACCCACCGTATTCGCGAGCAGGCTCGCTCCCACAAAGGTTATGGAGTCAGTGCACCCGCCGCCCCGGTTTGAAACTGTGATGGCGGTTGATCCACACCGTGGCGAGGGCAATCAGCGAGAGAATCAGCAGCGCCCACGGAAACGACATCGCCCCCGCCCGATCCAGCAGCAACCCACCAAACAACCCGCCACCGGCAATCGCCACGTTCCATGACGTGGTGAGCATCGCCTGCACCACATCAACATGGTCGCCCGCCGAATCCGCCGCCGCTGTCAGCAACAACGTCGCCGAGCCACCAAACGACAATCCCCACACCGCCATGCAGCCATAGATCAGCCACGGCGACGGCGAAATCAGCGCCAATACCAACGCCGTCACGGCAAACACCGCCAGGCTGATCAGCGTCAGCCAGCGCAACCAGCGATCCACCAGCAGACCGATGATCCAGATCCCCACCAGCGAACACAGACCAAACACCAGCAGCACCAGATCAACGCGCTCGGCCAGTCCGGCCTGCATCAGAAACGGTGAGATGTAGGTGTAGAGAATGTTGTGCCCGAGCATCCACGTCAGCACCACAAACAGCACTGGCCGCACGCCCGGCAGGCGCAGGGACTCGAGCAGTGGCAAGCGTTCGGCGCTGGTCTGCCCCGGACGATCCGGCACCGCGATGACGATCCACGCCGCCAGCACCAAGGCCAGTGCCGACATGATCCCGAACGAGGCGCGCCAGCCGATCAGATTGCCTAGCCACGTCCCGGCCGGCGTGCCCAGCGACAACGCCACCGGCGTGCCGAGCATGGCAATCGCCAGCGCCCGCCCCTGTTGATGCACCGGCACGATGCCACGTGCGTAACCGGCCATGATCCCCCACGACAGCCCCGCGGCCATGCCGGCAAGAAAGCGCGAAGCCAGGGTCAGGCCGTAGTGGCTGGAGAACGTGGTGATGGTGTTGAACAGCAGAAAGCCGCCCACCGTCATCAACAACACCCGCCGCCGTGGCCAGCCGCGCGTGGCGACGGTCAGCGGAATTGCCGCGACAATCGAGCCCAGCGCATACAGCGTCACCAGTTGCCCGGCGAGCACTTCGCTGACGTTGAGCCCGGCGCCAATTTGTGGCAGCAGCCCGGCCGGCAGGGTCTCGGTGAGGATGGCGATGAAGCCGGTCATGGCGAAGGCCAGCAACGCGGCATAGGGCAGTTTGTCCGCGCGGGCGGCGCGGTCGATATGAGTGAAATCGGCGCTTGCGGGGTCGGTCATGACGGGTGCAGCTCCCTTTGGATCAATAGTGGCGATGGATTGTATACAAAAAACCCACTCACAATTTGATCAATGTGGGAGCGAGCCTGCTCGCGAATGCGGTGGATCTGTCAGAGATTCAGCGCCTGGAAGATCGCTTTCGCGAGCAGGCTCGCTCCCACATTGGATCTGCGCACTTACTGCACCGGCAAAAAATTCAGGAACAGCAGACTCTGCGCGTAATTCAGGCCAATCCGCCGGTAACGCTCATCGAGCATTTGCGTAAGCAGATCAAGACGCGCCACGACTTTGCCGAACTCGGTGGCGAAGCTCAGGTTGCTGCCCTCCTCCGAAATCTCATTGGAGAACAGCAGCGGCTGGCCTTCCTTGTTCTGGCGCTGGGACAGAATCCACGTGGCTTTTTCGATGTTGCGCGCGGCGTTGTGAACGAACGTCGGGTTGATCGCGTCAGTCATGTAGAACTCGACGCGATTGCCATGGGCGGTCACCAGCATGCTGCCGATGGCATAGATGAACGCGCCGACCCGATCACCGAGAAACTCCGGGCTCATCGCATAACTGAGCGCTGCCAGATCCTTGCGGCCGCCCAGCACCGGCAACGGCTGTTGCTGCTCGATGGCCAGGCGTACCTGTTTCACGGCGGTGTTGATAGTGAGGAAACCGGATTTGCGCAGCTCGTCCGGGTTGCGCAGGTACAGCTTGCCCATCAACCGATAAAGACTGTTGAGGTTGTCGCGCATCGCCAGCGTGGCCATCCGATCAACGCTGGTCTGCAGAAACTCCTGCGGTTGACCGTCACGGATCTGCGCGATGAAACCATTGCCGTCCTGATGCGTGCAGCCGCTGACAAACAGCGACGACAGACAGGCCAGCAACAGGCACGGGCGATGAACAACACGGGCGATCAGGTGAAAAGCTCTCGGCATGAATTCTCGAACAGGCACATTCCTGTGCGGCGGGAGTCACCGCATCCTGGCCATGGATAGAGCCGCCAATTGCCGAAAAGTGCAGTGTCGGCGCTGTTTCCCGACCTTCGGCGCATCATGCAAAGCCATTTAGTCCGACTTTATTTTTGCAATAAACGTTTCATCCGCTATAAATTCTGGTTAACTCCTAAATTAGCATGACTATTAACCAGTTTTGAAAACAACAACAAAAAGGAAGGTCAACCATGCTTCAATCCCGTCACCTGCTCTCCGGCCTCGGACTGTCCCTGATGATCGCCACCCTTTGCGCCAATGCGGCGGGCCTGACCGCCGAACACAAAGCCTTCGGCAAAACCAATGACGGCACGCCCGTCGAGCAATACATCCTGCGCAACAGCCACGGCATGCAAGCCACCGTCATCACCTACGGCGCGACCCTGCAATCGCTGTTGGTGCCGGACAAACAAGGCAAAGCCGCCGACGTGGTGCTCGGTTTCGATGATGTGCAGGGTTACCAGAAAGGTACCGCGTACTTCGGCGCGACCATCGGCCGTTTCGGCAATCGCCTGGCCGACGGCGCCTTCGAACTCGACGGCAAGCGCTATCAAGTGCCGCAGAACGACAAGTCCAACGCCTTGCACGGCGGCACTCAGGGCTTCGACAAGCAGGTCTGGAAAGCGCAGGAAACCAAAGACAAGGATTCGGTCGGCGTGACCCTGACCTATCTGTCGGCGGACGGTGAAATGGGCTTCCCCGGCAACCTCACCACCGAAGTGACCTACCGCCTGACCGACAACAACGAACTGCGCATCGACTACAAGGCCAGCACCGACAAACCGACCGTGCTCAACCTGACCAACCACAGCTACTTCAACCTCGCGGGCGCCGGCAATGGCGACATCCTCAAACAGGTCGCCACCCTACACGCCAGCCATTACACCCCGGTCACCGCCAAGCTGATCCCGACCGGCGAACTGGCGCCCGTGGCCGGCACCCCCATGGACTTCACCAAGCCCACGGCAATTGGCACGCACATCAAGGCGGATCACCCACAGTTGAAATTCGCCGAGCCGAAACAGGGCGGCTTCGATTTCAACTGGGCGCTGGATACCAAGGGCGATGTGAGCAAAGTCGCCGCCGAGGTCAGCGATCCACAGTCCGGCCGGCATTTGCAGTTGTTCACCAGCGAACCGGGCGTGCAGTTCTACACCAGCAACTTCCTCGACGGCACCGTCAAGGGCAAGGGTGGCAAGGTCTATCCGCATTGGGGCGCGTTTACCCTGGAGACGCAGCATTATCCGGATTCGCCGAACCAGCCGAACTTCCCGAGTACGCGGCTGGATCCGGGGCAGGCTTATACACAAAGCGTCGTCTTGAAGTTCTCTGCCAAGTAAGAAGCTCAAGATCAAAAGATCGCAGCCTGCGGCAGCGCCTACAGGTGGTCGTTCCCGCGCTCCGCGTGGGAACGCCGCCCGGGACGCTCCGCGTCCCAACAGCGGACGCAGAGCGTCCATTGAGGCATTACCACGCAGAGCGTGGGAACGATCTGTACACTCCTGCTGCCCACTAAAGGTATCGACCGTTTCAGAAAGGAGGTTTGAATGCGTACCCTCGAATTGGCCGGCGTGCAGGTTCCGGTGATTGGCCAAGGCACCTGGCGCATGGGTGAAGACCGTTCGGCGCACAAGCGTGAAGTCACCGCGCTGCGCACCGGCATTGAACTGGGCATGACCCTGATCGACAGCGCAGAAATGTACGCCGAGGGCGGTGCCGAAACCGTGGTCGGCGAAGCCATTGCCGGTCTGCGTGATCAGGTGTTTCTGGTCAGCAAGGTCTACCCGCACAACGCCAGTCGCAAAGGTATCCCGCAGGCGTGTGAGCGCAGTCTGCGCCGGCTCGACACTGATTACATCGACCTCTATCTGCTGCATTGGCGCGGCCAGTATCCGCTGGAAGAAACCGTCGAGGCGTTCGAGCGTCTGCGCGAGGACGGCAAGATCGGCCGCTGGGGCGTGTCGAATTTCGATGTCGATGACCTTGAAGAATTGGCGTCACCGGCCTGCGCGACCAATCAGGTGCTCTACAACCTGGAAGAACGCGGTGTCGAGTTCGATCTGCTGCCATGGTGCCAACAGCAGCGCATGCCGCTGATGGCCTACTGTCCTTTAGGTCAGGGCGGCGCGATGCTGGCTGATCCGGTGCTGAAACAGATTGCCGCTCGTCACAACGTGACCCCGGCACAGGTTTCGCTGGCGTGGATTCTGCGTCAGGATGGTGTGATTGCGATTCCCAAAGCTGTGCGGCCGGAACACGTGCAACTCAATGCACAAGCGGCGCAATTGCAACTGGAGGCCGGGGATCTGGCAGCGCTGGACCAGGCGTTTCAGGCGCCAAAGCGCAAGCAGCGGCTGGCCATGGTCTGAGCCACCGCCGACTGGCAGAGGGCTTCGCGATGAGAAGCACTGATCAGTACGACCCGTTCAACCTGCAACGATTTTTCCTGGCCCAGGACCCGGTGTTCGAACGGGTCCAGCGCGAACTCGACGAAGGCCGCAAGCGCAGCCACTGGATGTGGTTTGTCTTCCCGCAGTTCGCAGGTCTGGGCGGCAGTGAAATGTCCCGGCGCTTCGCCATCGGCTCAGCCGAAGAAGCCCAGGCCTATCTGGATCACCCATTGCTCGGCGCGCGGCTGCGCACCTGTACGCAGCTCGTGCTGAATGTGCGCCAGCGTTCGATTGCCGAGATTTTTGGCCATCCCGACGACCTGAAATTTCACTCCTCGATGACGCTGTTTGCCCAGTTCGCCGCTGAAGACAGCCTGTTCAACCAGGCGCTGGAGCGCTACTTCCACGGCATCCTCGATGAATGGACGCTGCAGTTGCTGGACTCAAAACAGGCCCAGTTGCCCCCCTATCAGGGTTGAGAAGTCGTCGTCGACAAACGGCAGGATCGCATCGGCCACCGGTTGCAGTTGCCGGGTGATGTAATGATCGTAATCAATGGTGGATCGCCGCACTTCCAGCGGTTCGGGGCCAGCCAGGGTAATCACGTAACTGATCCAGCCACCGTTCTGGTACTGCCGCGGGCGCCCGTGCTGCGCGTTGTATTCATCGGCCAGCCGCGCCGCGCGCACATGGGGTGGGACGTTGCGCTCGTAATCGTCGAGGGTGCGGCGCAGGCGTTTGCGGTAGATCAGCCGATCATCGAATTCACCGGCCAAGGTTTTGCGCACGTAGTCGCGCACATAGTCCTGATACGGCTTGCGCTGGAAGATCCGCTCGTACAACTCTTGCTGAAATTGCCGGGCCAACAGCGACCAATCGGTGCGCACGGTTTCCAGGCCTTTGTAGACCATTTCTTCAGTACCGTCGGCGCGGGTGACCAGGCCGGCGTAGCGTTTTTTGCTGCCCTCCTCGGCGCCACGAATAGTCGGCATCAGAAAGCGCTTGTAGTGAATTTCGTACTGTAATTCGAGGGCGCTTTCCAGCCCGTATTCGTCACGCACATGCTCGCGCCACCAGTCGTTGACGTGCTTGACCAGCGCATGACCGATGGCCGCCGCCTCTTCTTGCCCATGAGGGCGACGCAGCCAGACGAAGGTCGAGTCAGTGTCGCCGTAGATCACCGCGTGGCCCTGTTCTTCGATCAGCTTGCGCGTGCGCAGCATGATTTCGTGGCCGCGCAGGGTGATCGACGACGCCAGCCGCGTATCGAAAAACCGGCAGCCGCTGGAACCGAGCACGCCATAGAAGGCGTTCATGATGATCTTCAGCGCCTGGGAAAGCGGCGCGTTGCGTTCGCGCTTGGCGGTCTCGCGGCCCTCGGCGACCCGCGAGACAATCGACGGCAGGCAATGCCGGGTGCGCGAGAATCTGGCGCCGCGAAAACCCGCGACGGAGTCGGCATCGTCCGGATGCTGCAAGCCTTCGATCAGCCCCACCGGGTCGATCAGAAAGGTGCGGATGATCGACGGATAAAGGCTTTTGTAGTCGAGCACCAGCACCGACTCGTAGAGCCCCGGTTGCGAGTCCATGACGAAACCGCCGGGGCTGGCCTGCGGTGGATTGGTGCCCAGATTCGGCGCCACAAACCCCTGACGGTGCATCAACGGCATATATAAGTGGGTAAACGCCGCCACCGAGCCGCCACTGCGATCCGCCGGCAGGCCGGTGACGCTGGCGCGCTCGAGCAAAAACGTCAGCAGCTCGGTCTTGGCGAAGATCCGCGTGACCAGTTCGCAGTCCTTGAGGTTGTACTTGGCCAGCGCCGGTTTGTCCTCGGCGAACATGCGGTTGATCTCGTCCATGCGCTGATACGGGTTGTCGATCGACTTGCCTTCGCCTAGCAAGGTCTGCGCGACGTTTTCCAGACTGAACGAGGGGAAACTCCAGGTCGCCGAACGCAAGGATTCGATGCCATCGATGATCAGCCGCCCCGCTGCCGAGGCGAAGTAATGGTTGCGGCTGCCGTGTTCGCGCCACTGCATCTCTTCGCCGCCACGGCCGATTTTCAGCGGTACGCCGAGGCGCCGTGCGTGTTCGTGGAGGATGCGCAGATCGAACTGCACGACGTTCCAGCCGATGATCGCGTCGGGGTCGTGCAGCGCGAACCAGTCGTTGAGTTTCTTCAGGATGAGCGTGCGTGAGTCGCAGTATTCAAGGTCGAAGTCGACGATGCTGGCGTCGCCGCTCGGCGCGCCGAGCATATACACCTGACGCTCGCCGCAGCCTTCCAGCGCAATGGAATACAACTCACCGGTTTCGGTGGTTTCGATGTCCAGCGAGACCAGTCGCAGCTTCGGCCGATACTTGGGATCGGGTTTGAGGTGGGCGTTGAGCAATGTGCCGTCGGCATCGGCGGTGCCGCCGAACAGCACCGGCGCGGTGATGAAACGCTCCATCAGATAGCGCTCCGGCGGGCGCACATCGGCCTCGAAGACATCGACGCCGTGGCGGTTGAGCGCGGTTTCCAGACGCATCAACTGACCATGTTGCTGGCAATACAGACCAAGCACCGGGCGATGTTCGAAATCCTGCAGGGCCAGGGGGCGCAGTTCGACGTTCTTTTCATCGTGCAGCAAGCGTTCGGCGGCTGCACGCTGCTCGGCAGGGATAAACGCCACCGACGGCTGATGCGGCAAGCGCACACGGCGCGGCCCGGCGTCGGTCGCCAGCCAGAACTCGACTTCGGTGCCGGCCGGGGTATCGCGCCAATGCCGCGTCAGGACGAAGCCCTGCTGTAAATCCACCACTGCGACCTCGGGAAATTGAATCTGCTGGGCATTCTACGCGGCATCGCGCGCGATGGCCCTCGTGAAAAATCTCGCGCAGACAATTAAAAAAACCGCCAAATGACGTTTTTTGCGTGTTATCTGCCGCTTTGCCACCTTGCCCTGAACGCCAGCGTCTACGATGCTTGGGTAACAACGACAACACCTGAGTAACCGCCATGAAGACCGTCGCCCAACTGCTCAAGCTCAAAGATCAGAAAAATCAGGAAGTGCACCAGATCAAACCTGATCACATGGTGCTCGAAGCGCTGATGAAGATGGCCGAGAAAAACGTCGGCGCCTTGCTGGTGGTGGAGGACGACAAAGTGGTCGGCATCATCAGTGAACGCGATTACGCGCGCAAACTGGTGCTGCATGGCCGCTCATCGGTGGGCACACCGGTTCGCGACATCATGGTGGCCAACGTGATCACCGTGGACACCCACCAGACCGTCGACACTTGCCTGGGCATCATGTCCGACAAACGCCTGCGCCACTTGCCGGTGGTGGAGAACGGCAAGTTGATCGGTTTGCTGTCGATCGGTGACCTTGTGAAAGAGGCGATTGCCGAACAGGCGGAGCTGATCAAACAGCTTGAGCAGTACATTCGCGGGGAATAATCCGCAGCCCTCCAGACAGCAGAAATCCCCTGTGGGAGCGGGCTTGCTCGCGAATGCGGTCGGTCAGTCGATAGATGAATTGACTGACCGACCGCATTCGCGAGCAAGCCCGCTCCCACCTTTGGTTTTCCGGTGGGATCAGGCCGGCCAGTGCCGGGCGAAGACAGGCGCCAGCACCGGATGCCGGTCAACTCTCTGCAACCACGCATAAAACCCCGGCCGCGTCTGGCGCAGATGCTCGCGGCTGCCCGCCCAACGCGTTACCACCGCCGCCAGCACATCCAGTGCACCCGGCGTTTCATCATCCAGATACAGCTCGGCGGAAAACTGGTCGGCAAACACCTCCCAACTCCAGTGCAGACGCTCACGGGCGCCGGTCATCAGATTCTGCCGCGACGCTTCGTCAGGCATTACCAACCAACGTTCGGGATAGTCGACAACGCCGATGGCTGCGTAGCAATTGCTGACGATGTACACCAGGCCGCGAATCGCCTGATCGCGGTCGTCTGCCTTGGCCGGCAGCAAGCCGGACTGGGGAAACGTCAGGCCCAGATGAATCAGAATCGCCGCGCTCTCGGTAAGGGTGCTGCCATCGGGCAGTTGCAAGGTCGGAATCTGTTTCAACGGGTTGAGCTGCGCCAGCGCCTCGGCAGCTTCGCTGCTGGCTTCGATATCGATGAAGCGATAAGCGATCTGGCACAGCTCCAGCGCCGCTTCAATGGCGGCTGCGCCTGAGTTGCGATGTCCGTAGAGCTGATACATATCTCCCCCCCCTTCTGTTGATCAGCCATCCTTCGTGACAAGGGCGCCTGTCGAATCGTCACGACCGGCTGCGAAGCAAGCGCGAAACCCGCCACGATGATCTATCAGTTGTAGTGCATTTCGCTGGAAAAATTTATTTTCTGCCCAGTGCATCCAATCCGTTCTCTGCCGGGTAGTCCTAGTAACAGCCGTTCTTGGCTGCCAGCGATCTACCCCTTTCGGAGAACACACTGATGAATACCACACAGCTGATTTGCTTCACCGGTTTGCTCGCAGCGTCCTCGGCAGCCTTCGCCCAAAGCAGCTACCCCGACACCATCAAAGTCCCGGACGGCCACAAGATCGCGCTGGAAACCACCGGGGTCGGCGAGATCACCTACGAATGCCGCGACAAGCCCAATATGGCCGGGCAGACCGAGTGGACCTTCGTCGGCCCCAAAGCGGTGCTCAACGATCGCAGCGGCAAACAAGTCGGCACTTACTTCGGCCCACCGGCCACCTGGCAGGCCAAGGACGGTTCGAAAGTCACCGGCACGCAATTGGCGGTAGCGCCGTCGAGCCCGGGCAACCTGCCCTATCAACTGGTCAAGGCCAACCCTGCTGAGGGCAAAGGCGCGATGACCGGCGTGAGCTACATCCAGCGCGTCGCGCTCAAGGGTGGCGTGGCACCGAGCAGCGAATGCACGGCGGCGAACAAGGGCAAACAGGAAACGGTGAAGTACCAGGCGGATTACATTTTCTGGGCGGCGAACTGACGTTCAGCACCACGCAAAAATATGGCTTCAGTGGGAGGGGGCTTGCTCCCGAATTCGGTGTGTCAGTGAAAGGGATGCTGGCTGACACACTGCCTTCGGGAGCAAGCCCCCTCCCACAAAGGCAATCCAGAAGGGAACCTAAAAGTGCAATTCACAGGGCTGCCTGCAAGGAAATTCTGGTTGTCTGGATGTTTGCGGAATGTGAGCTAGATTGCACGACATGCCTTTGCCCGAATCTGCATTTGATTACGAAGCCCGTCTCGCTGCCTGTGCCCGCGGCGAGCGGTCGGCCCTGCGCGATTTGTATGTGCAGGAAGGCCCGCGCCTGCTCGGCGTGGCCAAACGGCTGGTACGCGACACGGCACTGGCGGAGGACATTGTCCATGAGGCATTCATCAAAATCTGGAACGGCGCGGCGGGGTTTGATCCGGCGCGCGGTTCGGCGCGTGGCTGGATGTTCACCGTGACCCGGCATCTGGCGCTGAATCTGCTGCGCAATCAGGCTCGGGAAACCCCGTTCAGCGAAGATCACGAAATGCCCGCGCACGACAATGACTTCGATACCCAGGCGCATTCGGCACGCATCGATCGCTGCCTGGAACAGCTCGATCCGCAACGCCGAAGCTGCATCCTTCATGCGTATATCGACGGCTACAGCCATGCGCAGATTTCCCAACGGTTGGGCACGCCGCTGGGCACCGTCAAAGCCTGGATCAAGCGCAGCCTCAACGCCTTGCGGGAGTGCATGGGATGACCACTGAATCGGAACGCGATGAGCTGGCCAGCGAATATGTGCTCGGTACACTCTCGGCTGAACAACGGATCGGGGTGCAGGAACGCCTGCCGAATGACCCGGAGCTGCGCGCGGCGGTGGACGCCTGGGAACGGCGGCTGCTGGAGCTGACGGACTATGCCGAATCGCAGCAACCGTCGGCACTGCTGTGGCCACGGATTGAGCGCAGCGTCGAGCGACTGACGCAAAAAACGCCCACAACGTCATGGTGGAATCTGCTGCCACTGTGGCGCGGTTTGAGTGCTGCCGGATTGGCCGCAACCTTGGTATTGGGTTCAATCCTGCTGACCCAGACCACGCCGAAACCCAGTTATCTGGTGGTGCTGGTCGCGCCGCAGGACAAGGCGCCGGGCTGGGTAATCCAGGCCAGCAACTCGCGGGAGATTCAGTTGATTCCGCTGGGTGTGGTTGAAATACCGGCGGACAAGGCTCTGGAATTCTGGACCAAGGCTGACGGCTGGCAAGGTCCGGTATCACTGGGGCTGGTCAAGCCGGGGCAGGCGCTGAAAGTTGAACTGGATAAACTGCCGCCACTGCAACCCAATCAGTTGTTCGAGTTGACGCTGGAAGGCGCCAACGGCTCGCCGATCGGCAAACCGACCGGGCCGATTCAGGCGATCGGGCGCGCGGTGAAGGTGCTGTGAGGCTCTAGAATGAGGGTCTTGGCAATCATCATCGGCGTCGATGTTCACCATCACGGCAATGAAGTTCTCATAAAAAATCTCCGGCGTAACATCCGCTCCATACCAACCAATAACACCCCGGAGCACACCATCATGAAACGCCAGACTCTTCTCAGCATCGCTTTCTCGGTTTTCGCAGTTAACGCTTTTGCCGCCACTCCAGCCCACACGATGATCGCCGCTGATGGCTCGGATCGTCTGTACCAGAACGCCGTTGCTGCCGACGGTTCGGATCGCGTGAAAGGCAACACTATCGCGGCTGACGGCTCGGATCGTGTGAAAGGCAACACCATCGCGGCTGACGGCTCGGATCGTGTGAAAGGCAACACTATCGCGGCTGACGGCTCGGATCGTGTGAAAGGCAACACCATCGCGGCTGACGGCGCGGATCGCGTGAAAGGCAACACCATCGCGGCTGACGGCTCGGATCGCGTGAAAGGCAACACCATCGCGGCTGACGGCTCGGATCGCTTGAAAGGCAACACCGTCGCTGAAGGTGGTGCTGATCGTCTGAACGAACTGCGCAACGCTTGAATGAATGGCGTCACCGCAACAACCCAGAGAAACCCGGCTACCGTTAGCCGGGTTTTTTATGTCTGGCGGTTTTATCCGGCCTTGGCCATACAGCGTTTGTAACGCTCATCCACCCGTTTGGCGAACCACGCGGTGGTCAGTTTTCGGGTGATTTTCGGGCTCTGCAGCACGATCCCCGGCAGCACCGCACGGGGCAATGTCTTGCCTTCGGCCTTTTCCGCCAGCGCAAACACCTCTCGATAAAGCTTGGTCTCTTCGAATTCCAGGGTTTTGCCCTTCTCCAGTTGATCGCGAATGGACGGATTGCGCATGCCCAACGACTTGCCGAGAGTGCGCACCGCCAGTTCGGTGCCGCCGGGCATGATCGAGTCGTAGCGAATCAAGTCGCCGTCCAGCGCCAACGGGATGCCCGACGCGCGACTGACTGCGTTCTGGAACGCCGCGTTGCGGCTGGCGTACCAGCCGGCGTTGAAGTCGGCGAAGCGATAGAGCGGCTCGCGGTAACTCACCGGGTATCCGAGCAAATGCGCGATGCCGAAATACATGCCGCCACGCCGGCTGAACACTTCGCGGCGGATCGTGCCGTCGACCGGGTACGGGTAATCCTTGGCGTGCTGTTCGGCAAATTCGATGCTGACCTGCATCGGCCCGCCGGTGTGCACCGGGTTGAAACCGCCGAACAGCGTGCGCCCCATGGGCACCCTGCCGATGAAGTCATCAAAAATTGCGCTCAACTCTTTTTCGCTACGCGCGCTGCTCAGGCGTTCGCTGTAGCTCTTGCCGTTGGTCGAACGCACTTGCAGGGCGCCGCTGACCAACAGGCTGGGGATATGCACTTTGGCGGCGCGGCGGTCGATTTCGTCGCGAGCGATTTTGCCCAGGCCGGGCACGCTGGGGTCGGCCTGAAAGGTCGATTCCTGCTCAGCCACGGCCAGCACCGAACACAGATTCTGGGTGGTCGGGCTGATGTCTTGTGCAGCGAACGCGACGTAGATATCGGTGGCCCAACCTTGGCGATCAGAGGTTTTGCTGGGCATCAGGCGCACGATTTCGGCTTTCACTTCGGCCGGAGGTCGTGGTGCGGGTTCGCCGCTGCGCTGGCTGGCGCAACCGGCCAGTACGAGCATGGCGGCGAGGGTTATCAGTAATCGAGGGGTGTGCATGTTGCTCCATCCAGTCCGTTGAGCCGGGTTCACCATACGATCAATGGTATGGCGCAGGCTAGGACTGCGCCGTTCCAGAGCTGTTCCGCACGCTTTAATCGTGATGACAAACTGATTGCAAAACGTTACTGAGAAAACCTATCATTTGCACCTGGAGTCGCATTTGCGCAAGGAGTTCCCGCGCCGCCTTAACCTTTTCTCATCGGCCGTGCGCCTCCAGGTACGAAACATGCCCGCTTCAGCCCGACTTGCCGTCCCGTTCCGCCCGACGCTTCTCGCCCTGCTGTGCTCCCTGACTGTCACTGCCCATGCCGCTGAAGAAGACGGCAAAGAGTTGGTGCTGGACAACGTCAACATCAATGCCCACGCCCCAGCGCCAAACGCCTTGCCACCGGTTTATTCCGGTGGTCAGGTCGCTCGTGGCGGCCAGTTGGGCGTGCTGGGCAATCAGGACATGATGGACGTACCCTTCAGCGCCGCGTCCTACACCGAGCAACTGATTCAGGATCAGCAAGCCGAAAACGTCGCTGACGTGCTGCTCAATGATTCGTCGGTACGCCAGGCGTCCGGCTTTTCCAACCAGTCGCAAGTCTTCATGATCCGTGGCCTGCCGCTGAACGGCGACGACATTTCCTATAACGGCCTGTACGGCGTACTGCCAAGGCAGATCATTTCCACCGACGCCCTTGAGCGCGTGGAAGTGTTCAAAGGCCCCAACGCCTTCATCAACGGCGTTACCCCAACCGGCTCCGGCATCGGTGGCGGCGTCAACCTGCAGCCAAAGCGCGCCGGCGACGTGCCGCTGCGCCGCTACACCACCGACATCAACAGCGAAGGCCGCATCGGTCATCACTTCGACATCGGCCAGCGTTTCGGTGAAGACAACCGCTTCGGCGCACGGATCAACCTGTCCCAGCGCGAAGGCGATACCGGCATTGATCACGAGAACCAGCGTTCGAAACTGTTTGCCATCGGCCTCGACTATCGCGGCGATGCGCTACGAATTTCCGGCGACTTTGCTTATCAGAAAGAACGCGTCAACGCTGGCCGCAACTCGGTCAACCTCGGCACCGCCACGCACATTCCGGATGCGCCATCAGCCGACACCAACTACGCGCCGAAATGGGGCTACACCGACATCGAAGACACCTTCGGCATGCTCCGCGCCGAGTACGACCTCAACGACAACTGGACCGCCTACGCGGCCGGCGGCGCCAAGCACACCCGTGAAATCGGGCGCTATAACTCGACCACGCTGGTCGGCAACAACGGCGCATCGTTCACCACCGGCTCGTTCATTCCCCACGATGAAGACAACACCAGTGTGATGGCCGGCCTTAACGGTAAATTCAACACCGGCCCGGTCAGCCACAAGCTCAATTTCGGCCTGACCGGGATCTGGACCGAACAGCGCAGCGCCTATGATTTTGACCTGACCAAATACGCCAACAACATCTACCACCCGGTGCAAACCCCGTCGCCGGTCGGTAACTTTTCCGGGGGCGATGTGAATGACCCGGGCATCGTCGGCAAAACCTTCAACCGCAGTATCGCGATCTCCGACACGCTCGGTTTTTTCGATGATCGACTGCTGATCACCGCCGGCCTGCGTCGTCAGCAATTGGTCGTGCAAGGTTACGGTTACGCCAGCTACGGCAGCGGCCCGCGCTCTTCGAGCTACGACGAGTCGATCACCACGCCGGTGTACGGCATCGTATTCAAGCCGTGGGAGCACGTTTCGTTCTACGCCAACCACATCGAAGGCCTCGCCCAGGGCCCGACCTCGCCAACCAGCGCCGGTGGCTTTCGCGTGACCAACGGCAACGAAGTCTACGCACCGGCCCGTTCCAAGCAGACCGAGGCCGGGGTGAAAGTCGACATGGGCACTTACGGCGCGAGCCTGGGTGTGTACCGCATCGAGCAGCCAAGCGATGGCTACTGTGAAATCGACAGCGCCACCACCTGCACCTACGTGCGTGAAGGCGAGCAGATCAACAAAGGCGTGGAAATGAACGTGTTCGGCGAGCCGATCAACGGTTTGCGCCTGATCACCGGCCTGACCCTGATGGACACCGAATTGAAGAACACCCTCAACGGTGCCAACGACGGCAACCGTGCGATCGGCGTGCCGACCTTCCAGTTCAACGCCGGCGTGGATTGGGACGTGCCCGGCCTGCAAGGCGTCGCGCTGAATGCGCGGATGCTGCGCACCGGTGGCCAATACGCCGACGCGGCGAACAACCTTAGCTTGCCGACCTGGAACCGCTTCGACGCGGGTGCGCGTTATGCCTTCAAGGTCTCGGAGAAAGACGTGACCTTGCGTCTGGGCGTGGAGAACCTGGCGAACAAGAAGTACTGGGAATCGGCTCAGGGCGGTTATCTGACCCAGGGTGAACCGCGAGTGGCGAAGTTGTCGGGCACTATCGACTTCTAAGTAACGCCACGGCACGAGAAAGGCCCCGCAGCTTCACGGTTGCGGGGCCTTTTTGGGTTTTGTGGCGCTTGATAAGGCCACTTCGCGAGCAGGCTCACTCCCACAGGGGACTGCATTCCAAAGTGGGAGCGAGCCTGCTCGCGAAGACAGCCGGGCCTGGCCACCCTCTCCTTCTGATCCATACTTGCTCCTCAGCAAACGGAGGACAGGCCCATGAACCGCAGCGACGTCCTGATCATCGGCGCCGGCCCCACCGGCCTGGTGCTGGCCCTGTGGCTGAGCAAACTCGGCGTGCAAGTACGCATCATCGACAAAACTTCTGCCCCCGGCACCACCTCCCGGGCGCTGGCTGTACAGGCGCGAACGCTGGAGCTGTACCGGCAACTGGATCTGGCCGACACCATCGTGCGCAACGGCCATCGCGTGGCGGCGGCGAACTTCTGGGTCAACGGCAAACCCGTCGCGCAGTTACCGCTCAACCGCATCGGCGAAGGCCTGACGCCCTACTCCTTCGTTGAGATTTTCCCGCAGGACGAACATGAACGGCTGTTGATCGAACGCCTTGAAGACTATGGCGTCAGCATCGAACGCAACACGACGCTGGAGAGTTTCGCGCAAACCGGCGACGGCCTCACCGCGCACCTGCGCCTGCCCGATGGTGAACAGGAAATCTGCCAGGCCTGCTATCTGGCAGGTGCAGACGGCGCCCGTTCGGTGGTGCGCAAATCCCTCGATGCCGGGTTTCCCGGAGGCACTTATCAGCAGATTTTCTACGTGGCGGATGTGCAGGCCAGCGGCCCGGCAATGAACGGCGAGTTGCATCTGGATCTGGACGAAGCGGACTTTCTCGCGGTGTTTCCGTTGGCGGGCGAAGGCCGTGCACGACTGATCGGCACCGTGCGCGACGAACGTGCGGAGCGCGCCGAAACACTTGAGTTCTCTGACGTCAGCAGCCGCGCCATCGAACACCTGAAAGTCCATATCGAGGACGTGAACTGGTTCTCCACCTACCGCGTGCATCACCGAGTGGCTGAGCATTTTCGCAGTGGTCGCGCGTTTCTACTCGGCGACGCGGCGCACGTACACAGCCCCGCGGGCGGCCAAGGCATGAATACCGGCATCGGTGACGCGATCAATCTGGCGTGGAAACTCGCCGCCGTGCTCAGCGGCGGTGCCGAGGCCAAACTGCTCGACACTTACGAAACGGAACGCATCGCCTTCGCGCGGCGGCTGGTCTCGACCACCGACAAAGTCTTCAGTTTTGTCACCGCCGAGGGGCGCATGGCGGATTTGCTGCGCATGCGTGTGGCACCGTTTCTGATCCCGAAAATGGCTTCGTTCGAGGCCAGTCGCGAATTTCTCTTTCGCACGGTGTCGCAAGTCACCCTCAACTATCGCGGCATGCCGCTGAGCCAGGGCACGGCCGGCCACGTCCACGGCGGCGATCGTTTGCCTTGGGCGCGTGACGGTGAAGGGGATAATTACGAGCCGCTACGCCAGCCCTGCTGGCAGGTGCATGTGTACGGCGACACCAGCGACGAAATGATCGCCTGGTGCCACGAACATCATCTGCCATTGCACGTGTTCGACTGGCGCCCGGCGTTTGAAACGGCAGGGCTGGGGCGAAATGGCTTTTACCTGCTGCGCCCGGATACCTATGTGGCGATTGCCGATAACAGTGCCGATCCGAAGGTGATCGAGCGGTATTTCCACGATCATGGGATCCGCCCGTTTTTCAACTGCGCCTGACTAAAGAAAACCATGAATCAAATGTGGGAGCGAGCCTGCTCGCGAAATCGGTGCATCAGCAACAGCTATGCTGGCTGACACGACGCCTTCGCGAGCAGGCTCGCTCCCACAGTTAAATCTGCGCTGTTGCTTAGATCCCGGCCAGCGCCAGATCCATCGCAAAGTAAGTGAAGATCAGATCCGCACCCGCGCGTTTGATTGCGCCCAGGCTCTCACGCACCACACGATCTTCATCAATCGCCCCGGCCTGTGCGCCGAATTTGATCATCGCGTACTCACCGCTGACCTGATACGCCGACAGCGGCAGGTTCGAGGCTTCGCGGATGTCGCGGATGATGTCCAGATACGCGCCGGCCGGTTTGACCATCAGCGCATCGGCGCCTTCCTGCTCGTCGAGCAGCGACTCACGCAGCGCTTCGCGGCGGTTCATCGGGTTCATCTGGTAGCTTTTGCGGTCGCCCTTGAGCGCGCTACCACCGGCCTCGCGGAACGGGCCGTACAGCGCCGAAGCGAATTTTGTCGAATAGGCCATGATCGGAATCTGGGTGAAACCGGCTGCGTCGAGTGCCTGGCGAATCGCCCGCACCTGACCGTCCATCGCCGCCGACGGGGCGATCACATCAGCACCCGCGCGCGCTGCTGCCACGGCTTGTTTGCCGAGGTTGACCAAGGTCTGATCGTTGTCGACTTCATGGTTGTGCATCACGCCGCAATGGCCGTGATCGGTGTATTCGCAGAAGCAGGTGTCGGACATCACGATCATTTCCGGCACGGCATCCTTGGCGATGCGCGACATGCGCGAGACCAGACCGTCTTCGCGCCAGGTGTCGCTGCCGTTGCTGTCCAGATGATGGGACACGCCGAAAGTCATCACCGACTTGATGCCGGCACGGGCGTAGCGCTCGATCTCGCTGGCCAGTTTGCGCTCGGGAATGCGCATCACCCCGGGCATGCTCTTGATCGGCACGAAGTCGTCGATTTCTTCCTCGACAAAAATCGGCAGCACCAGATCGTTCAGGCTGAATTCGGTTTCCTGGAACAGACTGCGCAGGCTCGCATTGCGGCGCAGACGGCGGGGACGTGCTTCGGGGAACTGACTGGACATGGGGCTGAAACCTGCAGATGAGACGAAAGTCGTAGGGGGCGAAGCTTATGCCTTGCGGGGGTTGAGGTACAAACCTGGATCAATCAAGAGTGCATTACTGCTCATGCAACAATCCTCCAGAACACCAAAATCACTGTGGGAGCGAGCCTGCTCGCGAATGCGGTGTATCAGCAACAAAAGTGCTGACTGACACGATGCCTTCGCGAGCAAGCCCGCTCCCACAGGGGATCATCAGTGCTGCAGATTACGAAGGAATGGTCAGACCGCGAATGACTGCCGGACGTGCGAGAAAACGCTCCAGCACACGGGTCACATTGGGGAAATTGCTGATGCCCACCAGATCACCCGCCTCATAGAACCCGATCAAATTGCGCACCCACGGAAACGTTGCGATGTCGGCAATGGTGTAGCGCTCGCCCATGATCCAGTCGCGTCCTTCCAGACGGCCATCGAGCACCTTGAGCAGGCGTTTGCTTTCATCGACATAGCGATCACGCGGACGCTTGTCTTCGTAGTCCTTGCCGGCGAATTTGTTGAAGAAACCCAGTTGGCCGAACATCGGGCCGATACCGCCCATCTGGAACATCAGCCACTGAAGGGTTTCGTAACGCAGAGCACCTTCCTGCGCGAGCAATTGGCCGCTCTTGTCGGCCAGATAGATCAGGATCGCACCGGACTCGAACAATGGCAGCGGTTGGTCTTCAGGGCCGTGGGGGTCGAGGATCGCCGGGATCTTGTTGTTCGGGTTCAGCGACAGGAACTCCGGGGACAACTGGTCGTTGGTGTCGAACCCGACGCGGTGCGGCTCGTAGGGCAGGCCGATCTCTTCGAGCATGATCGAAACCTTGACGCCGTTGGGGGTGGGCAAAGAGTAGAGCTGAATCCAGTCTGGGTACTGCGCGGGCCACTTTCGGGTGATCGGGAACGCGGACAGATCGGTCATGGGAAGCATCCAGTCACAAATGAAAGGCCTGAGCATAATCCAGGATCATCCGCTCTAGCGCGGGTTCTTTTCGCAGGCGACCAAGTGCTTACTTAAATTCGCAACATCCTGTCGCTAACCTGCGCACAGGCCATTGCGGGTTGCCGCTAGAGTGCTGCGCACTTGTGCCGATCGAACCAACCGGCCTCAGAGGACTCTGAGTTATGCCTTTCGCAAAGGAAAGCGCACTACGACATGGAAAACACCCGGTGCTGGGAGCCTGCGGTGTAAAGGTTTGTCAGCCTTAACCGAACACGCTAAAGAATCTTTTATTTCATGACGAACCTTATGAGTTTCGCCAAACGCTTCAAACACCGCGCCTATGTGGCCCTGCCCTCCCTGTTGGCGGTCAGCGCGTTGTTCCTGTCGCTGGAATCCAGCGAAAGCCGCGCGCAACCGGTGGACGGCACGCAGACCCTGGTGTTCCTGCGTCACGCGGAGAAACCCGAGGGCGGTCTCGGCCAGCTCAACTGCCAGGGCCTGAACCGCGCCATCGATCTGTCGACCTTGCTGCCGGAAAAATTCGGTAAGGCTGACTACGTGTTCGCCGCCAACCCGACGCGCAATGTCGAGGAAGGCGAGCTGGACAATTCCTACAGCTACATTCGCCCGCTGATGACCATCAGCCCGGCCGCGATCAAGCTTGGCCTGCCGGTGAACATCGAATTCTCGGCCAATGACACCAGCGATCTGGCCCGCGAACTGCTCGATGACAAGTATCACAACTCGACGATCTACACCGCGTGGTCACATGGTTATCTGCCGGAGCTGATCAACAAGGTGGCAGGCAAAGCGGTCGGCGAGAAACAGAACATTACCGATGACTGGTCTGGCAGCGACTTTGATTCGCTGTATGTGCTGACCCTGACCTGGCACAACGGCAAGGCCAGTTTGCAGAGCCACAGCTACAAGCAGGGGCTGGATAATGGCAAGGAATCTTGCCCGACTTGAGTTTTGTGCGGGCTGGGAAGATCCATTCGCGAGCAGGCTCGCTCCCACACTGGATCTGTGTCGATCACAAATCAGTGCCTGACTCAGATCTCCTGTGGGAGCGAGCCTGCTCGCGAAGAGGCCGGTAAACCAGCCTTAATCTTTCAGACTGACCCGCTCGCGCAAATATTCGATAACCGCCGCGCGCTCCCCCGCAAACTCGATCCGCCCGCCCTTCTTCTCCCGCTGAAACACATACATCGGGTCGTAATACTCGTGCAGCAACCCCTCGATCCAGCCGCGATGCAGATCCACCGCGCCACTGCGCGCCTGCTCGGCCAACGCCGCTTCCATCAGATCGAACATCCGTCGATGCCGCTCACCACCGAGGCGCTTCTGCACGTTGTTCAGGCTCTCCAGCAAGCGCTCGGAGAACGACGCAAAGCCTTCCTCGCCATGCACCTGCGAAAACTCCGCCGACAAATCCACCACGTAATCACGCAGGATGCGCTCGACACGATCGGCAAAACTGTCCTCCAGCCAAACCATCGGGTACTGCTGCATGCCTTGATACAACGGTAGCGGCAACGCACAACTGCCCACCACCCGGCTCTCGTCTTCCAGCACAAACTGGCCGATACCGGCGTCGCGTTTCTTGAGAATGTCGATGGCCAGACGGTTCTCAAAATCGATATTCGACGGCTGCCCCGTGGCACGTTTGCCGAAACTGGAACCGCGATGATTGGCATGCCCTTCCAGATCCAGCCCGTTTTGCAACTGCACCAGCACTTCGGTTTTACCCGTGCCGGTCATGCCGCCGAGCAAAACGAAATCACACTGCGTGATGGCGTGCTCAAGGGTATCGATCAGGAAATTGCGCATCGCCTTGTAACCGCCGCCGACGCGCGGATAGTCAATGCCGGCTTCGTCACGCAGCCACTGCTGGGTGATCTGCGAGCGCAAGCCGCCACGAAAACAATAGAGATAACCCTCGGGATGGCTTCGGGCGAAGTCGGCCCAGGCCTGGATGCGCTCGGCCTTCACCGCGCCGGACACCAGTTGATGACCCAATTCGATGGCCGCTTGCTGCCCGTGCAGTTTGTAGCAGGTGCCGATCTTCTGCCGCTCGATGTCGTTCATCAGCGGCAGATTGATCACGCCGGGAAACGCGCCTTTGTGAAACTCGACCGGCGCGCGGGCGTCCATCAGCGGCCGGTCGTTGAGGAAGATGTCACGGTAATCAGTGCAGTCGCGGAGCATCAAATCACCTCGACTGCGTTCGTCTGTCGCTCAACCAGTTCGCCAATCGGCGCCAGGTTCAGGCCCAGTTCGGCGGCGACCGCGAGGAACTCATCATTGCCTTCAGGCGTGACGGCGATCAACAGACCGCCACTGGTTTGCGGGTCGCAGAGCACGCGTTTGTGCAGCTCCTGCACACGGCCGACCTTGCTCGAATAACTGTCGAAGTTGCGCAGCGTGCCGCCGGGGACGCAGCCCTGATCGAGGTAATACTCGACGCTGTCCAGACGCGGCACCAGGTCATAACGGATACGCGCGGTCAGTTGGCTGCCATCGGCCATTTCCACCAGATGCCCGAGCAAACCGAAACCGGTGACGTCGGTCATCGCGGTGACACCGGCCAGCTTGCCGAAGCGACTGCCGGGCTTGTTCAGCGTACACATCCAGTCGCGGGCGACACCGACGTCGCTGAGGCGCAACTTGCCCTTCTTCTCGGCGGTGGTGAGGATGCCGATACCCAGCGGTTTGGTCAGGTACAGCAGGCAACCGGCGGTGGCGGTGTCGTTGCGCTTCATGTGGCGTTTTTCCACAAGGCCGGTGACCGCGAGGCCAAAGATCGGCTCCGGCGCATCGATCGAATGCCCGCCCGCCAGGGGGATGCCAGCGGCGTCGCACACTGCACGCCCACCCCGAATCACTTCCCGTGCGACCTCCGGCGCCAGCACATTCACCGGCCAGCCGAGGATCGCAATCGCCATCAACGGATCACCGCCCATCGCATAGATGTCGCTGATCGCATTGGTCGCGGCGATACGGCCGAAGTCGAAGGGGTCATCGACAATCGGCATGAAAAAGTCAGTGGTCGACACCACACCGCGCTCGGCATCGATCTCGTACACGGCCGCGTCATCGCGCGAGGCATTGCCGACCCACAGTTTCGGATCAAGGTTCTGCGCGCCGCTGCCGGCCAGAATCACCTCCAGCACCTGCGGGGAAATCTTGCAGCCGCAACCGGCGCCGTGGCTGTATTGGGTCAGACGAATCGGCTCGCTCATGGGTCAGTCTCAGGCTGTTGATGGGGGCGATTCTAGCAGAGCGCGAGGCAGCAGATTTTTGCACTGACTGAGCGGCCCCTTCGCGAGCAGGCTCGCTCCCACGTTTGCCCCGCACTCCCCTGTGGGAGCGAGCCTGCTCGCGAAGGCAATCGAACAGTCACCACAAGCATCGTGTTGCCAAAGAATTTGCAGGCAAAAAAAACCGCCCTTTCGGGCGGCTAAAAGTGCTTCGACCCTAATTCAGAAGCCAAGGCTGAAGCTGATGGTCATCGCGTGGTCATTGCTGTCGTTCGACAATTGGCCCGAGTAGCCGACCCCGAGTTTGCCGGTCGGGCTGATCTGGAAGTCGACACCCGCTTCGACAATCGCACTGTCCTTGGCAATCGGTACGCCCTGAGTGCTGAACGAGGCGCCGCCGTCGATGAAGGTCAGGTCGGCGTCGGGTTTGGTGTCGCCGAAGGCATGCCGCCAGCCGATCGCCGCACGCGGGGTGAATTGCCCGCCGTTGGCCAGGGTGATGACTTTGCCGGCGCGCAGGCCGAGGGTCGAGAAGGTGATGTCTTGATCGGCATCGGCCTTCAGGCGCCCTACTCCGCCTTTTTCCTTGGCCTTGTCGGTGTCGTAGTTGACGTAGGCAAGACCGGCGAACGGTTCCAGGGCAATGCCGCCGGCCTCAATGGTGTAACCGACTTCGCCGAACACTTGGGCGCTGCGTGCATCGTAGTTGGCCTTCAAGCGGTCGTTGTAGGTGCCGACGCTGACGTCGCGTTTGGTCTCGATGTCGTGCCAGCTGTAAGCCGCGCCGAGGCGCACGGCCAGCGCATCGAACTGCGAGTTAAGGTACGCCGCCAGGTGATAGCTCTCGACCGTGGCATCCGAGCGACGATCATGCGCGTCCAGATCGCTGCGGGTGTAACCGGCAGCCATGCCCACGCGCCACTGGTCATCGAGCTGCTTGTCGGTGCCGAGCATGAAGCCGCTGAGGTTACGGTCGAGCTTGGCGCTGTTGCTGTCGCCATCCGATTCACCCCAGGCACCGAGTGCGCGAGCCCAGCCGACCATTTCACCGTGGCAACCGTTACTGCTCAGTTGGTTATCGCCAGGCGCCAGGGCACGACGTGGATCATCCGCGGCGCTGCACGAAGGCTGGCGCATGCGATCGTTTACGGCGTCGCGTACATAACGCGAATCCTCAAGAATCGCACTGGCGGTACTCGCGTGGATTTCGCCGGACAGACTGTCGAAGGCGTTACGCGCGCCAGCCACGCTGAGGTTGACGATCTGGTTTTGCAACGCAGCGCCCGCCGCACCGTTACGCGACAACGCCGAAGCGGTACTGCGTTGATTCCCTGTGGCCGCGACATCAGCGAACGAGTTGCCGTTGCGGCTGACCGCCAGACTGACCGAATCGGCGCCGTAAACCAGCGAGCTGTCGAGGAAGGCGTATTGCGGCAGATCCGTGCTGGTGAAGGTGCCTGTCACACCTCCGCCGGCGGTGATCAGCGAGTACACGGTGTTACCCGTGAACGGCGCGAGCGAATTGACCTGCAAACCACCGCCAAGGGCCGCTGTGCCACCGACTGCCAGCGGTGTAGCGGTGGGTGAACTGATGGTCAGCGCCAACACACCGGTTGGCGCATTGCTCAGATTGCCGGCAACGCTCAGGGTGCCAGCCTCGCCACCTGAAACCACCAGACCATTGTTGACCACCGACCCGACGCTGCCGTTACCGCTCAGCGCAGCGCCGTTGGCCACGGTGACTTGCCCACCCAACGAGGCACGCGCCGAGCGGCTGCCGACTTGCAGCACGCCTTGATCGACCGCCACGGTGCCGCTGAACGGATTGTCACCGGTCAACAACAAGGTGCCCGTGCCGCGTTTGAGCATGGCGCCGAGCCCGCGCAACGACCCGTTAAATTGCCCGTTGAAGTTCTGCACGAACAACAGCGAAGCGTTGTTGAGGATGTTGCCTTGCAAGCTGGTGGTATTACCGACCAGCGTACCGCCGCTGACAGTCGTGCCACCGCTGTAAGTGTTGGCGCCGCTCAACACCAGAGTCCCGGAGTCGAGCTTCTCGATGCCGCCCGTGCCCACCAGCGGTGTGGAAATTTCCGCGCTGCCACCAGCATTCACCCGCACCGGTGCGAGGCTGCCGTCTGCACCGTTGACCGGCGTCAGCGTACTGCCAGCGCCCGGGACCAGGCTGTAGCCGCCGGAGAGGAATTGCAGGCCGGTGAAGTTCTGATTGCCCTGCACGGTAACCGTACCCGCCTGACCACCGAACACGGCGAACTGACCATTTGATGCCAGGGCCTGCGTGCCGCTCGGATCGGTCCAGTTGGTGCCCGGCCCCCACACACCGCTACCGCCGCCGATGCTGCCATCGGGATTGGTGGTGCCGCCATTCCAGAACTGCACCTCACCCGGCGAGCCTTGCACCAGCAGGTTGATCTGGTTGGCGATGGCGGTTTGCAGGGTCAGGTTGGCCGCCGAGACCGGCAAGCTGCCGTAGACCAGACCGTTGTCGGTCAGGCTGCCGCCGTAACTGAACAGTTGATACACCCCGGTACCGAAACCGCCGGCGTTGCTGACGTTCAGCGTGCCGTCGAGGGTCAGGTTGCCGGCGACGTTGACCACTGTTGTAGAGCTGGTGGCCGAGCCGAGGCTGAAGTCCAGATTGGTGCCCGAGGACAAGGCCAGCGAACCGACCGACAACGGCGTCGCGGTGCCGCCGCCGGCCAGAGTCGCGCCGTCGGCCAGTTGCACGGCGCCAGCGAATTGACCGCTGCCACCTATGCCTGCGCCGCTGGCAACGTTGACATTGGCGCTGTTGAGCACGCCGTTGACGGTCAGTTTGCCGGCCTGCACCGAGGTGTTGCCGGTGAAGCTGTTGTTGCCAGTCAGGAGCAATTGGCCGCTGCCGGTTTTGTTCAGCGTACCGGCGCCGGTGAGGTTGCCGGTGTAGCTGCCGTCGGTGTTTTGCTCGAAGGTCAGCACCGCGTTGTTGACGATTGCACCTTGCAGGCTGCTGGTGTCGCCGCGCGTGGTGCCGCCGTTCAGCGTGGTGCCACCGCTGTAGGTATTGGCGCCGCTGAGCACCAGATCACCCGTACCGTTTTTCACCAGACTGCCGGTGCCGGTGACGGCGCCGAGCAGCGTGGTGTTCTGGGTGCCGGCCAGGGTCAGTTGCGCACCAAGGTTGATGGCATTCGCCAGCTGCAGCGCCGAGGTGCTGTCGAGGGAGCCATTGCCGGTGACGTTGAGCGCCCCGCTGCTGATCGCACTGTTATTGCCGAGAATCAGCGTGCCGCCCGCAAGCTGAGTGCCACCGCTGTAGGTGTTGCTACCGTTGAGGGTCAGGCTCGAAGCGCCGGCCTTGATCAGGCTGCCGCTGCCGCTGACCACGCCGCCGAGGGTCAAGGCGTTGGAACCGGCAACGGTCAGACCACCGTTGACGACCACGTCGTTGCTCAGACTGACGGCCGCGTTGCTGTCCAGCGCCGTGCCATCAGCAGCGGTCAACACGCCAGTGCCAAGCGCGGCGTTGTTGCCGACCACGATTTTTCCGCCGTTCAGCGCGGTGCCACCGGTGTAGCCGTTGGCGGCGTTGAGCACCAGCGTACCGCTGTCGTATTTGCCCAGCGTGCCGCTGCCGTTAAGCGCGACACCGATGGTTGCCGTGGCGTTGGGGTCAACCCGCACCGTGGCATTGCCCAGCGAACCGTTGACCAGATTCAGCGAGCCCGCCGTGCCATTCACCAGGCTGTAGCCGTCAGTGACGAACTGCATGCCGGTGACGGTTTGCGCGCCGTTGACAGTGACCGTGCCGGCCGCGCCCTGGAACACTGCGAAACTGTTGGTCCAGGCCTGATTGGTGGTGCCGTTGACGTCGGTCCAGTTAGTGGTGCCGGTGCCCCAAGTGCCGCTGCCGCCCTCGACGGAACCGTTGGCCACCAGTTGGTTGCCGTCCCAGAACTGCACGGTGACGCCCGGTGCAGTCACCAGCAGGTTGATCTGATTGGCCAGCGCAGTTTGCAGTTGCAGATCGCCCGGGCTGACGCTTCCCGGTAACGTGCCGAAGAGCATGCCGTTGTCGGTCAGGCCGCCGGTGTAGTCGATCAGGCGATAGACGCCGCTGCCAAAACCACCGATATCACTGACGTTGAGGGTACCGTCGAGGGTCAGGTTGCCGCCAACATTGATCAGCGCATTGCCGCCGCCGGACACCGGGGTTCCGAGGCCGACGTCGAAGTTGGAGTTACCGTTGAACAGCAGCGACCTGACGCTCAGCGTACTGCCGGTGACGCCCGCCAGATGCCCGCCATCGGCCACCGTCACGGCACCGCTCAAGGTGCCGTTGCCACCGAGAGTGCCGCCGCTGTTGACCAGCACATTGCCGCTGGCCAGTGAGCCGTTGACCTGCAGGGTGCCGGCGTTGACGTTGGTGTCACCGGTCAGGTCGCTGATACCGCTGAGGGTCAGGGTGCCGCTGCCGAGTTTGCTCAGGCTGCCGTCACCGCTGAGGATGCCGGCGAAAGTGCTGCTGACGTTGTTGCCGCCCAGGCTCAACGTATTGCCCGTGCCGATCAGCGCCGTGCCGCTGCCAGTGAGGCTGGCGAGGCTGGCCGATGCACCGAGATTGAGCGCCGCGCCGCCCGCGAGATTGACCGTGGCGTTGTTGCCCAGCGCCGCGCTACTCAGTGTGGTCAGGCTGCCGGACGCCACATCGAAGGTGCCGCTGAAAGTGTTGCTGCCGCTCAACGTCACGTCGGACAGACCGTTCTTGGTCAACGTGCCGGCGCCGGCAATCACGCCACCGAGGGTCAGGTTGTTGTTACCGGCCAGAGCCAGATTGGCATTGACGTTGAGGTTGTTGGCCAGCACCAGTGGCGCGGTGTTGTCGAGGGTCGAAGCGCCGGCCACGGTCAGCGCGCCGCTGCCCAAAGAGCCGCCAGTGCCAAGGGTCAACGTACCGGCATTCAGTGTGGTGCCGCCGGTGAAGGTGTTGATGCCGTTGAGTGTCAGGTTCGACGCGCCGTCCTTGATCAAGCCACCCGCGCCGCTGACCACACCTGCGAGGGTTAGATTGTTGCTGCCGGTGTTGCTCAGATTGGCGTTGAGCACGACGTTGTTGCCCAGGCTTAGCGCGCTGTTGCTGTCCAGCGCCGAGGCACCCGCCACGGTCAGGTTGCCCAGACCCAGTGCCGAGTTGCTGCCAGCAGTCAGGGTGCCCGCGTTCAGAGTGGTGCCGCCGAGGAAGTTGTTATTGCCGCTCAGGGTCAGGTTGGCCGCGCCGTTTTTTGTCAGGCTGCCGGCCCCGTTGATTGTGCCGGCAAGGGTCAGATCCGCCGTGCCGCCGATGCCGAGATTGCCAGCCAGATTGACCGCGTTGTTGACCGAAACGGCGGTGGCGGCATCCAGCGTGGTGCCGCCCGCCGCGTTCAGCGTGCCCGAGCCCAGCGCCGAGTTCGACGCCAGAATCAGTCCTCCGGCGTTCAAGGCTACCGGGCCAAGGAAGGCATTGTTGCCGCCGAGGGTCAGGTTCGCCGTGCCGGTTTTGATCAGGCCACCCGTGCCGCCAATCACGCCATTGAGGGTCAGCGCATTGCTGCCGACCACGGTGAGATTGCCGTTGAGCGTTGCGGCGTTGGCCAGTGTCACCGCCGCGTTGCTGTCCAGTTGCGTGCCGGCATTCGCCGTCAACGTTCCGGTGCCGAGTGCGGTGTTGCTGCCGACGATGATCTTGCCGCCGTCCAGTTGCGTGCCGCCGGTATAAGTGTTGGCACCACCGAGCACCAGCGTGCCGGCGTCGAGTTTATTAAGGATGCCGCTGCCATCGATATTGGCATTGATGGTCGCCGTCACGCCCGGATCGACGCGCAACGAAGTGGTGCCGCCGGTGCCATTGACCGCTGTGAGTTGTCCCGCTGCACCGTTGACCACGTTGTAGCCGTCGGTGAGGAACTGCATGCCGGTGAACGCCTGCGTGCCGTTCACCGTCACCGTGCCGGCGGTGCCCTGGAACACCGCGAAGTCGCCAGCCCATGGCTGATTGACCAGACCGTTGGCGTCGGTCCAGTTGGTGCCGACCGCATTCCACGTGCCGCTGCCGCCATCGACCACACCGTTGGCGATGGTCTGGCTGCCGTCCCAGTAACGGATGTTGCTGTTCGGCGCGGAGACTTGAATGTTGATCTGATTGGCCACGCCGGTTTGCACCAGCAGATCGCCGAGGCCGTAGCCGACCGGCACGCTGGCCACGTCCAGACCGAGGTTGGTCAGGGCACCGGTGTAGTTGAACAGGCGATACACGCCAACGCCGAAACCGCCGGCGTCGGTGACGTTGAGATTACCGTCGAGGGTGAGGTTGCCGCCGATGTTCATCAGCGAGGCGGTCGAGGGTGTGCCCAGCGCCACATCGACGTTGCTGCCGGCACCGAGAGTCAGCGCACTTGCCGACAAGGTATTGCCCGACGAAAGCGCCAGATGCCCGCCATTGTTGATGTTGATGGCACCGAGCGCCGAACCGGTACCGGTCAGGGTACCGCCGGTGTTGACGTTGACCTGCGCGCTGGCCAGCGAACCGCTGAGATCCACGGTGCCGCCATTGATCGCGGTGTTGCCGGTGATGCCATTGATTCCGGTGAGGCTCAGGGTGCCGGTGCCGACCTTGATCAGGCCACCGCTGCCACTGAGGCCGCCGTCGAACGTGCTGGTGACGTTGCCGCTGCCGACGGTCAGCGTGTTGCTGCCGGTGAGCTGCACGTCGCCGCTGCCGGTCAGCGCGCCGAGGCTGGCGTCGCTGCCCAGATTCAGGCCGGCACCAGCGCTGATATTCACGCCTGCGGTGTTGCCCAGCGCATTGCTGTTCAACGTGGTGACGCTGCCAGAGACGATGTTCAGCGCGCCGGTGAAGGTGTTGTTGCCGGCCAGGGTCAGGTCCGACAGACCGTTTTTGGTCAGGTTGCCGGCGCCATCGATGATGCCGTTGAGGCTCAGGTCGTTGTTGCCCGCGACGGTCAGACCGGCGTTCAACGTGATCGCATTGCCGATGCCGAACGAGGCGCTGTTATCCAGGGTCGCCGCGCCGCCAACAATCAACGCGCCAGTGCCCAAGCCGTTGGCATTGCCCAGGGTCAGGGTGCCGCCGTTCAGAGTCGTACCGCCGCTGAAGGTGTTGTTGCCGTTGAGGGTCAGGTTGGCCGCGCCATTCTTGATCAACTGCCCGGTGCCGCTGGTGACGCCGCCGAGGGTCAGGTTTTGCGTCCCCCCCCACGGTCAGTGCAGCGTTGAGCGCGACGCCATTGTTGAGGCTGACCAGCGGCGAGTTGCTGTCCAGTGTTGCCGCGCCAGCGACGGTCAGTGCGCCGGAGCCCAATGCCGAACTGTTGCCAACGGTCAGCGTGCCGGCGTTCAGGGTCGTGCCACCGAGGAAGTTATTGGCCGCGTTGAGAATCAGATTGGCCGTACCGTTTTTCACCAGACTGCCAGCACCGCTGACCAGGCCGGTCAGGGTCAGATTCGCCGTGCCGCCGACGTTCAAGGCACCGGCCAATGCCACCGCGTTGTTCAGGCTGACGGCGGTGTTGGCGTCCAGCGTGGTGCCTGCCGCCGCGTTCAATGTGCCGGAGCCCAATGCGGTGTTGCTGCCGACCGTCAGTTTGCCGGTGTTCAGCGCGGTGTTGCCGAAATAGGTGTTGGCGCCGTTGAGGGTCAGGTCGGCGGCGCCGTTCTTGACCAATCCGCCGATACCGGCGACCACGCCACCGAGGGTCAGCGCATTGGTGCCGCCAAGGGTCAGGGTGCCGCCGAGGTTGACGTTGTTGGCCAGGGTTGCCGCAGTGTTGGCATCCAGCGTGGTGCCGTTCGACGCATTCAGTGTGCCGGTGCCGAGGGCCGTGCTGGAGCCGACCACCAGCGAGCCGGCATTCAGCGCGGTGGTGCCGGTGTAGGTGTTGTTGCCGTTGAGGGTCAGGCTTGAGGCGCCGGTCTTGATCAGGCCGTTAGCGCCGCTGATTACGCCGCCCAGGGTCAGCGCGTTGGCGCCGCCAGCGGTGAGGTTGGCGTTGAGAATCACGTTGTTGTTCAGGGTCACGGCCGAACTGCTGTTGAGCGTGCCCGCACCTTCCACCGACAAGGTGCCAGTGCCCAGTGCGGCGCTGTTGCCGACGGTGAGGCTGCCAGCATTCAGCATGGTGCCGCCGCTGTAGGTGTTGGTGCCGTTAAGAGTGAGATTGGCGGCGCCGTTTTTCACCAGTTGGCTGGCGCCGCTGATCACCCCGCCGAGGGTCAGCGCGTTATTACCACCGATCCCCAGGCTGTTGTTGAGAATGACGGCATTGTTCAGGGTCACCGCCGCATTACTGTCGAGGGTAGCTACACCGCCCACGGTGATGTTGCCGCTACCCAGCGCCGCGTTGGCGCCTGCGGTGATCGTACCGGCGTTCAGCGCAATGGCACCGAGAAAGGTGTTGGCGCCATTGAGTATCAGGTTGGCCGCGCCGTTTTTGGTCAGCCCGCCGCTGCCGCTGACGATGCCGCCGAGGGTCAGGTTGGCGCTGCCGCCGACGTTGAGATTGCCGCCGAGCGAAACCGCGTTGGTCAGTGCGACTGCGGTGCTGGCGTCGAGCGTGGTGCCCGCCGCCGTGGTCAGCGCGCCAGTGCCCAGCGCAGTATTGGAACCGACAATCAACGTGCCGGCATTAAGCGCAGTACCGCCGGAGAAGGTGTTGTTGCCGCTGAGGTTGAGGTTCGCGGTGCCGTTCTTGATCAGATTGCCGACGCCACTGACGACACCACTCAGGCCCAATGCTTGCGTGCCACCAACGGTCAGTCCCCCTGCGAGCGCGACGGCGTTGGCCAGGGTCACCGCCGTCGTCGCATCCAGCGTGGTGCCCGCCGCCGCGTTCAACGCGCCAGTGCCCAGTGCGGTGTTGCTGCCGACGAACAGGCTGCCGCCGTTGAGTAGCGTGTTGCCGGCATTGGTGTTGTTCCCCGTCAGGGTCAGGCTGGCGGTGCCGGATTTGGTAATCCCGCCGGTACCGGACAACACGCCGCCCAGGGTCAGCGCATTGCTACCGAGCACGTTGAGGGCGCCAGTCATGGCGATGTTGTTGGCCAAGGTCACGTTGGCGGTGCTGTCCAGGCTGGTGCCAGCGGCAGTGTTCAGCGCGCCGCTGCCCAGCGAGTTGTTGTTGGTCACCAGCAGGCTGCCGGCACTGAGGGTGGTGGTGCCGGTGTAACCGCTGTTGGCGCCGCTGAGGGTCAGGCTGCCGGTGCCGGTTTTGCTCAGGCCGCTGCTGCCGGTGATCAAACCGCCGAGGGTCAGTGCGCCAGTGCCGCCGGCGGTCAAGGTGCCGCCGAGGCTGATGGCGTTGGCAAGGCTGATCGTGCCCGGTGCGCTCAACGTCGTCGCGCCGGTGACGTTGAGGCTGCCGCTGCTGAAGGCCTGATTGTTGCTGACTTGCACCGTGCCGCCATTGAGCGTGGTGTTGCCCAGATAGGTGTTGGCGGCGCTGAGGTTTAGCTGGCCGGTGCCGGCCTTGGTGAAACCGCCGCTGCCGGAAATCACCCCGCTCAGGGTGGTGGCATTGCCGCCTTGTACCGTAACGCCGCCGGCACCGACGGAAATCAGATTGCTGATGTTCAACCCGGCATTACTGGCCTGCAGAATCCCGCCGTTGGACGTGAGCACGCCGCTGCCGAAGGTGGCGTTGTTATTGAAATTCGCGATACCGCCGTTGAGCGTGGTCGCGCCGCTGACCAATGGCCCCTGCAAGGTCCAGGTGCCACTGTTGAGGGTCAGGTTGTTGAAGTTGACGTAGGTGGCGCTCGACGCCGTGCCAGTCCCAGTGATACCGCCGCCGACGCCGGCCGGGTTTTGCAGGATCAGACTGTTGGTGCCGCCCAAACCACCATCGACCGTGCCGGTCGGGGCGAACGTCAGGTTGATGTTGATCAGGCCGCCAAGCCCGACACTGACTTGCACGCCGTCACCGACCTGCACCGAAGAACCGGTCACCGCGGTGAAGGTGTTGGTGCTCCCCGCGCCCATCGACACACCGCCGGTAATCGCACCGGCGTTGGTGAAGGTGTTGCCCGCCGCCGAGGTTTCGAAGGCAATCCGGCCGTTGATGACACCGGTGTTGCTGTTGGTCATGTTGACCTGCGAGCCACCGTAGACGCCGATCACCGGGGTGTCGGCCAGGGTGATGCCACCGATCGAAAGTCCGGTCGAGGTAATGGTGCCGTTGTTGGTGAGGGTGGTGGTGCCGGCAGCGGCGTTGTTCACCGCGATGGCCAGGCCATTGATGCTGGTCAGGTTAAGCCCGAGCAACATGCCGGTACCGCGCATGATCGCGCCCGTATTGTTGAGCACATTGACCGTGCTGGTCGCGCCGTTTCCGATAAATGCACCGCCGCTCAACACCGATATCAGACCAAGGACTGCCGGATCCATGATGCCGGAGTTGTTCAGGGTGATGTCGACCCCCGTCAGGTCCATGACATGCCCGCCAAGGGTCGCGTTCATCTGCGCGCCGCTGTTGACGTTGACCGTCAGGTTGTTCGTGGCACTGGCGAAGTCGTTGGGAACCAGTGGCAGTGGCGGCACCCCCGTACACGTCACGATTGAACCGGCCGTGGAGCATGTGGCCAACGCAGGTGCGCTGACGCCGCCGAACAACAGCCCGGCAACGCTCAAATGCACAGCAAGGGAAAGAGGGGAAAAACGCGAAACGAGGGCGACACCAAACCTTGCTTCCACGGGCTACTCCTTGTCGTGGCCAACTTCTTCCTTGAAGGCGTACAAAGCCTTACTTATTCCACACGCGACTCAAGACTACGACGGTCATCACAAAACCGTTGATTGGGGACAAAGCTAGTAGACGCCCAGACATGGGGCACGGATTAAATGGTGTTAATACTTTAATACTAGGCGCTCTAGGACGAGGGTTTCGATCCATAGACCGGGGGACTGGAACGCACTGCAACCCCCGTGTGGGAGCGAGCCTGCTCGCGAAAGCGCTGTGTCTGCGAAGGGTTTTCAAGCTGGCAAGACGCCTTCGTGAGCAAGCCCGCTCCTACAGGGATTTTTAACGTCTGGAAGAAACTGGTACGTGTTATGCAAACGTTTGCTAACCGTCAATCACGGCATTTTCGCCACACATCCAACTGGCCCGCAGAATTCGGGCTTGATCCGCAAAAAAAGGACTTTGAATGCACGCCACATCCCCTCTTCGCGCCCCATTTGCGCGCACGTTTGCTGTTTCCTTGCTACTGACCGGCGTTACCGGAGTTCTCAGCCATGATGCTCTGGCTCAACCCGCGCCTTCGGAAGAATCCGCCCAAGGTGAAACCCTCAGCCCCGAAGCCAGCCCACCGAAAAAAGGCGCGTACCTGTCGGACTGGTACAACCAGGACCTGATGCTGATCGGCAGCAAAGACATCAGCTTCGGTCCGCAACCGGCCGACGACATCTATCTGGAATACGAGTACTTCGGGCGCAAGGGCCCATTCGAGCTCTACGGCTACATCGACGTGCCGAAAATTTTCAATATCGGCAACAGCCACGACAAAGGTGTGTGGGATCACGGCTCACCGGTGTTCATGGAGCACGAGCCGCGCATCTCGATCGACTACCTCGCCGGCCGCAGCCTGGCCATCGGCCCGTTCAAGGAATGGTACGTAGCGTTCGACTGGATCTACGACCACGGCAGCCGCAAGGAGAACCGCGCCAACACTCTGTACAGCGGCTTCGGCACCGACATCGACACCCATTCGCGGGTCAACCTGTCGGCCAACCTGTACGGGCGTTATCAGTGGGAAAACTACGGCGCGAGCAATGAGTACTCATGGGACGGCTACCGCGCGCAGCTCAAATACATCATCCCGATCGACAAATTCAGCAACGGCGCCTCGCTGACCTACATCGGCTTCACCAACTTCGACTTTGGCTCGGACATCCACAAGGACAACCCGGCGCGCACCGCCAACGCCACGGTGGCAACCAACGTCCTGCTCTATTCGTTCACCCATTTGCGCTTCACCCTGGTCGGGCGTTATTTCCACAACGGCGGTAACTGGGAGGATGGCAGCGAGTTGAATTTCGGCGACGGCAATTTCCGCGCGCGTTCCAACGGCTGGGGTTACTACGCCGGCATCGGTTATCAGTTCTGAAATCAGGAGATTTTTATGCAAGCAATGATGCGCGTTTCACTGGCCGCTGCCGCCCTGCTCTCTTGCACTGCATGGGCGAGCGAAGCGCCGATCCAGCCGAAAGTGGTGCTGATCACCATGTTCGCCCCTGAGGCGCAAAACTGGATCGATCGGCTGCAACTCAAGCAGGAAATCCGCGTGCCGGGCCTGTCCGCCGAGTACCCGACCATCCGCTGCAACACCCGGCAGGTGTGCCTGCTGACCACCGGCATGGGCCAGACCAACGCAGCGGCCTCGACCCTGGCACTGGCCATGTCGCCGAAGTTCGACCTACGCAAAAGCTATTTCCTGATCGCCGGTATCGCCGGGATCAGCCCCAAACACGGGACCATCGGCACCGCCGCGTGGGCGCATTATCTGGTCGAGTTCGGTACGCAATGGGAACTGGATTCCCGTGATGCGCCGTCGAGTTGGCCAACCGGCTACATCGGCATCAACACCAAGGGCCCGAACGAAAAACCGCCGCTGGACTACAAGACCGAAGTCTTTGAACTCAACCCGACCTTGCAGGCCAAGGCCTTCGCCCTGAGCCACAAGGTCGAACTGAGCGAGAGCAAGGAGTCGGCGGCGTGGCGGCTGAAATATCCATCGGCCCCAGCTAATCAGCCACCAGTCGTCACCCGCTGCGACACACTGGCCGGCAACACCTGGTTTTCCGGCACGCGCCTGAGCGAACGGGCCGAGGTCTGGACCAAACTGCTGACCGACAACAAGGGCGAATACTGCACGACGCAACAGGAAGACAACTCCACCTATGAGGCCCTGCTGCGCGCCAGTCGTGAAGGCCTGGTCGATGTACAACGCCTGGCGGTAGTACGTGCCGGCTCCGACTTCGACCGTCCTGAACCGGGCGGTAGTGAAGTGGATAATTTGCTCAAATACGCCGATCAGGGCGGTTTTGTCCCGGCGCTGGAAAACCTCTACCGCGCGGGTAATCCACTGGTGCAGGACATCCTCAAGCACTGGTCTGCCTGGGAAAACGGCGTGCCTCAATCCTGATGAACTAAAGAACCTTGTGGGAGCTGGCTTGCCAGCGATGGCATCAGTGCAGTCAACATCTTCATCGGCTGCTCTAACGCTATCGCTGGCAAGCCAGCTCCCACAGGTTATGCGGTGTGACGGGGATCAGGGGATCAGGATGACCTTGTCGCCACTGCCCTGATTCACCTCGACATACCGCGCCAAACCTTCCGCCAGCGGTGACTCGACAAGCCCTTGCGGCAGCGGCAGCAGGTCTTCATCGAAGAACCGGCCAAACTGCTCCAGCATCGCCGCGCACGCTTCAACGCCGTACAGCAGCGAATTAATCCCGACCACCGAACCGCCCTTGCGATACAACGCCAGTGCCGGCAATTGCACATGGCCGTCGACCGGCGCGGCGATGATCGCGATGCGGCCGAACGCTGCCAGTGCCGCAACCGAGGCCGGCAGCCAGAAACCGGTGGTGTCGAAAATCACGTCGGCGCCACCGCGATACACCGCGTTGACCTGCGCACCGAGATCTTCGGGCTTATCCAGTTGCAGCGTCTGATAGCCCTGCGCCTGTAACTCCTTGACCTGCTCCGGCCGCCGCGCCGCCGCCAGCAACTGCGCGCCGCGTACCTTGGCCAACGCCAAGGCCGCTGTGGCCACCGCGCCGCCGCCGATCACCAGCAAACGGGTTTCGGCCGTTACCAGACTGCGCTCCAGCGCATCCCACGCCGTGGTGTACGGCACGCCGAGGCTGGCGGCCTGGGCGAAACTCAGGTGCGACGGTTTATGCCCCACGCCCTTGCCCGGCAGTTTGACGAACTGCGCGTGGGAGCCATCGGCGAAAAAGCCCAACTCGCGACCGGTGCCCCAGACTTCCTGCCCGATCAACGCCTGCGGGCCTTCGACCACCACACCGGCAAAATCCCGCCCGGGAATCCGTGGCAGCGTGGTGTAGGGAAAACGCCCGAGTACGTTCTTCACATCGCTGGGATTCAGGCCGGCAGCCTTGATCTCGACCAACACGTCATCAGCGCCCGGCACCGGCGTCGGCACCTCGACGTAACGCAGGGAAGACAAGTCGCCGGTTTTATCGAATTGCAGTGCTTTCATGGACACATCCACCGAATAAGAAAGAGGGAAATCAGGACAACCAACCGGCCACCAGTTGCCGGCCCATCGGCCACAACTGTTCACCCGCGAGCATGCCCAGCAAGCCGACCAGCGCAATGGCCGGTGGGGCTGGAGAACGAAAATCCAGCGCGCCGTAAAGCAGGCCAACGCCGAGGCCGATGGCCAGCGAAATCAGGTAATTCATGGGGAGCAACTCCGCCCGTGGAAAGGAATGGGCAAAGTTTAGGGAACCGGCGGGGATGGCATCGGCCAAGGACTTCTGAATTTCGGACAAGTATCGGATGCACACCACAGAACCCTGTGGGAGCGAGCCTGCTCGCGAAAGCGGTGTGTCAGTGAAGGATGAGTCAGCTGATCCACCGCATTCGCGAGCAGGCTCGCTCCCACATTGGATCTGCGCTGGTTTGATTAATCGTGTTCCACAGCAAATTGTGAGGGCGCCACGCCCAGTTCGCGGCGGAACATGTCGCTGAAACTGCTCGGCGAATACCCCAGCTCACGGGCAATGACACTGACCGCGACACCCTGAATCAACTCCGCCACCGCCGTCGCCAGTTGCACCTGGCGCCGCCATTCGGCGAAGCCCATGCCGAGGCGGTCCTTGAACAACCGCGCCAACGTACGCACGCTGGCTCCGGCGTCATCCGCGTGCTGCTCGAAAGGAATCTCCAGCGACGGCGAGGCCATCACTGCCTGACACACGCTCATCAAGCGCCGATCGGAATCGTCCGGCAGCGGGATCTTCAACGGCGAACGCCTGGCGCGTTTCAGCTCCAGCAACGCCAACCCGACCAACGCCTCGTAATACTCAGGCTCGCCGCTGTCGCCCTGCTCCACCAGCCCGACGATCAACTCACGCAGCAACCCGCCGACCTCGATCACCTGCACCGACGGATCCAGCGTCGCCGCCAACGCCGGGCGCAGATAGATATTGCGCATCTGCAAATCCGACACCACCCGAATCCCGTGCGGTACCCCGGGAGGTAACCACACCGCCCGATGCGGCGGCACCACCAACGCCTCGTGCGGGGTCTCGACCCACATCACCCCGCTCATCGCATACAGCAACTGGCCCCAGACATGCTCATGCGGCTCAATATACAAACCACGCGGATAGGTGCGCGCCAGCGGCTGCACGGGCACATCGGTATCACTGAGATCGGGAGGCGCGGCAAGGGCCATGGCGAGCATTCATTGGGGTTGGCGGAAGCGCCATGGTAACGAGTCAGTCATTTCGCCGCCAACGGTAGAAACCGTCGGACAATCCGAGTGAATTTTCCCGGCGCGCCGCGATCCTTCTATTACCACAGGGAGGATTACGGGCTTTATGAACAACGCAAAACTGTTTGTCATCGATTACACCCTTCACGGCAAGCCCAAGTCGTTCATTATCCGTTCGGACAAAATGGACAACGCCGAGGCGTGGCACTGGGCAAGTTGCGACGCGGGTGTGGGTCGTATCCCGCGTTTCGGCCGTGAAAAAGTGCAGAAGACCAGTAAACCGATGGCGGAAAGATTTGGCGTGGAGAACGTCAAATGGCGACCGGCGAGCTAGGCTTTGCCCGGCGATCGGGGACTATTCGGGGGAATGCACAATGAGCAAGATCAGCAGTCCGGCGCATCTGGATTACGGCCTGGACACATTGTTCGGGCGAATCACCAAAAGTGTCGATTGTGAGGTGGGGCTGGAAGTCGTCGAAGATGACCCGTATCGCTTTGCGCTGAGGGTGCCTGCACCGTTACCGGAGGATCTTGATCAAGCGAAAACCGTTGTGGTCAGGGTTGAGGGGCGACGATTGCAAGGCACGGTGCGGCATACCGAGCGGTTGGAAGATGAAAGTCTGAAACTGGAAGTGGAGCCTGATTAGGCTCCACTTTTTTATGCATGCCGTTACTTCGGATGCGCGCAATGACAGCCTTTGCTTGAGCACTCCTCGCCACTTTTGTGGTGGTGGGCGCAGGCTTCGCAGCAGTAGTGTTTGCCGTGCACGGCGTAGGAATGTTCACCTTCCTTGATGGTGCACTTGCATCCCGGACAATCGCATTTTCTATCAGGCATGGGACAGACTCCTTCAGTGGTGGTTGTCTGAGGCTTTTAGGGCAAGCCGTAGGAATCAGTGTAGGAGCTGGCGAAGGTTGCGATCTTTTGATTTTGGGTTTTGGGTTTTGGGGGCATATCCGTTGCTGCGGGTGTTGCCGCTGGCGGTTTCGCTCTTACAGCGACTCACTTTTCCAAACGCCGAAAAGTAAGCAAAAGGCTTTGCCCCTGGCGTACGGCACTTCGCTTAGGCTCAGTGTTCCCTCGCTACGGTGTCCATCCGGGGGCATCGCCTACGGTTTGCTTCGCTGCACCTCCTCTCGATGGATGCGGCTTCGCCGCACGGCGCTGCGCGCCTACCCCCTGATGAACACCTCCGCTCGGCCTGCCGATGGGGCTGGAGATCAAAAGCCAAAGCCAAAGCCAAAGCCAAGCAGATCAAAAGATCGTCCGATCGCGGCCCGAGCCTTCGGCAGCTCCTACAGGGAGGTTGAGCACATCTGTCGAAGCTTGGTCGGCTGTCCGGCCGCCTTCGCGAGCAGGCTCGCTCCCACAGGGTTCGAGTACATCTGTCTGAGCCTGGTCGGCTGTCAGGCCGCCATCGCTGGCAAGCCAGCTCCCACAAGAAAATGAGTACACCCCGCACGCGGCGCATGCCGCCCCACTCAACACAATGAGCGCAAGCTCGAGTACCGCTCTTGATCTTGATCTTGATCTTGTAGTGGTCTAATGAAACCGGACACCCATTTAGGCGAGAATGCTCGCCAGATAGAGGTGTCTGATGACCAAACAACGTCGTTCTTTTTCCGCTGAATTCAAACGCGAGGCCGCAGGCCTCGTGCTCGATCAAGGCTATAGCCATATCGAAGCCAGCCGCTCGCTTGGTGTGGTTGAGTCCGCGTTGCGCCGCTGGGTTAATCAGCTTCAGCAGGAGCGCACTGGCGTTACTCCGCAGAGTAAAGCGCTGACGCCAGAGCAACAGAAAATCCAGGAATTGGAAGCTCGAATCGCTCGACTTGAGCGGGAGAAATCCATTTTAAAAAAGGCTACCGCGCTCTTGATGTCGGAAGAGCACGAGCGCACGCGCTGATTGATCAACTGAGCCCCCAAGAGCCGGTTGATTGGCTTTGCGCAGTCTTTGACGTCACTCGTTCGTGTTACTACGCCCATCGTCTCAGGCGCCGAACTCCAGACGTTGAGCGGCTTCGGTTGCGCAGCCGGGTTAACGAACTGTTTACGCAAAGTCGAAGCGCCGCCGGTAGCCGCAGCATCGTGTCGATGATGCAGGAAGACGGCGAGCAAATTGGGCGGTTCAAGGTGCGAGGCCTGATGCGGGAACTGGAGTTGGTCAGTAAACAACCTGGATCACATGCCTACAAACAAGCGACGGTTGAGCGGCCTGACATTCCGAACATATTGAATCGAGAGTTTGATGTGCCGGCGCCGAATCAGGTCTGGTGTGGCGACATCACCTACATCTGGGCTCAAGGGAAATGGCATTACCTGGCTGTCGTTATGGATCTTTACGCGCGCCGAGTGGTGGGCTGGGCGCTGTCGAACAAGCCGGATGCGGATCTGGTCATCAAGGCGTTGGACATGGCTTACGAACAGCGTGGCAGGCCTCAAGGGCTTCTGTTTCACTCGGATCAGGGCTCGCAATATGGCAGTCGCCAGTTTCGCCAACGGCTCTGGCGTTACCGCATGCGCCAAAGCATGAGCCGTCGTGGAAACTGCTGGGATAACGCGCCGATGGAGCGTGTGTTTCGCAGCTTGAAAACTGAATGGATACCGACCGTGGGCTACATGACAGCTCAAGAAGCGCACCGCGACATCAGTCATTACCTGATGCATCGGTACAACTGGATTAGACCGCACCAATTCAACAACGGACTGGCCCCAGCTCAGGCCGAGAAAAAACTTAACGTCGTGTCCGGGATTAGTTGACCACTACAAAAACAACGGATATGTACTCAGTCAGATGAGCGAACACTACTGCGATACATAAACACCAACGCCAACCCCAAACAAACCATCGCCAAAATCCGACTCGAAGAAAGATCGATCGCCGGATTCCCCAACCAGCCAAAATTATCAATCAACATCCCCATCCCAAGCTGCCCGACAATCACCGCCACCGTCGCCACCGCCGTACCGATCCGAGGCACCGCACCGACCATCACGATCATATACACCACGCCAAACAACGCACCGCTGAGCTGCCATTTCGGCACATCGAGCAAACTCACCGCATGGGCCGGTTCAAAAAACAGAATCAACAACCCGGTAACCAACGCCCCCACGGCAAACGTCAGCAAACTACTGCGCAACACCCCAACGGTTTCCCCCAGACGCCCATTGATCGCCGCCTGAACACTCAACACCGCACCTGCCGCGACCACCACGGCCAACAAAATAATCAGATTCATCATCAACCCCGAGCAATCAAGACAAGTGCAGCAACAATCAACAACAGCGCCAGCCACCGCTCAGCGTTGACCTTCTTGCGCGCCGCGCCGAACCAGCCGAAATGGTCAATCAACACACTCTTGCCCACCTGCCCCGACAGAATCGCGATCATCGTCATGGCGATACCGATATGCGGCGTGGCCAACGTCAGCACCACCACATACATCGGCCCCAAAAAACCGCCGATCAACTGCCAGCGCGGCAATGTGTTCAACGCCGGCCCTTGTTGCGGGCCGCTGAACAACAGCAGCAAAAACAGAATCGCCGAACCCACGCCGAAAATGCTCAAGGTCGCCCACAGATGCCCGACCTGCACCCCCAATGGCCCGAGCAACCCGGCCTCGACCGACAAACCCATGCCTGCCAGAATCACCAGCGGCAGCAACAACAATCGCAACCCCGGCTTGGCCACCGGCGGCGCAACACTTACCTCATCCAACGTCTGCATAACAAAAATCCAGGCTGATAATCGATGGCGCGGATTATCGGCTGGCGCCGCTGTGCGATAAATGGGAGCATCCGGACAACACTTTTGCGCAACTCGCACAGCAGGACGATTCATGCACGGGCTTAATGAACTGGGATTCAAGGCACTCAGGCTGTTTGTGGCGGTGCTCGACCACGGCAGTTTCTCCGAAGTCGCCCGCCGCGAAGGCGTGGCGCCCTCGTCGATTTCCCGGCAGATCCAGTTGATGGAACAAGCCCTGAATCAACAATTGCTCTACCGCCACACCCGCGCGGTCACGCCGACCGAGGCCGGGCGCATGCTTGGCCATCATGCGCGGCTGGTGCTGGTGCAACTGGAAGAAGCCGAACAGGCGTTACAGGAACAGCAAAGCGAACCCACTGGCCTTGTGCGAATCAACGCCCCGGTGGTGTTTGGTCAACGCCATCTGACGCCGTGGCTCGGCCAGTTGTGCGCGCGCTATCCGAAGCTGCAGCTGGACATCCAGCAAACCGACCACTACGTCGACCCGTTGCAGGAAGGCGCCGATCTGTTGTTTCGTATCGGCCCGCTGCACGACTCCAGCATGCAGGCGCGAATTCTGGCGCCGCACCGCTTTCAGGTCGCCGCCAGCCCCGCCTACCTCAAACGCCATGGCACACCGCAACAGCCAGAGAATCTGGCGCAGCATCAATGCCTGGCCTACAAAGGCGCGACTGGCCAGCAGCGCTGGTTTTTCCGTCAGGGTCAGGGGGACTGGACGCCCTACTCAGTCAAAGGCCCGATCACCGGCAACCACGCCGACACGTTGACGCAAGCCGCCGAACAGGGTTTGGGGCTGGTGATGTTTCCGTCATGGCTGATTGGCGAAGCGGTACGCGAAGGCACGCTGGTGCCGGTGCTGAGGGAGTATCAGGTGTCGAACAGCCTGGAACCGCAACAGATTGCGGTGCTGTGGCCGGGGAGCCGCAGGTTGTCGGTGAAGGTGCGGACGGTGATTGATTTTTTTGTCGAATGCTTCGGCGAGGTGCCCTACTGGGACAGACCGTAGTCGCACACAAATCCAAATGTGGGAGCGAGCCTGCTCGCGAATGCCGTATGTCTGATCTCACAGTGGCGACTGACACACAGCTTTCGCGAGCAGGCTCGCTCCCACAGGGTTTTGCTTCGGACTCCAAATCGCGTCAGATCCGGAACTGCCCAACCAGCTTGCCCAGTCGCTGGCCCAACTCTGCCAGACTTCGCGAAGTCTGCGCCCCCAACTGGGTCTCATCCGCCACGCTGTCCACCGCCACCGCAATCTGATGCACGCTGCGGTTGATCTCTTCGGCCACCGCCGTCTGCTCTTCCGCGGCACTGGCAATCTGCGCGTTCATCGAATTAATCGTCGCGATCAATTCCGCCATCGCATCCAGCGACGCCCCGGCCTGATTGGCCTGCTGCGAGGTGCCGTCGCCCGCCTCACTGGAACGGCGCATCGCTTCCACCGCCGACTGCGTGCCCGCCTGCAAGCGATCGATCATGCCCTGAATTTCCTGAGTGCTGATCTGCGTACGACTGGCCAATGCCCGCACTTCATCGGCCACCACCGCAAAACCGCGCCCGGCCTCGCCGGCGCGCGCGGCTTCAATCGCGGCGTTCAGTGCCAGCAGATTGGTCTGTTCGGCAATCGAACGAATCACCCCGAGCACGCCGACAATCGAACTCACGTCCTGCTGCAAACTGTCCAGCGACACACCACTGCTGCGGATGTCATCGACCAGCGCATGAATCTGTTTGATGCTGCCGGCGACCACACGCTTGGCGCTCTGCCCTTCTTCATCGGTCTGCTGGGCCGCGACGGCGGCGTTCTGCGCGCTCTTGGCGACTTCCTGGGCGGCGGCGGACATTTCGTTGATCGCCGTGGCGACCTGATCGGTTTCGTGGCGCTGACGCTCCATGGCTTGATCCGAACGCTGGGCCTGATCCGAGACTTGAGTCACCAACCCGGTCAGTTGCATGGTCATCTCGGTGATCTGCCGCACCAGGCCGTGGATCTTGTCGACGAAACGGTTGAACGAGCCCGCCAGTTCACCGAGTTCATCCTGGCTGGTGATGTTCAGACGACGGGTCAGGTCGCCCTCGCCCGCCGCGATGTCGTCGAGGTTGGCTTTCATCAGGGTCAGTGGACGCAGGATGGTATTGGCCAGCAGCATCCCCGCCGCCGCGATCACCAGCAGCACCACCACCGCCACGCCGACGATGCTGAGGATCACGCCCTGCATACGCTCCTGCACCTGCGCTTCAACCAGCGCGACTTGCGCTTCGATGCCATCGAGGTTAACCGAGGTACCGACCGCCATGTCCCACTTCGCCAGGTATTCGGTGTAGCCGAGTTTCGGTACCAGCACCTGCGCGTTGCCTGGCAGCGGCGAGCTGTATTGCAGATAGTGCGTACCGTCCTTCGCCACTTTGACCAGGCCGAGGTTGACGTAGACGCCGTTCGGGTCGCGGTTGTCCTTGAAGCTTTTGCCCACGCCTTCCGGATCGTTGGCCTTGAACAGGCGCACGGTCTCGGAGTCGTAGCCGAAGAAGTAACCGTCCTTGCCGTAGCGAATGCCCGACAGCAGTTTGATCGCTTGCGCGCGCGCCTCGGCATCACCGGGGGCGGCGGCGTCGTACAGCGGTTTGATCGTGGTCATGGCCACGGCAACGTAACTTTGCAGAGTGGCCTTGGCGTCGCCGAGCAGGCGTTCGCGGGTCTGTTCGACCTCTTTGTGCGCCTGTTCCTGGAGGATAAACAGCGTGGTCAGGCTGATGACCAGCGCAAAGAGCAATACCGGGAGGACGGCAAGGGACAGGACTTTGGCCTTGAGACTCAAACGCATGGGGAGAGCTCACTCTTTTGATTTTATTGGCGTGGTTAAAGGCTTTAACGGCACGTCGGATCAAAAGTTGAGCTGCAGACGCTGCATGCCCCTGTGGGAGCGGGCTTGCTCGCGAAAGCGGTGTATCAGACACAGAATTGCTGACTGACACGACGCCTTCGCGAGCAAGCCCGCTCCCACAGGGGATTTGGGGGGTTACAGAACCATCGCGGCCACCCAGCCGAACGCCAGCAGTGGCAGGTTGTAATGCAGGAACGTCGGCACCACGGTGTCCCAGATATGGTGATGCTGGCCGTCGATGTTCAATCCGGACGTGGGGCCCAACGTCGAGTCCGAAGCCGGCGAACCGGCATCGCCCAGCGCCCCGGCGGTACCGACGATGCAGACGATGGCGATCGGGCTGAAACCGAGTTGTACGCACAGCGGCACAAAGATTGCCGCCAGAATCGGCACCGTGGAGAAAGACGAACCAATGCCCATGGTCACCAGCAGCCCCACCAGCAACATCAACAGTGCGCCGATGCCCTTGCTGTGGTTGATCCACGACGCCGACGACTCGACGAGGGTCTGCACCTGACCGGTGGCCTTCATCACTTCGGCAAAACCGGAGGCGGCGATCATGATGAAGCCGATCATCGCCATCATCTTCATGCCTTCGGTGAAGAGATCATCCGTCTCGCGCCACTTGACGATGCCCGACACCGAAAAGATCAGGAAGCCGACCAGAGCACCGATAATCATCGAGTCCAGCAGCAGTTGCACGATGAACGCGGCGGCAATCGCCACACCGGCGATCATCAGGCTCAGCGGGTTGTACTGCACCGCCACCTGCTCGACCTGCTCGATTTTCCCCAGATCGTAGACACGCTTCTTGCGGTAACTGATGAAGGCCATTGCCAAGCCGAAGACCATGCCCAGCGCCGGAATCCCCATGGCGTGGGTAACGTTGATGCCACTGATGTCAACGCCGCTGCGGGCAATGTTGGCCAACAGGATTTCATTGAGGAAGATGTTGCCGAAGCCCACCGGCAAAAACATGTACGGGGTAATCAGGCCGAAGGTCATGACGCAGGCGATCAGGCGTCGATCCAGTTGCAGCTTGGTCAGCACATATAAAAGCGGCGGTACCAGCAGCGGAATGAACGCGATATGGATCGGCAGGATGTTCTGTGAGGCAATCGCCACCACCCACAACAGGCCGATCAGCAGCCATTTGACGCTACCACCGCCGGTGCTGTGCTGACGATCGACCATCGCCAGCGCCCTGTCGGCCAACGCGTGGGCCAAGCCGGACTTGGCAATCGCCACAGCGAAAGCGCCGAGCAACGCGTAGGACAACGCCACCGTCGCCCCACCACCCAAGCCGCTGTTGAACGCTTTGAGCGTGGCGTCGATGCCCAGGCCTCCGGTCAGGCCGCCGACCAATGCACCGACGATCAAGGCGATCACCACGTGCACGCGGGACAGGCTGAGGATCAGCATGACGCCGACCGCAGCAATCACTGCATTCATTTCACTACCTCAAAAACACTGCGGTGAACTATTCACCGCCAGACAGAATGAGTCCGCCCACGGAGCACCGGCGGATTTGCAAAGAGGGTCTTATTAAAAGGGCGCGCACTGTGCCGCAGAGTGGCGGCGGTGTCAAAGTGACTGGTCGATTCCGGGTGCGGCAATCAGCCAATGATCGTTCCCACGCTCTGCGTGGTAACGCCGCAAGGGACGCTCCGCGTTCCCATCGAACGCAGAGCGTCCGGGGCTGCATTCCCACGCGGAGCGTAGGAACGATCTACCCCCTGCGCCAATGACTGCGGCAATTGGCCCTATTGTGTTTCCAGCATAAAGAAAGCCGAAACGCGGCCGTTACAGTGCAAAGTCTCAGATATTTATCGAATAAGGATGTTTCCATGTCGCTCAGACAACTTTCCATCCAATGGAAAATCACCCTGCTCGCCGGGCTTTGCCTGGCCGGTATCGTGACCCTGTTGGTAGGTCTTTCGCTGTACCGCATGGAGCACAGTTCTGAACTGGTGAAAGCTTCGAGCATGGAAATGCTCAGCGAATCGGCCAAAGCGCGTATCGAATCCCAGGGCGAGGTGCAGGCGGCGGGCATTCGCCAGCAGTTCATGGACGCCTATCAATATGGCCACGGTTTCTCGCGTCAGGTGCTGTTCCTGCGTGAACAGGCCGAGAAGCGTTTCCTCGACGCCTTCGACCTGCGCGAAGACATGACCCGTCAGGTCAAGTCCGCTCTGCAAGCCAACCCTGACTTGCTCGGTCTGTCGCTGGTGTTTGAAGCCAACGCACTGGACGGCAAGGACGAACTGTTTGCCGGCCAGGCCGAACTGGGCAGCAACGACAAAGGCCGTTTCGCCTTGTACTGGTCGCAACCGACCCCGGGCAAAGTCACCTCGATGGCGTTGCCGGAAAGCGACATGAGCGACACCAGCACCGGCCCCAGCGGTCAGGCCGCCAATGCCTGGTTCACCTGCCCGCGCACCACGCTCAAGCCGTGCGTGATCGAACCGTACTTTTATGTGATCGACGGCCAGAACGTGCTGATGACCAGCATCGTCTTCCCGCTGATGGTCAACGGCAAGGTCATTGCGTCACTGTCAGTGGACATCAACCTCAACAGCCTGCAAGCCATCAGTCAGGGTGCGAGCAAAAAGCTCTACGACGGCCAGACCGCCGTGAGCATCATCAGCCCGGTCGGCCTGCTCGCCGGTTACAGCCCGGACGCCAGCAAACTCAGCCAGCGCCTGGATGCCGTGGACAAGGCCAGCGGCAGCGAACTGCTGCGCCTGCTCGCCTCCAGCAGCAGCGTCAGCAGCCTGCACAGCAACGGCCAGTTGAAAGTACTGTCGCCGTTTCAGCCGATTCCTGATGGCCCGTCGTGGGCGGTGTTGCTGGACGTGCCGGAAAAAGTTCTGGTGGCGCGCGCCGAAGCGCTCAAGCAACAACTGGATGCGAGCAACACCTCGGGCACGCTGATCGAGCTGAGCCTCGGCGTGCTGGCTGCACTGATCGGCCTGCTGCTGGTATGGCTGATGGCGCGCAGCGTGACCAAACCGATCCTCGGCGTGGCCAACATGCTGGAAGACATCGCCAGCGGCGAAGGCGACTTGACCCGTCGCCTGGCTTACGACAAGAAGGACGAACTCGGTCAACTGGCCGGCTGGTTCAACAAGTTCCTCGACAAGTTGCAACCGATCATCGCCGAGGTGAAGCGCTCTGTGCAGGACGCACGCGATACTGCCGACCAGTCTTCGGCGATCGCCACCCAGACCAGCGCCGGTATGGAGCAGCAGTACCGTCAGGTTGATCAGGTTGCCACCGCGTCCCACGAAATGAGCGCCACCGCCCAGGACGTCGCCCGCAGCGCCGCCCAGGCTGCCGAAGCCGCCAAGGATGCTGATCGCGCCACCCGTCAGGGCCTGACCGTAATTGATCGCACCACCGCCAGCATCGACACCCTCGCCGCCGACATGAGCGCAGCGATGGTGCAGGTCGAAGGTCTGGCCGCCAACAGCGAGAAAATCGGCGCCGTGCTGGAAACCATCCGCGCCATCGCCGAACAGACCAACCTGCTGGCGCTCAACGCGGCGATTGAGGCGGCGCGGGCCGGTGAAGCCGGACGCGGTTTTGCCGTGGTCGCCGACGAAGTCCGCAACCTCGCCCGACGCACGCAGGAATCGGTGGAAGAAACCCGTCAGGTGATCGAACAATTGCAAAGCGGTACGCAGGACGTGGTCGGCTCGATGGGCAACAGCCATCGTCAGGCGCAAGGCAGTGTTGAACAGGTTGGCCAAGCGGTGACTGCACTGCACCAGATCGGTGAGGCGGTGACGGTGATCAGCGACATGAACTTGCAGATTGCCAGTGCCGCCGAAGAGCAGAGCGCGGTGGCTGAGGAGATCAACAACAACGTGGCGACGATTCGCGATGTCACGGAGTCGCTGTCCGGGCAGGCCAATGAGTCGGCGCGGGTCAGCCAGTCGCTGAACAGCCTGGCGAATCAGCAGCAGGGTTTGATGGATCAGTTTCGCGTCTAACCCCACGGTTCCTACAGGCAACCGAGATCAAATGTGGGAGCGGGCTTGCTCGCGAAGGCGGTGGGTCAGTCAATCAAGATGTCGACTGAAATACCGCCTTCGCGAGCAAGCCCGCTCCCACAGGGGATTTGTGGTGTTGGGGAGATCAGCGTTTGGGCAACTCGATGACGACCTTCAACCCGCCCCACTCGCTCTCGCCCAGCACCAGCAACCCGCCCCACGTATCGACGATATCGCGCACAATCCCCAATCCCAACCCATGCCCATGGGTCTGCTCATCCAGCCGAGTCCCACGGCTGAACACCTGAGCACGCTGCTCTTCGGGAATCCCCGGGCCGTCATCTTCCACGCTCAGGGCAAAGCCGTCAGTGCGCTCAAGCACACTCAAGCGCACCTCGGCATCCGCCCATTTGCAGGCGTTGTCCAGCAGGTTGCCGAGCAGTTCCAGCAAATCCTCACGATCCCACGGCAGTTGCAGCCCCGGCGGCGCCACGTAGCTCAACGCCAGATGCTCGCCATGGATCATGTTCAGGGTCGCCAACAGCCCCGGCAGTTCCGCGTCGCAATCAAACAGCGCCCCCGGCAGCGCATCGCCGGACAACCGTGCGCGATTCAGCTCACGGTTGAGCCGCTGCTGCACCTGCTCCAGCTGTTCCTTGAGGATCTTGCGCAGCTCAGGATGGTCATCGAGTTTTTCGCTCGACGCCAGACTCAACAGCACCGCCAACGGTGTTTTCAGCGCATGGCCCAGATTGCCCAGCGCATTACGCGAACGCTTGAGGCTGTCTTCGGTGTGCGCGAGCAAATGGTTGATCTGCGCCACCAGCGGCTCCAGCTCCACCGGCACCTGATCATCGAGTTGTGAACGCTGGCCCTGCTGCAATTGGGCGATTTGTTCACGGGCCTTTTCCAGCGGCTTCAAGGCGCGACGTACAGTCAGCCGTTGCAGAAACAGAATCAGCAGCAACCCGGCTAACCCCAGGCCCAGGCCAATCTGGCGCATACGCTGGAAACTCTCGCGCACCGGGGTGTAATCCTGCGCGACGCTGATCGAGATCGACTGGCCCAGGCGCCGATAGTCCGAGCGCAGCACCAGCAACTGCTGACCATCCGGCCCCAGTTGCAGATTGCTGTGCAGACCGGGGTGCTCCAGCAGCGGCAGGTCCTGATCCCACAACGAGCGCGAGCGCCAGTGGCTCTCGGCGAAATCGATGCGGAAATAATGCCCGGAAAACGGTCGCTGATAGGCCGGCGACAGGTGCCGCTCATCCAGCTGCAACCCTTGCGGGCCGCGGACCAGCGCCACCAGCAGACTTTCGCTGTCGTTGCGCAACCCGGCTTCGAGGTAACGCTGCAAACCCACTTCAAACAACCACAGACTGGTTTGTGCCAGCACCAGGCCAACGACCACCATCACGCTGATCAACCCCAGGCTCAAGCGGCGCTGGATCGACCTCACGAAGCTTGCCCGCCGAACAGGTAACCCTGGCCGCGACGGGTTTCGATCACGCTTTTGCCGAGTTTGCGGCGCAGGTGATTGACATGGACTTCGAGGACGTTGGAGTCGCGCTCGGTTTCACCGTCGTAGAGATGTTCGGCGAGGTGGCTTTTGGAGAGGATCTGTTCCGGGTGCAGCATGAAATAGCGCAGCAAACGGAATTCCGCCGCCGTCAGCTGAATGTCGGCGCCATCGCGGGTCACGCACTGGCGACCCTCGTCCAGATGCAGGCCGGCAGCCTTGAGCGTGGTCTGATTGGCCTGCCCCTTGGAACGACGCAGCAGCGACTGAACGCGCAGGTGCAGCTCTTCGGGGTGAAACGGTTTGGTCAGGTAATCGTCCGCGCCGGCCTTGAGGCCTTCGATGCGCTCGGCCCAGGAATCGCGCGCGGTCAGGATCAGCACCGGGATCGACAAGCCGCCCGCGCGCCACTGCGCCAGCACCTCAAGCCCCGGCACGCCGGGCAGACCGAGGTCGAGGATGATCAGGTCATAGGGCTCGCTGCTGCCCTGATACACCGCGTCGCGGCCGTCCGCCAGCCAATCCACCGCGTAGCCTTGACGTTGCAGGCCGGCGATCAGTTCGTCGGCCAGCGGCACGTGGTCTTCCACCAGAAGCAAACGCATTGATCAATCTTCCTTGTCTTTCACGAGTTCGCCGGTATCGGCTTTCAGGTGCAGCTCACGCGCCACGCCCTCAGCCGTCAGCAACTCGACTTCATAAATGTAGACGTCGTGTTTCTCTTCCAGCTCGACTTCCAGCAGTTTCGACCCGGGATAGCGATCCATGGCCTGCTGCAGCACTTGCTCCAGCGGCAGAATCACCCCGCGCTGACGCAGCTTCAGGGCTTCGTCCTGATCGAGGTCGCGGGCCATCGCCGCCGAGCAGAAAATCACAAGCGCCAACGCGGTACGGCTGGTGGCGCGAACATTAACCTTCATTACGTATCCTGATGATCCTTGAGAACCTGCCCGCTGACCGCGTCTAATTCCAGATCCCACTCCAGGCCTTGCGGATCGCGCATTTCGACCTGGTAGATGTACTTGCCGTACTCTTCTTCCAGCTCGGTTTCGGTGATCGTTGAACCTGGGTGTCTGGCCAGTGCCGTGGCATTGAGCTTCTCGAAGGAGACGATAGTACCAGCGTCGCGCAGACGCAGGGCTTCATCAGGCCCCAGATCGCGTGCATGAGCGAGGCTGGCGGTGAGGCCAACGATCGAGGCGAGGGACAGGGCAGTCAGGGTTTTCATGGTGTCTCCGTCATTTTTATGTGTTGCGTACGGTGGGCACCTTAGCGGGATGAACTTAACTGAAACTGAATTGCCATCATTGACCCAGAGCAACACCTCTCTCCCCCTGTGGGAGCGAGCCTGCTCGCGAATGCGGTGTGTCATTCAACATTCACGTCTCTGATACAACGCTTTCGCGAGCAGGCTCGCTCCCACAAGGATCCAGAGTGGCTCTATAATTGTTCGCTTGCTAACGATCGAGACCGGTATGACAGCCATCCACATCAAATTCCCCGCCCTCACCCTCAAGGCCGGCCCTCGGGCCATGGCGCGCATACGTGCCCAGGGCCTGAACGCTGCCGACGTCGGCACCCTGCCCGGCGCGGCCGGTGGGCCGAAGGCGTTGGGGATTCAAGGGCTGGATCTGGCGCTGTTCGGTGAATGGCTGCCGAGTGCGCCCCGCGAGCGCTCGCTGATCGGCGCCTCGGTCGGTTCCTGGCGCTTCGCCAGCGCCTGCCTGCCGGACGCTGCCGAAGGCATCCGCCGTCTCGGCCACTTGTACGCCGAGCAGAACTTCAACAAAGGCGTGACCATGGCCGAGATCAGCCAGAGCTCGCAGCGCATGCTCAACGAACTGCTCGACGGCCGCGACGCGAGCATCCTGAGCAACGCCGATTACCGCTTGAACATCATGGTGGTCAGAAGCCAGGGCCGCCTCGCTGACGATCATCGCGGTCGCCTCGGGCTGGCGCTGGGTTCGGTGATTGCCGATAACTTGCGTGGCCGTGCGCGGCTGTCGCGGCACTTTGAACGGCTGATCATCCACGATCCGCGTCTGGCACCACCGGTCAATGCGCTGAACGACTTCCCGTCGCGCTTCGTCGAACTCAACGCCGGCAATTTGCGTCAGGCGCTGTTGGCCTCGGGCTCGATCCCGATGGTCATGGAAGGTGTGCGCGACTTGCCGGGCGCCGGGGCCGGGACGTTCCGCGATGGCGGTTTGCTCGACTACCACCTCGACTTGCCTTACAGCGGCGACGGCATCGTGCTCTATCCGCACTTCACCGACCGGGTGATTCCGGGCTGGTTCGACAAGACCCTGCCATGGCGCCGCGCTTCGGTGGAGCGCCTGCAGGACGTGCTGTTGCTCGCGCCTTCAAAGGAATATCTGGCGCGCCTGCCCTACGGCAAACTGCCTGACCGCAACGACTTCAAACGCTTCATGGGTGATGCGCCGAGCCGGCAGAAATACTGGCACGCCGCGATGGACGAGAGCCGGCGACTGGGCGACGAATTCCTCGAACTGACTGCCAACGGTCGCCTCGCCGAGCGCTTGCTGACCCTTTAGTCAGCACGGCCAAACACAAGCTGATAAACTCGCCGCCTGCCCGAATCGCTGCGGCGAACGCCATCTGAACAGAGCCGAAAACACTGTGGAAATCTTCAAAGAGTTTACCTTCGAATCCGCCCACCGCCTGCCGCACGTCCCGGACGGCCACAAGTGCGGGCGTCTGCACGGTCACTCGTTCAAAGTGGCGCTTCACCTGAGCGGCGACCTCGATCCGCACACTGGCTGGATTCGCGACTTCTCCGAGATCAAGGCGATTTTCAAGCCGCTCTACGAGCGTCTGGATCACAATTACCTGAACGACATTCCCGGCCTGGAAAACCCGACCAGTGAAGTGCTGGCCAAATTCATCTGGAATGAAATGAAGCCGCTGCTGCCGGAACTCAGCGCGATCCGCATTCACGAGACCTGCACCAGCGGTTGCATCTATCGCGGCGAATAAACACAAAGGGTCGTGAGCAGCCAATGCCCACGACCCTTTTTCAATCGCTACTGCGCCCTTCCGGGGTCAATCGGCGAGTGACTCAAGAACCTCCTTCAGTTCGATTACACCTTGCGCGCGTGTCTTCAAGGCGCCCAGCAACTGTTCGATACTCACCCTGTGAACCTGGCCCTCGCTACTGATGCTCAAATACATCGGTATGCGCTGCTCATCCAGCGGGTCGTTGTCCCGGACGATCAGGGTATGGGCGCTGTCCGGGTCGATCAGCAACAAATGCCCCTGCGCCTGCGACAACAACAAGCGTTCCCTGTCAGCCATGTCCAGCACCAATGTGTGTTCAACGGACAACGAACCCTCTGAGGTGTGCCGGCGATCAACCACCAGGCAGTCGAGACGTTGCCATACCTGCTCCGACACATGGCAGCTCTGCGTCGCTGCGCCGAACGCCAGAATCAAGGTATCGATACCCTCAAGCAGCAGTGTCTGCAGGTCACTGACCTCGCTGGCACTTTCCAGCGTGAGCACTTCGCTTTGCCGGGTCGCCTGACTGTCTGCGAGCCGGATCGGGGTCATTGAATCCCGATTGAAGACCACGCCATCCACCGGATCGAACAACAGCGGTTGCGTCGAGTTTTGCACCCCCAGAAACGCCGACCACTGCCCGTCCTGTCGCGCTTGCACCTCAAGCAACTGATCCTGTTCGGCAACATAGTACGTGTAGCTGCTACCGAGGTTTTTAACCGGTAGCACCGCTGCGTGGGCATGGCCTGCCAGCAGATTCTTCAGACGTGCCTGCAGCGACAAACCGCCCTGATCAGCTTGAGCCCAGTGATTTTCCACACTGACAATGCGGGCCGGCTGTTGGTCGGTCAGCGCAAGATTGATCCCCTCACGGGTACGTCCCAACATCCCTTGCCCGTCAGTGATGACCTCGACAAACGACCACTCGGACCAGACCTTCTGCGCCTCCGGTAGCCGCTGCGGGTAGCGCAGCCGCGTGCCGCCGGCGAACGCGTCACGCGCAGACGCCAGCGAACTCAACGGCTGCCGGTAGACCTGCCCGGCCTCGATATCGAACAACCACCCGGCTTCGCCATCCGGGGTCAACCCCAGTAACGCCAGCTCTTTGCCAAGCCCGGCCTCGCTGAGCAGTAACCTGTCATTGCAGCTCCAGACCGCGAGCAAGGCGCTTTGGCTGAAGTCAGACAGGCCGATCACCGGGAAAGGTCGCTTGCCGTGCTCGACAACCAATATTGGCAGCGCGCTGAACCAGTCCGGGTGAAGTTCGAGCCATCGCTTGCCGACACCGATAAACGTCAACACACCGTCCTTATCGATCTCGAACATCTGGCCATTGGTCTTGGTCATGAAGTAGCGCCCCGCCGAGTGAGTGACTTCGGCGACCTCTGTGGCGAGGGTTTCGGCGGGTATGTAGGGAAGCTCTTCGGACCAGGCAAATTCACTCGTCAGCGTCTGGTTATCCATGTCGAAGAACAGCGCGGCGTCATTGTCCTGCGATGCCCACATCAGCATGATTTTTTGCGCAGGTTCGGAGTCATTCGAGTAGAACCGGTAGTCACTCAAGCGTACCCAGCCGGAGAACGCGCTCTGGCCCTGCAAATGCGCGCGCAATCCTACAAATGGCGCGGATGTCCATGTACTCATGGGGACGTTCATGGCAGTCAAGTCGACGAGCTTTTCATCGGGCAGGATGAAGCGGCGCAGCGGCGCTTTCCAGTAATCCACTTCCACCATGTCTTCACGCCACTCATCCAGGAAGGCATTGAGGTGGACGAAGGTGACCGTGTCCTCCGCGATCAGGTATTCCAGGGTGAAGCGGTTCTGCTCCTCGCTGGTCTTTTCCTGCACGACACGCAGTTGGCCGTCAGCGCTCAACTCGCACGCAAGGATCGTCGAGCCCTTGCGCGGACTCAGCAGGCGGTAGGCATGCCGGACGAGGCCGGTGCTGACATCGACGCGCCAGACGGTCGCGTGCTCGGGATGATAGAACCACGCCTGCAGGGTTGAGGCGGCGCCCAGGACGATGCCCTCACGCAAGGCGGCAGGCAGGTTGCGTACATACAACATGCGGTCTGCTGCCACGTCGTAGTAAGCGTTGGTGTATTGCACATCGGACGCATCATTGAACGGGACGATAAAGTTATGGACAGGCACATAGGCGCTGGCCAGGCGGTTGGCCAGCGCCAGCGCACGCAGGCGTGCGGTAACGCTGCCCAGCTCGGCGATCGGCGATTGCGCGTCGTGCTCGCCATCGGCTTTACTCAGCGTGATCGACTGCATCTGCCAGACTTTTTTCCCGGAGTCGAACTGGAACAGTTCGCCGTCGCTGAGCTGCAGATGGCCGGAGAACCCCGTGACCCGGATGCCATCGATGATCAGCGTATCGCCTTCGAAGCGGACCTGCCGCTCGATTGCCCACGGCGCCTTGATCACCCAACTGACCGCGTTCTTCCACAGATTCAATGACTCGACGCCGACGGGTAGCCACTGCGACAAATGCACGGAAACGATTCCTGGCGTCAACGTGAGTTGATACAAACCGTTTTCAGCCGCGATGTCGTAACTCAGTAACTGCTGCCATTGCTTCGGTAGTTCTGGCACCACCAGATAACGGGCATGGGCGTCCAGTTTCACACTGATGTGCGTGGGTTTATTGACCGGGAGGAGCTTGTAAAGGACATGCGGCAATGACGTATTGGCGAAGAACTGAAAGCGCCGTTCGTAAGGCGGCAAGCTGGAAAACTCGATCTGCTCTTTCCAGATATCCAGAATATTCGGGTACGACGTTCTTACACCTGCCTCCAGACCGCCCTCAGGTTTTGGCGCCCCTTCATAAACAGTCTGGTAAGTGCTCAGGCGGCTATAAAGATCGTCGTCCGGTGCAAAACCGGCATATCCGACCTGATACTCATAGCCGTAGTAACAAATCGGCGTGCACGGCAGCACAACAGCATGGATATCCCGATCGCCACCCTTACCGAACTCGAGGGAATCATAACGAGACATCGCTTCACGAATATTGATTGCCCTGGGGAGATCACCTGGCTTGCCGCTGTAAGAAGGCAGACCCGACCCTGCAGAGTCGGTCGGAAAAAACTTCTGACTATCGAACCGGACCCGACGCTCGCGCAAATCAAGTTCGGTAATGACCGCTTCGACGGCGAACTGTAGTACCCCGTCCTGACGCTTGCAGCCCTCAGGCCCATAGGCCTCGTGAATATCGAACAGATGCCGACCGACAGCCCGGGCCTTGTCGCTGATTTGCCCCAGATTGCTGGCAATGGCGGTGACCCCGATGCCGATCCCCAATAACGGCACAGACAGAAACGACGCCGCCGCCCCCAACGTGCCCCCCACGGCCAATGCGGCCACGTCAAGGCCCAGCGCCGCCACATCAAATGCCAATTGAGTGGTGAGCCGCGAGCGTTGTTCGTCATTGTCGGCCACGCTCAGACCGTAAATATCGAAGCCGATATTAGCCAATGAAAAAACAACCCCGGTCGCGGCCCCTCCGCGCCCCTGCAAACGCCCCGAGAGTGACGTTGTTTGCTTCGCCAGCGCTTGTTCGCTGGCCGCGACCTGGCGCACCAGATTGATGATCTGCACCGAATCCATCGCAACGCCATAGGCCAGTTGCGTGTAACTCACATAGACCTGAATCTGCAAGGCGACGGTGAGCGCCGGCAGCGACGCGTTTTTCGCCTGATACTCGCGGCTGCGCATCTCTGTCACCAGCGTCTGGATGGCGAAGGCAAAACTCAGGCGACTGCCACCATCACTCTCACCCGGACGGCCGCCCTTGCCGGCGACGGCCTCAACCAGACGCTGAATATTTTTCTTGAGTTTGCTGAACCGCGTGTCGCGGGTGGTGACGTTGATGCGCTTCGCCGGGTTGCCGGCGTCCACCATCGTCAGCGTAGAGAGGTTGTCGGCTGCGGTCTGGAGCGTGTCGAGCAGTGGCAGGTATTCAGTGCCCAACGAGTGCTCGCGACGCAGCTGGCCGGTCGCCAGATCAAACTCACGCACCAGGTTACGCGCATCCAGTTGCACCAGACTGTCACCCATCCGCGCGTTTTCTGACAGCGAGCGGCCACGCAGCGCGGATTGCGCCTCCCATACATTGACGGACTGCCCCCCCGCAATCGGTGTGTTCTGCAGCAAACTGCTCACCTGCAGACTCGAGGTCAGCACGTGATCGGCGATGGCCGCCGTATTCAATTCGATGACGTTGAAGCGCAAGTCGGTTGCATCAGCCAGGCCATACAACCTCGCCAGCTCACCGCCGTCCCGCGACAGGTAACCCTCGATGCCTTGTTGCAACAACGACCCCTGAGCGAAGCCATACACCGCAAAGTTCGGTTCGAAGAAACGGTAAGCCGTGCTGTCAGCCGTCACGACCTTGGCCACCAACAGCGCATGACTGCCGGTATCGAGCAACAAGACACTGGAGTCTGCTTTCGCTTCCAGATCACGCACAATCGCTTGCAGACTCTGCTCACCCAACGGCGCACCCACGTCGCTCATGCGCACGTCGCGCAGTTCATCCAGCGCCAACAGCAGTGCCCGTGAGTCGTTCTCCTGTGGCGCCAGATTGGCATTGGCGATCCTGCCGATGACAGCGCGCTCGGCACTTTCGCCACGGCTTAACGCAGCCGCCATGAGCAGCGCCAACGGGTAACAGCGCCGACCTGGATCACCGGCCGTGCGCATCAGCAATGCCTGAGGCAGCTGCCGGGCCGACAGCGCACCGGCCTTGAAGAACTGCTCACGTACCGGGGCTGCGCGTTTGAGGATCTGGGTGCGGTATTCCCATTGCGCCGTGGTGTTGATTTGCGCGATCTGCCGGCCCCATTGGTTCAGGGTCAGCAGGTCGGACAACGCCAGCGCCTTGAGCTCGCGGGCCGTCTGATTGCCCGGTTTGGCGGGCTGTGCGAGCGCCGCCTGAAAGGCTGGCGCCTGACGCTGCTGCAACCATTTTTCCAGCGCGGCATAGCGAGCGAACACGCCGCCATCGGCGGTTGCTCTGGCCAGGTCCCGGGCCGCTTGCCAGGCGTCGGCAAAGCCTGCGACATCCAGGCTTTCGGCGCCGAACAAGCCACCGACCACCACCCGTTGCAAAGGACTTATCTGTTCAATCGGCAGTGAGCCGCGTTCCAGGTGAGTCAAGAGTTCGTTGAGATTGCTCGAATGCTGCGCGCCGACAGACAGTGGCGCCTCGCTGGCCGCCTGGTTGATGACCTGCTGGCGCTCGTCATACCCCAGATGCACGCTCCTGTCGAAAACCACGTCACCGCTGAGCTTGTCAGCCATGGCGCGAATGAACGGCTCGCCCAAGTCATCGATCAGCCGCTGCAAGATGCTAGTCAGCATGACGGGTTTGCCTTCAACGACAGGCCAGCCGCGCTTGAACGTCAGGGTGTTGCCCGACTTGAGCAAGTCCTGCAGATTGGCTTGGTAGCGGGCCTTGAACTTGCCGTCGCGCCAGGCGTTCTGCTCGTTCTTGATCCACTCGGCGTCGGAGACGTCGCGCTCTATCCAGCCACTGATCAACTCTTCTTCGGTTGCTGTGTTGTAGCCTTTGCGTATGTATTGCAACGCCTTGGCGTTCGTAGCCCCAACGAGCGTGTATTGAAGTGCTGCAAAGAAATCTGCGCCGGCCTGCAATGCACCCGGTCCGGTCAAGTTGATGGTGCCACCGGCTCCCGGTGCGACGCCGTCACGGTGGTAATGCACAATAGCGCTGACAATCTTCGACTCATGAATAGCCCAGATACGGGTTATTGCCTCATCCCCGGCAAAAGGAAAATCGATTTCGCGCACCTTGTTTTGAGTGATATCCAAAACTTCGTCATCCCCCCACGCTAATCCCCTTTTGTCCAACTCCTGTTCTACGGATTCAATTATGTCATAGTAGTAACGAATCAAATTCATCGTTGAGAGAGTCATGCCGGCGTTCGGATGCGCAACGATAAATGCATTCATCAGATTCGGATTTTTTACAGTGAAATCATCTGGCGAACCACGACCCAATACATCCACCGCGGTGGCTTGCCCGTTCAGCGATGCAAACACTTGATCTAGACCCGGAGCGCTTCTGGCAAACACTTCTAGGGCGGCCAGACTCTCTGGCGGAATATATTTCAAGAAATCCTTGTAGCGGTTTTTCTCCCGCCCTGGCATCAGTTTATTATTGTGATCAAGCACTAACTGCAAGACACCGGTTCGGGCAGCTTTGTTAAACTTCGTAACATTGACACCGCCCATTTCATCGATCAGTGGCGGCAAGTAATCCAGATCGCTGTAAGTACCTCCCTCTTGATACACAGCTTGCAGACGGACGATATCCGAGGCGGCCGCGAAGTTGCCTCTCAAGGAAATTTCGCGATCGTACGCAGACCACAGGGCGTGCGACTGAAACTCTTCACGGGCGTTGCGCAACCGCACACGGTCATCGGCCATGTCCAGATGACTTTGCAGATACCGGGTTCTTGCGGCCTGGAGTTGCGCACGGTCTTGACCATACGCCTGAACCAGCAACTCGATCCGCGCCTCATCAGGGGCGAGGCCGCGCAACTGCGCTTGCTGGATGAATTCGAACGCCTGCCGCCGCAACACCGCCAGGCGCTTCTCATACAACCGGATAAGCGCTGCTCTGGAGACCGGTTGATCCCCACCTGCCAGCATGGCATCGGCCTTTGCCGCCTGGATGATGGTGCGGCTGACGTCAAAAGCCATTAACGCTTGCGGGTCGTACCAGATGCTGAAGGTAAGGTCCTTGGGTGTCCGAGCTTTCCAGATGTTGAAGTAATCACGTTGGTTGGCGCCGAACATGGCGCCCCCCACCCAGACAAAGTGCATGTGCCCAGGCACTTCCTTTGCGGTAATCGATACCGTGTTCTGCAAGCGCTGATGGTACTTCTCGACTTTTTCAAAAAGGTTGCCAAAAACAACGCTGGCCTGATCACGCCCCAATGTCTGCAGCGTTTCCTTCAACAGGCTGATGGCCTGGAGCATGCCTTGCGAAGTTTCCTGCGAAAGTGCGCCTTCGTGATACCTGATTGCTGCCTCGTAGTGCTCGGACCCCTTAAATGCAGCCAGAGCCGTCTCAAGTTCCAAGGGGCGAACAAGTTCCCGCCATTCCAGACTTTCAGACAACACAATATATTCTTCAGACATCCGCAAATTTCCCAAGAGCAATAAATTTAAAAACAAAACAATCAAGACACGCCCAGACTTCACAAACAATGAAATCAGCTACTTCTCGAAAAATAGAGTTAAAACAAACTAACCGATCCTTTTGCAAAAACCAAAAGCAACCCACCACAAACAATTACCGAAATAATCAATAACTTTTAGACAAACAAACTTACTTCGATAACTTCGAACAACAAGAACGCGACGCGACAGATTGCTCTCAATGGCAAGGGTCGAAATAGCGATGACGAGTTGGCGCTCTGCCGCGCGTCCCTGACCCGACACCATTGCTCGCTGTAGGCACTGCGATTTCTTGATTTATAAAAACACGAACAAAGATCGCAGCCTTCGGCAGCTCCTTGATAGGACCTGGGTTTCGAAAGGTGCACCGGTTTCGCGCCGAGATTCGCTGTTTCGTCTATATATACCGGCAATTATCTGCTTGGCACGACCACTGCAACCCTCTTCCGCGTCTTCCCCTTTTCAGCAAGGAACGCCCCATGACGCAGCACGATCCCGGCAACGATTACCCCCTCAGCGAAGTCCCGATGCATGCACGCAAAGGCCTGGCGTCCACCGCCATGGTGCTGCTCGGTTTCACGTTCTTCACCGCGACCATGTTCGCCGGCGGCAAGCTCGGTGTGGCGTTCGGTTTTGCCGAGATGATGGCGGTGATCATCGTCGGCAACCTGCTGCTTGGCCTGTATGCGGCAGGCCTCGGTTACATCGCTTTCAAGAGCGGTCTTAATTCAGTGTTGATGGGCCGTTTCTGTTTCGGTGAAGTCGGCAGCAAACTCAGCGACCTGATCCTCGGTTTCACCCAGATCGGCTGGTATGCCTGGGGCACCGCAACCGCCGCGGTGGTGCTCGGCAAATACTTCGAGTTGAGCGAAGGCACCGTGCTCGGGCTGATGGTGCTGTTCGGCCTGGTGTTCTGCGCCACGGCGTATGTCGGTTATCGCGGGCTGGAGATTCTCTCGTACATCGCGGTACCGGCGATGATGTTGCTGTTGATGCTGTCGATGTGGGTGGCGACGGTGAAGGTTGGCGGTTTCGAGGGATTGCTCAGCGTGGTGCCAAGTGGCTCGCTGGACTGGTCGACCGCGATCACCCTGGTGTTCGGCACTTTCGTCAGCGGCGCGACCCAGGCGACCAACTGGACGCGCTTCTCGCGCTCGGCAAAAGTCGCAGTGCTGGCCAGCCTGATCGGCTTCTTCATCGGCAATGGCCTGATGGTGCTGATCGGTGCCTACGGCGCCATCGTCTATCAGCAGCCGGATGTGGTTGAAGTGCTGCTGTTGCAAGGTTTCGCCATGGCGGCAATGGCGATGCTGTTGCTCAATATCTGGAGCACCCAGGACAACACCATCTACAACTTCGCTGTCGCCGGATGCAACCTGTTGCGCACCGGCCGACGCAAAACCGTGACCCTGGCCGGAGCGGTGATCGGCACCCTTCTCGCCTTGCTGGGCATGTACGACATGCTGGTGCCGTATCTGATTCTGCTCGGCACGGTGATTCCGCCAATTGGCGGGGTGATCATGGCCGACTTCTTCTACCGCTGGCGCGGGCATTATCCGCGGCTGGCCGACGCACGGCTGCCGGCGTTCAACTGGCCGGGGCTTGGGGCCTACGGGGTCGGCACCGTCGCCGCTTTCAGTTCGCCGTGGGTCGCGCCGCTGGTAGGGATTGCCGCTGCCGCGCTAACGTATGTCATCGTCACCGGCCTGCTCGGCGCCCGCCGCGCCAGCGCGCCTCTACAAGACCTATAAGAAGGATTTGCCTGATGCACATCATCAACGCCCGTTTGCGCAACCAGGAAGGTTTGCACGAATTGCACCTCGAAGACGGGCTGATCCGCAGCATCGCCCGCCAGACCGAAGCCCCGACGCTGGGCCCGAACGACCTCGACGCCGGCGGCAATCTGGTGGTGCCGCCCTTCGTCGAGCCGCACATTCACCTCGACGCCACCCTCACCGCCGGCGAGCCTCGCTGGAACATGAGTGGCACGCTGTTCGAAGGCATCGAGTGCTGGGGCGAGCGCAAGGTCACCATCACCGAAGAAGACACCAAGACCCGCGCCAAGAAAACCATTCAGGCGCTGGCCGCCCACGGCATCCAGCACGTGCGCACCCACGTAGACGTCACCGACCCGCAACTCACCGCGCTCAAAGCCATGCTCGAAGTGCGCGAAGAGAGCCGACACCTGATTGACCTGCAAATCGTCGCCTTCCCGCAGGAAGGCATCGAGTCGTTCCGCAACGGCCGTGAGTTGATGGAAGAAGCGATCCGCATGGGCGCGGACGTGGTCGGCGGCATTCCGCATTTCGAGTACACCCGCGATCAGGGCGTGAGTTCGGTGAAGTTTCTGATGGACCTGGCCGAGCGCACTGGCTGCCTGGTGGATGTGCATTGCGACGAAACCGATGACCCGCACTCACGCTTCCTCGAAGTACTCGCCGAAGAGGCGCGCAGCCGTGACATGGGCGCCCTCGTCACCGCCAGCCACACCACAGCGATGGGTTCTTACGACAATGCCTACTGCGCGAAACTGTTCCGCCTGCTTGGCCATTCCGGGATCAGTTTTGTCTCCTGCCCGACCGAAAGCATCCACCTGCAAGGACGCTTCGACAACTTCCCGAAACGCCGTGGCGTGACGCGGGTGAACGAGTTGCTGGAGGCCGGGATGAACGTGTGTTTCGGCCAGGATTCGATCGTCGACCCGTGGTATCCGCTGGGCAACGGCAACATCCTGCGCGTACTTGAAGCCGGGCTGCACATCTGCCACATGCTCGGTTACCGCAACCTGCAAAGTGCGCTGGATCTGGTGACGGACAACAGCGCCAAAGCCATGAACCTGGGCGAGCGCTACGGGCTGGAACAGGGACGGCCGGCGAACCTGCTGATTCTGTCGGCGGACAGCGATTACGAGGTTATTCGCTGCCAGGGTCTGCCGCTGTATTCGATTCGTGGCGGCGAGGTGTTGATGAAGCGGCAGATGCCGGTGGTGGAGTTCAGCGACCGGCCTCTCTGAGCAATCAAGGTGTCCAGCGCCGTCGAATCGACTCGGTTTACGACGCTCGGTACGCTGCCAGCGCTTGCTGGATCATCCGGTGAAAATGCTGGAGAGCCGGTTCATTTCTGCCGTACGTCAGGTGTGTCTGTGCACCTGACGCAATGCCCTGTTGTATTTTCGCGCTGACCTCGAAGTCCTCCCCATCGACCGTTTCCAGCAGTAGCTTCATGTTCTTGTCCCAGATTTCGCGCTCACGAGCCGTGACCGCTTTATGCGGCGTATAAAGTGAGACTTGGGCCAGGCAGGCGTCAGGCATTTGCGGCTTCGGAAAAACCCGCCAGACTTCCAGGTGATCGCGTTGCCAGAGCAATAGCGTATTGGGAAAAAGAAAATAAATGACCAATGAATGCTTGAGTAAATCCCACTGCTGGGCAGGCTGATCGCGCAGGCCCAGAATCGTTCGTCGCGGCATGACCAGACGAGCATTGTTGCCAAAGGCTTCAAACTGGCTGACCGCAGGAAGAAAAATCGACGCTACGGTGTTCTGATGCAGAAAAGGGAAATGCCAGTTTTCGAAAAAAGTTTCGAGCGCATTTTTCCAGTTGAACGGTTTTTCCAACAGTCGCGTTTCATAGAGCGAAAAACCCTCGAATAGGAAATGGCCGATTTCCGCATCAAGTGCGCCTAATGGGCTTTGCGAAGCAACAGGCTTCCCGGCCCGCCGATAACCCCAGATCAGCCCGTGCCGTTCGATCACCGGCAGGCTCACCAGATTGCGGTCGGCACACTGCAAACCCGGAAAACTGCCAGCTGGCGCCAATTGCACCAGCTGACCTTGAAGGTTGTACATCCAGCCGTGATATGGACAAGTCAAAGCGTTTTTCAACGTCCCTTGCCCCTCAAGCAGTCTGGCTCCCCGGTGTCGACAGACATTGATGAACGCGCTCAATCTGCCTTCGGCCGTGCGAATGATCACTACCGGCACGCCGCACAGGTCATCCGTCAGATAAGCACCCGGATGATCCAACTGACTACTCAACCCCATTAGCAAGGGAGATGCGTCGAACAGACCGGCCTGCTCCAGCGCCAGATGGTCAGTACAGTGGTAAACGGACACTGGATTAAGAAACGGCTCCTGCGCAAGACTGGTCGAACCCTGCTCCAGTAGATTGAAGATTTCCTTTATGAGTAGAACTTGCGTTTGATGATCCATCATCGCCTCCGAATACTGATCGAGCATCGACACGGCAGGAGTCTTTGCGATTGCACAGCCTCCGTTTTAGGCGCAATTTCGAGGATCGTAAACTGTAAGAACTAACAGGTTCTTGCGTGCAATCGATGAGTTAAGGTGTAGGGGCCGCCGCCTCAACGGGCCGCGACCTCCCGGATGGATGCTTTTTCATGCCGAAGTTCGTGCGTCGTTGATCAACCACCATCCTCATTGACTTGAGGACACGACATGCCCCACAAACCCTCCTCCGCGCCCATGGCAACCCTTTACCGTGAGGGCCGCGATACGTTTACCGATCTGGTGCCCGACGTTGGCACCCGTCTCGATGCGCTGTTCCATACTGTCCCGGCGTTGGCTGAACTGGCCGTCGGCGTTGTGTACGGCCATTTGCATGCGCGCCCCGGCCTCGACCCGCGCCTGCGGGAAGCGGTGTCGTTCGCCGCGATCGTGGCCTCAGGCATGGTCGAAATTCCGTTGAGCGTCCATCTCAAGACGGGGCTGGCCTCGGGACTGGCGCCCGGTGAAATGACCGAAGTGCTCTTGCAGGCAGCGGCATTCGCTGGGTTTCCCCGGGCGGTGAGCGCGGCCGAGCAACTCAATCGTCTGTTCGACGAGGCTGGCCTGACATCACCTCCTGCCCCGACGCCGCGTGAAATTGCTTTGACGTTCTGTGAGCAAGTGCGCCAAGGGCATGCGCCGATACCTGTCAGTGCGGCGGTGAAACGCCAGTTGAAGCATGCCCGGAGCTTGACGCTGCTGGCGACTTCGGCGCACTCGGTCATCGTTGAGTGCTTTGAACAACAGCCCACCCCGCAGGCGTTGCTGCGACTGGTTGTACAGGGTGACCAAGTGGCGAGCGTGACGTTGTTCAACGCCCACTGAGCGTATTGCGCCATGTAGCTTGCGAAGGCTGCGATCTTGATCGTTCCCACAGGTTTGTGTAGCGGACACTTCAATTGTGAACGCCGGCAAACCCTGTGGGAGCGTGGCTTACCCGCGATAGCGGTTGTGAATTCAACGCATGAGGCGGGCTGTGCCGAACAAGCTGACGCGCACCCGTTCATCCTCTGTCTCTTCGAGCAGTATCGGTGCCGTGCCGCCAGGCATGACCACCTGCACCGCTGCGGCCGCGACCCAACCGACGCGCCACGCCGCACACGCCACCGCACTGGCGCTGGTACCGGACGATGCGGTCGGCCCTTCACCGCGCTCGAACACCCGCGCGACGATTCGCTGCTCCGACTCACGCACGGCCCATTGCAAGTTGACGCCTGCCGGACAAGGTTCTCCCGCGCCGGTCGGCATGGCGTAGGCAATACGGGTCAAGCCTTGGGCCAGTGGCGCTTCGCGCATCTGCTCGTTACTCGGTAACCCGGCAACGTCTGTCAGCAACGTCACGCAATGCGGATTGCCGATGCGCACGAATTGGCTATGGCCCCATGTGCAGTCAAGTTGTGCCAAGGGTTGGACATGGCTCACTTCACGACCATTGAATCCACTGCTTTGAACATTCTGCGCACCGACCGCTTCGGACCCGAATGCGGGTTGGCCGAGGTCGAGCCAGAAACCCTTTACACCCTCGACTTCAGCAGACTTCACCGAAGTCTCCACCGGCTCACCCTTGTCGTGATGAACGCGTAGCAGCGCCCCCTCCTCCGGCAGTAAGCCTTGCTCGGTCAGCGCCTGAGAAAAAATCGTCAAGCCGTTGCCACTGCGCTCGGCGAATGTGCCGTCGGTGTTGACGATCAACACATCGAACGGTGGCGAGTTCTGGAACGGGCCGATCAGCAGACCGTCGCTGCGGTGGGACTTGCTGTTCGCCGGACGTTGGCCTTCTGGCCAATCGCAGCAGAACTTGATCGCCGCCTCACTCCACGACTGACGCGCCGCGGCACATTCGATGGCGCTTGCAGGCAAATCAATACCCGCCGCTTGCAATGCAGCAGGTGAGATTACGCCGTAGATATTGCCTCGGGCATCATAGAACTGCGTCATCACTTTCTATCCCGGCTGCCAAAGAAGTCCACTGTAAACCGCAACCCACTGGAGGCGTGAGCCTGCTCGCGATAGCGCCGGGTCAGAAAAAATGTCGTCTGATCCACCGCTATCGCGAGCAGGCTCACGCCTACAGGTTAGGATGTCGGCTGCACGTCCCCGGAACACTCGCGATCGAACCTCGACGCGTACTCACTGTCCTTCGGGGACGCGACGTTTTTTGCCAAGGATCGATATGACCAGCCTCAACCCCCAAGACACTTTCGTCCCCGGACGCCTGCAACAGATGTCCACGCGCATCGCTTTCTTCATCGCCGGGCTCGGCATTGCCGCGTGGGCGCCACTGGTGCCGTACGCCAAGGCACGGGCCGGGCTTGATGAGGGCACGCTGGGGCTGTTGCTCTTGTGTCTGGGGGTGGGTTCGATATTGGCGATGCCGATGGCGGGGATGCTCGCCACGCGATTCGGCTGCCGCCGAGTGGCAACTGGCGGCACGCTGTTGATCTGCGCAGCATTGCCATTGCTGGCGACGGTATCGTCGATCCCGGCGCTGATCGCCACGCTGTTCATGTTCGGCGCCGGCCTCGGCACCGTGGATTCGACGGTGAACCTGCAAGCGGTGATCGTCGAGCGCGCCAGCGGCAAGAACATGATGTCGGGTTTTCACGGCCTGTTCAGCCTTGGCGGCATCGTCGGCGCGGCGGGCGTGAGCGCCCTGCTTGGCCTCGGCCTGTCACCGTTGGGCGCGATGCTGGTGGTGGTGGCGGTGTTGATCGCTGCATTGTTCAAGTGCGTGCCGCACATGTTGCCCTACGGCAGCGAAAGCTCCGGGCCTGCATTCGCCATTCCCCACGGCATCGTGCTGTTTATTGGCGGGATGTGTTTCATCGTATTCCTCACCGAAGGCGCGGCGCTGGACTGGAGCGCGGTGTTCCTGGCGCAGGAGCGCGGGATCGACACGGCGTATGCGGGATTAGGTTACGCGGCGTTTGCCCTGACCATGACCGCCGGACGCTTGATGGGTGACCGGATTGTGCGGGTTGTCGGTGCGACGCGGATCATTTTGTTTGGCGGTTTGTTGGCCGCCGCCGGACTGTTTCTGGCGACGTTTGCGCCGAGCTGGGAAGCGGCGCTGGTCGGGTATGCACTGGTCGGCGCTGGTTGTTCGAACATTGTGCCGGTGCTGTATACGGCGGTGGGCAAGCAGACGGTGATGCCGGAAAGCATCGCGGTGCCGGCGATTACTACGTTGGGTTATGCGGGGATTCTGGCGGGGCCGGCGGTGATTGGTTTTGTTGCCCATGCCAGCAGTTTGAGTTTTGCCTTTGGGTTGATGGCGGTGCTGCTGGTGGCGGTGGCTATTGGGGGCAAGGTGTTGAAGGTCTGAACCGAGTGCACCTGCCGGATTGTTTTTTTGGGGGTGGGATTGGGGGCATATCCGTTGCTGCGGGTGTTGCTGATTAGGGTTCCGCCCTGACGGCGGGTCAGGGGGTGTCAGAAATTTTGTGTTCGGGCATAACATGAGTAAGAGGTGCATGTATGCCAACCAAAAAGAAACCCCTGCGTGACCTACCAAAAATCCCCAAGGAGCTGCTCGAAGAGTTCGGTGAGGGGCTGATTACCGCAGAGGCTATTGAAGACGCTTCTGCGGCCTTCAAGAAGGCCTTGATTGAGCGAGCATTGAGTGCCGAGCTCGGTCACCACCTGGGGTATCCGCCGGGCGCGCAGCGCCCAGAGGATGAAACCAACCAGCGCAATGGCAAAACGGGCAAGACGATTTTGACGGGGGATGGCCCGCTGCGGCTGGAGATTCCCCGTGATCGGGATGGCAGTTTTGCCCCCATTCTGATCCCCAAGCATGAGCGGCGTTACACCGGTTTTGATGACAAGATCATCGCCATGTATGCCCGAGGCATGACCGTTCGAGAAATCCGCGCTTTCCTCTCTGAGCAATACGGGACGGACGTTTCCCATGACTTCATCAGCTCAGTCACGCACGAGGTGATGGAGGAAATTGGTGCGTGGCAACAGCGACCGCTTGAGCCGATGTACCCAGTCATTTTCTTCGATGCGCTGCGGGTCAAGATCCGAGAAGAAGGCCTTGTCCGCAACAAGGCGATTTACTTGGCGCTGGGTGTTTTACCCGATGGAACGCGCGATATTCTTGGTATCTGGATCGAAAACACCGAGGGTGCGAAGTTCTGGATGAAGGTCTTCAACGACCTCAAGACCCGCGGCGTAGAGGACGTGCTGATCGCCGTGACTGACGGTCTCAAAGGCATGCCAGAGGCGCTAAGCGCAGTATTTCCGGCAACAACGCTGCAAACATGCATCGTCCACTTGATCCGCAACAGCCTCGATTACGCGGCGTGGGACAAGCGCCGTGAGCTGGCCAAGGCGCTAAAACCGATCTATCAAGCCATCAACGCAGAAGCGGCTGAGGAAGCACTGGATGCCTTTGAAAATGGCCCTTGGGGTAAGCAATACCCAACGGTGGTGGCGGCCTGGAGACGAGCCTGGGATCGAGTGATTCCATTTTTTGTCTTCCCGCCTGCCATTCGAAAAGTGATCTATACGACCAACGCTATCGAAAGCATCAACGCTCAGCTACGCAAGATCATCAAGACCCGGGGCCACTTCCCGACGGATGACGCAGCGACCAAGCTGATCTGGCTTGGGCTGCGTAACATCACGGCAAACTGGGGCTCGGCGGCTCATGACTGGAAGAGTGCGATGAACCAATTTGCGATTCTGTACGGAGATCGATTTATCAGGCCGACCTGGTAAAACCCGGCCCGCACACAAAAAATCTGACACTCTCCAGTTTAGCGTGTAAGCCGTGCGAATCCGCAAATTAAGCTTCGCCTAAGGTTGCCTCGTTAGCATCCCGGGCCATGAAACCACTGTCGCCAATGAACCGCGGATGGGTCCTTCTGATATGAAAGCGCTTGATTTACCAGCCAAACAACAGTCGAACTTCAGTCTTGTTTTGGTCAATTACAAAACCCCGGACATCACCAGAATGTGCCTGGAGTTGTTGCATAAGCACGTCAAGGAACAGCGCATTCCGGTGTGGGTGGTAGACAACGATTCTGCAGACGCAAGTCTGGATTACTTGCGTTCACTTGACTGGATCAATCTGATCGAGCGGCCTTCGCCTGGTAAAGAACCAGGCCACATTGCTCACGGTAAGGCACTGGATCTGGCGCTGGAGAAAGTTGACACCGATTATCTTTTCCTGCTGCACACCGACACCTTTGTCTACGACAACGAAGTGTTTGCGATGATGATGCGCGAGTGTACGAAAAGTGCGGATATGGCGGCGGTGGGTTGTGTCGAGCAAATCAATCGGGGGGTTGTGCGCGATACCTGGCGTTTAACTTCGCGCTTGTGCAAGCACTATATCCGACGTGCAAAAATCAGCCTGGGCTGGAAATCCAAAGAGCCGAAGCCCTATAAGGAAACTCATCTGAAAAGCTTTTGCACCTTGTGGAATGCGCGATTGATGAAGTCGCAGGGTCTGCACTTTTGCATGGATGATCGGGTGCCGGGTTATACCCTGCAGGATCGGATGGTGAACCTGGGCTACGGCATCAAGTTTCTGTCGCCGCGCAAGATTTTCCGCTATCTGGATCACATCCAGGCAGAAACCGTCGCGGCGGCGGGTACCTACGGGGAAAATCACCGGCGGACAAAAATGTATCAGGCCACGCTCAAGCGTTTTCAAGGGCAGCAGGCTTAGCCTCTGGTTTAAGCACCGAATTAATTGCGAGCAACAAAAAAGGGCGACTGAACAGTCGCCCTTTTTTGTTCTGAAAATTGTATACAATCACTGCGAAGAGGTGTTCGCCCAGTGTAATGGCCTGGCAATCCATGCACCGGTAAAGAGCCCTGACACTGGGCGAACGGGAAGGATTTTAATAGAAGTTGGCGGATATGTCGTCATTGACGTACATGAAATTTATGTACGAATGAGTTAATAGATATTTATCGACGAATCTGTTTAGAAACTACCCGTCACATCGAAGCGCACACTTTTAAATGATTGTTCTCATACAATACCCTGTACAAGAACAATCATTCTGTAGAGCTAATACTCAACTTTCATGTTGACTGGTCACTTTTAAGATATCGGTGTAAGTGACAACAACACTCTGTCCGACGTTGAGATCTTTGAGCTTGGCTTGGTTTTCAGGCGATTTGACGTCCAGGGTTTTCGACTGCCCCGCCGGATTTTTCAGTGTCACCTGATTTTTATTTAAATCAATTTTGGTGATTTTCAACTGAACCCGGATCTGGCGATAAGCTTCGCCGCCGGGATTTTCGCTGCCGGGAGCGTTACGCAGTTCGCCGGAACGCTCGACGGTGCCAGGCAGACCTTTATCCACCTCGGTGTCGAGGTAGGCTGCGACGGATCGCTGGACTTGGATCGTTACCAGATCGCCGACCTTCAGATTGGCGAGATTTTTCGCTTTGTCGCTGAGTTGCACATGAACCTGACGACCCTCTGCGCCTTCGAGCACGACCTGATGATTGGCCGCGTCCACGGCAATCACTTTGGTGGTGACCTGATCGGCTTCGATGGCGGCGGACAGCGGTATATCGGCGGCAAACGCGCCAAGGCTGGTGGCGGACAGAAGGGTTGCAAGGGTGATCGACTTGGCCAGTGCATGGAGCTTCATAAGCGTACTTTCCCTGTAATGAGTGGTAGCACCCGGTGCCCAAACCGGCTCAGGCGCCGGGTGTGTCACTGAGCATAGACGCTGTTCAGGGTTTGGCCTTGGTGTGTGGCGCGGCCGTCTCTTGCGCTGTAGATTCGCCGCTCGCGGTACCTTTACTGGTGTTTTGTCGCTGCTTGGGATCAGTGGGCCGCAGTGCATCGTTGTCGCGCTCGGTTTCCCCCGCTGGCCGTGGTGCGTCGGGGTGCTCGTTTTCGCAGGTCGGTTTCATCGGGGTAGTCCTCAGGCTGCGGGGTCGTCCAGTTCGCGGACGACATTGATGGCGGGAGAGTCCTTTTGTAGAGGTTGAGAGATCAAATGGAGTTCAACTCAATCCATCCAGACCGTCAGTAACCGGTCATTTCCAGATAGCCCTGCCCACCATGACTGCCGCTGATACGCACCGGGCCTTCCCAGTAGGGGATGCGCAGGTTCATCCAGGCATTGGCATTGAGTGCCGACAGGCCGATGTCGAGATGTTTATCGGGAATGCTGATCGACCAGCGCACCGGCATCGAGCGGCCGGCGACATTCACGTTAGCTTGCGGGGTAAGTTTGATCTGATCGCTGCGCAGGGTCTGCGTCTGCCCGTCAGCGGCGATCCAGGTGCCGGTCAGATACGGCGCGCCGTCCTTCTGGCGCATGCGATAGAGCATGAGGTGTTCGCCGCCGTCCAGGTGTAAGGAGAACCAGTCCCAGCCGGTCTGGTTGGCGGTCAGCGGTTGGCTGCTCCACTCGCGGTCGAGCCAGGCCGGGCCGCTGACGGTGTAGGTCTGACCATCGATCTGCAAGGTGCCGCTGGCCTGGAAAAACGGCTGACTGTAGTAATACGACGCCTGCCCTTCCTCCGATTTCTGGCTGAAACCCTTGTCACCCTGCAACACCAGTGGTCGGTTGGAAGTGAGGTGCAGTTGATAGGCGAAGGATTTATCGCGAGCACTCAGTTGCAGGTCAGTCAACGGATCCTGCGCCTGACTGGCGAACATCCAATCGTCGATCCACGCCTCGAACGGCGCGAGGCGCACACCGGCCTGACCGACGCCGCCACGGGCATAGCGTTCGGCGGCGTAATGCACCGAGCTGGAAGTCACCGCCGCATGCCCCAGCCAGATCGTTTGATTGCCCCATCCTGTTTGCTCCGGCACTGGTTTGAGGGCGCTGCGAAACAGCGTCCATTGCACGCCAAACCCATTGCCCTGCTGATCCTTGAGATTGGCGGTGACGTACCACCACTCGATGCGAAAACCGTCATGGGCGCCATGATCCGCCGGGAAGCTGAATACCCGTCCCGGCACCACCGGCGTAAAGGCCTGCGCCTGATCGCCCATCCCGGCAAAGCCCTTCTGCTCAGGCGCAGACTGATCGCAGCCAGCGAGCAACAGCACAAGCATCAACACAACGACGTTAATCTTCATGAGCAAACGTCCTCAGCAGATCCGCCGGTTGCGTGCGATACAGCGAATACAGTGGCCACGCCGACGCCAGCAAGGTCGCCAGTAGCGCCAATCCCGTCAACTGCACCAATTGCCAAGGGAACACCCGCAACGGCAAACGCCAACCAAACGCCTGCACATTGATGACCGCATCCAGACACCATGCCAGCGCGACCCCCAACGGCAATGCCAACACCAGCGTCAGCACCGCCAGCAGCCAGGTCTGGCCGAGGTTGAGCAGCATCAACTGCCGCCGCGTCACGCCCAGCGCCCACAGCGGTGCGAGTTGGCCGAGACGGCTCTGGCTCTGAGTCAACAGGCTGATGAACAGCGCCACGCCGGCGACCGCCAGCGTCAGGCTGTTGAGCGCGGCGGTGGCGGCAAAGGTGCGTTCGAACACCTGAACCGACCAGCCCTTGAGCCGCGCCTGATCGACAATTCGGCTGTCCTCCAGCTGGAAGCGTGCGTGCAACGCGCTCACGAATGCCGGAATGTTTTGTGCATCGATACGTAGATTGAAGCGGTTTGGCGTCAGTTGCGGCCAGCCGCGCAGCAGGTGATTGATGTTGACCAGCAAGTGCCCCTTGGGGTTGCCGTAATCGGCGTAGATGCCTACGACGCGCGGCGACCATGAGCCCGTCGGCGCGGGAATCATCAGGTGATCGCCCGCCCTGACTTTCAGGCGCCGCGCGAGTTGTTCGCTGAGCATCACCGCGTCGTCCGCGGCCAGATTCGCCCACGGGTCATCACCCGTGGCGTCGAGTAAAGGCCAGTGCTGGCGGTAATAAATATGGTCGATCACGCCGTACACATCCGCCGGCCAGCCTTGCAGCGTCACCGACACCTGCCAGTTGGGCAGTATCGCAGTGACGAGCGGCTGCTGTTTGAGCCAGCTGTACATTTCCCGGGCCTGCGCCGGGTTGCTCGGGTTGATGTAGAGCTCGGCGCTCAGGCGTTGTTCGAGCCAGTCGTTGAAGGTCTGACGGAAACCGGCGGTCATGCTGCCGGCGCCGATGTTCGCCGCCATGGCCAGAAGCAACGCCATCAGCGCCAGGCTCAGTGCCGGCAGTTGCTGGCGGCAGTCGGCGAGAAACCACTGGCCGAGCACCGAACGACTGCGGCCGAGCAATGGATTGAGCATCGCGCTCAGTAGCACCGGCAAGGCCAACGCCGCGCCGAGCATCAGCCCCGCCATCAATACAAAACCGCTGGCCAGACTGTCGCCCCAGATCAACGCCACCAGCGCAATCGCGCCCAACCCCAAGGCCAGCCAACCCTGGCGCCGCAACCAATGCGCATATTGCTGATGCCAGGCTTGCGGATCGGCCACCGCCAACAACGGCAAACGCGCCGCCCGCAACAAGCTGTTGGCCCCGGCCAGCAAAGCGCCGAGCAGGCTCAAACCGATACCGCTGAACCACCACCACGGACTCAGCCGCAGCTGCCCCGCCACTTCCGCACCGTACAAACCACGCAGGCTCGCGGCGACATCCGGCAGCAACACGCTGGCCAGCCAATACCCGCTGACCACACCGAACAGGCCGCCGATCAGCGCCAACACACCCAATTCAACAACCAGACAGCCGATCAGCATCCTCGCGCTGACCCCACAAGCGCGCAATGTGCGCAGCAAACCGCGCCGTTGCTCCAGCGCAAGGCCGATGGCAGCGTGGACGATAAACAAGCCGACCAGGAACGAGAGAAATCCCAACGCATCGAGATTCAGGTGGAAGCTCTCGGTCAGCCGCGCCAGATTGTTTTCCTCGCCACTGCGCTGGAGTTGCAACAGGCCGTTCAACGAGGCCGGCAACTCGCCGTGAAAATCCTTGGGCAGCAACAGGCGTGACAGTTGTCCGGGTTGTTCGAGCAGGGTTTGCGCGACGCCGATATCCACCAGCAACACGCCGGGCGCCATGTCCTTGCGGGCCAGCAGCGGCGGCAATGTCTGGCCACTGAGCGTTTGCGGCGTGGCGCCTTCGCGCAGGTTCAGGGCCTGCAAGGTTTCCGGGGAAATCCAGGTGCTGCCCGGTGGCGTGAAGAACTCGACAATGCGTTCGATCGGCATCGCCTCCCCGGCCACCGCAGAATCGGCCGGCAGTGACACCGGCTCAATGCCCATCACCTGCAGACGCTGATTGTCGTGACCCTTGAGGTTCAAGCGGCCCTGCACAAGCGGTGACACCGGCCAGCCCTGACGCCGAAGATCGATGAACCATTGCTGCGCAAACGTTGCGCCGTTCGGTGTAGTGAGGCTGGCCTGCGGTTCACCGCCGATCAATTGACTGGCGCGGGCGTAGCTGTCGCGGGCCTGACTGTTCAGCGCCTCGACGCCGGTCAGCAGGCTGGTGGCCAGCCACAACCCGGTCAGCACACTGAAAAACTGCACCGGGTGCCGCCGCCAATGGCTGAGCAGTGCGCGCAGGGTTTGCCCAAAGACGATCACCTCAGCCGCCCGTTGGAGAGCACCACGCGCTGCGCCAGTCGCGCTGCGACCCGAGAACTGTGAGTAACCATCAACAAGGTCGTTGGCGTGTCGTCGAGCAGTTCAAGCAACAGACCCAACACTTCGTCACTGGTGGCTTCATCGAGGCTGCCGGTGGGTTCGTCAGCCAATAACAGTTTCGGCTGTGACGCCAGCGCCCGGCCCAACGCAACCCGCTGCTGCTGGCCGCCGGACAATTGCTCGGGGTAGCGCGTGAGCAAATCGGCCAGGCCCAAACGCTGCACCAGATGCGCCTGCCAGCGCGGCTCATGACGCCCGGCCAGTCGCGCCTGGAACGCCAGATTGTCTTCGACGCGCAAGCTGCCGATCAGGTTGAACTGCTGGAACACCAGACCGATTTCCGTGCGTCGCCAGTTGGCCAGTTGCGCTTCGTTCATGCTTTCGAGGCGATGTTCACCGCTACGAATGCTGCCGCTGTCGACCTTGTCGAGGCCGGCCACCAGGTGCAGCAGAGTACTTTTGCCACTGCCGGATTCGCCCATCAGCGCCAGACTACTGCCGGACTCCAACGTCAGGTCGACGCCTTGCAGCACCGGCAACGGGCCTTGGGGGGTGAGGTAACTTTTGCAGACGTTTTGGATCTGGAGCATGCCGCCACCTGGTGGGTCAGTGTGGGGCAAGGATAGCGGATGACGGTGACAGACCTGAATTCAGCGTTGAATTGGCCGGCCCCTTCGCGAGCAGGCTCGCTCCCACAGGTAGATCGCGTTCCAAATGTGGGAGCGAGCCTGCTCGCGAAAGCGTCACCCCGGACAAACCAAAACTCACTGTCCCGCCGCCACACGGGTCGGTGCCTGCACCGGCGTCACAATGCTGTCCAGATCAATATGCTTCCACTCAGGCTTGGCCCCCAACCGCGCATTGAAGCGATAGTTGAAGGTGAACTCATCCGCCGTCGCCACGCTCAGCGGTTTGCCGTACACCGCCTCGATCCCCGCCAGGTCGTACCCCATCAACTGCAACAGCGTCGGAAAGATGTTGTAGTGGCTGGAGCGATCCTTGTTCGCCGCCAGTTGCGCCGACCAGTCCAGCGTCTTCAGATTGCTGCCGGAAATCACCACCAGCGGCACCAGCCCCTCCTCCTCCACCGGATCTCCGCCGCAGTGCGTGTTGAGCCCCGGGTTCCCCCGTTCATGCAGATCCTGGCCGTGATCGGAGGTGTAAATCAGCAGTGCATTGTTCAGGTTGGCCTGAGCAAACACGCGCGCGAAAAACTCGCCGACGTTCCATAAAACGGTGTTCTTGTAGGCGTTGCGATAGAGCACCCAATCATCCGGCTGGCCGTTGAAACCGTTGCGCTCGCCAGTATCGGCCACTTCGGTGAACTGGCCGCGCGGCAAGGTCGGGCGGTAGGCCATGAACGCATCCGGGTATTTGTCGTGCACCGGGAAATGCGCGCCGACCTTGTTGATCAGGATCAGCTCGGCTTTATCGTCGTTGAGCAACTCGATCAGCTTCGCAGCTGCGGCCATATCGCGGTCGCGCACGCTGGTCTGGTCGAATTGCACGAACTCGTCGATGTCCTTTTTCTCGGTGTCGTTCATCAGGTTCTGCAGGTTGCCGGCGGTGCGCTGGGCGTCGATATACACCGTGCGCAGCCCGGCCTTTTTCGCGTACTGCCAGATCGACGGCAGCGTGCTGTTGATGCGCATGTAGTCGGCGCGAGTGCCGCCGTAACGCAAGGTGATGTTGGTGTCGGCGCTGCAATTGGCGATGGACGCGGCGTAGCCGTAATTGAAGATGTCGACGCCTGCGTGCGGTTGCTTGAGGTTGCTGTGCACGCCGAACGGCGCGTTGATGTCCAGATAATTGCCGGAGATGCTTTCATCGATAATCAACACGATGTCGTGGCCGACCGCTTGCGAGGCGCGCGTCAGTGTGACCGGTTCACGCGGGCCGACGGTGTTGTGCAGCGCTTCATAGGCAAACAGGTTCAGATAGGCCAGCGGCGTGTACATGATCGGCAGGCCGCGGGCGCCCTCACCCGCACGCAAAAACAGCACGGCACTGAGCAACAGCACACCACACAGTGGGGCCGCCACACGCAAAGCGTTGGGAATCGCCAGCCCGTGGCGGGGTTTCAGGCCGATGCCGAACAGCAACAGCAAACCGCTGAGCACGCCACGCAGGAGCGCGTCCCGGTACTGGTACGCCGCTTCCTGGATGAAACCGCCGGAGTAAACCAATGAAACGAAACCGCTGTAGGTCAGGTAATCCGCCGTGACCCGGGTATAGACATCGAAGAATACCGCCGAGACAAACATCGCCAATGCGAAAACGTGGCGAATGAGAGCCTGTTTTATATACCCCGTTAGATATAACGCCAAAGTAAGCGCCAAAAACATCGCGCCAAAAAGAAGTACAGAAAAACTGAGGCCGATAGCATTTAACCGATCAAAGTAATATTCGGAATAAATCAATAAATAAACAATTAAGAACATTTCTTTGGCATATCTGAACATGGCGATACCGATCGGGCAAAACGGCAGGAAGTCAAAGGTTTGTCAGTCAGAACCTGACACTAGCACCCGGCCATCAAAGCGCAAGAATTGACTGTTTTTTATAGAAAGCGTCAAAAAAACGGTGACTCAAATCTGACACAGCCCAGACGCTACAAGCCTTTAAATTAGCGGCTTACGACCGTTTATCGCTTAATTGAAATCTGAACAAATCTGCACAAAAGCAACAAATTCAATCGCAGCAATGACTTGATGGCCAATCGCCAAAACTTGCTTAAGTGTTATACAGATGCAACATGTCATTTTGCTGACACGCTTTTCAAAGGCTGCGCTATACCCCTCCTACAGTCTTCTTCCGAACTTCTTCTTTTCGCTCTATCGAGGGTGCGCAGATGGACGTGAGCGTATTTGGCACGGGCTATGTTGGATTAATACAAGCCGCCGCACTTGCAGATGTCGGTCATCGGGTTTTATGCGTCGATATTGACCCGAACAAGATTAAACAACTGCAACAAGCGGTGCCGCCAATTAGCGAGCCAGGTTTGTCCAGCACACTTGAGGAAAACATCAAGGCCGGACGTCTGCTATTCAGCACCCAGGCCAGCGACGCGGTCGAGCATGCCGAGCTGATTTTCATCGCGGTCGGCACGCCGGCCGATGAGGACGGTTCCGCCGACCTCAGTCACGTGCTCAACGTCGCCCGGCAAATCGCTTCGCACATGGAGGCCGATCGCACGCTGATCATCAAGTCCACGGTGCCGGTCGGCACGGCGGATCAGGTGCTCGCCACCGCCAACAGCGAACTGCTGCGTCGCGGCAAATCCGCACTGACCGTGCGCGTGGTCTCCAACCCTGAATTTCTCAAGGAAGGCAGCGCCCTCGCCGATTGCATGCGCCCGGACCGGATCATCGTCGGCACCCGCGACGACGAAGCCCGCGAGCAAATGAGCGAGCTGTACGCGCCGTTCTGCCGCAACCGCGAAAAACTGATGTTCATGGACAACCGCAGCGCCGAGCTGACCAAGTACGCCGCCAACGCGATGCTCGCCACCCGCATCAGCTTCATGAACGAACTGGCCAACCTCACCGAACTGCTTGGCGCCGACATCGAAGCGGTGCGCAAAGGCATCGGCTCCGACCCGCGCATCGGTTACCACTTCATCTATCCGGGCTGCGGCTTCGGTGGCTCATGCTTTCCCAAAGACCTGCGCGCCCTGCTGCACACCGCCGAACACAATGGCATGCCGTTGAAACTGCTGCGCAGCGTCACCGACGTCAACGACCTGCAACGGCATATCCTCTTCAGCAAACTGAAAGCGCAATTCCCCCAGGGCCTGGCCGGCAAATCCATCGCCATCTGGGGCCTGGCGTTCAAACCGAACACCGATGACATGCGTGAAGCGCCCAGCCGCTATCTGATGGACGCGCTCTGGGCCGAAGGCGCCAGCGTGCAGGCCTACGATCCGGAAGCCATGTCCGAATGCCGGCGCCTCTACGGTTACCGCAACGACCTGCACCTGTGCGCCACCCGCGACGACACCCTGGAAGATGCCGACGCCCTGGTGATCTGCACCGAGTGGAAAAACTTCCGCGTGGTGGATTTCGAACTGCTCGCCGAAAAGCTGCGTTCGAAGGTGATTGTCGACGGCCGCAACCTGTACAACCCGGAACAAGTGGCGGCCGCCGGCCTGCACTACAGCGGCATCGGCCTGCGTCACGTCGCCCCCGAAGGCGCACGGCCATGAAGATTCTGGTCACCGGCGCGGCCGGCTTCATTGGTGCCCATTGCGTACTGCGACTGATGTGCGACGGTCACACGGTGGTCGGTCTGGATAATTTCAACGCCTACTACGATCCGCAGCTCAAGCACGACCGCGTGCAATGGGTGCGTGAGCAGGTCGGCGATTTCCAGCTCGCCACGGTTGACCTGGCCGATGCGTCGGCCATCGACGTGCTGTTTGTCCGTGAACAACCCCAAGTGGTGATTCACCTCGCCGCACAGGCCGGCGTGCGCTACTCGCTGGAAAATCCACGGGCGTATCTGGACAGCAACCTCAATGGTTTTCTGAATATTCTGGAGAGCTGCCGGCATCACCCGGTCGAGCACTTGATCTACGCCTCCTCCAGCTCGGTTTATGGCGCCAACCAGCACACGCCGTATTCGGTGAAGGACGGCGTCAACCACCCGCTGTCGCTGTACGCCGCGACCAAAAAAGCCAACGAGCTGATGGCCCACAGTTATAGCCACCTGTTCGGCATTCCCTGCACCGGCCTGCGCTTTTTCACCGTGTACGGACCGTGGGGGCGGCCGGACATGTCGCCGATCCAGTTCGCCCGGGCGATCACCGAGGGCGAGCCGCTGAAGCTATTCAACTACGGCGAGCACCAACGCGATTTCACCTACATCGACGACATCATCGAGAGCATCGCCCGTCTCATTGATCAGCCACCGCTGCCCCAGCCCGAATGGGATCGCGAGCAGCCCGACCCGGCCAGCAGCATGGCGCCTTGGCGGCTGTTCAACATCGGCGGGCAACACCCGGTGGCACTGAAAACCTACCTGGCCCTGATGGAAAAACACCTCGGCCAGAAAGCCATTGTCGAGCTGCTGCCGCTGCAACCGGGCGATGTGCTCAACACCTGCGCCGAGGCCAGCGATCTGGCCCAGGCCACCGGGTTCCAGCCCCGGATAGAGCTGGATGAAGGATTGGGGCGTTTCATCGCCTGGTTCCGCGACTACTACCCCACTGCCTATCGCCCACGCGCCGCTCGCGGCTGAACATCAGCGGAGGATTCCATGACTGGACATGAACAAGGTGTGCCGATTCAACAGATGCGCCGCGACAAGCGCATTGACCCCGAGCACCGTATGCGCCTCGATGCGGCGATTCATCGCCAGGGCCGCGGCTGGTTCACCGGCCGCGACGGCGGACGCCCATGGCAACTGTCGCGCACCAATCGGGTGGTGGCCTGCCTCGGCGCCCTGACCATTTTGCTGCTGATTTCGCCGCTGTTGATTGGCTTGGCCCTGATCATCAAATTCACCAGCAAGGGTCCGGTGATGTTTGTGCAAAAGCGCACCGGCTACCGCGGCCGCAAGTTCGGCATGTACAAATTTCGCACCATGGTCGCCAACGCCGAAGAATTGAAAGAGTCGCTGCGCCACCTCAACAAGCACGGGGCCGACGCCATCGACTTCAAGATTGACAAGGACCCACGCATCACCCGCATCGGCGGTTTTCTGCGGCGCACCAGCCTCGACGAACTGCCCAACCTGATCAACGTGGTGACCGGTGACATGCGCCTGGTCGGCCCCCGCCCGACCTCGTTCAACGCTTACCGCTACAAGGACAATCACCTCGCGCGTCTGGCCATTTATCCCGGCATGACCGGTCTGTGGCAGATCTCCGGGCGCAGCAACATCGACTTCGACCAGCGCGTTGAGTTGGACCTCAGCTATATCGCCGAGCAGAGCCTTTTGCTTGATCTGAAGATCCTGTTGAAAACCCCTTTCAAAGTATTCAGCGGCCACGGAGCAAGCTAATGGACGGTTCAACCAACAAAAGCCTGAGCATCGCCAACCCCAGCGAATCGAACCTGACCTCGACCGTGCTGGATCTTGATCTGCGGATCCTGTTTCTGACCGCCGCCAACCCCGGCGCTGGCACCACCACCAGCGCTTTGGCGCTGGCCAGCCAACTGGCACAGATGAGCAGCGGCCAGGTGCTGCTGGTCGATGCCAGCCAGTCGGTGAGCAATCTCACCCAGCAGTTGAACCTGAGCAAGGAGCGCGGCCTGCGCGACTTGCTGTTCAACCCTGACAAACCGCCGCTGTTGCAGGACTGCGTGGTGCAGGTCTCGAGCCTGCCCTTCCACGTGCTGCCCAACGGCCGGCCGATCCGCACCCTGGAACACCTGACCGCCGAGCGTCTGAGCCCGTTGCTCGACCAGTTGGGCAGCCAGTACCGCTTCGTGGTGATCGACGGCGACGCGGTGTATTCCGCCGCTGACACGCTGGTGATCAGCACCCAGGTCGATGGCGTGGTGTTCGTGGTTCGCGCCGAAGACACCCGTTGGGAAGTCGCCCAGGCTGCCGTGCAACGGCTGACCCAGGCTGGGGCAAAAGTGGTCGGTAGCGTGTTCAACCGGCGCAAGTACTACATGCCCAAGTGGCTTTACAAAAACCTGTAAGCGAACGCAAAGGATGACGCCATGAACGCCAAAATGCTTGTCCTGCTGTTGCTGCCGCTTGCGGGCTGCTCCAGCAATACCGATACCCGCAACATGCCGGTGAATATCCTCACCGCCGCACCGGCCAACGCCCAGGCAACCGATATGCCGAGGGTCGAGCAGACCCTGCGCCCAAAAGACGTGCTGGATGTGATTTTCCACATCAGCACCAGCGGCTCGGACGCTTACCGCGTCCAGTCGGGTGACCAGATCGGCCTGAACTTCACCGCCGCCAGCCAGCTCAACGGCACGCAACTGGTGCTGCCCGACGGCACCATCGAACTGCCGGGCGCCAACACCTCGGTGAAAATCGCCGGGCTGACCAGCGAGCAAGCGCGCCAGGAAATCCAGCGCGTTTATCAACGCAAACAACTGTTCCAGCCCAACCGCAATCAGCTGAGCGTGCAAGTCCTCAGCCCGTTGAGCAACGAACAGAACCTCAAAAGTGCCCTCAACCACCCCGCCACCGGCATGAGCCGCGAGATCACCGTGGGGACTGACGGCTACGCGAGCTTCCCGGAAATCGGTGCCGTGCCAATGCAAGGCATGACCGTCAATCAACTGGAAGCCTTCCTCAACAAAAAATACGCGCAATTGCCAGGGCGGATGAGCGTCGATGTGCTGCTCAAATCCACGGCTGGCAACGAGATCTACGTCTTGGGCGAAGTGGCCCAGCCTGGCTCCTACCCGATCCGCCGTCCGGTCTCGGTGCTTGAAGCCCTGACCCTCGCCCGCGGCACCAACGTCAAGGCGCGCCTCGATTCGGTGGTGATCATGCGGCGCAATGGCAATCAGGTGCAGGCGATGAATTACGACGTCGAGAAAGCGTTGTCAGGCGAGGCTCCGCAGATCGCCTACCTGCAACCGGACGACATGCTCTACGTGCCAAAAACCAAGCTTGCCAGCGCCGGCGAACTCGCCCGCCAACTGGCCGACGTGGTGCTGTTCCAGGGCGTGGGGTTCAGCTTCGGCTACCGCGTCGACAACAAAGGCAGTGACAACTGACTCTCAGGTGAACGACATGAACCCAAAAGAAAATTACCTGCACGAGTTCTTCAGGATTTTCTTCGCCAACAAACAACTGGTGAAGCGTGTCTTCCTGATCTTTGCAGTGATCGCGCTGGTGCTGCCGCTGTTGCTCAAGCAGAGCTTCGATATCACCGCGCAGGTGATCGTGCAGTCGAAAAAACTCTCCCAGGGCGATGCGACCACCTCGCTGACCCAGGACAACGCCACGTTCATTCCGCCGTCGCTTGCGGACATGGAAACCGAAAGCAATATCCTGCGTTCGCCGGCGCTGATTCGTCAGACCATCAGCGAGCTGCGCGACAACGGCGAGTACACCCCAGCGCCAGGCATGTTCAGCAAGCTGCTCGGTGAACCGTTCAAACGCTACGTCAGCTCGCCGTTGCGCGAATACGTGGTCAACCCGCTGCGCAGCACGCTGGGCCTGGAAACCGATCCCGTGCGCGACACGGTACTCGACGGCTTGACGCAAGAAGCCATCGACAATCTGAAGATCGAAACCCTGCCGGGTTCCAATGTCATTTCGATTGTCTACAGCTTCCCGGATCCAGCCCAGGGCACAACGTTTGTCGCAGCCTTGCTGCAAAACTATCTGGTCAGCCGTCAGGCGCTGCAATCGATCGAACTGCCGCACTCGTTTTATGAAACCAAAAAGCATCAATACCAGGTGCGCCTCGACGGACTGGAAGGTGCTCGGCTGAGTTTGCTTGAAGGTGTCGGTTCGTCCGATCCGAAGGAGGAAATCACCTTCCGACTCAATGCAATCAACACCGAAGAGCAGGCACTCAATCTGTACCGCGACCGCTTGCTGCAAAGCCAGCGCTGGCTCGATTACCTGAAAACCAGTCTGGCTGCTGCCAACACCAGCAAACTCAACGACTACACCTTCCCGTTCACCTTCACCACCACGGTGGACAACATCGCGTTCGAAGACCGCGAGATCAGACAGATGGGCGAGGCGCTGACCACTCAGGTCAGCCGCTACATGAATGATCTGGCGGTGTTCCAGCCCGGTAGCGAGCCGATGTTGCTGACCCGCGAGCAAATTGCCCGCACTCGCCAGCAGTTCCTGAAAGTGGTCAACAACCGCATCCAGGAACGCACGATCGACCTGTCGGTGGTCAGTCAGGTCATCGAGCAGAAAACCGCGCGCATTGCCGAGTTCAAGAATCGAATCCATCAATTGCAGCAAACCCAAAGCAAACTGCGCCAGATGGACACCGAGATCGGCGCGTTGCACGCCGCGTTCTCGACCTACGCGCAGCGCTTTGCCGAAAGCAGCACCACGCGCTCGCTGGACAACGACCTGTCCAACGCCCGGGTGTTGAGCCCGCCGTTCGAGCCGACTGAAGCAGCGTTCCCAAAACCCATGTTGATCATTCCGTTCGGCATGCTCACCGGCCTGCTGTTGGCGATCGCGTTCGTCTATGTGCGGGAGTTCTTTGATCATCGCTTCAAACATCCGGCGCAAATCAGCCATGAACTGGGGCTGCCGGTGCTGTTGGTGATCAACGAGCAAGACGCGCTGCCGGGCAATCCGCACAGAAACTGGTCGGTGCCAGGCTTTGTGCACTGGGTGCGCAATTGAACCTGTCGACCCCGCCGAACGCCGCCCTGCCGATCATTCATTTGCTCAGCAGCGGTGGCTTCTACGGAGCCGAGCGCATGTTGCTCGATCATTGCCTGGCGACGCCGGGACAGCATCAAGTGCTGTTCCTCGACGCGCCGCCGGAACTGATCGCGCGCTTTCGTGAGGCCGGGGTCGACGCGCAGGGTTGCACTGGCCTGGGCACCTTGCTGCGGCACTTGCGTCAACGCCGCAGCGAACGGCCGCTGATCAATACGCACAATTTCAAGGGGCTGCTATTCGGTTGGCTCGGCGCGACGCTGTTGCGCCTGCCGCTGGTCATCACCCAACACGGTTTCACCCCGCGCAGCCGCAAACAAAAGTTCTACACCTGGCTGAGCCTGCAACTGTGCCGCACCGCATCGGTTGATCGGGTGGTGTGCGTGGCTGAAAGCATCGCGGCCATTCATCGTCAGGCCAGCGTACGGGCCGACAAGCTGCAAGTGATTCCCAACGGTTTGCCGGCTCACGCCGAGATGATTCCCAATGCTGATCGCCAGCGCTGGCTCGCCGGTTACGTCGGACGCCTGAGCAGCGAGAAAGGCCCGGATCTGTTTCTCGACGCGCTGATTGCGCTGTGTCTGCAACACCCGCAACTGGACGCGGTGATGCTCGGCGATGGCCCGGAACGCGAGGTGTTGCAGGCGCGCATTGATGCCGCCGGTTTGCAGCAGCGCATTCGTTTGCCGGGTTACCAGACCGACATGCGCCGCTGGTGGCAGCAACTCGATGCGCTGGTGATCAGCTCGCGCACCGAGGGCACGCCGATGATTTTGCTCGAAGCAATGCAGGCCGGGGTGCCGGTGGTGGCCTTCGCAGTCGGCGGGATTCCCGATGTGCTGGAAGACCGGCATAACGGCCTGCTCGCCGCGCCCACCGACAGCGCCGCGCTCGCCCGCCAGCTCGACACGTTGCTGATGCAACCGGGCCTGGCCCGGCAACTGCGCGACAACGCGAAACGCACGCAACAGGATCGCTACGACCTCAAGGCCTTGGCCGAACACTGGTCGCAGCTGTACATCCGCACCGCACGGGAGGCACGCGCATGATTTTCCCGCTCTCGATCGTCAGCCTGCTGGCAATGGTCTGCATGGCTTTGCTGGTCAGTCCTTATCCGTATCTGGCGCCGGGGGCAGTGCTGGGGCTGCTGGGTTTCACGGTGCTGTACCGCAAACCGTCCTGGGGCTTGCTTGGCATTGGCGCGCTGGTGCCGTTTGAAGGGTTCTTCAAGGACAGCGTGTTTTCCGGGAGCAAATTCCTCGGTGCTTCGCTGGCGCTGATCCTGATGCTGCAACTGGCATTGCACCAGATTCCATCGCAGCGCTTGCGCAGCAATCTGTGGCGCTACCTGATCGGTTTCATGGCGCTGTACATGCTGAGCCTGCTCGCCACCGACAACCTGGGCATGTCTCAGAGTCATCTGCGTGAACTGAGCGTGGGCCTGATTCTGTTCGTGATCACTTTGTTGATCGGCCGCGAGCTGAACCTCGATCTGTTCGCCCGGCTGGTCACGCTCAGCGTCAGCGCCACCTGCGCCATGGCGATGTTTTCCAGCAGATTCCAGGACAAGGGCCGCGCCGCCGGCCTGCTCGATGACCCGAATGCCTTTGCTCTGCTGATCGCCTTCGCCGTGCCGCTGGGCCTGCTGCTGGTAATTCGCAGCCCGAACCTTTTGCAGCGTTTGTTCTGGGCTGGCTGCTGCCTTTTGCTGCTCGGCGGCATGACCAAGACAGAATCGCGCTCGGGCCTGGTGGTACTGGCCTTGAGTCTGGCGATCGGTGTCTGGCATTACCGCCAGCACCTCACCCGCATCCGTCCCCGGCATTTCGGCTTTGCCATGCTCGGCGCCGCCATCGTGCTGCCATTGGCGATTTATGCGATGCCTGCCGGTTATCTGGCACGCATCCAGTCGCTGAGTATCTTGAGCGCCGGGGCCAAGGCTCAGGACGAATCACTCGGCCGTCGCGCCTCCTACATTGTCGTCGGCAGCCAGATCATCCGCGAACATCCACTGCTCGGCTCCGGCCCCGGGACCTTCCCGCTGCACTACGCGACCACCGGTTACGCCAAGGCATTCTCGGCCAACCGCAAGATCGGCGATCTGTATCGCCGGGCGCACAACACTTACCTGGAGATTTTCAGCGAATTGGGGATTCCCGCCGGCCTGCTGTTTGTCGGCATGCTCGTGCAGGGATTCTACAACCTGATCCGCGCACGACGCGCGTGGCTGCAACGGCGCGAGTGGCAGCACGCGGACGTGGTGACTCATCTTGGAATGAGTTTTCTGTCATTGACGTTGTTTCTGATGTTTCTCAGCGCGCCGAACCTGAAATACCTGTGGATCATGCTTGCCCTGACCTGGGTGCTGCGCCTGAAAGCCGAGCAAGCACCGCTGACGGAGGCCAGGGCATGAGCCGGATCAGCATCGTCATTCCGATGTACAACGAGGCACGGCACATCGGCCGCACCCTCCTGGCCGCTCGCAAAGCCGCGAACGCCGCCGACATCGACTGTGAACTGATTGTCGTCGACAACGGTTCCAATGATGATGGGCCACAGATCGCTCGTGTATTCGGCGCGCAGGTTCTGCTCATGCCCGGCCTGCTGATCGGCGCCTTGCGCAATCGTGGCGCAAGCTTCGCCAGTGGTGAATGGCTGGCGTTCATCGATGCCGACATTGAAATGCCCGAAGACTGGCTGAGCCAATTGTTCGCCCTAGAAGCAGATGCTCAGGGCGACATCTTCGGCCTGGACCTGCACACCCCCGCCGCCGCGCCGTGGTACGCGACCGCCTGGCAACGGCGCATGCTGCGGCCATCAGCGCACACCAGCCGCACCGTGGACTGGCTGCCCAGCGCCAACCTGCTGATGCGCAAACGCTGGTTCGACGTCGTCGGCGGTTTCAACGAAACCCTGCGCACCGGCGAAGACAAGGAATACACCTTGCGTCTGAGCACACAGGGCGCTCGGCTGCTGTCGACCAGTAACAGCATCGCCCTGCATTGGGGCTACGAAATGAACTGGCGCGAGTGGGTGGGCAAGGAACTGTGGCGCCAGGGCAGCCACCTGCAGTTGCTGCGCACCCATGGCATGAGCCTGCGCCTGCTGCGTTTTCCGCTGCTGTCGCTGCTGGTCTGGGTGACGGATTTTCTCCTGATCGTTGCCTTGCTCGCCGGCCTCGCGCAGCTCGCGGTGATCCTGCTGGTGCTGACCCTGCTGCCGAGTCTGGTGCTCAGCGTGCGGCAGAGTATCAAGCACCACAACGTTCGCCTCACCTTGCAACTGTGGGGTCTGCACTGGTTACGCCTGCACCTGCCCAGCGCGGCACTTGCTCTCAGTCTGTGTCATTGGAACGCCAGGAGGCCTGCCCGTGGCTGAATTCATTTTCTGGATGTGCCTGCTGCTGCCGGTGTACGCCTACGTCGGTTATCCGCTGCTGCTGACCTTGCTGGCGCCGCTGTTCCCGGCCTGGCGCCATACGCCAGCGCCGCCGCTGAACATCAGCATCGTGATTGCCGCGCATAACGAGGCGCGGCACATCGAGCACAAGTTGCGCACGCTGCTGGCTCAGGATTATCAGCCGGCGACGCTGCAGATCATCCTCGCCAGCGATGGCTCGACGGATGACACCGTGGCCTGCGCACACAAAGTGGTTGATCCGCGCATCACCGTGCTCGACCTGCCCCGCCAGGGCAAAGCCGCTACGCTGAATGCCGGCGCAGCGCTGAGTACCGGCGATATTCTGGTGTTCACCGATGCCGACAACCAATGGTCACGCGACACCCTCGGCCACTTGCTCGCGCCGCTGAGCGATCCGCAGGTCGGCGCGTGTGCAGGGCATATGGTGATCCCGGTCACCGGCGGGGGCCTGAGCGTCGGTGACAGCCTGTACCGGCACTACGAAGGCTGGCTGCGCCGCGTGGAGAATCGCACCGGTTGCATGGTTTCCGCCGATGGCGCCCTGCTCGCTCTGCGCCGCGAGCTGTTCCAGAACGTGCCGGCGGAGGTCAACGACGATTTCTTTATCAGCACCTGCGCGCCGGTGGCACGCAAACGCATCGTCTACGTGCCCGAAGCGCAAGTGATCGACCATGGCGTCGATGAGGCGGGCAAGCAATTTCGCCGGCGTCAGCGCGTCACCGTTGGCGGCTTGCAAAGCCTGGCGCAACGCAGCGAGCTGCTCAATCCGTTCAAGCACGGCCTGTATTCGATCGCCTTGATCAGCCACAAATTGGTCCGCCGACTGGCGCCGGTGTTGTTGCTGCCGTTGCTGCTGAGCAACTTCTGGCTGTGGCAAGAACACGGCTTTTATCGCTTGAGCCTGATCGCGCAGTTGATCGGCTACACGATCGCCATCGCCGGCCTGCTCGATTCGCAACACCGTTTGCCCAAACCATTCCGTCTGGCGGCGTTTTTGCTGGTCACCCTGGCGGGCATGAGCCTCGGCCTGTGGCAGTTTCTGCGCGGCCAGCGGTATGCCCAGTGGAATCCGGAACAGAACCGATAAAAAAGGACTGAGGCCATGGCGATCAAACAACTTCTAAAACGCACCAGTGGCTGGCTCTATCTCAATTCGTCCGTGGGCCGCAATCAGCTGCACGGCGCCGGGGTGATCCTGATGCTGCATCGGGTGCTGGCCAACGACCGCGCCGCCGATCTGCCGCACCGCAATGAACTGTGCGTCGGGCCCCAGGCCTTCGAGCATTTGCTGGTGTGGCTGCGCAAGCATTTCGATTGCGTGCCGCTGATGGAAATCCTTCAACCAAATTCGCTGCGCACCGAGCGCCCGCAAGTGGCGCTGACCTTCGATGACGGCTGGCGCGACAACGCCGTCAACGCCTTCGCGCTGCTGCAAAAACATCAGGTGCCGGCGAGTATTTTTCTCTCCACCGATTTCATTGGCAGTCGTCAACGATTCTGGTGGGAAAGCCTCGGCGAAACGCTGTGGGGCAGCCATGGCGCCAAGGCGCGGATGCATTTGATCGAATACCTTCGTTCGATCGGTAAGCCATTGCCGGTGCTGGTCGATGACATCGATGTGCAGCGGCGCAGTCTGGCCCTTTTGCATTATCTGCAAAGTTTGAAAGATCTCGACCCGCAGGTGCTGGAACGGCTCACCGACGAGTGCCCGCAGGATTCTCTGCCGCAGGCCCTGGACTGGCATCAGGTGCGCGCAATGGAAGCTTCGGGGCTGGTGCGGTTCGGCCCGCACGGCGCCAGCCACGCGATTCTTACAGGCCTTGATAGTGCGCGCCTGACCCAGGAAATCAGCCGCAGTCGCGACGCCTTGAACAACGGCTGCAATCGGCCGTTACCGGTGTATTGCTACCCCAACGGGGATAACGATGAGCGCGTGCGCGAGCAGGTCGCCAATCACGATTATCCGTTTGCCCTCGGCACCGCTACCGGTCTCTATCGTGGGGCCGGCGACCCTTTGAACCTGCCGCGCTTCGGTGTCAGTCAACGCACCGCACGCAATCCCGAACTGCTGTCGTTACGCATCTTTCGCGGGGCACGCACATGAGCCGAGGCAACTACCTCAAGCATCTGGCCCTGAGTATGGGCACCAAGCTGGCGATGATCGCCTTGCGCCTGCTGCGCAACGTGTTGCTCGCGCGGATTCTGGGCCCCAGTGAACGCGGTTTGTTTGCCTTGCTCAGCACCCTGCCGGACTTGATCAGCGCCGCCACCAGTGGCGGGCTGAATTCAGCGGTCGGCTATCAAGCGGCCAAGCAGCGGCCGATGGGTTTGCTACTCGCTCAGGTGCTGGTGTTCGGCTGTCTGCTGGCGGGGCTGCTGACCTTGCTGGTGGTTGCGTTGGTGCGTGAGTTCGGCGGCGAACTGGATATAACGATGCAACTCGGTCTGCTGGCCTGGCTGTTGCTGTTGGCGGTGCCGCTGACCGTACTCAAAAGCGGCCTGCTGACATTGCACAACGCCTCTGGCGGCGTGGTCGCGTTCAACGTGCTGCGCCTGATCGAATCGCTGGCGCCGCTGCTGCTGTTTCTTGCGCTGTTCTGGATGTGGAAAAGTGCTGCGCTGGAAGCGGCGCTGATCAGTTGGCTGGCCGGGATCAGTCTGGTGGTGCTGGTGGGATGGATGTGGCTCAAGCGCGCGCAACCGATGCAGCTGCAATGGGACCGCGCCAGCCAGAACGAACTGCTGCGCTTCAGTGCGCGCAGCCATCCGGATCTGCTATTCCAGCAAGTGATTCTGCGCTCGGATTATCTATTCATCGGCGCCCTGCTCGGCAGCACCGCGCTGGGTCATTACGCGATGGCCAGCGCCGCCGCCGAACTGCTGCTGATCGTCCCGGAAGCGGTGACCACGCCGCTGATGAAACGCCTGCTGCAACAGGACAAAGGCATGGACAAAGTCACTCCGCTGGCGCTGCGCCTGACTGCCACAGTGATGTTGGGCGCCTGCATCACGATGGCGGTGATCGGAGAATGGCTGATCGTCACCCTGTTCGGCGTTGCCTACCAGCCGGCCTATCCGGCGCTGCTCGCATTGCTGCCAGGGCTGTTGGGCCTGTGCTACGCGAGCATTCTGCGTCTGGACTTGATTGGCAAAGCCCGCCCCGGCACGGTGTCGCTATTGATGGGCTTGGGCGCGGTGTTCAATCTGGCGCTGAATCTGCTGTTGATTCCTGCCTACGGGATTGTCGGTGCAGCGGCGGCTTCATCGATTGCCTACCTGGCCGTCACCGTGGCGATGCTGGTGCTTTATTGCCGCTTGAGTGGCGTGCCGTTCTGGCAAACCTTGATCATCCTGCCCAGCGATATCACCCCGATGTGGTTGATGTTGCAACGCCGGAAGGCAGCATGAAACGCCTGGCCCTGCTGCTCGGTCTCGGCCTGTCGCTGGACGCCTACGCGGCGTCGATGCGCTGGGGCGATATCCGCGACGGCAGCTTGTATCTGCAGGCCGATCGCGCGGACACCGTGACCGTCAGCTGGGTGCCGGCGTGGCAGGCAGAGGCCAACGAAGAGCATCTGTATCTACTCGACGGTCAGGGCAAGTTGCAGGGCGAACGGTTGATCAAGGCCAATGAAACCCGGGGCAGCCAGAGCTGGCCGCTGGCACCTGGCGCGGCGAGTTATCAACTGGAGATTCCCGGCTACAGTTTCCGCGGTTACCGGATCGAACATGACGAAAAAACCGTGGCGCTGTTTGTCCCGGCCAAGGTGCATTTCAGCGCGGAAGTGCGGAACGGCACTGAGCTGTATTTCAGAGTCGCACCCGGCGAACACGCGGTGCTGGCCGGCAAGTTCCATGGTGGCGTCAGCGGTTTGCAGGCACAGCGGGTTGGCGATGGACAGCAACTGTCATTGGCACTGAAACCCTATCGTGCCTATTGGCAGTTCGATCAAGTCGCGCTGCCCGTCAGCGAACAACCGCAGGTCTGGCGCCTGCTTCTGCAAGGCAGGGGCAAAGCAGCATTCTGGCTCGACGGCACGGCGAATCTGTTTGCGCAGAATCCGCAGCAGCTCAAACCCTTGCAGTCAGAACCGGGGCAGACGCGTCTGACCCTGCACGACAAAGTCCTCGGACGCACGCCGGATCTGGGAATCGCGCTGCCTTACCTCGTACCGCCGCCGTCCAGTCACGCCCTGCTCGATGCCTTGAAACCCACCGCTGCGAGTTACTACAGCTTCGTTGACGTCACCTCGAAGAATCCACACTTCGAAGACGCTTTTCGTCAGCTTTATCAAAATCGCTTCGGCATCCGCCAGGACATCACCCTGCTCGCCGGCACCGGGCGTCAGGCCGATCTGCGCGCCGATGTACAAAGCAACAGCGGCCTCGACGCCTGGCTCGCCGGCACCCGCGCTCTGGGTGGCAAAGGCACGCATTACATCGGTTTCGCCGACGAGCCTAACCTCAACTATTCAAGCTACGAACAATACCGGGCGATCTTCAACAGCATGGCGCGGCAGGTGCGCAGCGACCCGGCCAACGCCAAGGCTGGCGTGCGCATTGCCATGCCGGCCAGTTCACGCTTGGTCAACGGGCCGTTCACCGAAAACGCGGCGGACAAGCGCGGCATCGACTGGGCGCGGCGTCTGCTCAGTGAATCCGCCGATCAGGTCGATGCCTTGGCCTGGCATGAATGGATGATTCGCGACCTGCTCGCGACCCGGGTCTACCGCGACCGCGTGCGCCGCGCAGCAGACCTGGTGGGACTGGACGCCAAAGGGCAACCACGCAAAGCGTTGCTGCTGGATCAGACCAATCTGTCCAGTGGCTCAGCCCTGAGCCCCTACGATCAGGAAACCCATTTCACCTCGCTGTGGTGGGCCTCGGTGGTGATCAACGCTTCTCAGGATGGGCTGCTGACCATGCTCAACTGGTTTCAGGCAGCCGATGAACCGCCCTACGGCAAAGGCATGGTGCGGGTGCTGGACAATGGTCGTTTTGAATTGAAACCGGTGGGCCTTGCCCAGCAATTCATCGCGCGGCATTGGTTGCCGCAAGTGCTGCAACTGGATAACGACGCTTTTGAGGTGGATGTTCTGGCGATGGCCGGCGACGAGCAGCGCGCACTGCTTGGGGTGAACAAAGGCACACGCCTGCAACGCGTTGATCTGAGCGGCGCCTGGTGCCCGCTGAACCAAAGCGCCCTGCGTTTCTTCGGCGCCGACAATCGCAGCCGCGACATACCATTTGCCTGCGAAAACGGGCGCGTGCGTTTCGAATTGCCGGGGCAAACCCTGTTTGCCCTGAGCTGGAGCGCTTCATGAGCCGCCCTTCTGTCCTGCGAGCGTCATGCCGCGCGTGGCTACCTTCATCGGGAGAAGAGACCATGGATCTTTTGCAAAAACTCAGCGCACATATCCGTCGTAACGGCCTGCGAGCGACCTTGACCAAGATCCGTAGAAAGTACATTTTCGCCCATCAGCAATTGCTGTGGATGGAGCGTGATCTGGTCAGCCCCGTGCCGCCGCACAACCTCAAACCCTACCCACCGCTGCGCGTAATGAAGATCACCGCAGACAACGCCAGTGCCTTCACCCGTTACTTCGGCGACCGTGTCGGCGTCATGGCTGAGCTGGCCAATGAAGGTCGCACCGGGCATATGCATGTCGACGAGCATGGCGATGCCGTGGCATTTATCTGGGGCACGCCGCACGATTATTTCGATCGGCATTACTACGGTTTCCGGTTCCCGGTGAAACCCGGCGAGTTCTTCGAATTCGGTGGCGAAATGACCCGCGCCTACTGGGGCACCGAATTGTCAGTCGATGTGCAAGTGCGCCTGTGGAAAGCCATGGCCGAGGAAGGCTGCAGCAAAGTGGTCGATGTCTGTGAGTCGACAAACATCCCGGCACTCAAGCTGCACGTGCGCATGGGCTATACCGAACAACAGCGGATCATGAATATCTACACGCTGTTCGGTCGCTGGCGCTTCTACCGCGAATCCCGCTACAGCGGCTCGCGCCTGGAAGAACTGCGCAAACCTTCCCGTCCACCTGTCACAGCAACGGCGGCCTGAACCTATGGTGATGCGATTCGAATGGCGCACGTCCCTGTGCGCTGCCGATTTCCCGGCAGCGGCCTACGAGGCACTGCGTCTGCGTGTGGCCGACCACACGCCGTTCAACAACCTTGGCTGGTTGTGCGCGGCAGAACAGGCCTTGGGCGAAGATCAGCGCCTGCACATTCTGCTCGGCTGGGAAGCAGAGCAATTGCATCTGTGCCTGCCACTGGTGGCCAGCCGCGAACGCTTCGCTGGCGTGCCGTTTCGTGTTTTGCATCACTTGGGTTATCCGCTGGCCGATCGCCTGGCCCTGCTGTCGTTGCTCGGCAGCGAAGACATGCACAAAGCACTGGTGCTGATCCGTGAGCGTCTGCCCCATGCGCTGCTGCAACTCAATGAACTGTCGGAACCTGCCGGTGAAGAAAGTGCGCTCACCGAATGGATGGCGCACAGTTCCACTGCTGAACGACGCCTGAGTTGCCGGGTGCCGGTGCATCTGATCAGCGACGCCGATCATCGCGAGGTCTCCGGCGACCCGCGCTACAAGCTGCGTCGGGCGCGCAAACGGATTGCTGCATGCGGCGCGCAAGTGCGGCGAATCACCCCCGATGCGCTGTCGATGCCTACGATTTTAGAAGCGCTGCAGGAAGTCGAGTCGGTCAGTTGGAAAGGTGACGAGGGCGTCGGGATTTTCGCCACCGAACGCAGTCGTCAGTGGATGGAAAGCGCCTTTACCGCCCTCGCCGACCAAGGCCTGGTGCGGGTCGTGACGCTGGAGCTGGACGGCCGCTGCATCAGCTATCGCCTCGGCCTGCTCGAACAGGGCCGGCTCTACGATTACAACCTGGCGTTTTTGCCACAGTACGCCGACCTCGGTAGCGGCCGGGTGTTGCTGGAGGAATGGATTCGCTGGGGGCTGGATGAGCACTGGCGCTGGATCGATGCGTCGCGGGTCAGCCTGGACAACTCCAGCCATCAACTGCACGAACGCATGACCGGACAACTGGAGCACTGGCGCTGGAGTTTCTACTCCTGGCGCCCGAGCGGCTTGCTGCTGGGCCTGGGGCTACGCCTTTGGCACCACGTCAAACCGTCCCTGCAAAAATGGCGCGCACGGCGTGCCGGTAACTCGACAGCGGCGAACACATCCGAAACTCAACCGGCAACACCATCCACCACACCTGGGCTAGCGCCTCGGAGGGCATCATGAAAGCCATCGAAAAACTGCTTCTGCGCATCAGAGAAAGAGGCCTGCGCCGCACCCTTGGCGCGCTGGGCAAACGTTACGTATTCGCTCACCGTGAATTGCTGTGGATGGAGCGAGATCTGGTCACACCGATTGCCCCGAACAAACTGCGCCCCTGTGAAGGTTTGCGCAGAGTCGACATCACCGAGGAGAACGCCAAGGCATTCAGCAAGTACTTTGGTGACCGCGTGCAGACCATGGCCGAGCTGGCCGCTGAAGGGCATACGGGGCACATGCACCTGGACCAGGACGGTCACACCGTCGGGTTCGTCTGGGCCAGCACTCGCGACTATTACGACCGCCACTTCTACCGCTGCACGTTCCCGGTCAAGCCCGGTGAATACTTTCAGTTCGGTGCCGAAATCACCCGGCAGTATTTCGGCAGTAGCCTGACCGTCGATGCACAGACCGCACTTTGGCAAGTCATGGCTACCCGAGGCTTCGAAAAAGTGGTGGATATCTGCGACGGCGCCAATGTACAGGCCCTGAAGATGCATATGCGTTTGGGCTATCAGGAACAGGGGCGTATCACCCACGTCTACGATCTGTTCGGACACTGGCGTTTCTTCCGCGAGACACGCTACAGCGGCTCAAGACTGGAGGCTTTGCGCAAGCCGGAAAGACCGGTGGTGACGGCGGCGGCGCAGGCTTGATTCACATTTGAAATGTTGTGGCGTTAATGATGCAGCCTTCGCCGCCTGCTGCTCGACCTTGCCGACATAAACGATCGGCTCTTCCTGCACGAACGGCTCGGCGCGGAAGTACGAGGTCGCGAGGCGATACGGGTCTTCGCCATCCGGATCGACCATTTCCAGAAACGGATGGGTTTCGTAGATCACCAGTTTGCCGCCCGGTTTCAGCGTCGACGCTACATGGCGGAAAAATTCGCCAATGTCCGGCATCCAGTTCAGAACGCCAATGGTGATCAACGCTACATCGAAGCGCTTGTGCAACGAGGCAGGCAGGTGATGGATATCGCTTTCGATGAATTCGGCGTTGTGCGCTGAGCGGCTGTTCAGCTCACGGGCCTGATCGAGAAACGCGCTCGACTGATCAACACCCACCACATTCCGCGCACCGAGGGCGAACAGCGAAAGACTTTCGCGACCGTTGTTGCAACCCAGTTGAATAACGTCTTTGCCGTCGACACCGACCTCTTCCAGCAACCCGCGCAGGGTGTCGTCGAGGCAGGAGAAATCCGCCCGTACGACGTCGTTCAGCAGCGCCTGCCAGTCAGGCGAATCCTGATGATGGCGGGCGGAATCGTTCCACGCCTGACGATTGCTCTCGATGGCGTTTTTATTGTTCGGCACTTCCATGGCGTACTCCGGACGATGCTCTTGATTGAGCGGTCGGAGTCTAGATCAGCCCGCCCCTCCAGATTGTTGCAATCTTGTAAGCCCCCCGTAGGAACTGCCGCAGGCTGCGATCTTTTGATGTTGTTTTATAAACCAAAGCCAAAAGATCGCAGCCTGCGGCAGCTCCTACAGGGAGTTTGTGGTTGCGTTCTGGTTAAGGCGTTCGCGCAAAAACTCGATCAACGCCTGCACCGGTCGCGAGGCCTGGCGATGTTGCGGATACACCGCCGACAACGTCAGCGGTTCCGGACGCATGTCATCAAGCACCGGCACCAGTCGTCCATCCTTCAGCGCATCGCCGACAATGAACGTCGGCAGATAAGTAATGCCCATCCCCTGCACCGCCGCATCGCGCAACAAATCACCGTTGTTAACGCGCATGCGTCCACTGACTTTAACCAGCAATGGCTTGCCCTGCCCTGCGTTGAACCGCCACTGCACTGAACGCCCATGTCCGTAAGGCAGGCAGTCATGACCGAGCAAATCTTCAGGTTTGAGCGGTGTGCCGCGTTCGGCCAGATAAGCCGGGCTGGCGCAATACACCCGTTCGATTGAGGCGATACGGCGGGCGATCAAAGTCGAGTCTTCCAGCACGCCAATGCGCAGCGCCAAGTCATAGCCCTCACCGAGCAGATCCACCGGGCGGTCGCTCAAGTCGACTTCCACCGTGACCTCGCGATAGCGCTGCAAGAACATCGGCAACAGACAACCGAGGTGCGCCACGGCAAACGACAGCGGCGCACTCAGGCGAATCGTCCCGCGTGGCTCGGCGGTTTGCCCGGCGATGCCCTGCTCGACCTGCTCCACTTCGCCGAGCAGACGCAGCGCTGATTCGTAATAGCTCTGGCCCAGCGGGGTGACGTCCAGGCGCCGGGTCGAGCGATTCAACAAGCGCACGCCGAGGCGCTCTTCCAACTGCATCAAGCGACGGCTGACGAACTGCTTGGACAGGCCCAATTGATCGGCCGCTGCGGTGAAGCTGCCGGAGTCCATGACCTGGCAAAAAATACGCATGTCTTCGAACGGATTCATTGTCACTCTCTGGTGGACAGTTAAACGCTTTATAGCCGCTTTTTCACTTTTCGGCATCCCACTAATCTGTGCTCACGGTTTGAAAACACCACCACTCAATTAATCGAAAATGGAATTGCACATGAACATCGTCAAACAAACCCTGACCGCTTCCCTCCTCGCCCTGTCCATCGGCAACGCTTTCGCCGCCGGCAGCCCGGGTGTCGAACACAACACCCAGGCCTTCCTCGAAGCCCTCGCCGCTGGCGGTGGCAAGCCGCTGGAACAACTGAGCCCGAAAGACGCCCGTGCGGTGCTGACCGGTGCGCAGGCTTCGGTGAAGGTTGATCTGTCCGGTGTGGAAGTCAGCGACAAGGCGATCAAGGTCGATGGCCAGACGATCAACCTGAAAGTGGTGCGTCCGGCCCAGGTCAAAGGTGAGTTGCCGGTGTTCATGTTCTTCCACGGTGGCGGCTGGGTGTTGGGGGATTACCCGACGCACCAGCGCCTGATCCGTGATTTGGTGGTGGGTTCTGGCGCGGTCGCGGTGTACGTCGATTACACGCCGTCGCCAGAGGCGCAGTACCCGACTGCGATCAACCAGGCTTACGCCGCCACGAAATGGGTGGCCGAGCATGGCAAGGACATCGGTGTCGACGGTAAACGTCTGGCGGTGGCCGGCAACAGCGTCGGCGGCAACATGGCGGCGGTCGTGGCACTGATGGCCAAAGAACAGAAAACCCCGGCCCTGCGCTTCCAGTTGCTGATGTGGCCGGTGACTAATGCACAGTTTGACGACGGCTCGTACCAGCAGTTTGCCGAGGGCCATTTCCTCACCAAAGGCATGATGAAATGGTTCTGGGACAACTACACCACCAACCCGACCGAACGTGCGCAGATCCACGCCTCGCCACTGAACGCCAGCGCCGAACAGCTCAAGGGTTTGCCCGCCGCGCTGGTGCAGACCGCCGAATTCGACGTGTTGCGTGATGAAGGCGAAGGCTATGCACGGCACCTGGATGCGGCCGGTGTACCGGTGACTGCGGTGCGCTACAACGGGATGATCCACGACTTTGGCCTGCTCAATCCGCTGAGCCAGATTCCCGAAGTGAAAGTGGCGGTGCGCCAGGCAGCGGCTGAGCTGAAAACCCATTTGCAGCCTTAACGGCAGAAGATCGCAGCCTTCGGCAGCGCCTACATTGGAATGCATTTCCCTGTAGGAGCTGCCGCAGGCTGCGATCTTTTTATTGGCAGACACTGCGGAGCTCCGGCCATGACCCTTTTCTATACTCACCTGCTGTCCTGGAGCGCCGCCCTGCTGCTGCTCGATGCGGTGCTCTGGCACTTCTCGCCCTTCACCCATCGCGCCCCGAGAGTCGGTGTGCGGCTGATGCTGTTTCTGGCGTTCAGCGCACTGGTGATCAACGCCGGTGTCAGCCCGTTGCAGGCGCCGCAGTTTGCCGATGACCAGGTCGCGCAATTGGGCGCAACCGCGCTGGGCATTCTCTGGTGGCTTTACGCGGCACGTGTGCTCACCGAAGTGATCGGTCTGATCCTGATGCGCCGCATCGGCCACAGCGGTCGCTTGCTGCAAGACGTGATCGGTGCGCTGGTGTTTCTGGTGGCCATCGTTGCCGCCGCCGGTTACGTACTGGAGCTGCCGGTCAAAGGCTTGCTGGCGACGTCCGGTGTGTTCGCGATCGTCGTCGGTCTGGCGCTGCAAAGTACCTTGGCCGATGTGTTTTCCGGGATCGTGCTCAATACCACCAAGCCGTATCAGGTGGACGACTTTGTGGTGATCGACGGCGTCGAGGGCAAAGTGCTCGACATCGACTGGCGCGCTACGCACCTGCTGACCAGCGCCGGCACCATGGCCGTGGTGCCCAACTCGGTGGCAGCCAAGGCCAAGATCGTCAACCTCAGCCGGCCGAACAACATGCACGGCGTGTCGATCAGCATCAAAGTGCCCAATCACATCCGCCCTCGCCGGGTGCTCGACGCCCTCGACCGTACGCTGCAAGGCAGTAGCAGCCTGCTGCTGAGTCCGGCGCCAAAAGTGGTGTTGAAAGAGGCCGGCGAAGAGATGTCCGAATACGTGGCCAGCGGCTTTATTGCCGAACTGGGCAAGAAAAGCGAAGTGCGCAATCAACTGTTCGACCTCGCTCACCGTCATCTCGAAGCCGCCGGGATTTCGCGGCACCCGGACGGTGTGATCCAACCTTCGACCCGCGCGCGCGCATTGCTCGATGAAGTGAAAATCTTCCGTTCGCTGAGCGCCGAGGAGCGTGACCGCCTCGCCGAATCGATGGTCGCGCAGCAGTACAGCGCAGGCCAGGTGGTGCTGGATCTGGATGAAGTGCCGGACAGTCTGTTCGTGATTGCCACCGGGGTGGTCAGCGCCACGGTGCCGGATGGCGCCGGCCAGACCGAGGCCGGGCGCATGGGGCCGAGCGAGGTCATGGGCGAGCAAAGCATTCTGGCGGATACGCCTTCGCAGGCTACGTTTACGGCGCTGACGTCTTCGATCATCTACCGTCTCGACAAGACCCTCACGCGCGAATGCATGGAGCAGCGCGCTGAGGTTGGTCAGGCGTTGAACAAGTTGCAGGCGGTGCGGCAGCAGAACAGTCGCCTCGCGTTGATGGCCAAACCGGTGGTGGTGAGGAAAGGCGGGTTTCTGGGGTGGTTGCAGAAGCGATGATGTGTGTAGTTCGCAATGGTTTTTCCAGCTGAAGATCTTACCCCCTCACCCCAGCCCTCTCCCCCAAGGGGGCGAGGGGGAAAGGGAGCCGATCTTCGAGCTTTTCAAGGCCCGAGTTCGACCTGATATTTCAGGTCGGAGTAACTCGCACAAACATCTCGGTCAGTCCCCTCTCCCTCCGGGAGAGGGTTAGGGTGAGGGGCTTTTCAGCTCCACCGATTACTGGGCCGTGAACTTGGTATAGCTGTTGATCAGGTTGCGGTAGTTCGGCAGGCGTTCCGAGAGCAGATGCGCCAGGCCTTCCATGTCGTTGCGCCAGTCACCCTGCAGCTCGCAAGCGACAGAGAACCAGTTCATCAGTTGTGCACCGGCCGCCGACATCCGCGCCCAAGCCGCTTGCTGCACAGTGGTGTTGAAGGTGCCGGAAGAGTCGGTCACCACGAACACTTCGAAACCTTCAGCGATGGCCGACAGGGTCGGGAATGCCACGCACACGTCAGTCACCACACCGGCGATGATCAGTTGCTTGCGGCCGGTAGCCTTGATGGCTTTGACGAAGTCTTCGTTGTCCCAGGCGTTGATCTGGCCTGGACGCTGAATGAACGGTGCGTCCGGGAACTGCTCAAGCAGCTCAGGTACGATCGGGCCGTTCGGGCCGGCGTCGAAACTGGTGGTGAGGATGGTTGGCAGTTTGAAGAACCTGGCGATGTCGCCCAGGGCCAGCACGTTGTTCTTGAATTCATTTGGCGAGAAATCCTGTACCAGCGAAATCAGACCGGTCTGGTGATCGACCAATAGCACAACCGCATCATCTTTGTTCAGACGCTTGTATGGAACGCTCATGGGAAACTCCTGGGTGGATGGTTGTTACGTGAAGCGCCGACCGTCGAGGCCAGCGCTTTTGGATAAGAATCAGAACGCGAAACAGGAACAGCCGAACGCGCCCCAGAAACCGGCGAAATCGCTGACCGGGGCATTCGACAGACGCGCCTTTTCATGGCTGTGCGAGTGCACGGCGCAAGCGCCGACGCACTGATGCACCTGAGCCTGCATTGGCGCGTTCTGGCGCCAGTGGCCCGGGACTTTTGCCACCGGCGACCAGTCCGGCAGCACCGGCACGCTGGCAGGTCCCAGGTCCTGGAAGTCACCGGCGGCGTAAACGATCTTGCCGCCGACCACGGTCAGTACCGACTCGATCCACTTGATGGCTTCTTCTTCGACATGGAAGAAGTCCGCGCTCAGTGCTGCCAGATCCGCCAATTGCCCGATCTTGATCTGGCCTTTCTTGCCCTGCTCCGACGAGAACCAGGCGCTGCCGTGGGTGAACAATTCCAGCGCGGTGGTGCGTGGCAAACCTTCTTCGTACAGCGCCAGACCGCCGACGGTACGACCGCTGACCATCCAGTACAGCGACGTCCACGGGTTGTAGCTGGAAACCCGCGTGGCGTCGGTGCCGGCGCCGACCGGCACACCTTCGGCGAGCATGCGTTTGATCGGCGGCGTGGCTTCGGCGGCTTTCGCGCCGTAACGGTCAACGAAGTACTCGCCCTGGAACGCCATGCGATCCTGAATCGCGATGCCGCCGCCCAGCGCTTTCACCCGCTCGATGTTTTGTGGGGTGATGGTTTCGGCATGGTCGAAGAACCATGGCAAGCCGTTGAACGGAATGTCACGGTTGACCTTCTCGAACACGTCGAGCATGCGGCTGATCGATTCGTTATAAGTCGCGTGCAGACGGAACGGCCAGCGCTGCTCGACCAGGTGGCGCACCACCGGCTCCAGCTCCTGCTCCATGGTTTGCGGCAGGTCCGGGCGCGGTTCGAGGAAGTCTTCGAAGTCCGCCGCCGAGAACACCAGCATCTCGCCAGCGCCGTTGTGGCGCAGGAAGTCGTCGCCCTGATGCAACTTGACGCTGCCGGTCCAGTTCTGGAAGTCGGTCAGCTCTTCTTTCGGCTTCTGGGTGAACAGGTTGTAGGCGATACGCACGGTCAACTGGTCATCTTTGGCCAACTGCTCGATCACTTGGTAATCGTCCGGGTAGTTCTGGAAACCACCGCCGGCATCGATCGCACTGGTCAGGCCGAGGCGATTGAGTTCGCGCATGAACTGGCGAGTCGAGTTGACCTGATACTCCAGCGGCAGCTTCGGCCCCTTGGCCAGCGTCGAGTAGAGAATCATCGCATTGGGTTTGGCCACCAGCATGCCGGTCGGGTTGCCGTTGGCATCGCGCACGATCTCGCCACCCGGCGGGTTTGGCGTATCGCGGGTGTAACCGGCCACGCGCAATGCGGCGCGGTTGAGCAACGCACGGTCATACAAGTGCAGGACGAATACCGGCGTGTCCGGCGCCGCCTGGTTGAGTTCTTCGAGGGTCGGCATGCGTTTTTCGGCGAACTGGAATTCGTTCCAGCCGCCGACCACGCGCACCCATTGCGGCGTCGGTGTGCGGTCGGCCTGCTCCTTGAGCATGCGCAGTGCATCGGCCAGCGAGGGTACGCCTTCCCAGCGCAGTTCGAGGTTGTAGTTCAAACCGCCACGGATCAGGTGCAAGTGCGAGTCGTTGAGACCGGGGATGACGCAGCGGCCGTGCAGGTCGACCACTTGCGTGGCAAGGCCGCGCAGGGCCATGGCTTGGGTGTCGTTGCCGACGACCACGAAGCGGCCGTCCTTGATCGCCACGGCGCTGGCCAGCGGCTTAGTGCGGTCTACGGTATGAAATTGGCCATTGAACAGAATCAGATCGGCGCTCATCGCAGTTCCTTCGACAAAAAATGAATGGGGTTCAGCGTGACGGGTGTTCTGTGGGTTCGACGTGGGTATGCGCCTGACTGGCTTCCAGCCACGGCGCGAACAGACGGGTCACGCGGGGCATGAATACGTACACCACCGACAGCACGATGGTCAGGGTGATCAGGAACGTGGCAACCACGTAGTTGGAAAGCAGCGGATGCAGCTTGAGCAGCGGCCCCCAGATCAGCGGCACCAACAGGGTGTGCGGAAAGATCACCAGCAAGGTGATCGCCGCCTGCTTCCAGCGCGGAGGCGGTGAGGCGGCGTCGGCCAGCGGTGCAAACCAGAATTCGTTGACCGGGGCGACCTCGGTCTGGTCGCCATCGGCGAGCATCGGCGCGGCTTCTTCGACCAGTGCCTGACGCTCTGGCGACTCCAGCCACTGTTGCATCGCCTCGGTCGAGCGGAAGCGCAGCACGCAGGTGTAAGTGTCGAGGCCAGCACGCTTACCGCGCACCACGTCCACACCCAAATGCCCTTCGCGTTCCCCCGCCACCCGCACGATATTGCGTAGCCAGGCTTCATAGGCTGTTTCAAAACCGGCCTTGACCCGGTGCTTGACGATCAGCGTGACGGTCTCATCGGCCCCCGGTGCTTGTTGACTAAGGACTTCAGGCATAACGCAGTACTCCGGGCAAACGAACATTGAGCGCCAGCCGTCCTGGCCCGGCGATAAACACAGTGGCAAACAGGATCAACAGCAACCAGCCAAACTGCCCTTCAGCCACACTCCATTGCGGATGCACGACCAACAGCGCCACCAGCAGCACAAAGAGAATAGGCAAGCAGGCCAATCGCGCCAGCACCCCGGCGACGATCAGCAGCGGACAGAGGACTTAGGCGAAGATCGCCAGACATAAGGTCAGGTGGGCACCGAGGTGGAACGGGTCTTCGATCAGTTGCAGTTGGGCGGTAAAGTCCAGCAGCTTGGGCAAGCCGTGTATCCACAGCAGGAACAGCCCGCCGCTGACCCGAAGAAACAGTAAACCGGCGTCGTGCGCCCGTTCATCCCGATGCAAAGCATTCATGACCCGACCCTTGAAATGTCATTGGCCTGAATAATGCCAATGCGGGGCGGGGAGAAATTGGATGGGTGTGCTCTCTTTCTTTCAGTCACCTAAAACCAATGTGGGAGCGAGCCTGCTCGCGATAGCGGTGTGTCATTCAACCTCGATGTCGACTGACCGGGCGCCATCGCGAGCAGGCTCGCTCCCACAGTGGATTTACGTTTTTCTTCAGGTTGGCGGGATATCCAGCGATGCCGACATGAACTGACTGATCCGCGAGCGCAGCCATTTTTCTGCCGGATCGTTGTCGTGCACCCCGCTCCAGGCCATCGACAGTTGCGCCGCTTCGATCGGGAACGGTGGGTCTTCGGCGCGCAGGGCACAGCCTTCAACCAGCGCACACGCGGCATAGTCCGGCACGGTGGCAATCATTTCCGTGCCGGCGAGCAAAGCGCGCAAGCCGCTGAACTGCGGCACGCCGAGCACCACACGACGGCAGCGGCCGAGTTTGGCCAGATCAAGATCGATGTTGCCGCTCAGATCCCCGGAAAACGACACCATTGCATGCGGACGCTCGCAGTATTCGTCCAGCGTCAGCGGCCCCGGACGGTCGTCGCCGCGCAGCACCTTGCAGGGAATGTCGCGCAGCTTTTTGCGTTTGGCATTGGCCGGCAAGTCCGTGGTGTAACTGACGCCGACCGAGATTTCTCCGGAGGCCAGCAACGCCGGCATCAGTAAATAGTTGGCACGGCGCACCACCACCACAATCCCCGGCGCCTCTTCCTGAAGCTTTCGCAGCAGCGGCGGAAACAGACCGAACTCGGCATCGTCAGACAGGCCAATGCGAAACACCTCGCAGCTGCTCGCCGGTTCGAATTCCTTGGCCCGGCTGACCGCGCCAGAGATGACGTCCATTGCCGGTTGCAGCTCTTTGAGGATGGCAAGGGCGCGGGCGGTCGGTTCCATGCCGCGACCGTTGCGCAACAGCAACGGATCATCGAACAGATCGCGCAATCGGCCGAGCGCCGCGCTCACGGCCGGCTGGCCCATGAACAGTTTTTCAGCGACGCGGGTCAGGTTCTTTTCGAACATCAGCGCTTCGAAAATCACCAGCAGGTTCATGTCGACGCGACGCAGATCGTTACGGTTCATGGGCACGAGTTCCTTGCTTGGAAGTCTTGTTCAGTCAGGTGCGCGAGCACCGTACTTTACGCGATCAACGGTACTTTGGCCGCGCCAAGCAGTTGATCCAGCTCACGCACTTGAGCCTGACGCAGATCAGCCTGGAATGCGGTTTCTGTGATCAGGCGCACTTCTGTCATATCTTCACCCGCAGCGAAGGGATCAGCCCGTTCGCCTGGCGCTGTCGTAAGGTGCCGGAGATGAAACTCAAAAGGTCACAAACGTCGGCATTGCCTCTGGGTATGCGCCTGTCTTTCGTTGTACGCACCGGGGCCACCCGGCACCAGCAACAGGTCATAACGCTGCGCGTTGTCATCGATAAGCTGATCGGCGTGCACCAGCACGCCATTGGAGGCGCGTAACGGGCCGCGCTCAGTCCCCAGAGTGATCAACTGATAATGGAGTTCTGGTTTCAAACAACGATTGGCGACCGAGAACACTTCCATCGGCCCGGCCATATCGAGCAGCAGAAAATCGGGAAACAACACCATTGCCACGGTTTTCATGGGTCAACATCACTGATCAAAAAAAGAATAAACGTAAAGCACTGGCTGAGCATTATGGCCAAGTACGCGCTCACCGCCGGAAAAGATTGCGTGAACTGCCACGCAAAACTGTCAACCTGATGGAGACAGTATTTCAACTATCACCTACTTATTGCATCGAATGGTTAACAGTAACCTTCTCCTCACTCGGACGAATTCACGTCCCGCAAGGAGATTTCATCATGCTGACCCTTCGCAAAGCCTCCGATCGTGGCCTCGCCAATCATGGCTGGTTGAAGTCGTTCCACACCTTTTCCTTTGCCAGCTACCGCAACCCGCGAGAACAGGGTTTTTCCGACCTGCTGGTGATCAACGATGACCGCGTTGCCGCCGGTAAAGGCTTCGACCAGCACCCGCATCGCGACATGGAGATCTTTTCCTACGTGCTGGAAGGTGCGCTGGAACATAAAGACACCCTCGGCACCGGCTCGGTGATCCGCCCCGGCGACGTACAACTGATGAGCGCCGGCAGCGGTGTGGCGCACAGCGAGTTCAACCATTCGGCCACCAAGCCTGTGCACTTCCTGCAAATCTGGATTGTGCCAGACGTTGGCGGCGCCAAACCGCGCTACCAGCAGGAGCATTTCAGCGCGCAGAAAAAACGCGGTCGCCTGCAATTGATCATCTCGCCGGACGGCAGCGATGGTTCGCTGACTGTGCGTCAGGATGCACGAGTCTACGCCGGGCTGTTCGACGGCAAGGAAAGCGCCACCCTGGAACTGCAGGCCAATCGCTACGCCTACATCCATGTGGCTCGCGGCAGCGTCGAGCTGAACGGCCAGCCGTTGCAGGAAGGTGACGGCGTGCGGGTTCGCGAGGAACAACTGCTGACCCTGAATAACGGCGTGGATGCCGAGGTCTTGGTGTTTGACTTGCGGCCGCAGGAATTGCCGCAGATGCCATGAAGCAATGTTTTCATTGCCCACAAAAACGGCCTTCATTTGAAGGCCGTTTTTTTAATGTGGCGTGCTCGGTAATGGCGACACGGCGGGTATAGGCGGATGGGTGTCCTTGCCTGCTTGAACCGCCGACAAAGTCGTTTGAATCGCTACGTAGACATTGGCTTGATTGGCGTAGTAAGTCGCCACGACGATGCCGACGATTCCAAGGAAATACACAGCGGTTGAGGCCCAATAATTCGCCTTGATGGTCGAGGCCTGTCTGACCGCCTCTTTTGACTCCAGAGCGATTTGCTGCACATTTGCGGAAATGGAGTTATAGCGGTCTAGCAGGGCCTTGTCTCGTTCGGTCTGAACATCCAGAAATCTCTCGATTTTCGCCGACACATATTCGACCCGAGCATCCATCCTTGCCTCAATGGTCTCGATCCTGGCGTTGAATTCGTCACGGCTGATAGCGTTCATGGCTTGAGTGCTCTGCCCTCTGCTCAATGTGTCGGTGCTTTGATATTGCTCGAATTCCCTGGCTTTCAAGCCGATCCCCTTCCTTGGGTTACCGATGCCTTCCCTGGTGCATCATTCACAACCCGACTTCTGGCGCTGTGAGCTGCATCAACGATAGGGCTGGCGTCCCAAGCCCGCAAGCCGGCAGATTCTGCTATGGGTGTAGGCTGTTTCGTCAGAAGATGTAGCTTCTCCAAAGCGCTTTAAGCACTCACTCATTCTCCAGCGCAAACGCCTCGACTATCTGCTCAATCACTGCACGAACCCGCGCGGTATGGCGCAAGTCCGCGTGGGTCACCAGCCATACCTCATACGGTTGCGGACGATTCCGCTCCGGCCAAAGCCTGACCAGGCCATCGCGCTCGCCCATGTACACCGGGATTTCTCCTACGCCCAGGCCCGCCGCAATCGAGCGACGCACCAACAGGCTGGAACTGAGGCTGGCAACAATGCGCCCGCGATGCACCGGCTCGCTAACCAGCATCATGTCCTTGTGACCCTTTAAATACGGGTGATAAACCACCAGGTCATGCCCCTCGAACGCTGCACCCTGCTGAGGAATGCCCTTGGCGTCGATATATGCCTGTGAAGCGAACAATCCCACCGGCCAGCGGGCTATTCGCCGCGCGATCAGATCGGGATTGTCAGGCCGGGTGTTGCGCACGGCGATGTCCGCCTCGCGCTTGGCCAGGCTGAGGATCTGCGTGGAGGCATCCAGTTGCACGCGCACGTCAGGGTGCAACTCGTGCAGGCGTGCAACGGCCGGGATCAGGAAGTCGATGGCCAGCGAATCGGTGGTGCTGACGCGCACGTTACCGGTCAGACGATCGTCCAGCCCCTGGATCTGCCGCTCCAGTTCAAGCGCCGAGTGCTCCATTTTTTCGACGCTTCTGAGTGCCGCTTCGCCAACTGGCGTCAACGCGTAACCGTCGCCAGTGCGCAAAAACAACGTCGCGCTCAGGGACTTCTCCAGCGCCGTGATCCGCCGCCCGACAGTGGCCTGATCCACGCCCAGCACCCGCGCGGCGCCGCGTAACGTCGACTCCCTGCATACCGCGAGAAATACCCGCGCATCGTCCCAATTCATGCTTTCTCCTGCTGATGCAAATATGCATCGCCATGATGCCAAATCGCTGCATTAGTGCAGCAACAATAGCCGATATGCTGAGCGCCATAAACCTCTCAGGATCGCTCCCATGCGTACATCATCCTCAGCGTTACCGATCTTCGCGGGACTCTGCGCCAGTCTGGTCAGCATCGGCCTGGCGCGATTCGCCTACACCCCGCTGATTCCCTCGCTGATTCAGGCGCAGTGGTTTTCTGCCAACGATGTGGTCTACCTCGGCGCAGCCAATCTGGTCGGCTACCTGATCGGCGCTCTGCTCGGCAGGCCGATAGCGCGACAACTCGGCAATAAAACCGCCCTGCGATTGATGATGCTGCTGGTCACCGCCGCGTTTTTTGCCTGTGCGTTTCCGTTGTCGGTGAGCTGGTTCTTTGGCTGGCGCTTGCTGTCGGGGATTACCGGAGGAGCGATCATGGTGCAGGTGGCTGCGACCGTGTTGCCGCATGTGCCGGCGTCCCGCAAAGGGTTGGCCAGTGGTGCAATTTTTCTCGGCATCGGCCTGGGAATTGCCGGTTCCGGTACCCTTGTGCCGCCGCTGCTGAGCCTGGGCCTGCAAGCCACTTGGCTGGGACTGAGTGGTTTGTCGTTGTTGCTGACCGCCATGAGCTGGTTTGGCTGGCCCGCAGATTTACCGCACTCGACTGCAACTCACGAGGTTGCGGCGGTTGAGCCAACACCTCCCGCCGTCTATTTGCTGTTCGGCCAATATGCGTTCATGGCCGCGGGGCTGGTGCCGGCCATGGTGTTCCTGGTGGATTACGTGGCTCGCGGTCTCGGTGCCGGGGCGCACATCGGCGCAATGGTATGGGTCATGTATGGCCTGGGCGCGATTGTCGGGCCGGTGAGTTATGGCTTTCTGGCGGATCGGTTTGGCGCGCGGACAGGCATTCGCCTGGTATTGGTCGTACAGGCGATTGCGCTGGGACTGCTGGCGATATCCCACTCTTTAATGGCGCTGGCCGCACTGGCGGTAATCATCGGTTCATTCCCGCCCGGCATCGTGCCATTGGCCTTGGCCCGGGTGTATGAACTGGTGCCGGATCATCATCGCCAGCAAATCGCCTGGAGCCGCGCCACCGTATCGTTCGCCACGTTTCAGGCGCTGGCCGGATTTGCCTATTCGGCGTTGTTCAATGCCACAGGTGGTCATCACGCCTTGCTGTTCGTGGTCGCTGCGGGCGCGATCACGGTGGCGATTTTGTTGGAGCATGCCCTGAAATGGCTGCCCTCCTCGTCTGAATCACGCGCCTGTGAAAATTGAAGGGAATCATTGCTTCCGGGCTGCGCTCCCATCTACAGAACCTCTAGCAACAGGAATCGACATGTCCTTACCCAACGAAATGACCCGAATCGAAATCACCGAACCCGGCGGCCCTGAGGTTCTGCAAGCCAAGCGCGTGCCGTTACCGGTGGCGGCAGCAGGCGAAGTGCTGATCCGTGTGCGCGCCGCCGGGATCAACCGGCCCGACGCCTTGCAGCGTGCTGGCAAATACCCGATGAAACCCGGTATGAACCCGATTCCCGGCCTGGAAGTCGCAGGTGAAGTGGTGGCGCTCGGCGCCGACGTCAGCCAGTTTGCCGTGGGGGACAAGGTGTGTGCGCTGACCAATGGCGGCGGGTATGCCGAATATTGCACAGTCCCGGCTGGCCAGACGTTGCCAATCCCCGATGGCCTCGACTGGGTGCAAGCCGCCGCGATCCCGGAAACCTTCTTTACCGTATGGGCCAACCTGTTTGGCCTCGGCGGCGCCAGCCGGGGGCAACGTGCATTGATTCACGGCGGCACCAGCGGCATCGGCACCACCGCACTGATGCTCTGCCGCGAGTTTGGTATCGAAGCCTTCGCCACCGCCGGCAGCCCTGAAAAATGTGCGGCGATTCGTGAACTGGGCGGCGAGGCGATCAACTATCGCGATCAAGATTTTGCTGAAGTCATCGCCGAGAAGACCGCTGGCCAAGGTGTGAATGTGATTCTCGACATCATGGGCGGCTCGTACTTCAACGGTAACGTCAGCGCCCTGGCGATGGACGGGCGGTTGGTGATGCTCGGTTTTCTGGGCGGCGCCAAGGCCAACGACGTGGATTTGCTGGCGATTCTTGGCAAACGCGCGGTGGTCACTGGTTCGCTGTTGCGAGCTCGGACCACTGAAGAGAAAGCCGCCATCGCCGATGCGCTGCGCGAACACGTATGGCCAACGCTGAATGAAGGGCGCTGCCTGCCGTTGATCGACAAGGTCTATGCGCTCACCGACGCCGCTCAAGCCCATGCGCACATGGAGGCCGGCGACCATATCGGCAAGATTGTGCTGCGGGTCGATTGAGCCGCTGCAGCATTTTGTAATCGTTGCACATGCACGGTGGTCGAAAATATCGCGCGCAGACCAAGGCATCTGGTAAAAAGCGTTCTTTGTCTGCGCCCTGGTGAAACGTTTAATGTTCCTGTCCTTCATGACTCGTCTGCGCCGTCGCCGCTTGGCGTTTGCCTGCATGGCCGCCTTGATTATCGGCGTGCCGGCGAGTTGTGCCGTGCTGGAGCACGCCGAACGCAAACTGCTGTTTCGCATCGAGCCGGACGCGGCGGGTTGGTATCACGGCTTGCCCGGCAGCGTGCAGGAACTCGATCTGCAACCGAAGAGTTTCAAGGCCGGGCAAAACATTCATGCATGGTGGTGGCCGGCGGAGAAAGCCAATGCCCCGGCGATTCTCTATCTGCATGGCGTGCGCTGGAACCTCACCGGACAGTTGTATCGCATCGAGCAATTGCGCGCGGCGGGCTACTCGGTGCTGGCCATCGATTACCGCGGGTTCGGCAAGAGCAAGGGGGATCTGCCGTCGGAAAGCAGCGTTTACGAAGATGCACGGGTGGCCTGGGAGCGTTTCAAACTGCTGCAACCGGACCCGAACAAGCGCCTGATCTACGGTCACTCGCTTGGCGGTGCAGTGGCGGTCGATCTGGCCGCCGAACTCGGCAAGGACGCCGCCCGTGATCACACGCCGCTCCCGGTCCGCGGACTGGTGATCGAGTCCACGTTCACGACGCTGGCGGATGTCGCCGCTGCCGTGGCCAACACCTCACTGCCGGTGCGCTGGCTGCTGTCGCAGAAGTTCGATTCCATCGACAAGATCGCCGACATTCATATGCCGCTGCTGGTGGTGCATGGCCTGGCCGACGCTTTCGTGCCGGCGCGCTTCAGTGAGCAGCTATTCAACGCAGCACAACAGCCCAAACGTCTGTTACTGGTGCCGGGTGGCACGCACAACAACAGCATGGCGTTGGGCGGGCAGAATTATCGCAAGGCAATTGATGCGTTGATGCAGACCAAACCTGCACCGCGGATCGCCGGGCCGGCAACCTTGCGCAGCGCGCGGGATTCCTAGCGATAACCGCGAGCCTGCAAATCGAACAGCTGAGCGTAATGCCCTGCACCGGCGATCAGATCTTCGTGGTCGCCCTCCTCAAGAATTTGCCCCTTCTCCAGAACAATGATGTGGTCGGCATTGCGCACACTGGAAAAACGGTGCGAGATCAGCAACGTCATGCGCCCCTCAGTGTGCTGGCTGAAATGCTCGAACACCGATGCCTCCGCTGCCGGGTCGAGGGCTGAGGTGGGTTCGTCGAGAATCAGGATGTCGGCCTCGCGGCGCATATAGGCCCGGGACAAGGCAATCTTCTGCCATTGTCCGCCGGACAACTCCTGACCACCGGCAAACCAGCGCCCCAGTTGTGTCGCGTATCCCCGGTCGAGTGCTTCGATAAAGGGGGCTGCCATGCCTTCGGCAGCGGCTTCCTTCCAGCGCTGCTCATCGTTGAACGCCAGTGTGTCGCCGACGCCGATGTTTTCACCGACGCTGAACTGGTAGCGGATGTAGTCCTGGAAAATCACGCCAATGCGCTGCCGTAACGTTGTTTCCTCCCAATCCTGCAAATCGCTGCCATCAAGCAAAATTCGCCCTTGATCGGGGCGGTAGAGCCGGGTCAGCAACTTGATCAGCGTGGTCTTGCCGGAACCGTTCTGCCCGACCAGCGCCAGGCTTTTGCCCGGCACCAGATGCAGGTCAATACCTTGCAGCGCCGCACGGCTCGCACCGGGGTAGCGGAAACCGACGTTTTCGAAACGCAGCCCGTCGCCCGGCCGCGCGCCGACAGTCAGGTGACCGCTGTCGGCGAGCACTGGCTCGGCGAGGTATTCGTAAAGACTCGTCAGGTAGAGGCCATCTTCGTACAAACCACTGATCGCACTCAGACTGCTGCTGACCGCGCTCTGCCCCTGTTTGAACAGCACCAGGTACATGGTCATCTGGCCCAGGCTGATATTGCCGTGCACCGCATCGATCACCACCCAGGCGTACGCCACGTAGAACGCCGCAGTGCCCAGCAAGCCGAGACCAAAACCCCAACTATCGCGGCGTAACGTCAGGCGCCGGTCTTCGGCATAGAGTTTGGCGAAGGTGTCGCGATAACGTTGCAATAACAGCGGCGCGAAACCAAACAGCTTGACCTCTTTGATGTAGGCCTCGTGGGACAGCAGGGTTTCGATGTAGCTCTGCTGGCGACTCTCTGGCGCGCGACGGGTGAACAGCCGAAAGGCATCACCGGAAAAATGCGCCTCGGCGAAGAACACCGGCAACGCACCGATCACCAGCAGCACGAGCGCCCACGGGGAAAAATGCACCAGCAGTACGCCGAAGCTGATCAGCATGATCAAGTTCTGGATCAGCCCTAGTGACTTCATGACCAGCGCCAGTGGCCGAGTCGAGGCTTCGCGGCGCACACGCACCAGTTTGTCGTAGAACTCGGAGTTCTCGAACTGCACCAGTGAAAGGGTCTGCGCCTTCTCCAGAATCAACGTGTTGACCTTCTGCCCCAACTGCACCCGCAACAGCGACTGCTGCACCGACAGTGCCCGTTGTGTGCCGGATAGCAATGCAAGCACACCCGCCTCCATCAGCACGTAACGCAACACCGGCCACAACGGCGCATCGCCCTGCTGCGCATGCAACTGCATCGCGGTCACCACCGCATCGACAATGCGTTGTCCCAACCATGCCGCGAGTGCCGGCAGCACACCTGCCATCAATGTCGCCAGCACCAGGCCCATAAACAGCCCGCGCGACGTCCCCCAAACCAGTCGCAAGGCGCGCTGCGCCTGGTCGAGCAACGAAGTGACGCGGGAAAATGCAGGCATGGGACATCGGACTCGGCAGGTCAATAGAGCACGACATGGTACTCCGCTGCTCCGGCCAGGACTGCCTTGAGGTATTAAAAAGCCCAACCTGAAAAGGTTGGGCTGATGGCTGACTTGCGCTTAGTCAAAGGCACCATTCAGGACTTCATAAATGAGCCCCGTGGCGAGGGCGACCAGAATCAGGTCAGTACCCGCCTGCTGCCATTCATAGCCGTCATAGTGCGGGAGATGGCCCAGCAAGCGATTATCGAGTTTTTTCGCGATACCGGGCGGTAAAGGTTTACCGCGAGCCAGATTCTTCTGAATGCCCGGAGGCAGCGCCGGGCCGGGGCTCCAGTAGTCGCGATAGCCACCAATCACGCCAATCACATTACCGCGGTCGACGGATGGGCCATGGCTGCGGTCATCATGGCCAGCATTTTTGCCTTTGCTCCCTTGGCCCTGGGAGTTGTGTTGATTGCCTTTACCGTTGCCTTGCCCTTTACCGTTACCGGGGTCGGCCAGTGCCACCGACGAGCCAGCGGCCAGTACGAGCGACATCGAAGCTGCAATCCATCGTGTTGATCTTTTGAACATATCCGTGCTCTCAGACAGTCGGATCATCCACTGAACTGTAGACCGCGATGGGTAGATTGGTCATGGCTGCCGGGAATTTCTCTTCTATCGCTGCGCCAGTTCATGCCGCACGCATTGTTCATAGTAGGTCTGCTTGACCGCAGCGGGCTGGAGCTTCGAGGTGCTGTTGTAGGTTTGCTCGATAATCCCCATCGCCGTCATACGCATCCACGGTTGCTGGAATCGACGCACCTGCAACTGTTTACGCGCGCCATACAAAGACATCCCTGAAAGTTTTGATTTCTGTGCGCCTGCGGCGATGTCCGAGCCCCACGTACAAGCAAAGCGATGGCTTTTACTTAGCTCTTTTGCCTGAACTCCCGAAGCAAGGACAGCCATGGAAAGCGTTGCAACGGTTATGACAAACGTCCGCATATAGCCAACCTAACCTTTTGAAAAAAGGCGAGTTTGCCGATGAAATAAGCATTAGGGGGCCAGCAATTTGCCGCTTTTTGGCAATATCAGGCGACAAAGCTGGAGCCTCACATCCGCCCAAGGCACAGCCAATTCTGCGGGTTGTCATTTAGTAATTGCTACCGCTCGTCCAGCGCCGCGCACCTTTGCCACGACTCCTAATGTCCAATGCAGCACATCCCATCGCGTGGAAGGCTTAGAAGATGAACAAGAAAATTATGGCGGTATCGTTTGCCAGCCTGCTACTCATCGGCCCGGCATGTGCCTTGGCAGCCGAGAAAACCAGCGCTGACTCCTCCGCGCCACCCAATGCACTGCCTGGCGTCAACCAGTCTAAAAGCTCGCGCGCCAATGATGAAAAAGCGAACAAGAAGGGAGAAGAATCTTCAGGGGGAAATGCGGGCGCGCAAGCCCATGAAACGGAAAAGGATGCAGCAACGTCGAGTGACTCGGACGATATCGAGAAGAAGCCCGATCAGTAATGACTCGAACAGCATGACTGATATCGAGTCTTCCCTAATCAGCGACTAGCGAAGCCTGGCGCGATGGCAATATGATGCCGCCACTGGGATCCCATGAAGGGTAACCAGAGGAAAATCCATCCAAGGAATGCACATGAAAGACTTCGTTATCAGCGTTAACAACACCGTTCTCTATATCGCACTGGCAGTCATCTGGATTGCTGCACTTGTGATGCTAAGCCAGAGTTTTCTCGCCGCTGTCAGTACCTTCGTTGTAGGTACTTTGAGCTGGTGCATCATCTCTGGCTTCTGGTTCGTTCAATCCGCGACTTATGAAGAGTTGCGTAAACTGAACGCGAAAAATAGCTGATTTATCGAGAACGCTCGACTGCGCGGCACCGACGTAGAAATATCGGGCACCTGCAATCCAGATGCGCAGGACACGTCTTGATAGGGACCACGTTCGAACAAGTCCCGCAAAAGTCAGCCCCATGAAAAAGGCCAATGCTGTGAGCATTGGCCTAAGTCATTGAATTATATGGTCGGGACGGAGTGATTCGAACACTCGCCCCCTAGCACCCCATGCTGGGCACTAAATCAATATAACCTATTGTTTTTAGAAAAAATAAATTCCAGTGCAGGTAAAACACCCGCTTTTTTGTGCTTATGTAAACGGAAACTCGCCGTCTCCAGAGGAGGTTTTGCGCACAGCCCTCACGGCGTCCTGCCGACCGAACCCAATCCATTTATAGCAGTAGTGAATTACGAATACATCGCTGGTAATCTCGCCACCACGTTCGCCAGCCATTAAAGGATGGAGGCGAAAATAGAAGCCCAGGAGCCGCGAACATTCGGGGCTTTGCATTTCTGCACTGAAGCAGATTTACACCGCGATTATGGTTATCAAGGGCAGGCTTTACATCCTCCAGCCCATGGTTGGACGTTTGCACCGAACATCGTGCGACTTGGGGAATGGAAATTGCAGTGATCTACCTCTTGCTGCATCCCGCCGCAGCGCTTGCACCACACGGCTCCATTCAACAATGACCAGCTCTGATGGCTAGGCAAGGATCTTGTCCAGAGTCGTCACTCTGCCGTTACCTGCACAAAATATAGGGTTATACAACCAACAAGCCCGGTTTGCTCATAAGCGCATCGCACGGCTCATATCCGCTACACGTTGCTTGACTTTTAAAGATCGCCGTCTAGCCTCTGTTAGGATTAAACAAACCATAGTATGTGGTTAACTTAGCTTGAAGGGATAGATTCAATCGTCACTCCTAATGGAATAAGGAGCTCATCAAATTGCCCACCAATGCCAAAAATTTAACCGCATATTCATCAAAAACGTACGATGAGTTTCTAACTGCGCACGATCAACTGATGATGCATAAGTAAATTTTTAATCAGTACAAGCTGAAATCAATAATAAGTACCTGAACTGGAAACAGGACAGCAAGCCCCTTCCTGATAAAAAATCAAAGCCCGAAACACTTACTGGCAAATATTTAAAAACCATGCCTGAACGGGGCATCAGAAATAACTAACAAAGTCTATAAAAAGGAGCAATCGCATACAACCAGACACATAGAACAGCCGGAGCAAAACCCAAACCAACTATTGCAGGCGCAATGTTAATTCAATAAAAGGAATTATACCGATGGCTAAAAGAAGCGTTGATGTTTATTTTGAGAATTTCCTCGACTCCACCTTGAGTCTAATTCAAAACTCTCTGAAGTTAGATCATGGGGAATGGGATACCTATCCTCCGCAGAAAATATTGAAGCCGAGCTCCAATGTGCCCGGCAAAGGCTATTGGAAGACGGAGTCGGACGGGTTCGCTACGGGCACGGAGGCACTTTGCTCCTACGCTTTTTATGATTTTGTCACTGAGGAAGTTTGCAATATAAATATCCACTGGGACGACCCATACGTGGGGTCTAATTCGTATGAAATCACGACCGATAGCGAAAACGTTAAAGTTTCATACAGTGGTGGAGGCGGCGATAACGCTACCGTGACCTTCAGGGCAGAAAAAAAATAATATAACGGCGTGAGCCTTAGTCGATCAGATAGCCGCCGAGAAAATCTTGAGCGGCTATTTCAAAACTAAATTTTAGAAAGTCGATCTCGTGATACTGCTCGCTGTAACTCATGGACTTGGAGCCGCCACCTCCTACACATACGCTTGTCACGCCGCCAGCCTGATCAGCCCCCGGTCACCGTAGTCGGTGGTACCGACAATTCGCTGAGCATGCGCTGGGGCAAGGTGCCCCCGAAACCAGCAATTGATATATAAAGAAAAACAGATCATTTAAAAAGGTACAAAACCGCCACATCACCCTATAAGAATAAATAACTTGGCGTTGGATATTCCTACAGTAGTTCACCGTTTCTCCGGCGTTCTGCCAATCGAACACAATCACACGTCCCTGCAATACCAAGACTGCGCGTACAGAACACCATTGATCTCTTCCAGGCCGCTCAGCGTGAAACCGAGCGTTGCCATGCTGAACAGGCCAGCATCAAGAAGCGGTCGAATCGGGCGCGTATCACCCGGCCAGGCACCATGCCGCAGAGACGCGGTGCTGGACGTTCTTTTGAGGATGTCAGACGGCGCACTGGAGAAAATGATATCGCCCTTCACCGGTTCGGCGCTGGCGATATCCAATTGCGCTCTGGCGACGCCTCGCTCTCTCATGGGCACAATCACGAACCGCATTGCTTGCTCTATACTGGATAAAAATACAGTATCTGTAATCAGCATGGCGAGTTTCAACGACTCACTGATCGACGGTCATCGACTCAACTCCCTGGCGCAAGGGACAGCAACACGACAGGCTAGATAGCCCTTCAACGCTACCCACTAGACATCGCCAGCAGACAAGAATTAAATTACAAATACTCTACAAACTGCCTAAGCAACCACTATGAAGGGTGTGAGATGAAAACCAAGGACATTACTGATCTAACGGTTTGCAAGGCCGTTAGAGAAATTCATTTACAGAAAGCACCAATTGGCTACCGTTTTAGTCGTGCTGCGGAGTTGCTTCAAGAACAAACCGGCGCCCCAAGAAAAGTATGTGAAAGCGCTGTTAACAGGTCTATTGATAAAGGTCTCGTAGAATCGGGAATACACTCTTCAATCGGATGGCTTTCGAACAAAGGGATTGCGTATTTAGAGTCAAAATCTCACGACTAAAAATACGAAAACTGAAAATACTCCTGAACATTCGATTCAGTACTTTCTGGTGTAAGGCTGTATTAAGATACTGGCAGCATCAATGCCGTTGATTACACGTTGACGATGCGTCTCGACTACTTCCGTTTACCTGCCCAGAATAACAGTACGACAGGATCACCATCAAAGGGAATAAGTAACTTGGTACATCCTCAAGACTGTCTAGATATGCAAGTCTTATAAAAGCATGTCCGTAACTCGTATAGGTTATCAACAGCATACATAGGCAAAGCCAGCTCTGATATAGCCGGCACTTGGCGCTGGACTGTACGTACTTCATCGCCGCCTATCGCCGACGTAATCTAGATTTTGATGCGGTACTCCCGCACCTAGGTAACTCTTATCGCCGACCGGAACCTGTCGTCGCAGCTCTTCGCAAGCGTCTACCTTGACGAGCGCGACCGCTCGCCAAGCACCAGCTGGGCGCCAAACCCTGCATACGCATCGTCTATGACTTCGTGTTTCTGCATGAGTCGCCGCAGCCGTTGAACCAGCTGCGCGAACTGATCGACGCAGCCACGACGCAGGACGCCTTCGAGCGCTGGAACGCGACACACCCTCAGCAGTAACTCCCTCCCCAGGTGACGTACTGGCCAGTCGCCTTCGAGCGGCAGGAGTAACCAAAGAAGACCGAAAGGCACTTCTGGGTCACAAGAACGGCAGCATCACCAGTCACTATTCGGGCGCTGAGCTCGGGCATCTGATTGAGGCTGCGAACATGGTATCAGCAACCAATTCGCGTGCGCCGGTGCTGACAATCTTGAAGAGGAAGCAGGCGTGAGAAACGGAGAAGTCACGCAAATGTCACGCGCATGAAAAAGGCCAATGCTGTGAACATTGGCCTAAGTCATTGAATTATATGGTCGGGACGGAGTGATTCGAACACTCGACCCCTAGCACCCCATCTCCTTTTTCATACTTCTTGAAAGCTTCCAAAATTTTACTCTGGATTTTTCTAAGCTAGTATTTACTTGAGCTCCAGCGGTGTTCGGCTCTACGAGAGTCCAGTAACGTCTATCAAGAGCCGACGTTTTTGTGGGGGTAAAAGTAGGGGAGTCCGTTTCATGGCCAAAATCACCATCAAAGAACTCGAGTCGCTGACCGCCAACGATGCCGGCCGAATCCTCCGGGAGGATGGCAATCTGGCCGGTCGAATCTCAGTCCGTAAGGACGGTGTGTCGGTCAGCTTTTTCTATCGTTATCGCTGGGGCGACCAGAACAAAGAGTACGCCTGCGGAACCTGGCCGCGCAAATCCCTGACGGACATCCGCAAGGCCCGTAACCAGGCAAGGGCACTCATTGATGAGCAAATCAATCCCAATGAGCACAAGAAAACCGCCAAGGCACAGGCATACGCCGCGGCTAACGTAGAGGCCGAACAAGTAGAAACGACGAAGGTGCAAACGTTGACCGTCCAGGATCTGGCTAAGGCCTGGTTGTTGGATGGCGTGGCGCGCAAAGATGGTAATGCTGAATTGCAGCGCCGTTTTAACAAGGACCTATACCCGGCACTTGGCAAGACAGCGGTGAGCAGTGTGTCCGAACACGATATTCGGGCGCTGATACGAGCGGTCCTCCTCCGCGGCGCTCACCGGCAAGCCATCAGCTTCTTCGCCGACCTCACTCAGATGTTCAGCTGGGCCAGAAAACGTCAGCCCTGGCGGGCCTTATTGATCGAGGGCGATCCGACGGAACTGGTCGACATCTCCCCATTGATCCCTGCCAACTACGAAGCGGAAAGAAGCCGCATCCTTTCGCCGGCGGAGCTGTTGGAGCTGCACAACCGCTTCCAGCAAATGACCGCCGATTACGACGCCCTCCCCGCGGGCCAAAAATACGACGGCATTCGACCGCTAAAGAACGAAACGCAGCTCGCGCTCTGGATTAGCCTGGGCACGCTGTGCCGGATTGGTGAGTTGCTCCAGGCCGAGTGGAAAAATGTCGACCTGGACCGGCAGACCTGGTTCCTCCCCAGCGAAAACGTCAAAGGCGCCCGGGGCAAGAAACAGGACCACCATGTCTTCCTCTCCCCCTTCGCCCTGCATTTCTTTCAGGAACTCAAGACCCTGACGGGAGACTCCCAGTGGTGCTTTCCGAACAAGCAGGATGATGGACATGTGGACGTAAAGGTGGCGAGCAAACAGGTCGGCGATCGCCAGGCCCGGTTCAAACACCGCAAAGCCCTCTCACGACGGCGTCACGACGACACTCTGGTCCTTGCCGACGGCCAAAACGGCGACTGGACGCCACATGACCTGCGCCGCACGGGCGCGACCATGATGCAAGCTTTGGGTGTCAGTCTGGACGTTATCGATCGCTGTCAAAACCATGTGCTGGCTGGCTCTCGGGTGAGGCGCCACTACCTGCATCACGATTATGCCGAAGAGAAGAAACGCGCCTGGAACCTGTTGGGCGATCGACTCAGTGCTGTGTTGTCCTCGACCTACGAGCATCCACCGGCTGAGTCGATGATGTCTTTTCCAGCCTACTCTGCCACTGGATCACTGTCGGCTCCATAGGTCAGGTTCATAGTTTCATAGAAATCGCTGAGCGCTTGCTTCAGGTCGACTCCGGATCGTCGTGATCGGCAGAAATCGGCCGATTGTGTTGAAAAAGTCGACCCGGCCGAGCTACCCATTTATCGAACGGTGAAAATGCCATTTTTTCACACCGCTACGTCAAATCTGAGCCTTGAACCCTCTGCGCAACGCACGAATTTCAATCTCGAACGCGTACTTTTCTGCCGTAGAAACAGAAGTCGACTTTTTCAACAGAATCGGCCAATTGCAGTCCTTCGCGACAGGCATTAACCGGCCGAAGCGGAGGGTCGAAGCGCTACGCACGATGGCTTCCGTCTACAGTGCGATGGGTGGGACGCGTTCATGAGGAGACTCCATTCCATGGCAATCTAATTGCATTTGCAATCATATTAAGGCGTGCAGTATGGTGCAAGCATGACGAAACGCGCGGAGATTTTTGGAATATGATCGGATTTTCCAGCTTCAGCAAAACACCAGAAACCCGCCTTGCCGCTCAGGCCTGCATCGACAAAATCCGAACCCTGACACAGCAACACACTGCGGGCTTTTCTTCTCCGCTCGACACCATGATCGATATCGCCAACCGGCTAGAAAGGGATCCGGAAACGGCCAGGCATATCTGGGTCATCCGGTCCAACAAGCAGTCTCAAGTCGAAACCTGTCACACACGTATCAGCGCCTGGCCTCTGCGCTTTAGCCCTACAGCCTGCGCCAGTGAAAAACCGCTGCTGTACCTGACCAGTTCTGCGACGTCAGCCGAACTTTGCGCACTTTCAAATGAGTCCGCCCAGCGGGGAATTCTGTGTAATGACATAGAAACTCTACCCTCACGCTGGCCTAAAGGCGCTCACCCCTGGGTCCCGCTCTGGCTGGTCTCCAACCCGCACTGCCTGCCCTTCGACCCCGCAAGCGGTGCCGAAGCGCACGCCATTACGCTAGCTGCATTGCAAAGTTTGTATGTGGAAGGCAATGACGGCTTCTACTACATGACACTTCACGATGAACCCAATGATTTCATCGCCCCCATCAGCCACCTCAGTGCGAGCCAAGCCCTCAAGGGCATGTACAAGCTCAAAAATATTAATACAGATGCCGGGCAACTCCGGGTCCGCTTATTGGGCGCGGGGCTGGCCTTGCAGTCAGTGGTCTCAGCGGCGCAGATATTGCGTGATGACTGGGGCGTCGAATGCGAACTCTGGAGCTGCCCCAGTTACACCCGCCTGGCCCGTGATGCAGACAAGGCACAACGCTGGAACCGGATGCATCCCGATATGCCGCGGCGGTCGTCGCATTTGCTCGACTGCCTGAGCGCGGATGATTACCCGGTGGTGGCTGTGACCGGTTATGCCCAGCATGTCGTCGATCAGATCGGTGGGCATATCCAATCACGGTTCGTGGCGTTCGGCGCTGACTCAACCGAAACACCTCCGGGCAAAACGGTGGATAAACGCTGGATCGTGGCACTCGCTCTGCGAGCGCTAGCCCAGGAAGGTGTCATCGCGCAGGCGTACGTTGAACAGGCCATGGACCGTTATCTGCTGCGATGATCAAACAACGGTCAATCCGCTCGCCCACTGTTGCGCGCCGCCCTTGCGGCCCGCTCAAGCGCCTCACTGAAGAACCGCTGTTGCTCGTCATCGAATTGCGACAAAAACAGCTCGTCCACCGCCCCTTCATAGATTTTCCACATTTTTTTACGCAGCACTTTCCCGCTCTCGGTAATGGCGGCATGCGCACCACGGCCGTCATCGCTGGCACGGCTGCGTGTGACCAGGCCTTCGGCCTCCAGACGGTCCACCAACCGGGTGAGGTTGTAGCGCTCGATCGCCATCACGTCAGCCAATTCGCTCATGCGTCTGGTGCCTTCAGGGCCGCTTTCCAGGCCCCATAACGCGTCGTACCACGCGTACGCCGGCAGCCCGGCAGCCGCCAGTCGACGCTCGATTTCCCGGATCAGGCAGCGGTGGGCCCTGACGAATCTGAACCAGGTATCCGGATCGCTTGAAGACATGCATCACCCTTTTCATGACATCGATTTAGTTGCAATTGTAGCGTGTGGCAGGCTAAGTTCTCGCATGTAGTTGCATATGCAACTATAAATATTCTTTTAGGTTGGCGTCGACCCACGCCCCTTAGCCAGGCACCCAACGACTCGGTGCTGCTGCACTGTCCAGGAGACGACGATGGCACAACAACCCCTGTTTCTCGACGAGGATCCACAAGAAACTCGCGAATGGCTCGAATCCATCGAATCGGTGGCGAGCGTCGAAGGGCGTACTCGCGCTCACTACCTGATCGATCAGATGCTGGATTTCGATGCCAGCCGCCATGGTGATTTTTACGGGCGCGTCACCACGCCCTACGTCAACACAATCCCGGTCGACCGTCAGCAGCTCTACCCCGGCGACCTGACAATAGAGCGCCGGATCAATGCTTATATCCGTTGGAACGCTTTGGCCATGGTGCTGCGCGCCGGAAAACATTCGAACGTGGGCGGGCACATCGCTTCCTATGCCTCGGCAGCCATTCTGTACGACGTCGGCTTCGAGCATTTCTTCCGTGGGCGCACCGAGCAGTTTGGTGGCGACATGGTGTATATCCAGGGCCACTCTTCACCGGGCATCTACGGGCGCGCCTATCTGGAAGGTCGCCTGAGCGAAGAACAGCTGGACAACTTCCGCCGCGAGACTGACCGCGACGGTGTCTCGTCATATCCGCATCCAAGGCTCATGCCGGACTTCTGGCAATTTCCGACGGTGTCCATGGGACTAGGACCGATCACCGCCGCGTATCAGGCCAGATTCATGCGCTACCTCGAAGACCGTGGCCTGAAAGAACATCAAGGGCGCAAAGTATGGGCGTTTCTCGGTGACGGAGAAATGGACCAGCCGGAATCCCTGGCGGCGATTTCCCTGGCGGGTCGAGAGAAGCTCGACAATATTATTTTTGTCGTCAACTGCAACCTCCAGCGTCTGGACGGACCGGTGCGCGGCAACAGCAAGGTCATTCAGGAGTTTGAAAGCCTGTATCGGGCGGCCGGCTGGAATGTTATCAAAGTGATCTGGGGCAGCGGTTGGGATGCCTTGCTGGAAAAGGACAAAAGCGGCCTGCTACGCCAGCGGATGATGGAATGCGTGGACGGCGACTATCAAAACTACAAATCCCAAAACGGCGCTTACGTCCGTGAGCATTTTTTTGGCAAATACCCGGAGTTGCTGGAACTGGTCAGCGACCTGAGCGACGAAGAAATCTGGAAGCTCTCTCGCGGCGGCCATGACCCGGAAAAAGTCTACAACGCCTACGCCGCCGCGATGCGCCACACCGGCGGGCCGACGGTCATTCTGGCGAAGACCGTGAAAGGCTTCGGCATGGGCGAAGCAGGCGAAGGCCAGAACATCAACCATCAACTCAAGAAGATGGGCGAGGACGCTGTCAAAGCGTTCCGTGATCGTTTCGCGCTGGACCTCACCGACGATCAACTGGGCGACATGCCTTACCTCAAACCGGCAGCGGACAGTATCGAGGCCCTTTATCTGCAAGCCAGGCGTACCCAACTGGGCGGTTACGTGCCTGCACGCTTCAGTGCAGTCGAGCCGTTGCAGATCCCGCCATTGTCGGCCCTGGACACCCAGCTCAAAGGCACTGGCGAGCGCGGTATTTCCACCACCATGGCGTTTGTGCGCATCCTCGGCACGTTGCTCAAAGACCCGAATATCGGAAAGCTGATCGTGCCCATTGTCCCGGACGAATCACGCACCTTCGGTATGGAAAGCCTGTTCCGCCAGATCGGCATCCATTCCCACATCGGCCAGTTGTATACCCCTCAGGACGCCGGTCAACTGAGTTATTACAAGGAGGCGCGGGATGGGCAGATCATGCAGGAAGGACTGAACGAGTCCGGCGGGATTTCTTCGTGGATCGCGGCGAGTACTTCGTACAGTACGCACGGCGTGACGACGGTGCCCTTCTACATCTTTTATTCAATGTTCGGCTTCCAACGCGTCGGCGATCTGGCCTGGGCGGCTGGCGATGCCCGCGCCCGAGGTTTTCTGCTGGGCGCAACGTCCGGCAGAACCACGCTGATGGGCGAAGGCCTGCAACATGACGATGGTCACAGCCATGTGCTGTCCTCCACCGTACCGTGCTGCGTGTCCTACGACCCGACGTTCGCCTATGAACTGGCCGTGATCATCCAGGATGGCATGCGGCGAATGTATGTCGAAAACCAAGACATTTATTACTACATCACGTTGTTGAACGAAAACTACGCCCACCCGCCCATGCCCGAAGGTATCGAGCAGGACATTCTTAAAGGCATGTATCGACTCTCAGCCCCGGCGCAGCCAATCGAAGGTAAGCATGTACAACTGATGGGTTGCGGTTCAATCCTGCAAGAAGTCATTGCCGCCGCGCAGTTGCTAGAGCAGGACTTCGACGTCAGCAGCGATGTGTGGAGCGTCACCAGCCTGACCGAACTGCGTCGGGACGGCCAGGATGCCGAACGCTGGAATTTGCTGCACCCGCATAAGGCGCCACGTATCGGTCACGTTGAAAGTTGCCTGCAAGATAAACAGGGTCCGGTGGTGGTCGCGACTGATTACATGAAGATATTCGCCGACCAGATCCGCCCGTTCGTGCCCATGCGGCGCTTCGTGGCATTAGGCACCGACGGTTTCGGCCAATCGGATACCCGAGAATCGCTGCGCAGGTTTTTCGAAGTGGATCGCCACTTCATCGCGTTGGCGGCCTTGAAAGCGCTGGCCGATGACGGAGGGGTGCCAAGGGAAAAAGTAGCTGAGGCGATTGCGCTTTATGGGATTGACCCGGAGAAACAGAACCCAGCGAAAGTTTGAGTCTTATCTGTTGTAACTGCCTCCCACTGTAAAACGGGAGACTGCTTCTGGCCGCTGCGTTTGCAGCGGCCTTTTATGGATTCTATTAACCTACCTGCTATTTCTTCGCGCAGATACGATACCTCAAACCAGCCCCGGCAGCCCGGCGATTCGACAGTTTGTTTGTGAGGGAACCTCGGTAAACTCAAGCCAACAGCTCGGTGATCCACCGGGACCTGCCGGGCGATGTCCTGCATCTTCTCCTCGTTTGCGGCCCTTCGTGACAGGCAGCAATCGGCCGATTCTGTTGAAAAAGTCGGATTTTCAAATGGCCTGAACTCAGGCACGACCACCACCGGAGAACCTACTCACCACATTGAGTGGTTTTTCGGCCCTTCGGTGACCTTTGCTGCTCTGTTATTGGGTTAATTTGAGGTTTTTTGCTTGGTGCAGGCGCACCTATCCCGTGACTGGTGGCCCTTGAGATGAAAATTTGGCCAGCCGTCGCAGGTTCTGCACCGCAGCGGCCAGCGTGAATTCATCCGTCGCGCCACTCATGCCACGTAGCCGCAGGCGATCCAATTTCAGGATGCGCTTGAGGTGGGCAAACAACATTTCGACCTTTTTACGTTCGTGGCGAGAGCGCTGATATGCCGGCGTTGCTGCAATGCGCCGAGCCACATCGCGAGCGGCTTCATGGACGCTGCGAGCGATCTTGCGGAACGCAGTGTTCGGGCAGCACTTGGCTTTCATCGGACACGTAGCGCAATCGGTCTGCCGGGATCGGAAGATGATGGTGTTGGCTTTGGTGACGTGTGAACGCTCGTTTTTGAAGGCTCGCCATTCGCTGCGCAATGGGTTGCCGGCTGGGCAGCGGTATTCCTCGGCCTCTTCATTCCAGTGGAAATCGTTACTCGAAAAGCTGTCGTTCTTGCGCTCAGTTTTGTCCCACACCGGCACATGCGGCTCGATGTCTTTTTCCTCCACCATCCAGGCCAGCATCGGCGCGGTACCGTAAGCGGTGTCGCCAATGAGGCGTTCCGGCTTGATGTCGAACAGCGCTTCGACCCGTTCGATCATCGTCTTGGTGCTCTCGACTTCTGCGGTTCGATGAGCCGGTGTGGGTTCCACATCCATGATCACGCCGTGCTCGGTATCGATCAGATAATTCGTGGAGTAAGCGTAGAAAGCTGGGCCGCCTGGAGCAGCGGTCCAACGGGCCTGAGGATCCGTCAGCGACAGGCGCTTCGGTAGCGTTTCGGCCAGAGCCTCTTCATCGAGCGCCTCAAGATACTCACGCACGGCGCGAGTGGTCAGGGATGGATCGCTCCAGTTGACCTGTTCATCTCCCGGTACGCCGCGCTGCCGACTCGCATCCGCCTTGATGATGCTGGCGTCCACGGCAAAGCCTTCACCTTTGACCAAGCCTGCGTCCATGCAACGACGCAGCACTTCATTGAACAACCAGCGAAACAGATCACTGTCCCGAAAACGGCCGTGTCGATTTTTGGAAAAGGTCGAGTGGTTGGGCACTTCATCTTCAAGGCTCAACCGGCAGAACCAGCGATACGCCAGGTTCAAATGGGCCTCTTCGCACAACCGTCGTTCGGAGCGGATGCCATAGCAGTAGCCGACGATCAGCATGCGGATCATCAGTTCAGGATCAATCGACGGACGTCCAATCGGGCTATAGAAATCGGCGAGGTAATGGCGCAGGTCACTCAGATCGAGACACTGATCAATGCTGCGCAGAAGATGATTGGCTGGGATGTGATCTTCAAGGTTGAACGAGTAAAACAGCCGCTCCTGCCCACTCGATAACTGTCCCATCATGCTCTGTGATCCCCCGCCGGCCAATGAAGCAATTTTGCCGCAGGTCAGACAGGGGAGCTACTTTTTCAACAGAATCGGCCAGAAGCGGTCATTCGCGTCCACCCTATTGTCCGTTCTCATCACGATGGCGTCCGGCAGTTGCTCCAGTGGTGTTCCGGCCACGATCCAGAACTCAATGGCCGTCGCGCCGGGCAGCACCACTCAGCAAATCTCCGATATGAAAAAGCCCGCAAAGCGGGCTTTTTCATACGATGGGTAAAAGTGCTAATTAATTGTTCCTCAACAGCACATACGTTTCACCGCCCTTGCGGTCATGCTGAAGAATGAAGTTGTTGTCCTGGATACGCACCTTCGATGGCACACGATCGGCTACCGGCGTTTGCGAGTAAGTCTGCGCGGCACTCAGCAGTTGTCGGGTCAGGCTGTCGTCCGGTTGATTCGGAGTTGTGACGACGCATTCCTTTTCGGAAAGTTGCACGGAGAGATTTTTGTCTGCGGTGAAGCCGATGCGCGTGAAGCCCATGTCCACGAGGTCGTTGATGCCGAACCGCTTGGCCGCTTCAGCTGAGCCTGCGAATGAAGGGGCGGTTTTCAGACAGATGTCGATGAAAGCTTCGACGGCCTTGGAGGTGACAGGTGTCGATGCGGTTGGCGTTGCAGTGGTGCAGCTGGCGAGCACGAACAGGCTGGACAAGGCCAGTGTGCGGAACAACGTATTGGACATGATGCGGGGATCCTTCCATTTGAAATTCGGAATGGAAATGGCGGAGCAGACGGAAGTCTGACCACTCACTGCGACGGTCGATGCTAGACCGTCGCTATCCGTCCGATTCTGTTGAAAAAGTCGACTTCTGTTTCTACGGCAGAAAAGTACGCGTTCGAGATTGAAATTCGTGCGTTGCGCAGAGGGTTCAAGGCTCAGATTTGACGTAGCGGTGTGCAAAAATGGCATTTTCACCGTTCGATAAATGGGTAGCTCGGCCGGGTCGACTTTTTCAACACAACCGGTTGTTTTCAGCTGGTCGCGACAGGCAGAAATCGGCCAAGAGTAGGCATCCAGCGATGGCGATGTTGATTAGTGGGAGCTATCGAGTTTGTGGTACCAGCCTTGACATAGCCCATCGGCTACATGGTTCAAAACCGTAGCCATTCTCTAGTGTCAGGATGCTGAATCGAGATACACGGCTACCATCACTGCGATTACTCACCTGTAACGCTCACTGATTGCAGCCAATCGACAAACGCCCTCAAATGGATTGGTTTGTCGGCATCGAGCGGCACTAACGCGTAGAAGGTCGAGCCCTGTGAGCGCAATGCGGGAAATGGCTTGTGCAACCGCCCCGCTGCGCACTCGGCCTCAAGCGTTGGAAAGGGACCTATTCCGAAGCCAAGCCCATCCACTACGGCCTGCAAGGTCACAAAAAAATGGTCGAACCGTAAGGTACGACTTGCTCGAAGCATGGGTTGGCTCGCTGATTCCAACCAGGTTTCCCAATCACCCGGGCGGGTTTCGGTCGTCAACCAAGTCCCCGCGGCCAGTTGCTCAACCGTCTCGACCCCCGTTCTGGCGAGCAGCGATGGGCTTGCAATCACCGTGTTCGACTCCCTGAACAATGGCAATGCCTGAAATTGGCCACCGCTTGGTACGCCCCGTCGTATCGCCACGTCGAAGCTTCCGGCCAACGCAGGTTGTGTCGAAAGCACGGTCGAGACGCGCACATCCACCCCAGGGCATTTCTCGGCGAATGAAGGCAAGCGAGGAATAAGCCAGCGCATCGCGACCGTGGCTGGGGCACTGACCCGGATGATCTTTAGCTGTCGGTTCTTGCCATAGCGTTCTGCGGCATCCGCGATGTGATCGAACGCGGCGCTGATTTCTCGGGCGAGCGCCCGGGCGTGGGGAGACGCCACCATGCTCTGCCCATCACGCACAAACAGCGATTGACCGAGCCAGTCCTCCAAGGCTGCGATTTGCCGGCTGACGGCTCCATGAGTCATGGTTCAGCTCCCGAGCCCCCGCCGAATAGCTACCTGCCCGGGCGGCCACTTCAAAGATGCGTAACGCGTGAAGCGGCGGAAGTTTCTGTCTCATGTGTGATCCATACGCACAGATATCGCTACTTTAATTCGATTGTGTGAGGAAAGCGCTCAGCTTACGGTGAGTTGCAGGTTTCAGAAACCGTTTACCGAAAAGTGCTGGTGACACACAGCTCACATTCGAGCTCGCGCTGCGCGCTCAAAACCGAAGGGAAGGCCTGACCATGACTGAAGTAATCAACGTTAACTCCCGCGCCTATCGACTGCCATCGACGCCGACGATTGTTATCTGCGTCGACGGATGCGAGCAGGAATACATCAATCAAGCGATTCAGGCCGGACAGGCGCCGTTTCTCGCCGAACTTACCGGCTTCGGCACGGTATTGACTGGTGATTGCGTGGTGCCGTCGTTCACCAACCCGAACAATCTGTCGATCGTTACCGGGGCCCCACCCTCCGTTCACGGTATTTGCGGCAACTTCTTTTTTGACCAGGAGACGCAAGAGGAGGTGTTGATGAATGACGCGAAGTACCTTCGCGCACCGACCATTCTTGCCGAGATGGCCAAAGCGGGCCAGCTCGTCGCCGTAGTGACGGCAAAGGACAAGTTGCGCAACTTGCTGGGGCACCAACTGAAAGGGATCTGCTTTTCGGCGGAAAAAGCCGATCAGGTGAACCTGGAGGAACACGGTGTCGAGAACATCCTGGCACGGGTCGGCATGCCCGTGCCTTCGGTGTACAGCGCGGATCTTTCCGAGTTCGTGTTTGCTGCCGGCCTCTCGTTGCTGACCAACGAGCGCCCCGACTTCATGTACCTGTCCACTACCGACTATGTACAGCACAAACATGCGCCGGGCACACCCGAAGCCAATGCGTTCTACGCCATGATGGACAGCTACTTCAAGCGTTATCACGAGCAAGGCGCGATCGTGGCGATTACGGCGGATCACGGCATGAATGCCAAGACCGATGCGATAGGTCGCCCCAACATCCTGTTTTTGCAAGACCTGCTCGATGCCCAATATGGCATGCAGCGCACACGGGTATTGCTGCCAATCACCGACCCCTACGTGGTGCATCACGGTGCGCTGGGATCTTACGCGACCGTGTACTTGCGCGATGCGGTACCACAGCGCGATGCCATCGATTTTCTCGCAGGCATGGCGGGTGTCGAAGCAGTCTTGACGCGTTCGCAGGCCTGCCAGCGGTTCGAACTACCCGAAGACCGGATCGGCGACCTGGTGATACTCGGTGAACGGCTGACGGTGCTTGGCAGTGCTGCCGACAAACACGACCTGTCCGGATTGACGGTGCCCTTGCGCTCCCACGGTGGTGTGTCCGAGCAGAAAGTGCCACTGATCTTCAACCGCAAGCTGGTCGGTCTCGATAGCCCCGGCCGACTGCGCAATTTCGACATTATCGATCTCGCGCTCAACCATCTCGCTTAACTCGCAAACCCTGCAGCGCAGCGAAGACTGCGCGCCCCCGCTTAATCCAAAAACTGGTCAGCGCAGTGAAAGACTGCGCGCCACACGGAGACAGGCATGCCTACAAAAACCGCTGATACCCTGCAATACAAAGCGACATCGCGAGTATCCACCTTTGATCAATATAAATGGCGCGCACTGATCGGCGTGACGTTCTGTTATCTCTTCTATTACACCGGGCGCCAGACCCTGGGCTTCGCGATCCCTGGCATCCAGCATGATTACGGTTTGTCGAAATACGAGATTGGCTGGATCAGCGCCACGATGTTGTGGTGCTATGCAGCCGGCCAGTTCATCAATGGCAACTTGGGCGACAAGCTCGGTGGTAAACGAATGATGATCGCGGGCGCGATTCTCTCGCTGGGGGCAAACTGGGTCTTTAGCTTCGGCCACTCATTCTGGTTTTTCCTGCTCGCTTGGGGGGCGAATGGCTACTTTCAGTCCATGGGTTTTGCGCCCGGCAGCCGTCTACTGTCGAACTGGTGGGGGCATAAAAATCGCGGTTTTGTTTATGGCGTGTATGTAGGATTTTCCGGTTTTTCCTCCGTACTCGCTTTTGTCTTGCCCCTGGTCATTCTGGGCGCGATGCATCTCGACTGGATTTGGATTTTCAGACTCGCTCCATTGTCGATGCTACTCGGCGCAATAGTGTTGTGGGTGTTTGTCTCCGAGCGTCCCGAAGACAAAAACCTGCGCAGCCTCGAATTCTCGGATGGCGGCTCACCATTAGCAGCTGAAGATGATTTAACGAGCGCACAGCGATACCTGGTCGTGCTGCGAAACTGGCGACTTTATATCGCCGGATTCGCCATCGGTTTTCAGAATGCCGCGCGATACGCATTAGTGGTCTGGGTACCCGTACATTTTCTCGGGTTGGACTGGAAGACGTCGTCAACGCTGATTGACCCGAAATGGATCACTGTCGCACTGCCTGTAGGAATGGCACTGGGCGCACTGTCGAACAGCTGGATTTCCGATACCGTGTTTCAGGGCAGACGCTATCTGGCAATTGTTTCGTATATGGTCCTGGCTTCAGCCACCGCGATTATCATGATGTTCGTGCCACACGGAAGCATGGTTGCGATTGGCTTGCTTTTCCTCTGCGGATTTTTCGTCTTCGGCCCGGCGGCGTCGTTCTGGGCACTGTGCCCCGATCTCTTTGGACGGCACGTTGCGGGCACCGCGACAGGCGTTCTCAATACCGCGTCCTATATATTCGCGGGCATCGGTGAAGGTCATCGGCCACCTGATCGACTCGACCGGTAGTACGTCGATCATTTTTCCGACGGTAGCGGGACTCTGTGCGGCGAGCGCAGTATTGTCGTTACTGATTAAGCGCTGACCATGTTAGTGCACGGATCGTAACGCAGTGCATTCAATTGCGACCATGATCTCGGAAAATGAAAATCCACCGCATGCCTGTTTATAAAAGCCCCGAGAGTTTACGGGGCTTTTACTACACGTTATTTACATGAACGTGTAGGTGTAGTTAAAGATCAGACGGGTTTGGTCGGTGTTACGAACCGAGCCTGAATCGTCACCGCGGTAGACGCCGTGACGCAGGGACGCGCCAAAGTTTTTCAGCGGACCATTCTGTACAACGTAGTCGACGCGCATGTCGCGCTCCCACTCAGAGTGATCGCTACCATTACCCACATCCTTAATATCATCGCCATGCAAATACGCGACGCTGGCTTTCAAGCCTGGAACGCCAACAGGAGCGAAATCATAGGTGTATTGGCCGAAAGTGGTGTTTTCTCCGGCACGGGCGAACTGGTTGATCATGCTATCGGTGAACAGATAAAAACTGGAGCCCCCCTCCCCTTCATTGCGTCCACGGCTATCAGTGATGCTCCCATTGTTTACCCAAACGAACCCGCCATCGTCGCTCACGCGCTGATGACCGAGCATTAATGAGTGACCGCCAAGGGTATAAGTGAACATGGCGCTCCAGGTCTTGTTGTCGACCTCGCCCGCATTTTTCGCGTATCCGCTGTTGTTGTTGAAACGGTAGCCCGCATCCCCATTCCTGCCATCGGAACTGCTATCGAAGTAGCGCAGGTCGGTTTTGAAACTTTGGGCATCGCCTATCGGCAAGACGTGTATTAGGCCAAGAAACGTTTGCTTGTAAAAATCTTCAAGTTGCGAATGATATGCCTGAACGGTTAAATCCTTGGTGATCTTCCAGTCCGCGCCACCGAACTGAAAACTGTTGGAATCCTGTGTTGCCCCGGCTACTGAGAGCCCAGCCCAGTTGCTGGATGCACGGCCAGCTGCCTGAGTGATCTTGCCGACATTTAGCGTCACGTTGTTGAATTCTTTTGAGGTCAACATGCCGCCTTGAAAAGTTTGAGGCAGCACTCGACCGTCATTGGCAACGAGGATCGGCAAGTTAGGTTGTAGCGCGCTGCCCACCTTCAGCTCGGTTTTGGATAGTCTGGCCTTGACGTTGGCACCTCCACGGCTCCACGTTTTTTCAGCGGAACCATCAGAGTCGCTTGGAGAAAAGGTGTTGTTGTCAGGGTGGTGGCCCTTACCTCCGTCCAGATGGATACCCATGAGCGCTTGAGCATCGACGCCAAGGCCAACGGTGCCTTGGGTGTAGCCGGAAGCGTAGTTAAATAGCAGACCTTCGGCAGCTTCTTTCTGATCTGCACCACCAACGCGGTTGTCGTTGTTGAAATACATGGTGCGCGAGCTGACGCTTGCCTTGCTACCAGAGATGAAGCCTTCGGGTGCGGCTTCGCCAGCATAGACGCCAAATGAGGAGATACTGGCCAGCGCCACGGCAGCCGACAGGGTTTGCTTGTACATTTTGTGCTCCAGGTTTTTTATTATGAAAAGCTCGGTTTCACGAAAACGTTACGCAATGTAGAACCGTATCGTTTTCGATCAACAGCGCACTTTGGTTGCTGGATCGGCAACTACTATTGCAAGTACTATTTCGCGTTTTTGACGCAACCTTAAACAGATAAATTCAAAATCTGACGACGAAACAGGTGAATGACTTGAACAATATTAATTGTCAGCATAGTCATTAGAGACGCCTCTTTTTGGATCTCGCCTTCGTCTTTCAAGTCCAAACGGCTGGACTGAAACTCCCAATAGTTTTTGAACAAATTGCCAGTACGCCCACTCTTCCGTTCGTGGGATTTCCCATGGTTTAGATTGCTCGGATAGCTACTTGCCCGGCTTGATGCGCAAGCCAGACAAGTAGCAAAAAGCTCAAAACACTCAGTAGGCTTGAGGCAGCTCACCGCGTGCCAGGCGTAGGTTGATGTCTTCGATCACGGCGGGGAGTTCGACGATAGTGTCGATCACGTAGTGGGGACGCGAGTCTTCGAACATCTTGATGATCCGCGCACGCTCTTCAGCCAGCACTGCCGCCGACAAGTTTTTGTATTCGTCATAGGTCAGACCCAGTGCGTTGCCAGAGCAGGTCAGTGCGACGGTCCACATACCAGCGCTGCGACCCTCGAGGATGCCTGGCCAGGTGTCATCGACTTTCACACAGGCAGCCACGTCGCTGATCCCCAGGGCTATCACGTTCGCCAACGCCTGGGCTGGGTACGGACGGCCGTTAGGCACTTCGTCAGTGGCCACGACGTGATCGGTGACGTAGCCGTTCTGCCGGGCCAACTCGACCACTTTCTCCATCACCACCGCCGGATAACCGGAGCAGGAACCAATCTTCAAGCCTTTATCGCGCAGGGTCGCGATGGCTTCTAAAGCGCCCGGAATCAGCGCCGAATGCAAGGCGATTTTTTCAATCTGCAGAGGCATGAAACGTTCGTAGAGCGCGGTGACATCGTCATCGGTCGGCAGGCGATCAAAGGCGGCGCGGTAGCGTTCAGCAATCTGCGGTTGATTGCACAATGTGCGGATATGGTCCCACTTGCCCATGCCCATCGGGCCACGCGCTTCCTCCAAGGAGACTGCAACGCCGAATTCGCCAAAGGCTTCGACGAAGATTTGAGTGGGCGCGAAAGACCCGAAGTCAACGACAGTGCCCGCCCAGTCCAGGACCACAGCTTGTACTTGGGAAGGTTGCTTGTATTGCATGATGAATCTCCGTTCGAGGAATGAGTGGGAGCTTCCCTCCAACTGCGGGAGGGCGATTTCGTAGCTTCTTCTTTAAACAAACTAATGCGGCGCCAAGTAGGGCGTCATGCTGAAGTTAAGTAGTTCGGCAATCAGCGGCCGTGCACGGTGTATATCCAAACAGCAAAGGTAGTAATCAATGTGAAATGGATGATCGGCAAAGATTATTGGACGAGTGCCAGGCGCCCGAACGTATTCGACCTCCGAGACAAATCCAATACCCATATTCTGCGAGATGGCGTGCACGATAGCTTCACGGCTGTTCAGTTGCATTACGCAATTGAGTTCGACATCAAGCTCCCTACATCCTTCTTCAACGAGTTGGCGCGTTCGAGAGCTCCCTTCACGCAGAACAAGTTTTTCACTGCCGATCTGATTGACGGTAACTTCACATTGTCGCACCCAGGGATGACCTTCGGGAACAACGGCAATAATAGGATAGCGTCGATATAAGTGAGTATATAGACGCTGATCGAACTCCGAGTGAGCCAAGATTGCAACATCAATATCAAAGTTGTATAGCCGCTCCAACGTCGTACTTTCGGTATTGAAGAATGTTTTCAAATCAATGTCGGGATAGTGATGCATCAATGCATAAATCATGTTCATTGCGATTGGAGGTGATACAGCACCCACTCGCAGTGAGCCCTTCCTGAGTTTGCTAGGGCTAACCCTCGATTGCACGGTTTCATCCTCTTGATCGAAAAGACCTCGAGTTATTGCAAACAGTTGACGTCCTATGGAACTCAATTCGAAGGCACGTCCGCGACGATGAAATAGCTCCACTGAAAACTCTTCTCTAAAGCGTTCATCTGTTCAAACACGATCGGTCGGCGAACGCGTAGATATTCAGCCGCAAGCGCATAACTACCTGTTCTTGCAACCGTATGAAAAGAACGGAACCATTCGTAGTACTGGTACATAGAAAAGTCCTGATTCTTATTTTCGGGCATTTAATCCGTGCAACTCAGACTGAGCATTAACGCCTGATAAACAGCGCGACCGTGGCACTGCACAGACAGGCAGCGGTGACCACGATGAAAATCAGCGAGGTGTTGCCGGTGGCGTCGAGCATGCCGCCGATCAGGGGTTCAGCCAGGCCAGCGAACAGATAGGACGCGAAGTTCATGACACCGGTGGCCGTACCCGCCCGCTTGGCGCCGACCAGATCCGGGCACAAGGCCCAAAAGCTGGAGGCAGGGCCGTAGACGAAGAAGCCACAGAGGAACAACGCCACCAGGCCCAGGGCGCTGTGAGGCGCAAGGGTCCACATCCACAGACTGGTGCCCGCGCCGAGGAACATGTAGAGCATGATCGCCAGGTAGCGTTTGGAACCGAACAGTTTGTCCGAAATCCAGCCATTACTGAGAGCACCGATGGCCATGCCCACCGGCAGCGCTACGGTAATCCACTTTGGATCGACCAGGCTGTCGCCGCTTTTCCAGTTGGCGCCCAGAAAGTGCACCGGTACCCAGACGATCAAGCCATAGCGGGCGGCGTTCTGGAAACCCAGGGACACGGCGGCGATGATCAAGCGGGCATTCTTCAGCACCGCTTTATAGCGTTGCGCCGAGGTTTCAACTTCACCGTGTGCCACTTCGTGGTTTTTGTCATCGGCATTGGCCACACCGGTATCCGCCAGCGGGTCAAAGCCCAGATCCTGCGGGCGTTCACGCGCCACCAGGTAGAAAACAATGCCTCCCGCCAACATCAGCAGCACGGGCAAACGGAAGATCCAGCGCCACTCCAGTTGGAAGACTTCGAGCACGACGATCGAGGTCACGTAGGAAAGGACGGACGCGCAACCTGCTGCAAACACATACAAGCCATACACCTTGCCGCGCTCGCCGGCACTCCACCAGTTGGAGATCAGTCGACTCCCCGGCGCCCAGCCCAAGGCCTGGAAATAACCATTGATCCCCCAGGGCAGTATCAGAGCAGTAAAACCATGGGCGAAGCTGGTCATCCAGTTAGCCGCACAAGACAACACCGCGCCGGCAGTCATGATGCGTCGGCCGCCGAATTTATCGGCGAGGTTGCCGTTGATAGCCTGGCCGATGGCATAGGCCCAGAGCATGGCGGCCGAGGCCCAGCCAAGGTGCTCCTTGGTAAAACCGAACTCGGCCTGAATGCCCGGAATGGCAAAACCAAACGTCTGCCGGCCGGTGTAGAAAAACAGGTAACAGAACATGGCCGCCAGCAGCATGCGCCACTGTGCGACTCGGAACGAAGAAGTAGATGTTGCGAGACCTGGCATGGTTTGGGCACGATTCATGATCTTTTCCTTATTATTGTTCGTTCCCCCCGAGCGAGTCGGAGGGTGCACTTTATGTAGGTGCAGTCGGAAATCGCCGCGGCCCGACACGCCGCAGCAGTGCTTGGCAGTAGGGGTTACGCTGCTTGAGAGCCGATGAAGTTCTTGCCGCGTGCACCTTGCATGGCAAAATTAATCATCTCTTCCGCTTCGCCCGCCGTGACGCCGTAGTCGGCAAACTCCGTTTTCACCCCCAGGCTGTGCAGAAACTCGCGCAGCTGCGCCTGTGCCTTGGGCAGATCGTTGCCGAAAATGCGTTGCAGCGTGCGGTCGCGCGCTTCGTCATGGCCCCACGCCAAACCCAGGACCAGCGGCAAGGTAAAGCAGCAAGCGATGCCATGGGGCAGGCCGTGGCGCAGGGTCATTTCGTAGGAAATGGAATGGGCCAGGGCCGTCTTGGTGTTGGAAAAAGCCATCCCGGCTTTGAGAGCGGCTAAGGCCATCCGCGAACGCAGCTCCTTGTTACTCAGGTCATGACGCAGCAGCGGCAGGCATTCCAGAATGTCCTCAATCGCGGAAACCGCGAAGGTGTCTGAAATCGGATTGGCGTTGATGTTCCAGATGGATTCCAGCGCATGCGACAGGGCATCCAGACCGGTGGAAACGGTGACGCCAGCCGGTACGGTGAGCATCAGGTTGGGATCGACAATGGCGACTTTGGGCCAGGTACAATCCAGGTGCAGGGAGTACTTCTTTTGGCCCTCGGTGTCCCAGATGGTGGCCCAAGGGGTCACTTCGCTACCGGTGCCTGCCGTGGTGGGGACCGCTATCAGTGCTTTGCTGCGGGCTGGGACAAAGGGCTTGCCCGTTGCCAGCAAGGCAAGCAATTCATCAAAGCTGCCCGACTCAGTGCCGACAATCAGCGCCTTCGCGGTGTCAATCGCACTGCCTCCGCCGACGGCGATGACCGTTTGGCAATCGCTTGCTTCCTGCCAGAAACGCTCATAAGTGTTGCGCAGTTGGGACACGTCGGGGTTGGGCTGCACGTCTTCAACGATGTACGTCAACCGATCGCCAAGAAGAAACTGAATACGCTCCACCAATCCCAGTCCACGCGCTTCGGGAAAAATCACAAGAGCGACGTTTTGGTCTTCGGTGAGAGCGACGAGTTCCAAAACGCTGTTCCAGCCGAAACGTGTATCAACTGGATTGTGGAAACGAGCAGTCATGACGACTCCTTTATTTTTGTTGTTAAAAGTAACGTCATACTCAACGCCACGTACTCATATCTCAAATCGTTTGATTGCAGGTCACAATCGACCCAGCCGATACTAAGTTGTTGGTTGGCTGGCGCCCCCCTATAAATGTAGTTCTACCTTTCACGCCATAAACAGCACGACTTATAAAAACGAAAAAAATACTTTGTTAATGATCAGAGAAAGTTATTGGCAATCGATTGATAAGCTTGAGCCACAACTCGAACAACGGGCAGCCTCTCCCGCCGGGAAACATTAAAGAATTCCAGCAAGCAAGATCAACAGTGGAAGTCACTCATCTTTAAGGCCAAGGTCGCCATGGATGACCCGATAATATTGCTAAGTGAATATTTTTGTACCAAACATCCAAAGTAGATCAATATTATTCAGATACCGACCCTGTTCATGACACAAACAAAAAAGCGCCCGGTAAGTTACCGGGCGGGAGACTCGATGATGACTGACGGATCAGATTGTCTTCATAATCTTGTGCGTATCAATCAAGTGCTGTACCACACCCGGATCGACCAGGGTGGAGATATCCCCTAACCCGTCGTACTCAGCCGTCGCAATCTTGCGCAGAATCCGCCGCATGATCTTGCCCGAGCGAGTCTTCGGCAGCCCCGGTGCCCACTGAATCACTTCCGGCGAGGCAATCGGACCGATCTCCTTGCGCACCCAGTTTTTCAGTTCCAGACGCAGCTGCTCGTTCGGCTCTTCACCATTTTTCAGGGTGACATAGACATAAATGCCCTGTCCCTTGATGTCGTGCGGCACACCGACCACCGCCGCTTCGGCGACTTTCGGGTGCGCGACCATCGCGCTTTCGATCTCGGCGGTGCCCATGCGGTGGCCGGACACGTTGAGTACGTCATCCACGCGACCGGTGATCCAGTAGTAACCATCGGCGTCGCGACGGGCGCCGTCACCGGTGAAGTACATGCCGCGGAAGGTCTTGAAGTAGGTGTCGACGAAGCGGTCATGGTCGCCATACAGCGTGCGCGCCTGACCCGGCCACGAATCGAGAATCACCAGGTTGCCCTCGGCCTCGCCTTCGAGGATGTTACCCAGGTTATCCACCAGTGCCGGCACCACGCCGAAGAATGGCCGTGCAGCAGAACCCGGCTTCAGACCATGGGCGCCCGGCAGCGGGCTCATCAGGGTCGCGCCGGTCTCGGTCTGCCACCAGGTGTCGACGATCGGGCAACGGGATTGACCGACATTCTTGTAGTACCAGTCCCAGGCTTCCGGGTTGATCGGCTCGCCCACCGAGCCCAACAGGCGCAGGCTGCTGCCATCGGCGCCTTCGACGGCGGCCGTACCCGCGGCCATCATCGCGCGAATGGCGGTCGGGGCGGTGTAGAGGATATTGACCTGGTGCTTGTCGACAACTTCGCCACCCGGGTGATGTCCGGGTAGTTCGGCACGCCTTCGAACAGCAGCGTGGTCGCGCCGTTGGCCAGCGGGCCGTAGACGATGTAGCTGTGGCCGGTGACCCAGCCGACGTCGGCGGTGCACCAGTAGACCTCGCCCGGACGGTAGTCGAACACACGCTCGTGAGTCATGGCCGCGTACAACAGGTAACCGCCGGTGGTGTGCTGCACGCCCTTGGGCTTGCCGGTCGAGCCGGAGGTGTAGAGGATGAACAGCGCTTCTTCGGCACCCATCTCTTTTGGTGCGCACACGGTGCCGGCCACTTTCATCAGGTCTTCGTACCAGATGTCGCGATGCTGGTTCCACTTGATGTCGCCACCGGTGCGCTGGCACACGATGACTTTTTGGATGCTGCTGATTTCCGGGTTGGTCAGCGCATCGTCGACGTTGGCCTTGAGCGGGGTTTTCTTGCCGGCACGAATACCTTCGTCGGCAGTGATCACCACTTTGGATTTGCAGTCGATGATGCGACCGGCCAGGGCTTCTGGCGAGAACCCGCCGAACACCACCGAGTGAATTGCGCCGATCCGGGTACAGGCCAGCATGGCGACCACGGCTTCGGGGATCATCGGCATATAGATAGTCACCACGTCGCCGCGGTGTACGTCCTGACCACGCAGGGCGTTGGCGAACTTGCAGACTTGTTCGTGCAGTTCGCGGTAGGTGATGTTACGGCTTTCGGCAGGGTCATCGCCTTCCCAGATGATCGCCACCTGATCACCGCGCTCTGCCAGATGACGGTCGAGGCAGTTGTAGGAAACGTTGAGGGTGCCGTCGGCGAACCATTTGATGTCGACGTGATGGTCGTCGAAGGAAGTCTGCTTCACCGTGGTGAAAGGCGTGATCCAGTCGAGGCGCTTGGCTTGCTCGCGCCAGAAGCCGTCCGGGTTGACGACCGACTGCTGGTACATGGCCTTGTAGGTCGCCTCGTCGGTCAGCGTGTTGGCCAGAACCTCGGGACGAACGGGATACAGGGAAGCCGCACTCATCTTTCTTACCTCGGTGGAATAGTTGTTTTTGTGATCTGTCACTGTTTGCAGCCTGAGCATTTGGGCAATTGCGAAACTCAAATCCTGAAGCGACTGAGAAGTTTGTCTTGCTGGCCAACGTGGTCCACCATCGCCGAGCATTGACGAACCTGCTTGTCCGCACTGCCGGATACTTCAAGACTGATATCGCGGATGTTCGTCGTGTTGCGATTGATTTCCTCGGTCGTAGCGCTCTGTTCTTCAGCTGCCGCGGCAATCTGCAGGTTCATGTCATTGATGCGGTAAATGGCTTCACGTATGCGCTCAAGCGTTTCATTTGCGGCATTGGCATCGCCTGCAGTCTTGCTGGCCGTGTCGCGACTTTGCTGCATTCGCACTTGAGCGTGCTTCACGCCCGTCTGCAGTTGATCAATCATCAGGCGTATTTCCTGAGTGGATTGCTGAGTACGCGAGGCCAGTGAGCGCACCTCATCAGCCACCACGGCGAAACCACGTCCCGATTCGCCGGCACGTGCCGCCTCGATGGCTGCATTGAGCGCGAGCAGATTGGTTTGGTCGGCGATACTGGTGATGACCGCCACAATCGATTCGATGCTTTGACTGAGCGTGGACAATTCATTGATGGCATGACCGGTGTCGTCCATCTCGTCAGCCAAACGCTTGATCGCACCCGTTGACTTGGAGACCAGGGCCACCCCGTCTGCTGCTTCCTCGGTGGCAACGATCGCCGCTTCAGCCGCGACTTGAGCATTGCGCGCCACGTCCTCAGCGGTCGAGGCCATCTCGGTCATGGCGGTGGCGAGTTGATCCAGTTCCTGTAATTGAATCTGTACGCGGTTGGCGGCCTGATCCGCTTCGCATGACGTCGCTGTGGTGCTCTCGCGGACTTGTTGCGAGCTGTTTTTCACATCGCCAATGAGTGCCTTCAGGTTCTGCAGGAACTGGTTGAACTCACCGGCGACCAGCGCAATTTCATCATTGCCGACCACGGGTAATTGGCGGGTCAGGTCACCTTCTCCGCGATTGATGTCTGCCAGCGAATCCTTGAGTTGATCCAGGGGGCGCAGTAGCCGTCTGACCAGCAGCCCCAACACCAACAGGCTAAGCAGCACGCCCAGGCCCGTACCGATGACGGCACGCCAACTCAGGGTGTGGGCTGCTGCCATGACGATGTCCTGATCCAGTACCACACCAATGTACCAATCCATTCCCTTGAGCTGAGAAAGAGGGATGAAGGAAATTAGGAGTGTCTTTCCCTCTATCTGTACCTCCTGCAGTTGACTGTAGAGTGGTGGCTGGGCACCGCCAAAAATTTCGCCGTAGGGCTTACCATTTAGATTGGCGTCCGGGTGGGAAATGATATTGCCCTTTCGACTCATCAGAAATGCATAGCCGGCCCCGCCAAAGTCCAACGTATTAATGGCCTCGGCAACCGTGTTCAGACGAATTTGTCCCCCAAACACACCGAGAAACTGGCCGCCATCGCTGATTTTGGTGACGGCCGATATCAGGATTTCGTCGGAAGTTGAAGCCTTATACGGCTCGGTTAAAACCGACTGACTACCCACCTTTCCGCTCGCATACCAAGGGCGCAAGCGTCCATCGTAGTCAGGACCGGGACTCCAGGGTGCGGAGTTCTTGATCGGTTTTCCATCAGACTGAAGGGCACCGAACACCAGTTCGAATTCATTTTTCAGTATCGGGGAATCGATGATGCGCTGGGTGGCTTGCGGGCTGTACTGGCTGTCGATCGCCTGAGCCGCCAAGTCCATCAGCCGAAGTTTGGCGTTCAGCCAGTTTTCGATCTGCCGTGCCACTGCATTGCTCGATTCGGAGATACCTTCCTCGACTTGCGTGCGCAAAATAGAACGGACCTGACTAACTTGAACCAGCGACAGAAGACTGGTGGTTATGAACAGCACACAAGCAGCCACAAGGCTTACCTTGTAACGGATTTTCATCAAGGGCTCCAAAGAGTCATCCAAGAATCGGAGCAACCGCCGTTTTCGGTAATAGGTCTGGTGCAAATAGACCTATAGATCCGGGGCAATCGCCTAGTCGCGCTTATTGGTGAAGAACGTGAAAACACGTTCGATCGGCGTTCCTCGACAGTGCAAAGTGCTCACTGTCAAGGACGATTGGTTCGGGCCGAGGCTGATCTTTAGAAGAAGCCCAGCGGATTGATGTCGTAGCTCACCAGCAGGTTTTTGGTCTGCTGATAATGGTGGAGCATCATCTTGTGGGTTTCACGGCCGACGCCGGACTTTTTGTAACCGCCGAACGCAGCATGCGCCGGGTACAGGTGGTAGCAGTTGGTCCACACACGACCGGCCTTGATGGCGCGGCCCATGCGGTAGGCGCGGTTGATGTCGCGGGTCCAGAGGCCGGCACCAAGGCCGAACTCGGTGTCGTTGGCGATGTCCAGGGCTTCGGCTTCGTCCTTGAAGGTGGTGATGCTCACCACCGGGCCAAAGATTTCTTCCTGGAACACACGCATTTTGTTGGTGCCCTTGAGCAGGGTCGGCTGGATGTAATACCCGGTCGCCAGGTTGCCCTCGAGTTTTTCTATTTTCCCGCCGGTCAGCAGCTCGGCGCCTTCGCCCTTGGCGATTTCCAGGTACGAAAGGATTTTGTCGAATTGCTGCTCGGACGCTTGGGCGCCGACCATGGTGTCGGTGTCCAGTGGGTCGCCACGTTTGATCGACAGCACTTTCTTCATCACGACTTTCATGAAGTCGTCGTAGATCGACTCTTGCACCAGCGCGCGTGACGGGCAGGTGCAGACTTCGCCCTGGTTGAAGAACGCCAGCACCAGGCCTTCGGCGGCTTTTTCGATGAAGGACGGCTCGGCTTGCATGATGTCTTCGAAGAAGATGTTCGGCGACTTGCCACCCAGCTCCACGGTGGACGGAATGATGTTTTCGGCGGCGCATTTCATGATGTGCGAGCCGACCGGGGTCGAGCCGGTAAAGGCGATCTTGGCGATGCGTTTGCTGGTAGCGAGGGCTTCGCCGGCTTCTTTGCCGAAGCCTTGCACCACGTTCAGTACGCCGGGCGGCAGCAGGTCGCCGATCAGCTCCATCAGCACGGTGATGCCCAGCGGGGTTTGCTCGGCAGGCTTGAGCACCACGCAGTTGCCGGCAGCCAGGGCCGGGGCGAGTTTCCAGGCCGCCATCAGGATCGGGAAGTTCCACGGAATGATCTGCCCGACCACGCCCAGGGGCTCATGAAAGTGATAGGCCGCGGTGTGTTCGTCGATCTCGGCGGCGCTGCCTTCCTGGGCGCGGATGCAGCCAGCGTAGTAGCGGAAGTGGTCGGCGGCCAGCGGGATGTCGGCATTCAACGTTTCCCGCACGGCTTTGCCGTTATCCCAGGTTTCGGTGACGGCCAGCAGTTCCAGGTTTTGCTCGATGCGGTCGGCAATTTTCAGCAGCACCAGGGAGCGGTTTTGAACCGAGGTTTTGCCCCAGGCATCGGCAGCGGCGTGGGCAGCGTCCAGGGCCTTGTCGATGTCTTCGGCCGTGGAGCGCGGGAATTCGGCAATCGGTTGGCCATTCACGGGCGAAGTCGTGGTGAAGTACTGACCTTTGATCGGCGCGACGAACTCGCCGCCGATGTAGTTACCGTAACGAGACTTGAAGGAAACGATGGCACCGGGAGTGCCGGGGTGGGCGTAGTTCATGGTGGTGTTCTCTTGTTGTTTTTGGTTGTGGCCGCCCGTGGGACGGCCACTGTCATTTGCACAAGCCCTACAGGGTCAGGAGCCCTGAGGGGTTTCTCCACGTGCCAGACGAGCATTGATGTCTTCAATGACTGCCGGCAAATCAACGATGGTGTCGATCAGGTAGTGCGGGCGGGAGCCTTCGAACATCTTGACGATGCGCGCGCGTTCCTCGGCCAATTCCTCGAGGGATAGGTCCTTGAATTCGTCATAGGTCAGGCCCAGTGCATTGCCGGAGCAGGTCAATGCGACCGTCCACATACCAGCGCTACGGCCTTCGAGAATGCCCGGCCAGGTGTCGTCGACCTTGACGCAAGCGGCGACGTCGCTAATCCCCAGCGCAATGACGTTCGCCAAGGCTTGAGCCGGGTGCGGGCGACCATTGGGTACTTCGTCGGTCGCCACGACGTGGTCGGCGACGTAGCCGTTTTTCCGCGCCAGCTCGACGACTTTCTCCATCACCACCGCCGGATAACCGGAGCAGGACCCGATTTTCAAACCTTTTCCGCGCAAGGCATAGATCGTATCGAGAGCCCCGGGAATCAGTGCCGAGTGCAGGGCGATCTTCTCGATTTGCAATGGCATGAAGCGCTCGTAGAGGGCGGTGACATCCTCGTCGGTTGGCAGGCGGCCGAAGGCGGCCTGGTAACGTGCGGCAATCTGTGGCTCGTTGCACAGCGTGCGAATGTGATCCCACTTGCCCATGCCCATCGGCCCGCGGGCTTCTTCCAGGGAGACCGCAACGCCAAACTCGGCGAAGGCTTCGACGAAGATTTGAGTCGGTGCGAAAGACCCGAAGTCAACGACGGTGCCTGCCCAGTCCAAAACCACGGCTTGCAGTTGGGAAGGTTGTTTGTAGTGCATGGTGAGTCTCCATTTTTTGGGTATGTGAAGGCCGTCCCCCTCATCATCAAGAAGTAGGCCTATTGATTGTTCAAACGCGTTACGGGATTAGGTTGTCGGCGTAGGGCTCGAGTCGAACAACTCTGCGATCATCGGCCGGTTTTTGCGAATACCGAGGCAGCACAGGTGGTAATCAATAAAAAACGGGGGATTTACAAAAGTGATCGGTTTTGTGCCAGGGGTTTCGGCGTACTCGACGGCGGAAACAAAGCCAATTCCGATGCCCTTGGCGATGGCGTGGACGATCGCCTCACGGCTGTTCAATTGCATGACGCAATTCAGGGTGACGTCGAGAAGCTGGGAGCTTTCTTCCACTAATTGACGAGTCCGCGAGCTTTTTTCACGAAGGACCCACCTCTCTGCGCTGATCTGCTCGACGTGCACCTCTTTCTGACTGGCCCAAGGATGATCATCGCGGACAACAGCAATAATCGGATAGCGCCGGTAAAGCTGAGTGTGAAAACGCTGATCGAATTCTGAGAGAGCAAGAATCGCCACATCGATATCAAAGTTGAAGAGGCGATCCAGCGTCTCTTTCTCAGGAGAGAACGAGGTTTCCAGTTCTATGTCCGGATGCCTCTGCATCAACTCGTAAGTCAGGTTCATCGCAATGGGCGGAGATACAGCCCCCAGTCGCAGCATTCCGGTTTTGTGCTGTTTGAAACTTTGAAGAAGTTGCACAGCTTCATCCTCTTGGCCGAATAGACCTTGGGTGATCGCATAGAGCTGGTGTCCGGCCCAGCTCATTTCGATAAAGCGGCCACGACGGTGGAATAGTTCCACGGAGTACTTTTTTTCCAGCGCAGTAACCTGCTCGCTGACCGTTGACTGACCAACGCTCAGGAACTCGGCAGCGAGCGTGAAGCTGCCGGTCTTCGCTACCGCGTGAAAGGAACGTAGCCATTTGTGATACTGGTACATAAAAGTTCCTATTCCTGAGCTACCGTCTCTGATTCAAGCATCTATAGCCTAGCAATCAACGTCGTATGAACAGTGCCACCGAGGCACTGCACAGGCAGGCGGCAGTGACCACGATGAAGATCAGAGAGGTGTTCCCGGTAGCATCGAGCATGCCCCCGATCAGGGGCTCGGCCAGACCTGCAAACAGATAGGACGCGAAGTTCATCACGCCGGTGGCCGTACCTGCTCGTTTGGCACCGACCAGGTCCGGGCACAAGGCCCAAAAGCTCGACGCCGGACCGTAGACGAAGAAACCGCAGAGGAACAACGCCACCAGACCGAGGGCGCTATGCGGCGGCAGGCTCCACATCCACAGGCTGGTTGCCGCGCCGAGGAACATGTAAAGCATGATTGCCAGGTAGCGTTTGGAACCGAACAGTTTGTCCGACACCCAGCCATTGCTGAGGGCACCGATGGCCATACCAACCGGCAGCGCTACGGTAATCCATTTCGGATCGACCAGGCTGTCGCCGCTTTTCCAGTTGGCGCCCAGAAAGTGCACCGGTACCCAGACGATCAGGCCATAGCGGGCCGCGTTCTGGAATCCCAGGGACACAGCGGCGATGATCAAGCGGGCATTCTTCAGCACCGCTTTATAGCGTTGCGCCGAGGTTTCGACTTCACCGTGAGCCACTTCGTGGTTCTTGTCATCGGCGTTGGCCACCCCGGTGTCGGCGAGCGGTTCAAAACCCATGTCCTGCGGACGCTCACGCGCCACCAGGTAGAAGATGATGCCCCCCGCCAGCATCAGCAGCACCGGCAAACGGAAGATCCAGCGCCACTCCAGTTGCAGCACCTCGAGCACGACGATCGAGGTGACATAAGAAAGGACCGAGGCACAACCGGCCGCAAACACATAAAACCCATACACCTTGCCGCGCTCGCCCGCACTCCACCAATTGGAAATGAGTCGACTACCCGGCGCCCAACCCAATGCCTGGAAGTAGCCGTTGATCCCCCAGGGCAGGATCAGAGCGGTAAAACCATGGGCGAAGCTGGTCATCCAGTTAGCCGCACAAGACAACACCGCGCCGGCAGTCATGATCCGCCGCCCCCCGAATTTATCGGCGAGGTTGCCATTGATGGCTTGGCCAATGGCATAGGCCCAGAGCATAGCGGCCGAGGCCCAGCCCAGATGCTCCTTGGTAAAGCCGAACTCGGCCTGAATACCCGGGATGGCAAAACCAAAGGTTTGCCGACCGGTGTAGAAAAACAGATAACAGAACATGGCCGCCAGCAGCATGCGCCACTGAGCGACTCGGAACGATGAAGTGGATGTTGCGAGACCAGGCATGGTTTGGGCACGATTCATGATCTTTTCCTTATTATTGTTTGTTCCCTCCGCGTGGAATCGGAGGGTGCACTCTTGGTGCAGTAGGAAATTGCCGCGGCCGTCACGCCGCGACAGTGCTTCGAGGGAGAAACCGCTAGGCCGCTTTCGCGCCGATGAAGTTCTTGCCTCGCGCGCCTTGCATGGCGAAATTAATCATCTCCTCGGCTTCCTTGGCCGTGACGCCGTAGTCGGAAAACTCGGTTTTCACATCAAGGCTGTGCAGGAAATCGCGTAGTTGTGCCTGCGCTTCGGCGAGGTCGTTGCCGAACACCCGTTGCAGGATCCGGTCGCGCGCTTCGTCATGCCCCCAAGCCAGGCCCAAGACCAACGGCAAGGTGAAAGAGCAGGCGATACCATGAGGCAGCCCGTGACGCAGAGTCATCTCGTAAGAAATGGAGTGGGCCAACGCCGTCTTGGTGTTGGAAAAGGCCATCCCGGCTTTAAGTGCGGCCAGCGCCATTCGTGAACGCAGCTCCTTGCTGGTCAGGTCACGGCGTAACAGCGGAAGGCACTCGAGGATGTCTTCAATGGCGGAAATGGCAAAGGTGTCCGAAATCGGGTTGGCATTGATGTTCCAGATCGACTCCAGCGCATGCGACAGGGCGTCCAGGCCGGTAGAAACGGTGACACCGGCCGGAACAGTCAGCATCAACTTCGGGTCGATAATGGCGACCTTGGGCCAGGTACAGTCCAGGTGCAGGGAATATTTCTTTTGATTCTCGGTGTCCCAGATAGTGGCCCACGGAGTGACTTCGCTCCCGGTGCCCGCCGTGGTGGGCGCAGCAATCAGTTGTTTGCTACGCGCAGGAACAAAGGGTTTGCCCGCAGCCAACAAAGCGAGCAACTCATCAAAGCTGCCTGATTCGGTGCCGACGATGAGCGCTTTGGCAGTATCGATCGCGCTACCACCACCCACGGCGAGGACTGCATGGCAATCACCCGCCTCCTGCCAGAACCGCTCATAGGTGCTACGCAATTGAGCAACATCAGGATTGGGTTGAACATCTTCAACGATGTACACCAGCCGGTCGCCCAATAGATCCTCAATACGATCCACTAATCCCAGTCCTCGTGCTTCGGGAAAGATCACAAGGGCCACGGTCTGATTTTCGGTGATTGAGGCAAGCTCCAGCAGGCTATCCCAGCCGAAACGGGTATCAACAGGATTATGGAATCGGGCAATCATGGCGGGGCCTTCGATTTTTATTGTTGGAAGTGGCTCCATACTCAAGCCCCATCGATAGCAGCACAAATCGATAATTCGAAGGCTTAAATCGGCTGAGCCGATAACAGCCAAATGGAATTTCCCCAGAGCAAATCACGGGCAAGCTGCGCGTCATGAAAATCAATTTCGAAGAAGCCTACGTTTGCCGGGAAACCATCTATAAAGCGATCTATGCGATGCCTGTCGGGGAGATGCGCAAGGAGTTGGTGCAGTGTCTGCGACAAGGCAAGAGCACACGTAGACCGCGCGCCGGGGGCGTTGATCGTCGCGGCCAGATTCCCGATATGGTCAGTATTCACCTGCGCCCGCCGGAGGTTGAAGACGGGTTGATGCCGGGGCATTGGGAGGGCGACTTGATCAAGGGGAAGAACAACGCCTCGGTGGTCGGGACACTCGTTGAGCGCTCCAGCGGCTATTTGATGCTGGTGAAAATGAATGACGCGACGGCGACATCGGCGGTCGAAGGGTTCAGCGCGGCGCTCAATGGCATGCCGCTGGCAGCTCGTAAAAGCATGACGTATGACCAGGGCAAGGAGATGGCCAGGCACGCCGAACTCACTCAGAAGACGGGTATTGCTGTTTACTTTGCTGACCCGCACAGCCCATGGCAACGTGGAACCAACGAGAACACCAACGGCCTTGTCCGTCAGTTTTTGCCCAAGGGAACCGACCTGTCCAAGTACACCCAAGAGGAGTTGGATGGACAAGTTTGCGTATTTGCTGAACATCCAACCGCGCAAGCGATTTAACTGGCTGTGTCCGATCGAGGTATTCACTCAGCTGATGGGCTTGCAACATGAGGCTCCTGCTTCAATTCAATAACCGTGTTGCACTCCGCTCCTGCAACCGCCCGCATTGAACTGCTGGCCGATTGCAGCAGCTACGGAGCGGACAGTATGTCCATTGATCGCACAGCCCAACTCAAGACCTTACAGCTGCATGACATGACCACTGCCTGGCGCGAGCTGCTTGCCGAAGCACCGCGCCATCACCAACCACTGCGACATTCTCGAAACCGGCAATGATTCGTTTTGCTTAAAACAGCGCAAGGAATAGATGAAAACCGCGTAGCCAACTGGAAACTATTGGACGCTGATTGACATCACACACACGCAAATAGAGCGAACGGGGTAAAAACCTTGTATTATGTACGGTTAATTTTGCTTCAGCGCTAGCCCTGGTCTTTTCCAATTCAACGTCATTACTGCGTTTGGCCACACTGCTGCGAAAAAACGGCACCCAATTCGGTTATCACAAAACAAAAGTACGCTTGGTGAGCCCGTGTGTCTCTTTCAGATCTGCAGTTCGTTTGGGCAGATAGATTGACCGCGGGATAACGTGCGTCAATGGCCACGATGAGGCGCATGCCTCGTGCCCCCCAGACAAACGCCATTCAAATGAGACTCTCATGACCTTACGAGAACTACGTTATCTCGTCGCGCTGGCGGATCACCGTCACTTCGGACGCGCCGCCGACGCCTGCCGCGTCACTCAATCCACATTGTCCACTCAATTGCGCAAGCTGGAGAACTACCTCTGTCAGGTGCTGGTCGACCGTCAGAGCAAGCACTTCACACTCACCCCAATGGGAGAGCAAATTGTCGAGCGCGCACGACACATTTTGGCTGAGACCGATACCATTCTGGCGTTGACGCGCACGCGTCGCGATCCACTGGAGGGAGCGCTCACGCTGGGTATCATCCCGACCTTGGCGCCTTATTACCTGCCTCATCTGCTGCGGGCAGTGGAAGCCGCTTATCCCAAGTTGCAGCTGGTGATTCAGGAAGGCTTGACTGCCGATTTATGCGAGCGACTGAACAATCAGTCCATCGATACCGTTCTGCTGGCCTTGCCCCGCCCTCTCGCACAAACAATGACGCGGTCTGCCGAATGCCTGCGGTGTGAAGCCGCCGTACAGGGGTTGCCGCGTTTGCTTGATCTGGAAGCCCATGATGAGCGGGTGTTGTTCGACGAACCGTTCTGGGTAGCACTACCTCTGGGGCACGCCACAACCGCTCAAGCCGATGTGGCGATTGAAGAGCTCGGCGACCTTAAATTGTTGTTGCTCACCGATGGTCATTGCCTGCGCGGACAAGCTCTGGAAGCCTGCAGGCGCAATGAATTCCAGGTTGAAGACTCAGCCGACTGCCGCGCCACTAGCCTAGAAACGCTGCAACACTTGGTCGCCGCAGGCCGCGGCTGTACGTTATTGCCAGCGCTGGCGACCCATTACGCAGACACCACCAGACTGAGCATAAAACCGTTGCGAGGAAATGAGCACCGCCGTATTGGGCTGGTCTGGCGCCGATCGCATCCACGCTCACATGAATTTGATTTGCTGGCCGCCACGTTACGACGCACTGCGCCCGCAGGAACCGAGCCTTGGATGTCCTGAAAACATCGGCGCCACGGCGTTAACAGCCAGGCCCAGCCATCACCAGCATTTCATCGTTGTCATCCGCCAGTCAGGTTATCAATCGCGCCCATTGGCAACGTGAATTGTCTGAGAGAGGGGGTGGGCTTAGAGTCCTAGTCTGATTTGAGACACGTTTTAGGCCGAGTTATCACTTGGCTCGGTCCATCTCAATTACAAGGATAAGCCCCCCATGCGCATAAAAAAACTGCCCTTGGCGATCGCCCTGATAGTTGGTTTTTCTCCTCTCGTACACGCGGACAACACCGGTGCTGCCTCCATGGCTGGCAAGCAGGAGCAGATGACCAACAAAGATTGGTGGCCCAACCGTCTCGATCTTTCTTTGTTGCGACAACATAACCCGTCTTCCAGTCCCGCAGACGCCAATTTCAACTATGCCAAGGCGTTTAACAGTCTTGACCTGGAAGCAGTGAAAAAAGACATCAAGGCCACGCTGACCCAGTCACAAGACTGGTGGCCAGCGGATTACGGCAATTACGGCCCTTTCTTTATCCGCATGGCGTGGCACAGCGCAGGCACCTACCGTACGATGGATGGTCGTGGCGGTTCTGATGGTGCTCAGCAGCGCTTTGATCCGCTCAACAACTGGCCGGACAACGTGAGTCTCGACAAAGCACGTCGCCTGTTGTGGCCTATCAAAGAGAAATACGGCGCCAAGATTTCCTGGGGTGACCTGATGGTGCTCACAGGCACCGTGGCCATGGAATCGATGGGCATGAAAACCTACGGTTTCGGTGGCGGTCGCGCGGATGACTGGGAGCCCGATCTCGTTTATTGGGGGCCTGAAAGCAACTGGCTCGGTGATGCGCGTTACCACGGCGACCGTGAGCTGAAGAAACCACTGGCCGCTGTGCAGATGGGCCTGATTTATGTAAACCCGGAAGGTCCAAACGGCAAACCCGATCCAATCGCTGCCGCGCACGATATTCGCGACACCTTTGCGCGTATGGGAATGAATGACGAAGAAACCGTTGCACTGATCGCTGGCGGCCACACCTTCGGTAAATCCCACGGTGCGCACAAGCCCGAAGGCTGCCTGGGCGCTGATCCTGCAAGCGCCCCGACCGAACAACAAGGCTTGGGTTGGAAAAACACCTGTGGCAAAGGTAACGCCGAAGACACCATCACCAGCGGTCTGGAAGGTGCCTGGACGTCAAGCCCGGCGACGTTCACCAACCAATACCTGTCCAACCTCTTCGGCTGGACGTGGGTTCAGACCAAGAGCCCGGCAGGTGCGACGCAATGGATTCCGTCCGACCCGTCGGCTGCAGCGATGGTGCCTGACGCTCACGTCAAAGATAAGCGCCACGCCCCTATTATGTTCACCACTGACCTTGCGCTGCGTTTCGACCCTGCTTACGAGAAAGTAGCCCGTCACTTCCTTGAGAACCCGAAAGCATTCGAACTCGCCTACGCCAAAGCGTGGTTCAAGCTGACTCACCGTGACCTTGGTCCACGCACCCACTACCTTGGCGCTGATGTGCCAAAAGAGGAGTTGATCTGGCAAGACCCGATTCCAGTACTCGACCACAAACTGATCAATGCCAAGGACATCGCAGCCCTAAAGGCCGATGCACTCGCCTCAGGGCTTAGCACGAGTGAACTGGTACGTACGGCGTGGGCATCGGCCTCCACGTTCCGTGGTTCCGACATGCGCGGTGGCGCCAACGGCGCCCGTTTGCGACTTGCTCCGCAAAAAGACTGGAGTGCCAACAACCCTGCTGAATTGGCGAAAGTGCTCGCCAAGCTAGAAACCATCCAGAAGAACTTTAACGCCAGCCAGAAAGGCGGAAAAAAAGTTTCACTCGCCGACTTGATCGTAATTGCAGGTTCCGGCGCCGTCGAATCTGCTGCGAAAAAAGGCGGCTACGCTATTCAAATACCAGTCACCCTCGGGCGTATGGACACCACGCAAGACAAGACGGATATCAACTCATTTGCCGTACTGGAGCCCAAGGCTGACGGTTTCCGTAACTACTACAGCGCAGACGCTCGTCTCTCTCCGACCGAAATGCTGGTCGACAAGGCCAGCCTGTTAACACTGACCACGCCAGAAATGACGGTACTGGTCGGGGGGATGCGAACGCTTGGAGCGAACACTGATGGCACCAAAAATGGCGTCCTCACTACCCGTCCGGGCGCATTGTCCAACGACTTCTTCGTCAACCTGCTAGACATGTCGACTGTTTGGTCCAAATCATCGAATGAAGGCGTTTACGAAGGTCGCGACCGCAAGACCGGTGATATCAAGTGGGTAGCCACACCGGTTGACCTGGTATTTGGCTCCAACTCGGAACTGCGCGCAGTCTCTGAGTTCTATGCAGCAAGCGATGCCAAGGAAAAGTTCGTCAAGGACTTTGCCAAAGCCTGGACCAAAGTCATGAACCTCGATCGTTTCGATATCTAATCGAATGGGCATGAACCGCCCTTCGCTGTACAACGCCCTGCTCACTGTCTGAGCAGAGCGTTTATCCCACTAGACTTTTTCGTGTCTAACGCTTTATCGAATAGCCCGCCGCGTGCGGGCTTTTCTACATCTGCTGTCCACGCGTGTTGCCGCTGACCGAAAACTGACCCAGTAAAGGCTGTCACTGGTGCGTATACAACCCCAATCACGGGGATGGTGTTATACAGGAGTCCAACCGATATCGCTGACCCCTTCAAGCCCTTCAAAAAGTCACTTGTGCCATCATTAGGGTCCACAACCCAACACCAAGCATGCCCTGTAAGAACGTGACCAGTCTCTTCACCCCAGAAATCGCATTTGAGGAGGCTGAGTAGTTCAGGCCGCAAAACACGCTCGATTTCTACGTCAATGACTGCCTTATCACCCAGACCACGAGGTCCATCCGGACGACTCCACTCTTCGGCGAGCAGAGTACCTGCACGTACAACAATCTCGGTTACTTGAGCGAGTAGTTCTGAAAGATCTGGGCTAGGCATAATGTTCCTCAAGGCTGATAAACCGCTCAATGAGTATCCCCCAGGGCAGCTGTGATGCATGGTAGGCATGCCTACCCTTCAATTATGGCAAGGCACTTCGGAAAATAGTGCTATCGAACAATCAGTTGCATGGCATCTGACCAAGCGTTTGCATTCGACTTGACCAGTCGCAGTGTCATTGACTGCATAGCTACTCGCCATAACACTATATGCCCCTTCAGCTGGGAGAACCTCAGCGCTTCCGGCTTTTAGCCCTGCGCATAGACTCTCCCTTGAGCTGAATAACGTGAGATTTGTGTAAGATGCGGTCAAGGATAGCGTCCGCAATCGTTGGGTCAGTAAACAAGTCGTACCACTTTTCCTTCGGGTAACTGCATCTACATCAGGCAGATAACGGCCAAAAAGCGGACATTCAAATTCCTCCGTGAATGCGATTCAACCGAGTCCTTTACAAAAGGTACCTTCAAGAGTGTGGTCGCAGAAGAATGAGCCTCGCAGTGGTACTCATTCCTCTGTTGAGCAAGTTCGCCTGAATGAACTGGTCTCAGATAAAGATAGTGCCGCGTAAGTACAGCGCGCCGTGGCCGCTGATAATGACTCGGTCGCTGTCCAGGACTTCGCAGTGCAACTGGCCCTTGCGCGTCCCACCTTGCTCGGCACTCAGGCCGCGCTTGCCTAAGCGCTTGGCCCAGTATGGCGCCAGGGAGGTGTGGGCCGAGCCGGTGACCGGGTCTTCATTCACCCCCACCCGAGGCCCGAACCAGCGAGAGACAAAATCGAAGTGACGACTCGGCGCGGTAACCGCGACACCGCGCACATCGAACGCGGCCAGTGCAACGAAGTCGGGATTGAGGCCGGCGATGATGGCTTCATCCTCGACCACTACCACGTAATCATCTGTGCGATAAAGCGCATCAATCCGTTCCAGGCCCAAGGCTTGCAAAAGGCCTGGCGGGACAGCTACGAGTTCAGGCTGCTTGGCCGGGAAGTCCATGGCCAGGCGTCCGCCTTCACGGCGCACCCTCAATTCACCGCTGCGAGTGGAAAAGCGCAGCATGTCGCGGTTTTCACAAAGCTGTTCGAACAGCACCCAGGCGGCTGCCAGAGTGGCATGGCCACACAGGTCGACTTCCACCGTGGGAGTAAACCAGCGCAACTCGAACACCTCACCGTTACGCACAACATAGGCAGTCTCGGATAGGTTGTTCTCTGCGGCGATTTGTTGCAGCGTCGCATCAGGCAACCAGGCCTCCAGCGGACAAACCGCCGCCGGGTTGCCGCCGAAAGCCTCAGAGGAAAAAGCGTCCACCTGGAAAATATCGAGTTGCATTCTGATCACTCCTGCCCGCTAGCGTTTTCTGTAGCCCGGATCTGCTCCAGGTAGTTGTAGACGGTGTATCGGGTCACGCCGAGCGCGGCAGCGGCTTTTTCAATCCCGCCTTTGACGATGAATATCCCGCGATCCTGCATTTGCCGTACAGCTTCAAGCTTTTGAGGTTTTTTCATCCCTACGACACCGCCGGGACAAGCTACCTGAATGATTTCCGCCATCAGATGCTCCATATCTCTCGGCTCATCGACGCGTGACTCAGGCACGCCTTCCAGCCCCAGAAGTCCTCCGAGAACGGCGTGGGCGGCAGCAACACCGCTCAAGTCGGCATTGATACACATACTGGCGAAAGGCTGCCCGCTGCTGTCGCGATACACTACGGTGGAACTGCGGAGCGGGCGGCCGTCAGCCGCGAGTGTCGGATAGTTCTCCACCACTACGGGATCAGAGCTTGAGTGATCTTCCATGGCGCACCTGACGGCGATGAACCCTAAGTCCTGCCGTGGGCCGCCCAACACTGACCCGCCCACTTTTCTTCCAGTGACATGACCATTGGCGATGGCAAGAATGGATCGCTCCGGATTGGTCAGGTCATGCAACACGATCTCCGTATGAAGTCCAACCGCATTACTGAGCATTTTGAGGGTGCTGTGAAGCACATTAAGAATCAGCTGCCGCTCGGCTGGTGATACTTCAGAAACCTTCATTGGTGCCTTCAAGTGATTTATCGAAGGCTGCGAAAAATATCAACAATAAGTTGAATTATCAATTTATTGTTTAATTAGACGGATTTCCGAATCGTCTCAGCGGCTTTCCTGATAGGCAGCTTTGGGGCGTTCTCTGCCGGTCATGGCCATGCGGCTTGCTGGTCAGATCCGATGCAAATAACTGGTCAGGTGGAATGCAAATGGGTGGGCAAGTCTGTGCAATTACCCAGCGTGATCGGTGAGCAGTGTTTACACGAGCCGCTGGTGCTGCACTCGGACAACGGAGCGCCGATGAAATCGGTGACGCTGTTGAGCAAGATGTACGAACTGGGCATCACACCGTCACGTGGCCGACCGCGAGTGAGCAACGACAATCCGTACTCGGAATCATTGTTCAGAACGTTGAAGTACTGCCCGCAATGGCCGACGGATGGCTTTGCCAGCCTGGACGCAGCACGCGCTTGGGTCAGGGGTTTTATGCGCTGGTATAACCACGAGCACCGGCATAGCCGGATCCGCTTCGTGACCCCGGCGGAACGGCATCAAGGGCAGGATCAACAGATCCTGGCTCGGCGTCATGAACTGTACGAACGAGCCAAAGAGAAAAAGCCGAAACGGTGGTCGGATCGAACGCGTAACTGGGAGCCGATCGGCAGCGTGCTGTTGAACCCGGATCGAGAGCAACAGGTCGAGAAAAGAGCGGCATAGTTAGACGGTTGACGCGACAACCACCTTGAAAAATGCCGGTAGTTGCAGACCAAATGAGTGAATTTCCCCCTTATCTCGGCATGACCCCGAGTCCGCACCATCGGTAACAATTCAGCCCCTTCGTGAGCGGCTCTTTCACATAAACATCTAAACCTGCTGCTCGTATCGTCTTTTCTTCAAGTGCTTCAATGAGTGCGTCTTGATCAACCACAGGGCCGCGAGAAACGTTGATCAAAATACTCTCCGAGCCCATCAACGCTAGCTCTTTGCGTCCGATGAGGTTTCCCGTTCCGCCCGTCAATGGCACGACCGGACAGACGAAATCAGCCTCGCTTAAAAGCTCTTCTTGCGGGACGAATCTTGCCCCGAACTCTTGTTCCAGCTGTGGTTTACGACTGTTGCCACTGTACAAAATGTTCATGCCAAAACCGAAACGCCCTCTGCGTGCTATGGCTTCTCCGATTTTTCCCAGGCCGATAATGCCCAACGTCTTTCCATGCACGTCGCAACCAAAATGGGATACGTCGATGGTTTTCGTCCAGTTCCCCTCTTTCGTCCAAGCATCAAGCTCTGGAATGCGTCTCGCGGTGGCGAGAATCAGGTCGAAAGCTAGATCAGCCGTGGTTTCGTTCAAGACATCCGGCGTGTTGGTCAACATGATCCCTCGGCTATTGAGATAGCTGAGGTCATAGTTGTCGTAGCCAACCGATATGCTCGAGATGATCTCAAGGTTTTTAGCCGAAGCCAGCTCAGCTTCACCTAGACGACGATTACCGCCGATCAGTCCATGAGCGCGGGGAATGGCAGCTTCAAACTGAGCATCCATGTCACCAATCTCAGGACTCATGATGATGACGTTGTACTTATCTTTGAATCGCCCCGGATTCTCTAGACACCTTGCAAGCTCATTGCGTAACGCTTTTCAAACTCTACCGGTGACAGCTGATTGTTGAAACCATGGCGGCGTTTTACGTTGTAGAACATCTCGATGTAATCGAACACATCACTACGAGCATCTTCCCGCGTGGTGTAGATTTTTCGCTTGATCCGTTCCCGTTTCAGAAGCTGGAAAAAGCTCTCGGCCACAGCGTTGTCATGACAGTTGCCTCGGCGACTCATGCTGGCAACCAAATTGTTTGCCTTCAAAAAGCTACGCCAATCGGAGCTGCTGTACTGGCTGCCTTGGTCGCTATGAACCATTACCTCTTGTTTCGGTTTACGCCTCCAAACCGCCATCAATAAAGCATCAATGGCTAAATCGCTGGTCATCTGCGACTTCATTGACCAGCCTACAACCTGGCGAAAAAACAGATCCAGCACCACAGCCAAGTACAACCAGCCTTCATACGTACGAATGTAGGTGATGTCGGTAACCCAAACCTTGTTGGGCTCCACGACATCGAACTGGCGCTTCAGCAAATTGGGTGCTCGGCGTAGTACTGAGGTCGAAACGGCATTACCAACTTTTATACAGCTGACCAGAGCAACTCACGCTCGCGCTTGCGGACTCAACAGGCAATCCTCGTGACTCTCGGTTTTCGACGTATTCAGTGCGTTTTCAAACAACCTGGGCCGAAAGCGGTTAGCCTACAGCGACTGCTTCAGATTCCGGTCCTTCGCGGCAGCTAGCAAACGGTCAGAAATAAACTTCTGCAAAGCGTCACAGGCGAGGCCGCCCTTATCGTTCGCTTTCCCCGGCGCTAAAGGAGAAGCCAGGTTCAATTTTTACCTCAGTTCGACAGATCAATATGAATGATCCGTTCAACCTCTTCATGCGCAACGCCCATACCGCGAAGTATGTACTGCACCATGCTCTCCACCGCACTTGCCGGACGTTGCCCTTCGAGGATTTTTCGCAGCAGGAAGATCATGCCACCGATGATGCAGTCAACCGTGGAGTCGACATCCACGACATCGAAGGCGTTCTCGCTGTTGCCGGTGTGGATGTCGCGGGCCAAAGGGTTGCCCATGGTGGAGATCATGTCGTTGATGCTGTACATGGAATGCACCAGGAACCAGCCCCATACCGGGTCCGTCAGGCCGCGGTGAATCGTGCGGCGGATGTTCACCCCGACCCGCTCGGCAATGCCGGCCTCGGGCGAGGTGCCGGAATCGAGCTCCTCGATCATGGCTAGCGCATCTTCGATGAACACGGCGCGGGCCACTTCTTCCTTGCTGGTGAAGTAGTTGTAGAAAGAACCGAAGGACAGCTCGGCCTCTTCGGTAATGTCATTGATGGCGGTGGCTTCGATGCCTTTGCGGCCCATGACGGAACGGGCGGCACGCAGCAGCCGGGTCCGGGTGCGCTGACGGGCTTTTTCGTTGATTCGCGGTTGTCTTGGTTCGGCGACAGGCTCGGCGACCTTGGTTTTTTTCGCGGCCACCGGCTTTGGCGCCGCAGCGGATTTCTTCGCTGCAGGGGGCTTTGGGCTGGCAACCACGGTTGCCTTGGCGGTTTTTGGGGCAGGCTTGGCCTTGTCGTTCATCACCGGTTCCGACTGGGGGTGTTGGAGCGTAAGGGCGCAAGGATACCCGACTCAACCCGGCCATGACAGCCGCGACCCCGGTTGGCAAAACGCAGCGGCACCACCGTCGAGAGCGGTACCGCTGCCTGGTTCAGAATTTCATGCCCAGCCCCAGCAGAACCTGGGAATAGTGCGCACCGATGTTGCTGCCGGTGCTCGGCCCGCTGCCACGAACGGTCTCGGGCAAATGGTACTCGTAGCCGAGGGAAATATCGGTTTGCCCAGGCAAGTGGTAAGTGAAACCGGTAGAGACCGAGTTGTTGAGAATGCCCGGCGAATAGTAGTTGGCCGCGGTGTGCTCAGAATCGACCGCGGCACTGGCGCGCTTGAAGCCCGCGCGCAGGGTCACCGATGGAGTGGCGTTCCAGGATGCGCCAACACGGTAGACATTCTGATCGTTGAGCCCGGCGCCGACGGGGTTATTGAGAAAGCCGACATCGCTCCAGCCGATTCGCAGGTAATCCGCCGCCACGGTCAGGTCGTCGGTGACGTGCAAGGCCAGGCCAACGCCATATTGCTCTGGCAGATCCAAGTGGCCGCCAGCAATTGCCAACAGGTCATCCTTGTACCCGTCCGCGTCGCCGAAACGCATTTTTGGCGAGTAGGAACCACCGACGCTGAGCAACGGGTTGATCTTCCATAAAGCCCCTACCCGCCAGCCATAGCCCATGGAGGTAGAAATACCATGGGTAGGTGACAACGCCGGCGTGCCATCGGCGCCCGGCACCACCAGGCCACGGGCCTGAAGTTGCTGGACACCGATCAGCGCCGACACGCCCACGGCGAAATCCGGCGTCACTTTGTACGACAGGGTCGGGGCGAAGTTGACGTACATCATCTTGGTCTTCACCGCGGGAAAACCCATGTCCGGCACCGCAGCATGGCTGTAATCGGAGCCGGAACCGATGGAGTAGACCGACATGCCCGCCGACATGCGCTCATCGATCACATGGTTGAAGCCGCCGCTGAGAATCGGCACTTTCACCTTGAAATCATCCTTGTTGTTTTCGTTGCCGAAGCTGGAGCGAAAACTGCCGAAGAACATCTGCAGGCCACCGTCCACGCGGTTACCCAGGTCGGCCATGCCGGCGGGGTTGTCGCTGGCGATCATGCTCGACTGCGCGAACGCCATGGATGCGCCGCCCATTTGTGCGGACTCGATGCCCGCTGACGTGGGCATATTGAAATTCATCGCCTGGCAGGCTTGCGTACTGCAGAGCAACAGACCGAGGCCCGCCAAAGGGCCGAGCAGGGACTGTGGTTTCAACGCAAGGTTGGTATTCATAAAATTCCCGTATGACTCTTGTTTTTATTGGCATCGATGAGCGATTGCGTGGGCTGATCTGTCGATGTCGGCAAATCAGGCGCGCACGCCGACGCTGCCGCAGGTGGCGGCAGGCGTTGGCGGTTGTTTCAGGTAGTCAGGGTGTGCGGGCGTGGCGGTCAGAACGCCACGTTGCCATGCCCTTTGAGTTGCATGATTTGCCGCGCTTCGTCAGCGCTGGCGACTTCGAAGCCGAGCGATTCGATCACGCCCTTGATGGCGCGGACCTGCTCGGCATTGCTCTGCGCCAGGCGACCCTTGCTCAGCCACAGGTTGTCCTCCAGCCCCACGCGCACATGCCCGCCGAGCAGCAATGACTGGGTTGCGATGCGCGGCTGCTGGGCACCGACGCCAAGCACCGACCAGTTGTAGGTGTCGCCAAACAGACGGTCGGCAGTGCGCTTCATGTGGGCGATGTCTTCCGGGTGCGTACCGATGCCGCCACGAATGCCGAATACCGACTGGATGAACAGCGGGTCCTTGACCAGCAGGCGCTCACGAAAATGCGCCGCGGTGTACAGGTGGCCGATGTCGTAGCACTCGATTTCAAAACGGGTGCCCTGCTCGCTGCACGCCGTGAGGATGTGGGCAATGTCCTTGAAGGTGTTGCGGAAGATGCGCTCGTCACTGTTGGCCAGGTATGACTCTTCCCAGTCGTGCTTAAACTCTTTGTAGCGCTGCAAGAGCTCGTACATGCCGAAGTTCATCGAGCCCATGTTGAGCGACGCCACTTCCGGCTTGAAGCGTATCGCCGGTTCAATGCGTTCTTCCACGCTCATGGTGGGCGAGCCGCCCGTGGTGAGATTGATCACCACATTCGATTCGCGCTTGATCTGCGGCAGAAACTGCTCGTACAGGGCCGGGTCCTGGCTGGGGAAACCGCTGTGCGGATCACGCGCGTGCAAGTGCACCACCGCTGCCCCGGCCTCGGCGGCTTCGATGGCGGAACGGGCAATCTGGTCCGGGGTGATGGGCAGATACGGCGACATCGACGGCGTATGAATGGAACCGGTGATCGCGCAAGTGATGATGATTTTTTTGCTGCGGGCTGCCATGGCAGGGCTCCTCTTGTTGTTGTATCAGCACAAGGTTGCCGGCCGATGCGGATCGGCCGGCACTGACTCAGCGGGGCTCAGCGACGATGGTGTTCTGGATATGGCCGATGCCTTCGATTTCCACCCGCACCACATCACCTACCTGCAGGTAAGTCGGTGGCTGCATGGCGATGCCAACACCCGCCGGGGTACCGGTGATCAGGATGTCGCCGGGCTCCAGGGTCATCACTTCGCTGAGGTACGCAATCTGTTTGGCGATGCTGTAGGTCATCAATTCGGTCGACGAATGCTGACGGCGCTCACCGTTGACTCTGAGGCTCACCATCAGTTGCTGCGGGTCGGCGATCTCGTCGGCGGTGACGATCCATGGGCCGATCGGACCGTGGGTGTCGAACGATTTACCCAGGGTCCAGGTCGGGCTCTTGGCCTGCCAGTCACGGGCGCTGACATCGTTGGCGACGAAGTAACCGGCCACGTGTTGCAAGGCATCCGCCTCGCTGATACGACGCCCGCCCTTGCCGATCACCACGCCCATTTCCGCTTCGTAATCGAGGCGCTCGACCACTTGCGGGAAGTGCACGTCGTCATAAGGACCGGTGATGCAGGTGATCTGCTTGCTGAACCAGACCTGGGAAGTCGGAATGGCTACGCCCAGGCGGCGCGCTTCTTCTTCGTGGTCCTTGTAGTTCATGCCCAGGCACATGAATTTGCCGGGACGCAGAATGGGCGCCAGCAGGCGCACCTGGTCCAGGGCGATGCTGTTCTGCGCGGTAACTTCAAGGGCGCAGCTTCGGCCAGCACGTGCGGCAAAGCCAGTACGGCGGCGACGTCGGCGGCACCCGCGGGCAACAATGCCGCGAGGTCGATCAGGCGATCACCCTCGACGCGGCCGATGGAGGTGGTGCCGTTGTAGCTGTAACGAGCGAGTTTCATGGAAAGATTCCTTAATCGGTACGTGGCTCAAGCCAGGAATTCGGGGTTCAAAGGCGGGGCCCACTGGGACAGCGCATCGGGCGTCAGCGGCTCATGGGTCACCGGGGTGGCGTCGTTGACCAGGTCACCGTCGGTCCAGTGCTCGATCTTGTTGCCGGCCGGGTCCAGCCAGTAGTCGAACACCTGGCTGCCCTGCACATGCCGGCCAATGCCCCAGGAGTGACGGTGCTGTTGTTGCGTCAGGTACTGGTTGCCGCAGGACAAGTCATCCCAGTCCAGCACCTCGAACGCGCAATGATCGAACCCGCGTTCCATGGCGCCCAGGTTGAGCAAGGCCACCGTGTGATGATCGGTGAACTCATCGCCCAGGCCGCAGTGCATGAAAGCCGCGACGGTATTGGTCTGCGAGCCACCGTAGTAACTGTCGGAAACCCGCAGCCCGAGCACGTCCTGATAGAAGGCGAACATGGCCGGAAAATCGACGGTCTTCAGAACCACGTGGCCCAGGCGCATCACGTGGGAAGCCTGCACCGCCACTCGGTTGGTGCTGCCCAGACGCTGACGCTTGTCAGCGGTGTTCAGTTGCAACGCCGGGCGCACCGATTGCGAGCTGATCACATCGCCGCCGAACAGCAAATCCACGCGTCCGCCATCGGGGTCATGCAGGGTCACGATTGAACCCGCCCCCAACTCTTCATTGTCTAGAACAGGCACATCGAACTGCGCCGCCACGCGGTGCAGATCGTCCAGGCTGGCAACCCGGTAGCCGACACCCACGGCCTTGTTGGGTCCTGGCGTGGCCAGGTAGACCGGGTAGCCGCCGCCGTAGCTCGCCATCTGTAGCGAGGTGGCGTTTTGTGCGTAGTGCAGCAGGCCAAAATCCCGCAGGAAGTCAGCGTGCGCATTGAGATCGGGAACCTGATAGCGCACGTAGGCAATGTCACGTATGGCAATCATGCTGTGCTCCTTTTTTGTTGTTAGCTCAGATCAAACCAGCAGGTGGCCGGATCGAGGGCGTGCAGTTGCTTGTAGGCGCCGGAGAAAAACAGCAGTGGGCGCCCGTCCGATTCTTCCAGCGCCTCGACGTCAGCGGTGTAGATCAGGTGATCGCCACCGACGTGCATGGCATTCGCTCGAACCGACAGCTGCACCAAGGCGCCTTCCAGTACCGGGGCCGCGCCCAGGTCAATGAATGACGGGCTGTGGTCAGGGACCGGGCGACCACCGAAATGGCTGCTCACCCCTTCGTGATCCTCGCGCAGAAAACTGATACCGAAGGCATCCCCAGGCTTGATGCTGCTGGCGAAACGCGCCTGGGTACGGACGGCAATCAGCACCATGGGCGGGTCGACCGACAGCGACATGAAGGCGTTGGCGGTCATGCCGGTGGGCTGGCCTTCATGGATAAAACTGACCACCGTGACGCCGGTGGCGAACTTGCCCATTACGCGGCGAAACGACCGCGCATCTACATCGCGAACTTGCATAACCAAACTCCTCGTTGATACCCGCCGAAGCTCGTTTAGATAAACGGCGTGCCGGGCGTCATGCCGCAAAGGATCCGGCCGTAGGTTTCGAAGTTGGTGTTCGGGGAAACGATGCCGTGCAACGAAGCGATCCGGGCGTCTTGCCAGATTTTGGTCATCGGGTTGTTGGCGGAAGCCAGCGAGCCCCCGGAGGCCGATGCGAGCATGTCGACACCTTGCCAGATCAGCGTTTCCGCGAAGCCGACGTCGCGACGCACCTTGGCGCGCTCCTGGAAGTCCATGTAGACGCCAGAAGCCGCGGCGGCGTCCATGGCATCGGCATGACGTTCAAGAATGGTGCGCGCAGCCTCGATCCTGGCCGACGCTTCGCCCACTTGCAGGTGGGTGATGGGGGCCTCGGATTGCTTGGCGTACCACGAATACTGAATGCTGCGTCGCGGCAGGGTTTCCAGGAAGGTTTCCAGCGCCGCAATGCCCAGGCCCAGAGCCGGGAACGCCAGGATGATTGCCAGCATTGGCATGCAGGCCGTCTGGAACAACGGTTCGCCGGCCAGGTGGGTGGACGGATAATCGCCCTCGATGGCCCGGGTGACCGAACCGATGCGCGCGTCCGGCACGAACACGTTTTTCACCGACACACTGGAGCTGCCGCTGGCGCTGATACCGATCACGTTCCAGTCGTTGAGAATTTCAATCTGCTCGACGGGGATCAGCGCGACGCCCTGGTCCACCACTTTGCCGCTGGCATCGACCAGCGGAATGCCCAGCATGTCCCAGGTCGCGTGGTAGATGCCTGAGTTGAACCCCCAGATACCCTCTTCGATCAGATAACCGCCTTCAACCTTTTTCACCACGGCCTTGCGTGGCGACAGTACGCCCGTCACGCGTGCAGGTTTGGCACCGCGAAAGACTTCCTCGGCGGCCTCAGCGCCAAAGAAAGTCGCTGCGCACCAGGTGGTGACGTTGGTCAGCGCGGTGACCCAGGCCACGCCGGCATCGGCACGGGCCAGTTCGGTCACTACGTTGAGGAAAGTACGCACGGATACCGCGTCGCCACCGAACTGGCGCGGCGTGGTCATGCTCAGCAGACCGCCGGCTTCCAGGTCAGCGATGGTTTCGGCGGGCAGGCGACCGAGGGCAGCGGTTTCCTTGCTGCGGGCTTTCAATGTCGGGATCAGCGAACGCGCGTAGTCCTGCAGGGCAATGCTTTTGTCAACCGAGGCGGCGACAGTTTGCGCGGTGGTTTGCGGGTGTATCGCACTCATGACTTCATCCTGTTTTTGGTGTTGTTTTTGTGGTGCCCGTGCCTGAGGCGAAAAAAGCCCCGACGCGGGTTATTGATATAGTCATCATATTTGATAGAGTCATCAATAGATTTCTAAGAATAATTTTTTGCCCCACCGCCACCGAGGTTTTGCAATGCTCGAATTCAATGCTCCGTTAACCGACATGCGCTTTGTGCTGAACGAGGTTTTTGCCGCACCCGCCCTCTGGGCGCGCCTTCCTGCACTGGCAGAGACCCTCGATTGGCAAACCGCCGAGGCGATTCTCGACGAAGCCGGCAGGATCACGGGCGCCCTCCTCGCCCCGCTCAACCGCAGCGGCGACGAAGAAGGCGCGCAATGGCATCAAGGGCAGGTGCGCACGCCCGTCGGCTTCAAGGAGGCCTATGCGACCTATACCGAAGGCGGTTGGGTAGGCTTGAGCGGTAACCCGCAGTTCGGTGGCATGGGTATGCCGAAGATGCTCGCTGTATGCTTCGAAGAGATGCTCTACGCCGCCAACTGTAGCTTTGCGCTGTATTCGGCCCTGAGCTCCGGGGCGTGCCTGGCCATCGATGCGCATGCCAGTGCCGAACTCAAAAATCGCTATTTGCCGCCCATGTACGAAGGCCGCTGGGCCGGGTCGATGTGCCTGACCGAAGCCCACGCCGGCACCGACCTGGGCCTGATTCGAACCCGGGCCCAGGCCCAGGCCGATGGCAGCTACCGCATCAGCGGCAGCAAGATTTTCATCACCGGTGGCGAGCAGGACCTGACTGAAAACATCATCCACCTGGTGTTGGCCAAACTGCCGGATGCACCGGCTGGCCCCAAAGGCATTTCGCTGTTCCTGGTGCCCAAGCGCCTGGTCAACGATGACGGTTCGCTGGGCGACACCAATGCTGTCGGTTGCGGCTCCATCGAACACAAGATGGGCATCAAGGCCTCGGCCACGTGTGTGATGAACTTCGATGACGCGCAAGGTTGGTTGATCGGCGAGGAAAACAAAGGCCTGGCCGCCATGTTCACCATGATGAATTACGAGCGCCTGTCCATCGGTATCCAGGGCCTGGGCTGCGCCGAAGCCTCGTACCAGAATGCACGCGCCTATGCCCGCGATCGGCTGCAAAGCCGCGCACCGGGCGGACCGATTGCAGCCAACAGGATCGCTGACCCGATCATCGTCCACCCCGACGTGCGCCGCATGCTCTTGAACATGAAAGCCATGACCGAAGGTGGCCGCGCGTTCGCCTGCTATGTAGGCCAGCAACTGGACCTGGCGAAGTTTTCCGATAACGCCGGCGAACAGCAGCGGGCCGCGCAACTCGTGGCGCTGCTGACGCCCGTGGCCAAAGCGTTCTTCACCGACACCGGGCTCGACAGCTGCGTACTCGGCCAGCAAGTGTTTGGCGGCCACGGCTACATTCGCGAATGGGGCCAGGAGCAATTGGTTCGCGACGTGCGCATCGCGCAGATCTACGAAGGCACCAACGGCATCCAGGCGCTGGATCTGCTGGGACGAAAAGTGCTCGCTAATGGCGGCGCGGCGCTGCGGATATTCACCCAGGAAATCGAACAATTCATCCAGCAATCGAACGCGCCCTATACCGTCGAACTGGCCGCGACTGTCCAACGCCTCGAAGCCCTCAGCGACTGGCTGATGCAACACGCCAGATCGGACGCCAACCTAGTCGGCAGTTCCTGCGTGGAGTATTTGCAGCTCTTCGGCTACGTGGCCTACGCCTACATGTGGGCACGCATGGCTGGGGTGGCGAAAGACAACAGCCCGTTCCACCAGGCGAAACAGGCGACGGCGGCGTTCTTCTTCAGCCGTTTGTTGCCACGCATCGAGAGTCTGGACACATCGATTCGCGCAGGCAGCAGAGACCTGTTCCGTTTGGATGCGGAGCACTTCTGAAGACCGGATTCACACTGCCTGGGCGGATGATTCTTTTGAAAACCGATGAATTCGCACTATTGACGTTTTGTCTATCCAGCAATAGGATTCACGCAATTAGACAATTCGTCAATTTATATCAGGGCGCTCAAACCTGCCGCTGGAACAGCCCTTCAGCGCAGCCGCAGGTTTTCAGAGCGCTCGCCGTAGTCCCAAAGTTGACTATCAAAAATAACAACAAGGTATGTCCAATGAACTCGACAACGTTGCCAACGACCCTCACCGCTCCCACCTTGTTTTCGCCCTGCGCTGTCAGTTTTTTACGGTCTGAAAACTGCCTCCTAACGCCTGTTCCCCTTGACCACCGGCGCTTCCGACAAGTGCATTCAACAAAGCGAAATGTAGCTTAAGCCACGTTTTTACTGCACCGATCGGCGCATTTATACCCGCAAGATCAATGGGCGATTACCTCGCCGCTGATCACCGCGTGGCTTTCACTCACCTGAAAAAAACAGAGGCTGGAAATGTCCAAAGATCAGAACGAAGAATCGACCCGGATTCCGCGACGTAATTTTGTGACCGGTTTGATCGGCTTGGCTGCGGGCGCAGCCATCTTGCCGGCACACGCCAATACCGATCCTGCGGCGGCTGCCAACGCGCCTGGCAATACCGATACACCGAAAAACCTGAAAGGTCGCATCGACGTCCATACGCATTACATTCCAGAGGACTATCGCAAGGCACTCATTGCCGCAGGCCATAGCAAGCCTTCTGGCATGCCGGGTATTCCATCCTGGAGCGTCGAACAGCACCTGAGCGTCATGGACAAGCTCGGCATCCAGACCTCCATGCTGTCGATTTCCGCCCCGGGCCTGCATTTTGGTGACGACCAGGCTGCGTGCAAGATGGCCCGTTACTGTAACGAAGAAGGTGCGAAAGCGGTCAAGGCGCACCCTGATCGTTTTGGATTGTTTGCCGTTACGCCGCTTCCGGATGTGGAAGGCGCACTGCGCGAGATCGACTACGCGTTTGATGTACTGGGCGCCGATGGCATTGTCATGGAAACCAACTTCCATGGCCTGTATCTGGGGGATGAAAAACTCGAACGCGTCTTCGCCGCGATAAACCGTCGTCAGGGAACACTGTTCATTCACCCGACAAACCCCCATTGTCCTTGCTGTCAGGACACCACCGCCTTGCAGCCGCTGAACTATCCGTATCCGATGATGGAGTTCATTTTCGAAACCACTCGCGCGGTGTTCAATCTGATCCTGTCAGGCACCCTGGAGCGTTACCCGGATATTAAAGTCATCGTGCCCCATGCCGGGGCTGCGGTGCCGTTACTGGCTGAGCGTGCCGCCGCGTTTGGCGCATTCGGTGTCGGCCACCAGAAGGATAAAAAACTGCATGAAAGCTTGCGCCGACTGTACTACGACCTGGCGGGTTTCCCGGTTCCGGTGGCGCTGGATGCGCTGTTACATGTGGCTGACCCTTCGCACATTCTGTACGGCAGTGACTGGCCATTTACTCCTGAAGCCCTGGCGATAAAACTGGTCGCCGATCTGGACAATGCGACTCAGATCACCAGCGCCATGCACAAGGCATTCATGCGCGAGAATGCGCTGGCCATTTTTCCGCGCCTAGCTAAAAAACAGAGCGATCTGGCGAGCAACTAATCGTAGAGGCGGCCCAGTAGAGAACGTGCGCTGGCATGTTCTCTACCGGACCGGTAGCGAGGACGCAAACGAAATGCCGAGCAGAACTGTCACGGCCTGCGCGGTTGGCTGCTACTCCGGCTGATCAGAATCGGCGCAGTAGCCCATCAGCGTAGCGATATCCGGAAGCGGTACGCGCACCAGCTTGTCTGCTCGCGCAGGCGTTACTCCCAGGCTGATCAGTATGTGGCGCGTGATGGTTTCCGGATAATCATCCGGACAGGGTTCGCTCATAAGCGTTTTCATTCCCGCCAAAGCCGCGCCAAGCACCATGTCCCGACCGACTCGCACATCGGTAACCTTGAAGATTCCGCTGTCCATGCCCGCTTGCACCGTTGCCATCGCAGCAGCGTTGGTATCGGCGCCAAACAGGGGTGCGCCATAGCTGAGGTTGATCATTCCCCACCCCCACTGATGGTCCGCGGCGGCTTTGGTCAGGTAGGAACGAATTGCAAACGACTTGGTTTCTGCAGCATTGGTGAATGTCTGCGAATAAGCCGTTACAGCATTGTTGAAATCGTGGCTCAACTCGAACGACAACGCTGAAAACAACTCTTCCATGCTGCTGAAGTAGGTATAGAACGTCGGACGAGCGATTTTGGCGATTTCGGTGATTTGCTCGACTCGCGCCAGCCTGCCATGTTCGTGCCCGATAACCTGAAAGGTGGCATCAAGTATGGCCGCACGGGTGCGTGCGCGCTTATCCAGGACAACCTTGGGTTTTCCTGCCGAGTGGTTGGCTGAGGTGTTCGTGATCTGATCTCCCTTCTTCAAAATATTCGACTGCGCAATTCTAACTCACTGAGCTTCGATTCAGATCGTAGCAAACGCTCGCATTGAAAAGAAAAGGCAACGCGTCGGACAGGGTCCGCGCGTCGCTGTGTAATCACACTACAACCGAAATAACGTTTCGGCGTTACGGTAGGCGATCTTCTCTTTATCTTCCTGACTGATCGGCAGGTTTTCCAGAAATGCCCGGGCAGCGGAAAGGGTCAGGTAGGGATAATCGACCGAGTAGATAATCCGATCCGCCCCCAACACCTTATGAATGAATTCAAAGTGCGGTAAATCAAACATGCCACTGGGAGTGACATGCACGTGTTTTTTGTAGGTCTCGGTTATCGACTGAGAGAGCCCGCTGGCCTCCTGTGGAATAGCGTCATCAAGACGCTGGAGATAGAACGGCACCATCTCGCCCCAATGGCCACTGATAACCTGCAACCGTGGGTGTTTTTCAAAGACGCCACTGAGCATCATGCGGATCACCTGCACACCGGCTTCGTTGTGCTACCCCAACCAAAGAGTGACAACCGCGACTGACCTCTTTGTCCAGGCCCCCATAATAAGCCTCGCGAACCTGCGGCAAGGGAGCGCCGGGGTGAACATAGATCGGCACTTGCAGTTCGTTCAACTTGGCCAGCACCGGCTCATAACGCGGATCATCAAGAAATGTTTGGCCCGGCCTGCCAGTCAACAGCGTGCCTTTCATGCCAAGGCTTTTAACGGCCCGCTCAAGTTCGTCGGCCGCCGCTTGCGGATGTTGCCAGGGCAACGTTGCGAACCCGCCAAAACGCGTGGGATTGGCACGCGCCGCCTCAGCCAGGCGATCATTCAGCGCCTGCGCCAGCTCCACAGCTTGTTCGGCCGGAGCCAATTGCGTTGATCCACTGTATGAGACGATCTGCATGTCGATGCCATGCTTGTCCATTTCTGCGATGCGTCCGGCCCCCACATCGCGAGCCAGTTCGAGGGACTCGGCGTAAGGCACCAGATACGGGCGGTTCACCACCCCCTCTGGATGTTTGTCGACTACCCGACTGCCCCAGTCCGCCATGTATCCCGCTTCTGCGGCCTGCGCTTCACGCGTCGCATTGGCGAGGTCAGCATCCACGGTATGTTCTTCGATGCAAATAATCTTCATATGCCCACTCCTTCCTGCGCGCTGCGCATTTATTCGCTGGCCCGGGGAAAGCCCTTGAGAATCAGGTCCAGGTCATTGGCAAATTGCTCTGCTTCGAAGGCATACCCCAAGTGATTGCCGACCACCTGCGCACACGGGCAGGGTAACTGCTTGGCCAATTCGTGAGCAGTCTGCGCGTAGAACGCCCCGGTACTGGCCCGCCCAACGGCCATCGCCAACGGCACTGCGCCGTTACGCAGGGCCGTCAGGTCCGGTAAAAAACTGTTGATATGGCGGAATTCATGGGCGAGGAAACGCTCATGGTCGCCACCGGCCTGGTCGCCCGGGGCCGCCAGCACATTTCGCTCGAACCCCACCATCGTCGTCGCGAACAGACGCATGGCAGGGCCGGCGCCTTCTGCAAGGAAAACGGCGTAAACGTTATCAAAAAATGCACGCCACTTACTGGCATCCGGTTCAGGCAGGAAGTCGCTGACAGGCGGTTCATGAATGACCGCGCCACGAACCAGTTGCGGGTGAGCCTGAGTGAGCTGCAACGCGATATTGGCGCCAGCGCTGTTGCCAAACACAAAGGCCTTGCCCCGACCTGCCGCCTCGATGATGGCGGCCGCGTCGCGGCCGGCCTGCGCCATGCTCATTTCTGCGGTTTTGTCACCGCCACTGCGACCATTCGCGCGGCGATCGTATTTGATGACGGTGTAGCGGTTGGCCAGGTGGGCCGATAGCGGTGCGAAGCGCATGCTCTCGCCATTTCCGCCTGCCACCAACAGTAGCAGCGGGCCTGTGCCTTCGATGTCATAGGTCAGTTCGGCGCCATCGGTAAAAACGGTTGAAGTCGTACTCATCACTATCTCCACCAAACGTTATGTTCACTTTTCCCTATTTGCAGCAGCGTTACGCCTAGCGGATACCCGTGCTTCTCAATGCCGACGGCGTGAATTCGGATGAAACGGCTTCGCCACCAAATACCATTGGATTGTGGTCTTCGTTTTTCATGCCGGAGGCGATATACCGACCATTTAACAAGTCGTAGAGCGTTTCAACCGCCAACCATGGAATCTGCTGGTCATACAATTCGGTCAGATGGCCTTTGCCTACGCGCCATAGTGTGCCGCGGCCGTCGTAATGGTCAGCCAGCACGATTTGCCAAGTGTCCTCATCAATGAAATAGGAACGCTTGGCGTAAATATGGCGTTCTCCCGGTCGCAGCGTAGCTTCAACTTCCCATACCCGGTGAAGTTCGTAACGGGTCAAATCGGGATTGATATGGCCTGGCCTGACGATATCGGTGTACTTGAGTTTCGGCGACATCAGGCTATAGGCGTTATACGGGATATACATCTCCCGCTTGCCCACCAGCTTCCAATCGTAACGATCCATGGCACCGTTGAACATGTCGCCATTATCACTGACACGCTGCCCCTCTGCGCCCGTATAAGGGCTGTCATAAGCCACCTGTGGTGCGCGACGAACTCTGCGCTGGCCACCGCTGTACATCCAGGCCAAGCGCGGATTCTGTACCTGATTCAATGTTTCATGAACCAACAGCACATTCCCGGCGAGACGCGCCGGGGTTGTCACGACCGATTTGAAAAAATAGAAAACATTGTCGGTATCTGGCGTTTGCAGCGCTTTAACTTGATCGCGATAGCCAAACTCCCGGTAAAAATTCACCGGTATGAAGTCGCCGTTTTTTTCCGGTGTGACCTGAATGCTGTTATAGCGTTGAATCGGCCCACGGTATCGGGTGATGTGATTCCACATCACTTCCAAAGCGGTTTGCGGCATAGGAAACGGATAAGCGACTTTGAAGTCAACCAGGCCAACATCAACCACCTTCGCGGTCAAGGCGTTTTCAGCGGCAGTTTTATAAATGGTGTCCGGAACCGCGGCACTGCGATGAGTGGTGTACACCGGCAGGCGATAAGTATCCGGGTAGCGTTTCAACATACCCACCTGCCCAGGGCTCAGCTTGTCTTTGTATTTATCGACATTTTTGGCGTCAATGACGAACAGTGGCTTCTCGGCTGCATACGGATTTTCAACATAACCGTCGACCACTTTACCCGTGTTTCTTGCCAAGCCTCCGGTCCAGGCGGGAATCGTGCCGTCCTTATTACCTGCCTTCTCCGCGCCCAATGGCGTAAGGGTTTTACCCAATTGCGCGGCCTGTTCCGGCGACACCGCGGAAAAGGATAAACCGGACAGAAACAACAGCCCGAATGCAGCACCAGTCATTAAGCGTTTCATTATTGTTCTCCAGCTTAAAAGTTCACGCCGAGGCTCAGCGAGACGAAGTCACGGTCGCGGCTCATGTTGTAATCGCCGCCATAAAAATCAGTGGCGGAAATACTAGCCGTATAGGTGTTTTGATATTCCGCATCCAGGCCGATACTCAGTGCCTTGCTGCCTTCATTGAAACCAGGCTCAGGCGCGTAGCCATCAACGTCATGGGACCAGGCCAGGTTTGGCCTCAGAGTGACCGCAGGAATCAGCCCCGAATATTCCCAGACTGCGCGCAAGCGGTAGCCCCACGAGGTACGCGTGGTGAAGCCGTCTTCATTGCAGTTGTAAGCAGTCAGTCCGTTGCCAGCTTTGCAAACGTTATTGTCGGGGTACAACTCGCCTTGGCCAAATACCGGGTTACGGCCGTAACGTACGCCGCCCTTGCCATCCAGGCCGCTGACGTACACAACCCCGACTTCCCCCATTACCGTGAAGCGCTCGGCACCCATTACCTGGTCAAACATATGCAGTGCAGTGACCTGCGCCTGGGTGACCGGTTTGCGCTCATAGCCTTCGAACACCGCATTGTTGGCAGCGGTATAAGTGCCATTGGCCAATGGTGGAGACAATGCAGGGCTGTTGAGTACAGCGGAGGCTTCATCGAGTGCGTTTATCTGCAACGGTAGATTAGGGCGATAACTGATCTCCCCCGATAGCGCAGTACCCGTCGGTAGCGTCGTGGCGAAACTAAGTCCGTAAAGACGGATGTCTTCCGGATAAACCACCTGATAACTCGAGGTGCCCAGGCGATACGCCTGGCCCAACGTGTTCAGGGCCGGGCCAAGCGCCCCCGAACAAGCCGCCGTATTGGGAAACCCTATGTTGGCGCACAACTGCGGCAAGTAACCCTGATCGACCACATGAGGGCCACCAATGGTGTTCACGTAGGGCAGACGACTGTGATAGTTCATCACATACCCACCGAACTCGGTCTCTATCTCAGGCACGTACAGTCGAAGCGCCAACCCCCACTGCCCGCTATTTCGCGCATCTTTGTCCTGCGCTCTCGGCAGGATGATCCCCTCCTGCCCCAGATTGATGCCGAAGGGTTGTAACGCTGCTTTAGCCAGGTTGTTGTTCGACAAGTTGGGCCCGACAGCCAGCCCCTCGCAGCCGTCCGCGACGAAGTCCACCGGCGAGAGATAAGTGCCGCAGTTAGGAAGCAGCGTTTGCTCCCAGTCCAACTGATAAAAGGTCTCGGCCGAAAGGTTTTCGGTCAGGCTTTGCGAGACATACAGCATGTTGACCGGAATAAGGCCCTCTTTGATCTCCGCGCCAGGCCGGTTGAAAGCCGACAGGTCCACCGGGTTGATCGAGTTGATGCCGCCCTGGATAAAAGTGCTCTCCCCCCAACTGACGACTTGCTTGCCCAACCGCACACTGCCCACCTGATCGTTCACCTTGTAATTGTGATAAACGAATGCATCGAGGAATTCGGCACCGGACGACTTGTCGCCCTCTTTGCGGTTGTGGTCGCTGATGTCTTTGAACTCACGGTTTTCATCTTTCAATTCAAAGTCGTACCAGTATTTTCCGCGGACAAATACCCCGGTGTCGCCATACTTCAGCTCCAGTTCGTGGAGGCCTTTGAAGATCTTCGAAAAGGTTTCACCCTTGTTGAAGTTCAGGCGACCATCATCTGAACCCGGGGCAAAGCCTTTACCACCGTTATTGCGACCAATCAGTTTGGGGTCAGCATCTTCCAGCCCCCAACTGGCCCCCACGCTCAGTGATGAGTCGAACTGCCCCTCTATCTCTCCGGCATTGAACGTAAAAGCAAATGCCGGAAGCGCCGCACTACTGGCAAGCCCCACTGCGACTGACAAACAACTCGGTTTAAGCAACTTTTCTATCGCACGCATTTCGACACCTTTTTTTGTTTTTGTGTGATGTGTGATTCAGTCTTTCGGCCATTGTTTTTAAAGGCAAAAAGCACCGCATTCCCTGGCGACCCCCTTTATGTGCGGTGTTTTGGCACTCAGTCGCTAAGCCGGAAGCGGATAATCGTCTGCGTTAAGTACCCAGCCGTCCTGCAACGAGAAGTCCATTCGCGGTGGCGAAAATATGTCGATCAATTGGTTCAAGCCCGGCGCGACACCCATCGAGGTATGGATCGCCGGTGGCGGAATGACGGCGATCGATGGCGAGCCACAATGCTCGTGATCGTCGGCTAGCCAATCGTGCAGATTGGGCGTCCATGGCCAGCGAATGTGGTGGACGAAAGCGCCATCCAGGGCGAACGAGCCCTGTTCGAAATCATCGTGGTGATGAGGCGAAAGTTTTGTGACGTCTCTGGGCCCAACCTGCGCCTCGAGGAAATTGATCATCAGCGTGGAACATCGCCAGATCCGCCCAAAGCGGCCCGGTGCCGGCGCAACATTCAAGCGGTAGTGCCGCAGTTGGTAACCCCCGACAGGCTCCGGCCAAGGCTGGAATGGCGGAATATTCTCCCGGGCGTCAACATAGGAATCGGCGTTGATGCATTTGGCACACAAATCAGCGCTGCGCGTGGTGAATATCAGAACCAGGCGACCTGATTGGGTAACCCGAATGCTGCTATCGCCGGGCGGTACAAAGGCGATGGATTCGCCTGCAACGGCAACCGCTGCTTTACCCGTGGCTTGAATCTCCAACGCGGTCGCTGCGTCGGGTATGAGAACGCAAAACTCGTCCACTTGTCCCAGTCGTGAAAATACCGCTCCAGCCTGACCCTCCAGATAAACACAGATAAAGTTCTGCCCTCGGGCATACCAGGCCCTGTACTCGCCGTCGCGCTCTTCAGTCGGCGTTTTTTCATAAAAGCGTGCATATTGCGCTGCTGCATATCGCTGTGCGGCGGCACTGGTATAAAGAGACGATCTTGGATCTGCTTTGTCGTACATGACGGCTCTCACGATTGAGCGGAAAAAGTTAGCCTGCGTTCAAACACGAGGATCGATACCGGTCGAGCGCTTGCGACGCGGCAGAACGCAAGAAGCCCTGGTCGGAAGAAATCACAAAGCCCCGTACCCCTTGCCGCTGAAATAGATGTGCTTCTTCTGCTGTTGCGGCGAGCATGCAGATCGCCTTGCCGGCGCGGCGCGCGGCAGCGATTATTTTCGCAGTCGCGAGTTCGGTGAGCGGCATACCAGGTGCGCGATCCTGCAGGGCCACACACAAATCGCCACGACCGATGAAGATGGCGTCCAACCCCTCGACGCAGACAATCTCGTCGATCGAATCAAGGGCTGTCGGGTCTTCAATCATCGCGATGGTGAGCACCGTTTGATCGGCCTCATCGGCGTGTTGCCAGAGGCCTTTCGCGCCGTAGCCGCCGGCTCTCGGCGAGTTCGAGAAGCCACGCTTGCGTGAGTATTTGCAGGCGGCCACAAACGCTTCGGCCTTTGCCACCGAGTCGATATGAGGCGCTATCACCCCTTCGGCGCCATCGTCCAAAGCGGCGAGAATTTGCGCGGCGCCGCTATCAGCGACTCTCACCAGTGCCGCAGTGGCAGATGCCCGCGCAGCCAGCAGTGCGGTATCGATCGAGCGGCGATCAAAAGGACCGTGCTCTGCGTCGATGACCACAAAGTCAAACCCGAGAGCACCGACTATTTCGACGGCGTGCGAAGTGGGGGTTTTGATGAACGTCCCGAACATCGCAGTGCTTTGCAGAAAACGCTGGCGAAACCCGAGCGTTTGTGAACCTTGCATACCTGTTACCTCATCAAGAACAGCGCATGGAAAATTGTCCGACCTGCATAACGGCGCCCGGCGTTACGCCAGGAAGGCCAACGCCGCATCGCGGCACTCGCGCTGGCTAAGCAAATCCAGGTGATTCACCCCTGGGAGCACTACGCTGCTGGCTTCTGGCAGGGCGGTCATCAGCGGCTCAATCGGCATTGCCACGGCATCCTGATCGCCACACACCAGCAATGTCGGCAGGTAGAGCCGCGCGAGTTGAGCGGCCTGGATTGTCGGGTTGGCTGGCCGTCGCAGCACCGCGGCGACGGCCTTTGGGTCGTTGCCGGCTTGCAGTGCGTATTCGACCAACGCCTTGATCGGCGCCGGCGTGTGTGCGTCCACTCCCTGCTCAAGTGCGTGTGCCAACAGCGAACCGGCAGACTCGGGTTTGAACACGTTCGAGCCCAGCCCGGCGATTACCAGACGCCGGAAGCGGTCGGGTTCGGCAAGGGCAAGGGCGAGCAGCACCTTGCCACCAAGCGAGTAACCAATGGCATCGACAATGCCGACTTTCGGCAACAGGTCGCGTACCGCGCTCGCCAGATCCGCATACGCGTACGGGTCCAGAGAGCCCCCCGCTTGACCATGGCCAGGCAAGTCCAGCGCGATCACCGAGCGACCCGTGCATTCGATGGCCTCGACCCAATGACTGGCGCCCCAGGAGGAGCGGAACGTGCCGCCCCACCCATGCAGCAAGAGCACGGGGACAGACGAATCAGTACTCGTGCTCATCGCGGGACTGTGGCGCCGTGGATGATGCCGACACCGACGGCAAGCTTGGTTTCTTCAGAGTAATAGTCCTCTGTCACCTGGCTGACACCCATCACCTGAGCAGCGGCGACAGCCGCAATCCACTGGCGAATTTCGCCACCGCCGTAGCCGGCAGCCTCAGTTACATCGCTGCACACCCAACTGTCGAACTGCTTAAGATCGCCACTGGTGATCACCTCGAGAAACTGCTTGTCCCACGCCTTATTGATCCACGGTGCCTGGAACCGCCCTTCCAGCAGATCGCCGTTGAGCCCTGCCATCGCAGCATGGATATCGCCCATCCATTTATCGCGGGTCAGCTCACCCTTGGTGCCGCCGTGCACGATAAAGTCGCGAATGATGCTGGTAGGCGCGGTGGTGTACTGGGGAAATATCGAGTCGGTCTGGTGGGAAAGGCCGCCGGAAGCCAGGAAGGCCACTCGCTTGCCGAGTGTGGCGGCAAATCGACCCATGGCTTCACCTAATTCCCGGCAACGCTTGAAGCTCGGTTTTGGGTCACAGAGTGCATTGATATGGATAGGCAACACAGGTTTCGCATCCAGCTCGCCGAGGAAGTTATGGATAACGTTGGTAAAACCGTGATCGACTTCCATCGCGTAAGAGGTGGCGATGTCGAACCCCTCATCAATGAGGGTTTGTGCACAGGCGTAAGCGATGTCGCCGGGCACATCGAGCGGACCGGAAAAACCACCACAATCAGACAGGCCTGTGGCCACCTGGCCCACGACAAAGGTAGGCATCAGTTTCAGATGCAGACCGTCGTAATGATCACCACCAAAGACCACCACCAGATCGGGGTCAAACGCACGCAGTTCTGCGATTCGACTTTCGTAGACAGCCCACATTTCGGGGTTGGCTGCTCGTTCCTGGATCGCCAACAGCGGTACATGCGGAACGCACGCGACGTAGGTGGCAGGGCGTTGTTGAGATGTGCTCACAGGTGTAGCTCCTAACTGGATGATGACTGGGAGGGCAGGTGTTCAACAGGTGATGTATCAGCGAGCGAAAGAAGGAGCGCCGGTGCCGGTAAAGACAGCCTGCGCCGTCCGGCTCTCGTACAGCCAGACGCCTTCGGGCGTGCTGACGACCACGTCGACGAAATCGGCCACGCTGGAGGGGACTTGGGAAGGAAGGGGCCGCTCACCGTTGCCGGACAGCACTAATACCGTGGAGTAGACGCGGTAACGCGAGGCTGAAAGAGCCTCGATTGCCAGCCCCCCCGTGATATGCCGCGTGGTGCGCTGAGCCTGTTCTTCGCTAAGGGTGCGTTCTGCGAAAAACCGCTCGATTTGCGCTTGTCCCTCGCAACGCATCGTACTGATTTGCATCACACCGGACGCCGCGTAAAGCTCGCTCACAGGAGCCTGCGAAAGCCGATCGACTCGCCGCCAATATTCCGCAGACAGTAATTGCACGGCACAACTGACTTCTGAACTGATCATTTTTTCTCTCACCTCGGCCTTGCCCCAGTCGCCAATCTGCGCAGGGTGTGCCTTTTGTTTTTTTGTGCAACACAGCCTTCACTGAATTGACGTTTTGTCTATTTCAGTGAAGGATGGAACAAATTAGACAACTCGTCAATTACTCGGGAGAGAAAAAATCGAGGCAATTTCGGCAGGAGGTTTCCCTGTGTTCTTTGCCGGTCAATCGAGACAGTCGCGATACCGTTCACGGGGCATGAACTCCATCCGGACGCGCCGCTGGCGATGCCGTTTTTTGATCACCTGCATGTTTCCGGCATCTTCCCAGTTCTTTTCATGCACGTGAAACTCCGGCAATTTTCCCGCGACGTTCGAGGCGAAAAGCGCTGCCCGCTCTTTTACTGATCATCATTGGCACTGTTGCAAACAGCGCCAGTAACCACCCGCATAACCGGTAGAAACCGATGACTAAAATTCTGATAACGCTAAGTTCACTACTCGCCCTCAGCCTGGTCGGTTGCGGCCCGGACCCCATTGAAAAGGTGGACATCTCCACGCAGAAAAGCCGCTTCGTATTGACCAATGTGACCGTTGTAGATACCCGTGACGGGGCTCTCTCTCCAGGGGTCAATGTCCTTGTCGACGACGGCAAGGTCGTCAGCATTGCGAAAAGTGAGCTGACTGAAAAAATCGCTGATGCGCGGGTGATCGACGCCACCGGGAAGTACCTGGTTCCCGGCTATATGGACATGCATACCCATGTGCTGGAAGACGAACGTCCGACGGCCAATCTCGCATTGTTGCTGGTGAACGGCGTCACCAGTTTCCGCCAGATGTCGGGAAGCTACGAATTGCTTGAAAAACGAAAAGCGGGAAGCGTTGGCATACCGACTGGCGCGCCGTCGTTGCTATCCATGCCCGGTCCGATACTGACGCCGCTTAACGCTTCCACCGTCGACCAGGCACTGGTTGAGGTCAGAAAGCAAAAAGCGGCAGGTGCGGATTTCATCAAGATCGCATTTGTTTCCAGTGAGGTGTTATTCGCCGTACTCGATGAAGGCAAGAAGCTCGGTATCCCGGTATTAGGCCATGTCACGGAGGAGGCGAATGTGCTCGAAGCCGCAGGTAGAGGCATGCACTCTATTGAGCATATGGGTCCTATCCCGGGTGTATTGCTCACTTGTGCAAAAGACGGCGAGGCCCTCAGGGATCCCATCGGGCACCGGCCGCCGAAATTTCTTTCGCTGCTGGCTCACGTGCCTTATGCCGACAAATTGCTCATGCCCATTTTGAAAAAAACCATTATCAACCCTTCTACCCTGTTGACCCCCGCCGCCATCAACCAGTTCGACGAGCTGGTGAGCACCTATGACGCAGATTTGTGCCGGCAGTCGGTGCAGGTTTTCAAAGACAATGGCACGTGGATGGTGCCGACGCTGATTCGCACCAAATCCGCCAGTTTGGCCTTTGAACCCGAATTTTCATCCAACGACAAACTGCGCTATGTCAAAAAATCCATTAGTGATGAGTGGATCAGCGTCACGGATGCTTACAACAGCAAGCTCACTGACACCGAGAGAAACGTGCTGAGAAACACTTATGCCCTGAACCTGAAAATGGTCAAGATCCTGAGTGACGCTGACGTGCGCCTGCTTGCCGGCGATGACTCGGATGGGGCCGGCTGGCTGGTTCCAGGCTTTTCGTTACACCAGGAATTTACCGAGCTTGCAAAGGCAGGTCTGACACCGTTGAAAATCTTGCAGATGACCACGCTGAACGGTGCTGAGTACGTCAACCTGAGTGACACCCTGGGTACAGTCGAGGCTGGAAAAACCGCTGACCTGGTACTCCTGGATGACAACCCGATTGCGGCAGTGGAGAACCTCGACAAAATTAGTGCGGTCATCAAGGACGGTCGTTATTTTTCCCGGGCAGCATTGGACAAACTGCTGGCTCAGGTTGCATCTGAAAACAAGGAATAAGCTTTGTCGTCCTGTAGCGTCGAACGTGATTCGGCGCTACAGGGTAGCGATTGGCGACCTTGGTCTTGTTTCAATGCGCACGCTTGAGCAAAAAATGCGACAGCGCAGGAATCAGCACCAGCGCTCCGACCATGTTCCAGATGAACATGAACGTCAGCAGAATGCCCATGTCGGCCTGGAACTTGATCGGTGACCAGGCCCAGATGACCACGCCCGCCGCCAGCGTTATGCCGACCAGCGCCACCACCTTGCCGGTAAAGCGCACTGAATTGCGGTAGGCCTCGGTCAATGAAAGACCGGCCCGTTGCTGAGCCAATTGCACGCTTAGCAGGTACAGCGCGTAATCCACGCCAATACCGACGCCCAAGGCAATGACCGGCAACGTCGCGACTTTCACGCCCATGCCCAGCCAGACCATCAGCGCCTCGCACAGAATCGAAGTCAGCACCAGCGGCACCACCGCCACCACCACCGCGCGCCAACTGCGGAAAGTGATGAAGCACAACACGATCACCGCGGCATACACGTAGAGCAGCATGGTGTGGTTGGCATCGCGCACGACAATGTTGGTCGCCGCCTCGATTCCGGCGCTGCCCGCCGCCAGCATGAACTGACGATCCGCCGTGCTGTGTTCGTTGGCGAAGGCTTGCGACACCTGCACCACCCGGTCGAGGGTTTCGGCCTTGTGGTCTGACAGGTAGGCAATGACCGGCATCATCGAGCAATCGCTGTTGAACAGCTCCGGGTTGTTGACCGAGGCCTGTTGCGCCGCGTAGTTCAAGACGTTCTGATTACGCGCCAGGGTCAGCCATTTAGGATTGCCCTCGAACGAACCCGCCGTGATCTGCCGCACCGCGTTGACCAGCGAAACCGTGGTCTGCACCCCCGGCTGCTGCTGCAGCAACCAGCCCAGTCGATCCGCCTCCACCAGCGTTTCGTACTTCAGACAGCCTTCGCTCGGGGTCTTGAGCATGATCGCGAACTGGTCACTGGACAGCGAATAGTTGGCGGTGATGTAGGCGTTGTCGCGGTTGTAGCGCGAGTCCGAACGCAACTCCGGAGCACCAGGGTCGAGGTCGCCGATTTTCAGGTGCGAGCTGACGACCAGGCCGCCAATCGCCAGCAAACCCGCAATGGCGATGGCCCCGCTGGCCCAGCGCCGTTCGGTGAAACGCTCGAGAAGAGTCCAGAGCCCCTTGCCTGGCCCGGGTTGATTCTCGGCACGCAAACTGCGCTCGGCCGCCTGGCGACTGACGCCGAAATACGAGAGCAACACCGGCAGCAATACCAGGTTGGTAAAGATCAACACTGCAACGCCAATGCTCGCTGTGATCGCCAAGTCCTGAATCACCGGAATGTCGACCAGCATCAGCACCGCGAAGCCCACTGCATCGGCGAGCAACGCCGTCAGCCCTGCGAGGAACAGGCGCCGAAAGGTGTAACGCGCGGCGACCAGTTGGTGGGTGCCGCGCCCCACGTCCTGCATGATGCCGTTCATCTTTTGCGCGCCATGGGACACACCGATGGCAAATACCAGGAACGGCACCAGGATCGAGAACGGGTCCAGCTCGAAGCCGAACAGCGCCACCAGCCCGAGTTCCCAGACCACGGCGACCACCGAACAACTGATCACCAGCGCGGTGCTGCGAGCGCAACGGGTGAAGTAGAAAATGATCGCGGTGGTAATCAACGCAGCGACCGCAAAGTACAGCATCACTTGCATCAAGCCATCGATCAGGTCACCCACCAGTTTGGCAAAACCGATGACGCGGATCTTGATCGGGCCGGTGCCCTCCTCGCCCGAGCCGGGTGAGGCGCTTTGCCCGGAAAATTCATAACGGTTGCGCAGCTTGTCTTCTAGCTGGCGCGAGAACGCGTGGTAGTCGATGGATTTCCCGGTGACCGGGTCTTTCTCCAGCAAAGGCACGAAGATCATGCTGGACTTGAAGTTATTGCCGATCAGGCTGCCGACGATGCCGGAACGGGCGATGTTCATCCGCAGTTGCTGTACCGACTGCGGCGAACCGTCATAGGAATCGGGCATCACCGGGCCGCCCTGAAAACCCTCTTCAGTGACCTCTGTCCAGCGCACGGTCGGGGTCCACAGCGATTTCATCCAGGCGCGATCCACGCCGGGCATCAGGAACAGCTCGTCGCTGATCTGCTTCAGCGCGTCGAGATAGTGCGGGTCGAAGATGTCGCCATCGCTGCTTTCCACCACCACCCGCACTGAATTGCCGAGACCACGCAGGGCCTGGCGGTTATCCAGGTAGTTTTTGATAAAGGGCTGACTGTGCGGAATCATCTTCTCGAAACTGGCATTGAGCGACAGCCGCGAAACGGCGAAATAGCTCAAGGTGACCGTCACCAGCAGACAAGCCAGAACCACCCACAGGCGGTTGTTGAAAATAAGGCGTTCCAGACGATTGCCGGAGCGTGCATCGAAGCCCTTGAGCTCGCGAATAACCGGCATCGTATCGAGTTCGTATTTACCCATGAGGCAACGGCTCTCTTTCTAATAGTGGGAATGGGCTCATTCGAAAGGCAACTGGCGCAGGCCGCGCGCGCCTGCAACCACCAGGACGCCAGAGCTGGACACCTGTGCAGCGGCCACCGGGGCAAGACCGTTTTCCGGCTGAAGCGTGAAGCTGGCGCCATTGTCGGCACTGAGCAGCACATGCCCGGCCTGACTGAGCAGCAGGATGCGTCCGTCAGCAGTGACGGTGCCTGCGGTGATGGTCAGCGGCAGGCCGAGTTCGACCTTGCTCCAGCTCATGCCTTCATCGACGCTGCGATACACATTGCCGCGCAGGCCATACACCAGGGCCACGCCCGGTTTGCCGGTGATGCCGAAAAACGAACCGTTGTAGGGCATCGGCGTGGCGTTGAAACGCCCGGCCAACGGATCCAGTTTCAATACCAGACCTTGTTCGCCAACGATGTACAACTGATCACCAATCGGGCGCAGCGCATAGAGGTTCAGGGCGCCAGGGTTTTCGGTGCGGTCCAGCCAGGGCGTCCAATGGCGCCCGCCGTCTTCAGTGCGAAAAATCAGGTTGAAGGCGCCAACCACATACCCGACTTGCTCATCCTGAAACCAGACATCGAGAAAGGATTGATCAGCGCCTTCGTCGTTGATGCGCTGGGCATCGGCGACCCGCGCCAGCAAGCCTTCATCGCCTGGCCTGGCGATCAATTGCTGCTGGTAATAACCGAGCAGCAACGCACCGATCTGCCGTGCATCCAGTTGGCGCTCCCAGCTCGCGCCGGCGTCGCGGCTGTGCAGGATCACGCCATCGTGGCCCACCGCCCAGCCTTGCTGGGGTGTCGGAAAATGCACGGCCACCAGGTCTGAACTGAGCGGCACTTGCGCTTGTCGCCAATGCAGGCCGGCGTCATCGGAAAAGAGGATGTGGCCACGCTGGCCGACGGCGACCAGACGTTCACCTGCACTGGCCAGGCCAGTGAGCATGCTTTTGGCCGCGAGTTCGCTGTGCAGGGACGGAGTGTCCAGCACATCCACGAATTCGCCGGCGGCCACCGGACCAAAAAAATGAAATGCCATCCCGCTGAGTAATCCGGTGAGGGCTACACACTTGAAGATATTCATGGTTGTTTCTCGGGGGAAAAACCACTGGCGGGATGCGGCCCGCCAGTGGTGATTACCACTGGGACGTTCGATTAACGGATGCCGGTGCCAGCCAGCGACTCGGGAACCCACTGCGCCTTGGAAAGTGGCTCGATGTACTTCATGCCGCCATAAGGACCGTAGAAACCATTGAGGTTGTACGCGCCGGAGACAAAGTCATAAATCATGTGATTGAGGGTGTCTGGCGCCTGCACGTCGTAGCTGTAGGTCAGGTGGGTGAAGCCGCCGCGGAACAGTTGACCCCGGGCGTCATACTGGTCGGAAGCCAGTACCGCCCAGCTGTCCTCGTCGAGGTAGAAGGTGCGCTTGCTGTAGATGTGGCGCTTGCCCGGTTTCAGCGTGGCCTCGACCACCCACACGCGATGCAGCTCCCAACGCATCAAGTCCGGGTTGATGAAGTTGGCAGTGGTCACGTCGGCGGCGTTGGTGTGGTAGTTGAGCTTGTAGGTGTTGTACGGAACCAGCACCTCCTTCTTGCCCGCCAGTTTGAAATCGTAGCGGTCCATCGCCCCGTTAAACAGGAAGGCATCGTCGTAGGTTGCAGTACCCGTCGTGGTCGGGTTGGGCGTGTCGTACGCCAGGTTCGGCGCTAGTTTCACCCGACGTTGCCCGGGCAGGTATTGCCAGGCCCGACGTGGTTGCATCAGCGGATTGACCGCGTCCAACAACAACAGCGCTTCACCCGCGCGCCGGGCGGGACCTGTGTATTGCAGCTTGATCTTGTAGAACACCTCGTTGGGCGCGACCGGGCCCGCAGGGCGATTCGCCGCAAACAACGGGTATTCAATGTTGAACAAACCGGTGGTACTCAACGAAGCAGTACCGGAGGAGTCGACGTTCCACGAGTCGTATTTGTTGGTCACGCCACTACCCAGGTAACGCAACAAGTGGTTCCACACCGCCTCATTGCCGTCGCCAGGAATCGGGAACGGCACGCCTGGCAAGGCGTTTTCCATCGTCAGGCCCCCTTCGGCAGTCTTGGCGCCCACGGCATTCACCTTGGTGTTCGCCAACACCTGCGCTGGCAAGGCAACGGTGCGGTGGGTCGGGTATACGTCGACCCGAAAGTTCGGGTAGCGCTTGAGCAGTTCCTGGGTGGATGCGGTGAGTTTGCCGGTGTATTCGGCGGCATTCTTGGCATTGATGACGAGGCGAGGCTTTTCTCCCTCGAAGGGGTCCGGACGCACCGAGCTGCCTGGCTGGAAGCTGGCCGGTGGCGTCGTCAGGCCTCCGGTGTACGTCGGAATGGTGCCCTCGGCGTTGCCGGCTTTTTCGGCGCCGACGCCGGTCAGGCTGGTGCCCAGTTGCGCGGCTTGTTCGGGGGTTACCGCCGCCTCGGCAGCAGCGGCAATGGACAGCAGCAACGTGGTAGTGAGTATCGATTTGACAAAATTCATGGGTGTCTCCGGTAATCAGCAAAAACCTGGTTTAGAAGCTCGTCTTGAACGTGAGGGTGACCATGCCGCGATCGGTGAGTTGGGCAACGGGGCCGGCAAACGCGGTCGGCTGGCCTGGCGTGCAGTTGTACTGACCGTTGGCACCCGGGGTCGCACCGTCGCCTTGCGCGGCGGCGGAACCCGCCGATCTGCAGGTGTCTTTGCTGCCGAAGTTGTCCACGTACTTCAGGTCGAAGCGGTAGCGACTCTGAACATCCATGCCGACACCGATCGAGTAGCTGCCCGCGCCTTCGTTGCCACCCAATTGAACGGCCGACTCACCTGCAAGCCCCACGTTGACGGCAGCGGGCATGGACAGATCAACCCCGGGGAACACCTGGAACCAGGTCGGGGTGAAGTTGACGCCCAGCACGTAGTTGTCCTTGCTGACCTTGTCGACGCCCCGGTACCAGTCGCCACCTTTGAACAACTGCTCGTTGTCGGTCACGCTCAACCAGCGGCTGTAGGCCAGTTCCACCAACAAGGTCGAGGAATCCCAGGCCGGCGTCGCGGCAAAGGTAGCCAGGCCGTTGAGCACCGCGTGCACGGTATTACCCTTGGCCATGCCGTGTTCGCCGTCGAAGCTTGAGATGAAACCAGGCAAACCGGCGGCAGCCGCGGCCGGATTGACCGAGCCCGGGACACTCAACAGCGGCATGTTGTGGCGGTAGTTGACGTCGAGTCCGACGCTGACCCCTTCGATGTCCTTGGACAGGCTGATGCCGTAGATATCGATGTCATCGGCATAGACGATGTTGTAGCTGCCGATATTGCCCGACACCAGTTGTGCGGGCCCAACAGCCGTTGGTCGCAGTACGATGTTGGGCAGAATGTCGGAGGTATTGCGGTAGTAGAAACCCAGGGTTCCGTCCAGCCATTCCGGGCTCCACTTCGCCATCAGGCCGAAATCACCGGTCTTGTCGGGCGTGTAGGTGTGGCCGTTGGAAAGGCGCAAAAACTCATTCACGCCAGCAGGTCCCGGGGTGCCGAAGCGCGGATTGGCGGCACCGATCAACGACAGGTTGTGGCCACCGCTCTGGATCGAATCGTTGAAGCCCAGGTAAGTGCCGGACTCCGGTAGCCGCGCATTGTTCCAGTCCAGGAAGTATTGCGCCGCCACGGTCAGTTCCGGGTTCAGCGTCAGGCTGGTGGACAGCTGCGAGCGAGGGATAAACAACTCTTTCGCTTCAGTACCAGGTCCCGCGAGCGCCTTGCCCAGATCAACTCCGGACTGCCCGAAGCTGATGCCGTGGGCCAACGACAGAACGCTCTCGCCCCAGTACTGGGTGTGCTTGCCGAGCTTGGCGCTGAGCAAGGACTGGTCGCCGATCTCAGTGCTGGTGAACACGAACGCGTCCAGCAATTCGGCTGACGGGCCGTTGTAGTAACGATCCGCGTATCCACTCAAGTGGCCAGAGTCCGGTCTGCCGTTGTTCAATTGGTTGGTCGAGTCGTTGCGCCCGCCCACTTTTTCATACGCGTGGTTGTACCAGGCGTTGGAGCTCAGGCGAAAGCCGGTTTTTTGCTGGAAGACCACGTCCAGCTCCGACAGTACGTCGACACGCTCGGACACGGCAGTACCGGCATCGAAGTTGCGGTCACCGTCGTTGTTATTCCATGAATGGGATAACGTCGAGTCGGCACTTTCAACACGCTGGGCGTAGTTCAATTTTACGGTGTTGTCGAAACGTACAGAGAGATCCGGGTTGCCGGTATCGAACTCAAAAGCCTGTACTGGCATGACGCCCAGCCCAGCCATGACGGCTGAAGCTAGAAGCCCTTGTCGCAGATGTTGATGGCAGATCTTATTGTTATTTTTCATCTAACTCGCGCACCTGTTTGATGGTTTACGAACATCAGGCGCAGCAGCCACCGTCGACAGAATTCATCCAAAAGGACGCTGCAATAAATAAATGGCTGAAGCACTGTTTGATTTTTTGTTGGTTGGCGACTCTAGTTCGGCGAGTACCCAATCCGCTTGTTACTGACAGCTGACTTCAATCAACCTGCTTCAGGAATTTGCTGACTCAAACGCGGGAAAAGCACATGAGCATTGGTGCGCGCGATGGCTTCATGTTCATCGGCGGTCAGGCCCTTGAGGGCGCGCATGCCATTGACGTTGGCAGTCACCGCCAATGGCGGAGTGAAGGGAAAGTCACTGCCGAACACGATGTGCGACGTTGATGTCATCCAGCGCAAACTTCCAATGGCGGCGTCGTTGGCCGAGCCGGCCAGGTCGTAATAGAGCGATTGCAATACGCGTCGAACTTCCTGCGCGCCGCCAGCGGGACGTTTATTCAACAAGGGCAAGTCGGACACGAAGCCGATACGTTGGGCCAATGAAGGCAGCGCACCCCCCGCGTGGGAGACGATCACCTTGATGTTCGGATAACGGTTGAGCGTGCCGGAAAATATCAGGTCAGTGATAGTGCGCGCGGTATCCATCGGGAACTCGATGAAGGGCGCGGGTCGCCCCAAACCGACGGCTTCAAAGCAGGCTGGTGAAGTCGGGTGCAGGAACAGCACGGCGGATCTTTTATCGAGCTCGGCAAAGATCGGCTCAAAACGCGGATTGCCCAGATACAAGCCGTCGCTGTTGGTTTCTACAACGACGCCGTCCAGACCCAGCTCATCCAGCGCATAACGAATTTCTGCCAGCGAGTCATCGACATTCGGTAGTGGCAGCGTCGCGAAAGCGCCGAATTTCTGCGGGTTGCGGCGGACGATATCGGCGGCGAACTCGTTGACGTGCCGGGCCAGTTTCACGCGCTTGGATTGATCGTCGAGAAACCCCACCGAAGGCGATGACACCGACAGTATCAAGGTCTCGATGCCGTGCTCCTCCATGTGCGCAAGCGTTGCCGCTTCCGACCAGGCAGGGATGGGAAAGCCGCCATCGAGGGTCACCAGGCCTGCGTCGCTCAGCGCCTGGGTGTATTGCGGTGGCAGGTAGTGAGCATGCACGTCTACCAAACCGCAGTTGCACAGAGGACTTTGCGGATGCTTTTGCTCTTGCTCGTGCGGCTCGTTGGCGCTGGCATAAGGTTGCCCGCCCATGGCTGTCGTTGCGACCGCCGTAGCCGTTACGGCCGTTATAGCAAGGACTTCCCGTCGACTCATTGTGTACATGCCCTGCTCTCCTTGTTTTTGTTATTGATGCCGAGTTTCCGGCAGCAAAAACACGTTGGGAAGATGTCAGAAACATGTTAGTGATAGGAAAACGGCATCACTTGCAGGTACACCTACATGAAGTTGAGTTACTTGAAAGCCATCGTTTCGGTCGCTGAAAAAGGCAGCTTGCGCGCCGCAGCCCGGCACCTTGGAATGGCCCAGCCGGCACTCAGTCGCAGCATTCAGCAAGCGGAAACCGACCTTGGTGTCACCCTGTTTGAAAGGCACGCCACCGGCGTTACGCCCACGGTTGCCGGCAAGCACTACCTGCAGCGCGCGAGTGCGATTCTTCTTGATATGGAGCGAGCTCGGGATGAAGTTTTGCAGCTGGCGGGAAGCACGTTGGGAAGGGTCACCGTCGGCTTGTCCACGGTGCCGCACATTGCCTGGCTGCCAAGCGTGCTAGAGCCCTTTCGCGAACGTTATCCCGGCGTGAAACTGACCATTCATGAAGGGTTGTTTTCACGCATGCAGCAACCGCTTGAGCAGGGGGAGCTGGATTTTTACATGGGTCCGGTTACCGATCGGGTACTGCCGAGCGTGTTGATGAAGGAGCGACTCTGCATGAACAACCTGCTGGTTTTCTGCCGACGCGGGCACCCATTGCGCAATGCCAAGAGCCTTGCCGAACTGGTCGATGCCCAATGGGTCGACACGCCTGTTTCGGAGATTGCCGGTGCCGATCTTGCCCCTTTGTTCCAGAAACATGGATTGCCCGCGCCTCGATACGGCGTGCGTGGTCAGTCGACATTGACCGTGTTGATTGCTGCATCCAGTACCGATTTGTTGACGATGTTGCCGCAGCAATTTCTGAAGTTTCCCGGCACCCGAATGATGCTGGAACACATCAATGTTCGCGAGACGCTGGCGTCGCCGGTCATATTTACGGTGCGCAGGACACAAGCAGTGCTGACGCCTGCAGCGCACTATCTACATGACCTGTTGGCACAAGCCGCTGAAGCAGAACTCAAGTAATTCACCACTTTCACATGTCAGCAATGGGATTTGAGTAACCAGGCGTGAACGCCTTACGCAAATGACGGTCTTCATATTGGATCCAATATCACTATCAGTCGATAAACCAACCGGAGAGAAGATCCCACCCCACCTGCCTGGGGACGAAGCCATCAACAAGCAAATGCAATTTTCTTCAGTGCTGAGTAAATGGAATGACCTCATCGAGTAAAAAATCCATTAAAACAGCCACTGTCGGCAGTTCTCCAGCAGGTAGGCGATGTAGAGATGTTTCGCAGGAGGCCGATCCATTAAAAATGGAGATCCGTTCGCACATGTCTTCAAACAACTTCAACCCGCAGGCTAAAACCTTCTATCGGCCTATCGACGCCGCATTGCGCTGGTGCAATCTCATTCGTTACGAAGCGCAGATCGTGCAAGCGGCTTGGTCTTGCCCGGAAAAGCTCAGGAATCTGTTTCCTCAATGGCCGTGCCTACAGGCCAATACTGACAAAATTTATGACGCCGTCCGCAATGGGGAATTACCGTATGGCTCCTTCGGTATTTCGGTCCCCCTGGGCACCCCCGTAGAGCTCACTCTGTTGACCGTTAGACACTCCGACTTACGTATTTGGATGCAAATCTACTACCCCAATCAGCGGCCCGATTTCCTGTTTGAATCGAACGACGACGCTCAAGATAAAATCAGCATGGATGTTTATTTTTCACTCCAGGCCGAGCGGGATGCTCTCCTGCGAGACCGCGATGCTCTGCAACGTCAGCTCCAAGATGTCGAAGCTGACCTTCAGGCACTGGGACTTGAGCAGGAAAGCCTTAAAACTCTGGTAAAAACTCAGGGACAGCTCAGCGATCGTAGTGAACACACCTACCTGCAGATCATCGGTGCCTTGGTCAACACCGTCTTAGACGTGTCGCCCGCAGGTAAACCTCTTTCCGTGTTCAAGAGCCAAGCAGCAATCGTCGATGCTTTGACCGCGCGCCACAATGACATTCCCGGTCTCAGTAAACGAACGCTGGATAAAAAGTTCGCGGCAGCCAATCGCACTCTCAAAAAAACCACTTGAGCCAAATCATTGCACTGCAATGCACTCGATTGCAGTGCAATGACTCCCTCGCTTTTCTGCTATTCACTTCAGGTCACTTCCCACCACGCGCCAAGCGGCGCCAGGAGTGACCAGCATGTCCAACTCATCCGTCTCGCTCGCTGACAGCCCTCAACCATCGGCCGAACGTCACATCATGCGGCGTGATGAAGTGGAGCGGAAAACCGGTTTCAAGCGTGCGCACATCTACAACTTGATGAAGGAAGGTAAATTCCCTCATGCCAAACGCATTGGATTGCGTGCTGTCGGCTGGGACTCTGTGGAAATCGAACGATGGATCACTGAGCGCTTAGGCCAGCAGGCCTGATGTCATGCGTGTGGTATCGGTGGTTTCCACTAAAGGGGGCGTGGGCAAGACCACGGTGACCGCCAACCTCGGCGGCCTTCTTGCAGATGCGGGCCTGCGTGTCCTTCTATTGGACCTGGATAGCCAACCTACCCTCTCCAGCTATTTCGCCTTGAGCCAGAAAGCTGTTGCTGGGGCGTACGAGCTCATTGCACTCAACTTAACAACGCCTGCACAGATTGTTTCCAGGACCGTGATTGCAGGGCTCGACCTGATCCTCTCCAACGATGATCAAGGCCGACTGAACACCTTGCTGCTGCATGCTCCCGATGGGCGACTACGGTTGCGCAATTTGCTGGACAATTTTCGCTCCCGTTATGACCTGCTTTTGATCGACACTCAGGGCGCACGTAGCGTGCTGCTGGAGATGGCCATCCTCGCCTCAGATCTCGCCCTTTCTCCCATCACCCCGGAAATGCTCGCCGCCCGCGAACTGCACCGCGGCACCTTGAAGCTGTTCAGCGACCTCGAACCATTCCGCCACCTGGGCATTCCACCGCCACCCTTGCGACTACTACTGAACCAGGTGAACGCGATTCGGGTAGACACCCGAATGATCATCCGCGGCCTGCGCACAACCTTCGCAGGGGCGATCAATATCTCGGTTCTAGACACCGTCGTTCCAGACCGAGTGGCTTATCTCAATGCCGCCTCCCTCGGCTTCCCAGTCCACCGAGTCGAGACGCGTCGCTCACGAGAACGACGCTCGTCATCAGCGATGGAAACCATGCAAGCGCTGGCGATCGAGTTGTTTCCGGAATGGCACGAAGCGATCTCTACGGTGAGCAGATGCGCGGAGGTTCAATGAGACGAATCGAAAATCCCACATTCCTCACCCCCTCATTGTGTTTGATCGACCTTGAGGCCAACAGTGTTTGGCAAGGAGTCTTTTGATGTTGGATCAGCTTCCCACCATCGTTCAGCCCCCCCTTCGACCCCACCGTCCACCTTGCGAGGAGTATTGCACCGTGGTCTTTCGCGTGCAGGGTGGGCGCTCGGCTATGGGGTGGTTCCTCGCAGAACTTTCCCGACACTTCGAAGGTTCGGGGCCTGCCGAGATCGTCAAGTTCGAGGTCGGTGACCATTTGCGCAGCCGGCGTTAATTGAGGATGTTCTGATGAAGAAGCTCAGTCAGGAGGAGATCTCCGACAAGCTGCACCAGGACCACTTCCCTCGGGGTCCAGAGGTGGAGCGGCTGTCCGACCCACTCACTGACACGCCTATGCTGGTCACTCTGGAACAGTTGCGGCCCTACGAACACAACCCACGCTTCATCCGTAATCCGCTGTATGACGATATCAAGGCGTCGATCCGTGAACGCGGGCTGGATCAACCACCGCCGATTACCCGCCGCCCGGGAGAAACCTATTTCATCATCCGCAACGGCGGTAATACGCGCCTGGCGATTCTCGGCGAGTTGTGGCAGGAAAGCCGCGACGAGCGATTTTTTCGGATTCATTGCCTGTTCCGACCTTGGACCAATGAAATCACCGCCCTACTCGGCCATCTGGCCGAAAGCGATCTGCACGGCCAACTCACCTTCATCGAACGTGCTCTGGCGGTAGCCAAACTCAAAACCATGCTCGAACCAGAGGGAGCAGTACTCTCGCAACGTGAGCTGGCACGACGTCTTGCCGCTGGGGGGTATCCCATTTCACAGTCGCACATCAGCCGGATGCTCGACACCCTCGAACACCTACTGCCCGCCATTCCGCAAACCCTGTATGCCGGGTTGGGTAAACCCCAAATTGAACGCCTGATCGCTCTGCGTAGTCAGGCAGAGCGAACCTGGAACCGTTATCCAACCGCCACCGTTGCGTTCACCGAGTTTTGGCTCGATACCCTGGGCTATTTCGATACCGAACCCGAGCCCTTCGATCTTGAGCAAATCCAGGATGAACTGCTCGAACGCATGAGCCGCTTGCTCGGACAGTCCTACCGCATGTTGGCCCTGGAGCTGAGCGATACCCAACGGGTCATCTCCACGCCTGGCGTTGGCGCCAGCGCGCACTCAGAGAACAGCCATCTGCCGAGCGTTGATGAAGCCGCAGCAGGACCGACCTCCTCCGAGTCCCGCTCTGAATCAGCTGAGACCAGAACCCAGACCGAACCAACGCTCGAGGGACTGCTTACACCGCTTGAAACGAATGTTGTCTCAGCGGCCAGCCCCCCGTCACGCGTTCAACAGATTCGCGAGCAGATCAATCGCGAGGCTACCTCCGACACGGCACCGCCAGTCGAGGGCTGCACGATCGACGACATCTGGATCATCGCACCAACACTGGATACCCCCGAACAACTGCGTTTAGCCATTGCCGGACTGGCGCGGGAAATGGCGGCCTATGCCGGACATACTGAGAGCATCATCGATCAGAAGCATGGCTTGGGTTTTGCCCTCAACATCGAGCCACTTGATCTTGCAGCGCCTCGCGCGACCGGCGTTCACCTACTGCTCCTGGCCCTGCTGCGCGCTCAAGACGACGTGAACTGGGCGGATCGCAAGCAACTGCCCTCAGCCCTATTCGGACAGCTGTTGTTGGGGGTCTATCAACTCCCGCTGACAGATCGTCCCGCCGTGGACGTAGGATTGGAGCGACTGCCCGACAGTCTGTTACTCAAACTGTATCGCCTGATCCGCCTGGCCCGTCGCCTGATCGACTTAACGCTTACCCCTGAAGACGACTCACCGAAGGAGCTGCCATGAGCCTGTCCTTCAATGTGCTCAACCAGGCCATGCTGACTCAGGTGCTACACGAACTGCGCCTGGGTAATCTACAACGCTGTAAGGCACTCGGACTGGGTGAGGACGACATCTACCTGTTGCAATCCTTACCACCCACCACCCTATCGCGCCTGGCCCATGCCACCGTCCCCTGGGTTGATGTCAAGATTGATTCGCCGGTGCTGCATCGGTTGATCGCGCAAGCCGAACGCGACGAGCAGAACGAGCGCTTGATCAACCGCGCGCTCAAGCTCGGCGCCAGCAGCACCATCATGTACCAATGCTTCGGTTTGGCGCATTCGGAAACCGCCCTGCGCCGACGTCTGCTCAAGATAGAAACCCGCAAGGGCCGCCCTCAGCATTTGAGCGAAGCGCAGGAACATGCGCTCTGGCAGCGTTGGTGCCAGCTACGCGCTCAGGACGGTACCGAGGATCAGCTCGACGCCATGATGATGCTGGCCGAAGAACAGCAGATCAGTTTGACCATCGTCTGGCAGCAGATCGACCAGTACAGCAACGGAACATGAACGCCGCCCCTTCCAGTCGCTGGCAGCGTGTCCTGCAGCAATGCACCCAGCAGCTGAGTGAACGTTGGCCCGCACGCCCTACCACCGAACAACCTTCCAACCAGACTCTGCGGGCTGGCTTTCTGTTCAGCGGCCAGTCACACGAAGTCGTGCCGCGTCGGTTGCTGTTGGATAATCGGCTGACGCCGTTGGAACGCAATGCCTGGCAGGTGTTTCGGCTCATGCTACAAGGCCAGGGCGTGGTCACTCCACGCTATGAGGATTTACAGCCTTACCTGTCGAGTGTGCCGTACGGTGCGTCAGCCTCCCGTGAAACCATTGCTCGCGTCTTGACGATGCTCAGGCTGACGCGCTGGCTCAGCCTGGTGAGTCGCGGCCGCGATGAGATCAGCGGGCGTCTGCAAGGCTCTCTGTACGTCCTGCACGATGAGCCGTTAACCCCCGCCGAAGCCATGGAGCTGGATCAGACTTACCTGGAGCTGGTCGGACATACCCTCGGTCATGCAACGAAGGCTGTGCGCATTGTCGCTCAGCATGTTCTGGAAGAAATTCGCCAGGACACCCGTATCGATTTAGGTCAGTTACCCACGCGGCTCGACAGCTGGGGTGAACAATGGATGCAGCAAGGATTGGATCAGGCAACTGATACCACTATGCACGATTCCGAACTGGGGGAAGATCACCTTGTTCGGAATCGTGCAAGCCCTCGTTCGGATTCCGAATCGGGTCTAAACGCCAGTGTTTCCAGCGCAGTTCGGATTCCGAACGCCGCCTGTACTGTATTAAAAGAAAGTATATGTACTGTACCGCGCGCGACCCCAGCGGTGGATAATCTGCACTGGCCCGATTCGCTGCACCTGAGTCCAAGCGAGCGTCAGGCCGTCTCCGTGGCGCTGAACAAGCTCAAACCAGCGGATCGTCAGGCGGTGCTCAACGAAGCGAGCGCACGCTGTACGGCAGGAGGTATCCGCAAGCCAGCGGCGTATCTGATGGGCCTAATCCAGCGCGCACTGAACGGCGACTTTCGTCCTTGGGCAGGTCAGACAGAACCCTCACCCGTTGCAGAACCGCCCCCAACGGCACCCTCGCGCCCATCCCGAAAACAGGGCGAACCCGCATCCGCCCTCGCCCAAGCGTGCCTGAATGAGCTACGCCAATTGCGCGGCAAACGCCCTGGACGTCAGTAGATTTGATGCCACTGGCATCAAATCTACTGACGTCTAAGGTGAGATCGCAAAGGGCCGAACCTGCGCAATCCGAGCGTCATCGCCATCGCCATCGCAATCGCCATCGCCATCGCCATCGCCATCGGTGGAAATGATGCCACTGGCATCACTCACGAACGTCTCCGAAATTAACCCTCTCAAACCGAATAGACCGCATTCAGCTTTTTGGCTGCCCTTGACCCTCATCTGTCGCAACGTTCCCGTCCAAGCTTATGCGAGGACAACACCGTGGCCGATCACTATCAACTCAACCTGGGTTCATTGCGCAGCAGCATCACCCTGACCCTGCACACTCACCACGCCGCCCGGATCTGGCAAGGTCGAACCGCACGCGAAGGCGTCCACTCGATCATGGGCATGGCCGGCTACATCAGTGTCACCAACCTGATCAAACAAACCGCGGCCCAGGACGATCCCTACGCCGACTGGGCCATGGTGCAACTCGAAGAAAAATTGATGCAGGCCAAGGCTGGGATGCTGGAACTGACCCAACAGTTGGATCGAATTAGGCAGGACCTGCCGACACAGATCGATATGAGCGACAACCTCAACATCCACCCTGTCACCTTGCCGTTGTACATCGGCAACCAGCTGGGTTTTCTGGCGGTCTACCTGCTGACCGACTATGACACCCTGGTGCGCAGCACCCTATTGGCCCATCACACCGCCCTGATCGGCCGCATCGACATGGAAGCCTGGATCGACGATGGCGCCCATCTGCTGCGTAGCCTGTTCGGGCAGGCACAGCGCTATCGGCATGCCGGTGTCACACGCGATGACATGGCGGCGAACAACGCTCGAGCCCTGGCAGCCATGGAAAAATTGGGTTTGCCCCCCATGGACATCCTTGAGGGTCATCGCCGCTCCCAGTTCGCGCCACCGATCATTCGTCGTGGTGCTGTGGCAGTGGATGACGCTGACGCGTTGGCAGAGGAAGCGGGAGAGCCATCTGCGACAGTGGATGAGCCGGAGGACGAAGTATGAATCCCCTGACCTCGGCTCAACCAATGCCCTTCGAAGCGTTGACACAGGATGCCTATCGGCAGCTCGAACACGCTGCCTCCCTAAAAGGCCTTTTAAAACCTTTTAAGGGTAAGGGGGAGTTGGAGCAGCTGGCGCAGATGGCGAGGGAAATCGAGGCGCAGTTATGTGACTTGATGGAGGCTGTTGTACAGCAAGCCGGACAGCCCCCTTACTCACTGCTGGATATTCGATTGGTGCTGCAGAACACCAGCGCTCGCAGCACCTTTTTGCGTTGGCGCACCCGTGACTTTGCCCGTATGGGAGTCTCGGTCTGGGAACGCCAGGTCTGCAACAAAGCCTTGCCGCAGGTCGTACGCGAGGGATTGCGCCGTTTCGAATGCAATCGCATCGCACTGAACCTACAGATGAGTGTGGTGCATTCGCTCTACCGCCAGGCCACGACCTGCGCGATCAAAATGGACAGTGCCGAACGGCTGCTGCGCCAGTTCACAACCGCAGTGGAGGTATCACGATGAGTACTTTTTTCGTCGGCGAAGGCAACATCGGCAGTGCGCCAGAGTTCCAGGAATTCGCCTCAGGCAATGACGAGCTACGGCGTTTGTTACGGCTGAATGTGTACTTCGACAACCCCGTGCCGCGCGACGGCAGCTACGAAGATCGAGGCGGCTATTGGGCGCCAGTTGAGCTCTGGCACCGCGAGGCTGAACACTGGAGCACGCTGTACCAGAAAGGCATGCGCGTGCTGGTCGAAGGCCGCACAGTGCGCGATGAGTGGGAGGACAGCGAAGACAATGCGCGGGTGACCTTCAAGATCGAGGCCCGTCGAGTCGGCATCCTACCTCACCGGGTGCACAGCGTGGTCATGCGGGAACGATCCAGTGAACCCGCGGCATCTGCGACACACGTCGGGAAAAGTACGGAACAGGCCAGTTCACCAGCGTCAAAACCCAGAAAGCGCAGTGGGCAGCCACCTGCGGACTGACAGACTTCAGGCATAAAAATTGCGCCTTTGCGCGAAGTTGCTGGCGTGTTTCTACACGCTGCTCGTGAAGATCCACACTGCCGTCCAACCGCAACGGGTTAGCAGCCTCGGCCCATTCAAGCCTGCCCTCACCTTCTAATATGAGGAACCTGCCATTCAGGTTTCTCATATCTCGCCACTGCTGTTTCCAACCACGCTGCTCCGAACTCAATCCGGAGCAGTCTATGCGCCTCTTCCTCTGCGAAAAACCTTCCCAGGGTCGGGACATCGCCAAGGTACTCGGGGCCACTCGGCGTGGTGATGGTTGCCTGATCGGCACAGAGACAACCGTCACCTGGTGTATCGGCCACCTGCTGGAGACAGCATCGCCTGAAGCCTATGGCGAGCAATTCAAGAGTTGGTCGTTGGATCATCTACCGATCATTCCCGCGCAGTGGATGGTCGAGGTCAAACCCAAGACTGCAGCACAGTTCAACGTCATCAAGCGCCTGCTCAGTGAAGCCTCTGCTGTCGTCATCGCGACCGACGCCGATCGAGAAGGTGAAATGATTGCCCGCGAGCTACTGGACCTCTGCAAGTATCGAGGTCCCGTTCAACGTCTTTGGTTGTCCGCACTCAACGAGGCGTCTATTCGCAAGGCACTGTCCTCACTGAAGTCTGGTCAGGAGACCTTCCTGCTTTACCACTCAGCCCTCGCCCGCAGCCGCGCCGACTGGCTGATCGGCATGAACCTGAGTCGTTTGTTTACCCTTCTTGGTCGGCGGGCGGGCTACGACGGTGTATTGTCGGTTGGTCGCGTCCAGACACCCACTTTACGTCTGGTAGTCGATCGGGATCGTGCGATTGCCAGCTTCGTCTCGGTGCCCTACTGGGAAGTGGAGGTGCATCTGTCCTCCATGGGGCAACCATTCATCGCGTCGTGGTTACCACCCAGTTCAGGGCAGGACGAGGCAGGTCGTTGCCTGCAACAAGCGCTGGCCATTCAGGCGACCCAAGAGATTTCTAGCGGTAAGACCGCCACAGTACTCTCGCTGCAGACTGAGCGTTTCCGAGAACCTCCGCCCCTGCCCTTCGACCTGAGCACACTGCAAGAAGTCTGCTCGCGCAAGCTGGGACTCGGCGCTCAGGAAACCCTGAACATCGCCCAAGCCCTGTATGAAACCTACAAAGCCACCACCTATCCGCGCAGCGATTGCCGCTATTTGCCGGATAGTATGTTCAACGAGGTTCCCGCGGTATTCGATGCCCTGCTCAAAACGGATCCGGCGCTGCAGCCCACATTCGGAAGACTCGATCGATCACTGCACTCCCGCGTGTGGAACGATGCCAAGGTCACCGCGCACCACGGCATCATCCCCACCACCGAGCCGGCGAACCTGGCACGGATGTCCGAACAAGAACGCCAAGTCTACGAACTGATTCGTAGCCACTACCTCGCGCAATTTCTTCCGCATCATGAGTTTGATCGAACTCAGGTCGAACTGGAGTTCGGCGGAGAGCGTTTGACTGCTGTTGGCAAACAGATCCTGATCCAGGGCTGGAAAGGCTTGCTCTACGAAAACACCGAGGAGGATGAGCCCAGTCAAAAGCACCAAGTATTGCCCGTCCTGCAACAGGGTACGCAGTGCGCAGTGAACGACGTCGAACTCAAGTCCATGCGCACTACCGCTCCCAAACCTCTCACCGAAGGCGATCTGATCAAGGCGATGAAAAACGTGGCCAAGCTGGTCAACGACCCACGCCTGAAACAGAAACTTCGGGACACCACCGGAATCGGTACCGAAGCCACGCGAGCCGGCATCATCAAGGGGTTGATTGATCGCGGCTATTTGCTGAAGAAAAAACGCGCCTTAATGGCCTCCGCAGCGGCCCATACTCTGATAGAGGCGGTACCCGCTGCAGTCGCGGATCCGGGTATGACCGCGATCTGGGAACAGGCTCTGGACGAAATCGAAGCGGGACGTCTGACCCTGGATGCGTTCGTCGCCAAGCAGGCAAACTGGATTGCACAATTGGTCGAACACTGTGGCGCACTCACCTTGGCGGTACCGGTCGAAGCCGGCCCGACCTGCCCCATTTGCAACGCCTCAACGCGCAGGCGAAAGGGGAAATCAGGGCCGTTCTGGTCATGCTCCCACTACCCCGACTGTAAGGGAACAGTGCCGATCAGAAAAGATACGCGTCGCTCATGACGCTTCACTGGAGATCGGCATGAGTATTGGGGTGATGTGCTGATCAGTGCATCATCAACGGCGGCTGATCCCTCTCTAAGTCGATAAAGTGTTGTCCGATTTCACGGGCCAAGGCAAAGAAAGTGACCGCGCCTTTATCCTGGCAACCGTCGAACAATTGGCCGCTCATCTCGGCAGTAAGTAACCTCTTTCATCGTGCTCAATGTAGTAGCTTATGCGGGATCGCCCACTGGCTTGACGTGATCACACCCTCTCTGCTGTAGTGTCTCAGGATCATCGCCAACGGCGACCCAAGACCGAATCGCTCCGGGCAGCTCGGTCGAACTCCTTGAGTTCGGAGCCTTCTCTTTCTGCGGAGTTTCATTCCTGATTTGTGCTCGACCTGATCACTGTGGCGGATGACCACTGTTGCCTCTACCAGGCAATAGCGGTCATCCGCTTCAGCGATCGTATTCAGTTCCGGAGCCCACCGGGGAAACACTGGGCACCCTTTGTGCGCGGATGCGTGCCAGCATGTCCCGACCCGGGCCACGACAAGGGTCGGTTGGCGAAGCGTGACGCAGTGAATAAAGTTTTGCGAGGAGCTTGTCGACTGCGTACGACCGTCAAAGGTGGCTTTTCTCTTCTTCGCCTGGCACCCCGCCAGGCCCACTCTTCACTTTCTTCAGTCCAGTGACTACCACTACATTCCGGCGATAAAAAATCGGGTGGCAGCGTCTTGACGCTCCCCTATGACAGGCTTATACAAAGGGCGTGGTTCGCTGTCGTTGACAGCCCAGGTAGCCAGAACCTTCAAGGCTACGCCACGTTCGTGGTGGTTTACCCAAGTGCGATCAGCGTTCGGAAGCTCGCGCGGTTACCGCTTCAGCGGTGATGAATGCCCACTACCCCATGCCTGCGGATCACCACCGCAGACGCTCCTCTGCTGCACCGCTATTTCCCCAGACGCATCGTTCTGATCGTCATCGGCTTGCCGGTGCCGAGTCGTTCATCGCTCGCCTTCACCTTACCCATCCTGACGGGGGCTCACTTCCCCGCCAGGGGCTGTGCGTCGCCGTTTTCCCTTGAAACAGGAGAACCACCATGGCCCACGCCAACCAATCCCAAGAAGCGACCACTTACTTCAATCTGCACACCGTCGGTATCGGCTACCTCAACCGTGTTCGTGAAGTCCAAGTCCGCCGCGGCCAGCCGTTCATGGCCTGCGATATCGCAGCCCTGCACGGTGCCACCGATGCGGTCGAGTACACCCGCTTCGACTGCAAAGTCGCTGGGGGTGAAGCTGAACGCTTGATTCGTCTCTATATGGACGCCGTCAACGCCGAGAAAAAGGTCTTGCTGTCGTTCCGTATCGGCGACCTGTGGATCGATCCGTTTCTCTACGAGAAAGGCGATAAACAAGGCCAACCGGGCGCCAGCCTGAAAGGTCGTTTGCTGTTCATCGACTGGATCAAGGTCAACGGCACGTTCGAGTACAAAGCGCCCGCCAGGCAGGAAGCAACAGCACCTGCTGAGCAAGCGCCAAACGGTGAGCCATCCCCAACTTCGGCTGATGCCGAAGCTGAGGAGCCCGAAAACCCAACAGAGGCTCGGGTCGAACCTGAATCTCCACCCACTCACCGTACGGCCCACCGTGACGCCACCCGTACCGTTCAGTCCGCCTGAACAATCCACGATGTTCCTCATCAAGGCGCTCCCTAGAGCGCCTTTTCTTCAATCCGCACAAAGGAACCATCATGGAATCCTTCTGGCTTTGCGACGACTGCCTGTTCGCTGCGGCTTACGAGGACTACAGCACGTTATCGCTTTATCACTCGCAGGATGAGGTCGAACAACGCATCGCCGCGATACACCGTGGGCTGGTTCGCTTGATGCCCATCAGTGCCGACTTCGATACCGAAGCTGGCTGGGGAATAAGAGCCTTTTCTCCATTGCCTTGCGATGGTTGTGGTTCGCCCTTGTACGGTCAACGCCACCGATTCACTCGGCTGTAAACAGCGCGCCATCGTCTAACGCCCACGACTCCACACCCACCTTGGGGATTACCACTCCCCTCGGGTGTGTACCCCTGATTGTTCCCTTCGGAGGTACCACCATGAGCACCCAACTCACACTGATTGAGACCTCGGATTTCGAGGCTGATCGCATTGTCCAAGAAAACCAGCTGATCGACGAAGCGCTGCATATTCTGGATCGTCGGCTGTTCGCCCGCGGCCCTATCCTGACGTCACCTGACACTGTGGCCTCATACCTAAAACTGCACCTTGCGCAACAAGAGCATGAAGTCTTCGGTGTGATCTTTCTCGATGCCAGGCACCGGGTGCTGGCATTCAAAGTCCTCTTTCACGGCAGCATTGATGGCGCCAGCGTTTACCCCCGCCAAGTCGTTAAGCGTTCCCTCGTGCATAACGCTGCGGCGGCCATTTTTGTACACAACCACCCCTCAGGTTGTACGGAACCCAGCCAGGCGGATCGCGTCTTGACCGCACGGTTGAAGGAGACCTTGGCCTTGATCGAAGTGCACGTGCTGGATCACTTCATCGTGGGCGAAGGCCGTCCTCTCTCCCTTGCCGAATATGGCTGGCTTTAACCCTCACAGGCGCCTTCGGGCGCCTTGTTCATTTTCATCCTGGAGCTCCCCCTCATGAACCCCACACTCCAAGCCCCAACCCTACCGGCAGCCTCCAACCCATTTGCTCGCGGCTACGACAACCTTCATATCGAACGACTGCTACTGATCACCTACGAAGACGACTGCCCTCCCTGCTTTCGACCCGTGCACGACTCACAGGCCCATCTGCCCGACGATGAACTGCAACTGTTCCCCTGCCTGTTCAATGACGATTTCGCCTTGATCAGCGAAGGCCAATCCATTCCGGATGAGTTGGATGAACGCTGCCAATCCACCGGGCTGGTGCGCCAAGTGATCTACGCCGTGATTGGCCAAATGTTCAACGAGCGGCATCACGTCGGCGACCTATACTCCCTGGAAGAAGCCCAAGCCATGGTCCACCGCTTGCGCTTCGAAACGGGACACTACAGTCGAGCCTGGGAAATCAGTACCGCCCACCTTCCTGAAGAAGCGATGTTCTATCTGGAAGGGTGGGTCAGTCACTCCGCGCCGAGACAAACTGGCCTCTTGTTCGAGCTTTTCACGTTGCCGGATTGCTGCGGCATCGGTTGCAAACTGATCGGCACACCATGGACGGACGAAAACGTGCTGAACATTGAGGGCAAACGTTATTCAAGCTTGAGACAAGAACAACTCGACGCAGGCACACCGGAAGCCTTGGTCAACGTACTGTATTTGGCGGCATTGGCGGATGTGCGATTGTTGATCTTCGACCCCGACGCTACCGTCTTGGATGGGCTCGCCATTTTCGATGAGTAACAACGTGTTCGGCTTTAACACGACCCGCCTTGAATCAACTTTCTCACTGAATCGCTCCTTCACCTCATGTCAGGTTCTGCACTGAATCTGACATGAGGTTTCATCCATGGAGCGTTTTTTCACGCCTGTCTGCCTGCTGGGTTTGTTGAGCGCCTGCACCGCGCAAATCCCCACCCCATTGCCGACCCAACCAGAAATCGGCAGTGGCTCCAATCAGGCCCAGCACTCGAGGGGCAAAGCCGAAGAAAGCCATCCGGCAGAACTTCGTTATGGCCGCTATACGCTGGTCAGCACCGAGCCCACCACGGAACAACGCGATCTTCTTGCCCAAATCATTGAAGTGAACATTCCGTCCAGCCTGAGCCCTTCCGTGCAGGATGCGATGCACTACGTACTGCAGCGCTCGGGCTATTCGCTCTGCCTCGTTACCGCGTCGGTGAGGATTCTCTTTACTCGGCCCCTGCCCGCGGCCCATTACCGGCTTGGGCCAATCCCTTTGCGCAGCGCGCTACAAGTGCTGGCTGGCCCCGCCTGGCAACTTACGACCGATGAAGTCGGCCGTTCGGTCTGCTTCGAACAACAGAAGGCTGATGTCGGCATCGTGCGGGCCACACCAGGCTCGTCCCATCAGTCGGAGGCACGCTCATGAAGGCCTCGACGTTTCAAACCCTCATTGTCGGGCTACTTTGCTTGACGGCCGCCGGTCTGTGCGGTGGTTTGTATAACCAGTATCAGCGCGTGGCCGAACTACAGAGCACGAACACCCAATACCGACAAACCCTGCACACCCTGCAACGTGATTCAAGCGCCCTCAAGGACGCCCAGGAGAAGCTTCAGTACGCGCTGAAAGACATGAAGCAGATGGTCGATACTGGTGAGCAACAGGCCAATACCCTCGATCCGATGTTGGATCAGTGGGCGCAAGAGATACAGGAACTGCGCGATGGTCTCGCAGCCCGCGCCACCCAGGAAGACCTGACAGCGCTGCGCGCACGCCTTGAGCACGTCGAGCAGCAGCTCCTGGACCTCAAGGCTCAGCCTTCCCCCCCACCGTCGACGCCTTCCGCAACCAAACCGAAAAAGACCGCTCGCCCCAAACCCGCCCGGCTGTCGCCACCGTTCTCGGTGTTGAGTGTCGAGTCCCGCGGGGGTGAGCGCTTTCTGGCGGTCGCGCCTCATGACAGTCGCTCTCTCATGGATGTTCGGCTGCTGCATAGCGGCGAGCAGCTCGGAACTTGGCAGCTGAAAGTGCTGGAACCGAACTCAGCCATCTTCGCGGTGGCCGCTCAGCCAGACCAGACCGTGCAAATCCCTTGAGAAGCGATCATGAACAGAGCGCTACTGCCCGCCGTCGTCTGTCTCGCTTCGCTACTGACCACGGGCGCGGCCATGGGCAACCCCGTCACGACACAGTCAAGTATCCAGGACCCGCTGTCCGCCCCTCTGGGGCGCTCTGACTCTGAACAGGCGGCGAGCTGGGGGCTGACGGAGCAGGAGTGGACGCGCTTCGAACAGATCCAAGCCGGCCCACGCGGCTTCTGGAGCCCAAACCTCGATCCGTTGACCGCACTTGGGGTCGAGGCCCAGACCGACCAAGAGCGCCAGCGCTATGCCGAATTGCAGGTAGCGCTGGAAGCCAAACGCGCCGAGCGCGAGTTGGCCTACCAAAATGCTTACACCGCGGCCTGGGCCAAGCTGTTTCCCGGGCTGCTGCCGATCCAGGGCATGGCATCCCCGTCCCCTGCCAGCTCATCGGTCGTGCCGCGCCAGGCCCTGTTTGTGGAGGACCACTGCCCAGCGTGCACCGCCAAAGCACAGAGTCTGCAAAGCAGCGACACGGCGTTCGATATCTACTTGGTGGGCAGCCAAGGCGAGGATGAACGCGTCCGTAGCTGGGCTCGGCAAGCGGACATCGATCCGACCAAGGTTCAACGCCGGCAGATCACCCTGAACCATGACCGTGGTCGCTGGTTCAGCCTGGGTGCTCCGGGGCCATTGCCCGCCACATTTCAACAGGTGAACAGCCAATGGCAACGCCTCGACTGAGTGGTATTGCGCTGATGTTGGCGATGTTGGCGATGCTGGCGGCTCAGGCCGAGGAGCTTCCGCCGCCAGCCTACCAACTGGCGGCGCATGACGCCGACATCCCTTCTACGGTGCTGTTTGCGATTGCCCTGCAGGAGAGCGGTATCCGCGTCCGTGGTCGACTGCTGCCCTGGCCTTGGACCCTGAACATCGCTGGAACATCCTACCGCTTCGCCACTCGCCAGGCCGCCTGTCACGCTTTGCTTCAGGCCCTCGCCCGACATGACGCCAAGCGGGTCGATGCCGGACTCGGCCAAATCAACCTGGGTTACCACGGACAACGTTATTCCACCCCCTGCGAAGCCCTTGATCCCTACCGAAATCTCGCCGTGACCGCCGCGCTGTTGCAGGAGCATCACGCCGCTACCGGTGATTGGGTGTCAGCTGCCGGCCGCTATCACCGCCCGGCAGGAGGAACGCCGGCCGCACGTTACCGTGCAGGTTTTTCCCGGCAACTTGAACGACTGATGGCCTCCTTCAAACAGGGCACACCACCATGAAGCGAATATCCCTTACCTGCTATTTCATCCTGCTCTTGGCACCTTTCGCCCAGCCGGAACCAACCGTAGCTGGGGATCAGCCTAACAACTTCACCCGGCCCCATTTTCAAGTTTCCAGGCCGCCTATAAACAACAAGACCCAGCCTGATCGGGTCATGCATGCGGACCTGTCCACGTTTGCCGATGAGGCCTGGATACTGCCCGTCCGCAGCTCTCACTTGAGTCCCGGCCAGATCACGTCTCGCGCCTTGGACATGCCTGGCTTGCGACCCTTCTTTCTGGTGGGCGACGATCCCCAGTCGCTGGCTTGGCTGCGTCAACGCGCGGCTGAACTACACGAAATGGGCGCGGCCGGCCTCGCCGTCGAAGTGGCCGATACCGAAGCGTTGGCCCGAATTCGAGCAGCGGCTCCCGGCATCACCATCCTGCCGGTCAACGGTAACGACATCGCCACTCGCCTGCAGATCGAGCATTACCCCGTCTTGATCACTGCCACCTCACTGGAACAGTGAGTCCAGGTCATGGCCGAGCATGCGATGGAGTCCAAGCTCCGGCCAGCGGTGGAGCTGTACACCGTAGCGATCTGCATCGCTGCCGCGGTGTTGTGCGTGTACTCGCCCTGGGCTGTGGCCCTGTCACCCGAGATCGGACTGGTTGCAGCACTGGCCTATGCCCTGTTCGGCCTGATCCGCCTGCGACAAGCCTGGGAGGTGCTGCGTTATCGGCGCAATATCCGCCGGCTGCCTCGCTACCAACTGACCAGCCGGCAGATTCCGGTCAGCCGCAAGCGTCTTTTCATGGGCCGCGGCTTTCGCTGGACCCGCCTGCACACCCAACGTTTGGTCGAGGCCCAGGATCCGGCGGTCGCCCACTATGTCGACCAACCGACCTGTTACCGCCTGGCCCGTGGACTCGAACGGCGCCTGGAGCATGCACCGTTTCCCCTCTCGACACTGGCGCGTGTCACCGCCTGGAACAGTGCCTTCAATCCGTTGCGCCCTTTACCCCCGGTAGGCGGCTCGCCGCTGTTGCATGGGGTCGAGCCCGACGAAACGCTAGTCAGTCTGCCGCTGGGCGAAAGAGTCGGACACACCCTGGTGCTCGGCACGACCCGCGTCGGCAAGACGCGACTCGCCGAGGTGTACATCACCCAGGACATACACCGTGTGGAACACGAGGTAGTGATTGTCTTCGATCCGAAGGGCGATGCCGACCTGCTCAAGCGCATGTATGTCGAAGCCAAACGCGCCGGTCGGGAGAAGGAGTTTTATGTCTTCCATCTGGGGTGGCCAGAAATCTCTGCCCGCTACAACGCCGTGGGACGTTTCGGACGCATTTCTGAGGTGGCGTCTCGTATTGCTGGGCAGCTCAGTGGTGAAGGTAACTCTGCGGCCTTCCGTGAGTTCGCCTGGCGTTTCGTCAACATCATCGCCCGCGCACTGATCGAGCTGGGCCGACGTCCGGACTACCTGCAGATCCAGCGACATGTGGTCAACATCGACGCACTGTTCATCGAATACGCCCAGCAGTTTTTCGCCAAGTCCGACCCGAAAGCGTGGGAAGTGATCGTCCAGCTTGAAGGCAAGCTCACCGAGAAGAACATTCCCCGGCATATGGTGGGACGCGAAAAGCGTGTGGTGGCCATCGAGCAGTACCTGGCGGTGAAGCGGGTATTTGATCCGGTAATGGACGGACTGCGTTCAGCGGTGCGGTATGACCGCACCTACTTCGACAAAATCGTCGCCTCACTACTACCGCTGCTGGAGAAACTCACCACCGGCAAGACCGCCCAGTTACTGGCTCCCAACTACACCGATCTGGATGACCCACGGCCAATCTTCGACTGGATGCAGATCATCCGAAAACGCGGCATCGTCTACGTCGGTCTGGATGCGCTGACCGACGCCGAGGTGGCCGCCGCTGTGGGCAACTCCATGTTCGCCGACTTGGTCTCGGTCGCCGGACACATCTACAAACACGGCATCGACCATGGCCTGCCCCCATCGGGTAACAACAGTGACAAATTACCGATCAACCTCCACGCCGATGAATTCAACGAGCTGATGGGCGATGAGTTCATTCCGCTGATCAACAAGGGCGGTGGCGCTGGCATCCAGGTCACCGCCTACACCCAGACCCTCAGCGATATTGAAGCGCGCATCGGCAACAGAGCCAAGGCAGGCCAGGTCATCGGCAACTTCAATACTCTGCAGATGCTCCGCGTGCGCGAAACCGCCACCGCGGAGCTGCTCACCCAGCAGCTGCCCAAGGTCAACGTGCTAACCAGAACCCTGGTGTCGGGTGCCACCGACACCTCCGATCCAGAGGCCAACACGGACTTCACCTCGTCCTCACAGGACCGTGTCAGCAGCACCAGTGTGCCGCTGATCGAGCCTGCGCACATCGTCAGTTTGCCCAAGGGGCAAATGTTTTCCTTCCAGGCCGGTGGCCAGCTGTGGAAAGTCCGCATGCCGTTGCCAAAACCCTCCAACGACGATGCCATGCCCAAAGACCTGCAGGAGCTTACCCAGCGAATGCGGGCCACCTACAACGAGCAGGCAGGACAATGGTGGAGCGCAAGCGGTGGCGGCCCAACTACCAACTTCGATCTGGATCAGGTGGGGTAGCCCGGCCCCGCCACAGGTTTCGATTCAGCAAACACGTATTCGGCAGGCGCCGTGGCGGCATCAACTCAACGGTGCGCAATGGAGTAAACGATGGCGACTTCCGTCCAGAACACGCCGCCACAACGGATCCAGCGCCCGGGATTAATCGTCTCGGCGATTGGCTTGGTTTTACGCATCATCGGTTTGCTGATCGCCACCTTGCTATTCTCGATCCTCATCGAGTTCGCCGGTCTACTGCTGTTCTGGGGCGATCAGGGTTGGCAGCACAGCCAAGCCATGTTGACGAACGAACTGGGCTGGCTGAGTGAGTACTTCAAATCTTCTCTCATCCTCCAACAACCTGGACAGACGATTGTCCAATGGCTGGATTTTCTTAATCAGTGGCTGCTGATCAGGACTGGCTTCGCGGATTTTGCCCGGCAGGCGCGGGTGTCGAGCCTAGGCAACGGCTTTTGGAGCTGGACCAATCAGCTCTACGTGAGCATTGAGGATTTCGTACTGGCGGCGGTGTATGTGACCTTTACCTACGTGGTGCGACTGACCATTCTGGTCCTGGCCACCCCCCTATTTATGCTGGCCATGCTCACCGGTTTTGTGGATGGCCTGATGCGCCGAGACCTGCGAAAATTTGGCGCTGGGCGAGAGAGCAGTTTTGTCTATCACCGTGCTAAGGAAACTCTGAAGAAGACTTCCTGATTTTGGCAAAATACCGGGACTCCACCCGCCGAGCTTTCCGATGAAACAGATGACCTTCGCTGACGCCGAGTACGCAGGCAAGCGTAAGCAGACCCGCAAAGAGTTGTTCTTGATCGACATGGATCAGGTGGTGCCGTGGAACGGCTTGATCAAACTGATCGAGCCGTTCTACCCGAAGGGTGAAGGCGGTCGTCCGGCTTATCCGTTGATGACGATGCTGCGTGTACATTTGATGCAGAACTGGTTCGGTTACAGCGATCCAGCGATGGAGGAAGCGCTGTACGAGACCACCATCCTGCGGCAGTTCGCCGGGCTGAATCTGGAGCGTATTCCCGACGAAACCACCATCCTCAACTTCCGCCGACTGCTGGAGAAACACGAGCTGGCTGCCGGCATCCTGGCCGTGATCAATGGCTATCTGGGTGACCGAGGGTTGTCGTTGCGCCAAGGCACCATTGTCGATGCCACGCTGATCAATGCGCCCAGCTCGACCAAGAACAAGGACGGTAAACGCGATCCAGAAATGCACCAAACCAAGAAGGGCAACCAGTACTATTTCGGCATGAAAGCGCACATCGGTGTGGATGACGAGTCAGGTCTGGTGCACCGCGTGGTGGGCACAGCCGCCAACGTGGCGGATGTCACTCAGGTGGACAAATTGCTGCACGGTGCGGAGAACGTGGTCTGCGCCGATGCCGGTTATACCGGCGTCGAGAAACGTACCGAGCATGATGGGCGCGAGGTGATCTGGCAGATCGCGGCACGCCGCAGTACTTACAAAAAGCTGGGTAAGCGTAGCGCTCTATACAAAGCCAAGCGCAAGATCGAGAAGGCCAAGGCCCAGGTGCGCGCCAAAGTCGAGCACCCGTTTCGGGTGGTCAAGCGCCAGTTCGGTTTTGTGAAAACGCGCTTCCGTGGCCTGGCCAAAAACACCGCGCAACTGGTGACGCTATTCGCGCTGTCGAATCTGTGGATGGCACGCCGACATTTACTGACGAGTACAGGAGAGGTGCGCCTGTAATGTGGGAAATGACCGTTGCGAGGTGCTCGCGGCGGCTAAAAGCGCAGAAATACGCGGATGATCTGATCGTTTTGGTCGATTCGCCGTTTTCAAAATCAGCGGAGGCTGAAGTCAGCCAGAAAAGCGTGACTACTTCAGACCATCCCTAAGCGGGCAGTGACACCATTGCTAATCGTGCCCTGGATTATTTACCTATCACTGCCCTTTTCGCTCAACCCACTCGTTATTTTTGTACCGTGCGCCGCGATGCTTGGGGTAACAACGGCAATCACTGCGGCGACATTCAAGAAGTACCTTTAAAATTTTACGACTGCACTGTGGATCAATGCACTAGCTATGATTGGCATTGGAAATCGCCACTTTACAACCACTGGCGATTGTATCCACAAAATCCTTCAACATAGGCTGAATCCATTCCCCACGCTTCTGGTGTTCCGAAAATGGTTTTGAAAACATAAAATTGACCATATCTCTAGTCTGTTGCTCCGCATTTGGGCTCCCGAATTCGACTCCCATACTCTCGAAGTACGAATGTCTATGCTGAAGAACCTCTGCGAGTTTAGCGTCTAGCGTCTGTCCCACCAAAACATAACCGGCCTTTTCTTGATACTGTCGAGAGCCATCACACACTTGTAACATGTCGATATCCCCTAACCCTGACAAAGCCCCCTTTTTATTAAATTCGTTGAGATCAGCTAGAGCATCAGATATTGGACCGCTACCAATCGGCATTGCCTCGGGGTTATGCCGTGACTCTCGGATGATAGACCGTTCAACTCGACTCGCCAGCACAAACTTAACATACCCTGGGCTAAAGTATTTCAGTGGCAAATCATCGGGTATCTCACGATATGCAATACCCAAGGGAATTTTCACACCGAAAGGCGCCTTGAGATCAGTCCTCCAACTCCTCTCTTGAACTTGCTTAAAGTACTTTGTCAGATATAAGTCATCAGCACGGATTGCCACAAGACTCTCCACCAAATCCTCTATAGACTTAAAACCTACCCATGTCATACGTAGACCTGTACCAACGAAAAACACTTGTAGTTCTTCGAGTGCACATAACGCCTCTTCAGCCGTAATATTCCCACGACGTCCCATATGTTCATAGAGGGCTGCCGGCGTCACGGCCAAATACGTCTTGCGATCGCTCCAACCTGTTACAAACCTAGTGAACACAGTATATGACAATGCCTGCAGATCGCGGTTAGCATCAGTCAACCTGTGTTTAAAGGACTGAATAATACTATTATCTAGCACCAGATGCATCGGCCCTTCGAGTTCGTAACTTACTGCATACTTCCTTGCAAATGTCGCAGTTGACCTAAAGAATTGAAAAATCTCCTCATCAGAGCGCCCAGCCAGGCTCTCAGCAACTTCAACTACAACTCTATCCTTAATTCCTTCCAGCACTTCCATAGCCCCATAACGACAACTGAAATCAAAAACCGATCACACCCAGCTCGAATAATCTGCTGACGCTCTCTCTTCCCTCGGAGATCTTAATTCCAGACCAATGTCGGGACCAACAAAATGTCCGTTTTTCCTATTCGTTTTCTCATGCTCACTCTGATCGCGGCTCACAGCGACAGCTATGCAGCGGGAGAGCAGGAGCAGCAGCTCACTCTACTCATCCGACAGCTCGATACCCTCGACACGTTGGTACAACGGGCGTCACGTTTTGAAGCACCAGAATCAAATACACGTTATCGCTTTGACTACCCTCACCTGACTCACGATATCCAGCGCATTCGCCAAGGTGTGAAGGGCTATCTATCCCCTTCCCGCGCTCAACCCCGCGATCCCAGTGAACTGGTCGGTGATTACCGCCTCGACACTCCGCCCGCGGAGCCTTCGCCATGAGCATGACTGACGCCCAAACCTCAGCGTTCCAAAACGCCTCCGGTTTCTCCCCGCAGAGCAGCTCGACGCTCTGGCTATCCCTGGTTCTCGTTCTGGCATTGCTTTGGTGCGCCTGGGTGATGTGGACGGCTTACCGGGGATGGGCGACAGGCAGTGTGCGCTTCGGCGCGTTTGGCGGCAGTGCCGCGCGCGTGCTGCTCGCATTGTTGGTCCTGATGTTCTTCACCCTGTCCTAACCCAGGAGATCGCCGTCATGCTCAAGTGCCTTGTCCCCCTGAAAAACAACCTGCGTGATCGTACGAGCCAACGCTTGATCGGTCTGCTGCTGGTGCTCGGCCCAAGCCTGGCTTTAGCCGAACTACCGACTATGGAAGCTCCTTCACGCGGTGAAGGTTCCGGGTTGATCGAGACGATCAAAAACTACGCCTACGACGGCGGCATCCTGCTCGGCCTGCTGATCGCCCTGCTCGCTTTTCTCGGCGTGGCTTGGCACTCGCTGACCGTCTATGCCGACGTGCAGAACCAACGCAAGACTTGGAAGGACCTCGGCGCGGTGGTCGGCATCGGTGCTCTGTTGGTGGTGATCATCATCTGGTTCCTGACCAAGGCTGCCGCGATTTTGTGAGGTCGGCATGAACGATACTATCGAGCGTCTTGCCGACGGCACCTTGGTTTTTCTGCCCGAGCGACTTAATCGCGATCCTGCCGTATTGCGTGGTTTGACCAATGATGAGATGTGGGTGGCGCTCGGTGTCGGCGCACTCGTCGGCCTGGTGCTGGGTGTTCCTCTGGCGATCGCCACCGCCTCCATTGCCGTGGCGCCGACCAGCATGATCGCAAGCATGGCCGTGGTGTTATTTGCCGGTGGCACGCTACTGCGTCGGGCCAAACGGGCTCGACCCGAGACCTGGTTGTACCGCAAGCTCGAATGGATACTCACCAGCCGTTGGCGCCTGGGTCGCGGAAGTTTGATCCTGCACTCCGGCGCTTGGACGGTTCGCAGCTCACGTCGACTGCGCCCTGCCCTGTCCCGGTGGGAGCCATGAGTCGTTTTCGGAACAAGGTGGATGCCCAGCAGGCCCACATCTTCAGCCTGCGTCTGGCGGTAATGATCCTCGCCCTCGTCTGTGCCGGACTTTGGTATGGCTGGCGCTCGGCACCGACCGATCTGACCGTGCATGTACCCCCGGATCTGCGCTCGGGCAGCACGCGCAAGTGGTGGGATATCCCCTCAGAGAATGTCTATGCCTTTGCCCTGTACATCTTCGGCCAACTCAACCGCTGGCCCTCGGATGGCGAGCAGGATTATCGCCGCGCCATCTATGGCTTGCAGTCCTACCTGACCCCCGCCTGCAAGGCCTTCCTCGACGGCGATTACGAGTACCGCAAGGCCGCAGGTGAGCTGCGCCAGCGGGTACGTGGGGTCTACGAAATTCTCGGCCGAGGTTACAGCGAGGATCCGGCACTCAGGGTCAAGCAACTCGACCGCGACAGCTGGCTGGTCAAGCTCGACCTCAATGCCGATGAGTATTACGCCGCCGAACCGGTGAAACGGGTGGTGGTGCGTTATCCATTACGCGTGGTGCGTTTCGACCTGGATCCCGAACGCAATAAGTGGGGGCTGGCGCTGGATTGTTATCAGGGCACGCCGCAAAAAATCGCCCTGCCTGGAGGTGAGCCATGAAGCGGATGTCTACCCTGGGACTCACCGTCGCACTAACGCTGTGGGGAGTCGCGGTACAGGCCGTCGAGCTGATGCATTGGGAACGCCTCCCCCTCGCGGTCCCGCTGGTGATCAATCAGGAGCGAGTGGTCTTTGTCGATGAGGCTGTTCGCGTCGGCGTGCCCTCAACCTTGACGGGCAAGCTGCGCGTGCAATCAACCGGTGGCACGCTGTACCTGCGCGCGTCGGAAGCCATTGCCCCGAGCCGCCTGCAACTGCAATCAGTCACGACAGGCGAGATCATCCTGCTGGATATCGCGGTCACGCCTGGCGATCAACCGCTGGAGCCCGTGCGTATTCTCAAGAATGCTCAGGTGCAGGCTACCGAGACGGAATCTAGCACTGTCCCTATTCCAGAACGCACGCCGATCCCAGTCGCGTTGACGCGCTACGCCGCGCAAAGCCTGTACGCGCCGCTGCGCACTGTGGAGTCCCTGCCCGGTGTACACCGCGTCCCGTTCAAGCCGCGCACCGAACTGCCAACCCTGCTGCCGACCGAAAACGTATCCAGCACACCCATCGCCGCATGGCGACTCGGTGATTACTGGGTGACGGCGGTGAAGTTGCGCAATCGTGGTTCAGCGACGGTGCAACTCGACCCGCGTCGGCTTCAGGCCACGCTGTTCGCCGCGGCCTTCCAGCATGCTTTCCTCGGACCGGTCGGCAGCGCTGAAGACACCACGATGGCCTACCTCGTCACCCGCGGTGCTGGCCTCGAACACGCCGTGCTGCTTCCGCCCGTTGCGCGAGGTGCTGGCGATGAAGGCTAACGCATTGCTCAAATGGCTGGTACCAGCTGCGCTGCTGGCCGTAGTGTTGATCATCCTGAAAACCTGGGTCGCGGGTGGCAGCACGCCCTCTCCTGAGAACCCGATTGATCAGGGCAATATTCAGTTATCCGCCGAGCAAGCCAAGTCGCTCGGCATTGCGGGCGACACCCCGCGCGACACGGTCGCCACCCTGGTCGGCCAGGTGAAGGCCATGCGCAGCGATATGCTCGGCTTGAAGAAACACAACGATTCGCTGCAGACGGAAAACAACCGTCTGCGCGAACGGGAGAACAGTGTCGATTCGCGCATCCAGACCGCCCTCGGCAGCGTGACCCAACAGGTCGACGAGGGCCGTCGACAAGCCAATGAGGCCCGGCTCAAAGCGGAACAAGACAGCCGCCAGGCCCGTGGTCTGCTGACGCAATTGCAGGACCAGTTGTCGGGGCTGACCGGCAAAGGTAAGGACATACCAATCGGATTGGGGCTTGAGCCGGGCGACGGCGCTCAGTTCGACGGGCAGTACTCTGCCAATGATGCACTGCAGTGGATTGAACCCTCGGATGCTCGACCCACCGACGCCCGAGACAAAACCAAGAGCTCCTCTGCATTGAGTCTGCCTACCGCCTTCAACTCCCTGGAAGGCTTGAAAGACAATGCGATTGATCGCAGCCAGAAACAGCTACGCGCCGTCACCAAGGGTGAGCGTGACCCGACGCGATCCGTTGATCGTACCGAAGGCGCGAAGCCGGTCTACACCATTCCTGAAAACGCGACATTGATGGGCTCGGTCGCCATGACCGCGCTGATCGGCCGGGTCCCGGTGGACGGCACCGTGAATGATCCCTATCCCTTCAAGGTGCTGGTCGGCCCGGAGAACCTGACGGCCAACGGCATCGACCTGCCGGACGTCGCAGGTGCCGTGATGAGCGGCACGGCGTCCGGTGACTGGACCCTGTCCTGCGTGCGTGGTCAGGTCGAGTCAATCACCTTTGTGTTTACCGATGGCACCATCCGTACTGTGCCTCAGCCGAAGGCGGTAGCCAGCCGCAATGCCTCCACCACCCAGAGCTCAAACACCGACAAGATCCGCGGTGGACTCGGTTACCTGTCCGATCCGTATGGCATCCCGTGCATCGCTGGCGAGCGCCGCTCGAACGCCCAGCAGTACCTCGGCAGCCAGAGCCTGATCACTGCAGCCGGCGCCGGTGTCGCCGCCTTGCTCGGGGATGAGCAGAACAACAGCAGCGTGATCAGTTCGGGCGGCAGTACGCTCGGGGTTACCAACAGCACGGGCAACAGCGCGCTGAATTCAATTCTCAGTGGTGGGGTCAGCGACATCCGCGAGTGGGTCAACAAACTGTATGGCGAAGCCTTCGCTGCCGTGTACGTGCCACCGGCCGCCCAGGTCGCACTGCACCTCGACCATGAGATCACTATCGACTACGAGCCCAGGGGCCGGAGCGTTCGCCATGAAAAAGACCATGCTTCTCTGTCTGACCTGGATTAGCTTGATCTGCTGGGTCCTGACGGGGTGTTCCACCGACAAGGAGACGCTTTTGCCCCATGGCGAGCAAACCATGCTGGACATCTGGAACGGTGCCGGTTCGCAAGGCACTCAGCAGCAACTGCTGGATGCTCGGCAGCAGTTACGCCGCCCGTTGACTCAAGCAGATTTCTCCGTTGCTCTCCAGGAACCGTACACGCGTACAGCGACGAACGAGATCCGCAATTTGTTCCCTCGCCTGCCCAATCCCGATCTAGTGCTGTACGTGTATCCGCATTTGAGTGGTACCGAGCAGGCACCGGTTCCGGGTTATTCGACAGTCTTTCCGTTTTACCAGCGCGTGCAGTACGCGCTGCCCGGTGAACGTCAGGAAGACTTGTGATGCGAACCGGTGCTCACGCGTGGAAAACCTGGCGCAACCCATTGCGCCCTCGCGCAACCTTGGCCGATGAAGCCACACTCTATGCGCACAACCCCAGCTTCACCGATCACCTGCCTTGGGTCGAATACCTCGACACCGAGCAGTGTTTCCTGCTCGATGACAATCGCTCAGTAGGTGCGGTGTTCGAGTTACTGCCCATCGGCACCGAAGGGCGCGAACCTGACTGGCTGATGGCGGCTCGTGATGCCCTCGAGGATGCCCTGCAGGATAGCTTTGACGAGTTGGATCAAGCGCCTTGGATAGCGCAGTTTTTCTGCCAGGACGACAACGACTTCACCCCCTATCTGACCCGACTCACCGACTATATCCGGGACAGCGCGCGAGGTACGGTCTTCACCCAGGCATATTTGGAGCTCAGCCGTCGTCATCTGAGGGCCATCACCAAGCCCGGTGGTCTGTTTGAGGATAAGGTGGTTACGCACCTATCCTGGCGTGGCAATAACCGACGGGTGCGCCTGGTGATCTATCGCTGGCTTGAGTCTGACGCTGAGGAGACGGGACTCACCCCGGTGCAATCCCTGCAACAGGCTTGCGAACGTATCGCGGCTTCATTGAAGGCGTGCGGGGTGCAATCGACGCGAGTCGATGGCCGCGGTCTTTATACCTGGTTAGTGCCCTGGTTCAATCCTGCGCCCACGCTCACCAATGAAGCCCCCGAGGAGTTCTATCACCGTGTCGCCTATCCGGAGTCGGGCAATGGCGAGTCACTGGAACTGCCCTTCGATCATGACTTTGCCGAGCGGCTGTTCTTCAACGAACCGCGTTCGGATGTGCAGCACGGACTCTGGTTTTTTGACGATCAGCCACACCGGGTCATGGTAGTGGATAAGCTGCGCCGGGCGCCCATGATTGGTCAACTCACCGGAGAAACCCGCAAGGGCGACGCGGTGAATGCCCTGTTCGACCAGTTACCCGAAGGTACGGTGATGAGTCTGACCTTGGTGGTCAAGCCCCAAGATGTACTTGAGGATCAGTTGAACCGCCTGGCGCGCAAAGCCATCGGTGAAAACCTGGCCTCGACCCAGACCCGTCAGGATGTCGAAGAGGCCCGCGCGATCATCGGTCGTCAGCACAAGCTGTACCGAGGAGCCCTCGCGTTTTACCTGCGCGGTCACGATGAGCAGCAATTGCATCAGCGCTCGGTTAGCCTGGCCAACGCGCTGCTGGGGGCGGGCCTGCAACCGGTACGCGAAGGCGATGAAGTCGCCGCCTGCAACAGCTACCTGCGTTGGTTGCCGATGGCCTACAACCCGGCCCGCGACACGCGCAACTGGTACACCCGCCTGATGTTTGTTCAACACCTGGCGAACCTGGTTCCGGTGTGGGGGCGCAGCACCGGCACCGGCCACCCAGGTATCACCCTGTTCAATCGTGGTGGCTCGCCGTTGAGCTTTGATCCGCTGTCACGTCTGGACCGGGCCATGAACGGCCATCTGCTGTTGTTCGGCCCGACCGGCGCCGGCAAGTCGGCGACCCTGGTCACCCTGCTGATGCAGGTCATGGCGGTGTACCGCCCTCGCTTATTTATCGTCGAGGCCGGCAATTCGTTTGGCTTGCAGGGTGACTACTTCGCGACACAGGGCTTGTCGGTCAACAAGGTCCAGTTGAAACCTGGCGCCTCGGTCAGCCTTGCGCCCTTCGCCGATGCCTGGCGCCTGGTCGAGCAACCGGATCAGGTGGCGAGTCTGTCGATTGATGAGCTGGACGATGAGGCGGTAGCCAATCGCGAAGACCAGCGCGATGTTCTCGGTGAACTGGAAATCACCGCCCGATTGATGATCACCGGCGGCGAGGCCAAGGAAGAAGCTCGCCTGAGTCGAGCCGATCGCAGCTTGATCCGCGAATGCATTCTGGATGCGGCGCAGTCCTGTGTCGCGGCAGGTCGCCAGGTCCTGACCCGCGACGTGCGCGACGCCTTGCTGCGCGTCGCCGCTGACACGCACTTGCCGGAGAAACGCCGCGAGCGTGCCCAGGAAATGGGTGAGTCCATCGACCTTTTTTGCCAGGGTTTCGAGGGTGCACTATTCGATCGCGAGGGCACGCCTTGGCCCGAGAGCGATGTGACCATTGTCGATCTCGCCACGTACGCTCGCGAAGGCTACGAAGCCCAGATGTCCATTAGCTACATCAGCCTGATGAACACCGTGAACAACCTCGCCGAGCGCGACCAGTACCTGGGCCGACCGATTATCATGGTCACCGATGAGGGCCATATCATCACCAAAAACCCGCTGCTGGCGCCCTTCGTGGTCAAGGGCACGAAGATGTGGCGCAAGCTTGGCGCATGGTTCTGGCTGGCAACCCAGAACCTTGCTGACTTTCCAGCTGCCGCGCAGACCATGCTCAACATGATTGAGTGGTGGATTTGCTTGAACATGCCGCCAGCGGAGATAGAGGAGATCGCCCGCTTCAAGAAGCTCACGCCAGCGCAAAAGGCCTTGTTGCTTTCCGCCAGCAAGGAACCAGGTAAATACACCGAAGGGGTCGTGCTATCGAAGAAGCTCGAAACGCTGTTTCGCGCCGTACCGCCTAGCCTCTATCTCGCGCTGGCCATGACGGAGCCGGAGGAAAAAGCCGAACGGTGGGCATTGATGCAGGAGAGCGGATGCACAGAGTTGGAAGCGGCTTACAGGGTAGGTGAGAGGATCGATAGTTGGCGTGGAATAGAGGTAAGCGTCTGCCCAACACACCTTGCATAAGTCAGGCGGGCACCCACTGATGCGGCAGTAACTGGCCGATCTCACTCGCCCGCTGCGTTGGCAACCGAGTGAGCACATCTTTGAGATAGGCATACGGATCATGCCCATTCATGCGCGCCGACTGGATCAAACTCATGATTGCCGCCGCCCGCTTACCGCTGCGTAGTGATCCGGCGAACAACCAATTCGAGCGTCCAAGAGCCCACGGCCGTATCTGGTTTTCGACCGCGTTATTATCTATGGGCACTGCGCCGTCCTCGATATATCGAGCCAGTGCGCCCCAGCGCTTTAGGCTGTAATTCAGTGCTTTGGCGATAGCCGATCCTTCGGGCACAAGATCGCGCTGGGCCAGCATCCAGGTATGTAGTGCATTGAGTATTGGCGCCGCTTTTTCCTGACGTATTCTCCAGCGATTTTCGTCGGTCATGTCCCGCGCTTGCCGTTCGATTTCGTACAACCCGCCAATCGAGTGAAGCGCCTGTTCGGCCAGTTGGCTTTTGTTGGTCGCATGCAGATCGAAGAACTTACGGCGGGCATGCGCCATGCAGCCGATTTCAGTGATGCCTTGCTGGAAGCTTGCTTTGTAGCAAGCGAAATCGTCGCACACCAACTTGCCATTCCACTGGCCAAGGAAGTTACGCGCATGTTCGCCCGCACGGCTCGGGCTGAAGTCATAAACCACTGCCTTGAGCGCTGAAAACGGCGTAGTGCAGTAGGCCCAAACGTAGGCACGATGGGTCTTCTTCTGGCCCGGCGCGAGCATCTGCACTGGCGTTTCGTCAGCGTGGATCACGCCTTGGGCAAGTACCGTTTCGCGTAACGCATCGACCAGCGGCTGGAGCTGCACGCCGGTTTGGCCAACCCATTGCGCCAGTGTCGAGCGAGCAATAGCCAGGCCGGCACGGCCAAAGATTTTCTCTTGCCGATACAGCGGCAAATGGTCAGCGAACTTGGCCACCATCACATGAGCCAACAGGCCTGCGGTCGGGATTCCTTTGTCGATCACTTGCGCCGGCACTGGTGCCTGGATAAGCGTTTCACACTCGCGGCAGACCCATTTTCCACGTACGTGTTGCTCGACCGTGAACACGCCCGGCGTGTAATCCAACTTCTCGCTGACGTCTTCGCCGACGCGCTGTAGCTGGCAGCCGCACGCGCACTGGGTGTTCTCAGGTTCGTGGCGGATCACCGTGCGTGGAAACTGCGGTGGCAACGGTGCACGCTTGGGCTGCTGACGCGGTTCGGCCGGTGCCGCAGGCGGGTTGACCGCCTTTAACTCAGCCTCGATTGCTGCGATATCAGTATCAAGCAGGTCGTCGAGCAGGCTGCCCTGATCAGGGCTAAGTTGCTCGCTGCGCTTGGCGAACTTGTGCCGTTTGAGCAGTGCGATTTCGTGGGTGAGCTGTTCGTTGACCGTTTCGATCCGCTGGATCTTCTTGCCCATCGTGTCGACCTGCGACAGCAACTGCGCAGCGAGTGCACGCAGTTGGTCGGGGGTCATGTGATCGATATTGGGCGAGGAAGTCATGCCCTGGATTTTACCAAAGCAGGCCGCTTGAGGCAGTAAGCCAAGGCGCTAATTACAGCCTTTTAAAGCAGTGTGATTGCGCCACCAGCTCCAACCCTTTGCCAAGGTAAACCGAGCACCAAGGCCTGAAGTTGCTCGTTATCCAGCTCCATTTCACAGCCTTGTCGAATACCAGGCCAATGAAATTTACCTTGGTTCAACCGACGTGCAGCCAGCCAGACGCCAATCCCGTCATGCACCAGAACTTTCATGCGGGTAGCGCGACGATTGGCAAACAGATAAGCGCAGTGCGGCTTCGCCGCACCGAACACCCCAATCACTCTGGCCAGCGCTGTTTCAGTGCCAGCACGCATGTCCATGGGTTCGGTGGCGAGCCAGATGGCATCGATGCGAATCATTGTGTGAGCCCACGGACAAAGCGGGCGCATCCTTCAGGATCAGAAGTTGGCCATTTCACTGTGATCGATTGATCGCCAAACGGCAGATCGATGACCGCCGCCGTTTCAGTCGGCCGCTTTGGCGTAGATTTCACTGGAATAAAAGCAGGTAGCACCGCTGGCGGCTGATCCCGGTACAGCGGCATCCACTTTCGAATTACGTTGGCGTTGATGCCATGGCTGATGGCGACGCCGGAGATGGTCGCGCCTGGTTGCAGGCATTCCTGAACAACCTGGGCTTTGAACGATTTGGGATAAGAGCTTCGTTGGCGCATGGAATTCCTGACGTTAAGGGCTATAGCGTCCGCTTAAAAATACGCGGACACCATCGTCCTTAATGATGGAGTTCGGAAGGTGTGTTCACCGGCCCCTTACGAATAGAGCAAAAAAAGTAGGTGGTAAAAATTGCCCGCTCCGCTTTATGCGATCTACGAAGAATACCTCTCCCTTGCTTAAACATTCGGATAACAGCTGGGCAGTGAGTTTGCTCATGTACACATCACACGATGTCGATAGCGGTATAGTCAGCGAAACAAGCCGGTAAGGGGCAGCCTCAATTGAACATCATCATAAAAAATGGTGTAAATTTTACGCCATTCGGTGCCAGATCTAGTCGCAGAGGATAATAAATTGGCTGACCCACAAAATGTGCCCCAACAAATCCGCCGCATTTCGGCCGCGACTAAGCGCGAAGCCTTTAGGCGCTCAGGTAATCAATGTGCGTTTCCTGGATGTGAAGCTTCCCTGCTTAGCCCAAATGGCGCGATCGTTGGAGAGTTTTGCAACATAGAATCACTATCCTCTGGTGGTCCTCGCTATAATGCCTGTAGTGGTCTAATGAAACCGGACACCCATTTAGGCGAGAATGCTCGCCAGATAGAGGTGTCTGATGACCAAACAACGTCGTTCTTTTTCCGCTGAATTCAAACGCGAGGCCGCAGGCCTCGTGCTCGATCAAGGCTATAGCCATATCGAAGCCAGCCGCTCGCTTGGTGTGGTTGAGTCCGCGTTGCGCCGCTGGGTTAATCAGCTTCAGCAGGAGCGCACTGGCGTTACTCCGCAGAGTAAAGCGCTGACGCCAGAGCAACAGAAAATCCAGGAATTGGAAGCTCGAATCGCTCGACTTGAGCGGGAGAAATCCATTTTAAAAAAGGCTACCGCGCTCTTGATGTCGGAAGAGCACGAGCGCACGCGCTGATTGATCAACTGAGCCCCCAAGAGCCGGTTGATTGGCTTTGCGCAGTCTTTGACGTCACTCGTTCGTGTTACTACGCCCATCGTCTCAGGCGCCGAACTCCAGACGTTGAGCGGCTTCGGTTGCGCAGCCGGGTTAACGAACTGTTTACGCAAAGTCGAAGCGCCGCCGGTAGCCGCAGCATCGTGTCGATGATGCAGGAAGACGGCGAGCAAATTGGGCGGTTCAAGGTGCGAGGCCTGATGCGGGAACTGGAGTTGGTCAGTAAACAACCTGGATCACATGCCTACAAACAAGCGACGGTTGAGCGGCCTGACATTCCGAACATATTGAATCGAGAGTTTGATGTGCCGGCGCCGAATCAGGTCTGGTGTGGCGACATCACCTACATCTGGGCTCAAGGGAAATGGCATTACCTGGCTGTCGTTATGGATCTTTACGCGCGCCGAGTGGTGGGCTGGGCGCTGTCGAACAAGCCGGATGCGGATCTGGTCATCAAGGCGTTGGACATGGCTTACGAACAGCGTGGCAGGCCTCAAGGGCTTCTGTTTCACTCGGATCAGGGCTCGCAATATGGCAGTCGCCAGTTTCGCCAACGGCTCTGGCGTTACCGCATGCGCCAAAGCATGAGCCGTCGTGGAAACTGCTGGGATAACGCGCCGATGGAGCGTGTGTTTCGCAGCTTGAAAACTGAATGGATACCGACCGTGGGCTACATGACAGCTCAAGAAGCGCACCGCGACATCAGTCATTACCTGATGCATCGGTACAACTGGATTAGACCGCACCAATTCAACAACGGACTGGCCCCAGCTCAGGCCGAGAAAAAACTTAACGTCGTGTCCGGGATTAGTTGACCACTACAGCCCAATCTACCGCGCAAGAGCGCTTAGGTTTAGATAACCTTCTTGTACTCTGCCCTACTCACCACCGTTTGATAGATGCAATGCCTGACCTTTACACCATCGGATGGCTGCGTCAGATACGCGAAGGTTACGAGACCGCACTCGATGAAACGCGTTCAGAACAGGCTCCATTGGTACCTCGCCTTGAACCGGCAGCGCTTCGCACTTTCAAAGAGGCCATCTCTTTTTGGGAAAAGAATTCGACTAACCAAGATGAGGAGTTTTGGCAAAACTTCTTCAATACCAATCCGTTTGTGCTGGCCCAAGCATTCCCTGATAGCCTTTTAAAACTTAAGGACAAGTGCTATATGGGAGGGAAAGATATATCCAACCAAAATGGCAACTTAATCGACTTCCTGTACAGATCTAGCACAACCAAAAACGTAGTTCTTATTGAGATCAAGACGCCAGCGATGCGTTTGCTTGGAAGACAATATCGCGGAAATGCTTATTCAATTTCCGAGCAGCTTTCCGGTTCGATTGTACAAGTCCTAAACTATCGCGAGGAACTACTTAAAAGTTATTACATGCTCGCTGGGAACAGTCCTGATCGGTTCAATGCTTCTGCCCCAAGGTGTGTAGTCCTCGGCGGAAGCCTTTTAGGCGAGGAGATGGACACTACTCAGCGCCGCTCATTCGAGCTATTTAGGTGGTCCCAGCACACAACTGTGCTTACATACGATGAGCTGTTCGCGAAGCTCAGGGACATCGTGGATCTGGGCGAGACATGAGAGTATTACGGATGGCTGCCCCGGTCTATTTGCGGCCTGACTTCTCTGCCGCGATCACGTACGGGGCAAACCGATGCGGCGATTACCAATAAAGGATCAGCGACAATCCCCAAGAAGCCGCTGCTGAATCCTCAACAGGAATCCGGCTTCAAAGGCATCCTGGTAGTCACCGACAGGAAAGGTTTTGCGCGCTTGCGCCAACTCCCACCACAGTGGAATCTCGCCGGGCATATCAAGCCAAGCCTGAGCGCATTGCACGCCACGTTCGATCATCGGGGCAAATTCGTTGCCCCAAGGCGTCAGAAGACTTGGGCTACCATCCGCCGCAGGAATTGAAATGTAGTTTTCGTCCATACACACCCTAAATTTCTGATTTTTTGTTAGACGCTGGGCCCAGCTTCGAAAAGCTTAACGACACCAAATGAACGCTCGATAACAGACATGAACACCAAATGGCCTAGATCAATGCCAATGTAGACTATATCCCGTGGATTGAGAGTCCCTCAAGGCGCAATTTGCGCGCATGACTCAAGACTACGAACAGCTTCGTTTGCAGCTGGCGGAAAACATCCGTTTGATGCGACGCGTGAAAAACCTTACCCAAGAGCAGCTGGCGCTCATGGCCGAGGTGGATCGCACCTACGTCAGTCAAATCGAACGATGCACGGGCAATCCGTCGCTGTTGGTCCTGTGCAAGCTCGCCAATATTTTCGAAATTACCGCAGATCAGTTACTTGTGGAACCCGATAGCCTGCGCAGCGCCCTTCACGTCAAATAATAGTCTCACGTCTCACAAACCCGATAGATCCGCCTTCATAATTTCCACTGACAGTCTTCAGCCCCTAACCGAACCTGCCCAGGCCATACACCGAGAGCCTGGATCATGCCTGTTGCCTGCTCGTCAATCCCGCCCACAAAGCTACGGCCCTTGGCGCTGAGCCTCCTGCTGGCGTGCGGCCCAAGCATGGCGCTGGACACCGGCAGCATCACGTCCTCCGTGCTTTCGCCAAACTGTCTCGAATACCGGGTCGTCGGCATTTGTTTCTGGCTGCTCTGCACGCCCTTCGGCTGCACAGTCAAAACCTCAACCAAGGTTCATCATTTCATTCCTGAACAGGTGGTCTCGAGCTACGCCACCACCGGCAGTAACCCCTGGACCGAGATGGCCACCCTCTCCGCTCCCATCAGTGGTGCGGAAGGTGGCGGTAACCTGATCACGCCGAATACCCAGCGCGACAACCTACCCCGCTTCAAGAACGTCGATGGCATCGGTCACCCCGGTGGCTGGGTCGCCACACAACTGGCCTCGCAATCCGGCTACGCCTGCGCCAGCGGCGCTACTGCGTTCATGCCCTACTACCTGAGCACCCTGGACTCACTGGCCTGGCGCCATGGCATTCCGGAAAGTCTTTACCCCGAGTCGCTTATACCGGGGATCCGTGAAATTGGTCGCCAGGCTTCGGGAAACATGTGGGGCAACGTCTATCCTCGGCAGGGCTTTCTCGTGCAGCCCGACGACTTCAAAGCCGCTGCAGTCATGGCACAACGGGCCGGCGATGTGATTACCCGCAACTGGCAGCCGCATGTGTACTTACCGCTCACGCCCGCCAAACGAGACGGCTACTGGCCGCCTGGCCCGATCGTTGAAAACGACGCCTCGACCCACAAATGGCAATTGCTCTACCCCCAGGTTCAACCGACTTGCGCCATCTTCCCCAGTGATCCGGTACAGAGCGCGGATGGCGGCTACGCCTGGTCGCTGTGGCGTCCCTATAGCTGTTGCAAACGAGAGGGACAGACCTTCCTGTTCAGCATCGACTTCGAAGGAGGTGCTTCATGAGTCGGCTTCTCGCACGACCCTGGTTGGGCGTGATGAGTCTGTTGCTCTGTGGACTGCTCGCCATGGCCACGCATGCCTACGCCGCCGAGGGCAATTACCGCCTGGGTACTCAAGGCGAAGTGCTCGACGACCGGGTGATGTACACCATCGGTGGCGGCTCGGCAGTCGGCTCACCGAGCTCGCTCTACCGACCTAGCGGTCTCGGGGTCGGCGGGTCCTGGCGAGCAAACATGATGTGCGGAAACATGAGCCTCACCAATACTCTGCAAAACCAGCTGAACGGCGCCACCGAAGGTTTCCAGCAGATCATGGGCAGCGTCGTGCAGAACGCGACCCAAGCGGTGATGTCTCTGCCGGCGTTGATCATCCAGCGCGCCAACCCCGGTCTCTATGAGTTGCTCAGTAACGGGGTGATGCAAGGCCGTATCGACTTCGATCGCTCCAAACTGACCTGCCAAGCCATGGCCGAGAAGATGGCGGACAAGGTCGGTCAAGCCGGTTGGGGTGCGCTGGCCAAGAACCAGGAGATGCAGGGCAATCTGGAGCAAACCGGCGGTGATGCGGTGGCAGCGGTGAAAAACACCGAAGCCCATAACGGCAACAATGGGGTGTCCTGGGTCGGCGGTTCAAAGGCCGGAGGTAACGGACAGACGCCCATTCGGGTGACCGCCGACGTGGTCCGCGCAGGATATAACCTGCTGCATAACCGTACGGTGGATGACAGTGCCTCGATCAGTAGCAGTGATTGCCTGGGAGGGGCTATTTGTCAGACATGGGCTTCGCCCCAAGAGGAGTCCGACTGGGCCGTTCGGGTGTTGGGCGAGAGCGAAGTCGCGACCTGCGACAGCTGCGAAACTCTGCGTGCGACCGCTGGCAGCGGACTGACGCCGCTGATCCAGGAGGCCTATAACGAGCGCCTCAAGGCCCTGCAAGGGCTGTTGTCTGGCTCTCTGCCGCCTACCCCTGACAACTTGGCGAAAGCCTCCAGCCCGATGCTGCCGGTGACTCGTGGCGTGGTTGAAGCCCTGCGCGACGATCCCGATCAGGATCTGTTGGCACGGCGCCTGGCCAGTGAGACGGCCTTGTCCAGCGTGCTCGACAAAGCGTTGCTGCTACTGCGCACCCTGCTGGCGGGCAGTCACGAGCCGAACATCGCTTCCGCCGAACCGGCCCAAACCGCCTTGACGAAAAACATCGACGCTCTGGAGCGTGAAATCCGCCTGCTGCAGACAGAACTGCAGGTCCGGCAGATGCTGACCACCAATACCGCCAGCCTGGTGCTCGATCGGCATGCCGGCGGTGCTGATGCTTCGCGCACCGTCGAGCAAGGCGACCCCGAGCCCGGTCGACTCAATGATGCTGACGCCAGGCGCAAGTGAGCCATGAAACGCTCACCGCTATTCACTTTGCTTTCGAGTCTGGGGATTGCCGCAGTGATGATCCTGACCGCCGCACTGGTCGCATGGATCGGCCGCGCTGCGCTGGGTAGTTTCGAGGCCTGGCAGCAGGCATTCGAATCCGTACGACCCTATCTGCGGGGGTGGCGTGCCCTGCTCTACGGCGCCCTCTTTGCGCTCTGGTGGGATCTGCTTCAGCGCTACCGATATCGACCCCAGGATCGACTGCGCGTGAAACGCATCGGGACATTAGGGCTCGTGCTCTTTACCTGCGTCGAACTCACCCGACTGTGAGGTCACCACCATGCTCCTGAGCACCAACAGTTACCTGGAATTTTACCTCTCCCTGCTGGCCTGGATCATTAACAATGGACTCTGGAGCGTCCTGGCCGACACCGGGCTGTTTGCCGCGCCCTTCGGCGCGATCATCCTCCAGGAATGGCTGTCAGCCCGTCAGCAAGGCGCGGATGAGGGAAACAAGGGATTGCTCTCGGTGCCGCGGATCGAGAACCGGTTGTGGCTGGCCTACATCGTCGTGTTGTTCGGCTGCGCGCCGGTTTTTCCGTTGAGCCTCTCGTCAATGACGTTCGATGACGCGGCGAGCCAGCGCTGCGGCGTGAGTGTGGCCAAGCCAACGGAAACGGCCTGGGGAACGACCTTCAAGACTATCGGCGAGCGCTCCGCCAACGTACCGATCTGGTGGTTTCTGGTGCATGCCTTGAGTAAAGGGGTAACCGCGGCGGCCACCGCTTCCATTCCCTGTACACCGGATATCCGACAAATGCGTATGGAGATCGACAGCTCGCGTATCGACAGTCAGGTACTGCTGCAGGAAGTCGCCGATTTCACTCGTGACTGCTACGGCTATTCCCGCTCTCGGCTATTCACCAACCGTCCGCAGTTGGACAAAGCACAAAGTCACGACGCCTCCTGGATCGGCTCAAGCTATTTTCTCGACACGCCCGGCTACTACGATACGGATCGTTCACGCACGCCGCGCGTCAACTGGCCCTATGATGAAAACCGCGATGTCTCCTTGCCTCGGTTACAGAATGGCGCGGGCTACCCCACCTGCAAGCAGTGGTGGAGCGACAGCGGTGTCGGCTTGCGCGGGCGCTTGATCGAGCAGGTCGATCCTTCGCTGCTGACTCAGTTGAAAGGTTGGTTGACTGGCCGTTCGGGCAACGAGATAGAGGATGCCACCCTCCGTGAGTTGGTCAGCCCGCGCCAGCAATCGATGTCCATGTCGCCCGGACAGGTGTACCAGGACTATGGCTCCAGCGCTCGTGGTGGCTCGATCACTCAGGGGCTCAATAATCTGGCCACCAATACCGGGTTAGCACTGGGCTCCTTCAGCAACTTCCCGGCAATGAATGCACTACGCGCCGCACTGCCAATGGTGCAGGCCTTCCTCATCATGGGCGTCATCATCAGCTTGCCGTTGATCCTGCTGGTCAGTACCTATCAGTTGAAGACCGTCATGACAGTGACGTTCGCGCTGCTCACCTTACACATGCTGACCTTCTGGTGGGAACTGGCGCGCTGGGTCGACTCCAGCATGCTCGACACCTTGTACAACCAAGTTTCGGCTTCCAATCAAGTGCTGTTATCGCTGCCCACATCCGGCTTCATGGAGGGGACAGTTACGGCGCAGGTAATTGAGTATGTGATGGGTGCGATGTTCATCGTGCTGCCGATGGTTTTTCTAGCCACCATGAGTTGGGCCGGATATAGCGTAGGTTCAGGCGTAGAAGGAATGCTCAGCAGGGGAACCCACGCAGCACAGACGGCGAGCTCTAACGGAACCTCTCAGTTGATGAGCGGTGCAAGAATTGTTTCGGGTAAATCGAGCTCAAAATAACCAAGAGGCTACTTCAGAGAACCCCATTTATCGTACCGCTCAGGCCAAGACGTTCTATGCATTGGATCATCGAGATCGTCAATACCTGGAGTGTCTGAATCTTGAATTGGGATAGCTGCTAATACGACGATTGTGCACATCAGCACAAACAACCAGAAGCTAACAAAAATAAATGCTCCGAGCAGAGCCAACTTGGCAGTCAGAAAACTCCCGCGAACAAGAAATTTACCTGCGGGCATACCTACCGTCTCCGCACGCTCAACCACGCGGGATTCAATCGTTTTCAACCTACGGTAACCACGCTTCACCGACATACCACAAACGTACGCCCAGCGGTGGGCACGTGAACTCTGAACAGGTTGCTGAATCGGCATGGTCTCGCCCTCTTCTGAGCGTTTTCATGGTTGAGACAAGAGTAAATAGCGTACTACTGAAATCGGCCCGTGCCTGACCGTTTATCAGTTTGCCCCAGCCGAAAAATCTTCACTGGAAGACAGAAGACAAGCTCCGTGAAACAGCGTCTCTACAGTCATTGACCCAGATAAATCGTCCGGTTAAATACAAGGTACGGATCGCTGTTATCGACAGCACTTTCCCAGGTAGCCAGAACCTTCAAGGCTACGTCACTTCGATGATGGCTCTCCCCAAGTGCGATTAGCGTTCGGTAGCTCGCACGGTGGCCGATTCTACGGTGATGAACGCCTACTGCTCTCCTGAGCGCCTTTCGAGCTCTGCTCGTCAGGAAAACCCTCTTGATTTTCTTCAACCCACTGCGGGGAAATCTTTTCCCGCACGGGACAGGTTTCTTCGCGTTTTCAACGGAGACATACCATGCCCGACTCACTTACACCGGAAACACTGAACACCCTTCGGTTGCCCATTGTGTTCACACCTGGCGCATGGCAACGCGCAGTACAGCTCGAGCGTTCCGATCACGCTGGGAAGCTGCAGATCGATCGGTTGAGCCACGTATTGCGCGCAGCCTTCGAAGCCCACCTGGCCTATCCACACAAGCCCTACGTGCTGTTCGAGGTAATCCACATTGGACCAACCGATCACTTAGACCACGACCCGTTGCTGCAATTGAGTCTCAGCCTACTCCAAGAACCGGGTCAGCCTGGCGCCTTACTGATAGCGCTTGCAGGAGAACACCAGCGCTAAGCGCAATTGGCGGCGCCCACCTCCACATCGGACGGCATGCAAGACCTGCATCAATCCAGCCCATCACCCACCGGGGAACCCTCCCCCGACGGGCAAGGCGTTCCTCCGTTTTTCTCTCGAGGAAATTGCCATGCGCGATATCTACCAAGACGTAACTGACAAGATCGTTACCGCGTTAGACCAAGGCGTTGCTCCCTGGATCAGACCCTGGTCCTCAAGTGGCTCAGCTTACATCGGCCATCAACCCTACCCCATCAACGCCATCACGCGACGTCCGTATTCGGGTATCAATTTACCGCTGCTCTGGGCCGAGGCCAGGTTGCAGGGGTTCACTCAAGATCGTTGGCTGACCTTCAACCAAGCTAAAAAAGCCGGTGGGCACATCCGTAAGGGTGAGCACAGCACTCTGGCTGTGCTCTACAAGCCGATGGAGCGCGAGGAACAGACCGAGTCAGGCCAACCCGTACTCGATGAAAACGATCAGCCCAAGGTCGCTCACTTCGGCATTCTCAGGACGCATTTTCTGTTCAACATCGAGCAAACGGAGGGGCTCGAGATGTTCAATCAAACCCTGCTCGAAACGGAACCGACCGATCCCTTCGAGGCCAATAGCGTTGCGGAAAATCTGCTGTTAAGTTCAGGTGCACGCATTGTTCATCGGCCTGCCGACGAAGCCTTTTACCACCCGATCAGGGATCTCATCCAACTGCCGACAAAAGCACAATTTCACGATGAAGGCGGGTACTACGCCACCGCACTGCACGAGCTAACGCACTGGACCGGGCATCACGCTCGGTTGCAGCGCGAGGGGGTGACGTCATCCTGTCCATTCGGCTCGCCAGGCTACGCGTTTGAGGAGTTGATCGCCGAGATGGGCGCTGCGTTTTTATGTGCTTACGCCGGCATTCAGGGAGAGCTGAGGCACGAGGGCTATATCGATTCCTGGCTCAGCCTGCTCAAGGCTGACAAACGCGCGATCTTCCGCGCCAGTGGCCAGGCCCGAAGCGCCTCGAAGTATGTACTCAACCTGGAGCAGCAACTAAAGCAAGCGGTCTTGGATGACTCACTATGCATGAACGATGGAGCTTGATCGTTACCTCACCGCTGCAAACGCTTCACAGGGCCCAACGCGAGTTGAGCCCTTTTTTCTGTTTCCAGAAAACAGACGGAATCATACGGCGGGCCCTCACGCTAAGAACAAGAGAGGGGCGCACACCCGCAGCATTCCGTTATGTATCCAGGTTCTGTGCCAGAAAATCCACCAGCTCGAGCGGGCTTCGGCTATCGATCACCTTGTAGATCAGATCGCGTTTACTGCGCGGCAACTTCTTGACCACGCTCTTCGCCGAAGCCCTGACGGCTTCGTCGGTCCCATGGATACGTGCCGCGAGCAGCAGCACGAGCGTGGCGTCAGTGAGGTTCATGGCAAGACCTAAAAAATATGCACCGCAGTGTACCGACTCTTTTCTTTTCCGTACTAGCCCCCAAAAAAATGATGCCTAGGAGTATCCATATTCCGATTGCCGCACAAAGGGACACGAGCCAAAAGGACGGGTAAGGGTTGGAAGGGTATGGGCACGCAAGGGTAAGAGCGCTATCCGAAAAGGCTAAAAGGCCACTGACCCAGCCACTTCCCGGAGGTCACGATGCTCCGTCTGTTTCGCCACAAAAGGCAGAAGCCCCCTCCGCCACCGACCGTCAACGTCGCCGAAGGTTACCTGTCCATCGAGTCAGCCCATACCCTCTTAGCAGTGGAGCACCGCCGCCAGTTGCTCGATCGCATCTGGCAATACACCGCCCTCTCCCACGTCCAATTCACCCAGCTCTACTTAAATCCGATCCATCGCTACGCCGAACAGGTCCAGCAACTCCCGGCCAGCGAGACGCACCACCATGCGTATCTCGGTGGCATGCTCGACCATGGCCTGGAGCTGGTCGCTTGCAGTTTGAAACTGCGTCAGTCGTATTTGCTGCCCACCGGCGCCGCGCCCGAAGACCAAGCCGCCCAGACCGATGCCTGGTCGGCTGGCATCGCCTATGGCGCCCTGCTGCATGACATCGGCAAGATCGCCGTGGACCTGCTGGTCGAACGCCAGGATGGCCGTGTTTGGCATCCTTGGCAGGGTTCCCTGGATCAGCCCTACCGTTTTCGCTACCTCAAAGGCCGCGACTACCACCTGCACGGCGCCGCCGCAGGCTTGCTCTACACCCAAATTCTCGACCGCCCAATCCTCGATTGGCTCAGTGGATTTCCGCCACTGTGGGCCAGTCTGCTGTATGTCCTGGCGGGCCAGTACGAACGTGCCGGCGTGCTCGGTGAGTTGGTGATGCAGGCCGACCGCGTCTCCACCGCACAGAACATTGGTGGCAATCCGAGCAAGGCACTACAAGCGCCGATTCATTCGCTGCAACATCACTTGCTCAGCGGACTGCGTCATCTGGTTCAACACGAGCTGAAACTCAACCAGCCAGGTGCCGCGGGTTGGTTGACTGAAGACGCCCTGTGGCTGGTCAGCAAGACGGTCACGGACAAACTGCGGGCCTATCTGCTATCGCAGTCGATTGAGGGCATCCCCACGTCCAACATTGCCGTGTTCGACGAACTGCAGTCGCATGGGCTGGTCGAGTCGACTCTAGAAGGAAAAGCTATCTGGACCGCTCTTGTCACGCAGGGAAACTGGCAGCAGACCTTTACGTTCTTGCGCATTCAACCGGCGTTGATCTGGGGGAACGAAGACCGGCCTGAGGCTTTCAGCGGAACGGTGAGCGTGGCAGTCGATGACCGCCCGACTGACACTCCGGCATCACCAGCAGCGCCCGAGACTGTCAGTACAGGATCGCGTCAAAGCTCTTCGCCGGCAGATCCTAGGGCGATAGAAGACGCTGACTATCTCGACACGTTGTTGGATATGTTCGAGCTGGAAGAGTCTGAGGTCAGCAACGCATCGTCAGCTGGCACCCTCGAGATCTCAAATCCCCCATCGGACAACCCTGGTCAGGCATTCCTGAATTGGCTCAAGGAAGGCATCCTCAGCCATAAGCTGATCATCAATGACAGCAAGGCCAAAATCCACACGGTGAGTGGCAGCGTATTACTGGTCACACCTGGCCTCTTCCAACGCTACGCGCAGGAGTTTCCTGGTATCTCACAGGGGGCCGATCAAGAAACTGAAAAATGGCGCTGGGTGCAGAAGCAGTTTGAAAAACTGGAGATCCACAGGAAGCGTGACGACGGTCTGAATATCTGGACGTGCCAAGTGCGCGGCCCCAGAAAAACAGCCACTTTGAAGGGATATCTGATTGAGGAACCGAAGCTATTTTTTGAATGGATACCACCCGATAATCCCTTTCTTAAAATTGAGAAAGCTTAATTCCCCCAAGGATCTCATTTCGGGTCGAAGCGCGAGACTGCCTCATCGACGCCTTCGTTATCCAATACGCTGGGTGATAAATCCGGAAGTACTCTTGGTGAGGTACCACGTCAGGATGCAGATCACCGGCACGGCAAGAGCAATCGTCAGAAGAGATATGATGATCTTGACAGACGACCTAAATGTTTTGCAGGAAGAGACCCATCTCGGGTTTCAAGTCCGCCCACCGACTTGTAAGCTCTGTAGCGATCAAAATCGCTCCCGCGACAACCGTGACGTTGTCACTGTTCAGACTTTTCGTCGGTAAACCATCTCCATGACCATCGCCATCACTGCACCCGAGAAGTTCAACTTTCAGGATTTGGCCTGCCTGGAAATGATGTTGCGCTTCGAAAACAAAACTCAAGCGAACTTTTACGTCGAACCTCTGGGTGGAGAGGACGGGGAGATCCGATTTGAAGGCACAGCAACAGGCCGCCGGGTAGAAATCCAAATCAAAGGGTCGGAGCTACCGGTCAAGCTGTTGGACATTGCCAAATATCTGGCTCATTGCCCACCACGGAAAAGTAACGGCACCTTGCTCGAGCGTTTATTGGACGACCCAGAGCTTACCGTGCTGTTCATAGTCTCCGGTCGTTGTGATGATCAGACGGCGCTTTATTCCGTGGCACCTGATTGGTTGGGCGCCAGTCACGGAAAGCCGATCAAGGTGACGGATGCCCAGGCATTCATTGATGTATGGTCCAGCTGTTCTTCGCCCCATGAGGACGATAAGGACTTGGCAATCAAGCGCAAGAATCACTGCCTGACGCTGGCCGGGAAGCTTTCAACATCGGAAATACGCGATGCGTTTCAACGGCTGATCATCCTTGAACGGGTGAGCAACAACTCTTTGCTGGCGAGCTGCTCCGAACATTTGAGGCGGTCTTGGCGTGTCCCTGATGATCGAATTGACCAGGTTATTCTTGAGCTACGCGAGATCGTTAGCGCATCGAAAAGCCTTACCCACCTGATCGACTCATTCCCAAAAGTACGCGCATTGCTCAACACCATTGCTCCCCTGAGCATCCGCCCCACGGACTATGTCGCACGTGGCCAGGAGCAGGCATGGTTCACTCACTTGTCTCGTCATGGCGTACTGCTGCTTTCGGGCTTGCCACGAGTCGGTAAAACCTCTTCTGCGCGCTGGGTCGCTGCAGAGTTCGAGCAGCTCGGGTATGAAGTACGACGGTACTCTGATATCGACGACGCAGAACGATTTCTATCGCAACCAGGTACAGCGAGTCGGTTGGTGGTACTGGACGACCCTCTCGGTGGAACGCATTCGGTGGTCGAGCCGGTAAGGGCCCTTCGTCGACTCGAGCAACTGACAATCGAGTTAAGCCGAGGAACTCGGCGAAAACTGATCGTCGCCCAAGTGGAAAACCATCTGCTGACCGCCAGTCGCAAAGCGAACTTGAATCTTCTGAAAACGGCAGGTCACCAATGGTGGGATCTGGGCCAGTCCGGCAGCCTTTTCAAGGGACAGCTGTGGAGTCAGTTTGCATCTACGGAGCAAGTCCCCGATCCCATTCGCTCATACGTGCAAAATGCTGTTGACCAAGGGGCCTTGGATTTAGAGCCCGGTTGCTTGCTCCACTTGGCCAGCCACCATTACGAGTATGAGGGAGGCTGTGACCTGGACAATCTATACCGTTTCGCGAGGGTCGATGCAGCTAGCCTCGGACACGCTCTCACGGAGCAAGGGTTTAGCAGCATCCTATTGGGAATGTCTATCGCCTCCAGTGTCAGCGAGCCGATTTCGTCACAGATGCTGGCCGTTTTGGTGGACAAACAAAACGAGGACTCAGAAGCCGCGATCTTAGCCGCAGGTTCACTGTTCGATGATCTTTTCGGTATTCCGTTAGAGCAACTTGCAATGCCATCCATTCCTCAGGACAGGGACAAAGAGGCACAACTCGCCTCGCTGGCCAGTAAGAGGATCATTGAGGTAGTTGCACAAAAAAATATTGCGTTCAGTCACCCGTTTTATCGCTCGGCTGCAGAGGCTAGCCTCGACGACGTCAATTCGTTCAACGTCGACCGGGTCACCAAAGTGATTGCCCAAGGCTTATTCTGTTGGATACCAAGCACATCTCGCGCCACTGCACGTAACCTCGATTGGGTTTTCCAGAGCCTCGTTCAACTGCCTGAGGCTCGCCAGCAAATAGTCGACTACGCCGAGCGTGGATTGAAATCGGTCTTTCCTTCGACTCGTGACCTTTGTTTCAACTTTCTACTTCGCCACCTGAGCGTACTTCAGGCTGATGTACGCCATCGGCTACCTCAGTGGGTGTCAGCAGTCAGTTACTTGACCCTCGATGACATGGAATGGCGTAACGGTGAGGCGCGCCTGTCAGACGAGGCCGGACAGGGGTTTCGTAACCTTGGGAACTGGGGAGCGAAGCCGTCACTGGACGCGGGAGAGCTAGACCTATGGGGAGCCAAGGACAGCCCGCTACCAACGCCTGAGCAGGCAGCTCGAGTGCTCAGTTATTACAAAGACAACCTGGAAACCATGACCTTAGGCAGCATGGGCCGTTTGCTTAGTTTCAATGAGGCCGTAATTCGCGCGGAAGCAGTCGAACTGTGGCTGCAGTTTCCGCGAGCGGACGACGACGACGAGGTCATACTGCGCATTTTCCGCGAGGACCATCCACTGGTAGCGCTTGCAGCTCTTAAAGGAACGGTTAAAGGCTGGAACCAATGGACAGAACCGCGGCGAACGCTAATTCTGGAAGGCTTGGCAAGACAAGTTGGCGTCCCCAGCGCAGCAACAGTCGTCATCGCGAAGTTGCTGCTATTCGGTCGTGTGGAGCACACGGGAAAGCAGACTCCCTGGCGGATCTTTGCCACGCTGATGCCGATTGCATTGAGCTCGCTCCCACACAACGCACCAATCGTTGACGCTCGACTCCACGATGTTTGTCTTCAGTCAACAAAATATCTGCAACCTGCCGAAATGATCGACATCTGCGATGCCTGGACCGGTTGGCTCGAGCGCATGCTTCACGATCAGCGTATTCCTGCAGACTTTGCCCTAGGTGTTGTCGAGATTTTGATGCATGCCACAAGGATGCATCCAGAGCTGAGAAAGTCGCGCATTGAACACCTGCTCGCCTTCAAGGACTCGGGAGCGGTACTGGCGTTCACTGCAGACTTGATACACCACGTTGAGCAGCTGACAGATGTTGAGCATCAGAAGCTTATGAAAGTTTGTCTCGAACCACGCTCGGACAGCCGATGGATATCTGCGGCGTTGCTGATGCTCAGTCAAACCCCGTCTTCTGTACTGCACCAGATTCTTCCTTCGGGGTTGACGGTCGATTCCTCACCAAAACAGCTTGTAGAACAGCTGCCACTGCCACTACTTGAGGCGGTGATGGACATATTTTACGGCGTCAGAGGTCCTTTGGGTCAGCTCGGTATCGGTAGAGCCAATTCGCACATTTGGATACCTGTTTTCGAACTGATTGCGAGCCTACCAGAGCATGCCTTATTCAATGACATGTGGGAGCATTTGGCCAGCGAAGGTTGGCATGAGACAGACCAAGTCGTGACACGTCTGATCCGGGCAAATGCCACCTCTGACAGCGAACGAATTCTCGACATTCTGATTCGGGTCACTTCGCGCTCAGGGAACCCTCTGCCACAGAGCTGGAAGCTGCTATTGGGTCGGGCGCCCGATCCACAAACGCGAGAACGTTGGCTGAAAAAAGTACTGGTGTTGGGGCCGGTGATCCTGCGGGATCTTAGCGAGTTGGACGATTGGCTAGTAGAGAAACAGGATCAACGAGGATTCTGGGAGGTTTTCAAGGAAGATGGGGCCTTGTTGAGATTCACTGCAGCATTAAAAGAAGGTATGCCCGGCATCGACCTTCATGGTCCGCATCTCGCCTCCATCCTTGAGATCTGTATCGACAAATGGAACGGACAGTTCGCCGATACTTACTCCATCCTGCAGAGGCGGTTCACCACCTTAGGTATCACCAGCCCGGAGTTATTGGCACTTTTAGAACAACGACGGCATCAGGCAATCAACAATGCCACCCAGTTGCGCACGCAAACTTACGCACCTTGGCCCCCAACTGATTGGATTGGACCATGACGCCTACCATTTGAGGCGCGGCACTAGTCTGTAGTGATCTCGGGAACGGCAGCGTCGCTCAGAAGCTGATACAGCTCGGCCACACGACGCCGCTGGCCGCGCTCTCGACAGAAAGCAAAGATCGCGCGCTGCTTGGCGCGTGTGAGTGCCACGAAAAAAGTTGCAAGGCCTTCGGCGTTACCCGGTGTGTGTGCCCACCAAGCCTGATCATCAAGGCCGACGAAGACAATGGTGTCGTATTCGAGTCCCTTGCTCTTGTGGACGGTCATCAGTGGAATTTGCTCGAGGCCCTCAAAGGCATCCAGACAGATCGTCCAGTTCGCAGCACCCCTCGCCGAAGCGGCGAGATGCAACTGGAAGGCTTCGACCATGATTGCGAGCAGATCGCCTGATGAATATTCAAGGTAGGTTCGTGCTACTGCTGAGAGATCCAAGAATGCCAGTACTCGGTTTACGAAGGTCGTGACACTCACCTCCGTCGGGGGAGTGTTTCTCATCTCCGCTCGCATCGTCGCCAAGAAGGCTGTGAGCTCGGCGTCAGTGCGTGCTTCGGTGATGTCGTCACCGTCCGCTACCGCTCGCACTGCCGAGAGTGCAGCAGAGCATATTTGCCATGCGTCCGGAGCGCGCTGCGTTGAACCGAGTCGAAATAAGCCAATCGCAATTCTAGCGAACTCATCTGAGAGTAGATCCTGCAGAGTCGTGCGTCCGAGTGAGTGGCTTTCATTTCGCAGTCGTAGGCCCGCTTGGGCAAACGTCGCAGCAAGATCGGCCTCGACATCGTCGGACTTTTGCTTGACCAAGATTGCGTAATCTCGAGGTGCACGGCCGCGCGTTGCCATATCGGTCGCGAGCCACCGCGCAAGGTATTCGGCTTCGCACGAAATCGTCGGACTATTCCAAACCTGGGCGACATCGCCGTCGACCTGCCGCACAGCCTGGGCCACAGTGAACGCGCTATGGGGATCTAGCGCTCTTGCGACGACATGCTGGATTCGGACGAGATCTGGCGAAGATCGGAAATTGAAAAGTAGCTGAATGCGAGTAGCAGCAAAATCTATTGCAAACCGCTCAAAGGCATCGGTTCGTGCACCAGCCCAAGTCATTATGCGTTGTTTGTCATCTCCGACCGCCGTCACAGCAATTTCGCCGCCGCTAAATGCCGAGAGCAGGAAGTCGTACTGCGCGAAGGTTGTGTCCTGAAATTCATCCACAAAGACGAACGGATAGGTCAACTGGAGTGCGCGCCGTATGTGCGGGCAGGAACGCAAGAGCAATTCAGCTAATCGATTGATGATTACAAATGTGAGGGTGGACCGGGGCTGCGTTGCTAGCTGCCCTGCCAACCAGCGGTGGATGATGAACTCCGCACCCGATTGCGGCGCTTGTTGCGTGATAGGGAGACGGTAGGCACCGACATGGCGAGCTTCAAAACTTTCAGCGTGAAAGCCCGCGATCTCAGTCCGCCATTGCGGGGGAGCAGTGTTGCTGGAAAGGTTCAAGAACCCCTCTTTCTGCCGACGAGTGGGGAATACGAGATCGTATGGACGGGTCGGACACCAGTGAGCGGGAATAGCTGACAAGAACCGATCAACCAAGCCTTTGGCGAAGGCGTCGAAGGTGAGCGAAGTAAAGCGGTTAGCCAGTTCAGCCGGACACCGCTTGCGAACCCGTGTGGCGAGATTTTCTGCCGCATCGCTCTTGAAGGAGATTGCCAGGACGCGATAAGGCGCTGGGCATAACCCCGTTTCGAGTAGGTAAACGGCGCGTTGTGCGAGAAACTCGGTCTTTCCTGCGCCCGGACCGGCTATAACGCAGGTCGAGCCGGCTTGGCGCAATGCGCGCCACGCGTCAGGCTCAAGGTCATCTATACCTCGTGGTCGCCAATCTTGTGATCGGATGATTGGCATGATCAAAGCACTGGCGGTGCGGGTGGTACAGGTTGCGCTAGACGGGCAGCAATGGATGTCAGAATCGCCCGCAACTCCTCTGGAGCGCCTGCTGTTAAATCCTGGGATGTCTGCGCACTAAGAACACGGACGTGCGTGCTGGGCTTACCACGCCCAAGGAAAAGATAGCGATACCATCGCAAGAGTTGATCTTGGTCTGCACCATAGAGGTAGCCTTGACCTTCGTCGCCCAGCACCGCCGTACGTGGGTCACCCCGTTGCGACGGCCCCAGTCGACCGGGCTCAAGAACCTGGTACGCAGCAGGAAAGGCACGCATCATCGAATAATCAAGATCCAGAGGAGAGCAGAAAAACACGTTGAATCGTCGCAATGAAGTGGCCCAGTTAGTCAAACCGACGAAGTCTGTTATTAGGTGCGTATCAAAGACAGCCAGATTTGATGCAGGCCCCGCGGGGTCTGGCTGTGCGAAGATTGCCTGCGGCGAAACACCATTATCTAAAAGTTGGGCGCATGCTGTCTTGATGCGGCCCCATCCGCCGCCGTCACGCCCCCAATCAAGATCAAGGAGCGTCGCGTAGGGGATGTCGAGATCAGTCAGGAGACGCCACAGATGATTGACGTGCCGCCCACCGAGGGGAACGACGGCAACGAAGGAACGATCTATGTCGAAGCCCATCGCCTCGGCGAGGCGTGGCAGCACCACTTCTTCGGTGGCGCCCTCCCCAAGCACCGCAAAGCGGGCGAAGTAAAGCTCAGGGTAGGTGCGGACGGCCTCTCGCACAAATTTCGATGCTTCCTCCTGACCGATCGGTAACTTAATAGCCCTAACCCGGGCAGTTCGGCTGGCTGGGTCGAGACGGAAATGCCTGACTTGCGACGGATCAACTCGCGCAAGAATGCTCGCTGAATGACTAGAAATAACCGCCTGAGCTCGATTCCCGCTCGTTAAATCTTCGATTTGCCGAACGATGCGTGAAAGGTAGAAAGGAGCGAGATTGTTCTCCGGTTCCTCGACCGCGATGAGCGTCAATGCAGGCAGAGGCACTCCGCCAGGCTGGAATCCAGCCGCCTCCGGGTCATCGGCGATACCGCCCTCGACATCCAGCGTTGCTGCCGTCATCGCTAAATGAAACAGCGAACGCTGTCCATCGCTCAGCTCGTCGAGCGCGCGCTCACGGCCTGCTATATCGGGATGGAAAACTACTTCGTAACCGCTCCACAAACCCCACATTCAAAGCCGCGATTTGATGCCTGATGCTGTGCTCCCGATCTCTTTCAGAAGCCAGCGGCCATGATGCGTCCCGACGCCAAAGTTGAAAAAGTGTACCTCTACCCTAAACCCGTAGACTTACGAAAATCCATCGACGGCCTAGCCGCACTGGTGGAGCTGGATATCAAAGTGGCGGTGTTCGATCCGGTGCTTTTCGTCTTTCTCAACAAACCCCGCAATCGGGTGAAGATTTTGTATTGGGAACGCAACGGCTTTTGCCTTTGGCTCAAACGCCTTGAATCCGAACGCTTCAAAACATCGCCCGATCACAGCGACGAAGCCATCGTGCTGACGGTCCAGGAGCTGAACTGGCTGCTCGATGGTTTTGATCTGTGGCGCAACCGTCCACATCAGGTTTTGACACCTCGATTTGTCGCCTGATTCGGTATAATCCACGGCATGATTTCCATGCCCGACAACCTTCCCGATGACCTGACTGCGCTCAAGCAATTACTTGCTCAGATGCAGTCCAAGGTTGTTCATCTTGAAGAAGAAAATGCGCTGCTACGTCAGCGTCTCTTCGGACGTAAATCCGAACAATCAGTCGACCCAGCGACCCCGCAATTGGCTCTTTTTAATGAAGCCGAAAGTGTCGCTGAGCCTGCCGCCGAAGAGGCGGAGGAAGAAGTCGTCGCTCCGACCAAACGCCGTGGCAAACGCAAGCCTCTGTCCGCCGACTTGCCCCGTATCGAAGTCATCCACGAACTGCCCGAGCACGAGCTGATGTGTGCTTGCGGCTGCCGCAAGCACGCCATCGGCGAAGAAACCAGCGAGCAGTTGGAAATCGTGCCGATGCAGATCCGCGTGATCAAACATATCCGCAAGGTCTACGCCTGCCGTGGCTGTGAAACCGCGCCGGTCACCGCTGACAAGCCAGCGCAATTGATTGAAAAGAGCATGGCCAGTCCCAGTGTGTTGGCGATGTTGCTGACCACCAAATACGTCGACGGTCTGCCGCTGCATCGCTTCGAAAAAGTACTCGGTCGCCACGGCGTCGATATTCCACGACAAACCTTGGCACGTTGGGTCATCCAGTGCGGCGAACACCTGCAACCGCTGCTCAACTTGATGCGTGACAGGCTGCTGGAAAGTCACGTAATCCACTGCGACGAAACGCGTGTCCAGGTGATGAAAGAGCCTGATCGAGAGCCGACTAGCCAGTCCTGGATGTGGGTACAAACCGGCGGACCGCCGAATCAGCCAGTGATCCTTTTTGATTACTCGACCAGCCGAGCGCAAGAGGTACCGTCGCGCCTGCTCGAAGGTTATCGCGGCTATCTGATGACCGACGATTACGCCGGCTATAACGCCTTGGGCGCGCAGGCTGGTGTCGAACGTTTAGGCTGCTGGGCACATGCGCGACGCAAGTTTGTCGAGGCGCAAAAAGTGCAACCCAAGGGCAAAACCGGGCGTGCCGATATAGCCCTGAATCTGATCAACAAGCTGTACGGTATCGAGCGAGATTTAAAAGAAGTCGGCGATGAACATCGCCATGAAGGTCGACAGCAAAACAGCCTGCCAGTCCTGGCGCAGTTACGCGCCTGGCTGGAGAGAACGCAGCCTCAGGTGACGGCGCAAAACGCGCTGGGCAAAGCCATCAGTTATCTGGCCAGCAACTGGGACAAGTTAGTGCGCTACACCGAAGCCGGTTCTTTGCCGATCGACAACAACGCAGCAGAGCGTGCGATCAGGCCCTTCGTAATAGGGCGCAAGAACTGGCTGTTCAGCGACACGCCCAAAGGCGCGACGGCCAGTGCTCAACTTTACAGTTTGGTCGAGACGGCTAAAGCCAACGGCCAAGAGCCCTATGCGTGGCTGCGCCACGCACTTGAACGATTGCCGCAAGCCGCAGCGGTAGAGGACTTCGAAGCCTTGCTGCCGTGGAACTGCACTCCGCAAATACCAAGATAACTATACGCCCCGCCTTTAAAATGTGGGGTTCATGGATCGCATACACTACTTCGACCTTTCGGATGAACTCCTGAAAACGCAGGTCGACTGGCCGAAACAGTGGAGTCGTTTCAGTACCTGCGTTATGGACCTCTTGCCAACGTCGCTGCACAGCGGCTGCAACGAGGTCTACAGCAGGCTCACCGGCGAAGGCGCCATTCAGTGTGGCACCGGCTTCGGAGAATGTGTCCCGAACACCCTGAGACCAGTTGATTGCACGCCATAAACGTCCACGCAGAAAGGCCGTTACTTGGGATGCGCCATCGCGCGATGCGGGCACATAGATCATCTGGATGCGATTGCGGTCGATAGCCTTCAGCTCAATGCAATCAGCCTCGTTGAATTCTCCGAGGTTACGAACTGCGCGATATTTCTGCTCAATGAACCCGTCAAGTGATCCGTCATCTGTCCAGGTTGCTTCCAGCCTAAGTCGACATTTCAGCCGGCCTGCTTCGCCGGCGGCCATCTGGTTGAAGAACTCCGGAATAGCTACCCCATCATCTCCATTGTCCAGTTCGGGAAAAGCGATGATTGCCTCAAGCACAAAGGTACGCTGGACCGGCGCAGCAGTCTCATCGGCGGGAATATGAAAGTCATGGAGCCTCAGACGCCGATGCTCCCCGGTGATGCCGAAGAGCCGCTGAAGCGCCTGCATCACCGCGGTCTTGCCTGCACCATTGACGCCTATGAATGCCGTGAGACCGGGCGTGAGATCAATCGTCAACGCCTCAGGACCGAAGCATCGGAAATTGATCAGATTGAGCCGCTCAATGAACATATCTATACGACCTCCAGACTTGGAGTCTCGATTGTTTGGTGTAGTCGCTTGATGGTCAAGTGCGGTACCGTTAGATCGATCGATTAATCGGTAAACACTCAACTCAGACCGCTGAAAATCATTCCAGGCCTTGTTGAGCCAATAGACATTGGCTTCGTTCAGGCATACTGGTGTTGCCGTTGGAAGCTATGAAGCCGTCTTGTACTTTAGCCATCACACGCAAATCCAGATATAATCGCAGAAGCCCCCTAAAGATGCTCCGTTTGAGCAAGGAACTCAGCATCTCTAAATTTATTATTAATATTAGAACGCCTTAAAAAACTCAAATCAAACACCAGCAACTGATCTAGCCTCAACAATAACACGCTGCCTTTTAAACTCTTCAACTTCCTTCAAAACATACTCAACATGGTGAGTAGTATCAATAGCAATCCACTTTGATGCCAACCCTCTAAACGCCCAGTGGCTACAATCTAGGAGTTCTTTGTCACCCCAGCTAAATTCCGGCCCTTCATAATATCCAGAATCGATAATTTTCTGGGCAAGGCCATAGTATTGACCACCCTTCTCACCAGTTTTTAACTGATAACCTCGGGCGATAAAATAGCCATCCTGAATGGTATATCTAATTTTACCGTTCTGATTGCCTGCCCCACCCGACACTAGAGAGCCAGGCCCCCTCACACCATAATCGGAAAAACCTACATCTTTAAAGCCTTGCAGAGAAACAATACTTTTCCATGCAAGCATTTCTTTGCGAGGAACTGTTTTCTCTGTGCTCGGTAATGGAACAACCGAGGAAATATAAGCACCTATTGAACAACCCGAGACGACAAATTTTTGATGCCCAGCACGCCTAAAAATTTCAATTACACGCTCGGCCTGTGTGGTTATTTTTGGAATCTCATACTTTGCGGATGTGACATCACCAAAATCGATCATAACTGCTGTCGCACGAGGATCATAGTTAAGAGTAGCTGCAATATCTTCCAGCCTGGCTAAAAACTCATCTTCCTCGGCCATCTCTTCCGCAGAGTCAACATTCATCACAAGCCTAAGAATGACCTCCTTATCTGCCTTGTGAGTTAATCCTTTGAATGCGTATACATATATCGGATCATCCCAACGCATACAATCCACAACGGGAGTAACTCTCACTCCAAAATGTTCTGCTTGCTTACAAAAAAACTGGATTACATGTTCACCACCTTCAGTCTGGGCGTTAGGCGCCCATAGAGGCAAATCTACATAAGCATCCCTGTGCTTCCATACCTTAGAGATGGCATGAGCAATATTTGTAAGAAACGCTTCTACAACTGAGACATTCTTTCCTTTAAACTTTTCCTTGTCTTTGTCTGTGATCTGAGGCACGTCAAACCAAGGCTTAAGATTGTTCCTTGTGCTCTCAAAAAGGCAGCCTAACGCGTCTAACTCTCCTTCTTTAGCCTTGAGTATTGGAATATAAGTTGATTGCATTTTCATTCACCTTCTGAAGTATTAAAAAACAAACGTCTTACATCCCCATGCCCGATCAGGTCATTGTACAACTGGTAATTTTCCGTCTCCCTCCTTATCCTACCCGCGATAATAGAAGGATGAATTTTAAGCTCCCTTGATAGCTTATCTATATTTTCACGACTTGGAGCAAGGCATGCCTCGCTACGCCGCCATAAAATACGGGGAATAAACGCCTCTCTAGCAAGGCGGTTCGCTTCGGCTTCTCTCTTATCTTCAGATGTAGCATCCAAATCATCGAGAAAGGTTTCATTTTTTCCTACGTGCTTCCATAAATGAGCAAGCTCATGCAACAGCGTAAACCAAAAATTGTCCAGCCTATCATGACGCAATGTCATACCAATTATAGGTCGTCCATCTACATCCTTTAAAGCTGCCCCATCCAACAATGTGCCCTTCAAATGAGGCTCCACTATCAGGGCGATACCACTTTTTTGCAAAAACTCTACCGCCAGCAAAGGCCCATTATCAAACCAGCTTAAGCGAGCAACTTCTTGTAAAAAAGAAGCTGACATGACACTTTCACTAAAAACACCGATTGAAGATTTTTTTTCACGAGACTTCTGAATCACCCTTACAAGCCATGCATAAAGAGCATATTTAGTTGTGGGTGAATAAGCATCCCCAGCAAGTGAGCGTTTGAAAGCCGTATCCCCGAACTGCCATCCAATTTGAGATATAAACTCTTGAACAATATCCTCAGTTGAGCGCGATACTTTTCCAGCAAACTTTTGGATCCACCCCCTTGCAATCATCTCCTTAACGGGAAATCTGGACCAATCAATGTCATTTTTTGTTTTTTGGTTTTCAGAATCACCCACACCTATAAGTGTTTCTGCTGAAATACCTAACCCGATTGAGATGGCTCTGATCATCGGGACAGTTAATGGTCTTTTCCTCGACAATATCTCTGAAACTCTACTTCGCGTTCCGAAATAGGGTATAAGATCGGCCTGTTTATACCCTTTCTCTTGCATACGAAAAATAATGGCATCTACGGGATCAGGTAGCTCCACGGGATAGCGTTTGCTCTCATATGCCTCTATCAGCACGATAAGTAACTCAAGACGCTCACTGTTTTCAGATCCAGGGGTCGGCATAAGAGTCATGAGCTTATGGAGTTCATCCAAGTAAGCTCTATGCTGCTCTTCTGTACGAATTACCCTAGTATCCATTTGCATCTTCTATATTTACCAAACCGGTGATCAAAACGACTTTTTGCGGAAAGCTCACAAACACCTCTATAACATGCAGCCCTGAAGACACTGAAAAACGGTATTTACCAGAGCCTATTTCTAGTGCCTTAGGGAATTGCGTCAAGACATCCCCAGGTCCGGCCCACGCCGCATGGCACACCTCTGAAAGCCAGGCTGACACCCAAAGATCTGTAGCCCTCTCTCGCCCCCTGAGGCTTTCGAGCTTGTCCCTACCAAAAAGATGCATAAATGTGTTCCCAATTTGGGATTAGAATACGTCGGAAAGCGGCCATCGTCAATTTATATTCCCAATATGGGAACACGGCCAAGTCATGGCCTTTTACCATCGCTATTCGTTTTAGCAGAACACATGCTCCTTTAGGAAGCCCCCCGCACCCCGCTTAGTTAATATTGCTTTTGTGGAGGCTTCAGCCGTGTGCTGGGAAACTCGCATGCACGGTTCTTAGGGGGCTGGATGAGGGTAACCGTGCCTGACAACCCGACAACCAGATCCGGCCGTGGGCGCGGAGTCGCAAGAATTGGCCACTTGCCGGCTCACTGCCCAGCGACAAACGAGCGGCAGCGCTGATGAGTCTGATCCAACCTGCACGGTTCAACGGGCATGACCCGCCGTATGCCATCTGAAGGATGCACTCACGCGCCTACCGACGTAGCGGGCGAGTGAGATTTCCGAGTTGCTGCCGCACAGATGGTAACCGGCTTAGTTACGCAAGACGGAGGCCCGGACGCATACCAAATCACCAAGGTTCACTAGGGACGAGCCCAATGCTTCTCGCAGGTCGTGCCTGAGGACCCATTACCCTGATCGGCGGCCTTGGCGCTCATACACCACTGGCTGCTTGCATTGAAATTTTCGGGCAAGCATCGCCCGCCTGATTTCACTATTCTGTGCCCTAGGCAGCACCCATTGGTGAAGACGGGGTGAAACTAGGCACTTTACAGTCAATAGATATTACCGCGATGCCACAGTTCAAGGAGCAGGAAAAGGCTAAACTTTGGCTCACTCAGTTTGACAATAAGCCAGCTAACCTCGCACTCGCTGAGAAACTGTTGGATTCGGTCAACTACTGTCCTGTCATTGAGCTCAAAAGCAGCCTGATCAAGCTACTTCGCCAAAAACTCCCACTTAAAAGCGGCTCAAGGCCGCTATTTCCGTAGCTTCCAGGCGTTCAGTGGGCCTTAGTGGAAGCAAATATGGCGCAGCGGACGAGACTCGAACACAACCAAGCCTCTCAAATGGTAAAGCTATTTAGATCCAAGATATCCGTGGGAGTAAATGTGGGAGTATTTTTCAGGCATGAAAAAGCCCAACCTTTTCAGATTGGGCTAAGTCATTGAATTATATGGTCGGGACGGAGTGATTCGAACACTCGACCCCTAGCACCCCATGCTAGTGCGCTACCGGACTGCGCTACGCCCCGACTGGTTTTACAACTCGCTCTTCACCTCGAAGAACGTTCAAGAATATATCGCAAGCGTTTGAAAACTGGAAGTATTCAAACGCAGCTTTTTATTTCTTGAGTACCACCAGCACATCTTCGAGCTCGGCGATCATCTGGCGGATCATTTGCTTGTATTGGGTGGTGTCGTCTTTGGCTTCATCGCCGGACAGACGCAAGCGTGCGCCGCCGATGGTGAACCCCTGATCGTAAAGGAGCGCGCGGATCTGCCGGATCATCAGCACGTCCTGGCGCTGATAATACCGGCGATTTCCGCGGCGTTTGACGGGGTTGAGCTGAGGAAACTCCTGCTCCCAGTAGCGCAGCACGTGTGGCTTTACGGCACACAGCTCGCTAACTTCACCAATGGTGAAGTAGCGTTTGCCCGGGATGACGGGTAGTTCGTCGTTATGACTTGGTTCCAGCATAAGCCTCAACTCGGGCCTTCAACTTCTGCCCTGGACGAAAGGTGACCACACGGCGAGCCGTGATCGGGATTTCTTCCCCCGTTTTCGGGTTGCGGCCAGGCCGCTGGCGCTTGTCCCGAAGGTCGAAATTGCCGAAACCGGACAATTTGACCTGCTCGTTGTCTTCAAGAGCGTGCCTGATTTCCTCGAAAAACAGTTCTACCAATTCCTTGGCTTCCCGCTTGTTCAGGCCCAGCTCTTCATACAGACGTTCCGCCATCTCAGCTTTCGTCAAAGCCCCCATACGTCACTTCCTTAACGTGGCGTTCAACCTTTGTTCGAGCGAGGTGAGGATATTTTGCGTCGTCGAATTCACCTCATCGTCATTAAGAGTGCGCGATGGATGCTGCCAGGTCAAGCCAACTGCAAGGCTTTTTCTATCAGGATCAATACCTTTACCCTGATACACGTCAAACAGCCTGAGATCTGTGAGCCATTCGCCTGCATTTTCACGGATTACGTCCAATACAGCCGAGGCTGCGACATCCTTGTGCGCAATCAGTGCCAGGTCACGACGCACTTCAGGAAAGCGCGACAACTCGTGGAATTTCGGCATTTTACCAAGCGCCACTTCAGCCAGAACCAGCTCGAACACGAAGACCGGACGGTCGAGACCGAGGGCTTTCGACAATTCAGGGTGGATTGCACCGATGAAGCCAACTTCACGACCTTCCCGCTCAATGCGCGCGGTTTGACCCGGGTGCAGTGCCGGATGTTTGCCCGGCGCGAAAGTGAACGAATCCAGCGCACCGGCGAAGCCCAGCACAGCTTCCACGTCAGCCTTTACGTCGAAGAAATCGACCGTATCGCGACCTTGCGCCCAACCTTCCGGCAAACGGCTACCGCAGACAACACCGGACAGCATTGGCTCTTGTTTCAGGCCTTCGAGTTGACCGACAAAACGCAGGCCGCTTTCGAACAGACGCACGCGATCCTGTTGACGGTTCAGGTTGTGCTGCAACGCCTTGACCAGACCCGGCCACAGCGACGAGCGCATGGCAGCCATGTCGTTGGAGATCGGATTGGCCAGCAGCAAAGGTTCGACGCCCGGATTGAACAGTTCGAACTGCTTTGGATCGATGAAGCTGTAAGTGATCGCTTCCTGATAACCACGAGCGACCAACAGACGACGCAGTTCAGGCAAATCGCTACGCGCTTCGGCCTTGGCTTGCGGCGCAAGACGCGCTTGCGGGTAACGAACCGGCAGACGGTTGTAACCGTACAAACGAGCCAGTTCTTCGATCAAGTCGACTTCCAGGCTGATATCGAAGCGATGGCTTGGCACTTCAACGCGCCACTGCCCTGCTCCGTCGGCGGAAATATTCAGGCCCAGACCGCTGAGCAGACGCTCGACCTGTGCCGAATCCATTTCCATGCCCAGCATCTGGGTGATGCGCTGCGCACGCAGAGTGATCGGGGCGATCGACGGCAAGTGCTGCTCGCTGACGGTCTCGATGATCGGGCCAGCTTCGCCCCCCGTGATTTCCAGCAGCAGGCCAGTGGCGCGCTCCATGGCTTCACGGGCCAGCTGCCAGTCCACGCCACGCTCGTAGCGGTGCGAAGCATCGGTGTGCAAGCCGTACGACCGGGCCTTGCCTGCGACAGCGATCTGGTCGAAGAACGCACTTTCCAGGAACACATCGCGAGTGGTCGCGGAGACACCGCTGTGCTCGCCCCCCATCACACCGGCAATTGCCAGGGCACGGGTGTGGTCAGCGATCACCAGCGTATCGTTGCGCAGGCTGACTTCCTGACCATCAAGCAGTACCAGCTTCTCGCCCTCTTCAGCCATGCGCACGCGAATGCCGCCATTGATTTCGGCGAGATCGAAAGCGTGCAGTGGCTGACCCAGCTCGAGCATCACGTAGTTGGTGATGTCGACGGCAGCATCGATACTGCGCACATCAGCGCGACGCAGACGCTCAACCATCCACAGCGGTGTTGGCTTGGACAGATCAACATTGCGAATGACACGACCCAGGTAACGCGGGCATGCGGCTGGCGCCAGCACTTCTACCGAACGCACTTCGTCGTGTACCGCGGGAACGGCCATCACAACCGGACGGGTGACCGGAGCGTCGTACAGCGCGCCGACTTCGCGGGCCAGACCTGCCAGGGACAGGCAATCGCCGCGGTTCGGGGTCAAATCGACCTCGATGCTGGCGTCTTCCAGATCCAGATACACACGGAAATCTTCACCCACCGGCGCGTCGGCCGGCAGCTCCATGAGACCGTCATTGCCTTCACCAACCTGCAACTCGGCTTGCGAGCACAGCATGCCGTTGGATTCAACACCGCGCAGCTTGGCTTTCTTGATCTTGAAGTCGCCCGGCAACTCTGCACCGATCATGGCGAAAGGAATCTTCAGGCCCGGACGCACATTTGGCGCACCGCACACGACCTGGAAGGTTTCCGCGCCATTGCTCACTTGGCAAACGCGCAATTTATCAGCATCAGGGTGCTGCTCGGTGCTCAGCACCTCGCCTACCACTACGCCGCTGAATACACCGGCAGCCGGGGTCACGCTATCGACCTCAAGGCCGGCCATCGACAGACGAGCAACCAGTTCGTCGCGATTTACCTGCGGGCTGACCCAGCCACGCAGCCATTGTTCACTGAATTTCATCCTGCTCTCCTAAGAATTCGTTACGACTAGCGAAATTGCGCGAGGAACCGCAAGTCGTTGTCGAAGAACAGACGCAAGTCGTTCACGCCGTAACGGAGCATGGCCAGACGCTCTACGCCCATGCCGAAGGCAAAGCCCGAGAACTCTTCCGGATCGATGCCAGACATGCGCAGCACGTTCGGGTGAACCATGCCGCAGCCCATCACTTCCAGCCAGCCAGTCTGCTTGCAGACGCGGCAACCTTTACCGCTGCACATCACGCATTCCATGTCGACTTCAGCGGATGGCTCGGTGAACGGGAAGTACGAAGGACGGAAACGTACAGCCAATTCTTTCTCGAAGAACACGCGCAGGAACTCTTCGATGGTGCCTTTGAGATCGGCAAAATTGATATCGCGATCAACCAGCAGGCCTTCAACCTGATGGAACATCGGCGAATGAGTAATATCGGAGTCGCTACGGTACACACGGCCTGGGCAGACAATGCGGATCGGCGGTTGCTTCGATTCCATGGTACGGACCTGTACCGGCGAGGTATGGGTGCGCAGCAGCATGTTGGCATTGAAATAGAAGGTGTCATGCATCGACCGGGCCGGGTGATGGCCTGGGATGTTGAGCGCTTCAAAGTTGTGATAGTCGTCTTCGACTTCAGGGCCTTCGGCGATGCCGTAGCCGATGCGAGTGAAGAACTGTTCGACACGTTCCAGAGTCCGGGTAACCGGATGCAGACCACCGGAGGTCTGACCGCGGCCCGGCAACGTCACGTCAATGGATTCGGCAGACAGTTTGGCAGCCAGTTCGGCTTCTTCAAACAGAGCCATGCGCGCATTGAGAACGCCTGTGACACGTTCCTTGGCAACGTTGATCAGCGCGCCGACTTGCGGACGCTCTTCTGCCGGCAAATTCCCCAGGGTCTTCATCACCTGAGTCAATTCGCCCTTCTTGCCAAGGTATTGAACCCGGATTTGCTCCAGGGCATTGATATCTTCAGCGCTTTGCACAGCCTCTAGTGCTTGAGAGACCAGCGCATCCAGGTTTTCCATGTACAGACTCCAGATACAAAATAGGGGAAGAGCTTGAAGGCTCTTCCCCTATTTAAGACGTTTACCACCTGGCCCCACGGAAGTGAGGCCGGGTGATTGTCGGGGGTACTTAAGCCAAGGTGGCTTTAGCTTTCTCGACAATCGCAGCAAACACCGCTTTTTCGTTCACTGCCAGATCAGCCAGAACCTTACGGTCGATCTCGATGGACGCTTTTTTCAGGCCAGCGATGAAACGGCTGTAGGACAGACCGTTAACACGAGCACCAGCATTGATACGAGCGATCCACAGAGCGCGGAACTGACGTTTTTTCTGACGACGGTCACGGTAGGCGTATTGGCCTGCCTTGATTACCGCTTGCTTGGCAACACGGAATACGCGCGAACGTGCACCGTAGTAGCCTTTAGCAAGTTTCAGAATTTTTTTGTGACGCTTACGGGCAATGACGCCACGCTTTACACGAGCCATGAGTTACTTCCTCTATTCTTGACTAAAATTAACGAAGGCGCAGCATGCGCTCGACTTTTGCCACGTCAGACGGATGCAGCAAGCTGCTACCGCGCAGTTGACGCTTACGCTTGGTCGACATTTTAGTCAGGATGTGGCTCTTGAAAGCGTGCTTGTGCTTGATACCGTTAGCAGTTTTCAGAAACCGCTTAGCAGCACCACTTTTGGTTTTCATTTTTGGCATGTTCGGATACTCCGCATTCAGTTGATAAACATAATCAGAAGGCCTGCCGTGCCCTGTTGATTACTTCTTCTTTTTCGGGGCGATGACCATGATCAGCTGGCGTCCTTCCATCTTAGGATGCTGTTCGACCGAACCGTACTCGAGCAGGTCAGCTTCAACCCGCTTGAGGAGTTCCATCCCCAGCTCCTGGTGGGCCATCTCACGGCCGCGGAATCGCAAGGATACCTTGGCCCTGTCCCCATCACTCAGGAAACGTACCAGGTTGCGCAGTTTTACCTGGTAATCCCCTTCCTCCGTCCCTGGACGAAACTTGATTTCTTTAACCTGAATCTGCTTCTGGTTTTTCTTTGCAGCGGCAACCTGTTTCTTCTTTTCGAAGATCGATTTGCCGTAGTCCATCAGCTTGCAAACAGGGGGTACTGCATCGGCGGAAATTTCCACCAAATCCAGTTTGGCCTCTTCAGCCTTAAGAAGCGCGTCTTCAATTGACACAATCCCAAGCTGTTCACCTTCAGCACCAATTAACCGAACCTCGCGTGCCGAGATATTCTCGTTGATCGGGGCTTTCGGTGCAGCTCGTTTATCTTGTCTCATTTCACGCTTAATAATAATTACTCCGAATCTGGGCGACCACGCCGGGAAACCGCTTGCGCGAGAAACTCAGCGAACTGGGCGACGGGCATCGAGCCCAGGTCAGCACCTTCACGAGTACGCACAGCGACAGTCTGCATCTCGACTTCCTTATCTCCGATAACCAAAAGATAGGGAACCTTGAGCAAAGTATGCTCACGGATTTTAAAGCCGATCTTTTCATTTCTCAAGTCGGACTTGGCACGAAATCCGCTTTCGTTGAGAGTTTTTTCAACTTCAGCGACGAAATCCGCCTGTTTGTCAGTGATATTCATGATCACTGCCTGGGTTGGCGCCAGCCACGCAGGGAACGCACCTTCGTAGTGCTCGATCAGAATCCCGACGAAACGCTCGAAGGATCCAAGGATCGCGCGGTGCAACATCACTGGGTGTTTGCGGCTGTTGTCTTCGGAGACGTATTCAGCGCCCAAACGGACAGGCAGGTTAAAATCGAGCTGCAAGGTACCACATTGCCAGACGCGACCGAGGCAATCTTTCAGCGAGAATTCAATCTTCGGACCATAAAAAGCACCCTCACCCGGCTGCAGGTCGTACGGCAAGCCTGCGGAATCAAGGGCTGCAGCCAATGCAGCTTCGGCGCGATCCCACAGCTCATCGGAACCAACGCGTTTTTCCGGACGAGTGGACAGCTTCATCTCGACATCGGTAAAGCCGAAGTCACGATAAACATCCATGGTCAGCTTGATGAATGCTGCGGATTCAGCCTGCATCTGCTCTTCAGTACAGAAGATGTGAGCGTCGTCCTGAGTGAACCCACGCACACGCATGATGCCGTGCAGCGCACCCGAAGGCTCGTTACGGTGGCATGCACCGAACTCGGCCAGACGCATTGGCAGCTCGCGGTAGCTCTTCAAGCCCTGATTGAATACCTGCACGTGGCACGGGCAGTTCATCGGCTTGATGGCGTAGTCGCGGCTTTCCGACTGCGTGGTGAACATGTTGTCGGCGTAGTTGGCCCAGTGCCCGGATTTTTCCCACAGGCTACGGTCAACCACTTGCGGCGTCTTGATCTCAAGATAGCCGTTATCGCGCTGCACTTTGCGCATGTACTGCTCGAGCACCTGGTACAGGGTCCAGCCATTCGGATGCCAGAACACCATGCCCGGCGCTTCTTCCTGGGTATGGAACAGTCCCAGGCGCTTGCCGATCTTGCGGTGATCGCGCTTTTCCGCTTCTTCGATGCGCTGGATGTACGCTGCCAGCTGCTTCTTGTCCGCCCAGGCGGTGCCGTAAACGCGCTGCAGTTGCTCGTTCTTGGCGTCGCCGCGCCAGTAGGCACCGGACAACTTGGTCAGCTTGAAGGATTTCAGGAAGCGCGTGTTCGGCACGTGCGGGCCGCGGCACATGTCGACGTATTCTTCGTGATAGTACAGACCCATGGCCTGTTCATTCGGCATGTCTTCGACCAGACGAAGTTTGTAGTCTTCGCCGCGGGCCTTGAACACTTCGATCACTTCGGCGCGCGGAGTGACTTTCTTGATGACGTCGTAATCTTTCTCGATCAGCTGCTGCATGCGCTGTTCGATGGCCGCCATGTCGTCCGGAGTAAAAGGACGCTCGAAGGCGATGTCGTAATAAAAGCCTTCGTCGATGACCGGCCCGATCACCATTTTGGCGGTCGGGTACAGCTGTTTGACCGCATGGCCAACCAGGTGGGCGCAAGAGTGGCGAATGATCTCCAGCCCCTCTTCATCCTTTGGCGTGATGATTTGCAGCCTAGCGTCGCTGTCGATGATGTCGCTGGCGTCAACCAGCTTGCCATTGACCTTGCCGGCCACGGTGGCTTTGGCCAGGCCTGCACCAATGGATGCGGCGACCTCGGCTACGGAAACCGGGTGATCGAATGAACGTTGACTGCCGTCGGGAAGAGTAATAGTTGGCATGGCGCCTCCTCTCCTAGTGGTGACCCCTACCAAAGGTCACGTGGGTTGGGATGAGCCAGTACAAGATCCGATCCAGGCCATTCAATGACGAACGCCTGCCTTACAGCGGCAGGAGCCTTGCGGCCAACCGGAAAACCGAACCAGAGTGACTGGGATTCAAATCAGAGTATTCGCACGTTGAACGCTGCCGGGACTGAAGGTCTGCGGAGCCTGATAACGCTTGAGCCCGGCATGCTAGCACAGATGAGCGGTCACTTATGCCCCTGTTTCACCAGAAGGCACCTCGTCCGTTTTTATGCCAGAGTGCTGAACTTGACAGGCCATTACGCCCTCAGATAACAAGACATTGACCCACAAGGAGCATCTTCGCATGCGTCTGAATACCTTATTCGCTGTAGTCGCCCCCATTGTTCTGCTGCTGCCGCTGAGCGCCCATGCCGATTGGCCAAAGGGCGAACGCGATAAATATATGGCGCAGTGCACCCAGGCGGCTACTCCACAAATCGGCGCAGCCGCTGCCAAAGCACACTGTGCCTGTGGCGCTGATGCAATCAAGTCTTACCCGGCCAGCGACATTCAAGCGCTGATGGATAACAAGGCTACCCCTGAACTGCAGCAGAAAGCGCTGGGCCAAATCGCCAAATGCAAGGCCAGCACCCCGGCGAAAAAGTAAGTAAAAAAGAGTTCTGACTAGGCTCAGCGCCCTTAAAAACGGCTGATTTTGAGCCTTTTCGGACGATTTATGCAGGTTTTACAGGTTTTTTTATTGTCTTTACGTTTCGCTCAAAGCCTTTCAAACCGGGGCTTTCAGACGAAAAAGACAGCAAAGAAAACACGACTGATTGGCAAACAGCACGTCCGGGGGGCTCCCAAAGCGAACATTTCGACTATGATACCCGGGTGTGCCCAGTTGGCCTGAGCAGCACAGTACTGAAAAATATATGTTTCTTGGAGATACACCATGTCTAATCGCCAAACCGGCACCGTTAAGTGGTTCAACGATGAAAAAGGCTTCGGCTTCATCACTCCTCAAGGTGGCGGTGACGACCTGTTCGTACACTTCAAAGCTATCGAAAGCGACGGTTTCAAAAGCCTGAAAGAAGGCCAGACCGTTTCCTTCGTGGCTGAGAAAGGCCAAAAGGGTATGCAAGCTGCACAGGTTCGCCCAGAGTAATTTCTCGGCGCACTAAAAAAACCCCGTCCATGTGACGGGGTTTTTTATGCCTGCGACAAAGGCTGTCGGCAATCAGCCACAGTTGACGCGGGTGACCACCAAAGCGTTGTCGGTGTTCAGGTTCAGACGATCAGAGCGGTACTCCAGCGTGATCATGTCGTCAGGCTTGAGGAACCGCGCGTTTTGCGCACCGGCTTTGGCTCGGGCCTGCTCCAGCAATGCGGGCGAAGCTTTCTTGCCAATGGCGAATTCCGCCGCGCTCGCTTCACAGCGGCTACCGGCTTCTGGCGCAACGGGATCCTTTGCCGACTCGCTGGAGGTGGTGCTGCAACCGGCCAACATGGCAACGGCCATAAGTGCACCCAGAGATGCGAACTTCAAAGGCATGAAGCCTCCTTATTTTCAAATAATTAGCTGAGATCGTGCGACCGCCGATATGGCGCTTGGTTTCATGACAAATGCCATCACCCTGCCCCACGCTCGGAAAAACGCAGAGTGTGCCTGAGCAACACTCATTACTTCATTACTCAATCGTGACTGAATATTAACAATGCTCAGTAGACGTCGATGTAGTCAAACGGCGGATTGGGCCAGTTGTCTTTGAGCGCGTTGAAAATCTGCATCACCCACACCTCGTCACTGGCCGCGACATTGCCGACATAGCCCGAGCCCTTGGCCCAGGTTTCGAGACGAAACAACAGGCCGTCGATATCCTGCCCGCCCGTCACGCCGCAGGAAATATAAGCCATGCCGCCCTTGGTCACGCGCAACTGCGTGTGTTCATTATCACTGGCCGAGGCCAGCAAACGGCGCACCGCCTCAAGCGTCAGGCTTTCAGGGTTGTTCAAATCGATCTGCACAGCGCAATCCTGAGATTAACCGGAAAAGACCAAGTGTCGCATAGCGCTGCGCTCATGCCTAAGTCGCAGTGCCAAACGCCCGACAAAATGGTTAACTCGGCGTACAGACCTCCCGACTTTTCGAGCCTCATCATGACCAGCCTAAGCATCGAAGCCGACATCAAAGCCAAATGGGCAGACGGACACAGCTCCTATAGCCCGGGAACCACAGAAGAGTTGGCGCTTATTGGCATTGATCTACTGGTCAAGGATTTGGGGACACAAGCGGCCCAGCAATTCATCAAACAGATTTTCGAGAGATATCCGACCGAACACGTCGAGCACGCGCAGGGGGAATAAAAAACCCGCAAGCTGGCACCTGCGGGCTGATCGTTTACTTCAAGCGCTTCAGGCGTTCTGTCAGCAGATCAAAGAAGCCCTGAGCATCACCGTTCTCGACCCAGAAGGCATTTTTCGGCTGTTTCAAGCCGTCGTACCAATCGACAACAGTCTGGCCAAACGTGATGCCTTCGCGACTATCAACGGCCACATTCACCGAGCGGCCAGTGAAAAGTTCCGGCTTGAGCAGATAAGCGATAACAGTGGCGTCATGCACCGGACCACCCGGAATGCCGTAGTGCTCCATGTCGCCTTTGATGTACTCGTTAAGAATGTCACCAACGATTTTGCTCGCGTTATTGTTCAGCGCGGCGATTTGCTTCAGGCGTGCATCGCTGGTGAGGATCTTGTGGGTTACGTCCAGCGGCAGGTAGGTCAGCTTCACGCCACTTTTGAGCACTACCTCAGCGGCTTGCGGGTCGGCAAACAAGTTGAATTCGGCCACTGGGGTGATGTTGCCGCCATTGAAGTGCGCACCGCCCATAATCACCACTTCCTTGATGCCCTGGACAATCTCCGGTTCCTGGATCAACGCCAGCGCCAGGTTGGTCTGTGGGCCGAGCATGGCGATGGTGATGCTGTGTGGCTTGGCCTTTTTCAGGGTATCGATCAGGTAGTTGACCGCGTTGCCTTCAGCCAGGCCTTTTTTCGGTTCGTGCACGGCGACACCCGACAGGCCTTCTTTACCATGGATGTTCTCGGCGTAGATCGGCGTACGCATCAGCGGCTTTGGCGCGCCTGCGTAAACCGGTACATCCTCGCGCCCTGCCCACTCACGAGCCAGACGCGCGTTACGCGAAGTCTTGTCGAGGCGAACGTTGCCAGCCACGGTGGTCAGGGCACGAATGTTCAGCTCGTCCGGCGAAGCCAGCGCGAACAGCAAGGCGACCACGTCGTCGGCACCCGGATCGGTGTCGATGATCAGGTCGATTTTTTCCGCCGCGTGAGCGCCGGTCGCGGTTATCACGGACAAAAGCAGCAGACTCCGGATTAGTTGATGCAGTTTTTGAGCATAGCGTTGCATGGCGCATTCCTTGTGCAGGTGAATCGATAGTTAAAACGTAAATTAGAACGTGACACCGGCCACCAGCACGATGTTGCAGTACGGCTGACATTCGCCTGTACGCACAATCGCCCGCGCCTGACGGCTGAGAACCTTGAATTGCTCGTGACTGAGCAGATCCCGACGACCCAGTGCACCTTCTTGATTCAACTCGTCCAGCGCAGTCAGCGCTGTCGGTTGCTTGTCGAAAATCTCTTTGGCCAGCGCATGGCTTTCGACCTGCATTTCGCTGAGCACGACCTTCAGCGTGCTGACGAAATCCGGAACACCGTGGGTCAGCGCCAGATCGATCAGTTCGACACCCGGCGGCACCGGCAACCCGGCGTCACCAATGACCACCATGTCGCCATGGCCCAGGGAGGCGATCAGCCGCGACAACGCGACGTTGAGCAAAGGAGTCTTTTTCATGCGGGTTTAAACGCCTGTACGTCGGACATTGTAGGGATAGAAGGCTGTGCGCCGGCGCGAGTCACCGACAATGCGGCGGCAATCTGCCCGTAGCGAATCGCTTCGGCCTCAGACTTGCCGGCTGCCAGCGCAGCGGCAAAACCGCCGACAAAGGTATCCCCCGCCGCCGTGGTATCGACCGCTTTCACTTTTGGCGCCGGGAATTGCTCAAAACCCTTGCCGTTGGCGAACAAGGAGCCCTCGGCCCCCAGAGTGATGATTACTTTGCCCGCGCCCATCGCAATCAGCTGACTTGCCGCGGTTTTTGCGGTTTCCAGCGAGTCGACCGGCAAGCCGCTCAACGCGGCGGCTTCGCTCTCGTTGGGAATCAGATAATCGATTGACGCGAACCACTCTGTCGGCAATGGACGGCTGGCTGGCGCCGGATTAAGGATAACGGTCTTGCCCAACTCACGGGCGCGCTTTAGCCCGTAGCCCACCGTTGCATCCGGAATTTCGAGCTGACAAATGACCACATCGGCAGCCCGCAATACCGCATCGAACTGGTCGATCACCGCTGGCGACATTGCACCGTTAGCTCCGGCGACAATCACAATGGCATTCTGACTATTGTCATCAACCACAATCAACGCCACACCACTGGAATCCTCAACGACGCTCACCGCCTGACAATCGATCTGTTCGGCCAGCAAGGCGTCACGCAATTGCACGCCATAGTCGTCGTTGCCAACGCAACCGACCATGGCCACTTGTGCCCCCAGTCGCGCGGCAGCCACGGCCTGATTGGCGCCTTTGCCGCCAGACACGGTGGCGAAGGAATGACCGATCAGTGTTTCACCGCCCCGGGGCAGCCGAGGTGCCCGGGTCACCAGATCCATGTTCAGGCTGCCTATTACCACTACATTTGCTGGCATACATCATTACTCGTCAATTCGGTTTCAGCGGTATTCGGTGAACACGCCGGACAGCGGCGCGGTCGACTCGCGCAAGACAATACTCGGGGTCACGATCCGTTGATCGGTGCCCAGGCTCGGGGTAGCAATCCTTCGCAGCAATACTTCGGCCGCCATCTCGCCCAGTTGCAGGATCGACTGGCCGACGGTGGTCAGTGCCGGGTAGACGTAACGGCTCATCTGGATATCGTCGAAGCCGATGACTGACAGCTCGGTGGGCACTCGCACATTACGCTCTGCCGCCGCGCGCAGCACACCGATACCAATCATGTCATTACCCGCGAAGATCGCGCTCGGCGGATTCTTTTCAAGCAAAACGGCCGCAGCGTTGTAACCGCCGGTACTGGTGAAGTCACTTTCCAGCATGCGCTCCTGGCGCACCTCGATGCCGGCCTCTTTCAGCGCCCGGCAATATCCGGCCTGACGCATTTGCGCCACGCTTGTGCTCGCCGGGCCACCGATGGTCGCGATGTCGCGGTGACCCAGCTCCAGCAGATGACGGGTGGCGAGGTACGCGCCGTATTCATGATCGATGCGCACCAGATCGGCATCAACGCCGTCCAGTCCACGGTCGACAATCACCATAGGCGTTTTCACCCCGGCCAACCCCTGCGCCAAGCCACTGTCACCGCCGGCAGAGGCGACGATCAAGCCGTCGATGCGTTTTTCCAGCAGAACACGCAAATAGCTTCGTTGTTTTTCCGGGTTGTCATCGGAGTTACAGAGGATCACGCAGTAGCCGTTACGCTCGCAGTAATCCTCGATGCCCCGCGCCAGTTCAGCGAAGTACGGGTTGAGACTGTTGGGCACCAATAAACCAATAGTTGCAGTGGTCTTGGCTTTCAGCGAACGCGCCACCGCACTGGGTACATAATCGAGGCTCTTGATGGCTGCCTCGACTTTCAGCCGCACTTCCTGACTGACCGGCCGGGAGTTGTTCACCACGTGCGACACGGTCGTATAGGAAATCCCCGCGAGAGCCGCCACATCCTTGATCGTCGCCATGTCTCAGCCCCGCCGACTGGCGCGTTGGCTGCGATAGGTATCGAGCACTACCGCAATGACAATCACTGCGCCGGTGATGATGCGCTTGGTCGGCTCGGTTGCACCGATCTGCGCCAGACCGGCCGCCAGTACGGAAATAATCAACACACCGAAGAATGTGCTGATTACCGAACCCCGGCCGCCCATCAGGCTGGTGCCGCCGATCACTACCGCGGCGATCACTTGCAGTTCCAGACCGGAACCGGCATTCGGGTCAGCCGCTTCCAGACGGGAAATCTGAAACAGCGCGGCGATACCGGCCAGCAGGCCCATCAGGCTGAAGACCAGAATCTTGTAGGGCTTCGGATTGATCCCCGCCAGGCGCACAGCCTCTTCGTTGGTGCCGATGCCGATCAGGTAACGGCCGAACACCGTGCGCGTCAAAACCGCCTGCGCGACAAAGATCACCAGCAAGGCAATGATGAACGATGGCGAGATACCGAACGCGATCGGGTTCGACAGCCAGGCAAACGAATCGCCGATGTAGGCCGTGCGCGAACCCGTCATCTGGTAAGCCAGACCGCGGGCCATTTCCAGCACGCCAAGGGAAACGATAAACGAAGGTATCCGCCACGCTACGGTGATCGAGCCAGTGATGGTCCCGGCCAGAGCCGCAACTGCCATGCCGAGCAGCGCCGAGGGCAAGACGCTCCAGCCCCAGCCGAGCATGGCGACGCTGACCGTCGATGCCGCCAGCGCCAGCACTGAGCCCACCGAAAGGTCGATGCCACCGATGATCAGCACGAAGGTCATGCCCACAGCCAGAACCATCAGGTCGGGGATCTGGTTGGCCAGCGTACTGAAGGTGTTATAGGACAGAAAGTGGCTGCTCAAGACCGAGAACAGCGCGATCATCGCCAGCAAGGCACCGGCCAGGCCGAGATAGGTGCCCAGTCCGTAGAAATTGCCACTACGTTTACTGGCAGGAGATGCAGTTTTCATGGGAGATCCCTAGGCGCCGCTTCGTTGAGCAACGCATCACGTTTTTGGTAGCCGGCGAACGCGGCGGCGAGCAAATCATCCTGGGTCCAGCTGTCACGCTCGAAGGTGTCGATCAGACGTCCGGCCGACAGCACACCGATCCGGTCGCAGATCAGCATCAATTCACGCAGGTCACTGGACACCACCACCAGCGCTTTGCCCTGTCGAGTCAGTTCACCAAGCAAGGCATAAATGTCGAACTTGGCGCCGACATCGATGCCCCGGGTCGGCTCATCGAACAACAGCACCGAGCAATCTCGCTCAAGCCAACGGCCGATCACGACTTTCTGCTGGTTGCCGCCGGACAACTCGGACACCAACTGCGTAGGGCTGGAACTGCGGATTCGCATGGCATCGATCTGACGCTGCGCCAAAGAGATTTCGTCGCCATTGTTGACGAAACCAGCACTGGAAATTTCCGACATGTTACCCAGGGCGATATTGGCGCTGATCGACTGGCTGAGCAGCAAGCCTTCGCCCTTGCGGTCCTCGGTAATCAACGCGATGCCATTGCGCACCGCATCCACCGGCGAACGCACGTTCACCACTCGCGCTGGCGAGCCCAGCGCAATCGTGCCGCTGTCGGCGACATCGGCACCGAAAATCAAACGCAGCAGTTCTGTGCGCCCTGCTCCGATCAGCCCGGAAATCCCGTAGATCTCCCCGGCCCGCACTTCGAACGAGACATCGCGCACTTTGTCGGAGCGAGTCAGACCTTTGATCGTCAACGCTGGCGCGCCAATCTTGCGCGGCCCCATGTCGATATGCTCGCCCAGTTCACGGCCGACCATCAGCGTCACCAGTTGCTCGCTGTTGTAGTTGGCCATCGGCTCGACGCAGACCAGATTGCCGTCACGCAGTACGGCAATGCGTTGCGCTACTCGCGCCAGCTCTTCCAGACGGTGGGAAATGTAGATGATCGAAACGCCCCGCGCCTGCAAACGGGTGATCTGCTCGAAGAGCATTTCAACTTCACGCGCGGTGAGCATCGCGGTCGGCTCGTCGAGAATCAGTACATGACAATCGCCGATAAGATTACGGGCGATTTCGACCATCTGCTGATGCCCGATGCCCAACTCCCCGACCAGCGTGTCCGGATCGATCGCGTCGAGCCCGACCTGCGCCATGGCTTCGATGGCGGCTTTACGCAATTGCTTGCGGCTGATCCAGCCACCATTGCTCGGCAGATTGTCGAGAAACAGGTTTTCCGCAACCGACAGCGTCGGTAACAGATTGAGTTCTTGCATGACCATGCGCACGCCGAGATCTTCAGCCTGGGTGCGACTGCCTGGGCAATAGTCCTTGCCCTGATATTGCATCTGGCCGGTGGTCGGAGTGACCAAGCCGCCAATGATCTTCGACAGGGTGCTTTTCCCGGCGCCATTCTCGCCGGTCAGCGCCAGCACTTCACCGCGCATCAGCGTCAAATCGATGCCGGCAAGCACCGGTTGCGCATAGGTCTTACCGATACCGCGGACCGAGAGGACAGCGTTCGGGGCGGAAACTGACATAAAAACTCTCCATGCGCTCGCCCGGACGGACGAGCGCCATTGTGTCGCCAGAAGACTTACTTGGTGACCAGCTCGACCGGCGTTTCAATCACGCCATTGGCACCGCTGTCGACCTTCTCGCCCTTGATGATTTTCAGCGCGGTCTCGATGCCGAACACAGCTTGTTTGGCGGCATATTGATCGGCAGTCGCCAGGACACGACCATCCTTCAACATTGGCTTGATGGCATTGATGTTGTCGTAGCCGACAACCTGCACCTGACCCGCCTTGCCGGCGGCACGCACGGCGGAAACGGCGCCGACAGCCATGCTGTCGTTACCCGCCAGCAGCGCTTTCACATCCGGGTATTCACTGAGAATCGATGCGGCAACCTTGTTGCCTTTGTCGATTTCCCAGTCACCGGACTGCAGGGACACGATCTTGATCTGCGCCGCCTCCATCGCATCCTTGAAACCAGCGGTACGCTGCTGGGCATTGGTCGTCGTGGAGACGCCTTCAATGATGCCGACTTCGTCACCGGCCTTGAGCTGCTTGGCCAGGTACTCACCGACCAGACGTGCACCTTTGCGGTTGTCCGGGCCTACGAATGGCACGCTGATGTTTTTGCTTTTGACGATTTGCGGATCGAGCTGGTTGTCGATGTTGATCACGGTGATGCCGGCGTCGACGGCTTTCTTGATCACCGGCACCATGGCCTTGGAGTCAGAAGGTGCGATGACCAGGGCATTAACTTTGGCCAGAATCATTTGCTCGACGATGCGGGTCTGGCCCGCCGTGTCGGTTTCGTCCTTGATGCCGTTGGAGATCAGGTCGAAATCGGCGGAGTGTTCTTTCTGGTAGGCCTTGGCGCCATCTTCCATGGTCAAGAAGAACTCGTTGGCCAGAGATTTCATGACCAGTGCGACTTTAGGTTTTTCAGGGGATTCGGCGAACGCCGAAGAGACAGGTAGTGCAGCGGCTGTGGCAGCCAGCATAGCGACAGCAAGAAGACGTCCAGCAAATGGCAGCTTCATGGGTTCACTCCGATCTTATGATTATTGTGAGCAACGCTTGCGCTGGCTTAAGCTCCGTTGCTTGCACCGAGAGCATAGTGCACCGGGAAAGCCGCGCAAACGTTTGCGTAGACCGAACTATGCGAATCCCGCCGACATTTGTCAACAATCAGAAATCGTCATTTATTGTAGGTCGAATCCACCGACTCGCCCTATCAATGCTTACACCGTTGTGCTGACCAGGTTACCGCTCGTGGAGTCCTTGGACATTTCCTTGAGCAGTGCACCTGCGACTTCCATCAACGCGCCGCTGGTTTGCGCGATCTGCCCCTGAATGGACATGACCGCCTGCGACTTGGCTTCGGGCGTTGGATAGCTCGCCGCTTGTGCTGCCGCCAGTTGCTGTTGCTGCTCCTGAAGCTGCTTCTGTAATTCTTGCATCCGTTTGAGCAGCATCTTGACGGTAATGCTCAGATTATCGCCGCTGCTCTCGGCAGCCTTGCTTGCTTCCTGTGCGGGACCACCGGTTCTGACCTGATTGCTCTCTTCTTTCTCGATGCCCAGCGCCTCGGCAGAAGCGTCCGCTTCCGCTTGATTCAATGCATTGATCGTCGCTGCGGTTTTGCCGCCGATGGTGACGGCACCGGGGTTTGAAAGACCGATCGTCAGTGACATGTGAACTCCCAAAATTTCAGATTCCTTGAACACCCATCGGCCTGCGCGATGGTTTCTTTAGCAAAGAATCTGAAACTGCAATCCAGTTTGCTCGACAGAAGCAGTAGCCCTTTTCGGGGAGCCGAACGCGAAAGGAACCATTGTTCGGAAACCCGGATGAAGGATTTACCCTGCGAACTTAACACTTACGAAATCTTGATATAAATCATCAGGTTAAACACTTCCCTGGCGCAAAGTACGTCTGGTACAAATCCTGCTCCTTTCATCGCACTCCGGGCATCCAGATCGGCTCGGGGCGCATCTAGATGAACCTGCATCAGCACCGTCTCACTACTAGAGAGAAAAATAATGACATCTGCTTTCAAAACCTTCGTTCCGGGCACCTTGGCCCTCCTCCTGCTCCTGCCTACTGCCCTACAGGCAAAAGAAGCCGAAACACAGACCAAACTTGCCAACGTCGTAGTACTCGCCACTGGCGGCACCATTGCCGGCGCCGGTGCCAGCGCAGCCAACAGCGCCACTTATCAAGCCGCCAAGGTTGGCGTTGAACAACTGGTTGCCGGTATCCCCGAACTGAACAAACTGGCGAATGTGCGTGGCGAACAAGTCATGCAGATCGCTTCGGAAAGCATCACCAACGACAACCTGCTGCAGTTGGGCCGTCGTGTCGCCGAACTGGCTGACAGCAAAGACGTCGACGGTATCGTCATTACACACGGCACTGACACCCTGGAAGAGACCGCTTACTTCCTGAACCTGGTAGAGAAAACCGACAAGCCGATCATTGTTGTAGGCTCGATGCGTCCGGGCACCGCCATGTCGGCGGACGGCATGCTCAACCTGTACAACGCCGTGGCCGTGGCCAGCAGCAAAGAGGCACGCGGCAAAGGCGTACTGGTGACCATGAACGATGAAATCCAGTCCGGTCGCGACGTCAGCAAAATGATCAACATCAAGACCGAAGCATTCAAAAGCGCATGGGGCCCACTGGGCATGGTGGTTGAAGGCAAATCCTACTGGTTCCGCCTGCCAGCCAAGCGCCACACCATGGATTCGGAATTCGACATCAAAAATATCAAGAGCCTTCCTGATGTCGAAATCGCCTATTCCTACGGCAACGTGAGCGACACCGCCTACAAGGCACTCGCCCAGTCCGGCGCCAAAGCCATCATTCACGCCGGTACCGGCAACGGCTCGGTGTCCTCCCGCGTGGCTCCATCCCTGCAAGCATTGCGCAAGGATGGCGTGCAAATCATCCGCTCGTCCCACGTTAACGCTGGCGGTTTCGTTCTTCGTAACGCCGAACAGCCTGACGACAAGTATGACTGGGTCGTTGCTCACGACCTGAATCCGCAGAAAGCGCGCATCCTGGCAATGGTCGCACTGACCAAAACCAACGACAGCAAAGAGCTGCAACGGATGTTCTGGGAATACTGATTGAACTTCGCCCGACCCATTCTTGGTCGGGCATCCTTCCACCACCTGCCGACATTGGTGGGTGGTGCGACGCCTACAAAACGTCTGCATTTTTCCTACAAAAAATCGACAAGGCTCACACCAAAACAAGAAAAACGCTGTCAGAGGATTTTCTTGAATTTTAAGCAGTTGCGAAAATGCTTACAGTTAAATACTGTATGCACGTACAGCTTAATAAGGATAACCTCGTGGCCACCTCCCCTGATGCTCCTGACGCTTATGAACGCATGGGTATGCGCGTTCAGAAAATCATCAATTCCCCCACCGCACAAAAAGCCAAAGCTGCACTGATCTTCCGCCTCCCGGAAGAGCCGATGGATGACTGGGAGCGCCTGCTCGAGGAAATCGACGAGAACGACAACGTCACCCTCGCCTATCGAGACGATGGCGGCGTGCAGATTTTTTGGGTTGTGCCGAAGGAAGATTGATTCAATGATTTCCCGCTGTTTTGCTTTGCTGTTGCTGTTCATCGCCATGGGCGCCCAAGCTGGCGCGCCTCGCACCTTTACCGAAGCCAAGAAGGTCGCCTGGAAACTGTATGCGCCGCAATCCACCGAGTTTTATTGCGGGTGTAAATACACCGGCAACAGGGTTGATTTGAAAGCCTGCGGCTATGTCCCCCGCAAAAATGCCAAACGCGCATCGCGCATCGAGTGGGAGCACATCGTGCCGGCCTGGCAGTTCGGCCATCAGCGCCAATGCTGGCAGGAAGGTGGACGCAAGAATTGCACTCGTTACGACCCAACCTATCAGAAAGCCGAAGCTGACCTGCATAACCTGGTGCCGAGTATTGGCGAGGTCAACGGTGATCGCAGCAATTTCAGTTACGGCTGGCTGCCCGTGCAATCCGGCCAGTACGGCTCATGCCTGACCCAGGTCGACTTCAAGGCCAAGAAGGTCATGCCCCGCCCTTCGATTCGCGGCATGATCGCCCGCACCTATTTCTACATGAGCAAACAGTACGGCTTGCGACTGTCGAAACAGGATCGCCAACTTTACGAGGCGTGGGACAAGACCTACCCAGTGCAAGACTGGGAACGCCAGCGCAATCAGAGCGTGGCGTGCGTGATGGGGCGCGGCAATGAATTTGTCGGCCCTGTGAACATGAAAGCCTGCGGCTGATCGCAGCACAAAAAAGAAAGGCCTCGAACGCCAAGTTCGAGGCCTTTCTTTTTGGCTAACCGCCGGATTTGTTGTAACGCCAATAGCCCATCAGATTGAGTGATTCGCGAGGGATACCGCATTCCTTGATCAAGTATCTGCGCAGGCTCATCACCGCCGCAGACTCTCCGCCGACCCAACCGTAAAATCCTTCGGGGGCCGCCTCGGCAGTTTCCCAGAGAATGTCCTTGTCTATGTCGACATTGACCAACTCGACCGCACGCCCCGGCGAAGAGATACAAACAGGCAGCTTTGCATCGCACACCGCTTTTACCATCAAAGCTCCGGCGACCGCTTCAGGCGCTTGATCCCGGATCAACCACCGCGCTGACAGCCCTGGCCAGTCAGGAATGGCAAGCCTATCCAGAGCGCTATCCACTTCGAAGAACGCCTGGACCTGGGGTGGCTCAGCGAGCCCCGCCAACTCATCAAGAATACCCATGGCAGCCGGCAGCGCAGTCGCGTCAGCGACGAGTAGAACCTGCTTGAGCACTTTCGGCGGCTTCCATTCGAATCCACCAGCATCGCGGGCGGAGAAATGACGGTCAGGCGCGAGGATCTGCATCGACTCACCCGGTTGCGCTCGCAGTGCCCAACGCGAAGCCGGGCCGGTCTCACCATGCAGGACGAAATCGATATCCACCTCCCCCAGTGAGGCGCGCAAATGGCGAATCGTGTAGGTGCGCATGGCGGGACGTCGATCCGCCAGCATCGCCCGGAAGCGAGCGTACCAACCGTCTCCTTGGGAAAGTCGTGATTGCGAACCATCGGCGGCCGGAAAAAACAGCTTCACCCGTTGATCCGGCGCCCAAGTGGCCATTTCGTTGACTGACGGGCCGCAGAGCGTGATCCGCATCATATGCGGGCTCAACTGCGTTTTACGATGCAAGGTGACATCGAACAATTTGTAGGGGTTGGCGGAGGCCATGGGGAGCTCCTTCTGGAAATCATCAGCGACTTCAAAAGGAACGAATCGCGTTGGATGACCTTTAGGCAGCTCCGCCGAATGAATCGCTTACGGCGTGAGCGGATGCTCAACCAACACCGATTCGACATTCTGCTTTTTGGCCTTCACCAATGCCGCATCGACTTGCACCTTGCGAGCTTGCGCCTCGGCCTGGGAGTTGAACGGGCCAATCAGAATCCGCGTTTTGCCGCTAGCGTCCTTGATGACCGTCGGCACGAAAGCATGTTCGATCAGCCAGCCACTCAAGTCGCTGACTGCCTGAGGCGTTTCACCGCGCACCTCGAGATCCCACTGCGGCGCAGAGGTTACCGCAGGAGCGGCGGCGACTGTCGTTTTCGGCTTTGGAGTATCAACACTCTTGCCCTCCCCACATCCTGCCAATGCCAGTGCCGCGACTATCCAGACCAATTTGCGCACAACGCTTTCCTCGAAAATCTCAAAGCGGCGATCTTATCATTCATAAATACTTCGCGAGCCCCGCAAAATGGGCACAAAACAACGAGATTGATGATTGCAGCCTCTGTATAGTTACGCCCTGGGAATTAATGCCACATCTGCGCGTCAGAAAGAGGCACCCAAACCATGAGAAGTCGCACTAATCTATACGTACCACCGACCTCTGCACTGTCTGAATCAGGTGCCCTACAAAGCAATCAAGGAGAAGACCATGCTGATACTCACCCGCAAAGTCGGTGAAAGCATAAACATTGGTGATGACATCACCATCACCATTCTGGGCGTTAGCGGCCAGCAAGTACGAATCGGTATCAACGCTCCGAAAAACGTTGCGGTGCACCGTGAAGAGATTTATCAACGCATTCAGGCCGGGCTGACCGCCCCGGACAAGCCACAAACTCCCTGAGTCGCCTCGCAGTCAGTAGCCAGTTCGTTTGCCTCGTGTAATGACTGGCTAGAGATTCACGCGCCGTATTGCCATCCGCTCCCCACTCCGTTGGGCACGGCGCCTGACACGCAACGCCGCTTCCGATCACTCTCACTTCTATACTCCTATCCCCTGTTGCCGCCCGATACTACCTGCCATTTTTAAGACTGGCTGTCGGACGTTTCCGACAGATCACTGGGAATTCGCCCTCCTAAGAGAATGTCACGCCTCGCGCCATACCTGTGGCCGCTATTACCATCAACACGAGCAACAGCGCCTCGATATGACTGATTCGCGAGTACAACTTTGCACGCCCCGTTTCGAGTGCCGCACCGCGCGCTGATGCGATTCGCCATTTGACCAATGTGATCATCGGCGCGAGCTCTATCAGCAGGATGAGCACAAACAGCGTCATCTTCAGATGGAACAGCGGCTGATGAAGATAGTAGTCAGTGCCCTTTTCATATCCACCAAACGCCCGCATCCCACCCGTCACAAGCAGAATCAACGCAGAAATACCCCATAGATTATCGGCGAGCAAAACCCGTCGGGCCTCCCCCATGCCGGCGGCCAAGCGACTGAACGCCGCTCCGCGCGTCAGCACTGCCCAAAAGCCCAAGGCAAAAGCCAATAGATGAATAGCCGCCAGAAACCAGTGAACCAGCATCGACACACTCCTTTTGAAAGCGTTGGAAATCGGCCAGTCAGTAGTAGTTGAAAATGTTCGGATTTGCCCGCGCAGAGTCGCCGGACAAAGAGGAAGCACCGCGGAAGCCAAATCGCAGGCAAAAAAAATCCCAAGCAGCTGATGGAAGCTTGGGATTTAAAAATGCATAAACCGTGGTGGTGAACGCAGGGCGGATGTTACTGAAATCCACGTTCGGTAACAACGTTTTTTTGATAACCGGTTAGTTCGTAACATCCGTAAGCCATTAAATATCCACAGTATTTTCATGAACGATAGACCAGGCGCATTGAAATATCGAGCGATTCAGATCGAAGCAGAATACCCACCTGAAAAACAAAACCCAGATACCAGAAAGGAGCAAGGCCAGGAATTTCGCAAATCGCAGACAACAAAAAAGGGCCCACCTTTCGGTGGGCCCTTCTAGACCGCCCAGCAGAGCGGATTTTGTTTGGTAGGCGCGATTGGACTCGAACCAACGACCCCCACCATGTCAAGGTGGTGCTCTAACCAACTGAGCTACGTGCCTGCTGTGAGGCGGCATTCTACGGAATTCCGGAGGGGTGTCAACACCTTTTTTTCACCTAACCCTATGAATATGCAAAATATTTAATTTCCGGCCAGCCAGGAAGATTTTTCCGGTAGCTGGCGGAGGTTTTTCAACTCGGGTAGGATCAGCGCACTCGTAAAATATATTAAACAGAGGCTGCAGGATGGCGACCACCCTTTACCCAGAGTCTTATTACGCTGCGTCGGCGAATGCCGTACCGCCACGTCCGGCCTTACAGGATGATGTGGAGACGGACGTGTGTGTGATCGGCGCCGGGTATACCGGGCTGTCCTGCGCGCTGTTTCTGTTGGAGAACGGTTTTCGCGTGACCGTGCTGGAAGCGGCCAAGGTCGGCTTCGGCGCATCGGGCCGCAATGGCGGGCAGATCGTCAACAGCTACAGCCGCGACATCGACGTGATCGAACGCACCGTCGGTCCCAGGCAGGCGCAATTGCTTGGGCAGATGGCTTTCGAAGGCGGGCGCATCATTCGCGAACGCGTAGCGAAGTACAACATCCAGTGCGACCTGAAGGACGGCGGTGTGTTCGCAGCGCTGTCGGCCAAACAGATGGGGCACCTGGAATCGCAGAAGCGTCTGTGGGAGCGCTTCGGTCATACACAGCTCGAACTGCTCGATCAACGCCGCATTCGCGAAGTCGTGGCCTGCGATCAATATGTAGGCGGGATGCTCGACATGAGCGGCGGGCATATTCACCCGTTGAACCTGGCGCTCGGTGAAGCGGCTGCGGTGGAGTCCTTGGGTGGCACTATCTATGAACAATCGCCGGCAGTGCGTATCGAGCGCGGCGCCAACCCTGTTGTGCATACGCCGCAAGGCAAGGTCAGGGCCAAGTTCATCATCGTTGCCGGCAACGCCTACCTCGGCAATCTGGTGCCGGAACTGGCGGCCAAATCCATGCCGTGCGGCACGCAGGTGATTACCACCGAGCCTCTGGGCGATGAACTGGCAAAGACCCTGCTGCCGCAGGACTACTGCGTCGAAGACTGCAACTACCTGCTCGACTACTACCGACTGACAGGTGACAAACGCCTGATCTTCGGCGGTGGCGTGGTGTATGGCGCACGGGATCCGGCGAACATCGAAGCAATCATCCGCCCGAAAATGCTCAAGGCATTCCCGCAACTCAAAGACGTGAAAATCGACTACGCGTGGACCGGAAATTTCCTGCTGACACTGTCGCGCTTGCCGCAGGTAGGTCGCCTGGGCGACAACATCTATTACTCGCAAGGCTGCAGCGGGCACGGTGTGACTTATACGCATCTGGCCGGCAAGGTGCTGGCTGAGGCATTACGTGGTCAGGCGGAGCGTTTTGATGCGTTCGCTGATCTGCCGCACTACCCGTTCCCTGGCGGGCAAATGCTGCGTACACCGTTTGCGGCGCTAGGCGCCTGGTATTACGGTCTGCGCGACAAGTTCGGGATGTAAAAAAGGCCGCTGAAAAGCGGCCTTCTTATTCAGCGCGAAACACTGTCAGAGCTGATCCCGAGTAATCCCGCTACGAATCCGCAAGATATCGGCAAGCACCGCCAAGGCAATCTCCGCCGGGGTCTTGCTGCCGAGGTTAAGCCCGATCGGCGCATGGATCCGCGCCAACTCGCCCTCCCCCAACCCGCCAATACGGCGCAAACGCTCGAAGCGTTTCTGCGACGTCTGCTGCGAACCCATGACGCCGATGTAGAACGCTTCGGTGCGCACAGCCTCCATCATCGCCAGATCGTCGATGCGCGGATCGTGGGTCAGTGCCACCACCGCCGTGTCGCGATGACAGCCACCGTCGGCAATGAACACCGAGGGCAATTGCCGACGAATCTCCACACCGTTGAGCACCACACCTTCCAGCACCTCATCGCGCGGATCACAGAGAATCACCTCAAACCCCAAACCCACCGCGAACTCGGCACACGCCTGCGCGACGCTGGAATACCCGGCGAGCAACAAGCGCTGAGCCGCGCCGACACGGATGCGTACACGATCAATCTCACGTTCGATCCGCGCCCCCTGCTCGCGATCAGCAAACAGACTGCGCGCACCGTTGACCAGATCTACCTCGCGAATCAGCCGACGCCGACCGAGCAGCGCCGACTCCAGCTCATGCAGATGCGCCTGCACATCACAGCCAGCGTCAAATTTCTCTACCAGCACATCGAGAATGCCGCCACAAGGCAGGCTGACCCGCGAACGCGGATCTTCACCCTCCCCGTAGCGCACCACGTTGACTGCATCGAGAAACGCACCTTCGGCGACACGCTCGAGAAAATCCTCCTCGACACAACCACCCGACAGCGACCCGATCCACTGTCCACCGTCGTTCACTGCCAGCAGCGAACCCGGCGCACGCGGTGCCGAACCATAAGTGGTCAGCACGGTGCAGAGCCAGATGCGCCGCCCCGCCAACGACCATTCCAGGGCCCGTTGCACCACTTGCAGATCAAGATGCTGCATATCAGTGCGCCTTGTGCTCGATGGCAGGTGCGTCAGCTTGCAACTTCTGCACATCGCTTACTGCCAGTTCAGCAGGCTGTCCACCCCAACCCTGACGCAGGTAGTTCAGCAGATCGGTCAGTTGCTCAGCACTGAGCTTGTCGGCAAAACCCGGCATCGGCTGCATGTGTTCGAACCCGGAGAATTTCTGCTCGCCGATGCCGTCCTCGATTACCCGCAACAGGTTACGCGGGTCTTCCAGACGCAACGTGGTGTTGCCGCGCATGGCCACCGCAATGTGCGGCTTGCCTTCGCCACCCGCAGCATGACAACCGGCGCAGACGTTCAAGTATTCCTGACGGCCGCGCTGGGCACTCGGGCTGAGTTTGTCCAGCGGCACTTCGGTCAGCTCTTTTGCCGCTGGCGGTTGATCGCCAAGCAGGAATGTCGCCATCGCCGCCAGATCTTTATCGTTCAGACCCTGGGTGCTGTTATGGAACACCGGGAACATCTCGTTGAACATCGTGCCTTGCGCACTCATGCCGTGTTTGAGGAACGTGCTCAGGTCCTGATGATTCCAGCCACGTGCCGCCAGATCAGTGGCCAGCAAGCTCGGTGCCAGATAACCATTGAGGATGCCGCCGGTGAGGCGCTTGTCCATCTGCATCGCGCCCGGCAGACCACGTGGCGTATGGCATTCACCGCAGTGGCCAAGCACGTCAACCATGTATTGGCCGCGCTTCCAGGCTTCGCTTTTGCCTTCGCCAGACTCAAGCTTCACGTCTGTGCCGTACATCATGTTCCAGCCCATCAGGCCCAGACGCACATTGAACGGAAAGCTCAGGCTGGTGACCGGTGATGCGCGCTCGATCGGCTCGACGGTTTTCAGGTACGCATGAATCGCATCCGAATCTTCACGCGGCACCAGGTGATACGAGGTGTACGGCATCGCCGGATACAGATTCGCACCGTCACGACGCTTGCCTTTGGTGAGCGCAGCGAAGAACTCGTCATCGTTATACAAACCGATGCCATGCTCTTTACTCGGGGTGATGTTGGTGCCGTAGATCGTGCCGAACGGCGAAACAATCGGCAGGCCGCCGGCATACGGCGCGCCACCCGGTGCGGTGTGGCACGCCATGCAGTCGGCGGCACGGGCGAGGTATTCGCCGCGCTTGACCTGATCATCGGCATGCGCAAAAAGCACCGGCGCAGCCAGCCCGACCGCCAAGGTCAGGCGGGTCAATAAAAGCTTCATGCTTAACCCTCCTTGACCAGGCCGAGATCGGTCAGCACATTGCGGGTAGCATTGTAGTAACGCACGTACCCGGTGCAACGACAGATGTGATGGCCGAGGCTGTCCTCGATGACTTGTTCCAGTTGGCTTTTGACGATCGGCTGGCGTTGCAGCTTTTCTACCAGCACTGTCGCGGCATTGACGAAGCCCGGTGCACAGTAGCTGCACTGGAAGGCGAACTCGTCGACGAAACGCTGCTGGATCGGATTCAGCTCAGTGACCTGCCCATCTTCGTCACGCTTGGCGTGGCTTTCGATGGTGCGGACTTTCTTGCCTTCGAAGTAATGCGCGCCGGTGATGCAGGTGCGCACTTCTTCGCTGGTGCCGTCCGGGTTGTCGACGATCACCACGCAGGCGTGGCAGATACCCTGACCACAGCCCATACGCGAGCCAGTGAGATTCTTGTATTCGTGCAGGTAGTCGATCATCGGCAGGTCATCAGGGATGTCCACCGGGCCGACGGATTGACCATTGAGGGTCAGTTGAAGCGGACGGTTAGCCATTGAGGGCCTCCTTGATGCGCGCAGCAGTGATTGGCAGATCGCGAACACGCTTACCGATGGCGTGCGCCACGGCGTTACCGATGGCACCGACTACCGGGATCATCACCACTTCGGCGATGCCTTTGGACGGATCGCTTGGCGACAGCGGCGGCAGAATTTCCGCCGTCTGTTTCCACACCGCAACGTGACGCGCCATCGGCAGACGGTAACGGTTGAAGTTCCAGTCACCCTCCCCCGGCCCGCCTTCGTACAGCGGCATTTCTTCCATCAATGCGTGGCCGATACCCATGGCGATACCGCCCTCAAGTTGGCCCTTGACCAGCTCTTCGACCAGCACACGCCCGCACTCGACCCACGAATGGTGATTGAGCACTTCGACTTCCAGCGAACCTTTGTTGACCTTCAACTCGACCAGCGTGGCGACCGGGCTGTAGTAAGTCACGGCAGCGTTGTTCAGTTGGGTCACCGGATAGTTGATGTTCTGGCGGTCCAACAGGTGGAAACCGGCCGTGCTCATCAACGCTTGCTTGGCCTTCGGTGCGCCGTCGCCATACTTCACCGCCAGACCGTCCAGCGGCAGACGCTCTTTCACGCCGTCGATGCTGTATTCGGCCTCGGCCCAGCTCCAACGGTTGAATCCGTGAACAGTCGCGCCAGTCACCAGACCACGCTCGTGAGCGCGCTTGGCCAGCTCTTCGAAGCTCAACGGCTGCATGCCGTTGGCGGTGAGCTTGCCGTCGACCCAATGCGCATCTTCGCGACGCACCACGTAAGGGTTGGCCTGACCGCCGTACGGACCCTGACGCCAGATCTCCAGCGCTGCCGGCCACAGACCGTGATTGAACAGCACACGCGCCGCTTCGCGGGTGGCATGGCTGAAGTAATAAGCCGAGTTGGTCGCTGACGAGGCCGAGGCCAATTTGCCGACCCAGCGCGGGTTGCGCAGCAGGTTGTCCTGCTCGGCCTGGCTCATGATGTAAGGGTTGCCGCTGGTGATCAGCTGCATTTCCTTCCATTCGGTTTCGCCCGTCTTCACTTCGTGCGCCGGGTTGCCGAGGAAATCGGCAACGACCAGCGCTTGCGAAGTGGACATGCCGGTGCCGATTTCAATACCGATGTGGCGCAGGCTGATGCGACCTTCTGCGGTGAACTCGATGCTGGCCATCGGCGCTTCGGAACCGGTGCCGAAGTCTTTCTGGCAAATGGCGAAACCGACGCCATACCAGTTGTCCGGGTCTGCCGCTTCGCGCTGTTGCTTGATCGCGTCGCGGTTTTTCCAGACTTCATGCACCGAAGCCTTGTCGAGAATCTCGTGCAGGCGCAGCGCACCGGCAGGAATCGCACCCTGGGTGTTTTTCATGCCCGAACGCAGAGCGTTTTTGCGGCGTAAATCAATTGCATCGACACCGAGACGATTGGCGATTTCGTCGACCATCATTTCGGTCGCCGCCATGCTTTGCAGGGTGCCGTAGCCGCGCATCGAGCCCGCTTCAACGCCCCGCGAGTGGTAAGCGGTGACCTGCAGGTCGTTCTGCGGCATGTAGTAGATCGATTGCGCGGCCGTGGCGCCAACCGCTGCCACGGATGGGCTGTAGTTGATGCGACCGCCACCGTCGACGCTCATTTCGGCGCGGAAGATCTTGAAGCTGTAGTCGTTCTTGTCCACGGCCAACTGGTAGCGAATATCGAACGGGTGACGCTTGATGCCGCTCTGGAACTGCTCGTAGCGGTCGTTGGCCAGACGCACCGGCACACCGGCACCGTACAACGCGGCTAGAGCTGCGTAGTAGACAAAGATGTTGTGGTCTTTGGAACCGTAACCCACGGTGTAACCGGGGTGCATGTTCAGGTTGGCCAGGCCGAAGCGAGACGGCGAAATCATTTTCGCCGTCTCGGTCGCTGCTTCCAGTGGGCACTGGGTCGCCACGACGAAGTGCAAAGTCTTGGTCGCTGGATCGTACCAACCGTTGCCGTTGTCCGGCTCCATGGCGGCCGGTTCGATCGACGGGGTCTTGTAGCGCTCGTCGAACACCAGCCAGTTGTCCGGCGGTGTGTCGATCTCTTTCTTCATGCGCTCAGCGTAGAACAGACCGCGCTCAGTCAGGTTGCCGTGCAGGTTCGGCTGGGAGTTCCACACCGGGCGACGGTTTTTCAGCATCGGGAAGAGGATCGAGTCCTTGAGGCTGGCGAATTCATCTTCGTCTGCCGAGGTCGGGCCACCCACACGCACGTAGCGGAAGCTGCCATAGGGATCGCCTTCGTAGAACGGCACTTGAGCACCGTAACGAATCGCTTTGTCATTGAATTTGAGTTTGTTCTTGGCCTGGCGGAAACGCTCGAAGTCGTTCCAGATCAGGATCGCCACCGGGTGGCCGATGAACATCGGCACTTTGCCAACCGGCAGTAACGGATCGGGCGCGTGCTCCTCCGGGAAGACGATGCCGTCGTTGTCCAGATCGGCAGCGGTAACAATGCGGTCCGGCTGCAAGTCGGCGCCGAGCCACGACAGGTCGTAGCCGTCGTAGATCCGGTCGGCCTTGATGGTTTTCAGCAGCATGGCGTGGCCTTGCTGCTCCGGTCAGCCCGGCATGTCCTTGGAACGGATGTCGCGGGCAAATACTTTACTGCCGCAAACCTTGGACAGGGCATCGTTACGCTGGCGTGCCTTGCCGTTGTTGCCGAGCCACTTCTCGGACGGCACGGTCACGCTGTTTTCCATCAAGGCAGCCAGCGCCTGACTGCTGAGCGGCGTGAGCGTGACGCTCACACCCGCCACCAGTCCGCTCTGGAGGAACGAACGCCGGGATATTTCACGGTTGGACATGGATCATCCTCTGGGCGGTTATGTGTCCGCCCTTCTGGTTATCTACTGGGAATCTCGAGTCTTGCAGAAGCTCTTTCTGGCGAAGCGAAGAGCTGTGTTGACAGTGCAAAGCTGACCGAAAGGTTAACTTTAAAGGTTTCTGAGCTTCCGGCAAACAACCAGTTACAAAAATTTGACTAAAGAATCAAAAAATCAATGCGACGTGGCACCGCAGCAGATCGCTGGACATATCGCTCCCACAGGGATTTGCGCTGGATTGAGGAGGGAGGAAGAGAGGAAAAGCCAAATTGCAGACACAAAAAACCCCGGTCTTTCGACCAGGGTCTTTGCTATCGGATCCGACTCAGCGAGGCTGACTTCGGTGCTTCAAGGCGTTCAGTGGTCCTTGAAGCAGATATGGCGCAGCGGACGGGACTCGAACCCGCGACCCCCGGCGTGACAGGCCGGTATTCTAACCGACTGAACTACCGCTGCGTATCGCTTTGAGCTTGCGCTCAAGTAACTCGTTTTGACTGTAAAGCTTCGGTGCTTTGCAATCGCGAACCAGACAGTGCCTGACTCGTAAAATATGGCGCAGCGGACGGGACTCGAACCCGCGACCCCCGGCGTGACAGGCCGGTATTCTAACCGACTGAACTACCGCTGCGCGTCGGTGCAGGCACTTTCAGCCTACCTCTTGCTTTCACAAGTTTCTCGGGGAGTGGTGGGTGATGACGGGATCGAACCGCCGACATTCTGCTTGTAAGGCAGACGCTCTCCCAGCTGAGCTAATCACCCGTTTGCATCTCCGAGGCCGCGAAATTTACGCAGATAGCGAACCTAAGTCAATAGCAGGATTGAAGTTTTTCTAAAAAAGACGAAATTGAGTCATTCCGTATAGATCATCTTCTTGGTCATACCGCCATCGACCACAAATTCCTGCCCGGTGACAAACCCGGCATTCCTCGACAACAGCCACGCCACCATCGCCGCCACGTCCTCGACCGTCCCTACCCTGCCCGCTGGATGCTGGGCATGATCAGCATCGGCCAGCGGCTCGGCCCGACGCGCAGACGGATCCCGCGCATCGATCCAGCCCGGGCTGACCGCATTGACGCGAATCTCCGGCCCCAGGCTGATCGCCAGCGCATGCGTGAGTGCCAACAAGCCACCCTTGCTCGCCGCATAGGCCTCGGTGTCCGGTTCCGACTGACCGGCACGTGTCGACGCCAGATTGACGATCGACCCATTGTGCGCCCGCAAATAGGGTGCGCAATGCTTGGCCAACAGCATTGGCCCACCGAGATTCACCGCCATCACCCGATTCCAGTACGCCAGATCAAGGCTTTCCAGCGTGATGTTGTGCGGATCAGCCACCGCCGCGTTGCACACCAGCGCATCGAGACGGCCAAACTGCCCCAACACCTCGGCCACACCTAGCGCGACCTGACCTTCATCCGCCACATCCATGGCAATGAACCAGGCGTTTTCGCCCAGCACCTTCGCCACTTTCGATCCGCGCACTCGGTCCAGATCAGTCAGCACCACTTGCCAGCCTTCGCTGATCAACCAGGCTGCAATGCCCAGACCGATACCGCGCGCGGCGCCCGTGACCAGCGCAACGCGGCCATGGGTTCCGGCTTTCGGAGTGGACAACTCGATCACAGCGCCGCCAGACCGCGCGCCAGATCGGCTTGCAGGTCGGCGACATCTTCCAGACCGACCGCAATGCGGATCAGACTGTCACGAATACCCGCCGCTTCACGCTCCTGCGGCGCCAGACGACCATGGGAAGTGGTGCTCGGGTGGGTGATGGTGGTTTTGCTGTCGCCGAGGTTGGCGGTGATCGAAATCAACCGCGTCGCATCGATAAAGCGCCACGCGCCCTCTTTGCCGCCCTTGACCTCAAAGCTCACCACGGCGCCGAAGCCCTTCTGCTGACGCTGCGCCAACTCATGCTGCGGATGGCTCTTGAGACCGGCGTAATGGACTTTCTCGATGCCTTCCTGCTGTTCCAGCCATTCAGCCAGTTGCTGGGCATTGGCACAGTGTGCCTTCATCCGCAGATTCAGGGTTTCCAGGCCTTTGAGGAAGATCCACGCGTTGAACGGGCTCAAGGTTGGCCCGGCGGTACGCAGGAAGCCGACCACTTCTTTCATCTGCTCGCTGCGACCGGCGACTACACCGCCCATGCAACGGCCCTGGCCATCGATGAACTTGGTGGCCGAATGCACAACGATGTCTGCGCCCATTTTCAGCGGCTGTTGCAACGCCGGGGTGCAGAAGCAATTGTCGACCACCAGCATCGCGCCTTTGGCGTGAGCGATTTCTGCCAGCGCAGTGATGTCCACCAGCTCGGCCAGCGGATTGGATGGCGACTCGACAAAGAGCAGTTTGGTGTTGGGCTTGATCGCCGCATCCCAGGCCGACAGCTCGGCCAATGGTACGTAATCGACTTCCACGCCAAAGCGCTTGAAATACTTTTCGAACAAGCTGATGGTCGAGCCAAACACACTGCGCGAAACCAGAACGTGGTCACCGGCACTGCACAGGCTCATCACCACCGCCATGATCGCCGCCATACCGGTCGCGGTGGCAACGGCCTGCTCTGCGCTCTCCAGCGCCGCAATACGCTCTTCAAACGCGCGAACGGTCGGGTTGGTGTAGCGCGAGTAAACGTTGCCCGGCACTTCGCCGGCAAATCGCGCGGCCGCATCGGCAGCGGTGCGGAACACATAGCTGGAGGTGAAGAACATCGGATCACCGTGCTCGCCTTCCGGCGTACGGTGCTGACCGGCACGTACGGCCAGGGTATCGAACGCTACGCCTTCGAGGTCGCTATCCAAACGACCGGCATCCCATTCCTGACTCATGCTGTCACTCCTTGCCTGTTCTCGATAAATAAAAGTCGTTTGCCAGATACAAAACCGGCCCCTCAGGGCCGGTAGAAACTCAGTTGTTGTACAGATCGATGATCGCACTGACCGCCTGGGTCTTGACCTTGGAGGCATCGTTGCGTGCCTGTTCGATCTTGTCCAGATAAGCTTCGTCGACGTCGCCGGTGACGTACTTGCCGTCGAACACCGCGCAATCGAAGTTTTCGATCTTGATCTTGCCGCCGCCGACCGCTTCGATCAAGTCAGGCAAGTCCTGATAGATCAGCCAGTCTGCGCCGATCAGATCCGCCACGTCCTGGGTCGAACGGTTGTGCGCGATCAGCTCGTGAGCGCTCGGCATGTCGATGCCATATACGTTCGGGAAGCGAACAGCCGGAGCGGCCGAGCAGAAGTAGACGTTTTTCGCGCCGGCTTCGCGGGCCATCTGAATGATCTGCTTGCAGGTGGTGCCGCGCACGATCGAATCGTCGACCAGCATCACGTTCTTGCCGCGGAATTCCAGCTCGATCGCGTTGAGCTTCTGGCGAACCGACTTCTTGCGGGCCGCCTGGCCCGGCATGATGAAGGTACGGCCGATGTAACGGTTCTTGACGAAACCTTCGCGGAATTTCACGCCCAGGTGGTTGGCCAGTTCCAGTGCCGCAGTGCGGCTAGTGTCCGGAATCGGGATGACCACGTCGATATCGTGCTCTGGACGCTCGCGCAGGATCTTCTCTGCCAGCTTCTCGCCCATGCGCAGACGCGCCTTATAGACCGACACACCGTCGATGATCGAGTCCGGACGCGCCAGATAGACGTGTTCGAAGATGCACGGGGTCAGGGACGGGTTGGTCGCGCACTGACGAGTGTGCAGCTTGCCGTCCTCAGTGATGTACACCGCTTCGCCCGGTGCCAGGTCGCGAATCAGGGTGAAACCAAGCACGTCCAGCGAAACGCTTTCCGAAGCGATCATGTACTCGACGCCTTCGTCGGTATGACGCTGGCCGAACACGATCGGACGGATGCCGTGCGGATCACGGAAACCGACGATGCCGTAACCGGTGATCATCGCCACCACTGCGTAACCACCGACACAACGGTTGTGCACGTCGGTCACGGCAGCAAACACGTCTTCTTCGGTCGGCTGCAGCTTGCCGCGCTGGGCCAGCTCGTGGGCGAACACGTTGAGCAGCACTTCCGAGTCGGAGCTGGTGTTGACGTGACGCAGATCGGATTCGTAGATCTCTTTGGCCAACTGTTCAACGTTGGTCAGGTTACCGTTATGCGCCAGGGTGATGCCGTAAGGCGAGTTGACGTAGAACGGCTGGGCTTCGGCCGAAGTCGAGCTGCCCGCAGTCGGGTAACGGACGTGGCCGATACCCATGTGGCCGACCAGGCGTTGCATGTGACGCTGTTGAAACACGTCACGCACCAGGCCATTGTCCTTGCGCAGGAACAACCGGCCATCATGGCTGGTCACGATACCGGCAGCGTCCTGGCCGCGGTGCTGGAGCACGGTTAGCGCGTCATACAGCGCCTGATTGACGTTCGACTTACCGACGATACCGACGATGCCACACATGCGACGCAACCCCTACTTAATGGATCTGAACTGAACAACACTCACTGTGGCGTTTTGGCCGACGGCAAGAGCTGCTCCTTGAACGGAATATCAGCGGGTACGCTGATTCCGCTGGCAAGCCACTGACTGCTCCACCCGAGAATCAGGTTTTTGGACCAGTCGGCGACCAATAAAAATTTTGGCACGAGCTGTGATTCTTTCCACCACCCGTCCTGCTGTACCGGCCCCAGGCTCAACAGCCCGACTGCCACAACCACCAGCAACACGCCACGCGCAGCGCCGAAGGCCATGCCCAGGAATCGATCGGTCCCGGACAACCCGGTGACGCGAACCAACTCGCCGATAAGATAATTGATCATTGCGCCCACGATCAGTGTGGCGACAAACATGATGGCACAGCCCGCGATCACGCGAGCCGATGGGGTTTCGATGTATCCGGCCAGGTACTCGGACAATGAACCACCGAACATCCAGGCAACGACTCCTGCGATGATCCAAGTCACCAGCGATAATGCTTCCTTGACGAAGCCGCGGCTCAAACTGATCAAAGCGGAGATGGCGATGATTGCAACGATCGCCCAGTCAACCCAGGTAAATGGCACAGTGCAGCCTACAGACGGATAAGGCGGCGCATTTTAGCAGAGCGCATGGCTGTCGGTAAGCTGCGATTTTCAGTGCATTTCAATCGAATCGATAGATCCTAGCCGCGCTCGGGCTGGAAGCGCACGACAAAACCTTTGAGGTTCTGCTGACGACCCAACAGGTCACGCAGACGATCGGCTTCGGCACGCTCGATCAGCGGGCCGACAAACACCCGATTCTTGCCATCGGCAGAACGAATGTAAGCGTTGTAACCCTGGCTACGCAGGGTTTTCTGCAAGCTTTCGGCGCTGGCGCGACTCGACAGACTCGCCAACTGAACCGACCAGCTTACCGACAGACCGTTGGCATCGACGCGGCTTTGCGTGGTGTCAGGCTTGGCCGACGCCGCCGCGATCGGCTGAGCAGGCGCCGGAATCGGCTTGGCCACCGCAGGCGGAGCAGTCGGCTTGGCGATTGCTATGGGAGCTGTCGGCGCCGGGGCAGGCGCAGTCGATGCAGCAGGTGCAGTGTCTTCTGCGACCTCTTCATCAGTTGGCACAGGTTCTTGCGGCAAGGCTTGCTGCTCAGGCACGGCGACCGGCTCAAGCTGTACTTGCGGCACTGCAGGAGCATGCGGAGCGGCCGGGGCATCGACCGTCACCTGACGCTGCTCGTCCTGACGGGAAAACAGCATCGGCAGGAAAATCACCGCCAGCGCCACCAGCACCAGGGCACCGACCATGCGCTGCTTGTACGCTTTATCCAGCAAAGCCATTTGCCGCTTCCTCCGTGGAGCGCCGGGCCAGCCATTCAAGGGCCTCAGCGACACAATAAAATGATCCAAACAACAGAATCTCGTCGCTACTGGTTGCGACTGCGCACTGCCCTTCCAGAGCGGCGGCAACGCTGTCGTAAGACGCGACCGAAACGCCAAGGTTCTGCAAGGCCGCGTGTAATTCTGCAACCGGGCGTGAGCGCGGCGAATCCAGCGGCGCTACGGCCCAGTTCTGGACACTAGCATTCAATTCGCTGAGCACACCATCCAGATCCTTGTCCGCCAGCAGGCCGAACACCGCAAGACGCTTGCCGACCGGTGGCTGCGAGGCCAGGCGACGGGCCAGATATTCTGCCGCGTGCGGGTTATGACCGACATCGAGCAACAGATTCAGGCGCTTGCCGTTCCATTCGAACGAGCGGCGATCCAGCCGACCGACCACGCGAGTCGCCTGCAAGGCCGCTACAATCTGCCGGGCATTCCACGGCAAACCGAGCAGCAGATACGCCTGCAAGGCCAGCGCGGCGTTTTCCATCGGCAGATCGAGCAACGGCAAGTCGTGCAGCTCGACAACCTGACCCTGCGCATCGGTACCGCGCCACTGCCAGTTCTGCTCAGTGATGCCGAGATCGAAATCGCGCCCTCGCAGGAAGAACGGACACGCCAGCTCACGCGCCTTGTCGAGCAACGGCTGTGGAGGATTCAGATCGCCACACAAGGCAGGCTTGCCCTGGCGGAAGATACCGGCCTTCTCGAAAGCCACGGACTCACGGGTGTCGCCCAGATAATCAGCGTGATCGACGCCAATACTGGTGACCAGCGCGATATCGGCGTCCACCACGTTGACCGTATCCAGACGCCCACCCAGACCGACTTCCAGCACCACCGCATCGAGCCCGGCCTGTTGAAACAGCCAGAACGCCGCGAGGGTGCCCATTTCGAAGTAAGTCAGGGAGGTTTCGCCGCGCCCGACCTCGACCGCTGCAAAGGCCTCGCACAGCTGCGCATCAGTGGCTTCGACGCCATTGAGCTGCACCCGCTCGTTGTAACGCAGCAGGTGCGGAGAATTGTAGACGCCAACGCTCAGCCCCTGCGCCCGCAGCAACGAAGCCACGAAAGCGCAGGTTGAACCTTTGCCGTTGGTGCCGGTGACCGTAATCACCCGCGGCGCCGGCTGGCCCAGCCCCATACGGGACGCTACCTGTTGCGAACGCTCCAGGCCCATGTCGATAGCCGACGGATGCAACTGCTCAAGGTAGGCGAGCCACTCGCCAAGGGTGCGCTCGATCATAGGCCGGCAGGTACCGGAGGAACCACGATCGGCTCGATTGGCGCGGCGACGAATTTCGGCGTCGGCTTGCCAGTCATTTGTGCAAGCAGGTTACCCAAACGTGGGCGCAGTTCCTGACGGTGGATGATCATGTCGATCGCACCGTGTTCCAGGAGGAATTCGCTGCGCTGGAAGCCTTCCGGCAGTTTTTCGCGCACGGTTTGCTCGATCACGCGCGGACCGGCGAAGCCGATCAGGGCTTTCGGCTCGCCGACGATCACGTCGCCAAGCATGGCCAGACTGGCGGAAACACCACCGTAAACCGGGTCGGTCAGTACGGAGATGAACGGAATGCCTTCTTCACGCAGGCGTGCCAGCACGGCCGAGGTCTTGGCCATTTGCATCAGCGAGATCAGGGCTTCCTGCATCCGCGCGCCACCGGAGGCCGCGAAGCAGATCATCGGGCAGCGATTTTCCAGCGCGTAGTTGGCAGCGCGGACGAAACGCTCACCGACGATGGCACCCATGGAACCGCCCATGAAGCTGAATTCGAACGCCGAAACCACCACCGGCATGCCCAACAGGGTGCCGCTTACGGAGATCAGCGCGTCTTTTTCGCCGGTCTGCTTTTGCGCGGCGGTCAGGCGATCCTTGTACTTCTTGCCGTCGCGGAATTTCAGACGGTCAACCGGCTCCAGGTCGGCGCCCAGCTCGTTGCGACCTTCAGCATCGAGGAAGATGTCGATACGCGCACGTGCGCCGATGCGCATGTGGTGGTTGCATTTCGGGCAAACGTCCAGGGTCTTTTCCAGCTCCGGACGATACAGCACGGCCTCGCAGGACGGGCATTTGTGCCACAGACCTTCAGGCACCGAGCTCTTCTTGACCTCCGAGCGCATGATCGAAGGGATCAGTTTGTCTACTAACCAGTTGCTCATGCTTTCTTTCTCCAGTACCGGCGGCCCGAACGCTCTGGTTCGCAGCCCCGCGTATGCCCTTGAGCTAAATTCATGTGTGTGGCGATGATTGATGAACAGCCACGGTCAGCGCGAAACATGACCTGCGTGCCATCCAGAAACCCTCAGCCGCGCCTGCTTTGTGCAAGTGCATTGATGGACGGCGGCAGACTGCCAGCCGTCACATCAATATGGTGCTTTGCGTACAGCGTTGATGAACGCCCGAATCTTTGCGTGATCCTTGATGCCCTTGCTCGCCTCTACCCCGCCACTGACGTCCACGGCATAAGGCCGAACCCGCGCGACAGCGTCGGCGACGTTCTGCGCAGTGAGCCCGCCGGCCAGAATCAATGGCTTGTTCAAGGCTTGAGGAATCAAAGACCAGTCGAACGCCTCACCGGTTCCGCCGGGCACGCCTTCGACATAAGTGTCGAGCAGCACGCCACTGGCGCTTGGGTAGGCGTCGACGGCCGCAGCAATGTCATCGCCCGCCTTGACCCGCAGCGCCTTGATGTAAGGACGATGCCAGCCTTCGCATTCGTCTGCGCGCTCGTCGCCATGGAACTGCAACAGATCCAGCGGCACGGCATCGAGGATTTCCCCCAACTCGCAGCGGCTGGCATTGACGAACAGGCCAACCGTGGTCACAAACGGCGGCAAGGCCTTGATGATCGCCCGCGCCTGCTGCACGCTCACCGCACGCGGGCTCTTGGCGTAAAACACGAATCCGATCGCATCCGCCCCGGCCTCGACGGCGGCCAACGCATCTTCTATGCAGGTAATCCCGCAAATTTTGCTGCGAACGGCTGACATGTCGATAAAAACTCCGAGGCAAATCCGGGAAGGTCCCGGATGGTAACAAAAGCGTTCGAGGGCGTCAGCCGTCAAGTTCCGAGAAACCCGTAAGGAAATGTGGCCCGATAAAACGCTCGGGCAACGGGAATTCGTCGTGATACTCGACTTGCACCAGATACAGCCCATAAGGATGCGCGGTCACACCACCGGAACGGCGCTCGCGGCTTTCCAGCACTTCCTTCATCCATTCAACCGGCCGCTCGCCGGCACCAATGGTCATCAAGACACCGGCGATGTTGCGCACCATGTGATGCAGGAAGGCATTGGCGCGAATGTCGAGCACGATCATTTTGCCGTGACGGGTGACGCGCAGGTGATGCATCTTCTTGATCGGCGATTTCGCTTGGCACTGGCCGGCGCGGAACGCACTGAAGTCGTGGGTACCGATCAGGTACTGCGCGGCTTCAGCCATGCGCTCGACATCCAGTGGACGGTGGTTCCAGGTGATTTCTTCGTTCAGATGCGCCGGGCGAATCTGATCGTTGTAGATCACATAGCGATAACGCCGGGCGATGGCTTTGAAGCGCGCATGAAAATGTGCCGGCATCACCCGCGCCCAACTGACGCTGATGTCATGGGGCAGATTGATATTGGCGCCCATCACCCAGGCTTTCAGCGAACGATCGACCGTGGTATCGAAATGCACCACTTGCCCGCAGGCATGCACGCCAGCGTCGGTACGCCCGGCGCATTGCAGGGAAACCGGTGAATTGGCGACTTTCGACAGGGCTTTTTCGAGCTCTTCCTGCACCGTTGCCACACCGGTCAACTGACGCTGCCAGCCGCTGTAGCGCGAGCCTTTGTACTCAACGCCCAGTGCTACGCGGTAAAAGCCCTCGGGGGCCATTTCGGCGACCGGGTTATCTATGTTTGCCAAGGTGGGACAGCCTGCTGTTTTTGCAAAGGCGGGCATTATAAGGCTGTGGTTCAGGGATACCAGAGGTTCTCTGTCGCCTGTAACAATGCCTTCGCGAGCAAGCCCGCTCCCACACTTGGAATGCATTCCCCTGTGGGAGCGGGCTTGCTCGCGAAAGCGGTGGATCAGGCACCAATGAATCCCGCACAAACAAAAACGGCAGCCTCAATGGGCTGCCGCTTCGTTTATCGCTGGACTGATTACAAGCTCGAGAGCATGTCCTTGGCCTCACCACGCTGCTTCTCGTCACCTTCGGTCAACACTTCGTTGAGGATGTCGCGTGCACCATCGCTGTCGCCCATGTCGATGTAGGCCTGAGCCAGATCGAGCTTGGTCGCCGCTTCGTCAGTGCCGGCGAGGAAGTCGAAATCATCTTCGCCAAGATCATCACCCTTCATTGCATCGGCTTCGGTGAAGGTCGGTTCGGCGATGCTTTGCGACAGGCGATCCAGTTCGGCGTTGACGTCGTCCAACTCAGCCGCGAAGGCATCCGGTTCGGCAGCTGGGTTGCTGTCCATTTCATCGGCCAGCGACAGATCGAAATCGGCTGGCAACTCGAGATCATCCTGCGGCACATCGGCAACCACTGGCGCCTCGACCGGCGGCAGATCCTTCACGCTGTCGTCCAGATCCAGCAGAAAATCGTCGTCAGCCAATGCGGCTGGCGCTGGTTCGGCGCCAAGATCCAGATCCAGGTCGAAGTCCGACAAGTCGTCCAGATTCTCTTTGATTTCGGTCTGCTGTTGCAGCACCGATTCGAAGCTCAAATCATCGTCCGCCGGGAATTCGTCCAGCTCGACCGGGGCACCCAGCTCAATCGGCGCTTCTGGCTCAACGACCGGCGCAGGTTCTACCGGCGTAATGTTGTCGAGATCGTCCAGACTCAAGTCAAACGCGCTGTCCAGATCATCTTCAGCAGGTGTCGTTGCTGGTTCTTCCGGCTCATCCAGCAGTAAGTCTTTGACGTACTGAGCATCCAGCTCAGCAGCAACAGCCGCTGCCGCAAGACCACTGGCAACAGCTACCGCCATGGCCGGGAAGCGGCTTTTCAACTCTTCGACCTTGGCGAAGTTGTCGCCATTGGCCACCAGCTGACGCTCCTGACCAACGAACGCATCGCGGTCGCCCTGCTGACCGTAGACTTCCATCAGCTTGAGACGCAGATCGCTGCGCTGTGGCTCCAGGCTGACGCCCTCTTCCAGCAACGCGGCCGCCTGATTCAGGCGACCGGCATTGATGTGCGATTGCGCCTTGTCCAGCACGTCGTCGGAGCGCTCAGCGGCCGGCGCCACCAGCGGCGCGGCAATCGGTTCGGCCATCACGATCGGGGCGACTACCGCAGCAACAGGGGCTGGCGCCGGCGTGTTCAGCTTGACGCTCGCCGCCGGTGTTTCCAGACCTTCGAAACTGCTTTCCGGCAGATCCTGGTCGGCGGAGAACTCCTGGTCTTCGGCGAGGGCGCGAGCCATGCGCACATGCTTTTCGGCTTCCTGCTGAGCTTTACGGCGACGGGCCAGCAGCAACAGCAAGAGCAGCAGAACCACAGCACCGCCACCGACCAGCCCCATCAGGATCGGATTGGTCAGCAGCTCGTTGAAGGTTTTTTCGTCATCGACAACCGGTTTCGGCTCTACAACGGGGGTCTCGGCAGGCGTTTCAGCCGGTGGTGCGATGGCCGACTCTGGCGTAGGCGATGCAGCATCGACCGGAGTGGCCGGCGGCGTGGCGGCCAGTTCGGCGGTAATCGCCGGAACCGGCGCAGCGGCAGGATTGCCGGCCGGCGCGGCGCCCGCGCCTTCGGCCTGCATCTTCGCCAGTTGATTGTTCTTCAGCTCGATCAGCTTTTGCAGCTTGTCCAGCTGACTTTGCAGATCGGACATGCGGCTTTTCAGTTCCTCATTGTCACGACGGGTCGTGTCGAGGCTTTCCTGAGTGAGCGCGAGCTTGTTGCTCAGGGCCTTGGCATCGCCGGCCGGGCCTTTGCCGCGCGCCTTGGCGCTTTCGGCAGAGACCAGGCTCAGGTTGTCTTTGGCATCTGGCGCAGCGCCGCTATTGCCGCGACCACGATTGGTCGCATCGAGCTGCTGCTGACCGCTGCCAGGCTTGGCCACATAACGACGGCCCTGACGCCAGGCCTCGTTTTGCGCGGCGACTTCAGCAATGGCTTTGGACTGTGGCAGTGAAGTGCTCTGCACCGAGTCCGGCAGGCGCAGCACCTGACCGCTTTTCAGCCGGTTGATGTTGCCGCCGATGAAAGCGTCCGGGTTCAGCGCTTGAATGGCCAGCATGGTCTGCTGCACCGAACCGCCAGTGCGCGCCTTCGCGGCGATTTCCCACAGGGTGTCGCGCGGCGTGGTGGTGTATTGAGCCGGGTGCGTGGCGCCAGTGGTCGGCGCGGTGACGGTTTGCGACGGCGCCGGTTGCGCGGCGGCATCAGCAGTCTGCGGCGAGAACTTCGATGGATCCAGCAGCACGCTGTAATCGCGCAGCAGACGGCCGTTCGGCCACATCACCTGCACGAGGAATTTCACCATCGGTTCCGACAGCGGCTTGCTCGACGTTACGCGCAGCACGCTTTTGCCGCTGGCGTTGAGCACCGGGGTAAACGTCAGATCGTTAAGGAAAGCCTGGCGATCAACGCCGGCCTTGGCGAAATCTTCCGGCGAGGCCAGGCTCGGCACCACTTCGGCAGCGGTGAGATCCTTGACGTCGAGCAGCTCGATTTCAGCCACCAGCGGCTGGTTCAGGGTCGACTTCAGGGTCAGCTCCCCGAGCCCGAGGGCATGCGCCATACCGGAGGACAGCGCCGACGCGGCCGCTATTGCTAACACCAGTTTGCGAACTTGAACCATAGCCTCATCCTTTGTTTGAACGTTCCTCGGCCAGCGAGAAGATGTTGATTGCCGCTGCCGTAAGGCATTGCGCGCGACGACGACAGGTGTCGCGCGCGATCATTTCTTTGATGCCCCGGAAAGTCCCGGAGGGTGAAACGTTATCGAGTGCTCCGGCCAAGCATAGCGCCCGGCTAGAATCAGTCGACAAATTGTTGCCAAGTATCTTTTACAGCAGGTCTTTTATCAACAATTCAGCCACCTGCACAGCGTTAAGGGCCGCGCCTTTACGTACGTTATCTGACGTCAGCCACAGATTAAGTTCCGCCGGGTCATCGACACCGTTGCGCACGCGACCGACATAGACAACGTCCTGCCCCACCGCATCGCCGACCGCCGTCGGATAATCACCCGCCTCGACCAGTTCGATACCCGGCGCATCTTCCAGCGCGGCATTGACCTTTACCAGGTCGACAGCCTGCGCTGACTGCAAGGTCACGCTAAAGCTATCGCCAAAAAACACCGGGGCTTGAACGCAAGTTGCGGAAATCTTTAATAAAGGCTGCGCCAGCACCTGGCGCAGCTCGCGCACCAGACGTTTTTCCAGCAGCGTGTGGCCCTGCGCATCAGGCGTGCCGACCTGCGCCAACAGGTTAAACGCCATCTGGCGATCAAAGAAGGTTGGCTCCAGCGGGCGCATATTAAGCAGCTCGGCTGTTTGACGTGCCAGCTCGGTGACGGCTTCGCGACCCTGGGCGGAAACGGCGAGATTGGCGGTGACGTTGACGTACTGCAGATCGATCAGCTCAAGCAGCGGCGCCAACACTACGGCGAGCGAAGTGGCCGACGGGCTGGGGCTGCTGACCTGAAACGGCGCTTTCAAACCGGCGAGCACAGCGGCGTTGGCTTCCGGCACCACTTGCGGCGCCTGATCGGCCGGCAAGGCGCCCGACAGGTCGATCAGCGAGCAGCCGGCAGCATGGGCGCGGGCAGCGTAGCTCAGGGTGATGGCTGGACCGGCAGCGAAAAACACCAGTTTGACCTTGCTGAAATCGAACTCATCGACTTCGCGCACGCGTACGTTCTTGTTGCGGTACAGCACGGAACTGCCGGCGGATTCGCTGCTGGCCAGCAGGTGCAGGTTGCCGACCGGGAAGTCGCGCTCTTCGAGAATCTGTACGAGGGTTTCGCCGACAGTACCGGTGGCGCCGATCACGGCAATATCTAGGGTCTGGGTCATGATTCTACCTCTGGCGAAACGGGGGGAGCGGCACTTTACCGGGTGACTGGCGCACAGGCAATTTCTGCCCAGCATTTGTGGTCGCTGTACCGGCCTCTTCGCGAGCAGGCTCGCTCCCACTTTGAAATGCATTCCCCTGTGGGAGCGAGCCTGCTCGCGAAGAGGCCGGTACAGGCAATCGAGAAATCTGAAGCATAAAAAAACCCGCACCTCTCACAAGGCGCGAGCTCTTTCATTGCTGCAAGCGATCAACGCTCCAGCAAAATCCGCAGCATGCGACGCAGCGGTTCGGCCGCGCCCCACAGCAGTTGGTCGCCGACGGTGAAGGCGCCCAGATACTGGGTGCCCATGTTCAGCTTGCGCAGACGCCCCACCGGAACATTCAGGGTGCCAGTCACCTTGGTCGGGCTCAGCTCCTGCATGCTGATTTCGCGCTGGTTCGGCACCAGTTTGACCCAAGGATTGTGCTGACTGATCAGCCCTTCGATGTCGGCGATCGGCACGTCTTTGTTCAGCTTGATGGTCAGCGCCTGGCTGTGGCAACGCATGGCGCCGATGCGCACGCAGATGCCGTCGACCGGGATCGGGCTTTTGAAGCGACCCAGAATCTTGTTGGTCTCGGCCTGGGCTTTCCACTCTTCGCGGCTCTGACCGTTCGGCAGTTCCTTGTCGATCCACGGGATCAGGCTGCCGGCCAGCGGCACGCCGAAGTTCTCGGTCGGGTACGCTTCGCTGCGCATGGCGTCGGCCACACGACGGTCGATGTCGAGGATCGCGCTGGCCGGATCGGCCAGTTGATCAGCAACGGCAGCGTGAGTCGCGCCCATTTGCTTGATCAGTTCACGCATGTTCTGCGCGCCGGCACCGGAAGCCGCCTGATAAGTCATGGCGCTCATCCACTCGACCAGACCGGCTTCGAACAGACCGCCCAGGCCCATCAGCATCAGGCTGACGGTGCAGTTGCCGCCGATGTAGTTCTTGGTGCCTGCGTCCAGTTGCTGGTCGATGACCTTGCGGTTGACCGGATCGAGAATGATGACCGCGTCATCGTTCATGCGCAGGCTCGAGGCCGCGTCGATCCAGTAACCCTGCCAACCGGCCTCACGCAGCTTGGGGAACACTTCGCTGGTGTAGTCGCCGCCCTGGCAGGTCAGGATCACGTCGAGGGTCTTCAGCTCTTCAATGCTGTAAGCGTCCTTGAGCGGAGCAATGTCCTTGCCCACGGACGGGCCTTGGCCACCGACATTGGAAGTGGTGAAAAACACCGGCTCGATAAGATCGAAATCCTGCTCTTCCAGCATCCGCTGCATGAGCACGGAACCGACCATACCGCGCCAACCGATCAGACCTACACGTTTCATCGCAACTACACCTTCTTGAAAAGTGGACCGCTGCTTTGTATTGAATTTCGCAGCGGGCCGGAGAGATTACAGATTCCGCAGCGCGGCGACTACTGCGTCGCCCATTTCCTGCGTACCGACTTTAGTGCAACCGGCCGAGAAGATGTCGCCAGTACGCAGCCCTTGATCGAGCACGACGCTGACGGCTTTCTCGATGGCATCGGCTGCTTCGTGCAGATTGAAGCTGTAACGCAGCATCATCGACACCGACAGAATGGTCGCCAACGGGTTGGCAATACCTTTACCGGCAATGTCCGGCGCCGAACCGTGGCAAGGCTCATACATGCCCTTGTTGTTGGCATCCAGCGAGGCCGACGGCAGCATGCCGATGGAGCCGGTGAGCATCGACGCTTCGTCGGACAGGATGTCGCCGAACAGGTTGTCGGTAACGATCACGTCAAATTGCTTCGGCGCACGCACCAGTTGCATGGCGGCGTTGTCGACGTACATGTGGCTCAGTTCGACTTGCGGGTAATCCTTGGCCACTTGCCCGACCACTTCACGCCACAGCTGGCTGGACGCCAACACGTTGGCCTTGTCCACCGAGCACAGTTTCTTGCCACGGACCATGGCCATGTCGAAACCGACACGGGCGATGCGGCGGATTTCGCTTTCGCTGTACGGCAGGGTGTCGTAGGCCTGGCGCTCGCCGTTTTCCAGCTCGCGAGTGCCACGTGGCGCGCCGAAGTAAATGCCGCCGGTCAGCTCACGAACGATCAGGATGTCCAGACCGGCAACGATTTCCGGCTTGAGGCTAGAAGCATCGGCCAGTTGCGGATAGAGAATCGCCGGACGCAGGTTGCCGAACAGGCCCAGTTGCGCACGGATTTTCAGCAGACCGCGTTCAGGACGGATGTCGCGCTCGATGGCGTCCCATTTCGGGCCACCGACAGCGCCCAGCAGCACGGCATCGGCAGCGCGGGCACGGTCGAGGGTTTCGTCAGCCAGCGGCACGCCGTGCTTGTCGATGGCGGCACCACCGATCACGTCATGGCTCAGCTCGAAGCCCAGGCTGTACTTGTCGTTGGCAAGCTCCAGCACCTTGACCGCTTCGGCCATGATTTCCGGACCAATACCATCACCTGGGAGAATCAGAATCTGCTTGCTCATGCTTTCCTCGTGTCTTCAGTCGGTGCGCCGTTTACTGGCACTCCCGGAAAAATGCTTACCGTTGCGCCATCAGCACGATTACATCAGTACTGAACGAGCCATCGGCATCAATCTCAAAATATTCGCGCACTTCGTTGCCCATCGACTGCTGCAACTGGCGGATCGCCGCGCGCATCACTTCAGGTGTACGCATGCGTTCGACCCAACTGCTGTACTCAAGCCGCAGACGCTGACGCGTGGTGCTACGCGTATGCAAACCGGCCTCGCTGACCTGACGCAACCACTCGCCAGCGGAATAATCGCGCACATGGCTGGTGTCGCGCAGCACTTCGACGCTTTGCAGGTAAGTGTCGAACAACGGACTGCCCGGTGACAACACGTCAACAAACGCCGCCACGCCGCCCGGCTTCAGCACCCGGCGAACTTCGCGCAGGGCCACACCGAGATCGCTCCAGTGGTGCGCCGAATAACGGCTGAACACGAAGTCGAACTCGCCATCGGCAAACGGCAGGCGCTCGGCGGCGCCGTTGACTGTAGCAATGTTGCTCAACCCGCGATCTACGGCAGCCGCCGCGACCACATCGAGCATTTGCTGCGAAAGGTCGTAGGCCACCACTTCTTTTACCAGCGGTGCGACGTGAAAGCTCACGTGACCGGCGCCACAACCCAGGTCCAGCAGCCGAGCGCTGCCCTGTCCTGTCAGCTCAGCTTGTAGCAGGGCGAATTCAGTGCCTTGAGCGTGAACGGCGCTGCTCAGGTAGGCGGCGGCCTGTTCACCGAATTGCTTCTGTACGACCTGAGTGTGCTGGGCGGTGCTGGTCATGGTCACATCCTGATATTTGTGTTGTTCGGGCTGCCGTCTTCGCGAGCAGGCTCGCTCCCACCTTGGAATACATTCCCATGTGGGAGCGACGGTGCGACGATTCGACCTGCTCGCGAAGGGGCCGGCCCTGACTACATCAATCTCGAATCAATCACGCGTCGCGAAACAACCACGGCTGACTCACGCGATGTTTGGCCTCAAACGTCGCAATCGCATCGCCGTCCTGCAAGGTCAGGCCGATATCGTCCAGACCGTTCAACAGGCAGTGCTTACGGAACGCGTCAATTTCAAAGCTGTACACCTTGCCATCCGGACGCGTCACGGTCTGCGCTTGCAGATCGACCTGCAATTGATAGCCCGGCTCGGCCTCGACCTGCTTGAACAGTTCATCGACTTCAGCGTCGCTCAAGATGATCGGCAGCAAGCCGTTCTTGAAGCTGTTGTTGAAGAAGATGTCGGCATAGCTCGGCGCGATGATGCTGCGAAAACCGTATTCTTCCAGCGCCCACGGCGCGTGTTCACGGCTGGAGCCGCAACCGAAGTTTTCGCGGGCCAGCAATACGCTGGCGCCTTGATAACGCTCGGCGTTAAGGACGAAGTCCTTGTTCAGCGGGCGCTTGGAGTTGTCCTGATACGGTTGCCCCACATCCAGGTAACGCCATTCGTCAAACAGGTTCGGGCCGAAACCGGTGCGCTTGATCGACTTCAAAAACTGCTTGGGAATGATCTGATCGGTGTCGACGTTGGCACGATCCAAGGGCGCGACAAGACCGGTGTGCTGGGTAAAAGCTTTCATGCTGCGCTCCTTTTAGATCAATTCACGAACGTCGATGAAACGACCGTTCACCGCTGCCGCCGCCGCCATCGCCGGGCTCACGAGGTGGGTACGGCCACCGGTGCCCTGACGGCCTTCGAAGTTACGGTTGGAGGTCGAGGCGCAATGCTCGCCAGACTCCAAACGGTCCGGGTTCATCGCCAGACACATCGAGCAACCCGGCTCACGCCACTCAAAACCGGCTTCGAGGAAAATCTTGTCCAGACCCTCGGCTTCCGCCTGCGCTTTCACCAGACCTGAACCTGGCACCACGATCGCTTGCTTGATGGTCGAAGCGACTTTACGGCCCTTTGCGATGACTGCCGCCGCGCGCAAATCTTCGATCCGCGAGTTGGTGCAGGAACCGATGAACACGCGATCGAGTTGAATGTCAGTGATCGCCTGATTGGCGGTCAAACCCATGTATTTCAAGGCGCGGACGATCGAGTCGCGCTTGACCAGATCCATCTCTTTGGCTGGATCCGGCACGTTCTGATCAACGGCCAAAACCATTTCCGGGGAAGTGCCCCAACTGACTTGCGGCTTGATCTGCGCAGCGTCGAGTTCAACCACGGTGTCGAATTTGGCGTCGGCGTCGGACACCAGATCTTTCCAGGCTTCGACCGCCATGTCCCATTCCGCGCCTTTCGGGGCGAATGGACGGCCCTTCACGTAATCGACAGTCTTTTGATCCGCCGCCACCAGGCCCACGCGGGCGCCGGCTTCGATGGACATGTTGCAGATGGTCATGCGGCCTTCGACGGACAAGTCGCGGATCGCGCTGCCGGCGAATTCGATGGCGTGGCCGTTACCGCCGGCGGTGCCGATTTTGCCGATCACGGCGAGGACGATGTCCTTGGCGGTCACACCGAACGGCAATTGCCCTTCGACACGCACCAGCATGTTTTTCATTTTTTTGGCGACCAGGCACTGGGTGGCGAGCACATGCTCGACCTCGGAGGTGCCGATACCGTGCGCCAACGCGCCGAATGCGCCGTGGGTCGAGGTGTGCGAGTCGCCGCAGACCACGGTCATGCCCGGTAAGGTCGCGCCCTGCTCCGGGCTGATCACGTGGACGATGCCTTGGCGAACGTCGTTCATCTTGAACTCGACGATGCCGTATTCATCGCAGTTGTCATCGAGGGTCTGAACCTGCAAACGCGAGACCTGATCGGCAATGGCTTCGATGCCGCCCTTGCGCTCTGGCGTCGTCGGTACGTTGTGGTCCGGGGTCGCGATATTGGCATCGATGCGCCACGGCTTGCGCCCGGCCAGACGCAGGCCTTCGAAGGCTTGCGGCGAGGTCACTTCGTGAATGATGTGACGATCGATGTAAATCAGCGCCGAGCCATCGTCGCGCTGTTTGACCAAATGCGAATCCCAGAGCTTGTCGTAGAGCGTTTTGCCGGCCATCAGACGGTTCCTCATCAGCTTGTTTCTATGCCCTGGGCTTATCAATAACCCTTTGGCTTGTGAGGCCGATCCTATGGGGTTAGATTAAATAACTCAAATTCATATTTTTTATGCTTTGGATAACCAACTGGAATACGAACATGGATCTGGCCAACCTCAATGCTTTTATCGCGATTGCCGAGACAGGTAGCTTCTCCGGCGCCGGCGAGCGCCTGCACCTGACACAACCGGCGATCAGCAAACGCATCGCCGGGCTGGAGCAGCAACTGAAGGTGCGCCTGTTCGATCGGCTCGGTCGCGAAGTCGGTCTGACCGAGGCCGGCCGCGCCCTGCTGCCGCGGGCTTATCAGATTCTCAACGTGCTGGACGACACCCGCCGCGCACTGACCAACCTCACTGGCGAAGTCAGCGGCCGCCTGACGCTGGCCACCAGTCACCACATCGGTCTGCACCGTTTGCCACCTCTATTACGGGAGTTCACCCGCCGCTACCCACAGGTCGCGCTGGATATTCAGTTCCTTGATTCGGAAGTCGCCTACGAGGAAATTCTCCATGGCCGCGCCGAACTGGCGGTCATCACCCTCGCCCCGGAGCCGCACACGCTGGTCAAAGCCACGCCGGTCTGGGACGACCCGCTGGATTTCGTGGTCGCTCCCGAGCATTCACTGATCAGCAATGGCGCCGTCAGCCTGGCGGATATTGCCGGTCATCCCGCGGTTTTCCCCGGCGGTAACACCTTTACCCACCATATTGTCCAACGTTTATTCGAGGCCCAAGGGCTGACGCCGAACATTGCCATGAGCACCAACTATCTGGAAACCATCAAGATGATGGTCTCGATCGGCCTGGCGTGGAGCGTTTTGCCGCGCACCATGCTTGATGAACAAGTCGCGAGCATCGCATTGCCGGGCATACAGCTCACTCGCCAGCTAGGCTATATCGTGCACACCGAACGGACGCTGTCGAATGCGGCAAGGGCGTTTATGGCCTTGCTGGATGCACAAATCGATCTGCCAGGGATTCAGGGCTAACTTGTGCTAATCCTATAGAGCCGCTGTCTCTGTACCTAAATGCCACCACCCGCTCAAGGCCTGTTAACGATGCCAAAGTCTGTTGACCGAATTCCGCCGATGCCGCGCATTCAAGCCATTGACCCGCGACATTCCGAGCAGAGCTGGGAGAGCGCGCCGCAATTGCTGGCGGCGCTCAACGGCGCACGGCTCGGCGCCTGGTATTGGGACATCGAGCGTGGGCAGATCAGTTGGTCACGGGGCACCCAGGCGTTGTTCGGTTTCGATCCGCGGCAACCGTTGCCGGAAGACCTCGAATACCTCGATTTGCTGCCACCGGAAGACCGGGCGAAAACCGTACGCGCCTTCCACGCGGTGATTGCCGGCGCACCGCTGGAACAGGCGATGCACCACCGCATCCGATGGCCCGACGGCAGCCTGCACTGGCTGGAAATCAACGGCAGTCTGCTTCCGGACAAAAATGGCCGCCCCCGAATGATCGGGGTGATTCGCGAAATCACCCATCAGCGCCAGCGCGAACAGGCCTTGAGCAGCTCGGAGAAACGTTTCGCCACGCTGTTTCATCTGTGCCCGAACATGGTGTTGCTGACGCGACAGGAAGACGGTTTGATCAGCGAGGCCAACCAGTATTTCGAAAGTCTGTTCGGCTGGCCGGTGCAGAGCGCCATTGGCCGCACCACCCTGGAACTTGGGCTGTGGGTGCATCCCGAGCAGCGCGCCGAACTGGTCAAGAAGACCAAAGCCAAGGGCGAGCTGGTCAGCATGGAAGTGCAATTTCGCGCCAGTAACGGCCAAGTCCTTGACGGCATTCTCAGTGCGCAAAAGGTCGAACTCGAAGGCCAGCCCTATCTGCTCAGCACATTCCTCGACACCACCGAGCGCAAAGCCGCCGAACACGCCTTGAAAGACAGCCAGGAACGCCTCGATCTGGCGCTGGATTCGGCGCAGCTCGGCACCTGGGACTGGCACATCCCCAGCGGCATGCTCTACGGTTCTGCACGCGCTGCACAGTTGCATGGCCTTGAGCCGATTCCGTTCCATGAATCGTTCGATGAGTTTTTCGAAGGCGTGCCCGGCGAAGAGCGAGACAACATGCGCGACGCCTATCGAAGCCTGCGCGAAGGCCCGGCGGGCAACTATCAGCTGACATACCGGGTACAACTGCCGGACGGCAGCTCGCGCTATCTGGAAAGCCGCGCGCGCCTCTATCGCGACGATAACGGCGCGCCGTTGCGCATGGCCGGTACCCTGCTGGACATCACCGATCAGGTCGAACGCGAACAACGGCTGGTGGCTTCAGAAGAAAAATTCGCCACGCTGTTCCAGGTCAGCCCCGACCCGATCTGCGTCACGCGCCAGGACAGCGGTGAGTTCATTGAAATCAACTCAAGCTTCACCCAGACATTCGGCTGGAGCGCCGCCGACGTGATCGGCCACACTGCCGAAGAAATCGGCCTGTGGGATGCCTCGGCGAAAAGCCTGCAACGCATCGAACGGGTGATCCGCGAACAAGGCCTGAGCAACGTCGCCATTATCGTCCAGCACAAGGACGGCCAATCGCTGACCTGCGTGATTTCCAGCCGGCAGATCAGCGTCGGCAACCAACCGTGCATCGTCACCACGCTGCGCGACATCACCCAGCAGCAACGCTCGGAAGCGGCACTCAAGGCCAGCGAAGAGAAATTCGCCAAGGCGTTTCACTCCAGCCCCGATGCAATCACCATCACCGAGCGCGACACCGGGCGCTACCTGGAGGTCAACGACGGTTTCTGCCGCCTCACCGGCTATCGCGCCGATGAAGTGGTGGGCAAGACGGTGTATCAGGTCGGTATCTGGGCCGAGGAGAAACAGCGTTCGGCCTTGTTCGCCGAGTTGCAGATCAAGGGCCGCGTGCACCATCAGGAAATGCTCGGGCGCAACAAGCGTGGGGAAATGCTCACGGTGGAAGTCTCGATCGAGCCGATCACCCTCAACGAAACCGCATGCCTGCTATTGACCGCCCGCGACGTCAGCCTGCTGAAAAACGCTGAAGCACAAATCCGCCACCTGGCTTACCACGACCCGCTGACCAATCTGCCCAACCGCGCCCTGCTGATGGATCGCCTGAGCCAGCAGATCGCCCTGCTCAAGCGTCACAACCTGCGCGGAGCTTTGCTGTTCCTCGATCTGGATCACTTCAAACACATCAACGATTCCCTTGGTCACCCTGTGGGTGACACGGTACTGAAGATCATCACCGCACGGCTCGAAGCCAGCGTGCGCATGGAAGATACGGTGGCGCGCCTGGGCGGCGATGAGTTCGTGGTGTTGCTCAGTGGCCTGGAAGGCACGCGCAATGAAGTCAGCGCACAGGTGCGCGAACTGGCCGACACCCTTCGTGAATTGCTGTCAGAGCCGATGTTCCTCGACGGCCAGCGTCTGCAAGTGACGCCGAGCATTGGCGTGGCGCTGATTCCCGATCATGGCTCAACGCCGACCGACCTGCTCAAACGCGCGGACATCGCCCTGTACCGGGCAAAGGATTCGGGGCGCAACACCACGACGATGTATCACAACACCATGCAGAAAGCGGCCAGCGAACGGCTGCGCATGGAGACCGATTTGCGCCTGGCGCTGTCTCGCGGCGAATTCAGAGTGCATTTCCAGCCCCAGGTCGACGCGCGGGACAACCGCATCATCGGCGCCGAAGCCTTGGTGCGCTGGAATCACCCGGAGCTGGGCGCGCAGTCACCGACCGAATTCATCAAGGTGCTGGAAGACAGCGGCCTGATCCTGGAAGTCGGTACCTGGATCCTCGACGAGGCCTGCGCGGCCTTCAAACAATTGATCGCACAGAAACGGGTCGACCCGCTGGATTTCAGCCTGTGCGTGAACATCAGCCCTCGGCAGTTTCGCCAGAACGATTTCGTCGAGCGCATCGAACACAGCATGACCAGCCATGATCTGCCCTGCTCGCTGCTGAAACTGGAAATCACCGAAGGCATCGTCATCCAGAATCTGGAAGACACCATCAGCAAAATGCGTCGCCTGAAAAAACTTGGCGTGAGCTTCGCCATGGACGATTTCGGAACCGGTTATTCGTCGCTGACTTACCTCAAGCGCTTGCCGGTGGACACCCTGAAAATCGACCAGTCGTTCATCCGCGATGCGACCACCGACCCGAACGACGCCGAGATCATCCGCGCCATCGTCGCCATGGCCCGCAGCCTCGAGCTCGAAGTCATTGCCGAAGGCGTGGAGACGCCGGAGCAGTTGGCGTTCCTGCAAGGCCTGGGCTGCCATTTGTATCAAGGTTATCTGCACAGTCGGCCGCTGCCGCTGGAGGATCTGAAAAAGCTGCTGCCATGAAGCGCGCAGGTTGCAACAGAGCGGCAATTGCCAGTGCTGACAGCAACCTGTAGGGTCGCGTTTTTTGCTCCGTTTCGAGATCTAGCATGCAGGATGCAACCCTTCCCCGCCCGGCCCTGCTGGGCATTGACCTTGGCACCACCAACAGCCTGATCGCCGTCTGGCAGGAGGGTCAGGCCCGGTTGATTCCCAACGCCCTCGGCGACGTGCTGACCCCCTCGGTGGTCAGCCTCGATGAGGACGACACGATTCTGGTCGGCAAAGCCGCCCGCGCCCGACTGACCACCCACCCGGAACGTACCGCGGCGGCTTTCAAGCGATTCATGGGCAGCGACAAACAAGTCCAGCTTGGCAATCGTCAGTTCAGCCCGGAAGAGTTGTCGGCACTGGTGCTCGGCTCGCTCAAGCAGGACGCCGAAGCATTTCTTGGCCACACGGTGTCGGAAGCAGTGATTTCCGTGCCGGCGTATTTCAGCGACGAGCAACGCAAGCGCACGCTGTTTGCTGCGGAACTGGCCGGACTGTCCGTCACCCGCCTGATCAATGAGCCGACCGCTGCCGCCATGGCCTATGGGCTGCATGAGCAGAAATTCGAACGCACGCTGATCTTCGATCTGGGCGGCGGCACCTTTGACGTCACGGTGCTGGAATATGCGCTGCCGTTGATTGAGGTGCACGCGTCCACCGGCGACAACTTCCTCGGCGGCGAAGACTTCACCGCCGCGCTGCTGCAAGCCTGCCTCAAGAACTGGCAACTGACCCCGTCGATGATCGACGCGCAAGGCATGGCCAGCCTTGGCGATGCGCTGGAACAGCTCAAATGCAAACTCGGCGAAGGCACGCAGCCATTGAGCTGGCGGCATGCCGGCAAGACGTTGGAATGGTCGCTGGACGAAGCCGCTGCAGTGAAGATCTGGGAGCCACTGCTCGGCCGTTTGCGCGCACCGATCGAACAAGCCCTGCGCGACGCCCGACTGAAACCCCGCGACCTCGACAGCCTGGTGCTGGTGGGCGGCGCTACGCGGATGTCGGCGGTGCAGCAAATGGTCGCCACACTATTTGGGCGCTTGCCTTATCGGCATCTTGATCCGGATACGATCGTTGCGCTGGGTGCGGCAACGCAAGCAGCGTGCAAGGCGCGCGATGGGGCGGTAGAAGAACTGATCCTGACCGATGTCTGCCCTTACACATTGGGTATCGAGACCATGCGCGGCAAAGGCATCGAAGGGGCCTTCTCGCCCATCATCGAGCGCAACACCATCATTCCGACGTCACGGGTGGAGCGCTATCAAACGACTTATCCGCAGCAGAAACAAATCCGTATCGAGGTATATCAAGGCGAACGGCCGTGGGTGCGCGACAACATTTTCATCGATGCTTTCGATGTCACGCTGACGCCGATCGATCATATTCAGGCACTTGATGTGCGCTTCAGCTATGACATCAATGGCCTGCTTGAAGTCGATGTCACGCTGCTGGAAACCGGCGAACGCCACAGCCACAGCATCGACCGCAGCCCTACCGGGCTTGACCAGCAATCGCGCCAGACCAGCCACGAGCGTTTGGCCGCACTGAAAATTCATCCCCGCGACGCCCTGCCCAACCGCACCCTGCTGGCGAGACTGGAACGTGCGTGGATGCAAAGCCTCGGCGACGAGCGTCAGCGCATCGCCGAATGGCTGGACAGTTTCACTTCGGTGCTGGGTGGTCAGCGATCAGAAGAAATCGCCAGCCACCGCTCACAACTCAACAAAGTGCTGGATGAGCTGCATCTCTAACCGTTGAGTCGACGTAACGCGGCCTGCAAACCGCCGGATAACGTGTCCTCACGATCACTGTCCGGTGGTACACCGTAGCGGTTGGGCAGCTTCTCGCCGGGAAAGCCGAACAGCACCAGCGGCAGAAACGGCAAGACAGGCGTCAGACCGGCAAGCACCAGAAAGGTCGCGACACCTCGGCCCATGTCATGCAAGCGCCGCAGAATGGCGCTGAGCATGAGCATCAGCGCCGCTGCCAACACCACGAAAGCGGAAAACATCGAACCACTGAACAATGCCAGCAATGGCGTAAGCAGCACGATACCGATCACTTGACCGATAAATGCCTCGCGCCCCAGTCGTGTGCCTAGGCGCCAGAACGCGGTTGCAGGCGTCGGCCGAGTGTCAGCCTTGGCCAACAGCAAACGCTCTGACCACGACAGCAATGCACTGAAGGCAAAGCGTAAGCCGAGGCCATTGTGCGTGTCGTCCTTGGCCTGCTGCATGCGCATCAGAATTTTCTGTCGCGGCACCCCGGCGCTACCGTAACGCGCCAGATCCTTGAGCACATCCAGCGCCAGGTAAAACGCGTTGGTGTAATCAACGCCGTCATCCTCCAGCACCTCACGCGGCGGGCGTGTGGGTTCACCTTTGATCAGACTGTGGCGGAATCCGTCGAACCAATCCTGAGGATTGACGACTTCGGTAATGCTCTCAAGCAGGAATTTGCGCTGTTGCGCATTCAGCAGCGGATCGTGATACAGCACCCCGCCCAACAGCATGCGGCCGAGCAAATCATCATTGAAGCGGCTGATGTCGCTGCGCATGCACTCGTACAAACGGTCATTGCTCAACAGCCGCGTACTGTCGAGCGCCTCCTGTACGCTGAACAATTTACGCGCGAGCAAGGCATGCACCGGATCGGCTGCTTGCAGCCAGCCAAGCAGGCCACTGGCGCTGCCCTGCTCGCGATTCAATCGACACAGCAGCGGCTGCAAACGCGCCAATGGATGCTCACGCGCAACGCTCATCGAATCAATGCAGTGCGCCGATTGCGCACCCAGCCAACGTGTCGGCTCGTCGAGGATCGCCAGCAGGTACAACGCCTGACGATGCCATTCCCAGACAGCCTCAGGGTTATCGATGGCTGGCAGCAGCATGCCCTGCTCGGCCAGCTGCGCTTGCAGCTTCAGGCCATCGAGCACGACGTCGCGCTTGTCCAGGCTGAATGCCTCGTCCAGCCGGGCCAGCGACCGCGCATCATAGGCTCGCAAGCGGCGCATCCACAGCAGACTGAGCTCCAGCGGCTCGCCCTTTTGCAGTTCCGGCGGCAGCTGCGCCGATTCTTCGCTGCTCAGAAACGCTTGCAAGGCACGCGGAATGGGGGCCTGGGTCAACCAGCAGATCTGTTGATCGGCTTGGTACTTGAAGCCTTCCAGCACCAGCTGATCAAGAACCTCCGGAGTCGCTGGTGCATCCATGACGCGTTGCAGCAACGGCACATCGCCGCGATGCAAAGCCCAGGCGTGCTGGTACAGCGTCTGAAGTGCCGGGTCGTCGCTGGCAATAATCAGCCACGCCAGCAAGGGCAATTCGTCACCGCTGATGCGCCATTCGACAAAGGCATCGGCGATGCCCTGCAAGTCGAGCTGACGCGCGCGGAACCAGCGCCCCAAGGTTTCCGGACGCTGCGAAGGACTGCCGTATTCCTGGGTGACATCACTGAGGTCAGCGGACCAGGCGCGGAAATTTTCCAGACGATCAAACGCCTGGATCAGCAGCGGCAAGCGCTGTGGTTGATGGCGCGCACACAAATCCAGCAACCAGGTGGCGGCTTTCGGATGTTGATGTTCTCGCCAGAGTTGCACCCACGCCTGAAGCGCCAACTCTTCCATGCCCAGCGCACTGCGTTGACAGGCCAGCAGATAAAGCCAGTCAACATCCTCCGGCGCCAGCCGATGCTGCTCACTGACGATGTCGAGAAAGTCTTTACTGGCAATGCCGGCCTGACTGAACTGGATCGCCAGACGTTGCACCAGTGCATCATCGGCAGGCAGCGGGATGCAGGTGTGCAGGCTGGCGAAATAGCGGAAATCGTCGAGCGAAGCGTTATGGTGAAGATGATTCAGCGTGCGCACATACCAGAGCGCTTCCAATTGCGCGACGACGGGCCAATGGCACATCAACGACGTGTCGAACGGGTCCGGCGCGGCTATCCGTTTCAAAAACTCATCGACATGCCGGGCGTTGTCGAAAGCCAGATCAAGCATCCGGCTCGCCCAGCCCAGGCGCTGCGCCAACAAGCGTGCGCAGGCGTGGGAAATCGGTCCCGCGTCGAGCAATTCACGCAACAATGGCCAGCAAACATCGTCCAGCACTTCCAGCGGCAGGCGATCCAACTCTAGATTGAATGCCTGCCAAGCTGCCGGGCTGAAGCGACGTGCCGGATCGATCAGCAGCGCTTCGAAATCTGCCAACGTCTGGTCGGCAGGACTCACCTCGTCATCGACTGGCTCGTCCGCCTCGGTAGGCTGCTCGCGGGCGAAACGCAGTGCACGTTCGTACGCTTCGCGCAGTGCCTGAAATCCTTCCGGATCGGTTTCAGGATGATGTTGCGGCAAGCGCGCGCGGTAGGCGCCGCGAATGACGTCATTGTCTTTGGTGGGCTCGATACCCAAGTGAATCCAGCAGCTCATGACCAGTCGAACTCCCCTAATGAGTCGGGCCGTTCAAGCAGATGCAAGGGCATGTCCCAGGGCAACTGGGCAAAAAATTCGCGGGCATCGCGATCAAGCTTTCTGATGACCACTGTGGTGCCGATGTAGTCGCCTTGCCGATCGTATTCGTGGGCAAGTTCCTCATCTTTATTGCCCAGGCAATGCCAGAAGGCTTTACCGATGACAAAGCCATTCAGGTAACTCGTCCAACTGTCGTAGTAGTACCGCGCTCGCGCCGCCATGCGGCCGTGCAGCCAGAGACTTTCGGTGAGATCGATCCAGCCGTGCAGCACCGCCGAGCGCAACAGAAAGCCCATTCGGCCAATGTCCCAGGCGCGAATACCGCCAGCGCCACATTCGCCGAACGTACGACTGGCCAACTCATAAAAGGCGCGCTGGCGGGTATCCAGCGTGTCGAGCAGGGCTTGCCATTCAGACGGCAGGCAACGTTCCCACTGTCGGTAGGCGTCATTCAAAGACGTCGCGTGCCCGGTGTCGGCTGTGCTCAACATATCGAGCAATTGCGCGCGTGTGGTAATGCCCCAGCCGCCTTCGACATCGACGTGTTTGAGGTCGAAGCAATAAGTGGGGGCGGCGTAGTCGGCATCGGGATTGAGGGCGACCAAAGGCGCAGAAAGCGCATATAGCCAGCGCTGTTCGATTTCGTCCATGAACAAAGGCTCCGGGCCAGCGGGAATGAGGGAGTGCCGGCCTTGTTGGCGCGGATTGTAAAGAGCCGTGGCCGCAGCGGCAAACAGTGCGTTCGGTTTCCCTGCGAGCACAAAAAAAGGCCCCGACGTATCGGGGCCTTCGTTCAACGGCTCAGCGCCTGTTCAGACAATGTGTGTCCGCAAGTGAATCAGTGCTGCAGAGCCGGTTTTTGCTCCCCGTTGATCGGGATGCGTTTGGCCTTCGCTTCTTCCGGGATCACGCGCAACAGGTCGATGCTCAGCAGACCGTTGCTCAGACCGGCGGCCTTGATCTCGATGTGATCGGCCAGGCGGAAGGACAGCTTGAACGCACGCTGGGCGATGCCCTGATGCAGGAAGGTCACGCCTTCGTTGGCATCACGCTTGCCGCCACTGATGGTCAGCACACCCTTCTCGACTTGCAGCTCCAGGTCTTCTTCCTGGAACCCGGCTGCCGCCACGACGATGCGGTATTGATCGTCACCGTGTTTTTCCACGTTGTAGGGTGGATAGCTGCTGCCTGGCTCGTTGCGCAGGGCGGTTTCGAACAAGTCATTGAAACGGTCGAAACCTACCGAGGAACGGAACAGTGGTGCGAGGGAAAATGCAGTACTCATGGTTCAAATCTCCTGAAAACAATCAGCAAGGTTTTTTGACTCCGCGACCCGAATTCGGCATCGCGTAACCCTTAGATAGGGACCGCTGATTTGATTTCAAGAGATTATTTGCAGATTTTTTTCAGGCCGCTTCGGCGGCAGGCAGACCGAGTAAACGCGAGACCTGATCCGGTTCCGTCTCACGGCGCAGGACGGTAAACAGCTCGGTGGCTTCGGGATAATTGCGCGTCAGCATGGCCAGCCATTGCTTCAGACGACCCGGGGATTGACGTGCAGTCATCTGCGCCTTGGCCTGCAACCAGAAGTCCTGGATCAGCGGCATCAGCTCGGCCCAAGTCATCTCGACCACTTCTTCGCCAGCCCGTGCAGCGGCAATCTGTTTGGCCAGATCCGGGCGCGAAACCAGACCGCGACCGAGCATGATGTCTTCCACGCCGCTGATTTCGCGGCAACGGCGCCAGTCTTCGACGCTCCAGATATCACCGTTGGCGAACACCGGCACCTTCACCACGTCCTGCACGCGAGGAATCCACTCCCAATGCGCCGGCGGTTTATAGCCGTCCATTTTGGTCCGGGCGTGAACCACGATGTGTTCGGCGCCGCCTTCGGCCAACGCAGTAGCACAGACCAGCGAGCCGTCCGGGCTATCGAAGCCCAGGCGCATCTTCGCGGTCACGGGAATGTGGGCCGGCACGGCGCGACGCACGTGCTCGACGATCTGATTGAGCAGTTCCGGCTCTTTGAGCAGTACCGCACCGCCACGGGATTTGTTGACGGTCTTGGCCGGGCAGCCAAAGTTGAGGTCGATCACTTGGGAGCCGAGCTCGCAGGCCAGCGCAGCGTTTTCCGCCAGGCACACCGGGTCCGAGCCCAGCAACTGAACGCGCAGTGGCACACCGGACGCCGTGCGCGCACCGTTGAGCAGCTCCGGGCCGAACTTGTGGAAATAGGCCGGGGTGAGCAACTGATCGTTGACCCGAATGAATTCGGTCACGCACCAGTCGATGCCGCCAACGCGGGTCAGCACGTCGCGAAGGATGTCGTCGACCAACCCCTCCATGGGCGCCAGAGCAATTTGCATGGGGAAAACACTACTTAAGGAAAAAACGTGCGGCAGTTTACTGGATTGCGCGCAAAACCGCAGATCCCTGTGGGAGCGGGCTTGCTCGCGAAAGCGCTGGATCAGCTAAATGAATACTGACTGACACGACGCCTTCGCGAGCAAGCCCGCTCCCACATTTAGATATTCGCTGACTCGAGAGACTGGATCGCCGGGCCATAACCCTCGATGAACTCGGCCGGCATGCGCTTGGGCTTGCCGGTGGACAGCTCGATACAGACAAACGTGGTCTGCGCGCGCAGCAGCGTGGTGTTGTCACTCGGACGGATCAGCTGGAAGTGCCGGGTCATTTTCAGGCGCTGATCCCAATCGACGATCCAGGTCGCCAACTGCAGTTCGTCGCCCTCATAGGCGGCGGCCAGGTAATCGATTTCGTGACGCACCACCGCCATCGCCCGATCCAGGCGCCGGTACTCGACCAGATCCAGCCCCAGACGCTGCGAGTGGCGCCAGGCGCAGCGCTCAAGCCAAGTCACGTACACCGCGTTGTTCGCGTGTCCCAGGCCGTCAATGTCCTCGGCGCCCACTTGCAGATCAATGGTAAACGGCGTCGCCCGATCCCAACCCATGCCCCACTCCCGGTCAGATTTATTCAACCGGGGCAGTGTAACGGATGCTTACGCCGATTGCCGTGCCTGCAGGCTGCGGCCGGCCAGCAGTGATAACACGCCATCAATCACCCGGGGGTCGGCCAGCACACGCTGATGACCGCCCGCTTCAAGGCGCAGCAGACGGCTGTCGAACCAGGACTCGTGGATCAGTCGCGATTCTTTGACCGAGACGAGTTTGTCGTCCTCGGCATGCACGATCAGGCCCGGCATATCCAGTTGATAGTGGGCGACGTCCAGCGTGGCCGCACGCATGCCGACATCCTGCTCGACCTGACGAATGAACGCGGAACGTGCTCTGGGCGGCATGCCGACGTAGCGTGCGAAACCACGTAGCACGCCGAGAATTCGCGCGGGAGCAGCAATGCTGACGAGGGTTTCGGTGCGCAAGCCCAGTTGCACGGCGAGCATCGCACTGGCACCGCCCATGGAGTGGCCGATCACCGCTTGCAAGGGCGGCAGTTCGGCAGCGGCTTCGAGCATCGCCCGAGCGAACAGCACGACATTGGCTTCACGCCCTGGAGATCTGCCGTGAGCCGGGCCATCGAGCGCGACGACCGTGTAACCGGCCTCGACCAGCGCGGTGATCAGCGCGGCGAATTGGGTTGGCCGCCCTTCCCAGCCGTGCATCAGCAAAACGGTCGGGCCTTGGCCCCAGCGCAGGGCTGACAGACCGAAGCGTAAAGTGATCCGTTCGGAATTGGCCAGCAACGGCAACTCCCAATCGCGCAGAGGCAGCGACCGCGGCGTCATGAACGCCAGGCGCATTTTGCTTGCCACTCGTTGCGGTGCAATCCAGCCCAAGGTGCCATTAATGCCACGAACCCACTTCAACGTGTTCATCGCTCTCTCCTCAGGCGTTTGCCTTCAGGTCAACGCACCGCCGACTTGGCGGCGCGCAGCAATCGATCGGATAAATCTCCCGGGCCGAGCGCTCTTGCGAGTGCCAGACCACCCACCATCAAGGCCACGTCGGCCAAAGCTTTGTCGGTGTCCTCAGGGCTGGACGCCAACTGCGCAAGCATCAATTCCAGGTGTTCGTTGAGCGCGATGCGGAACGAATCCGGCAAGCGGCCCAGCTCGCCGATCGAGGCCGGGATCGGACAGGCCGCGTCGCTGGAATCGCGGTGTTTGCGCGACAGGTAGAAAGCAGCGACCAAGGCGCGACGTTCTTCGCCGGTCAGTTCGCTGTCCATATCGGCGATCAGGTCGCGACGACGACCAAGCAATTGCTTGAACGCCTCGAGCATCATTGCGTCCTTGCTTTCGAAGTGCGCATAAAAACCGCCGACAGTCAGGCCGGCTGCGCCCATCACTTCGCCCACGCTGGGGTCTGCCGGGCCACGCTGAATCAGTGCGGCGCTGGCAGCCTTGAGGATGCGTTCGCGGGTTTGAGCTTTTTTATCGTTCATCGTTGCCTCCGAATATTACGACTAGAATATTATTCTCATAATAATATTCTGCAAGTCAAGGATATGACCGCTGGTCTGAAGCACAGTGTAAGGAAAAGGAGAATTGGCCAAACGCCAGACAAACAAAAGGGCCATTCAATAATTGAATGACCCTCATAAATCCCGCAGAGCGGGTAATCGTGGCGTCCCCTAGGGGACTCGAACCCCTGTTACCGCCGTGAAAGGGCGGTGTCCTAGGCCACTAGACGAAGGGGACACAAACCCTTCTATACAACTGATCAGTGCTGAGAGCTGATCGATTCAAGGACGGTGTGGCCAGACCTTGAACGTGTAAAATTGGTGGAGCTAAGCGGGATCGAACCGCTGACCTCCTGCATGCCATGCAGGCGCTCTCCCAGCTGAGCTATAGCCCCAGATTTTTCGCCTCGCGGCGGAGCGACATCTTGCAACATCGCTTCTGTAAAACTGGCGTCCCCTAGGGGACTCGAACCCCTGTTACCGCCGTGAAAGGGCGGTGTCCTAGGCCACTAGACGAAGGGGACGCAAACCCTTCTATACAACAGATCAACGCTGAGTGTTGATCGCTTCGAAGCCAGTGTGGCCAGGCATCGAAGTGTAAATTGGTGGAGCTAGACGGGATCGAACCGTCGACCTCTTGCATGCCATGCAAGCGCTCTCCCAGCTGAGCTATAGCCCCTCATCGTTGATGTCATCGCTGAGGACGGGGCGAATCTTAAGGGCGTATCGGAGGGCTGTCAAACTTATTTTTAAAATATTTCAAAGTTTTTTGTCGGCATAACAATCACTTACCGCCCTCCCCCTGAAAATCCGGGAGGTCTGCATCGAAGGCATAGCTGTAGGAGCTGCCGCAGGCTGCGATCTTTTGATCTTGTTTTTAAAAATCCAAAGTCAAAAGATCGCAGCCTGCGGCAGCTCCTACACAAAGCCAGAAGCGTTTAGGCGATAGCGCCCAGCAGCTTTTCCCACTCTTTGTTTTCTTTCTTCGACACGCCACCCAGCAGGTCGATCGCCTGGCGCAGGCGGAAACGGGTCAGGTCCGGTCCGAGGATTTCCATCGCATCGAGCACCGACACCGAACTCGCCTGCCCGGTGATCGCGGCAAACATCAGCGGCATCGCGTCGCGCAGTTTCAGCTCAAGGGATTCGACCACCGCCTGGATCGTCGCGGTGATGTTGTCCTTCTCCCACTGACGCAGACTTTCCAGCTTCCACAGGATCAACTGCATCAACTGGCGAACCTGATCGCCCGAGAGCTTTTTCGATTCGAACAGTTTGGCATCCGGATTGACGCCACCCGCGAAGAAGAAGCCGCCCAGCGGTGCAACCTGGCTGAAGGTTTCGACGCGGCCCTGAACGTGCGGCGCGATCTTCATCATGTATTCGGAATTGAATGCCCACTTCTGCACGCGTGCGGCGAACTCTTCCACCGGCAGATCGCGCAGCCACTGGCCGTTAAGCCACGACAGCTTCTCGATGTCGAAAATCGGCCCGCCGAGGGAGACACGCTTGAGGTCGAAGTTGTCGACCATTTCCTGCAGCGAGAACTTCTCGCGCTCGTCCGGCATCGACCAGCCCATGCGCCCGAGATAGTTGAGCATCGCTTCCGGCATGAAGCCCATGCGCTCATAGAACGTCACCGACGTCGGGTTCTTGCGCTTGGACAGCTTGCTCTTGTCCGGGTTACGCAGCAGCGGCATGTAGCACAGCTCTGGTTGCTCCCAGCCAAAGTATTCGTAAAGCAGGATCAGTTTCGGTGCCGACGGCAGCCATTCTTCGCCGCGCAGAACGTGGGTGATGCCCATCAGGTGATCGTCGACCACGTTGGCGAGGAAGTACGTCGGCAGGCCGTCGGTCTTCATCAGCACTTGCATGTCCATGCGATCCCACGGGATCTCAACGTCGCCACGCAGCATGTCCGGCACCACGCAGACGCCTTCGCTTGGCACTTTCATGCGGATCACATGAGGTTCGCCAGCGGCCAGGCGGGCCGCGACTTCTTCCTTGGACAGCAGCAGTGCGCGGCCGTCGTAACGAGGGGTTTCGCCGCGAGCCATTTGCTCGGCGCGCATCTGGTCCAGCTCTTCAGCGGTGCAGAAGCAGGGGAACGCATGGCCCATGTCGACCAGTTGCTGGCAATACTTCTGGTAGATGTCGCCACGCTCGCTCTGGCGATATGGGCCGTGCGGGCCGCCGACGTCCGGGCCTTCGCTCCAGTCGATACCCAGCCAGCGCAAGGCGTCGAAAATCTGCTGTTCGGACTCGCGGGTCGAACGCAACTGGTCGGTGTCTTCGATGCGCAGGATGAACTCACCGCCATGCTGCTTGGCAAAGCAGTAGTTGAACAATGCGATGTAAGCGGTACCTACATGGGGATCGCCGGTAGGCGATGGCGCGATGCGAGTGCGGACGGTGGTCATGGCATGTCTCGAAAAGAATGAAAAGCAAAGATCAATAAGCGGCGAATGGTAACAGGCGACACCCGCCCCGCTCCAGCGGGCACGGCATTTAAGCCAGGTTTGTGTCTATCAGACCCGTTGGCCGCGATAAGGCCGGATAATTCACCGCACAATCAAACAGCCAAAAGCCGCTCACGCAACTTGGCAATCTCATCACGCATCTGCGCCGCCGCTTCAAATTCCAGATCCCGCGCCAACTGATACATCTTCTCTTCCAGCGCTCGAATCCGCTTGGTGATCTCGCTCGGCGAGCGCAATTCGGCTTCGTATTTGGCGTTTTCCTCGGCAGCCTTGGCCATGCCTTTGCGCTTCTTGCTGCGCGAGCCGGGCACGGTGGCGCCTTCCATGATATCGGCGACATCCTTGAACACGCCTTTCGGGGTAATACCGTTTTCGAGGTTGAAGGCGATCTGTTTGTCACGGCGCCGCTCGGTCTCGCCAATCGCCCGTTCCATAGAACCGGTCATGCGATCAGCGTACAGAATCGCCCGACCATTGAGGTTTCGCGCCGCCCGGCCGATGGTCTGGATCAGCGAGCGCTCGGAACGCAGGAAGCCTTCCTTGTCCGCGTCAAGAATCGCCACCAGCGACACTTCCGGCATGTCCAGACCTTCGCGCAACAGGTTGATCCCGACCAGCACATCAAAAGTACCCAGACGCAGGTCACGAATGATCTCGACCCGCTCGACGGTGTCGATGTCCGAGTGCAGATAGCGCACGCGCACGCCGTGGTCAGCGAGGTAATCGGTCAAATCCTCCGACATGCGCTTGGTCAGCGTGGTGACCAACACGCGTTCTTCCAGCGCCACACGCTTGGTGATTTCCGAGAGCAAATCATCCACCTGAGTCAACGCCGGACGGATTTCGATTTGCGGGTCCACCAGACCGGTCGGACGCACCAGTTGCTCGACAACGCGACCGGCGTGTTCCGCCTCGTAATTGCCCGGCGTGGCCGAGACAAAAATCGTTTGCGGGCTGATGCCTTCAAATTCGTCGAAACGCATAGGCCGGTTGTCCAGCGCCGATGGCAGACGAAAACCGTATTCCACCAAGGTTTCTTTACGCGAGCGGTCACCTTTATACATCGCGCCGACCTGCGGCACGCTGACGTGGGATTCGTCGATCACCAGCAAGGCATCGGCAGGAAGATAGTCGAACAAGGTCGGCGGCGCCTGACCGGAGTCGCGACCCGAGAGGTAACGCGAGTAGTTTTCGATGCCGTTGCAGTAGCCCAGCTCGAGGATCATCTCCAGGTCGAATCGGGTGCGCTGCTCCAGACGCTGGGCTTCCACCAGTTTGTTGTTGCTGCGCAGGTATTCGAGACGCTCCTGCAACTCGACCTTGATACCCTCGATGGCGCCAAGCAGGGTTTCGCGCGGCGTCACATAGTGGCTCTTCGGATAGAAGGTGAAACGCGGCATCTTGCGGATGACTTCGCCAGTCAGCGGGTCAAACGCCGAAATGCTCTCGACCTCGTCGTCGAACAGTTCGATGCGGATCGCTTCCAGATCCGATTCCGCCGGATAGATGTCGATCACGTCGCCACGCACGCGGAACGTGGCACGGGCGAAATCCATGTCGTTGCGGGTGTATTGCAGGTCGGCCAGACGGCGCAGCAATGCGCGCTGATCGAGTTTGTCGCCGCGATCGACGTGCAACACCATCTTCAAATAGGTTTCCGGGCTGCCCAGACCGTAGATGCACGACACCGTGGTGACGATGATCGCGTCTTTGCGTTCCAGCAGCGCTTTGGTCGCCGACAGCCGCATCTGCTCAATGTGGTCGTTGATCGACGCATCCTTCTCGATGAAGGTGTCGGACGACGGCACATAGGCTTCAGGCTGGTAGTAGTCGTAGTAGGAAACGAAGTATTCGACGGCGTTGTTCGGGAAGAACGCCTTGAATTCGCCATACAACTGCGCAGCCAGGGTCTTGTTCGGCGCCAGCACCAGCGTCGGACGCTGTATCTGCGAAATGACATTGGCGATGCTGAAGGTCTTGCCCGAGCCGGTCACACCGAGCAGCGTCTGGTGCGCCAGCCCGGCTTCGATGCCCTCCACCAGTTGGCGGATGGCTTCCGGCTGATCGCCGGCGGGCTCGAAGCGGGTGACGAGCTGGAATTCGGACATATACACCTCTGGGATCGCGGCATTCCGAGCAAAGCGGAACACCACGGGGACGACCGCAAACGACCGATGTCGCGCAAGAAAAAACCTGGATTGTGCTCAATGTGGTGTCGATTGCCTCAGCTTTCAAGGCAAACGTCCTACATCCGGTAAAGACTCTGACAGAGTCAATCGACTAACGGTCGAGAAATAATCGGAAAAACTTACCCTAAAAGCCGATTCGACTGTCGCCATTGCTCGCTGATGGCCTCTATACTAGCTCCCCGTTTGTGCACCGCTCTAGTGCATTCGGCTGGAGCGCGACACGTCCCTCCACTCCCCATTCAGAGCCGCCGTAATAATGAGCCTGTTCTCCGCTGTCGAAATGGCACCCCGCGATCCAATCCTGGGCCTCAACGAAGCATTCAACGCCGATACCCGGACCACCAAGGTCAATCTGGGTGTAGGTGTTTACTGCAACGAAGAGGGGCGAATTCCACTTCTGCGCGCCGTGATCGAAGCCGAAACCGTTCGCGCTGCTCAACACGCTTCGCGCGGTTACCTGCCGATCGATGGCATCGCCGCCTACGACCAGGCGGTGCAAAAGCTGCTGTTCGGCAATGACTCGCCGCTGATCAGCGCCGGTCGCGTCATCACCACTCAGGCCGTCGGCGGGACCGGCGCACTGAAAATCGGTGCCGACTTCCTCAAGCAACTGCTGCCGAACGCTGTTGTGGCGATCAGCGACCCGAGCTGGGAAAACCACCGCGCGCTGTTCGAAACCGCCGGTTTCCCGGTGCAGAACTACCGCTACTACGACGCCGCCACTCACGATGTGAACCGTGCCGGCCTGCTCGACGACCTCAACGCCCTGCCGAACGGCTCGATCGTTGTGCTGCACGCCTGCTGCCATAACCCGACCGGCGTCGACCTGAGCCCGGCGGACTGGAACAACGTGCTGCAAGTGGTCAAGGCCAAGGGGCACGTACCGTTCCTCGACATGGCTTACCAGGGTTTCGGTGATGGCATCGATGAAGACGCCGCCGCTGTGCGTCTGTTTGCTGAATCCGGCCTGACCTTCTTCGTGTCGAGCTCGTTCTCCAAGTCGTTCTCGCTGTACGGCGAGCGTGTTGGCGCCCTATCGATCATCAGCGAATCGAAAGAAGAAAGCGCGCGCGTGCTGTCGCAAGTCAAACGCGTGATCCGCACCAACTACTCCAACCCGCCGACCCACGGTGCAAGCATCGTCGCCGCTGTGCTGAACAGCCCGGAACTGCGCGCTCAGTGGGAAGCCGAACTGGCGGAAATGCGTCTGCGCATTCGCGGCATGCGTGAGCAGATGGTTGCCCTGCTGGCCGAAAAAGCCCCGCAGCGCGATTTCAGCTTCGTTGGTCGCCAGCGCGGCATGTTCTCCTACTCCGGCCTGACCACCGAACAGGTTCACCGCCTGCGCAACGAGTTTGGCATCTACGCTCTCGACACCGGCCGCATCTGCGTGGCTGCGCTGAACCAGAGCAACATCAAGGCTGTCACGGATGCGATTGTTCAGGTCATCTGATTTCGCAGCGTGACGAAAAACGGGAAGCCTTTGGGCTTCCCGTTTTTTATTTGTCCGAAGAACTGTTGCATTCCCTCTAGACTGCACACAAATCTGAATGGTGGGAGCGAGCCTGCTCGCGAATACGGTTTGTCTGCCAGCAATGATGGCGACTGACCCAGCGCATTCGCGAGCAGGCTCGCTCCCACAGGTTATGAGACAACCTGAATTTTTCGCGAGAACTCCCCATGAAAAACGACAACCTGCGCGCCGACCGTGACGATCTGGATGACTTCATCCCTCGCCCCCCGGCCAAACGTGAAAGAAGCCTGGTGCTGCAAGTCGCGGCCGGGGTATTTCTTGGCGGTCTGGTGCTGTGGCTGGTACAACTGGCGGCCACTGCGGCTTACGCCAAACTGATGCTCGGCACCATTACGTTCGGCAGTTAAGCCAGTTCAGTCGCGCGCTGAGCGGCCGCATCGTCATAAACGACGTACAGCGATTCGGCGACCTGGCTTTTGATCGCTTTGGTGCTTTCCAGGCCGAGGACAAACCCTTCAGCCTTGCCGCCGGCGCGGTTCAGTTCTTCGGCAGTGCTTGCCTGGGTGATTGCCTCGAAGAGTTTTTCGGCATGCGGCCCTACCCCTTTAGGCAGGCTGATTTGCGTGGTGCTCATGCGAACACCTCGTTGTTACGGGCAGAATGTTTCATGGCGCGTACCTTTTCGGCGAATGGCCGGCAGCGCGTGTGACCACTTCCGGGCGGCCATGGTAGACCTCTACTGCAGTTCTGGTAACCGTCAATTGCCGATAAACCACCGTCTATTCCGAGGAATCACTTAATTTCACAATCGATGCTTGACTTCTCTTTTTGAATCAGTAACATACGCACCAATTCCGCAATAGCTCAGTTGGTAGAGCAAATGACTGTTAATCATTGGGTCCCTGGTTCGAGTCCAGGTTGTGGAGCCAAATAGCAAAGCCCCTGAATCGAAAGATTCAGGGGCTTTTTTGTGGGCGCTCGAAAAATGCGCAATAAAAAGGGCCGATCAGTCTAACCGCTGACCGGCCCTTTTCTATTCAGACACAACGGTCAGACATGCTCGCTGCTTTTCGTCTGCACCTTTGACACACCATGCCCATGGTCGTGATCCGCATCAGGCTCGATCACCGGCACTTCCTTGCCATCGCAGTCATGCAGTTTGCCGTCGCTGAAGTAGTCGCCCTCACGCAGCGCCGCCAGATCGCGATAACGCAGGGTCCGCTCTTCCGCCGCAGCAAACACCGATTGCTGGTCCGAGTTACCGGTGGTGAAGTGGTTGAACGCCAGGTTGAGCAGGATCGCCATGATCGCCGACGAGCTGATGCCCGAATGGAAAATGGTCGCAAACCAGCTCGGGAAGTGATCGTAGAAGTTCGGTGCGGCAATCGGGATCATGCCAAACCCAATCGAGGTGGCGACGATGATCAGGTTTACGTTGTTGCGGTAATCAACCTTCGACAGCGTGCGGATACCGCTCGCGGCCACGGTGCCGAACAGCACGATACCGGCGCCGCCAAGTACCGAGGTAGGCACCGCCGCGATCACCCGCCCCATGAACGGCAGCAGGCCGAGAATCACCAGGAACAGACCGCCAGTGGCCACCACAAAACGGCTCTTGATTCCGGTCACCGCCACCAGCCCTACGTTCTGGGCAAAGGCACTTTGGGTGAACGAACCGAAGATCGGCGCAAACATGCTCGACAGCATGTCCGCACGCAGACCGTTGCCCAGACGCTTGGAATCAACCTTGGTGCCGATGATTTCCCCGACCGCGAGGATGTCCGCCGAGGTTTCCACCAGCGTTACCATGACCACGATGCACATCGACAGGATTGCAGCGAAGTGGAAGGTCGGCATACCGAAGTGGAACGGCGTCGGGAAGCCGAACATCGGGCCGGTGGTGACGCTGGAGAAATCCGCCATGCCAAGGAACACCGCCAGCACTGTACCGATCACCATGGCCAGCAGGATCGACAGGCGTGAGATGGTCGAGCTGCCGACCTTGCTCAGCAGGAGCACCAGCACCAGCGTGACCGCCGCCAGACCGATGTTCTGCATGCTGCCGAAGTCCGGCGCGTGGCTGTTGCCACCCATGGCCCAGCGTGCAGCCACCGGCATCAGCGTCAAGCCGATGGTGGTGATGACGATGCCGGTAACCAATGGCGGGAAGAACTTGGTAATTCGTGAGAATACCGGGGTAATCAACAACCCGATCAGCGAGGCCGCAATCACCGCGCCAAGCACCGACTGGAAGCCGCCCTCCCCGCCACTGCTGACGATCGCCACCATGGTCGCCACGCCGGAGAAAGAAACGCCTTGCACCAGCGGCAACTGGCAGCCAAAAAACGGCAGACCCAGGGTTTGCAGCAACGTCGCCAGCCCCCCCGCAAACAATGAAGCAGCAATCAACAAACCGATGTCCGCCGGCGACAGCCCGGCCGCCTGGCCGATGATCAGAGGCACCGCGACGATACCGCCATACATGGTCAGAACATGTTGCAGGCCGTAAGCCATATTCGCGCCGACCCCGAGATTTTCGTCCTCGGGCCGTTGGTGTGAAACATGGGGCGTTTTCATGGTTGGGGGGGTTCCCTGGTTTTTGTTATGCGCACACTGTATTCAATACTCGTGACAAATGTCCATAGAGTTGTATACAACTTATCAGTCACATAATGGATAGGTAGCCACCCAACCTTCTATCCCGCTGCTTGCATCCCCCACAAATCCGGCAACACATGCCCCGCTGCCCCTCCACCATCCCCCACTAGGCTGAAGTGTTCACGGCGACCGACGGTGTGGTCGCGCTCTTTTTTATACATATAAAGTATGCATAATGAAGTCACTCGACATTCAGTACGACAAAAGCAAGAACGCAGTCAACAAACTCAAGCACAGAGGCGTGAGCCTCGCCGAGACCGAAGCGGTTTTTCACGACGAACGAGCGCTGACGATTGAAGACAACGACCATGACGAACAACGCTGGATCACCCTCGGCCTCGACGCCAAGGGACGTTTACTGGTGGTTGCGTACAGTTACCGCGAAGCGAATGTCATACGAATCATTTCTGCGCGTGTCGCCACACCGAGCGAACGTTGCGAGTATTTTCTGGAGGCTTGACCGATGAAAGACGAATACGACTTCTCTCAGGGCAAACGTGGCGCAGTGGTGTCCACCAAGGGCAAAACCCGCATCACCATCATGCTCGACGATGCAGTTATCGAGGCCGCGCGCACCGTGGCGGAGAACGAAGGGTTTGGTTATCAGACGGTGATCAATAACACCCTTCGCCATGCCTTGCTCAATGGCGCAGAGAGTCAGGGCCAGACCGAGTCTGACCACGGCGGGCAGTTCAAGAAAGGTATTACCGCCGCCGACCTCAAGAGTCTTGAGAAAAAGCTGTCGGCGGCCGTCGGGGAGATTCGCCGGGTACTGGAGCCGGAGGCGAAGCCCTAGGCTTCAGGCGCGACAATCATCCGCCCCAGCGCGTGGCGCAGTTGCGGTTGTTCGGGCAGGCGAAGAGCAAATTCCTGCTGCAGCAATTCAATCAGCTCATCAACGTCGGTCACTTCGCGCCGTTCGCTATCGGCGCCCATGCGATGGACGGCGAAGCTGCCGTTGTTCAACGTCTTGCGCCAGCCATCACCCGTGCGCGCGACCATCAGCCGGTTGGCGAACGGTGACTCGGGATGAGTCGAGACGTACCAGTTGCCGATGGTGAAATCGATGTCTTCCTGGCGCTGCAGATCGAACAGGTACATCGACCGCCATTCCCCGGCAACGTTGGCGCGCAGCATGTAGCCATCAGCCTGTTTTTCGATGCGATAAGGCTCGTGCGGGGTGGCTTGCTCGTTCTCAGTGTCGAGTATCAGCGGAGCAGTCGGCACCATGCCGCCGAAGCCGACATCCGTGATGTAGCGTTCGCCATCGAGGGTCACCAGAGTCAGGCGATGCGTGCGCGCGGTCCAGGTGCCTTCGGGCTGATTCATCACCACCCGCCCGCTGATCGCGCGAACGTCGAAACCCAGTTCAAGCAACAGGTTAAAAAACAGATTATTGAGCTCGTAGCAGTAACCGCCACGGCTGCTGTGCAGGACTTTCTGTTCAATCGAGGGCAGATCGATCAGTACCGGTGCACCGGTAATCGTCGCGAGATTTTCGAAAGGGAAGGCGCCAGTGTGGCGCAACTGTAATTGACGCAAGGTGTCCAGCGTCGGCGCCGGTGGTGCTTCAAAACCCAAGCGTTGCAGGTACAGCTTCAGATTCGTCAGGCGTGGCTCGCTCATTGCTCAATCCTTATGCATGGGCCGCAGGTCACTGCGTTGATGGTCGCCATGTATAAGGGATCGGGCACTGTCTTCAACAATTGATTTCACCAATCGCCTCTAGCGTTTCTTGCGTGAACCGATGCGAATCCACGTCGGCGCATGGTCGCTCGCATGCGGCTCGTTACGCACCCAGGCGTCTACACCGGCCTCGTGCAGATAAGGACTCAGCGCCGGGTTGAGCAGCAGATGGTCGATGCGCAGGCCGGAGTTGCTTTGCCAGTGTTGGCGGAAATAATCCCAAAAGGTGTAGAGGCGATCGTCCGGGTACAGCTGCCGCAGCGAATCGGTCCAGCCTTGATCCAGCAGTCGCTGATAACACTCGCGGCTTTCGGGTTGCAGCAAGGCGTCCTTGAGCCATGAGCGGGTGTTGTAGATGTCCATGTCCGTCGGCACGACGTTGTAGTCACCGGCCAGCACCACCGGGTGATCGCTGCTTTGCAGATCCTTCGCGTAATTGATCAGCCGCTCGAACCAGGCCAGTTTGTAATCGAACTTCGGCCCCGGCTGCGGGTTGCCGTTGGGCAAGTAAAGGCAACCGACCAGCACGCCATGCACCGCGGCTTCCAGATACCGACTGTGCTTGTCATCAGGATCCCCCGGCAAGCCGCGCCGGCTCTCCAGCGGTTGCGCATCGCGGGCGAGAATCGCCACTCCGTTCCAGGCGGCCTGACCGTGCCAGATTGCGCCGTAACCGGCGGCTTCCAGTTCGGTAGCGGGAAACGCGCTGTCGAGCGATTTCAGCTCTTGCAGGCAAACGATGTCCGGTTGCTCGCGCTTGAGCCAATCAAGCAGATTGGGTAGCCGCGCACGCAGGCCATTGACGTTGAAGGTAGCAATCCGCAGGTTTTTCATCGTCCGGGCTCCTGCCGTCAGGAATAAAAATAGTGACCCTGCGGCCACCGCACTGGTTGCATCGGATCGGTTCACCGCGGCGTAACAGGCGCTCGCCACCACCGACGAGAACAACCAGAAATCACGCAGCGCGATCCTGCGCCTCGGTGCGCAGCAGGAAGGCACCGTGCGCCACGAACGGATCATGCCGGACGGGCGCAAGCGCAACTCGGTGCGTTTCAGCATCATCGACGATGAGTGTCCGCAAGTGCGCCTGCACCTGGAACGGAAACTCGCCAGCTACGAGTAACGCCGGATCACGCAGGCGCGATTGCGCAACCACTGCAAAAAGCCTTTTTTCGGCACGACCGCCGGCTCGTCCTGAGTCAGGGCCTGGGCTTTATGCAGCCGGTAATCAAGCAAGGTTTTCATGGCATCGCTGATATCGTGACGGGCATCCAGGCACGGTTTCAGATAAGTCTTTTCGATGCGGTACAAGCCACAGAAGGTCTTAGCGATAAACGCGGCGGGCACCGACGAATCGGACAGGATGCCGGCCTCGCCAATCACTTCACCCGGCCCCATGCGCCCGGACTCGAACGGTGTGCCATGGCGCGTCAGTGTCACCGTGACCACGCCGGACTCAATGATGAACAGGTGATCGCTGACCTCCCCTGCCCCCAGAATCTGCTCGCCGGCACGGAAGGTTAGCAGGGTCATGTTCTGGCTGAAGGTGTCTTTCTCTTCCTGACGCAGCGTCGAGAAAATCGGCGAACTGTCGAGTAACGCACGTGGCCGGGACAGATTGCTTGTCGCATTGGGTTCGACACTCGACAGCAAATTGACCCCGGATGCCTGCAAGTGCCGATACGCCAGATCGAACAGTTGATTGCGCACCTCGCGTTTCTCGCTCATGGATGCGACGAAACCACTGATTTCGTACTCCACACCGCTACTGCCAGAGGCTTTCAACGCCACGCTCGGTGCCGGCGTGTCGAGCAATTGCCGACAGCCCTGCATGGCGCGTTCCAACGCATCGATCACTGAGTTTGGCCGCGAATGCGGGCTGACTTGCACCGTCACCGACACGCCGAACATATTGCTCGGTCGACTGAAGTTGATGATCTTGGCCTTGGCTGCCAGCGAATTGGGAATCACCGCCATGCTGCCCTGACTGGTTTGCAGACGTGTGGCGCGCCAGTCGATGTCGGTGACGCGGCCTTCGGTGCCGTCGATGGAGATCCAGTCATCGAGTTGATAGGGTTTGGTGGTGTTGAGGACGATTCCGGAAAACACGTCGCTCAACGTGCTCTGCAGCGCCAGACCGACGATGATCGCCAAGGCGCCCGACGTCGCCAGCACGCCTTTGACCGGCAGATCGAGCACGTAGGCCAGTGCCGCAATGATCGCGATCAAGAAAATCACCGCGCCGAGCAAGTCCTGCAACAACCGCCCGGTGTGCCCGACCCGCTGCATCATCACTGCGCCGATCAACACCGTCAGGGTGCGTGCGCCGAACAGCCACCAGCCAATCTGCAACCCGGTCGCTGCCAGGTGCAGCGGTACGTTGTCGGCCCACGGCGCGGGCTCCATCGGGTTGAGACCTTCGTTGAACAGCACAATGCTGAACAAGGTGAATATCAGCACTCGCACCAACAGTTTCCACTCACTGCCACGGGAACTGATCAGGCGCCACAGCCCCAGATCGAGCAGGATCAGGATCAACGCGCAAAACAGCGGGTGTTCGGTCAGCACAGACAGCATCAAACAACTCCGACGAAGGCCAATCGCGAGAAGATCGCACAGATTGGGACAGTGTAGGAGCAATTGATTTCAGAGAACGAACACCCGCCAAAAAACGCCACAAAACCTAATGTAATTGGATGGACTCGCCCAAGCCGAGGCGTCAATGCGCCACGGTGGCAGTCTAAACAGCCATCGACAGCGAGGGCGAGTCCATGAAAAATCATAGTTCGAATGATCAATCCCTGTCTTCTTCCGATTTGTCGGCCTGCACAACTTTGGCGGTAGATCTGGCCAAACAGGTCTTTCAGGTCGCTGGTGAAGATGTCCTCGGCCAGGTGCGCTATGAACAGCGGATCAAGTCGCGTGAGGCGTTTTATGAGTTTCTCCAACAGCTGCCGCCTCATGTCGTGGTTTTGATGGAGACCGGTCCGGGAGCTCAAGCCTGGGCCCGGCAGTTGCAAGACAAAGGTAATCTGGCGCGGATTCTTCCAGCCGGTTTGGTGACCACACACCGCAGTGGGCCTAAAAATGATCGCAACGATGCGCTGGCGATTCTGCGCGCTGGTCGCGATGAAAAAATCTGCGCGGTACCGGTCAAAAGCGTTGCTGCGCTGGCAATGCAAGCGCTGCATCGCGCCCGTCAGGGCTATGTGCGTCGACGCACGGCGGTCAGCAATCAGATGCGCGGCCTGCTGCTCGAGCACGGCGTGGCCTTGGCGCAGGGCGATGTTGCGATCAGTCAGAAGATTCCGCGGGTACTGGAAGATGCGACCCAGCCACTGCCTGGCCTGCTGCGTGAATTGATCGACGAACTGTTGGCTGAGTGGCGCCATTTGGGCGAGCGCATCGGCGTGTTGACGGGCCGCCTGGAAGTGGCCGCTAACGCCGACATGACAGCGAGGCGACTGATGACCGTGCGCGGCATTGGCCCAGTCATTGCCACGGCACTGGTGGCCAAGGAAACCAACCCTGAGCGGTTTCCCAATGCCCGCAAGTTTGCCGCGTACTTTGGCATGGTGCCTGACCAGCACAGCAGCGGGCAGACGGTCCGGCTGGGCGACATGACCAAGCGAGGTGATGTTTATTTACGCAGCTTGATGATCCAGGGAGCCCATTCGGTCCTGCAACAACTGCGACCTGATTCCCTGCAACCCGATGACCGCCGCTTGTTGCGGTGGATGAGCCGACTGGGCCGTAAGGAGGCTGCGATCAGGTTAGCCAACCGCAACCTACGAATCGTCTGGGTGCTTCTACAGAATGACCAGTCTTATCGTCGTCATGCTGGTAATGGTCAGTAAGCGACGATAAGCCACTGAGCGACCGAGTTCTGCCACCGAGGTACTGACTGTCCGACCCTTTGCTGAAAAAAATTGACCCCAGGTAAGACCGGCGTGGATTGATGCCTAAGCTCCTACTGGCCTTCGAGGCCTGACTGTAATCGGCATGCCACGAGCTCTTCCAATTTTGGCCAGAGGCCGAAGACGGCTTCCACGAATAGGCCTAATACATAGATGCAACGGGGCGACAGTTTTCAAAAAACGGGTAGACAGTGGGGGCGAGTCCATACATAGGAGCTGCCGCAGGCTGCGATATTTTTAAAGATCGCAGCCTGCGGCAGCTCCTACAGGGGTTAGTGTCAGGCATGCATCCGGCCAAAGCGCCCGGACTGGAAGTCGGCGAAGGCCTGATGGATTTCCTGCTCGGTGTTCATCACGAACGGGCCGTGGCCGACGATCGGTTCGTCAATCGGCTCACCGCTGAGCAGCAGCACCACCGCATCCTGGTTCGCTTCGAGGGTCAGTTGCTGGCCATCGCGTTCAAACAGTGCCAACTGCCCCTCACGCGCGACTTCATCACCGTTGATCTGCACCGTCCCTTTCAACACTACCAGCGCGGTATTGCGACCTTCGTGCAGATCCAGTGTCAGCCACTTGCCGGCATTCAGGCGCAGATCCCACACGTCGATTGGCGTGAAGGTGCGCGAAGGACCTTTCTGACCATCGAACTCACCGGCAATCAGGCGCAGATGGCCGGCATTGTCCTTGAGCGCAATGCTCGGAATATCGCCGTCGACAATCGTCTGGTAACCCGGCGCAGCCATTTTGTACTTGGCCGGCAGGTTGACCCACAACTGGACCATTTCCAGTTTGCCGCCGGTTCTGGCGAAGTTTTCCGAATGAAACTCTTCGTGCAGGATCCCGGAAGCCGCGGTCATCCACTGCACATCGCCCGGACCGATGGTGCCGCCACTGCCCGTGGAATCACGGTGTTGCACTTCGCCGTCATAGACAATCGTGACGGTTTCAAAACCCCGGTGTGGATGCTGACCCACACCGCGCCGTTCAGTGGTCGGGGTGAATTCGGCAGGCCCGGCGTGATCAAGCAAAAGGAATGGGCTGATGTGCTTGCCCAGGTTGTCGTAGGAAAACAGTGTGCGCACCGGAAACCCATCGCCGACCCAATGGCCGCGTGGGCTGGTGTAGATACCGATGATGTTTTTCATGGAGAGCTCCAAATTGATGAGTGACGCAATGAATTGATCTTAAATCCATGACGATCAATGCACTAGACGGCAAAAATCAGCCTCATCGTTCTATATGGAGAACAATTAACGCTGGCAAAACCCTGTAGGAAGATTCTTGACCTGAGATCAAAGGTGCTTTGCCCCACCAACGGTTTTTCTCACGGAAACAGACGCGGATACTCCTGCCCATTCCCACTGCAACCCTGGAGTCCTTCATGTCTGTCCCCGCTTTCGGTCTGGGTACGTTTCGCCTGCAAGGCCAGGTTGTCATCGATTCGGTGAGCACCGCCCTTGAGCTCGGCTACCGGGTCATCGACACCGCACAGATCTACGAAAACGAAGCCGACGTCGGCGCGGCGATCGCCGCCAGTGGTATCCCGCGCGAAGAACTGTTCATCACCAGCAAGATCTGGGTGGCCAATTTCGCCAGGGATCGCTTGATCGACAGCCTCAAAGAGAGCCTGCAAAAACTGCAAACCGATTACCTCGACATGACGCTGATCCACTGGCCGTCGCCGGCAAATCAGGTGCCAGTCGAAGAATTCATGGGCGCGTTACTGGAAGCCAAACACCTGGGCCTGACCCGGCAGATCGGTATTTCCAACTTCACCATCGACTTGATGAAACAGGCGATTGCCGTGGTCGGCGCCGACAACATCGCCACCCACCAGATCGAGCTGCACCCGTACCTGCAAAACCGCAAAGTGGTCGAATTCGCCCAGAGCCAAGGCATCCACATCACTTCGTACATGACCCTCGCTTACGGCGAAGTGTTAAAGGATCCGCTGATTCAGCAGATCGCCGAACGCCTGTACGCCACGGCCGCGCAAGTCACCCTCGCCTGGGCGATGCAATCGGGTTACGCGGTGATTCCGTCATCGACCAGACGCGCCAATCTGCAAAGCAACCTCAGTGCCACCGCCCTGACGCTGAGCGATGTCGACATGGCGCTGATCGCCTCGCTGGATCGCGGCCAGCGTCTGACCAGTCCCAACGGCATTGCGCCGCAGTGGGATTGATCGGTTAAACCTCAAGATGCCGCGCGAGACTGTGCAGGCTTTCGCGTAGCGCCTCGATCGCTGTCACGACAGCATCGACTTCGCTGGCGCGGCAAGCCTGCTCCAGTTCGGCGCAGGCACCCACCACCCGTGCGGCACCGACCATCTGCGCACCACCTTTGATGTGATGGGCCAGATCGCGCAGTGCTGCGCGGTCGTGTCCGCTGCGCAAATCGTCAAGACGACACAGGTCGCTGCGCAGGCTACCCAAGACTTCTTTACGCAGATGTGCGATCAGCGCGTGGTTATTGCCGGCCATCTGCTCCAGCGTGCTCAGGTCGAGTTCGCTCAGGGCAACCTCCACAATCGGGTGGAACACACGCTGACAATGGCCTGCGCCACTCAACGCCTGCTGAAGATCATCCAGGCGGATCGGCTTGAACAGGCATTCATCCATGCCGGCATCGAGACAGCGAACCCGCTCCTCGACCTGCGCATTGGCGGTAAACCCGAGAATCAGACAAGACGCCCGGCCACTCGTGGCTTCTTCGTCACGAATCGCCCGGGTCAGTTCATAACCGTTGCGCCGAGGCATGTTGCAGTCGGTGATCACCACATCGAATGTCTCAGTCCGCCAGCGCTCCAGGCCCTCATGGCCGTCCTCGGTGGCGACCGTGCGATGGCCCAGCTCACTCAACTGCCAGCACAGCAACAAACGGTTCACGGGGTTATCGTCGACCACCAGAATATCCAACGCTGGCGCAGCAACGATCAGCGTTTCCGAGGGTGAAGGGGATTGCGAAAGAGCGACCAGCAACGGCAACTCAAGTCTGACTTCGACTTGCGTACCGTGGCCCGGCTCGCTGTCGAGCCGCAACGTGCCGCCCATCATTTCGCACAGACTGCGACTGATCGCCAGGCCCAATCCGGAACCGCTGCGCCCCGATTGCCCATGATTGCCTGCCTGTACGAACGGGCTGAACAAGCGTTGTCGATCCTGTGCGCTGATCCCGATCCCGCTGTCCTCGATGACCACTATCACGGCCAACCGCTCGGCTGACGTTGCGCTCACCGCAAGCCGCAGGCTCACCTCGCCCTCCTCGGTGAACTTGATCGCGTTGCTCAACAGGTTCGACAGCACTTGCTTGAAGCGCGTCGGATCAATCAATACGTCGACGTCACTGCGCGCATCGAGATTGATGTGCCACAGCAACCGCTTCTGCCGCGCCAGCCCCTCAAACACCCGGCATACCGAGGTCACCAGTTCGCGCAGATTGGCCCGTTCCGGGGCAAGGGAAAGATGCCCCGACTCAATCCGGGCGATGTCGAGAATATCGCCGATCAGTGCCAGCAATTGCTGCCCGGCATTGGACGCCACCTGAATGGCCAGGCGATCGGTGACGCCCTCCTCAGCACGTTTCAAGGCTAATTCGAGCATGCCGATCAAGGCACTCATGGGGGTACGAATTTCATGGCTCATGGTCGCCAGGAACGTTGTTTTGGCCCGATTGGCATCGTCGGCCACGTCTTTGGCTTCCTGCAGTTGCTGCAGCCATCGCTGACGTTGACGAATCTGCCGGCGCTGGAAAACGATCCAGAGCAGCGCCAACAGCAGTAACCCCGCCGCGCCAGCAAAGCCAAGCAGAATCTCGCCGCGATGACGCAACCAATAGCTCTCTTCGGTCACGACGTCATGGCTCCAGCGCTCGACCAGTTCGTCCATCTGCTGCGGCGCGATGCTCAGCAATGCCTTGTTCAGAATCGAATGCAGCGCCGTGGCCTGCGGAGCGGAGGCCAAAGCGATAAGGGCCGGTTGATCACCGACGGTGCTGGTAATGCGCAGGCGCTCGCGGTAGTGGCGACCGATCAGATAACGTGCGACCAGCAACGAACTGACCGTCGCGTCAGCCTGACCTTTGATGATCCTCTCCATGCCATCGGCGGGGCTGCTGACCTCGATAATGCGTATTTCAGGTACCCGCTGCTGCACAAACCCGTGCAAAGGATGGCCACGATAAATCGCCAGGCGCTTGCCGGCCAGATCATCGAGCGTGCGCGGACTGTCCGTCGTGTTCTTACCGACCAGCACGAACGGATTGCTGACATAGGCCCGGCTGAATTGCAGTTCGGCTTCGCGCTCGCTGCTCGGCGTCACCACTGGCAAGACGTCAAGCTCACCGGTCTTGAGCTGAGCGATCTGCTGGTCGAGGGAACGTCCACGGATGAACTTGAAGTTCAACCCGCTGTGTTGACTGATCAGGTTGAGCAGTTGCGCAGAAAGCCCGTGAAGATTGCCGTTGGCATCAAAAAACGTCAGCGGCGCGAGGTCCTCGATGACACCGACTCGCACCGTCGGATGCTCGGACAGCCAGCGCTGTTCACTGGCACTCAGTTGCATCTGCGATTGAACGGCCATCTCGGCCCGACCGGCACTCCAGCGTTGCTCGATAAGCTGGCGCTGCTCCATCGCAATCGCCATCAATGCCTTGTCGACCAAACGCTTGAGCCGCACATCGCTACGCAGCAAGGCAAACCCGAACGGGTTGGCATCCAGGCCCGAAGGCCCGGCCAATTGCAGGTCGTTGCGATAATTGGTGTTGATCAGGTAATTGGCGCTGATGTAATCGCCCAGATAAACGTCACAGGCGCCGAACGCCACCGCACCGAGGGCATCCATCGCCGAGCTGTGCTGTTGCACGATGGCTTGAGGGTAGAGCGCCCGAACCATGGGCAGCGGCAAATAATCGTCGGCCATCGACAGGCACTTGCCCGCCAGTTCCGCCGGCAACGTTTCATCGAGTCGGGTCACCAGCATTGGCTGGTCTTCGGCGTAGGCTCGCGACAGGATCAATGCAGGGTCGGCGCTTTCAAAGTTGTTCGACGTGCCCAGCAGGTCCAGCTCACCACGTTTGAGCGCCATCAGCGCAGCATTGCGGTCGACGTAGCGCTGCACCTGAATCGGGACGTTGAGCAACTGCGCGATCAGATCGGCGTAATCAGCGGTCAGCCCTTCCAGCTCATGCCGGTTGCGCGTCAATTCGAAGGGTGGATAGTCGGGACCGGAGATGCCAACGCGCAACAGTGGATGTTCGCGCAGCCATTGCTGATCCTGCCCATCGAGACGAATCAAGGCATCCGGGCGAGTTCGGCTGAGCACCTCGAGAATGACCGGCTCATCGCTGGCACTGACCCACGAGCCGAACATCATCAGCAGCAGGAAAACGAATCGACACCGCGCCATGTCAGACCTCGCGGATCAGACCGTTACGCTTGGCAAGCTCGCGCACCATCATCAGTGACTTGAGCCCCAGCTTGGCCATCAGACGAGTCTTGTAAGTGCTGACGGTTTTGTGGCTCAGATTCAAGCGAGCGGCAATCATCTTGTTCGGCTCGCCCTCTGCCAAATGCACAAGTATGGTCATCTCACGATCGGAAAGCTGCTCGAGCAGGTGTTTTTCCGTCACCTGCGCTGAGCTCAAGCTGTGAATATTGTCCGGCAGAGCGCTGAAATAGCAATGCCCGGACTTTACTGCCTGTATGGCCTTGTACAACTGCTCCAGACTATTACTTTTGGCTACGTACGCCCTGGCGCCAGCACGTATGCAGCGCTCCTGGCAGTGCTCTGGCGGGTACGACGTGAATACCAGTATCAGGCAGTCGGGATAATCAGCCTTGATGCGCGGGATGAACTCGAGACCGCTTTTCCCCGGTAAATTGAGATCCAGCACCATCAGGCGTGGCCGATGTTCGCGAATCAGCGACATCGCTTGCTCGCCGTTGGAGGCTTCGTGAATTTCTGTGAATCTCTCGGCTAGCAAAACAATTCTGACGGCGGCACGCACCGCCGGATGATCGTCGACGATCAGCGCTGAACTCATGACCACTCCCAGGCAAATACTTGACGATGGCACCATAGATACGGACTACCCGCATACAGTGGCTGCGCAGTGACTGTTGCACGGAAATGGAAATACATCACCTGTCAGATCTGACAGTTGCGCCAAATGAATATTTATGCATTCGCTCGACGTTGCAGGGTGGGCTCATGCCTGACGCCCGACCAGAGGTGTTGCGTGGGCACATCGACCACGGCCATCAAGTGTTTGATGGACTGCGTGTTTGGCAATGACGCATGACTGATCTGCACATTGTCCTGAGCGAAACCTGAAGCCACCTGCAGCGGCGCCGAGGGTTCGTTGTAAATCAACGCGTGACGCACCTGTGGGTTATCGAGGAAGAACCCCAAGAGATCCAGCGCGCCGGAGGCCAGTTCGGCGTTGATGACCACCACGTCGAACGGTTCGCCGCCGTAATCCACCAGGTTCAACAGCTCGGCGAGGTTCTGCACCGGCGCAACGCGGTAGTAATCGAGGCCATTGAACAGACGCTCGATTTTCATCCGGTGAAAATGCTGCGGGTCGGCGATCAGGATACGCAGGGCTTTATTGATCATGCTCAATCTCCTGGTGGTCACGGTTTCTGGGTGGGCAAGACTACGCAAGCTTGAAAGCTGATTCTGTAGGACTTTTCCTAAAAAACCGGTGATTCCTCCGAGGTCTGCTGATCCGCAAAGGATTCGTACACCGACGCTTCACGGGCCGTAACCACCGCCTCCAAAGGGCAAACGTCAATGATTGACCTTCATCGGAAAGCACCTAAACCACGAGCTGTTCCAGCAAGGCGCCAAGCGTCTGTCGATCCGGCGTACGGATCAGACTCAATTGGCGGCGAGCGTTGGCGTAAATCGTTTCGGGTTGTGGCTGACCACGGCGCAGATCGTGAATCACCCCTTGGCGAATTTGCTTGTTGCTCTGAAAGAAGCGCACCGGATCGACGCCCATAGTGGCAAACAGTTCGCCGTTGATAATCATCAGATCGAAATATAGAAACGGGTCGTGAGAGTAGTGCGTCAGAGCCAGCAATTCTCGAAACGAACCGACTGGCGTGAGATTCCGACAACCAAGCTGGGTCAAGGTCTTCGCGATTCTGGTTTGCACAATGCTGTTCTCTTCGACAATCAGGAACCGCCAGCATTTGTAGGACATCGGTATAAACAGCGTCAGAAAAATGTACTGAGCACACTAAACAAATGTTTGTAGAACCTATGTAGGAATATTCTTAAAAACATTTGGTAAATCCCCGAAATTTGCCAAGAACAGCACCTTGGGAAATTTCCCGGGAAAGCTTACTCAGTGGTACTCGGACTCCAGAACGCCTGCACCACCAGCGATGACGTCGAGATCCGCGCCACCAGTGCATCCAGCTCATCACCATCAACCGAGGTGGTTGCCAGCGTCGCTTCGATCTCGATTTCATCGGCGCCGAAGGCATGTACGTCGACATCGCTGGCCGGGTAATTGCTGCGTTCCAGCTCCGCTTCAAGCAAGGCGAACACGGCTTTTTGCTGTGAGCGCCAGGCGATCACGTAAACGATGTTGGTGACTTCCGCCGAGACCACGTCCAGCGGCTGGCGGTTGATGTTGTTGACGATCGGCCGCAGCAAGGTGTTGGCGGCAAGGATGAACAGTGTGCCGAGCACCGCTTCGGCGAGCAGATCAGCACCCGCGCAGGCACCGACGGCGGCGGAAGTCCACAGGGTCGCGGCAGTGTTGAGGCCACGCACATTGCCTTCTTCGCGCATGATCACGCCAGCGCCGAGAAAGCCGATGCCGGAGACCACGTAGGCAACCACGCGCACCGCGCCTTCAGCGCCGGCGAGACGGTTGGCCATGTCGACGAAAATTGCCGCGCCAACGGCGACCAGCACATTGGTGCGCAGGCCGGCGGTGCGTTGCCGGTACTGGCGCTCGAAGCCGATCAGGCCACCGAGAATGAACGCGGCGCTGAGGCTGACCAGGGTGTCGAGCAGCGAGGTGATGTTGAGGTTGTTGATGGCTTGCATAGTCTTGTCCTTGAAAACATACCAATCCCCTGTGGGAGCGAGCCTGCTCGCGAAAGCGGTGTGTCAGCCAACAAAAAAGCAACTGACACGACGTCTTCGCGAGCAAGCCCGCTCCCACAGGGGGGAGCAGCGTTGTACTGCTGTTATTGCCAGCCGAACCGGCGGATGTAGAAGCCTTTAACCGCCTGGGTCAACGCCATGTACGCCAGCAGGATCACCGGCAAAAACACGAAGTACAGCGATGGCAGTGCCTGCAATTTGAAGTAGTGCGCCAGCGGGCCCATTGGCAGGAAGATGCCCACGGCCATGATGATCCCCGTCATTACCAGCAGCGGCATGGCGGCGCGGCTTTGCAGGAACGGAATCTTCGGCGTGCGGATCATGTGCACGATCAGCGTCTGGGTCAGCAATCCCACCACGAACCAGCCGGACTGGAACAGGGTCTGGTGATCCGGGGTGTTGGCATCAAACACGTACCACATCAAGGCGAACGTAGTGATGTCGAAGATCGAACTGATCGGACCGAAAAACAGCATGAAGCGCCCGACATCGCCCGGCTGCCAGCTTTGCGGCTTCTTCAGCATCTCCTCATCGACGTTGTCGAACGGGATGGCGATCTGCGAAATATCGTAGAGCAGGTTCTGCACCAGCAGGTGCATCGGCAGCATCGGCAGGAACGGAATGAACGCACTGGCCACCAGCACCGAGAACACGTTGCCGAAGTTCGAGCTGGCGGTCATCTTGATGTACTTGAGCATGTTGGCGAAGGTCCGGCGCCCTTCGAGCACGCCCTCCTCCAGCACCATCAGGCTCTTTTCCAGGAGGATGATGTCGGCTGCCTCTTTGGCGATGTCCACCGCGCTGTCCACGGAAATACCGATGTCGGCGGTACGCAGCGCCGGCGCATCGTTGATGCCGTCGCCCATAAAACCGACCACATGGCCGTTGCCCTTGAGGATGCGCACGATGCGTTCCTTGTGCGACGGCGTCAGTTTGGCAAAGACGTTGGTAGTTTCCACGGCCACCGCCAGTTCAGCATCGCTCATGCGCTCGACGTCGTTGCCCAACAACAGGCCTTGTTGCGCGAGCCCGACTTCGCGGCAGATTTTCGCGGTCACCAACTCGTTGTCGCCGGTCAGCACTTTTACCGCCACGCCATGCTCGGCCAAGGCCTTGAGCGCTGGCGCGGTGCTTTCTTTCGGTGGATCGAGAAACGCCACGTAACCGATCAGCGTCAGCTCCTGCTCATCCGCCAGGCTGTAGGTGTCGCGACCCTCTGGCATCGAGCGGGCGGCCACGGCCACCACGCGCAAGCCTTCAGCGTTGAATGCTTCGGTGACCTGACGAATCCGGGTCAGCAATTCATCGCTCAAGGCTTCATCGACGTCGCCGTGACGCACGCGACTGCACACCGCCAGCACTTCTTCCACCGCGCCTTTGCAGATCAGTTGATGCGGCTGGCCGTGGCCTTCGACCACCACCGACATGCGCCGACGATTGAAGTCGAACGGGATCTCATCGACCTTGCGAAAGGCCGTGCCGACTTTCAGTTCACGGTGTACTTCCACGTGCTCCAGAACCGCGACGTCGAGCAGGTTTTTCAGGCCAGTCTGGTAATAGCTGTTGAGGTAAGCCATTTCCAGCACGTCGTCGGAGTCTTCGCCCCAGACATCAACATTCCGCGCGAGGAAGATCTTGTCCTGGGTCAGGGTGCCGGTCTTGTCGGTGCACAGCACGTCCATGGCGCCGAAGTTCTGGATCGCGTCGAGGCGTTTGACGATGACTTTCTTGCGCGACAGAAACACTGCGCCTTTGGCCAACGTCGAGGTGACGATCATCGGCAGCATTTCCGGGGTCAGGCCCACGGCGATCGACAGCGCGAACAGCAGCGCTTCGGTCCAGTCGCCTTTGGTGAAACCGTTGATGAACAGCACCAGCGGCGCCATGACGAACATGAAGCGGATCAACAGCCAGCTGACTTTGTTGACGCCTAGCTGGAACGACGTCACTGCACGATCAGTAGCGCCGACACGCTGGGCCAGGGCACCGAAATAGGTACTGTTGCCCGTGGTGAGAATCACCGCCACCGCCGTCCCGGACACAACGTTGGTGCCCATGAACAGGATGTTGTCCAGCTCCAGCGGATTGCGCGTGTCGCGATCGGCCTGCCGCGCAAACTTCTCTACCGGCATCGATTCGCCGGTCATCGCCGCTTGACTCACGAACAGGTCTTTGGCGTTGAGCACGCGGCAATCGGCGGGAATCATGTCGCCGGCCGACAGCACGATCAGGTCGCCCGGCACCAATTGCTTGATCGGCAACTCGCTGCGCGGTGCGTCACGGCGCATCACCGTGGCGGTGTTGCTGACCATCGCCTTCAGCGCATCGGCGGCCTGATTGGATTTGCTTTCCTGCCAGAAGCGCAGCAGCGTCGACAGCACCACCATGGAGAAAATCACCACGGCGGCCTTGAGGTCTTCGGTCAGCCACGAGATCAGCGCCAGCAAGGTCAGCAGCAGGTTGAACGGGTTTTTGTAGCAGTGCCACAGGTGGATCCACCATGGCAGCGGTTGCTCGTGTTCGACTTCGTTCAGGCCGTATTGCGCGCGCAGGGCGTCGACTTCGAAATCGGTCAGGCCCTCAGGGTGGGTACCCATTGAAGACAGCAGCACACCGCTGTCGCAATGCGCGGCATCGACCAGCGTGTTGGCCAGGGTTGGCGGGACTTCACGGCTGACCGTGGTGTCGTTGATGGTTTCCAGCAAGGCCAGGCGACGGAAGTGCCGGGCGATGTGGCGGTTACGCAGAAAGCCTGCGAAAAATTCCTTGAGCGTAAGTTTCATGGCTGTTGCCCCTATGGTCAGCCGGGAAACCGTCAAGCAGGTACGACCGCGCCTCGTCCGCCGGAAAAACCGGCACGGCAAGGCTTGGCGCGCCGGTCAGAAAAGACAGGCGTGTCGATAGGGCTGCGATCACGACGATAAAGTCGAAATCACACGCTTTCAGTGTCGATGAGAAGGACGTCGGGGGCATGACCAGGGATTGGCCATGCACGGGATGCCGCTGCTCGCTGTTACGGCGAGACAACGGCACAAAAGAGGCGCGTTATCTTGCCGAGAATCTGCCGGTTACCGAGACCGGCCGACAACTGTCACTCGAACAAGTACCCACTGTGGGTCTCCGCTATTGATGAAAACGCGCGAAGCTTACGCCCCGATGTCTGGAGAGTAAACCCGCAAAAGGAGGTGTGTCGGGGAATGTGGGGGATGTTCAGGAAGGGTTCAGGAACAGAATGTGTGGCGCTTCTGATGGCCCCTTCGCGAGCAAGCCCGCTCCCACATTTTGTCCTGCGTACACAGAACCATTGTGGGAGCGGGCTTGCTCGCGAAAGCGGCCGGTCAGGCGCCGCTGAACTTAGCTGGCAGTCGCCAGCAGTAAATCGACCATCGAACGATGCCCACGGTGCTTGCCATGCTCATACAGCGAGCCTGCAAGGTTCAGGATTCAGATTTTATGGTGCTTTTGATGGCCCCTTCGCGAGCAAGCCCGCTCCCACATTTTGTCCTGCGTACACAGAACCATTGTGGGAGCGGGCTTGCTCGCGAAGGCGGCCGGTCAGGCGCCGCTGAACTTAGCTGGCAGTCGCCAGCAGTAAATCGGCCATAGAACGATGCCCACGGTGCTTGCCATGCTCATACAGCGAGCCTGCAAGGTTCAGGATTCAGATTTTATGGTGCTTTTGATGGCCCCTTCGCGAGCAAGCCCGCTCCCACATTTTGTCCTGCGTACACAGAACCATTGTGGGATCGGGCTTGCTCGCGAAGGCGACCGGTCAGGCGCCGCTGAACTTAGCTGGCAGTCGCCAGCAGTAAATCGACCATCGATCGATGGCCACGGTGCTTGCCATGCTCCTACAGCGAGCCGGCAAGGTTCAGGATTCAGATTTTATGGTGCTTTTGATGGCCCCTTCGCGAGCAAGCCCGCTCCCACATTTTGTCCTGCGTACACAGAACCATTGTGGGATCGGGCTTGCTCGCGAAGGCGGCCGGTCAGGCGCCGCTGAACTTAGCTGGCAGTCGCCAGCAGTAAATCGGCCATCGAACGATGCCCACGGTGCTTGCAATGCTCATACAGCGAGCCGGCAAGGTTCAGGATTCAGATTTTATGGTGCTTTTGATGGCCCCTTCGCGAGCAAGCCCGCTCCCACATTTTGTCCTGCGTACACAGAACCATTGTGGGAGCGAGCCTGCTCGCGAATGCGGTGTTTCAGGCAATGCTGATTCAGCTCGCAGTCGCCAACAACAGATCCGCCATCGAACGGCTATGCCCACGATTCTTGCCATGCTCATACAGCGAGCCGGCAATTTCATCGGCACGAATCGGCAACACCGACAGCAGCGTGTCACTCAGGCCATGGCTGGCCTGGCAGAAGCCCTGCATGTAGATGCCGGCCTTGCAGCGCTCGTCGGTGATCATTTTGTAATTGCGATCGACTTCGAAGTCGCCCAGGTATTCTTCCAGCGGTGCCAGCAGTTTGCGGTGCATCTGCCGCTCGTAACCGGTGGCCAGGACCACGGCGTCGTAGTTGCGCACAGTAACTTCGCCGGTGGCGTTGTTGCGCACGGCCAGTTCGATGCCGTTTTCGGTGGCGGTGGCGCTCTCGACGGTGGTCAGGGTGCGAAACGCATGACGGGCAATCCCGGAGACCTTCTGGCGGTAGAAGATGCCGTAGATGCGCTCGATCAAATCGATGTCCACCACCGAATAGTTGGTGTTGTGGTACTCGTTGACCAGACGCTCACGCTCGGCGCTGTTCTGCTGGAACACCAGATCGGTGAACTCCGGCGAAAACACTTCGTTGACGAACGGGCTGTCATCCGCAGGCTTCAGCGCCGAGCCGCGCAGGATCATGTCGACCTGCACAGACGGGAACGAATCGTTCAGGTCGATAAAGGCTTCCGCCGCGCTTTGCCCACCACCGATGATCGCGATGCTCATCGGCTGATTGTTCACGCACGGCTGCTTGGCCATTTGCGACAGGTACTGCGAGTGGTGGAACACACGGGCGTCGCCCTTCAGCACCTTGAACGCTTCCGGGATACGCGGCGTACCGCCAGCGCTGACCACCACCGAACGGGTGGTGCGTACATGTTGCTGGCCATCGCTGCCACGGGAAATCACCCGCAACGCTTCAACCTGATGGTTGTGCAGCACCGGCTCGATGGTCAGCACTTCTTCGCCGTAACGGCTCTGCTCGGTGAACTGTCCGGCGACCCAGCGCAGGTAATCGTTGTACTCCATGCGGCACGGGTAGAAGGTGCCGAGGTTGATGAAGTCGACCAGACGGCCGTGGTACTTCAGGTAATTGACGAACGAATAGGGGCTGGTCGGATTGCGCAGGGTCACCAGATCCTTGAGGAAGGAAATCTGCAACTCGCTCTGGGTCGACAGGGTATTACCGTGCCAGCTGTAGTCGGCTTGCTTGTCGAGGAACAGCACATCCAGCTCACCCTGCGTCGGGCCGCGCTCTTGCAGGGCGATGGCCAGTGCCAGGTTCGAAGGGCCGAAACCGACGCCGATCAGGTCGTGAACGATGGGCGATGCAATTGCCTGTGTCATTTCCAGTGTCCTCTGGATGAACCCCTCAACCACGGGGATAAAGCCTGAATGACCTGACCGGCCTGGAGCAGGACAGCAGATCGTCTGTTGAGTAGGAACGAGGACGGTGAAAAAAAATTTAACGAGGAAAGATCAATGGGCATCCCATTGTTTGATGCGCTGGCGGCAATGTTTCATGGCGTTGACGATGTGTTTTTCCACCAAAGCCTTGGAAATGCCGAGTTGCTCAGCGATTTCCGGGTGCGACAGACCCTCGATCTTGCGCAGCAGAAAACTTTCGCGGCACAGCGGTGACAACTCGGCCAACGCACGCTGGAGCATCGCTAGGCGCTGGCCATGATCGAGACTGCTGTGAGGCGACGGAGTGAAATAGCGCTCTTCATTGTCGAGCACTTCCAGCGGTTCGACCTGGCGCAGGGCGTTGCGGCGATGGTCATCGATAACCAGATTCAACGCGGTCCGATAGAGGAAGGCTCGGGGTTGCTCGATCGGCGTGCCGCTGGAGCGCTCCAGCACCCGCACATAGGCGTCATGCACCACATCTTCGGCAACCTGACGGTTGCCGAGCTTGGCGTTCAGGAAACACACCAGCTCGCGATAGTAGTTTTCCAACATGACTCCCGGCCGCGAAATGCGGTTTGTGTCCTTGAGCACACCGATTTACGACGGCGCAAAACGCAGTAGCAAGATAGTGGCAACTTGAGGCGCGTAATTTATAGTAATTCTCATATAGATTTAAAGTGGTGTTTGTCGTTGACCGACAAATAGTCCTGCTCTATAGCTGTAACTTCGTGTGTCCGCAGTTAAATTCCCCTGCACTTCCATCGTTTACAGGACAGCTCCCCGTGTCTGTCGCACCTTGCGACAGCGTTCAGTGCTGCCCGAAACTGTGTGCCAGCCGAACGACGGGCCGATTTCCACTGGCCGGAACCCTGCATGAAACGTCCCCGCCCCGCCCGACGCGCCCTGCTCGTAGTCCTCTGTCTGATCCCCGTTGTTGGCTTTGCCGCATGGCAAATGATGCCGCCGGGCCGGGATAAGTTCGCCACCGTGCAAGTGAGCCGTGGCGATATCGAAAGCAGCGTCACCGCACTCGGCACGTTACAACCACGCCGTTACGTCGATGTCGGTGCGCAGGCCTCCGGCCAGATTCAGAAAATCCATGTCGAAGTCGGCGATGTGGTCAAGGAAGGCCAATTGCTGGTAGAAATCGATCCATCGACGCAAAAGGCCAAGCTCGACGCCGGCCGCTTCTCGATCGAGAACCTCAAGGCGCAATTGCAGGAACAACGCGCCCAACATGAACTGGCGCAACAGAAATATCAGCGCCAGCAAAACCTCGCCGCCGGTGGCGCAACCCGTGAAGAAGACGTACAGACCGCTCGCGCCGAACTGAAAGCCACGCAAGCACGCATCGACATGTTCCAGGCGCAGATCCGTCAGGCCGAAGCCAGCCTGCGCAGCGATCAGGCCGAGCTCGGTTACACGCGGATCTATGCGCCCATGGCCGGCACCGTGGTCGCCCTCGATGCCCGCGAAGGCCAGACCCTCAACGCACAACAGCAGACACCGTTGATTCTGCGCATCGCCAAGCTGTCGCCGATGACCGTTTGGGCCGAGGTTTCCGAGGCGGATATCGGCCATGTCAAACCGGGCATGACCGCTTATTTCACTACCCTCAGCGGCGGCAACCGGCGCTGGAGCAGCACGGTGCGGCAAATCCTGCCGGTGCCGCCAAAGCCGCTCGATCAGACCAGCCAGGGCGGCGGCAGCCCGGCCAGCAGCAAAAGCGGTAGCGCCCGCGTCGTGCTTTACACGGTTTTGCTCGACGTCGATAACGGCGACAACGCACTGATGGCGGAGATGACCACCCAGGTGTTCTTCGTCGCCAATCAGGCCAAGGATGTCCTCACCGCCCCGGTGGCGGCCCTGCAAGGCAGCGACAAAGCCGACCTGCAGACCGCGCAGGTGGTTGCCGCCAATGGCAAGATCGAGTCTCGCGAGGTGCATACGGGTATCAGTGACCGCCTCAAGGTGCAGATTCTCGATGGCCTGAGTGAGGGTGATCACCTGCTGATCGGCCCGGCTGACGGCAACGGGGGTTAAATGCAAACGCCCCTGATCGACCTGCAGGACATCCGCAAATCCTATGGCGGCGGCGACGCGCCTGAAGTTCATGTATTGCGCGGCATCGACCTGTCGATCCACGCCGGCGAATTCGTGGCGATTGTCGGTGCCTCCGGTTCCGGCAAATCGACGCTGATGAACATCCTCGGTTGCCTCGACCGACCGACGTCCGGTGAATACCGTTTCGCCGGGGAAAACGTCGCCGGCCTCGACAGCGATGAACTGGCGTGGCTGCGCCGCGAAGCCTTCGGTTTTGTGTTTCAGGGTTACCACCTGATTCCGTCCGGCTCGGCCCAGGAAAACGTCGAAATGCCGGCAATCTATGCCGGCACGCCCGCCGCCGAGCGCCATGCCCGCGCCGCCGCCCTGCTCGACCGTCTCGGTCTCGCCTCACGCACCGGCAACCGCCCCCATCAACTCTCCGGCGGTCAGCAACAACGGGTGTCGATTGCCCGCGCCTTGATGAACGGCGGCCACATCATTCTGGCCGACGAACCGACCGGTGCCCTCGACAGCCACAGCGGCAAAGAAGTCATGGCGCTGCTCGACGAGCTGGCGAGCCAGGGCCATGTGGTGATCCTCATCACCCACGATCGCGAAGTGGCGGCTCGAGCCAAACGCATCATCGAAATCCGCGACGGCCTGATCATCAGCGACAGCGCAAAGGACAATCCCCAGGCCCAGACCAGCGCCAACCCCGGCGCTCTGCAAGCGGTCGATCTGCGCAAGCGTCTGGCCGAGGGTGCCGAAGCCACCGGCGCCTGGAAAGGCGAGCTGGTCGACGCCTTGCACGCGGCGTGGCGAGTGATGTGGATCAATCGCTTCCGCACCGCGCTGACCCTGCTCGGCATCATCATCGGCGTGGCCTCGGTGGTGGTGATGCTGGCGGTCGGCGAAGGCAGCAAGCGTCAGGTCATGGCGCAAATGGGCGCGTTCGGCTCCAACATCATTTATCTGGGCGGCGTGCCTCCGCACCCGCGCGCACCGCAGGGCATCATCACCCTCGACGACCTCGCCGTGCTCGCCACCCTGCCGCTGATCAAGCAGATCATGCCCGTCAACGGCGCCGAAGCCGTGGTGCGTTTCGGCAATCTCGACCACAACAGTTACGTCGGCGGCAATGACACCAATTTCCCGAAAATTTTCAATTGGCCAGTGGTTGAAGGCACTTACTTCACCGCTGCCGACGAAGCCAGTGGCGCTGCGGTAGCCGTCATCGGACACAAAGTCAGAAGCAAGTTGCTCAAGGATGTCGCCAACCCTATCGGGCAGTACATTCTGATTGAAAACGTGCCCTTTCAAGTGGTCGGGGTTCTCGCGGAAAAGGGTTCCAGCTCTGGCGATTCCGACAGCGACGACCGCATTGCCATCCCCTACTCCGCCGCCAGCACGCGCCTGTTTGGCACCTATAACCCGGAGTACGTCGCCATCGCCGCCGCCGATGCGCGCAGGGTCAAGGAAACCGAGCAGGACATCGAGCGGATGATGCTGCGCCTGCACAACGGCAAGAAAGATTTCGAGCTGACCAACAACGCCGCGATGATCCAGGCCGAAGCGCGCACGCAAAACACCCTGTCGCTGATGCTCGGTTCGATTGCCGCGATTTCGTTGCTGGTCGGCGGTATCGGCGTGATGAACATCATGCTGATGACCGTGCGTGAACGCACCCGCGAGATCGGTATTCGCATGGCCACCGGTGCGCGTCAGCGCGACATCCTGCGCCAGTTCCTCACCGAAGCGGTGATGCTCTCGGTGGTCGGCGGGATCGCCGGGATTGCCTTGGCGTTACTCGTCGGCGGCGTGCTGATCCTCAGCGACGTCGCGGTCGCCTTCTCGTTACTGGCGGTGCTCGGCGCTTTTGGCTGCGCGCAGGTCACCGGTGTTGTCTTCGGCTTCATGCCGGCCCGCAAAGCTGCCCGGCTCGACCCGGTCACGGCCCTTACCAGTGAATGATCGATCTATGAAACCGCGCCTCAGTTTGTTGACCGTTTGCCTGATCCTCAGCGCCTGCGGCAGTCCCCTCCAGCGTCCGGACAGTGGCTTGCAACCTCCTGCCGCGTGGCAGTCAGCGCATACTGCCAGCAGTGCTCGCAACAACCCGCAATGGTGGACGCAGTTTGGCAGCCCAGAGCTTGATCGTCTGATCGAACAAGCGCGCGCCGGCAGTTTCGACCTCGCCGCCGCCGTGGCCCGGGTACGCCAGGCCCAGGCCGGCACTGTGATCGCCGGCGGTTCTCAATTGCCTGAGGTGCAGGCCTCGCTCAATGCCAATCGGCAGAAACTGTTACGCGGCAACGGCTACAGTCAACTGGACGCCGACAGCAGTAACAAGGCTGTGGATTATTTCGACGCCAATCTGAATGCCAGTTACGAAATCGACTTTTGGGGTGGCAAACAGGCGTCGCGCGACAGTGCGCAATTTGCCTTGCAGGCCAGCGAGTTCGACCGCGCCACGGTGGAGCTGACCCTGTTCGGCAGTGTCGCCGACACCTATGCGCAAACCTTGTCGCTGCGCGAGCAGAGCCGCATTGCAGAACTCAATCTGGCCAACGCGCAAAGCGTGCTGAAACTGGTGCAAACGCGCTTTGACTCAGGCTCGGCCACCGCCCTGGAACTGGCTCAGCAGAAAAGTCTGGTGGCCGCCCAGCAACGACAATTACCGCGGGTGCAGCAACAAGCACGAGACGCTTCGATCAGCCTCGCGGCGCTGCTCGGTCGACCCGTTCAGGAACTTGCACTGAACCGGGAATCGTTCGATCAATTGCAATGGCCGGGAATCGCCGCCGGTGTGCCAAGCGATCTGCTCAATCGACGCCCGGACATCGCCCGCGCCGAAGCGCAGCTGGCCGCCGCCCAAGCCGACGTCAAAGTCGCCCGCGCCGCCATGCTGCCCACTGTCAAGCTTAGTGCCGATTTCGGCTCGGGATCCGACCAGTTCCGCGACATCCTGCGCAGCCCGTTCTACAACCTGACGGCCGGATTGATCGGGCCGGTCTTCAATAACGGTCGCCTCGGCGCTGAGCGTGACAAGGCCAGAGCCCGCCAGGAAGAACTGCTGCAAAACTATCGCGGAGCGATCATCAACGGCTTCGCCGATGTCGAAAAAGCCTTGAACAGCATTCGCGGTCTCGACGAGCAACGGCAATGGCAAAGCGAGGAACTGGGGCAGGCGCAAACCGCCTTCAACATTGCTCAGAGTCGCTATCAGGCCGGCGCCGAAGACTGGCTGACGGTGCTGGAAACCCAACGCACGCTGTACGCCGCGCAGGACTTGAATGTGCAGTTGAGATTGTCGCGAATGCAGGCAAGCATTGCGTTGTACAAGGCGCTTGGGGGTGGGTGGCAGGCGCTGTAGGTTCTCTGCCGGTCAACCCCCTTCGCGAGCAAGCTCGCTCCCATAGTGTTCAGGGGTGCTGCCGCTAATTACGGGTCAGCACAAAAACCTGCGGGAGCGAGCCTGCTCGCCAAGAACGATGGCGCGGTTTCAGGCCGAATTCTGTTTGGGTTTCAGATGACGCGCATACCAAGGGCGCTGCGGCACCTTGCGAAACAACGACGCCAACACCTTCTCGTCGTCACTGAAGGTGATGCGCAGTGCCAGTTTCATGGTTTCCGGATCCATCTCCACTGACTTGCCTGGTTGCAGGCCCGGCACCGTGCTGCAACCATGGGTGCTCGGCCCGAGCCACGGGTCGGCGACCTCAACCCAGCGCCCCGGTGCAAACCACGGCACACCATTGACCTGCAAGCGACTGACTTCGCCCGGATGGAAGCGTTCGTGCGCGCGGAACCAGTCTTCCAGACGATCATCGATCCAGCCATGGAACGCCCAGAACACCGGGCTCACATGAGAAGAGAAAGGATCACCAAGGAAATCGTTTTCAGCAGCGTACCAACGCGCGGAAAAATCGGCCGGATCACGCGCAAACGGTACCGGCTGGCCGTTGGAGGGATCGCGCGGCACAGACGCCCAGCGCATGTGCAACCAGTCGTGAAGCCCCAGCTCGACCTCCGAACCAAACTGCCCCAGAGTTAACTTGGCCAGGTAGCGCGGGTCACGGTAGCGCGATTCCCACACCAGGAAATTACTGTGATAAGTTTCGGCCGTCTTGATGTCGCTGACCCATTGCGAGTATTCGTCATCGTCCTCGGCCAGCCAGGTCGGCGGCAGTGAAGTGCCGTCGTGATTGTCGAAGTAATCGGCAAAACCCTGGCGATCGCGGATCAGTTCCGGCTGCGGCAGCGGAAAATGCTGCCACGACGGCAGATCCTGCATCGAACGCGCCGTGCCCAGCATGTGCCGGTGCATGAAAAAGAAATCGATACCCGAGCCATTGCGATCCTTGCGCGGGCCGCGGGCGTCGCGCTCCTTGTCACGCGGGCCGGGCTGCCAGCCGATACCGCGCAGGGCGCCGCGTTTTTCCTCGCTCAAGGTGTGCCACTTGTCACGACTGGCGTGCCAGAGCTGATGGAACAGACGGTGCTCGGGAGAAATCAGCCAGGCCAGCAACGTCGGGTTCAACCCTGCGCGTTCACGCGCCTCGGGGAACACTCGTTTGACAGCGATAAAACGATTGTCCTGCGCCGGTAGCATCAACGGTCGATCGAGGTTGAGGACGCGCCCGCTGAGGCTGCCGCTGCCGGCGTTGCCGAAACCGCCCCAGACCTCATCCAGCACCATGCTGAATTCGTAGTCCGGCGCACCGTCGGCCGCCGACATGCTGACCAGACGCCAACTCAACTGCGAAGCTTTGACATCGGCGAGGTCCGCGAGAATTCGATAGCGCGGCGCCTGAGACGAACGCAAGCGCTCGGCCGTGTCGAGAAAGCCGATGACGCCGCGCCCTTTGTGGGCAACATCGAGAAACACTTCCAGACCTTCTTTGGGCAAACCCGCGATACCGGCGTCATGACCCTCGAAACGAATCTGCCAGACACCGCGCAGCGCATCCGCCAGGCGTTGTCCGGCGACATCCGCGACGTCGAACGACGCCTCACCCGGGGTGATCGTCGGATCCGGCCTCGTCCATTCACGATGCCCAAAATACGCTGCAGGCACAGCGGCGCCGGTCAGTGCCAGGCCCGCCATGAACCATCGTCGAGAAATCGTCATTGCCCTACCTGTGTCAGCCATGAAGCAGGCTTTATCCAAGCTAGAACGTTTGTTGCGAAGGTAAATTTATGGCGCCCTGAAAAGATCGCAGCCTTGGGCAGTTCCTGCATCGCGCGCCGTTCTTTTCAGCCAGACCTAAATTACCCGGCAGCCCAGTCGTTCCACCCAGATAGCGAAGGCCCTTGCGCCTGCACCTCGACGGCGAACCTGACTGAGATGGCAATGACAAAACCACGTTCAAAAAAGGCTTTTTACATCGGCCTGCCGCTGGCCCTGGCGATCAGTGCAGCCGCAGGTTTTGCGATTTGGGAACACTGGTTCAAGGACAATCCCGGCTACCCGGTCAAAGTCATGCAGCAAGCCGATGAGTTGCAGGACCGCATCATTTCCTTCGATAGCCACATCACCGTGCCGCTGGATTTCGGCACAGCCGGCAACGAAGCCGACAAGGATGGCAGCGGCCAGTTCGATCTGGTGAAAACCGCCCGCGGGCGCTTGTCCGGTGCCGCCCTGACGATCTTCGGCTGGCCGGAAATCTGGAACGGCGCCAACGCCCCACACCGTCCGACCGCCGGGTTTGTCGAAGAGGCACGCTTCGAGCAGGAAACCCGCTACAAGATCATCAGCACTCTGGTGCGCGACTTCCCTAATCAGGTCGCCATCGCCTACACCCCGGACGATTTCCGCCGCCTGCATGGCGAAGGCAAGTTTGCGATTTTCATGAGCATGCTCAATGCCTATCCACTGGGCAACGACCTCAACGCCCTGGACAAGTGGGCCGCACGTGGCATGCGCATGTTCGGTTTCAGTTACGTGGGCAACAACGACTGGGCCGACTCCTCGCGACCACTGCCGTTTTTCAATGACACCCGCGATGCGCTCGGCGGTCTGTCGGACATCGGCAAACAGGCCGTGCATCGCCTCAATGATCTGGGCGTGATCATCGATGTCTCGCAGATGTCGACCAAGGCACTGGAACAGGTCGCGCAACTAAGTCGCGCACCGATCGTGGCCTCCCACTCGGCGCCACGGGCGTTGGTGGATATCCCGCGCAATATCAGCGACCAGGAAATGCAGCTGATCAAGAACAGTGGCGGCGTTGTGCAAATTGTCGGTTTCCCGACCTACTTGCGCCCCCTGAGCCAAACCACACAGGACAAGCTCAACGCCTTGCGTGCCAGGTTTGATCTGCAGCCACTGCAGGACCTGGAGATGGCGCTGATGCCCGGTGACCCGATCATCACCGTATGGCCGGAACAACGCTTTGGCGAGTACGCCGGCCAGCTCTACGCAATCGTCGACGAAGAACCGAAAGCCAACCTCAAGGACCTCGGTGACGCAATCGATTACGCCGTGAAGAAAATCGGCATCGACCATGTCGGCATCAGTTCCGACTTCAACGATGGCGGCGGTCTGGATGGCTGGAAGGACGTCAGCGAAGCACGCAACGTAACCGCCGAGTTGATCTCCCGTGGCTACAGCGAGGCCGACATCGCCAAATTGTGGGGCGGCAACTTCTTGCGGGTCTGGGAACAGGTGCAAAAATCCTCCAAGCCTGTCGTCAACCGCTGACACCTCTTCGAACAAGCGATCAGACCTCATGACCAACCGTCGTTCCTTTCTCAAACAAGCCGGCATTCTTGCCGCCGGCCTGCCCCTGGGCACTGCCGTCAACCTGCCGGCCCGCGCCGCCAATCCACAACCGATCGGCGGGAACAAATGGACACAACTGCGCCAGCTGTTCGATCAGGACCCGGATTACCTGCATTTCGCCAACTTCCTTGTGACCTCCCATCCGCGCCCGGTGCGCGAAGCCATCGAACGTTACCGCGTGACCCTCGACCGCAATCCCGGTCGCGCGATGGATTGGGATCTGGGCGAAACCGAAAAACGCGAGCAAGCCGTGCGCGAATGGGCCGGTCGCTACCTCAAGGCCAAGCCTGAGCAGATCGCCCTCACCGGCAGCACCACCGAAGGTCTGGCCATGATCTATGGCGGCATTCATGTGCGCGCCGATCAGGAAATCCTCACCACCGAACACGAGCACTACGCAACCAATTACAGCTTGGCTTATCGCCAACAGAAAGATGGCGTAAAGGTGCGCAAGCTGAAGTTGTTCGACAGCAGCGCAAAAGTGTCCGTCGACGAAATACTGACCAGTATCGACAAAGGCATACGCCCCCAAACCCGTGTGCTGGGCATGACCTGGGTGCAATCGGGCAGCGGCGTGAAGCTGCCGATCGGCGAGATCGGCAAACTGGTGGATCGGCACAATCGCCAGCGCGAGGAAAAGGATCGCATCCTCTACGTCGTCGATGGCGTGCACGGCTTCGGTGTCGATGACCTCGACTTCCCCGACATGCATTGCGACTTCTTTATCGCCGGTACCCACAAGTGGATGTTCGGCCCCCGCGGTACCGGGATCATTTGCGCACGTTCCAGCGAACTCAAGGACGTCACCCCGACCATCCCGACCTTCTCCGAAGCCATCACGTTCTCGACCATCATGACCCCCGGTGGCTATCACAGTTTCGAACACCGCTGGGCGCTGGATGAAGCGTTCAAACTGCATCTGATGTTGGGCAAGCGCGAGGTCCAGTCGCGTATTCACCAACTCAACACCTACGCCAAGAACCGCTTGCTGGAGCACCGCTCGATTGAACTGGTGACACCGCGCAGCGCCGATCTGTCTGCCGGTTTTACCTTCTTCCGAATCAAGGATCGCGATTGCGATCAGGTCGCTGCTCAACTCATGCAAAACCGCGTGGTATGCGATGCGGTGGAGCGCGACGTCGGCCCGGTGATCCGTATCGCGCCGGGTCTGCTGAACAGTGAAAACGACATCGAGCGTTTCATGACTGTGCTGCAAAAGCAGCTGTGACGCACCGCTTTCCTTTAAACGAGATGACTCATGAAACGTGATCTGTTGACCCCTGCCGTCGGCGCCAAAGCGCTCAAGGCACTGGCCCTCGCCGCCCTCATGAGCGGCCTGCTGACGAGCGCCGCCCAGGCCGCAACCGCCCCTGCCGCTGGCAAAGTGTTCAAGGACTGCAAGGACTGCCCGGAAATGGTCGTGCTGCCGGCCGGCACCTTCACCATGGGAACACCGGAGGATGAAGTCGGACGCGAACCCGACGAAGGACCGATGCACGATGTGACCTTCGTCAAGCCCTTCGCCATGAGCCGCTTTCAAGTCACCGCAGGGGAGTGGGACAGCTACATTCGCGAGAGCGGTGCGGTGATCGCCAACGGTGACACGCGTCCCGGTCGCGAGTGCGTCGCGAGCAAACCGCGCTATCCGCAAACCCCGCGTCAGCCGGCCGTGTGCATGGACTTCCAGGACATCAAGAACTACGTCGCCTGGCTGTCGAAAAAAACCGGGCAGAAGTACAGCATGCTCAGCGAAGCCCAGCGTGAATACGGTGCCCGTGCAGGGTCCAAAGGACCGTTCCCCTTCCCGTTCGACGAGGGCAAGGGCTACACCATCGCCAGGCACGCCAACACCTACGGCCCGACGGACGGCTACAGTTTCAGCTCGCCGGCAGGCAGCTATCCGGCCAACGCCTTTGGCCTGTACGACATGCACGGCAATGTCTATGAGTGGGTCGAAGACTGCTATCACCCGGACTACAAAGGCGCGCCAACCGACGGCAGCGCGTGGCTTGAACCCAACTGCGACACCCTGCGCATTCGCGGCAATGACTGGGGTGAAGCGCCGGTATTCTCGCGTTCGGGTAACCGCAACGACATCGATCCGAAGACCCGTGGCGACTGGATCGGTTTCCGTGTCGTGCGCGAGTTGTAATCGGCAGTAACGCTTCTCCTCTCCCCCCGGTCGCCGCCAGTCGGCGACCGTCTAAATTAAGCAGCGGATCAGACGTTCTACAGGGTATCTGCCTTTACGACCCAAGGAACTGTCCTGTCATGACCCAGCCTACGCGCGGTGCAATTCATGAATTGTTCACCCTACTCAAACCTTTTCGGCTCGTCGTCGCACTGTCGGTCATTCTGGGTATGGTCGGTGGCCTGAGTGTCACCGTCCTGCTGGCCACCATCAACAACGCGCTGCACTCCGAATCCGGTCTGACCCAAGGCGTGGTCGCGCTGTTCGGTGGCCTGTGTGTGCTGGCGCTGCTCAGCTCGATCTGCTCGGACATCGGCACCAATTATGTCGGCCAGCACATCATCGCCACCCTGCGCAAACAACTGGGCGAGAAAGTCCTGTCGGCACCGATCGAACAGATCGAACGCTATCGCAGCCATCGCCTGATTCCGGTGCTGACCCACGATGTCGACACCATCAGCGACTTCGCCTTCGCCTTCGCGCCACTGGCCATCTCGCTGACCGTGACCCTCGGTTGCATGGGTTATCTGGCGATGCTGTCGTGGCCAATGTTCCTGATCATGGTGGTGGCAATCCTGATCGGCACGGGCATTCAGTACTTCGCCCAAGGGCGCGGGATCAAAGGTTTCTTCGCCGCCCGTGACGCTGAAGACGAACTGCAAAAGCACTACAACGCGATAGCCGAAGGTGCCAAGGAACTGCGCATTCACCGCCCGCGCCGCCAACGCATGTTCAACAGCGGCATCCAGGGCACTGCCGATTTCATCTGCAAAACCCAGATCAAATCGATCAACACCTTCGTGATCGCCAAAAGTTTCGGCTCGATGCTCTTCTTTGTGGTCATCGGTCTGGCACTCGCCCTGCAATCATTCTGGCCCAGCGCTGACAAAACCGTGATGAGCGGTTTCGTCCTGGTGCTGCTGTACATGAAAGGTCCGCTGGAACATCTGGTCGGCACCTTGCCGGTGGTCAGCCGCGCACAGATCGCCTTCCGCCGCATCGCCGAACTGTCGGCGCAGTTCTCCTCGCCCGAGCCGCATCTGTTGCTCAGCGATCAGGGCAAGAAAGCCGAGCCGGTGCAGAGCCTGGAACTCAAAGACGTACGCTATACCTTCCCGGCCGTGGGCGACGCCAATCCGTTCACGCTAGGACCGGTGAACCTGAAGATCGAACAGGGCGACATCGTGTTCATCGTCGGCGAAAACGGCTGCGGCAAGACCACCATGATCAAATTGCTGCTGGGCCTGTATCCGCCACAGCAAGGCGAGATCCGCCTTAACGGCGAGTGCGTGACCGCCCTCACCCGCGACGATTACCGCCAGTTGTTCACCACGGTCTTTGCCGACTACTACCTGTTCGATGACGTGGTGCAAGGCGATACGCACATTCCCGACGACGCCAACAAATACCTGCAACGCCTGGAAATCGCCCACAAGGTCAGCGTGCAGGACGGCAGCTTCACCACCACCGACCTCTCCACCGGCCAGCGCAAACGTCTGGCGCTGGTCAATGCCTGGCTGGAGGAACGCCCGGTGCTGGTGTTCGACGAATGGGCCGCGGATCAGGACCCGACCTTCCGCCGCATCTTCTATACCGAGTTGCTGCCCGACCTCAAGCGCCTGGGCAAGACCATCATCGTGATCTCCCACGATGACCGTTACTTCGACGTCGCCGACCAGTTGGTGCGCATGGATGCCGGCAAAGTCAAAACCGCGCTCAACCCGGCCTGACACGCCCGCCGCTCAGGGATGGGCTGATCCCGCCTTCACGCGATAGCAGAGTTTTTCGCGGTTGGCGGGATTTTTTTCCGGTTTTTACGCAGTGTTGCGTCTAATTATCATTAACTAATAAAACTGCACTCGCACTTCAGGAGCATCCCGAGCAAATGCAAGCCTTAAAGTTGTCCCGCACCCCTCTGGCTGTAGCCATTTCCCGCCGCAATCCGCGTGGCGCCGTGCTGTCAGGTGCCCTGCTGACGCTGATGTTGTTGGGCAGCGCCCAAGCTCAAGCGACGCCGGTCGACGTCAACGTCCCTGCGCAACCGCTGTCCAGCGCACTGCAACAGCTTGGGCAACAAGCCAACCTGCAGATTCTCTACAGCCCGGAAACCCTTGCTGGCCTGAAGTCGAGTGCGGTCTCCGGTCACCTGGAGCCGAAACAGGCGCTGGACAACTTGCTGCTGGGGAGCGGCATGACTTATCAACTGACCGGCAACACCGTTTCGCTGGTGCCGGCCGCCGGAGCAGCTGCGGGAAACGCCCTGGAGCTGGGCGCGGTATCGATTTCCGGCAAGGCGCCGGGGTCGACCACTGAAGGCACCGGGCTGTACACCACGTACTCATCCAGTAGTTCGACGCGTCTGAACCTGACACCCAAGGAGACCCCACAGTCGCTGACCGTCATGACCCGTCAGCGCCTCGACGACCAGCGCCTGACCAACCTCAGCGATACCCTCGACGCCACACCGGGCATCATCGTGCTGCGTGACGGCCAGGGCGCAGAGTCCGACGGTTACTTCTCCCGTGGTTTCGAGATCCAGAACTTCGAAATCGACGGCGTGCCGACCGTCAAGCGCATGGACAACTACACCCAGAGCATGGCGATGTACGACCGTGTTGAAGTGGTGCGTGGTGCCACCGGTCTGATCAGCGGCCTGGGCAGCCCTTCGGCGACCATCAACCTGATCCGCAAACGCCCGACCGCCGAAGCGCAGGCCAGTGTCACCGCTGAAGCCGGCAACTGGGATCGCTACGGCACCGGCTTCGACGTCTCAGGGCCGTTGACCGAAACCGGCAACATCCGTGGCCGTCTGGTCGGCGACTTCAAGACTGAACAGTCCTGGGTCGACCGCTACAAGCAAGATTCCCAGCTGATGTATGGCATCACCGAATTCGACCTCAGCGAAGACACCCTGCTGACCATGGGCTTCAGCTACCAGCGCACCGACGTCGACTCGCCAATGCGTTCAGGCCTGCCGACCCGTTTCACCGACGGCTCGCGCGCCAACCTCAAGCGTTCGCTGAACTCGGCGCAGACCTGGTCTTACAACGACCACGAACAAACCAGCTTCTTCACCTCGATCGAACAGCAATTCGGCAATGGCTGGAGCGGCAAGGTTGAATTGACTCACTCCGAGAACAAATTCGACGAGGTCTTCAACTACGTCAACGGCGGCCTGAACCCTGACGGCAGCGGCACGACCCAACTGCCGGTGCGTTTCTCCGGTACGCCGCGCCAGAACAACATCGACGCCTATCTGACCGGCCCGTTCGGTCTGCTGGGTCGCGAGCATGAGCTGATCGCCGGTGTGACCCTGTCCCAATACTACGAAAACGTGCCGAGCTACGGTGGCTGGAAAACCGACTACTCCACCTCCCCTGCCGGCGCCATCGACAACCTGCTGAACTGGAACGGCGATTCGGTCAAACCCGAATTCAACGTCACCGGCAAATCCACCGTCGACGAAACTCAATACGCCGCGTATCTGGCCACCCGCCTGCGTGCCACCGATGACCTGAGCATCCTGCTCGGCAGCCGCGTGGTCGACTGGCATCGCGATATCGAAGACAAGCCGTACGGCGGCGCAGAAACCAAGACCAAGGAATCGGAAACCGGCGTCTACATTCCGTACGCGGGTGTGGTCTATGACGTCAACGACAACTGGTCGTTGTATGCCAGCTACACCAAGATCTTCAACCCGCAATCGTCGTGGGTTCGCGACATCAACAACAAGCCTCTGGACCCGATGGAAGGCACCGGCTACGAAGTCGGCGTCAAGGGTAGCCACTTCGATGGCAAGCTGAACTCCAGCTTCGCGCTGTTCAAGATCGAGCAGGACAACCTGGCGATCTGGATCGACACCCCAGGCGGCAATACCTACAAATCCGAACAGGGCACCACCACCAAAGGTGCGGAATTCACCCTTGATGGCGAACTGGCCGAAGGCTGGCAAGCGTCTGCCGGTTACGCCTACGCGGTCAGCACTGACGCCGATGACCAGCGCATCGTCACCACCCTGCCCCGTCACAGCCTCAAGACCTTCACCAGCTATCGCCTGCCGGGCATTCTGGACAAAGTCACCGTTGGCGGTGGCGTGAACTGGCAGAGCAAGACCGGTGCCGACCTGCATACCTTCCAGCAAGGCAGCTACGCCGTCACCAACCTGCTGGCGCGTTACGACATCAGCAAAAACCTCAGCGCCTCGGTCAACCTGAACAACGTATTCGACCGCGAATACCTCAGCTACGCAGGCGACCACGGCATGTACGGCGCACCGCGCAACATCATGACCGGCTTCAAGTACACGTTCTGATTTAACCACCGCAACACAAAAAGCGCCCCGGCCAAACCGGGGCGCTTTTTTTATGGGTAAAGGTTTAACGGACTACAAGGCGTGCGCTTTGAAAGGTATTTCCTTTCGTTGCATAGGAAACGTCCGATTACATAAAAGAAGCGTCCGCTAAAACCCTCCTTTCGTCGAAAACTCCCGCCTTATCTCCTGTCAGCACCTACAGACAACCCGGATATTTCCGTGAGCACTTCGTTGTAACTTTGATTGGCAGCAAGCAATTGACTGCTCACCCGTTACTTATCGAAAAACAATGCACATTCAAAAGGATATGAATATGCAAAAACCACCGCCGTTCGTATTGACCGAGGCAGTCCACACGACTGCGACAGCGCCTCCTGGCATGCGTATAAATCCCTCAACCGGCACCACGATTCCCAACAGTGGCCGATTCGGCCCGCCGCGAAACACCAGTCGCTATCAGCAAGTGCTGCAACACTTCACCGGCCCGCTGGAAGCGGAATATCAAGGCAAAACCACACACATCCCGTTGACCATCGAAGCGGATCTGGCAGCCGCCCGACAGGAGGTTTCGACCCACCCGCTACCACCGGCGGCATCGCTGATCCGCGAGCTGGGTGTACGCAACACCGTGATTCAGCGCAAGAGCCAGCAACTGCTGTACGAGACCCAGTTGTCCCACGGCTTTTATGGCAGCGATCCAACCGATAAAACAGTTTTCCAGTTCCTTTCCCGCGCGCAGATCGTCGACCCGATTCTCAGCCCCAACGGCCCGGGAATGAACCTGTGGAAACAGTCCTATCGCGCGGCGCTCGAAGCCAGGTTGCTGGCCCAGACCCTCACGGTTCTGCATCAACAACAAGCCAATGTGCACAACTGGCTGACCACCGTGCAGGCCAACGAACAGGCGCAAGCGGCTGCCGCCGAAGCGGCACGTCAGGCTGCTGAACACGCAAGGATTGCTGCGGAGCAACAGCGAGAGCAAGAACGCAGGGATCGCGAACGAGCGCGCGAGGCACAGGAGGTCAAAGCGCGCGAGGATGCGCACGCAAAGCAGATGGCAGACTCAAATGCCCGACTCGAACATCTGAACAATTGGCTGATATCGCTCGACACGGCTAGAGCACTACGCCCGTTTCTGGTGTCAAGTTCCTTCGCAACATCAAATCCAGTGTTCACCGTAAACGCCGGCCAAGTGGCAGCACGTGCTGCCACTGCAGCAGCAATCAGAGCGGCTCTGCAAGCAGGTATCGTTACAGCAACAACGGCCGCAGTCACAACCTCATCCGTCGTTTTGGTCGGGTTTGCCGCGTTACTGTTTCCTGCACCACTCGGCAACTCCGATGCCCGAGTTATCGAGGGCTCCCTTTCAGACTTCGTGCCCAAGGATCGCCAATCATGGATTGTTGAAGTCACAGACTTCAAACCCGACGAAATCCGTGCCTTGAGTGTTCCGTTGGCAGATCTGGCGACCGTACCCATTGAAGAACTGAACGGCATTGCGCTCACCAATGGCGATATTGACCTTCCAGTGACGCTGGGCTCCAGAACAATGAATAACGCCACTGAGTTCTTCGTGGCGTCGACCCACAACACCGGTATCGCGTCGAGGACTCCGGTCCGGCTCGCCAGGTTCGACTCCAGTCTGAATGTCTTCAGGGTCGACAGTCCAGACACTCCCTCAATCGGCATGACATGGACGCCCATTGTCAAACCGGCTAACAACTCAACCGCTTTACCGGCCAGTAAGCCAAACATTGTTGTGTACGACGGCACGGCCGTCGCGGTACTTGAAGGACGAATCGATACTCACCCGGAACTGGATGCCTATAGTTTCGGTGGGTTCATCACGGTGTTCCCGGCGGACTCGGGTATCTCACCCGTGTTTACGATGTTCAGGGATCGGCGACAAGATCCGGGAATCGCTACGGGGAATGGACAAGTGGTATCGGGTAATTGGCTGGGGGCGGCGTCAACCCCGGAGGGCGCACCGATACCCGCGCAGATTGCGGATAAGCTGAGGGGACGGGAGTTTTCCAGTTTTAAAGCGTTTAGGCGGGCGTTTTGGAAGGCTGTGGCTGCCGATTCAGACCTCGATAATAAATTTACTCAAATAAACAAATTGGATATCAGAAAGGGAATATCACCTGTTGCTGACAAATCGGAGCGTGTCGGCGGAAGAGTCAAATTGGAGATTCATCATGTCAACCCAATCAGCGAAGGTGGGTCGGTATACGACATCGACAATCTAAAAATCCTGACACCAAAACAACATATAGGCACTCACACAAAGAAGGAGACCAACTAAATGAACCTCAAGGGAAAACTTGAACACTACACAGAATCAGAATATCTCAGCCTTATAAACCGGCTATTCCATGGGAATTACCGTTCAGAGAAAGAACACGATGACATTGTAGAAAACATCGTAAAAACTTCAGAACACCCGAATGAAATAGACATTCTGTACTGTCCCGAAGAAGGCGTTGAGGACAGCGCAGCCGGCGTACTAAAAGCTATCAAAGAATGGCGAGCCGCCAACGGCAAACCTGATTTCAAACCAGAATAGAGTTCCAGCATAACCATGTGGCGAGGGAGCTTGCTCCCGCTCGGCTGCGCCGCAGTCGTAAAACCAGAGTTCAACGTGTGCCTGACACTCCGCTTATGCCGACTCTGGTCTGCTGCGCAGACCAGCGGGAGCAAGCGCCCTCGCCACGGGTTGAAGATTTTCCGGTATCGGTGGAGCAACTGAAGATGGTATTGAAGGCCAAGTTCGAAGAGTACACAGAGTCAGAATATGTAGCCCTGACTAGCCGCCTGTTCGCAGGAGACTATTCATCAGAAAAAGAGCTGGATGAAATTGTAGAACTCATCGTCGATGCAGCCGAGCACCCTGCAGGATCAAACGTTTTGTATTATCCCGCCGAAGGTGTTGAAGACAGTCCGGAAGGTGTTTTAAAAACCATCAAAGATTGGCGCGCCGCCAACGGAAAACCAGGTTTCAAACCGGAATAGTCAGTTCCTGAAAAAAGCTGTCAGGGCTGACCACTTCGTGAACAGGCTCACTCCCACAGGGAGTGATACTCAGACCGGTACAGCCCTGAAGATGCATAGCTCTGTGGCGGGGGAGCTTGCTCCCTCGCCACAGGTTCAATGTTGTCCGGCACTGGGAGAGATAATTTGAAAATGGTATTGAAGGCCAAGTTTGAGGAATACACAGAGTCAGAATATGCAGCCTTAATAAATCGTTTGGTGGAGGGAGACTACTCTTCCGAGAGAGAGCACGACGCGATAGTGGACAACATAGTGAACATTTCGGAACACCCGAGCGGTTCGGATATTTTGTACTACCCGGCTAAGGGAGTCGAAGACAGCCCCGCAGGCGTTTTAAAAGCCATCAAAGAATGGCGAGCCGCCAACGGCAAACCGGGTTTCAAACCGGAATAGTCAGTCCCTGAAAGAACTGTCAGCCAGATTAATCTCGAACTACACCACACGAAATACATATCCAAAAGCGGTGACATCTACGACATTGAAAACATAAGAGTCACCACACCAAAACAACACTCTGAAATCCACAAGGGAAAAAATTGAAATGCACAAACCAATTCTTTCCGATTACACCGAAGCAGATTTTCTGCGGTTCGTATCCGGAATTTGCAATGCGCAATTTGACTCGGAAAAAGAACAGGTCCGCGCAGTGCTGTTATTTGAAGAGCTGACTGAACACCCCCACGGCTCGGACATGATTTATTACGCCAACTCCGACGAGGAGGCTACCCCGGAAGCGATCGTTAGCAAAGTGAAGGAATGGCGAGCCGCCAACGGCAAACCCGGTTTCAAACCGCAATAGTCAGTTCCTGAAACAAGCTGTCAGGACCGGCCTCTTCGCGAGCAGGCTCGCTCCCACAGGGGCGGATGTTGATGGCCTGAGGTGTGGACGCACACATCAGGCCAGGGCGGATCAGACCGTTTCGGGATACATCACAGTGCGCAGCACAGCCACCAGCTCCTGATAAATTGCCTCCACCTCTTCGGTGACCATGCGCATGCGCAGGAAGTCGTGCACGTGGCCGCTGAATTCGCGGCATTCAAGCAATCCTCCGGTGCTGGCCAAACGTTCGGCGTAGGCGCGGCCTTCGTCCACCAGCGGGTCGAAGCCTGCCAGGGCGACGTAGGCCGGGGCGGCGCCGGCGAGGTCGCTGCACAGCAGTGGCGAGAAGCGCCAGTCGCTGCGATCCTCGATGCTGCGGGCGTAGTGCTGGTAGAACCATTCCAGGGAATCGCTTTCCAGCAGGTAGCCTTCGCCGAGCAAGTCCATCGATTCACGGCGTTGCGAGGCGTCGGTCACCGGGTAGCAGAGCAATTGCAGGCACGGTTTCAGCGCGCCGGGGGCGCGCGCCTCAAGCGCCAGCACGGTCGCCAGCGTGGCGCCGACGCTGTCGCCGCCAAACACCAGGCGCGACAGGTCGAGAGCAAATTCACCAGCCTGTTCGCGCAGCCAATCCAGTGCATCGGCACAATCATGCAACGCCACCGGGAACTTGTGTTCCGGCGCGCGACGGTAGCCGACCGACAACACCGCACACGGCGTGCGCGCGCAGAACTCGCGGCAGATACCGTCGTGGGAGTCGAGGCTGCCGACGACAAAACCACCGCCGTGCAAAAACAGCAGCACCGGCAAGACACCGCCCTTTTGCAACGGACGGTACAACCGCAAGGTCAGTTCAGCGCCGTCGCGGGCACGGTGTTGCACCTCGCTCACGTCGACATCCGGCACGGCCCAACGCATCTGTTGCGAGGACTGCTCGAACGCCTCTCGCGCCTGCTCGGGTGTCCCTTGGTGAAACGCGTCGTTCTGATTGTCTTCGACCAGATCAAGAAACGCCGCTACTTCCGAATTCAATGGCATGCATCACATCCCGGGGCGCTGCGCGCAATGCACACCGCCCCTCTCAAAAAGTTAAAGACCGGCTCAGCGCGCCGACTGTTGCAGGCAATGCTCGACCAGCGCTTCCAGCTCGGCCTGATACTGCTGCATCAAGGTCTCGATGGTGCTGGGGCGGAAGCGACGGGTGCTGTACATGCAGCGCATCGACAGCTTGCCGTCGAACACCTGACCGACGATTTCCAGCCAGTTGCCAAGGTTGGCGTCCAGGCTGTAGACGTCGCCGATGTGCTCGTCCGCCGGCATCAGCATCGCCTGCTCATCAAAGGTCTGGTCGAACTGCCCCAGGTAGTTGAAGGTCAGTCGCGCCTGTGGCAACGCCGCCAGACGCTGTTGCACCGACGCATCGGCCATGTAGCGCAGCGCGCCGTAGCCGACGCCCTTCTGCGGCACCACCGCCAACTGCTCGCGTACCGCCAGAATCGACGCGCCGAAGTCCTCCTGTGGCATCGGCGCCAGCCGAACCGGGAACATGGTGGTGAACCAGCCAAGCGTGCGGCTCAGGTCCAGCCCGTCGACCAGGTCTTCACGGCCGTGCCCTTCCAGTTGCACCAGCACCGACTCGGCCTCGCTCCAGCGACACAGCACACGACCGAGCGCGGTCAGCAGCAGATCGTTGATCTGCGTGCCGTACACCGCTGGCGCCTGTTTGAGCAATTGCCCGGTGCGGGTGGCGTCGAGCCCCATGAACGTTTCTTCGCGAAAACGCACCAGGTTCTTGCCGCGCGGGTTGTCACACGGCAGATCCTTGCCCGGCTGATCCAGCTGTTCGAGCCAGTAATCCAGCTCTTGCTCGACCAGTGCCGGCACCTGCGCCGCGAGGCCATCGGCCCAGGCGCGATAGCTGCTGGTGCGCTGCGCCAGTTGCGGCTCGCGGCCCTGACTGAACGCCTCGTAGGCCATTTGCAGGTCTTGCAGGAATACCCGCCACGACACCGCATCGATCACCAGGTGATGAACCACCAACAGCAGACGTACCTCGCCGTCCGGCAGGTTCACCAGCAGGCCGCGCAGCAGTGGCCCCTCGAGCAGGTTGAGGCTGCGCTGGGCCTGGTTGACCAGTGCGTCGAGTTGCTCGATATCGCTGATCTCACGCTGCCACAGCAACGGGTTGTGCTCGGCGATGCGCAAAGTGTCCTGCAATGTTTGGTAGTGCTGCAGCCAGCGACCCTGATCCTGATAGAAACGCAGCCGCAATGAGTCATGCTGCTCCAGCATCAACCGCAGCGTCTGCTCCAGCGCCGGGGCATCCAGTGCTTGACGCGAACGCAGCATCATCGCCTGATTGAAATGATGCGGTTCACTCATGCCCTCGGCGAAGAACCACTCCTGAATCGGCAATAGACCAAACGCGCCAGCCTGCGCCACATGACTGCTGTCGGCGGTCTGGCTCGAGTGCGCGACCGCTTGCTGGTCGAACAGGTTGCCAATGGTCTGGAAGCGCATCAGGTCGCGCAGCTTGATGTCCAGTTTCAGTTGCGCATGGTTGCGCGCCCGGGAAATCACTTGCAGGCTGAGAATCGAATCACCGCCCAACTCGAAGAAGTTGTCGCTGATACCCACCTGCTCCACTTGCAGCACATCGGCCCAGATCTCTGCCAGCCAGCGCTCCTGCTCGTTGCGTGGCGCCTGATATTGATCGGCGCAAAACTCTGGCTCCGGCAGCGCTTTGCGGTCCAGTTTGCCGTTCGGCGAAATCGGCAGGCGTGCCAAAACAATGATCTGCAGCGGCACCATGTATTCCGGCAGTTGTGCGCGCAGCAACGTCTTGAGGCGGTCACCGGCGTTGTCGTCAGCGCTGACCACGTAACCGATCAACTGTTTGCCCGAAACGCCGTCACGGGCGATAACCACCGCATCGGTGACACCGTCCTGAGCACGCAGGCAGGCTTCGATTTCACCCAGTTCGATGCGGAAGCCGCGAATCTTCACTTGATGGTCGGCGCGGCCGACGTAATCGAGGATGCCGTCGTGACGCAGGCGCACCAGGTCACCGCTGCGGTACAGACGACTGCCCGGCGCGCCGAACGGATCCGGCACGAAGCGCTCGGCGGTGATGGCCGCACGGCCATGGTAACCGCGGGCTACCCCGTAGCCGCCGATATACAACTGGCCGGACAAGTCTTGTGGCAGCGGATTGAGATCGTCGTCCAGCACCCACAGCGAGCGTTGGCCGACCACTCGCCCGATCGGCGCATAGGCGGCAGCGCAGGCTTCATCGTTCGGCGCTTTCCAGAGCATCGGCGTGACCACGGTTTCGGTCGGGCCGTAACCGTTGGTGATGAACTGCGGCCGCAGCACGCGGCGAACTTGCGCCAACGTCTGCTCTGGCACCGCGTCACCGCCCAGGCAGTAAATGCGCACCTGCGGCACGGCCATACCGCTGGCCTCGACGTACTCGGCGACCTGCTTGAGGTAGGCCGGCGGGAAACATGCGATGTCGATCGAACGGCTGAGCAAGGCGTGGCTGGTCTGCTCCGGCGTCCACAGTTCATGATCGCGCAGCACCAGGGTGCCGCCGAAGGCCAAGGTGGTCAGCCAGCGCTCATGCGCGCCATCGAAGGCGAACGACATGAAGTGCAATTCGCGGGTGCTGGCGTCCATTTCGTACAGTTCGCGGATCGCCTGGCAATGCATGCTCAGCGGTCCGTGGGTCACCGCGACACCTTTGGGCAAACCGGTAGAGCCCGAGGTGTAGATCAGGTACGCGAGACTGTCATCACAGGTATGCACCCGCGGTGCGGTGTGCGGATATTGATTGCCATCGAAATGATCGAGATCGAGCAATGGCAGGTTCGCCGGCAGCGGCAAGCGCTGGCTGGCGGCGCCACGGCTGATCATCTGACGCATACCGGAGTCTTCGATCATGAAGGCCAGACGATCGCTCGGGTAATCGATGTCCAGCGGCACGTAGGCAGCGCCACTTTTGAACACCGCGAGCAACGCCACCAGCATGTCGAGCGAGCGTTCCAGTGCGACACCGATCAGTACTTCCGGACCGGCACCCGCCGCGATCAAATGATGCGCCAACTGGTTGGCACGGCGCTCAAGTTGCGCGTAACTCAACTGCTCGTCGCCACATTCGGCGGCAACGGCCTCAGGACGTTGCGCGGCAATCATCGCCGGCAACAACTCACGCCGATGCACCGCCGCCGGTTCTGCGCCCCACTGCTGCAAGGCCTGCCATTGTGGCGCAGCCAGACGTTGCAGATTGCCCAGACGCTCGGTCGGTTGCTGCATCATGCTGTGCAGCAACACTTCCATGGTCTGGCGGATCCGCTCGACCGCTTCGACACTGAAACGATCACGCAGGAACAGGTACTCGATGGAGAACTCTTCGCCCAGATGCACCGCCAGGTCCATCGGGAAGTTGGTCACGTCATGGCTGGCCGAGGTGCCGAAACGCAAGCCGCCCGGTGCCTGTTCCAGACGCTGGTCGATCGGGTAGTTCTCGAACACGATGATGCTGTCGAACAAGGCTTGCCCGCCCTGCCCCGACCAGCGCTGAATGTCCGCCAGCGGCGCGTGAGCATGTTCACGCAGGTCGAGGTTGTAAGCCTGCAGGCTGCTCAGCCAGGCATTCAGCGGCTGTGCCGGATCGAGGGTCTGGATCACCGGCAAGGTATTGATGAACAGACCCAGCATGCTGCCGGCATTCGGCAAGCCTTCCGGGCGTCCGGCCACGGTGGCACCAAACGCCACGCTGTGTTGCCCGGTGTAGCGCTGCAACAAAAGCAACCATGCGCCTTGAATCAGCGTGTTGGCGGTGATGCCCTGCGCTCGGCAATGCTGCTGCAACAAAGCGGTCTGCTGTGCATCCCAACGGGTGTACAACGCCTGGTGCCCGTGCTCGGCGGACTCGTGACGCGGGTGCATCGCCTGGCTCAACGCGGGCGGTTCGACCAGCGTCTGCAAGTGGCCGCGCCAGAACTGCTCCAGTTGCGCCGAATCCTGCTGCTGCAACCACGCGATAAAGTCGCGATAACGACCGCTCTCGCCTTCAACCTGACCGGTCGCGTAATGCTGCAGCACCTCGCCGAACAACTGCGAACTGCTCCAGCCGTCCATCAGGATGTGGTGGCTGGTCCAGATCAATTGGTACTTGTCCGCACCCAGACGAATCAGGCGCGTGCGCTGCAACGGCATGCGGTCCAGCGCAAAGCCCTGAACGCGCTGCTGACGGGCGAACTCGGCGAGTTGCGCATCATCCATCGGCGTGTCCAGCGCTTGCAGGTCAACCACGCCCTGACGGTGGACGATCTGCACGGGTGACGCCTGGCTGTCTTGCCAGTGGAACGACGTGCGCAGAATTTCGTGGCGCTGCACCACGCAATCCCACGCGGCACGGAAGCGCTCGATATCGAGGCCTTCGACGGACAGGTTGAGCTGGTTGACGTAGAGATCGTCACCATCATCGGACAAGGTGTGGAACAGCATGCCCTGCTGCATCGGCGACAACGGATAGATGTCTTCAATGTCCGCAACCGGCACCGGCAAGCTGTCCAGACGCGCCTGGTCCAGCGCAGCCAGCGGGAAATCCGGCGGCGTCAGGCCGTGGTTGCCCGGAACCACGCAATGGTCGATCAGCGCCGTCAGTTCACGCCCGTAATCATCGGCCAATGCCTGCACGGTCGCGGTGTCGAACATCTGCTCGCTGAAGCTCCACGACAGGCTCAGCTCACCGCCATACACCTGGCCGTTGACCGACAACCAGTTGCCCAGAGGGGCGCGATCGCTGAGGTCATTGCCGGCACTTTCGCCGGCCGGCAGGAACAGCGCAGCTTCGTCAAACTGGCTGTCGAACTGGCCGAGGTAGTTGAAGGTGATTTTCGGCGTTGGCAGTTCTGCCAGGGTCTCACGCGCCGAGACATCGCCCAGATAACGCAAGGCACCAAAACCGATGCCCTTGTCGGGAATCGCGCGCAGTTGTTCCTTGATCTGCTTGATAGAGTCAGCGAGCTCGCTGGCCGGCGTCAGGTGCACCGGGAACACGCTGGTGAACCAGCCGAGGGTGCGGCTCAGATCGATATCGTCGAACAGGTCTTCACGACCATGACCTTCCAGCTGAATCAGCGCCGAGTCATGCCCGCTCCAGCGGCTGATGACGCGCGCCAGTGCGGTCAGCAGCAGGTCGTTGACCTGCGTGCGATAAGCCGCCGGAGCCTGTTGCAACAGTTGTCTGGTCAGCTCAGGGGCAAGACGCGTCTGCACACTTTGCGCATAGCGATTTTCCAGGCTGCCGTTCGGGCGCTCGCACGGCAACGTGGCGGTTGCCCCCTGCAAGTGCTCACGCCAGAAGGCCTGTTCATCATCAAGGCTGGCGGTGTGCGCCTGCAGGCGTTCGGCCCAGGCTTTGAAGGCACTGGTCTTGGCCGGCAACGCGACCTCGCGCCCGGCCTGAATCTGGCTGAACGCGGTGTGCAGATCTTCCAGCAGAACCCGCCACGAGACACCGTCGACCACCAAGTGATGCACCACCAGCAGCAAACGCTGAGTGTGGTCCGGCAGATCGAGCAGCACACCTCGCAGTAGCGGACCGTCGTGCAGATTGAGGCTGCCCTGGGCCTGCTGGCAGGTGGCTTCGATTTCACCAGGATCGGTCAACGTGCGCTGCCAGAGCAGTGCTGGCGCAGGCTCGATCGGGCGGTGAGTGGCGGTCCAGCCGTCAGTCGTTTCACGGAACGACAAGCGCAAGGCATCGTGATGCACAACCAGTGCCTGAAGCACTTGCGCAACGGTGTCGGCGTGCAGGGTCATCGCCGGTTTGAGCAGCAACGACTGGTTCCAGTGATGCCGCTCGGGAATCTCGCTGGCGAAGAACCATTGCTGGAACGGCAGCAACGGCGTCGCGCCGCTGACCGGCCCCTGGTCGATGTTCAGCAGCGTGCCGCCCAGTTGCGCGACTGCCGCCAGTGCCTGCACGGTCTGATGCTGGAACAAATCCTTGGGCGTGAACTGGATACCGGCCTGCCGCGCACGGCCGACCACTTGAATCGAGATGATCGAATCACCGCCCAGTTCGAAGAAGTTGTCCGTGGCGCTGACACGTTCAAGGCGCAGGACATCGGCCCAGATCGTGGCAATGCGTTGCTCCATGTCGTTGCGCGGCGCCACGTAGCTGTTCTGCATCAGGCGGGCATCCGGTGCTGGCAGCGCCTTGCGATCCAGCTTGCCGTTCGGAGTCACCGGCAGTTGCGCCAGCACCATCAAGTGCGCCGGCACCATGTGCGTTGGCAGACTCTCCTTGATGGCGTTGCGCACGCTGTCGCGCCATTCGCCCAGATGAGCCTCTGCTACCGGTTGCGTCGGCACCAGATAGGCCACCAGTTGCTTGCCGCTGGGCCCGGCATGCGCCAGTACCACGGCTTCGCGCACGCTGCTCAGCTCCAGCAGACGCGCTTCGATTTCGCCCAGTTCGATGCGGAAACCACGGATTTTCACCTGATTGTCGACGCGCCCCTGATAGTCAAACACGCCATCGGCGCGCTCACGCACCAGGTCACCGCTGCGATACAGACGACTGCCCGGCGCCCCGAACGGATCGGGTACGAAGCGTTCAGCGGTCATCGCCGGACGATCCAGATAACCCCGGGCCAGCCCGGTGCCGCCCAGGTACAACTCGCCCATCACGCCCTGTGGCAACGCATTGAGATCAGCGCTGAGCACACAGGTGCTGCGGTCGCCGATACGCGTGCCGATCGGTGCATAGGCAGCGCCGCACTCGTCATGGCGCCCGGCCTTCCAGATCAGCGGAGTGACCACGGTTTCGGTCGGCCCGTAACCGTTGATGATGTACTGCGGCGCCAGCGCGGCACGCGCCCGCTCAAAACTGTCGTTGGGCACGGCGTCGCCGCCGAAGCAGTAAATGCGCACTGCGGGCGGCTGGCCGACCTGTTCGGCGTGCTCGGCCAATTGCTGCAAGTACACCGGCGGGAACGCCGCCACGGTCACACCGTGCTGTTGCATGGCGGTATAGGTCTGCTCCGGGCTCCACAGACTGTCGTCACGTAACAACAGCCGCGAGCCATGGGTCAGCGGCGTCAACCAGCGTTCATGAGCGCCGTCGAAGGCGAACGACATGAAATGCAGCTCGCAATCGTCCGGGGTCATTTCATAACGCTGGCCGATGGCCTGGCAATGCATCGCCAGCGGGCCGTGCGCCACGCACACACCCTTGGGTTGTCCGGTGGAACCTGAGGTGTAAATCACGTAGGCGAGGTTTTCCGCCTGCACGTCGACCTGCGGCGCAACGTCTGGCCATTCGGCGGTGGGCAGCGAGTCCAGATCCAGTGCGCGCAAACCGGGGCTCAGCGGCAACCGGGTGCGCAATTGCGAATCGGTGAGCAACAGCGCGATGCCCGAATCTTCGATCAGATAGGCCAGGCGCTCGCGCGGATAGCTGGCGTCCAGCGGCACGTAGGCGCCGCCGGCCTTGAGCACAGCGAGCAAGGCCACCAGCATCGATGGGCTGCGCGGCAGGGCTACGCCGACGCGCACTTCCGGGCCGACGCCTTCATTGATCAACACATGCGCGAGACGATTGGCCTGGGTTTCAAGCTCGGCGAAGGTCAATGCCTGATCGCTACAACGCACGGCTTCTTGTTGCGCCTGCTGCGCCGCAATCACCGCGATACGCTGATGCACCAGCAACGGATCGGTGCACGGCTGCGCACGATTGCTGTCCTGCAAACGGTGCTGTTCTTCACGGCTGAGCAGGGTCAACGCGCCGAGACGCGCATTGGCCGACTGCACGAATTGCTCCAGCAGCGAGGCCAGTTGTACGTGCAGACGGGCAATCGTCGCCTGGCTGAAATTAGCCACGGCAAAGCTGTAATGCACCGACAGGGTTTCGCCCAGATTGACCCCGACCGTCAAAGGGAAGTTGGTTTGTTCACGGGTGTCGACCGCGCCGAAATTCAGGCCCAGCGCTGAGCCTTGCTCTAACGCTTCGGAGATCGGGTAGTTCTCGAACACCAACAGGTTGTCGAACAGGCCATCGCTGCCCTGCCCCGACCAGCGCTGGATATCGGCCAGTGGCGTGTGTTCGAAATCACGCAGGGCGATGTTGAGTTCTTGCACGGTTTTCAGCCACTGGCTGACCGTCAGTTGCGGTTCCGGACGGGCAATCACCGGCAAGGTGTTGATGAACAGGCCGACCTGCTGCTCGACCCCCGGCAGGTTCGCCGGACGCCCCGACACGGTGGCGCCGAATGCCACGGTCGATTGCCCGGTGTAACGCTGCAACAGCACTAGCCACGCCGCTTGCACCAGGGTGTTAAGGGTGACCTTTTGCTGGCGGGCAAATTCACTCAGGCGCAACGTGCCGGTGGCGTCGATCCACTGCTGATATTGTTCGGTCCCGCCATCGGCGCTCGCCGAACGATCCGCCAGCCCTTGGGCCAGGCGGGTCGGCTCATCAAATTGAGCCAGACGTTCAAGCCAGAACTGCTCGCTGAGCTGACTGTCCTGACGCTGCAGCCAGGCGATGTAATCGCTGTAGCGGCCGATGGTCGCTGCAGGCACTTGCCCGGCATAGCGTTGCAACACCTCACCGAGCAACTGCGAGTTGCTCCAGCCGTCCATCAAAATGTGATGGCTGGTGTAGAGCAGTTCGTGACGGTCTGCTGCGGTGCGCACGACTACCAGGCGCAACAGCGGCACCTCGCTCAGGTCGAACGGACGACTGCGCTCGGCCTCGGCCAGCACCTCCAGCGCTTCACTCGGCTGGCCGCGCCAGTCGTGAACGGTGAACGGCAGCGTGGCCGTGCGTTCGACGATTTGCAGTGGCTGCGCTTGCGCGCCGCCCCAGACAAACCGCGTACGCAGAATGTCATGAGCCTCCAGCGCCGCTTGCCAGGCCTGACGGAAACGCTCGACATCGAGCCCTTCCACCGACACGCGCATCTGGTTGATGTAATCGCCCGAACCTTGTTCGTACAGGGTGTGGAAAAGCATGCCCTGCTGCATCGGCGACAGTGGATAAACGTTGTCCACCGCTTGCGGATCCGTGATCAGCTGATCGAGCTGCGCCTGGCTCAGGTCAGCCAACGGGAAGTCCGACGGCGTCACGCCGCGGTTGTTCGCCTCACAGCAATGGGCGATCAGCGCATTGAGTTCTTGCGCATAGTCGTCAGCCAGACGCTGGATCGTCGCCTGATTGAACATTTCGTGGCTGAACGACCAGCTGAGGTTGAGCTCACCGCCATAGACCTTGCCGTTGATGTCCAGCCAGTTGGCCAGCGGGGCCAGCGAACTCTGTTCACGGCCGGTGCTTTCACTGGCGGGCACGAACAGCGCGGCATCGTCGAACTGGCTGTCGAACTGCCCCAGGTAGTTGAAGGTAATGCGCGGTACCGGCTGCGCGGCGAGGGTCTGCTGCGCGTGTTCATCGCCCAGGTAACGCAAGGCTCCAAAACCCAGGCCCTTGTTCGGCACGCCACGCAGCTGTTCCTTGACCGCCTTGAGCGAGTCGGCCAGGCCCATGGCCGGGGTCAGGCGTACCGGGAACAGGCTGGTGAACCAGCCAACGGTGCGGCTCAGGTCGATGTCGTCGAACAGCTCTTCACGGCCATGACCTTCGAGCTGAATCAGGGTCGAAGCCTGCCCGGTCCAGCGGCAAATCACCCGCGCCAGTGCCGTCAGCAGCACATCGTTGATCTGCGTGCGATAGGCGGCGGGCGCCTGCTGCAGCAATTGGCGGGTCTGATCGGCATTCAAGCGGGTTTCCACACTCACCGCGTGACGGTTTTGCAAGGTCGCCGCAGGGTTGTCGCAAGGCAGATCGGCAGGCGCCTCGCCCAACTGCTCGGCCCACCACGCCAGTTCGTTGTGCAGCTCGCCGGCGGCGAACGTTTGCAGGTGTTGCGCCCAGTCCTTGAACGGGCTGGTCTTGGCCGCGAGTTTGATCGTCTGACCGTTTTGCAGTTGCTCGCAAGCGTTCTGCAAATCTTCCAGCAACACGCGCCAGGACACACCGTCGACCACCAGGTGATGGATCGCCAGCAACAGACGCTGACTGCCGTCGCCGACCTCAAGTAGCACGGCGCGCAACAGCGGACCGTTTTGCAAATCAAGACTGCCTTGCGCGGCGTCGCACACCGCTTCGATTTCGTCGGCGTGCTGCACGCTCGCCCGTTGCAGCAACGGCTGGTTGTCCGGCGCACGGTGCGTGGCAGTCCAGCCATCAGCGCCTTCGCTAAAGCTCAAGCGCAAGGCATCGTGATGCGCCACCAGCGCCTGCAAGGCGTGTTCGAGGACATCGGCGTCGACCGTCTGCGAAGGTTTCAGCAACAGCGACTGGTTCCAGCGCTGACGCTCGGGAATCTGCAGTTCGAAGAATCGTTGCTGGAACGGCAGCAACGGCGTGCTGCCGGTGACAGCGCCCTGCTCGATGCTGAACGCCGCCTCGCCACGCTGGGCGACCCGGGCCAGACCTTGTACGGTCTGGTACTGGAACAGATCCTTGGGGGTGATGCGCAGACCGGCCTGACGCGCCCGGCTGACCACCTGGATGGAGATGATCGAGTCACCGCCGAGGGCAAAGAAGTTGTCGGTGACGCCCACCTGCTCGAGCCCGAGTACCGCCTGCCAGATCTCGCACAACTGCCGTTCGTTGTCATTGCTCGGCGCCAGGTAGCTGTGCTGCTCCAGCGCTGCGTCAGGTTTGGGCAGTGCCTTGCGATCAAGCTTGCCGTTGGGGGTCAGCGGCAGTTGTTCAAGGAACAGCAAATGTGCCGGCACCATGTATTCCGGCAGGTGTTCACGCAGGCCGGCCTTGAGCACTTCGCGCAGACGCGCTTGCTCTTCGGCATTGCCCAGGGCAGCGCTTGGCACGATGTAGGCGACCAGTTGCTGACCGCTCGCGCCTTCCTGCGCCAGTACCGCGAGTTCGCGCACCGCGTCTTGTTGCAACAGGCGCGCTTCGATCTCGCCCAGCTCGATGCGGAAACCGCGCACCTTGACCTGATGGTCGATACGCCCGACGTATTGCAGGTTGCCGTCAACTTGATAACGCGTCAGGTCACCCGTGCGGTAGAAGCGCTCGCCCGGAGCACCGAACGGGTTCGGCAGATACTTTTCTGCGGTCAACGCCGGCCGGGCCAGGTAACCGCGGGTGATGCCGGCACCGGCCAGATACAGTTCGGCGGCAACGCCTTGCGGCACCGGTTGCAGCTCGCCATCGAGGACATAGCTGGCGGTGTGCTTCAGTGGCCGGCCGATGCTCGGCTGGCCACCCGCCGTGCGCCGGGTCCAGGTCGAATAGGTGGTGTCTTCCGACGGACCGTACAGGTCGAAAACATGCTCGACCGTCGGTTGCGCGTACAAGGTGTCGACCAGCGCTTGCTTGAGCGGCTCGCCGGCCAGATTGATGATGCGCACGCTCGGCGGGATCTCGCCACTGCGTTGCAGGGCGGCAATCGCCGACGGCACGGTGTTGATCAGGCGCACCTGATCACGGGCCGGCAACTGCGGCAACTCCAGCGCATTACGGGCGATGATCAGCGAGCCACCGTTGGCCAGGGTGACAAACAGTTCCCACACCGACAGGTCGAAACACACCGAGGTCGAGGCCAGCACGCCTTGAATATCGTCGCGGCTGTACACCGATTGCGACCAGTCGATCAGCGCCAGCACGTTGCGATGCGCAATCGCCACGCCTTTCGGTTTGCCGGTAGAACCGGAGGTGTAAATCACATACGCCAGGTTGTCGGCCGACACCCGCGTGTCCGGCGCTTGCGCAGGGTACGCGGCGAAATCTTCGGCAGCGTTGTCCATCAGCAGCACGTCGGTGTCGGCGGCAATCGCCAGATTGGTGGCGACATCCCGTTCGGTCAGCAGGCACAACGCACGGCTGTCTTCGAGCATGTAAGCGACACGGTCGGCCGGGTAGTCCGGGTCGAGTGGCACGTACACACCCCCAGCCTTGAGCACGGCCAGCAGAGCGACCAGCAGATTCTCCGAGCGCTGCATCGCCACGCCAACCCGCACTTCCGGGCCGACGCCACGCTCGATCAAGGCATGCGCCAACGGGTTGGCCCGCGCTTCAAGCTGGGCGTACGTCAGGTGCCGCTCGGCAAAGGTCACCGCGCGTGCATCCGGGGTCTGCGCCGCCTGAAGAGCGATCAACTGGTGGATGCACAGATCGCTGGCAAACGGAGCGTCCACAGGGTTCCAGTCGTGCAGCAAGACCTGCCGCTCACTGGCATCGAGCAACGGCAACTCGCCGAGACGCTGTTGCGCATCGCAGACGATGCCCTTGAGCAGCGCCTGCAAGTGCCGGCCCATACGCTCGATGGACGTCGCCTCAAACAGGTCCGTGGCGTAGATCAGCGAGGCCCACACGCCTTGCGGCGACTCGTGGGTTTCAAGGGTCAGGTCGAACTGCGCCGTGAGGCTGTCCCAGTTCACACTTTCAATCGCAAGCCCCGGCAATTGCATGGCCTGACTGGCCTGCCGCGCGCCGCTCTGATGGTTGAACATCACCTGGAACAACGGGCTGCGGCTCAGGCTGCGTTCCGGCGCCAGAGCTTCGACCAATTGCTCGAACGGCAGATCCTGATGCGCCTGCGCGCCCAGCGCCGATTGCTTGGCCTGGGCCAGCAACGCGCTGAACGGCATGCTGCTGTCGAGGGTGGCGCGCAAGACCTGGGTGTTGACGAAAAAGCCGATCAACCCTTCGGTTTCCGCGCGGTTGCGGTTGGCAATCGGCACGCCGATGCGAATGTCATCTTGACCGCTGTAGCGATGCAGTAAGGTCTGGAACGCCGCCAGCAACAGCATGAACATCGTCACGCCTTCACGGCGCGCGAGGTCCTGCAAGCCTTTGCTCAACGCCGCGTCCAGTTGCAGATCCAGACGTGCGCCGCGATAGCTTTGCACCAGGGGGCGCGGATGGTCGGCCGGCAGTTCCAGCACGGCCGGATCCGAACCCAGGTGTTCGACCCAATAGCTCAGTTGCCGCTCCCGCTCACCGGCGTCCATCCAGCTGCGTTGCCACTGGGCGAAATCGGCGTACTGGATCGGCAACGGTGCCAGCGTGGCCGGTGCGCCCCGACTGAACCCGGCATAGAGTTCGATCAGTTCGCCGACCATCACTTGCATCGACCAGCCATCGGAAATGATGTGATGTTGCACCATCACCAGAACGTGATCGTCCGGTGCCAACTGCAACAGGCAGACTCGCAGCAACGCATCCTGTTCAAGGTCGAACGGGCGGGCGATCTGTGCTTCGATGGCCGTGCGCAAACGCGGCTCATCGACTTCGCCTGCCAGTTGATGAACCTCGATCTGCGAGGCATACGGCGCCTTGATCAGCTGAATGGCCTTGTCCTGATCACCTCGGGCAAACCCGGTGCGCAGACTTTCGTGACGCTCGATCAGCGTATCGAAACTGCGCTGCAGTACTGCCATGTCCAGGGCGCCGCGCAAGCGCAACGCCGTGGGGATGTGGTACGCCGCGCTGTCCGGCTCCATCTGCCAGAGAAACCACTGCCGCTCCTGGGCATAAGACAACAGCAGCGGTTCACCTTCGGTGCGCCGGAAAATCGGCGCGATGCCATAAAGGTTAATGCCCTGTTTGCCCAGTAGAATCGCCAGCGCCTTGCGTTTCTCGGGAGAAAGCGCGCCTACCGATTCAATCAACTGCTGCATGCCGTGGTCCTCTCAGGAAATCAGTTTTTCAAGTTCATCTGCTGATAAACGATTGAGAGCCTCCAAGGATTTAGCCAAAACATCATGAACGGGCTGCAAATCAGGTTGCAGGGTTTGTATGGCCTCGCTGAAAGCCGCCAGATCGGCACTGGCGAACAGGCTGGCCAACGGCACTTCGAAGCCCAACAACTCACGCAAACGCAGGGCCACCTGAGTGGCCAGCAGCGAATGGCCGCCGAGTTCGAAGAAGTTGTCCGTCAGGCCGACTCGCTCCAGCTTCAACACCTCGGCCCAGACCCCGGCGATCTGCTGTTGCAGTTCGCTTTCAGGCGCCACGTAGGTGTTTTGCAGCAGGCTGGCATCCGGCTGCGGCAGGGCTTTGCGGTCGAGCTTGCCGTTGGCGGTCAGCGGCAGGCTGTCGAGCAGTACCAAGTGCGCCGGCACCATGTAATCCGGCAGGTTGTGCTTGAGCGCCTGGCGCAGGTGCTCACGCCATTGGCCCTGTTGATCGAGTTCGACCGACTGATCGGCCACCAGATACGCGACCAGTTGCACGCCACCGGCGCCTGGCTGATCCAGTACCACGGCCTGACGGATTTGCGGCAGCGCCAACAATTGCGCCTCGATTTCCCCCAGCTCGATACGGAAACCACGGATCTTCACTTGATGGTCGATGCGTCCGGCGTACTCGATCCGGCCATCGGCGCGATAGCGCGCCAGGTCACCGGTGCGGTACAGCCGCGCGCCGTCGTCACCGAACGGGTTAGGCACGAAACGCAATGCGCTGAGGTCGGCACGCTTGAGATAACCGCGTGCCAGACCGGCGCCGCTGACGTGCAATTCGCCGATGCAGCCCTTCGCCACCGGTCGCAGGTCGGCGTCGAGCACGTACCAGCCGAGGTCCGGGATCGGTTCGCCCAACGGGCTGCCGGCATCCTGTTCGAGATCGGCCAGGGTCAACGGACGGTAAGTCACGTGAACCGTGGTTTCGGTAATGCCGTACATGTTGATCAGTTGTGGCGCAGCGTCGCCGAAGCGTTCGAACCATGGACGCAGGCTGCGCACTTCCAGCGCTTCACCGCCAAACACAACGTAACGCAGCGACAGTTGCGCATCCTGTGGTGCGTCGCAGGCGACTTGCATCAGTTGCTTGAATGCCGACGGCGTCTGGTTGAGCACGGTGATGCGCTCGCGACACAGCAGCGCATGGAACTCCTGCGGCGAGCGGCTGACGCTGTGCGGCACGATCACCAGACGCCCGCCATGCAACAGTGCGCCGAAGATTTCCCAGACCGAGAAGTCGAACGCGTACGAGTGGAACAGCGTCCAGCGGTCCTCAGCACCAAAGCTGAACCAAGGGTCCGTGGCCTCGAACAGACGCAGCACGTTGTCGTGAGCCAGCAGCGTACCTTTCGGCTTGCCGGTGGAGCCCGAGGTGTAGATCACGTAAGCGAGGCTGGCGCTGTCGGCCCAGACCTGCGGATCGGTTGCCAATTGATCCTGCCAGCGGCTGTCATCACCCAGCAGCAGGGTTTCGACGCTGTCGGCCACCGCCAGGTGATCGAGCACCCCCGGCTGCATCAGCAGCAAGGCGATGCCGCTGTCTTGGATCATGTATTGCAGGCGCTCGGCCGGGTACTGCGGATCCAGCGGCAGGTAAGCGCCACCGGCCTTGAGGATGGCGACCAGGCCGACGACCATTTCGATCGAACGCTCGGCAGCCAGACCGACCAGTACATCGGCACCGACGCCCCGTGCGATCAGGGCATGGGCCAGGCGGTTGGCACGGGCGTTGAGTTCGCCGTAGCTCAACTGTTCCTCGCCCAGGCTCACGGCAATTGCCTGCGGCGCCCGACGCACTTGTGCTTCGATCAGTTGTGGCAGGGTGCGGGTTTGCGCAAAGCTGGCCGGTGCACGGTTCCAGTCCTGCAACACCGCTTGGTGCTGCGCGGCATCGAACACACTCAGATCGGCCAACAGACGTTGCGCCGGCGAGTCGGCCATTTGCTGCAACAGGTGCTGCAAGTGGCCGCCTATCTGCTCGATCTGCGCAGCGCTGAAATGTTGCCGGGCATAGGCAAATTGCAACGACAGGCTGTCGCTCAGATCTACCAGCACTGTCAACGGCAGGTTGGTCTGTTCCTGGCTGCACGCCTGGCCGAAACGCAAGCCTTGCGGCGCACCGTTATTCAGCGCCTCCGACACCGGGTAGTTCTCGAACACCAGCAGGCTGTCGAACAAGCCTTCGCCACGTTGTCCCGACCAGCGCTGGATGTCTGCCAGTGGCGTGTATTCGAATTCGCGCATGGCCAGGTTCAGCGCCTGCACCGTTTGCAACCACTCACCGAGGGGTTGCTCGACACGCGGGGTGGCGATCACCGGTAAGGTGTTGATGAACAAACCGACCTGTTGCTCGACGCCTGGCAGCTCGGCCGGACGCCCGGCGACCGTAGCGCCGAACGCCACGGTCGATTGCCCGGTGTAACGCTGCAACAGCAGCAACCAGGCGGCCTGCACCACGGTGTTGAGGGTGACCTTGTGCTGACGGGCGAACGCGCCCAGACGTTGCGTCTGCTCACGGTCCAGCCATCGGGTTTGCTGGTCGTAACCGCTCTGGCCAGCGGTCGCCAGCGTATCCAGGCAGCTGCGGGCCAAGTGAGTCGGTTCCTCCAGGTCGGCCAGACGCTCAGTCCAGAAGCGTTCGCTGGCCTGACCGTCCTGACGCTGCAGCCAGCCGATGTAATCACCATAACGGCCCAGCGGCGCGGCCGGGGTTGCACCGGCGTAGCGCTGCATCACTTCGCCGAGCAACTGCGAGTTGCTCCAGCCGTCCATGAGGATGTGATGGCTGGTGTAGATCATTTCGTGGCGGTCATCATCGGTGCGCACCAGCACCAGACGCAGCAACGGTGCCTGCAACAGGTCGAAGCCCTGTTGCAGTTGCTCTTGCGCCAGCACGTCGAGGGCCGACGGCAAGTCAGCGCGACCTCGCCAGTCCTGCAGGCTGAACGGCAACTCGGCCTGGCGCTGGACGATTTGCAGCGGCTGTTCCTGCTCGGAGATCCACACGAACCGCGTACGCAGAATCGCATGGCGGTCGACCGCGCCCTGCCAGGCCTGACGCAAACGCTCGGGATCCAGGCCTTCGACGCTGACGCGCATCTGATTGATGTAATCACCCGAACCTTGTTCGTACAGGCTGTGGAACAACATGCCCTGTTGCATCGGCGACAGCGGGTAGATGTCATCGACATCGGCACCCGGCAAGGCGTCGAGCTGTTGCTGGTTGAGCGACGCCAACGGAAAGTCCGACGGCGTGATGCCGGCGTTCTGCGCGGCGCAGCAATGCTCGACCAGCGCCGCCAGTTCGACCGCGTACTCATCGGCCAGACGTTGAATGGTCGTTTCATCGAACATTTCGCGGCTGAACGTCCAGCCCAGGCTCAACACGCCACCGTAGACCTGACCGTTGAGTTCCAGCCAGTTGCCCAGCGGCGCCAACGGGCTCTGTTCGTCGCCGGCCTTTTCGCTGGCCGGGGCGAACAGTGCGCCGTCATCGAACTGGCTGTCGAACTGCCCGAGGTAGTTGAAGGTGATACGCGGTGTCGGCAGCGCCGCCAGCTCACGGCGGGTCACTTCATCGCCGAAGTAACGCAACACGCCGAAGCCCAGGCCTTTGTCGGGAATCGCCCGCAGCTGTTCCTTGATCTGCTTGATCGAACCGTCAAGTGACGCGGCCGGGGTCAGGCGCACCGGGAACAGGCTGGTGAACCAGCCGACGCTGCGGCTCAGGTCGAGGTCGTCAAACAGGTCTTCACGACCGTGCCCTTCCAACTGAATCAAGGTCGAGGCGTGCCCCGTCCAGCGGCAGATGACTCGGGCCAGCGCGGTCATCAACAGGTCATTGACCTGAGTGCGATACGCCGCCGGTGCCTGTTGCAGCAGTTGTCGGGTCAGCACTTGATCGAGGCGCGTCTCGACGGTATGTGCGTAACGATTTTGCAGGCTGGCCTGTGGATGGGTGCACGGCAGGTCGACGGGCGCATCAGCCAGTTGTGCGCGCCACAGCTCAAGTTCGCCAGCGCGTTGTGGCGCGTGCTCCTGCAAACGTTCGGCCCAGTGCTTGAAGGCACTGGTCTTGGCCGGCAGAAGCGGGGGCTTGCCGTCGATGCGCTGCTGGTAAGCGCCTTGCAAATCTTCCAGCAGAATCCGCCAGGACACTCCGTCCACCACCAGGTGGTGCACCGCCAGCAGCAAGCGTTGCGAACCATCGGCCAGGCTCACCAGCAAGCCACGCAACAGCGGGCCTTGAGCCAGATCGAAGCTGCGTTGCGCCGCCAGGCAGGCGGCCTGCAACTGTTGTTCATCGCTGACACAAGCCTGCATCAGCAGGGTGTGTTGCACCGTTGCTGCGTGATGATTTGCGGTCCAGCCGCTGGCCGTTTCTGTGAACGACAGGCGCAAGGCATCGTGATGCGCGACCAGTTCTTGCAAGGATTGCTCAAGCACATTTGCCTGAATGCTCACGGCCGGCTTGAGCATCACCGACTGGTTCCAGTGATGCCGCTCGGCAATCTCAGCCGCGAAGAACCACTGCTGGAACGGCAGCAACGGCGTGGCGCCACTGACCGCGCCCTGATCGATTTGCGCCGCGCCATCGCCTAGCGTCGCGACACCCGCCAGTGCCTGGACGGTCTGGTACTGGAACAAGTCTTTGGGGGTAAAGCGGATGCCGGCCTGACGGGCACGGGCCACCACCTGAATTGAAATGATCGAATCGCCACCCAGTTCAAAGAAGTTATCGGCCAAGCCTACTCGTGGCAGTTTCAGCACATCGGCCCACACCGCGGCAATGCGCTGTTCCAGCTCATTGCGCGGCGCGATGTATTCAGCCGTGTCTGCACCCAATTGCGGTTTCGGCAGCGCCTTGCGATCCAGTTTGCCATTCGGGCTCAACGGCATCTGCGGCAGATTCAGCCACTGGTTGGGCACCATGTATTCCGGCAGTCCGGCGTGCAGATGACGCATCAAGGTGTCGCGCCAGTCCGCGCTGTCTTCGTTCAGCACCACGTAACCGGTCAACAGTTTGCCGTCGATCACCAACACCGCGGCTTCTCGGACATTGGCGTGTTCGAGCAGACGCGCTTCGATTTCACCGAGTTCGATACGCAGGCCGCGCAGCTTGACCTGATGGTCGATTCGGCCGGCGTATTCGATCACGCCGTCGGCGCGGTAGCGTGCCAGGTCGCCGGTGCGGTAGATCCGTTCGCCGGCGCCGAAAGGGCTGACCGCAAAACGTTCGGCGGTCAGCGCCGGACGCTGGTGGTAGCCGCGCGCCAGACCAACGCCCGCCAGATACAACTCGCCGAGCACACCGGTCGGCACCGGCTCAAGGTTATCGTCAAGGATGTAGCAGCCGAGGTTGGCAATCGGCTGACCGATCGGCACGCTGTCGCGGCCCTCCTCCACACACGTCCAGTGCGTTACATCGATGGCCGCTTCCGTCGGGCCATAGAGGTTATACAGACCGGCAGTTGGCAGTTTGGCGAAGACTTGCTGTTGCGCGTCTGCCGGCAGCGCTTCACCGCTGCAGACGATGCGTTGCAGGCTGGTGCAGGTGCCGACCTCGGCGTCTTGCAAGAAGGCTTGCAACATCGATGGCACAAAGTGCAGCGTGGTGATGTGTTCGCGGTTGATCAGCGCCACCAGTTTTGCCGGATCGCGGTGATCGCCCGGGGCTGCGACGACCAGACGTGCGCCGGTCATCAGAGGCCAGAAGAACTCCCACACCGACACGTCAAAGCTGAACGGGGTCTTTTGCAGCACGCTGTCGCCCGCACCGATCTCATAGGCCTGCTGCATCCAGCACAGACGGTTGGTCAGGGCGACATGACGGTTGCCAGCGCCTTTCGGTTTGCCGGTTGAGCCGGAGGTGTAAATCACGTAGGCAAGGTTTTCACCCGTGACCGCCACTTCCGGATTGTGGCTGGCGAAGCCCTCCAGCGACGCCTCGAGCAACAGGGTTTGTACCTGACCGCTCACCGGCAAGGCATCAAGCAGATGCGCCTGAGTCAGCAACAGCTGGACGCCGCTGTCTTCGATCATGTAGGCCAGGCGATCCTGCGGGTATTCAGGGTCCAGCGGCACGTAGGCGCCCCCGGCCTTAAGCACGGCCAACAGCGCGACGACCATTTCGATCGAACGTTCGGCGGCGATGCCGACCAGGCTTTCAGGTCCGACACCCAGCGCCATCAGCTTGTGCGCCAACTGGTTGGCGCGGGCATTGAGTTGCGCGTAGCTCAGGCATTCATCGGCGTATATCAGCGCCATGGCATCCGGCGTGCGCAGCACCTGCGCTTCGATCAACTGCTGCACGCTCTGGTGTAGCGGGTACTCGGTGGCAGTGGCGTTCCAGTCTTCGAGAATCTGCTGACGCTCCTGCGCGGCGAGCATCGGCAACGCGGCGATCGCCTGCTGCGGTGCAGCGACAACCGCCCGCAGCAATGCCTGCCAGTGTTCGAACAGACGCGCGATGGTCGTCGCCTCGAACAGATCGCTGGCGTAGGTCAGACTGACCATCAGCCCGGCGGCGGTTTCTGTGGTATCCAGGGTCAGGTCGAATTGTGCGGTGCCGCTGTTCCACGGCAGGCCTTCGATGCGCAAACCCGCCACATCGGTGACCGGCGCGGCATCGCGCTGGTGGTTGAACAGCACCTGGAACAACGGACTGTGGCTCAGGCTACGCTGCGGCGCCAACGCTTCGACCAATTGCTCGAACGGCAGATCCTGATGCGCCTGGGCGCCCATTGCGGCCTGACGAGTCTGTGCCAGCAAATCACGGAAACTCAGGTCGCCGGCAAACTGTGCGCGCATCACCTGGGTGTTGACGAAGAAGCCGATCAGGCCTTCGGTTTCAGCGCGGTTGCGGTTGGCAATCGGCACGCCGACGCGGATATCGTCCTGACCACTGTAGCGGTGCAACAGAGTCTGGAACGAGGCCAGCAAGAGCATGAACATCGTCACCCCCTCACGTCGGGCAACCTCCTGCAATTGAGCACTCAACGCGGATTCCAGCCGCGCATCCAGCCGCGCGCCACGATAGCTCTGCACCGCCGGACGCGAATGGTCCAGCGGCAGCTCCAGCACCGGTTGTTCGCCGCCGAGTTGAGCCATCCAATAATCGAGTTGACGCTGACGCTCACCAGCGTCCATCCACTGTCGTTGCCACTGGGCAAAATCGGCGTATTGCAGCGTCAGCGCTGCCAGTTCGAGCGGTTGTCCAGCGCATTCTGCGGCGTACATCGCCATCAGTTCGCGCACCATCACTTGCATCGACCAGCCGTCAGAAACGATGTGGTGCTGAGTGATCACCAGCACATGATCATCCGCCGCCATCCGTAGCAGAGCGACGCGCAGCAGTGGCCCGTTCAACAGATCGAACGGTTGGCGGATCTGCGCCTGCACCCAGTTCGCCGGACCCTCTTCGGTGTTGAGGCGGTGTTGTTCAATCGTCAATTGTCCCTGCGCATGAACCACCTGCACGGTGCGTTCGTCGTCCTGACGGAACGTGGTGCGCAACGGCTCATGACGGGCCACCAGTTGATTGAAGCTGTTCTGCAATGCGCCGATGTCCAGCGCACCGCGCAAACGCAGCGCACTTGGCACGTGGTAAGCGGCGCTGTCCGGCTCCAGTTGCCAGAGGAACCACTGACGTTCCTGGGCATAAGACAACGCCAGTGCATCACCGCGCGGCAACGCCAGCATTGGCACAGTTTCGCTGTGTTGCAGGGTCGCGCAGGCGGCGGCAAAGGCTTGCAGCGTCGGCTGCTCGAACAGGGTGCGCATCGGCACATCGAGCTTGAGCGTCTGGCGGACCCGGGAAATCACCTGAGTGGCCAGCAACGAGTGGCCGCCTCGTTCGAAGAAGTGATCGTTGAGCCCCACCACGCCGGACTCCAGCACGGCTTCCCAGATCTGCGCCAGTTGCACCTGCAGCAAGGTCTGCGGCGCGGCATAAGCGCACAAATCCTGGTTCAGTTCGGCTTTCGGCAGCGCGGTGCGATCCAGTTTGCCGTTGTTGTTCAAGGGCAACGCGTCCAGCAACAGCAGGTGCGCCGGCACCATGTAATCGGGCAGCACTTGTTGCAGCGAAGCTTTGAGCGAGCCCAGCCACTGCGCCTGCGCGGTCGCAGGCTCGGTGCCTGCTTCGGGCACTACATAAGCCACCAGTTGTGCGCCCCCCGGGAAATCCTGAGCGATGACTGCGGCGGCGTGCACGCCTTCCTGCGCTTGCAGACAGGCTTCGATTTCCCCCATCTCAATGCGCAAGCCACGAATCTTCACTTGGTGGTCGATCCGCCCGGCGTATTCCAGATCGCCGTTTTCGTTGTAGCGGGCGAGGTCGCCGCTGCGATACAGACGCCCCCCCGCCTCGGCGGCAAACGGATCCGGCAGGAAGCGTTCGGCGGTAAGGGCCGGACGATCGAAATACTGCTGCGCCAGACAGGCGCTCGCGCCGATGCACAATTCGCCGACACCACCGGCTGGCAGCAATTGCCCGGCGCTGTCGAGTACGTACAACGCGCGGCCGGGAATGGCCCGGCCAATCGGAATACCGAAACTGTCGCTGGCATCGCTCAAGCGGCAGTCGTGCACACTGGACACCACCGTCGCCTCGGTCGGCCCGTAGGTGTTGAGCAAGCGCACGTGGCTCAAACCTGCCTCGTGCCACAGGCGCAGGCCTTCGACGGACATGGCTTCACCACCGACGTGAACCTGACGCAACCGGCCCAGGCTGGCGATGTTGCCGCCAGCGCATTCACGCGCCAGCAAGAACCAGTAAGCCGCCGGCAAGTCCGCCAGGGTCACGCGTTGGCCGACGATCTCGTCCGCCAGTTGCAGGACGTCCCAGAGTTCATCGCCTCGCATGATCAGCGTCGCACCGACGCACAGCGGTGGGTAGCACTGCTCGACAAAACCGTCGAAGCTGAAGGTCGCAAATTGCAGCACGCGATCATCGGCAGTGAGCGCCGAATACTCGGCACCGGTCTGGCAGAACTCGCGCAGCGCCCCGTGAGCAATCGCCACGCCTTTTGGCTGGCCGGTGGAACCCGAGGTGTAGATCAAGTACGCCAAGTCATCGACCGTGGCGTGATTCAGCGGATCGCTGTCCGGATAAGCGCCCAGCGTCTCGATGATTTCGCCCAGGTGCAAATGTTCAAGACCTGCCGGCAGCGGCACGTCTTGCAGCAGAGCGGATTCATCGAGCAGCAGATCGACACGGCTGTCTTCGATCATGTAGGCCAGACGCTGGGCCGGGTAATTGGCATCAAGCGGTACGTAAGCGGCGCCCGTCTTCAGCACGGCCAGCAAACTGACGATCATTTGCGGGCCACGACGCAGCGCCAGACCGATGCGTTTGCCCGGTGCTGCACCGCTGGCCAGCAGACGGTGAGCGAGGCGATTCGCCTGGCGGTTCAGTTCGTCATAGCTCAGGCGCTGTTCACCGCACTGCACGGCCAGTGCCTGCGGTGTGGCTTTGGCCTGCGCGGCAATGCGCTCGTGCACCAGGCCGGTGTGCTGCAATTGCGGCGCTGGCAGCTGGCAATGGGCGAGCATGGTGTGCGTGGCAGCAGCATCGAGCAGCGTCAGGTTACCGAGGCAAGCGGTGACGTTGGTGATCAATTGCTCAAGCAAGTGGCGCAGGTTGGCGCAGAGCATGTGTACTTGGGCGGCGCTGAATCGCGCGGCGTCGTAGCTCATCTCCAGGCTCAGCGTGGCGCCGAGTTCAATGCCCAGCGTCAGCGGATAGTGAGTGCGTTCATGGTTATGCAGGTTGCCGAAGGTCAACCCGGCCGGTGCGCCCTGTTTCAGCGCCTCGGCCACCGGGAAGTTTTCGAACACCAGCAGACTGTCGAACAGCGCCGAGCCCTGCTGCCCTGCCCAGCCTTGAATGTCGTACAACGGCACATGCTCGAATTCACGCAGGGCCAGGTTCTGCGCCTGCAGATCACTCAACCACTCCCCGACGCGATGATCCGGGCGCGGGTTGCACACTATTGGCAAGGTGTTGATGAACAACCCCAGTTGCTGCTCGATGCCCGGCAGCGGCGCCGAACGACCGGCCACTGTCGCGCCGAACGCTACGCAGTCCTGCCCGGTGTAGCGTTGCAGCAACAGGCTCCAGGCCGCTTGCAGCAACGTGTTGAGGGTGACTTTCTGCTGACGGGCGAACTCGCCCAGACGCCGCGTTGCGGCTGCGTCGATCACCTCGCGATGCTCGTCTGTGCCGTGGCCAGCCACGGGCGCACGCACGGCATCGGCAAGCAGTGTCGGCGCTTGCAACGGCGCCAGCGCAGCGTTCCAGAACGCCTTGCCAGCGTCTGCCGATTGCTGCTGCAACCAGCCCATGTAATCGCGGTAATGCCCCACCGGTGCCGGCAATGAATGCGCGTCGGCATAGTGCGAAATCACCTCGCCGAGCAGTTGCGCGTTACTCCAGCCGTCCATCAGGATGTGATGGCTGGTGTAGATCAAGTGCCAGCTATTGGCACCGGTGCGTACCAATTTCAGGCGCAGCAACGGCGCGCAGTCGAGTTCGAAACCCTGCGCCCGCTCAGTCTCGGCCAGCGCATCGGTGTCAGTGTTGTCCAGCACCTGCAGCGGCAATTGCACCTGACGGCTGATCACTTGATGAGCGCTGTCCAGACCTTGCCAGTGGAAGCTGCTGCGCAGCACATCATGACGCGCCAGCGCCGCTTGCCAGGCGTCGGCAAAACGCTGCGGATCGAGGCCCTGAATGTCCAGTCGCATCTGGCTGATGTACGCCTCGACCTGCGGTTCATACAGGGTATGGAACAACATGCCCTGCTGCATCGGCGACAGCGGATAAACATCTTCGATAACGGCGGCGGCGACCGGCAACGCATCCAGTTGCGCCTGGCTGATGCGCGCCAACGGGAAGTCCGATGGCGTCACTTGCGCGGTGTCGAGGGCACAGCAGTGCTCGATCAGGGCAATCAGTTCTGCGGCGTAGCGGTCAGCCAACATTTGCACAGTGGCGCTATCGAACATCTGCGAGCTGAAACCCCAACTCAGGCTCAATTCGCCGCCATAGACCTGGCCTTCGACCGTCAACCAGTTATCCAGTGGCGCCTGTTGATCCTGGGCGACACCGCCAAACTCGGTGGACGGCACCAACAGCGCCTGCTCATCGAACTGACGGTCGAACTGCCCCAGATAGTTGAAGGTAATACGCGGCGCAGGCAATGCAGCCAGTTCTTCGCGCACCGACGGCGCTGCCAGGTAACGCAGCACGCCGTAACCCAGACCTTTGTCCGGTACCGCGCGCAGTTGTTCTTTGATCGCCTTGATCGAACCTTCGAGGTCCTCGGCTGCCACCAGATTGACGGCGAACAGGCTGGTGAACCAGCCGATGCTGCGCGTCAGGTCAATGTCGTCGAACAGGTCTTCACGGCCATGGCCTTCCAGTTGGATCAGGGTGCCCGGCTGACCGCTCCAGCCACTGATTATGCGCGCCAATGCCGTCAGCAGCAGATCGTTGACCTGCGTGCGATAGGCCGCTGGTGCCTGTTGCAGCAATTGGCGAGTGCGCTCGGCGTCCAGACGCCATTCGATCTTTTTACCGAAACGGTTTTGCAGGCTGCCTTCAGGGCGTTCGCACGGCAGATCCTGCGCGGTGTCGTGCTGGGCTTTCCAGTAATCCAGTTGATCGTCGAAGCGCGAAGCCTCGGTGCTCAGGCGCGCCGTCCAGCTCTGGAACGCGCTGGTCTTGGCCGGCAATTGCACACCACCGCCCGCCGCGAGTTGTTCGTAGGCTTGCTGCAGATCTTCCAGCAACACGCGCCACGACACACCGTCCACCACCAGGTGATGGAGGATCAGCGACAGGCGCTGACTGCCATCAGCCATGGTCACTAATACCGCGCGCAACAGCGGCCCGTTGGCCAGATCCAGACTGCGCTGGGCCTCGTCGCAATGGGCGCTCAGTTGCGCGGTCGTCTCGGCCGTGCGCAGCCATACGTCAGCGCGTTCGACCTGTGCAGCGTACGCTTGCTGCCAGCCGTCGACGCCCTCGACAAAACGCAGACGCAAGGCATCGTGGTGATTGATCACATTGGTCAATGCCATGTCGAGCCACTGAGCATTCAACGCCTCGCGCGGGGTTAACAACAGGGACTGGTTCCAGTGCTCACGCTGCGGCATCGCCCGGCTGAAAAACTGCTGCTGGATCGGCCCCAACAAAGCCTCGCCTGTCGCCGGCGCCTGATCCACCGAGCTGTGGCTGTCGAGAATCGCGACCAGCGCCAGACTGCGCACAGTCTGATACTGGAACAGGTCGCGCGGGCTGATACGAATCCCGGCCTGCCGCGCGCGGCTGACCACTTGAATCGAAATGATCGAATCGCCACCCAGCTCGAAGAAGTTGTCTTCCACACCCACGCGCTGCAGACCGAGCACGTCTTCCCAGATCGCCGCCAGGGCCTTTTGCATGGCATCCTGCGGCGCGACGAAGGCTTGCTGTGGCGCGGCATCCGGTTGCGGCAAGGCTTTGCGATCCAGCTTGCCGTTGGCAGTGACCGGCAACCTGTCCAGCGTCAGCAGGTAGGTCGGCACCATGAATTCCGGCAGGCTGCCGAGCAGCCAGGCCTTGACGTCCTGTTGCCATTGTTCGTCTGCCTGAGCGGTTTCCAGCACCAGATAGCCGACCAGATGTTTGCCACCCTGCACCAGCACCACGGCCTCACGTACCAGCGGATGCTGCATCAGGCGGGTTTCGATTTCGCCCAACTCGATACGCAAGCCGCGCAACTTCACCTGATGATCCAGACGCCCGAGGTATTCGATGACGCCGTCGGCACGCTGGCGCACCCGGTCACCGGTGCGGTAAAGGCGCGCGCCGTCGTGGAACGGGCACGGTACAAAACGCTCGGCAGTCAGCGCCGGACGCTGGTGATAACTGCGCGCCAGCCCTGCCCCGCCCAGATACAACTCACCGGCCACGCCGCTCGGCACCGGCAACAGTTCGGCGTCGAGCACATGCGTGCGCAGGTTGGCGATAGGCCGACCGATCGGCACGCTGTCGGCGCCTTCGTCGACACAGGTCCAGTGGGTGACATCGATGGCCGCCTCGGTCGGGCCGTACAAATTGTAGAGCCCGGCGTTCGGCAGCTTGGCGAACACTTGCAGTTGCGCATCCAGCGACAGCGCTTCGCCGCTGCAGACAATGCGCTTGAGGCCGGCACAAGCCTCGACGCCCGGCTCATGAATAAACGCCTGCAACATCGACGGGACAAAGTGCAGCGTGCTGATGCCGTAGCAGTTGATGGTTTCGATCAACAGCGATGGATCGCGGTGCGCACCCGGTGCGGCCACGACCAGACGCGCGCCGGTCAGCAGCGGCCAGAAAAATTCCCAGACCGACACGTCAAAGCTGAACGGGGTTTTCTGCAACACCGAATCGCTGGCATCCAGCCCGTAAGCCTCCTGCATCCAGCACAAACGGTTGACCAGTGCCGCATGACTGTTGCCGGCGCCTTTCGGCTTACCGGTGGAGCCGGAGGTGTAAATCACGTACGCGAGGTTCAACGGGTCGACGAGCACATCGACACGGCCTTCGCTGTAGCGATCCAGCCAGTCAGCTTCCTGATCGAGGGTAATGACGTTCACCCCTGCCGTCGGCAGCGACGCCAGCAACGCACTCTGGGTCAGCAGCAAAGTGATGCCGCTGTCCTCGACCATGTAGGCGAGACGCTCTTGCGGGTATTGCGGATCCAGCGGCACATAGGCACCGCCGGCCTTGAGAATCGCCAGCAGGCCGATCACCATTTCCAGCGACCGCTCAACGCAAATGCCCACCAGACTGTCGGCCCGCACGCCTTGTTCACGCAACAGATGAGCCAGTTGGTTGGCCCGGGCCTCCAGTTGCGCATAACTCAGGGTTTGCTCGGCGAACACCAGTGCCGGGGCATTCGGGGTGCGCGCCACTTGGGCTTCGATCAATTGATGAATCGGCTGCCCGCTCGGATAAACCGCTGCTGTAGCGTTCCAGGCATGCACCAGCGTGTGCTGCTCATCCGCGTCCAGCAACGGCAGTTCGCCAATGCGTTGCGCAGGATCGGCAACCATTGCCTTGAGCAGGCGCAACCAGTGCCGCGCCATCCGTTCGATGGTCGGCGCGTCGAACAGATCGCTGGCGTAAGTCAGTGCAGCGTGAAGCTTGCCGCCCTTCTCGTAGGTGTCGAGTGTCAGGTCAAACTGCGTGGTGCGGCTTTGCCATTCGAGGCTGTCGAGCACCAGGCCCGAGGCCGTGCTGAGGGCGGCGATATCGGCCACCTGCGGTTGATGGTTGTACATCACCTGGAACAGCGGCGTGTGAATGAGGCTGCGCTCCAGTTTCAGCGCTTCAACCAGTTGCTCGAACGGCAGATCCTGATGTGCCTGAGCGCCGAGCGCCGTCTCTTTGATCGCTTGCAGCAACGCATCGACGCGGGTCTGACCGTCCAGTTTGGTGCGCAGCACCTGGGTGTTTACAAAGAAACCGATCAGGCCTTCGATCTCGGCGCGATTGCGGTTGGCAATCGGCACGCCGACACGGATGTCGGTCTGCCCGGTGTAACGATGCAGCAGCGCATTGAACGCGCCGAGCAACAACATGAACAACGTGACTTGATGCTGTTGCGCGGTGGCGCGCAGTTGCTCGGCCAATTGACCGTCGACGGCAAACTCATAGCGCGTGCCGCGATAGCTCGGCATGGCCGGGCGCGAATGGTCCAGCGGCAATTCCAGCACCGGGTGCTCATCTCCCAACTGCGCCTGCCAATATTCCAGTTGCCGCGCCTGCTCGCCGGCTTCCAGCCAACGCCGTTGCCACAGCGCGTAATCACTGTACTGGACCGGCAGCGCTGCCAGCGCCGGTGGCTGGCCGGCGTCAAAGGCATCATAGCAACGGATGAATTCGTCGATCAGCACGTTCATCGACCAGCCGTCGGAAACGATGTGGTGCAGGGTCAGCAGCAATACGTGCTCCTGCTCGGCGAGTTTGAGCAAGGTGACCCGCAGCAACGGCCCGACGGCCAGATCGAACGGCAACACCGATTGTTGCTCGGCGGCACGAACGACCGCCTCCTCGCGTTCAGCGGCCGGCAGCGCGCTGAAATCTTCGTGACGGATGTTCAAGGTCGCCGTGGCCGGCACTTGCCTCAGACTGTCATCCGCCTGCCGCTGGAACACCGTGCGCAAGGTTTCATGACGGGCGACCAGTGCAGCAAACGCCTGCTCCAGTGCCGGCAGATTCAGCCGCCCGCTCAGGCGCACCGCACCCGGCAAGTTGTAGGCGCCGCTGTACGGGTCCAGTTGCCAGAGAAACCACATCCGTTGCTGCGCGTAAGACAACGCCTGGCGATCTTCGGCCTCGATCCCGGCGGGGATCGGGAACCGGGCGAAATCCACGCCCTCCTTTTGCAGGGCCGCGAGGAACATCTGGCGCTTTTCCAGGGGCAACCCGATAAACCGGCGAGCAAGTTTCAAGGAGTCTTCAGCATTCATTTCTTAGCATCCGGATCAGTAGGCAGGAAGCACAAAGGCACGTCGTCCCTATAAAACGAATGCACACCGGAAAAATTAGCGAATGAGAAGAAGTATCAGGAGTGAGGCAGGCGGGGATTTTCAGACGGACAGGAAACCCTGTGGGAGCGAGCTGGCTCCCCCATGAAATGTGCTGATGTTCAGGCAGTAGCGGGCATTGAGTGCCGGCGGTGATGAACGTCGAGCTGATCCTTGATGACTTTCAGCACTTTGGCTTCGTGTTCATGAATAAAGAAATGACCGCCGGCGAGCATGTCCACGGAGAAACTGCCGAGGGTCTCCTTGCTCCAGCCGATCAATTGCTCGGTGGTCGCCCGGTCGGTGGTACCGCCGAGCACATGCACCGGGCATTTGAGCAATGGTCGCTGGATCGGCTGAAAACGCCCGCACAGCAGGAAGTCGGCACGCAGCACCGGCAAGGTGAGGCTCATCAATTCGGCATTGGCCAGAATTTCTTCGCTGGTGCCATTCAAGGTGCGCAACTGCTCGATCAGTTCAGCATCGCTCTTGGGTTCAGCGAAGCCGCGGTCATATTCACTGCGCAGCGTCGGCGCCGCCGTGCCGGAGGCGAACAGCGCAACCGGCTCCGGCAACCCCAAGGCACGCAAGGCATGGGCCAGCTCGCAGGCCAGCAGCGCGCCGAGGCTATGGCCAAAAATGGCATAAGGCGCGCGCAGGGTCGTTTGCAGTTCGCTGGCCAACTGACGGGCCAGCGCCCGCATATCGGTTTGCAGCGCTTCGCCAAATCGTGCGCCGCGCCCCGGCAGTTCTACCGGTTGCAACGTCAGCCACTGCGGCAATTTGCGCCGCCAGCGGCTGTAGACCATGGCACTGGCGCCCGAATAAGGAAGGCACAGCAATGTCAGCTGAGTCACCCGGCTTACCTCAAAAAGTTGTCTGTATAAAAGAACGAAGGCGATCCTGCAGAAATTAACCCGCGCGCGTCTATCCAGTCATTTCAGATGGCGGTAACTCTGCACGGCCGCGCCAAGCACCACCGCCCCCGCCGCAATCGCCAGCCAGAAGCCGCTGCGTGCGCCGAACGCATCCACCAGCGCTCCGGAGCCGGCAGCGCCGATCGCAACGCCAATGCTCAGGCCGGTCACCAGCCAGGTCAGGCCTTCGGTGAGTTTGGCCGGCGGCACGATGCGCTCGACCAGAGCCATCGCGACGATCAGCGTGGGGGCAAAGAACAGCCCGGCAATGAACACCGCCAGCGCCAGACCGACAATATTGCTGGCGAGCAACAGCGGCAACGTCGTCACCGCCGTCGCCACCCCGCCATACAAAAACAGTTGTGGCAGCGGCAGTTTCGAGCGCAGCGCGCCAAACGCCAGGCCGGCCAGACACGACCCGATGGCATACACCGACAAGACAATACTGGCAGCCGCCGGTTGCCCCTGTTGCTGGGCGAACGCGACGCTGACCACATCGACTACGCCAACGATTACGCCCATGGCAATCATCAATACCAACAACAACTGGATGTCGGTTGAACGGATGATCGAAACCTGATGCTGCGAGCCATGCGGATGCACCGGCGGCTCGGTGCTGCGCTGGGCGACAAAAGCGGTGACGCCGATCGCCAGTGCCAACAGTGCCGCCAACGGTCCAGCCTCGGGAAACACCGCCACGCAGAGGCCGACCGACAACGGCGGGCCAACGATGAAACACACTTCATCAAGCACCGATTCCAGCGCATACGCCGTCTGCAATTGCGGCTGGCCACGATAGATTTCGGTCCAGCGCGCGCGCACCATCGCCGACATGCTCGGCATGCAACCGGCCAGCGCGGCGAAGATAAACAGCGTCCAGGTCGGCGCCTGCAACCGCGTGCACAGCAGCAACATCAGCAACGCCCCGCCACCGAGCAACGCCGAAACAGGCAGCACTTTACCCTGGCCGAAACGGTCAACCAGGCGCGACACCTGCGGTGCGCAAAACGCCGTGGCCAAGGCAAACGTAGCCGCCACCGCACCGGCCAACGCGTACCCGCCGTACAGCTGCGAAAGCATGGTGATCACGCCAATCCCGGTCATGGAAATCGGCATGCGCGCGATCATTCCCGCCAGCACAAAATTCCGGGCGCCGGGGGCGTTGAACAACTCGCGGTAGGGGTTTGCCATCGGTCACAGCCTCATCAGGGGCGGCCAAGTTGCCATAAAGGTCGATGACCGGGGAAGCAAGCAATTGTTGGTGGAATGTTAAAGAGGCGAATTCGGCTATTTGCCGTTCCCAATCGCTTGAACTAACTTCTCTGTACCACTCACCGTAAGCCTGAATTTCACTTGTCAGTCTGGTCAGTTGTTTCGTCCGGAAGCGAAGGCACAAGGAGCCTCGCCATGGAAGATTCTCTGATTCTGGTTTCACCCAAAGACCGTAAAACCGGCGTTGCTGCGAAGATGCTGGTGCATCAACAGGGGCTTCGTCATCGTGCCATTTCGATCTTCATCTTTGACCACCATGGCCGCTTGCTGCTGCAACAACGGGCGCCGGACAAATATCACTCCGGCGGTTTATGGACCAATACCTGTTGCGGCCACCCCTGCGCAGGAGAACGGACCCGTGCCGCTGCCAAACGCCGCTTGCGGGAAGAAATGGGGCTGACCTGCAAAATCGCTAAAGTCACTTCGATGCTCTATCACGAACAGGTGTCCAACCAGTTGATCGAACATGAATTCGACCATGTGTTTGCCGGCATCAGTGAGACAGCACCGCGAGCCAATCCCGAGGAGGCACAAAACTGGCAGTGGTTATCGCTTGCAGACGTTGTCACGCAGCTCGAGCAGTCACCGGAACAATTCACGGTCTGGTTTCGTCGGGTGTTCGAGCAGTTCGGTATCGCTGGCGTGCAGCAATGGTTTGAAGCGGCTCGGGCTTCGCGTCGCTCATCCTCGGCATCGCGGGTGACATCCGTTGCCGGGATGTCTGCCTGGACGGTGCCTGCCCTGCACTGTCCGGCGCCCTTTCGCATCGATGATGCGCTGGCCGAAGCGGTCGAGGATCGATTCATGTCTTGGGTCATACAGACCGGCATTTTCCCCGGGCAACGGGACAAACTCCGCGCTGCGGGGTTCGGACGTTTCGCCATGCTCTGTCATACCGATACCGATGATCCCGATCGCTTGTTGCTGCAGGCCCAATGCATGGGCGCCTTGTTCAGTGTGGACGACTACTACTGTGACGATGAAAAAACCGGCTCCGAACCGCGACTGGTCGGGCAAAGACTGGCCAGGGCGCTCGGCGCACTGGAGCCGTTCCATCTCGCTCCCTCGTTTCGTCCCGCCCTCAATGAAGCGTTCAACCGCGATCCGGTACTGGTCGCCCTTCAGGACTATATGAAGCGTGTCGAAGCGTTGTCGACCCCAGCACAAACCGCCCGCGTACGCCATGAAATTTGCGCCATGTTCATCAGTATGGCCGGTGAAGCGGGTTGGCGAATGGCAAACCTTATCCCGCCACTGTGGGAGTATCTCAGTCAGCGTCAGGTCAACAGCTTCCTGCCATGCCTGTCGTTGATTGATGTGATTGGTGGTTATGATTTAACAGAAAACGTCTACAGCGCACCCGCTGTGCGACAGGTCACCGCATTGGCCGCCAGTGCCACGATCCTTGCCAACGACTTGTATTCTGCCGCAAAAGAAAACCAGACGAATGTCGGTAATTACAATCTGCCGCTGCTGTTGATGCGCGAGCAACAATGTTCGATCGAGCAAGCGATGGCGCAGAGCGCAGCCATTCACAACAAAGTCATGGGCTTGTATGAGGCGGCAGAACAAGCCGTATTGCCGCAGGCCTCGCCACTGCTCCAGCGCTACCTGACCGGACTCAAGAGTTGGCTGGCCGGTAACCTGGAATGGCACCGCACCAGCGCGCGTTACAAGCTCTGAGCTGGTGGTTTTTCACGATTGCAGATGAACTCTCGCCGCCGGCCGTCAGTCAGCTATGTAGGCCCTCGACCCGTAAACGCGATTCGTATGCAGATCTCCCTCGCCCGACAAGTTGCACTCATCACCGGCGCCAGCTCCGGCATCGGCCACGCCGCCGCCAAAGCCCTGGCCGCTGCCGGTGCCGCCGTGGTGATCAACTACAACCGCCAGGCGGAACCGGCCGAAGCACTCGCCCGGCAGATCATCGCCGACGGCGGCCAGGCCTTGGCCATCGGTGCCGATGTGTCGAAAGAAGACCAGGTCGAACGGCTGTTCACCGAGACCCTCGAGGCCTTCGGTTCGCTGGACATTCTGGTGGCCAATTCCGGTCTGCAAAAAGACTGCGCTGCAGTGGACATGACGCTGGACGACTGGAACGCGGTGATCGGCGTCAACCTCACCGGCCAGTTCCTCTGCGCTCGCGCCGCTTTAAGGATTTTCAATCGCCAGGGCGTTCGCGAAGGCGTGTCCCGCGCCGCCGGCAAGATCATTCACATGAGTTCTGTGCACCAACGCATTCCGTGGGCCGGGCACGTCAATTACGCGGCGTCCAAGGGTGGCGTCGATCAATTGATGCAGACCCTGGCGCAGGAAGTCAGCCATCAGCGTATTCGCATCAATGGCATCGCGCCGGGGGCGATTCGTACCGCGATCAATAAAGACGCCACCGAAGGCGCGGCCGGCGAAAAACTCCTCGACCTGATCCCCTACGGGCGTATCGGCGATGTTGAAGACATCGCCAACGCGGTGGTCTTCCTCGCCTCCGACGCCGCCGATTACATCGTCGGCACCACCCTGTTCATCGACGGCGGCATGAGCCTCTATCCGGAGTTTCGCGGCAATGGCTGAGCAACATCCAGAACGACAAAGCCCGATCGACGCCCACGGCATCATCGGCGACATGCGCAGTGCGGCACTGGTCAACGACAAGGGCAGCGTGGATTTTTTCTGCTGGCCGGAGTTCGACAGCCCGTCGATATTCTGTTCGCTGCTGGACTCGCCCGACGCCGGGATTTTCCAACTGGCGCCGGACTTGCCCGATGCCCGCCGCGAGCAGATTTACCTGCCCGACACCAACGTCCTGCAAACCCGCTGGCTCAGTGAATACGCCGTAGTGGAAATCACCGACATGCTGCCGGTGGGCGACAGCGAAGATGATCTGCCTTTGCTGATGCGCCGGGTACGGGTGGTCAGCGGCGAGGCGACCTTTCACATGCGCTGCGCCGTGCGCCACGACTATGCCCGCGCCGACACTCAAGCGCAGAACGATCAGAAGGACGTGGTGTTCAGTGCCTCCGGGCAACCGACGTTGCGTCTGGCCTCAGACCAATCGATGCAGATTGACGCCCAAGCCGCCGTCGCTCACTTCACGCTGAAGCAGGATCAGACGGCCGCTTTCATGCTCGGTGCCACCGACGATCCGCGTTTTGCCGAAGGCGCCGGCGCGTTCTGCATGGAGCGCACGCTGAAATTCTGGCGCGACTGGATCGGTCAGTCGATCTACCGCGGACGCTGGCGTGAAATGGTCAACCGCTCGGCGCTCGCACTGAAACTCCTGACCTCACGCAAACACGGCGCGATTCTCGCCGCTGCGACCTTCGGCCTGCCGGAAACACCGGGCGGCGAGCGTAACTGGGATTATCGCTACACCTGGATCCGCGATGCCTCGTTCACGGTCTACGCGTTCATGCGCCTGGGTTTTGTCAGCGAAGCCAACGATTACATGCGCTGGCTGCGCGGGCGGGTCAGCGACTGCCATGGCCAGCCGATGAAACTGAACATTCTGTATGCCATCGACGGGCGTCAGGAACTGCCGGAAACCGAACTTGCCAACTTATCCGGCCACGGCGGCGCAAAACCGGTGCGCATCGGCAATGGCGCCTATGACCAGATTCAGCTGGATATCTTCGGCGAACTGATGGACGCGGTGTATCTGGTCAACAAGTACGGCGACGCGATTTCCCACGAAGGTTGGAAACACGTGCGCGAAGTGGTCGATCAGGTGTGTGAGACCTGGCAGACCACGGATGTCGGCATTTGGGAAATGCGTGGTGAGCAACATCACTTTCTGCATTCGCGCCTGATGTGCTGGGTGGCGCTGGACCGGGCAATCCGTCTGGCCTCAAAACGCTCGTTACCGGCACCGTTCGCCCAGTGGGACCAGACCCGTCAAGCGATCTACGCCGACATCTGGGACAACTTCTGGGATGAAGAGCGCGGACATTTCGTCCAGTACAAGGGCGGCACAGCCCTCGATGGCTCGATGCTGTTGATGCCGCTGGTGCGTTTCGTCAGCGCCAAGGATCCACGCTGGCTGTCGACACTTGAGGCCATCGAAAAGACGCTGGTGCGTGACGGCATGGTTTATCGCTATCGCAACGATGACGCCAACATCGACGGCTTGACCGGCACCGAAGGCGCGTTTGCCGCGTGCTCGTTCTGGTACGTCGAATGTCTGGCCCGGGCCGGGCAAGTGGAAAAGGCCCATCTGGAGTTTGAACAGTTGCTGCGCTACGCCAACCCGCTGGGGCTGTACGCCGAGGAGTTCGACAGCCACGGGCGGCATTTGGGCAACACGCCGCAGGCATTGACGCATCTGGCGTTGATCAGTGCGGCGAGTTTTCTCGATCGGCGATTGAGTGGGGAAAAGAGTGAGTGGCAGCCGTAAAGTCAGCGGAGGCTGTCGGAAATATCCCTCACAAAATGCTGAATGTAGGACGCAAGCCTAGACCTGAAGCCTGGAAACCCAGTCCCTCCGGCGAGGGACTACAAATCCCCAACAAAGATTGATCCATCCTTTCCCCGCAACTTGCGCTTACACCCCGAAATACCTTGTTGCCAGCGCTTACATCCGCCCCTACCATCCACCGCAACGGGCACAGCGGAGCTGTCCAACAAAACCCGAATTCAAGGAACCAGAATGTCCCAGCACGTCCAGCGTACCATCGACTCTCCCCTGCGCACCGGCCTGACCCGCACCCAACTCTGGGAAGGCACCGACAAAGGCCTGATCAAATGCTGGGAAATCGGCCGCCAGCGCGCCGTCCGCTTCCCCGACCTCGCCCTGAAATGCCTCTCTGGCGAATTACCGGTGCTCGGCTGGAAAGGTGGTGTGAGCCGCAGCCTGAAGAAGAACGAAAAATACGGCTCGCTGAAATACCTTGCGCAGTGGCAAGGGTTGCGCGGGGAAGACCTGGATATCGATTTGGCTGAGGAGCGTTCGTTGACGTGTTCGCGGACGAAGATGGTGGTGACGTTTACTCCGGATCGCAGCAAGTATTTCAATCAGGTGGCGGAAGCCGAAACCAATTAACACCAAGCTGTTGCGCTCGATGCACTTGCATGCCCTTAATCTAATGCACTTTGCGCGCAGCATACTAAGCCGAAGCAAAAACATGACAGCAGACATCACAACATCAGAAACCGCAACCACTGATCCTTTTGCAATATTTAAATTTCAAGCCCGCCGCTTTGCTCATTCCATCTTCTCGGAAAATACGCGAAAAGCATATTACGCCATAAGCATCAGCGCAGGCCTTGGCATCTTCTTTCTATATTTCTCGCACATTAACTACACTCCACGAATATCACTGACAGACTCGATAATGCTGATATTCTCAGCGCTTATTATTGGAATAATCTTTTCCCTGACCATGGCTGGTCTTTTCATCTTCCCATCTTTCATATGGAGAGATCTGGTCGAAGATTTCGGCGAAGACCAATCTCTGCGCTTCAAGTATATTCTGCACCGCCAAGGCATTGCTCTACTTTTACTTATCGTCCTGTTCCTGTGCGTGCTTTTATTTGAGAGCATCAGAGAATACTCACTAATATTCATCATATGTATATTATTGCTTTGGCCGATTTCCATGTTTGCAAACAATGAGAAACTGAAAAAACACGCAACCGCCTTAGCAATCAACGCGCTCATCATGAGCGTATGTACTTATACGCTAGTGACTCTTGTATTACATGGCGTAGAAGACATTCCCGACTCAAGCTTCAAAGAACCCACCACCCGAATTATTGTTTTTGCAAGTTTCACATTCGTGCTCTTCGCAAACATATTCATTGCCTCACTAAAAAGAGCAAATGCCACCAACACCTTGCTAATCGCTTTTTCACTATTAACAGCCATACTCATTGCAACCCAAAGCACAGCAGCCATTCCGAAGGGCATAATGCGCACACTTGGCCTGGGAAGCTTTCAAGCAAATGAAATAGTTCTCACCGATGAACTATGCGACTACTTCCGATCGGTCGACCAATCAAAAATAAAGCGTATAAACAAGAAATCGTGCTTACTTATAAACCCATGGATACTCTGGAAAGGCGAGGATGCAACATTGATAAGAATAAAAAACACAAAATATCAAATAGAGAAGAAATACATAAACATCATGTCATATGACGTGTACGGCACGTCCACACCTGAACAAAAGAAACCGTAATCTCAAACGAAGAACGGTTTGTTCTTTCGGTAAAGTTATTCAAGGCATTACTGATCTGTTGCAGCGCTGACCGAAAACCGCTCCCGATACGCCTGCGGCGTCACACCGATAGCCCGCAGAAAACTACGACGCAATGTCTCTTCACTGCCAAACCCGCAATTGGCCGCGATGCGTTTGACTGGCAGGCCGGTGTCGCTCAATAACCGGCGGGCGGTCTCAACGCGAATCAACTCAATCGCCCGCGCTGGGGTCTGGCCGGTGTCGGCGCGGTAATGACGGACAAAGCTGCGTTCGCTCATGCCGGCTTGTTCGGCCAACGTCGGCACGCCGAGATCGCAGGTCAGGTTTTCGGCGATCCACGCATGCAGGTCGTCAAAACGATTGCCCTGATTTTGCAGCGCCAAGGTCACGCTGAACTGTGACTGCCCGCCCGGTCGCTTGAGAAAAACCACCAGATGCCGAGCGACGTCCAGCGCGATGTCGCGACCGAGGTCTTCTTCAACCATCGCCAGTGCCAGATCGATGCCGGCGGTAACGCCTGCCGAGGTCCAGACCGGACCGTCGTTGATGAAGATCGGATTGGCCTCGACTTGCAGTTTCGGGTGCTGCTGCGCCAATTGTTCACAACGGGTCCAGTGGGTGACCACTCGACGACCGTCGAGCCAGCCACTGGCCGCGAGTAAAAAAGCGCCGGTGCACACTGACGCTACGCGCCGACATTTCGCCGCGTGTTCGCGCACCCAATCCACCAATGGCACATCTTCGGCGGCAGGATAAATGCCCCAGCCACCGGCGATGATCAGCGTGTCACTGGGCTCCAGCGGTAGCGGTTCAGCCAATACCGCCAAGCCTGCCGAGGACATCACCGCCCCGCCCTCGCTGGCGATCACACTTGGCGCATAAGGCATCGGCAAACCGCGTTGACGACAGAGGTCATTGGCCGAAGCAAACACCTGCAACGGGCCTGTGACGTCGAGGATCTGCATGTTGGCAAACGCGAGTACATGAATGGCTTTGGACATTTGGCGTAATTCGTGGGGTGATTGGCGTATGCGCCAGAACCTACGCGCCTACAGTGAAGCCGTCCACCCCCTCAACGGAGAAAAAACACCATGACGCTGCAGATCGGTTTTCTGTTGTTCCCGCAGGTTCAGCAACTCGACCTGACTGGCCCTTACGACGTGCTCGCTTCGCTGCCGGACGTAAAAGTGCATCTGATCTGGAAGGATCTGATGCCGGTCACCGCCAGCACCGGCCTGCTGCTGAAACCGACCACCACGTTCGAGGACTGCCCCGATCTGGATGTGATCTGTGTGCCGGGTGGCGGCGGTGTCGGGCCGTTGATGGAAGACGAGCAGACGCTGGACTTCATCAAACGCCAGGCGGCACAGGCGCGTTACGTGACGTCGGTGTGTACCGGTTCGCTGGTGCTTGGCGCGGCGGGTCTGCTGCAAGGCAAACGCGCAACGACGCACTGGGCGTATCACGATCTGCTGCCGACGCTGGGCGCGATTGCGGTGAAGGATCGAGTGGTGCGTGACGGCAATCTGTTTACCGGTGGCGGGATTACCGCCGGGATCGATTTTGCCTTGGTGCTGGCGGCTGAGTTGGTTGATGCCGACACGGCGCGACTGGTGCAACTACAACTTGAGTATGCGCCAGCACCGCCGTTCAACTCCGGTTCTCCGGACACAGCGCCTAGCTCAATCGTCGACAAGGCGCGGTTGCGCGCCGCTCCGTCGTTAAAACTGCGCACGGAAATCACTGAGCGCGCCGCCGCAAAGCTCAACCTGCGCTGATTTCTCTACCCCCCGGTGGAATACAAATCCCCTGTGGGAGCGGGCTTGCTCGCGAAGGCGGTGTATCAGTCGACACATTCATTGCCTGACCCACCGCCTTCGCGAGCAAGCCCGCTCCCACATTGGGGTTTGTATTGGGTCACAGGTTTCAGTGTTGTCCCGGATTCTCGCCACACTTTCACCTGTCTGAACCCTCTGCCCCCCGGTGGAAGACAAATCCCCTGTGGGAGCGGGCTTGCTCGCGAAAGCGGTGGATCAGTCGACACATTCATTGCCTGATCCACCGACTTCGCGAGCAAGCCCGCTCCCACATTGGGGTTTGTGTTGGGTCACAGGTTTCAGTGTTGTCCCGGATTCTCACCTCACCTTCACCTGTCTGATCCCTCGACCCCCCGGTGGAAGACAAATCCCCAGTGGGAGCGGGCTTGCTCGCGAAGGCGCTGTATCCGTCGACACATTCATCGCCTGACCCACCGACTTCGCGAGCAAGCCCGCTCCCACATTGGGGTTTGTGTTGGGTCACAGGTTTCAGTGTTGTCCGGGATTCTCGCCACACTTTCACCTGTCTGAACCCTCTGCCCCCCGGTGGAAGACAAATCCGCTGTGGGAGCGGGCTTGCTCGCGAAGGCGGTGTATCAGTCGACACATTCATTGCCTGACCCACCGCCTTCGCGAGCAAGCCCGCTCCCACATTGGGGTTTGTATTGGGTCACAGGTTTCAGTGTTGTCCCGGATTCTCGCCACACTTTCACCTGTCTGAACCCTCTGCCCCCCGGTGGAAGACAAATCCCCTGTGGGAGCGGGCTTGCTCGCGAAAGCGGTGGATCAGTCGACACATTCATTGCCTGATCCACCGACTTCGCGAGCAAGCCCGCTCCCACATTGGGGTTTGTGTTGGGTCACAGGTTTCAGTGTTGTCCCGGATTCTCGCCACACTTTCACCTGTCTGAACCCTCTGCCCCCCGGTGGAAGACAAATCCACTGTGGGAGCGGGCTTGCTCGCGAAAACGTTGTATCAGTCGATACTTTCATTGCCTGATCCACCGACTTCGCGAGCAAGCCCGCTCCCACATTGGGGTTTGTGTTGGGTCACAGGTTTCAGTGTTGTCCGGGATTCTCGCCACACTTTCACCTGTCTGAACCCTCTGCCCCCCGGTGGAAGACAAATCCACTGTGGGAGCGGGCTTGCTCGCGAAAGCGGTGTATCAGTCGACACATTCATTGCCTGACCCACCGCCTTCGCGAGCAAGCCCGCTCCCACATTGGGGTTTGTGTTGGGTCACAGGTTTCAGTGTTGTCCCGGATTCTCACCTCACCTTAACTTGTCCCCAAGCCCCCAGCCGTGTAGAAAGCCCTTCCACAAAATTTGCACAAAGATTTTCGATGAAGGCTTTGCCATGGCTCTATCTGGCACTTCTCACCCTCGGTTACGGATTGGCGCTGAGCTACGGCCAACTCGGCTGGCTCGCACTGACTTCCGGCGGGCTGCTATTGATCGCCGGATTCGCCGTACGCCAGCAACACGTTCCGTTTGCGCGCTATCTCGGTCACGGCCTGTTCATCGTTCTGGCTTTGGCCCTGGCGCTGCACTGGCTGCCGGGTTTCTACAACGGTCGCGCCATCGATCCGCAACGTTTTACCGACAACGCCGTGCCGTTCTCGATGTACCTCAATCAAGACAAACCGCTGATCGGCTTCTGGCTGTTGCTGATCTGTCCGTGGATTGTCATGCGCCGTTCACTGCGTTTGACGGTGTACGCCACTGCCCTCGCTGCCATATGGCGACAACCTCGCCCTGTTACTGGCCTCATCGCTGTTCGCACTGGCCCATGTGGGTGCGGGCTGGACCTGGGTGTTGCTGGCAGGGCTGGCGGGGGTCGGCTATGGTCTGGCCTACCGTTTTGGCGGACTCGGAGCGGCGATCGCCACACACTTCGGGCTGAACCTGCTGCATTTCGGCCTGTTCACTTATCCGATGCTGGCCGGTTGAAGCAAGGCCCGTTTTGCGACGCCGTGCTGATTACCGAAAGAAAAATTCAATAAAAAGCTGACATCGCCGACAACCTTTCAAAGCCTTGCGGATTGAAAAACCATGCGTAATAACCAGCCCATTACACAACGCGAACGGACGTTCCCGGCTCAGCAGCGGTTGATTTCCACAACTGATGCCAAAGGCGTGATCACCTACTGCAACGACGCTTTCGTTGAAATCAGTGGGTTTTCGCGTGAGGAACTGATCCGTGCGCCGCACAACCTGGTCCGTCACCCCGACGTCCCGGCGGCGGTGTTTTCGCACATGTGGGGCACACTGAAACAAGGCTTGCCATGGATGGGCATTGTCAAGAATCGCTGCAAGACCGGTGATCATTACTGGGTTAACGCCTATGTAACACCGGTGTTTGAAGGCAATCAGGTGGTCGGTTACGAGTCGGTGCGGATCAAACCCACCGCCGAACAGATCCGCCGTGCCGAAGCGCTCTACCAACGCATCAACCAAGGCAAGTCGGCAATCCCTTCCAGCGACAAATGGCTACCGGTGTTGCAAGACTGGCTGCCGTTCATTCTGGTCAGCCAGTTGAGCTTCGTGATCGGCGCGACCCTGAACTCGCAGTGGGGCTTTGCCCTGGCAGCCGGTTTGTCGGTGCCACTGGGCCTGCTGGGCCTGCAATGGCAGCAACGCGGGCTCAAGCGCCTGCTGCGTCTGGCCGAACAGACCACGTCCGACCCGCTGATCGCGCAGATGTACACCGACAGCCGTGGCGCGCAAGCACGTCTGGAAATGTCGATCCTCAGTCAGGAAGCCCGTCTGAAAACCTGCCTGACCCGTCTGCAGGACACTGCCGAACACTTGACCGATCAGGCCAAGCAGTCCGACCGACTGGCACACAGCAGCTCGACCGGCCTGGAACGTCAGCGGGTGGAAACCGAACAGGTCGCCACCGCCGTCAACCAGATGGCCGCGACGACTCAGGAAGTCGCCAGCCACGTGCAGCGCACCGCCGACGCGACTCAGGAAGCCAATCGCCTGACCGGTCGCGGTCGTGACATCGCCGGCGAAACCCGCGAAGCCATTCAGCGTCTGTCCGTCGTCGTGGGTGAAACCGGCCTGACCGTCACTCAACTGGCCAAGGACAGCGACGAAATCGGCGGCGTGGTTGACGTGATCAAAGGCATCGCCGACCAGACCAACCTGCTGGCGCTCAACGCCGCCATCGAAGCTGCGCGTGCCGGCGAGATGGGCCGTGGCTTTGCCGTGGTGGCTGACGAAGTGCGTCAACTGGCGCAGCGCACCAGCGAATCCACCGGGCAGATCCATGCCCTGATCGCCAAGCTGCAGCAGACTGCTTCGAGCGCTGTGCAAACCATGGAAGCCGGGCATCGCCAGGCCGAAGAAGGTGTCGCGCGGGTGCTGGAAGCGGACCAGGCGCTGGTCGGTATCAGCGAAGCGGTGGCCAACATCACCGACATGACCACCCAGATCGCCGCCGCGACCGAAGAGCAAAGTGCTGTGGCCGACGAAATCAGCCGCAACATCAGCAATATTTCGGAGTTGGCGGATCAGACTTCAGAGCAGGCGCATAACTCGGCGTTGCTGAGTGAAGAGCTGACCAAGACGGCGAATACGCAGTACTCGTTGGTGGAGCGGTTTAACCGCTAAAAGCAAAAGATCGCAGCCTTCGGCAGCTCCTACACGGATCCGATGTAGGAGCTGCCGCAGGCTGCGATCTTTTGATCTTCAAAGCCCGGACGGCGAAAGCTTCCGGGTTTTTTGTTGCTTGTCTGAAAGTGATAGTGCTTGGCAGAGCGCTTTCGCGAGCAGGCTCGCTCCCACTTTGGAACGTAGTGGGATCACAGATTTGTGTCCAACGACAATCCCTTGTAGGAGTGAGCCTGCTCGCGATGAGGCCATAACAGCCAGCGAAATTACTGAGGCAACTTCAGCTTATCCAGCAGTCGATTGACCAACAGTTCGTTGAGCATGATCACCTGTTGCAGCGCCAGCAGTGGTTTGCGTTCCGGGCCGCCGATTGAGTGAGCGATGTTACCGGCCATGGCATGGGCGTAAGACAGCGACTCGCAGGCTTCGACGAGCAGGGTTTCATCATCCAGTGTGGGGTCGACGAGAAAGACGGGGCGAAACTTGGGCGAGCTTGGCGGAGCACCCAGGGCTTCGGGTCGGAGGTAGTAGTCGAGGGCGCGATCCGTCGCTTCTTTTGTCTTTTGAGACTCAAGCGCTGGGTCGTGAGGGGTTGGGTCGATGCCCGGAGGGTTTGGCGTGGCTTTGAACATAAATATCTAATTCCTGATCAAGGGCCGCGACCGTTCTCTACTAAAAGAAGGGTGGCGGCTGTGCGCAGGTTAGTAGACCGGAGGAATTAGCAAGACCGGCGCGCTCGAAAGCGCCCTGAGCACAGCCACCATTGAGTGCAGGCTGTAGTGGTCTAATGAAACCGGACACCCATTTAGGCGAGAATGCTCGCCAGATAGAGGTGTCTGATGACCAAACAACGTCGTTCTTTTTCCGCTGAATTCAAACGCGAGGCCGCAGGCCTCGTGCTCGATCAAGGCTATAGCCATATCGAAGCCAGCCGCTCGCTTGGTGTGGTTGAGTCCGCGTTGCGCCGCTGGGTTAATCAGCTTCAGCAGGAGCGCACTGGCGTTACTCCGCAGAGTAAAGCGCTGACGCCAGAGCAACAGAAAATCCAGGAATTGGAAGCTCGAATCGCTCGACTTGAGCGGGAGAAATCCATTTTAAAAAAGGCTACCGCGCTCTTGATGTCGGAAGAGCACGAGCGCACGCGCTGATTGATCAACTGAGCCCCCAAGAGCCGGTTGATTGGCTTTGCGCAGTCTTTGACGTCACTCGTTCGTGTTACTACGCCCATCGTCTCAGGCGCCGAACTCCAGACGTTGAGCGGCTTCGGTTGCGCAGCCGGGTTAACGAACTGTTTACGCAAAGTCGAAGCGCCGCCGGTAGCCGCAGCATCGTGTCGATGATGCAGGAAGACGGCGAGCAAATTGGGCGGTTCAAGGTGCGAGGCCTGATGCGGGAACTGGAGTTGGTCAGTAAACAACCTGGATCACATGCCTACAAACAAGCGACGGTTGAGCGGCCTGACATTCCGAACATATTGAATCGAGAGTTTGATGTGCCGGCGCCGAATCAGGTCTGGTGTGGCGACATCACCTACATCTGGGCTCAAGGGAAATGGCATTACCTGGCTGTCGTTATGGATCTTTACGCGCGCCGAGTGGTGGGCTGGGCGCTGTCGAACAAGCCGGATGCGGATCTGGTCATCAAGGCGTTGGACATGGCTTACGAACAGCGTGGCAGGCCTCAAGGGCTTCTGTTTCACTCGGATCAGGGCTCGCAATATGGCAGTCGCCAGTTTCGCCAACGGCTCTGGCGTTACCGCATGCGCCAAAGCATGAGCCGTCGTGGAAACTGCTGGGATAACGCGCCGATGGAGCGTGTGTTTCGCAGCTTGAAAACTGAATGGATACCGACCGTGGGCTACATGACAGCTCAAGAAGCGCACCGCGACATCAGTCATTACCTGATGCATCGGTACAACTGGATTAGACCGCACCAATTCAACAACGGACTGGCCCCAGCTCAGGCCGAGAAAAAACTTAACGTCGTGTCCGGGATTAGTTGACCACTACAGACCATCCTGCACGCCCCCACTGGAGTCACTTGGCCAACAACAGATAATCCGTTCACAAGGCTGGGAGTGGGGGCGAGCGGAGAGCTGAGCCTTGAAGGCGGCTGGGGGGGGGGGGGACAAGGAACAAGACTTTTCCTTCCTCTGAGCCCCAAGCACCTCCTATTCGCATGTGTCGGCCAGCGCCCCCCCCTCCGCGAGGCAGTACGGTAAGCCTCTCCGACGCGGTATTTTTTTTTACGATGATCATCAATGGCGCCAGCCGCTACATATTTGCGACTGATACACAGGATATCGCTGAGTTCAGGCCACGCACCGTCTCGCGAGAGCTATTTGATGCAGAGGCTAAGCTGTGGGCGGATTGGCATGCAAGCCAATCAGAAGAGGAAGCACAGTACCCTAACCTTTAACCTATTTTGCCCCCGAGGCGATTGATAGAGGGGAGTGAGTTGCCGCGTATGGTCGCGGGATTACCCTTCGCCAACAGCAGCTATGGGTTGTGATTGCGGCCCTTCGTGACAGGCAGCAATCGGCCAAAGCAGACGTTCGCAAGCGGTGTTTGCGACATCTCTTTTTCTACAGAACCTAGTAGATTCATTCATGCCCCCCGTCAGACTGGTTGAGAAAAATCAGGACGCCAAGCAGTGCCATATAGAACCTAAACGCTGCTTCCTGACCGCTCCATTGATGCGACTGCCACATCAGGAACCATTCACCGCCTATTACCATAAAGCCGAAAAACCAAACTAGTAGCCCGGTAACGAATCCGGCAATAGCCACGTGTTTAGCACTGTTGAACCGCTGTGCGCTGGCGTGCCTAACCCGCCATAAAGATATCGCCCCCCAAATTAACAAGACGCCAGTCAGCCCTTCACCGGCAATGATCAACGCATATGCGGCATGCCACAACCATGGTGTCGTAATTGCCCGATACAGCGCTGCATTACCCGGAAAGGTTGTATCCATACTTAGCACGTGCTTCACGAAAGCAAAGTTAGATTCGTAATCAGTGATGTTATTGAAGGCAACAAGCGCGGCGAAGCCCCCCAGCATCAGAGTCAGAATGATTTTTGCGTAACGAATGGTCATCTTTTTCTCCACAAAACACGAGTAAATACGAGGCCCCACTTCCAGGATCGTTTTTTTCGTGGGCTGGGCTGTAGTGGTTTCGGAAAGCGTCTGCAGTTTTAATCATCCGCAATAGCGTTGGGACCGCAAGGACTTCGTGGCTAATGGCTTGCGACGATTCTTGGAGAATCTCCTCATTGATCTCGTCGATTAAATAACACCGAACTACCGACGATAGCACGCGGAAATACTTGACTCTCAAAGAATTACGAGCTATTGCGGCGCTTGCAAACAACGGTACAAGATCTTCGGAAGATAACTCAATGTGCTCCGCCCAGGAAATGCTCCTTACCCTGAGGAGACAAGGGGAAACCCTTAATGCTACTGAGTTATTTGGCACTTTAATCGAAAATTCTAAGTATACCCGCCGAAATTCAAGAAGTAATTCTCAGCTCGACAAATCCAAAATAGCGATCAGCTGTAACCGTCTGGCCAACACGCCTTCCTGCGGAAAAGTATATGTGCCATGCGCTTTACCCCTGGGAACGCGCTGTGGCGTGCGCCGCTGTCGGCGACTGATCATTGGGCCTGTCCCAATCAAACTTTACGACCAACTTATGGCCGCGATATTCGTGAATGATGGGAACGTCTACGCCGTGGGACATCTCTCGAACCCTTTGCCGCTGATCAATGTGCTCGAGTTTTAACGCAATTCAACCGGCAACACTATCGTGGCGCTTCGCTATCCGAACGGAGTGTGCCACCCCGCCCAGCTCCGGACGGAGTAAGCAAGCCCGAGATTCATCAAAACAAGCCGCCCAACGACTCTGGCACCCAGTTCATGATCATCAGCTCGCCGCTGACTTCGGCCTTCCCCTGCCGCTGGTTGGTATTGGAGTAACGGATGTCCAATGTCTCGAAGTGGAAGCATTCGAACACGCGGCGGATATCCGGGTGATCGTTGATGCTGACCATCACTTTGCCTTTGCAACGACGCATGAAGTCGGCCATCCGCTCGTAGTTCTCGAAAGGAAAGTCCACACCGTACCTGGCGGTCTGCCAGTAAGGCGGGTCCATGTAATGGAAGGTACCAGTCGCATCCTTGAGGTATTCGTCCTGGTTCGTGGTACCCACGAACACGCACTGGCGCGGCACGTCCATGGTGCGACGGCCGTAGCTCTCGCGATAAGTGTCCGTGGACGCCGAGAAAAACTGCTTGGCCTTGGTACTCTCTGCCTTGTTGAAGCTGTCCAGCTCGCCCAGCTCGACAATCCACTTGCCCCTGATCGCCTGAAAGCCGTCCTTGTCGCCCAGCGCGAACGGCGTATCCATGAACCACTCGCCGCCGAGAATGCTCATCGCCGTCGACTTACCGGCGCCCTGCGCACCCTCAAGGATCATCACCGAGTCAGCCTTGCAGCCAGGCTTCATCACTCGCGCCACGGCCGACAACACCCAGCGCTTGCCAACCTTGGACGAGTAGTCGGTTGCCTTCACACCCATGACATCGGTGAGCCAGCTTTCCAGACGAGGAACGCGATCCCATTCGAGCTTGCGCAGGTACTGCCGCACTGAATGAAACGCATGATCATGTGCGACCACACTGACCGCCTCGATCACATGGGACGCCTTGACCCGAAGGTTGTATTGCTGCGCGAGCCACTTCATCACCCGCACGTCATCGATATCCGCCCAGTCTCCCGTGCCGCCGCCATAAGGCGCCGCACGTAGCTTGACGAGCTTCGAACTGAAGGCGCTGTAGCTGATTACCCCAGCCCAACGTGGATCATTGGCCAGTATCAATTCAACGTTCTGCATGTGTGCGATCAGAGCGCCGCTATCGCTGCGAGCTAGTAGATCTTTCCAACCACCTGCAGCCGGTGGCCTGACCACAGCCAATACCTGACGGCGCACCGCCTCCAAACCCTCGGCGACATGCAGATCGTTGAAGTCGGTTCACTTCACTTCCCGCTCACTGGAGAAGATCGGCGCAACCACTTGGCCACCGATGATCAGTGCCGCGTTATTGGCCTTCTCTTCACCTGGGTTCCAGGCGTCGCCGTTTGGCTTTGTGGTCTTCCAGTCATCGTCCCTGCAAATGATCAGAGGGCAACCGGCAAACGGCTCGCGCATGGCCTTACACACGGCCAGCAGGTTATCCGTGACTATCTTATTGGCATCGAACCTTCGGTCGAAACCATCCGCCCCTGGACTGCCGCAGAAGCCCGACTCAATTACCACCAACACTTGATGGATCAACTCTTTATCGAACTTCGGAGGAAAGCAGCATGACGAACGCTCAAAATATTCCTCGAACTCAAACCGCTTTGCTCCGCAATGATCACAGTATCGCCACGCCAGTAACAAACAGCTGCTGCGCAGCAGCTCGCATCATTGACGCTTACAGCAGAACGACCGCCCCCCCCCCCCCCCCCACGAAAAGCTGCGCGAGGCAGCCCCCCCCCCACAGTGCAGCGCTTATCGCTCAAAAACGCTCGCCCGCGCAGCTTGTCGAGAGGTATACGCAGTGTGATGAGGTAGCAGAACTATCGCTGCCGACCTACCACCTCGACAAGATTCCAGAAGACAAGGTGGCCGAACTCATCGGGACTAGCCGCCGGGCGCTACAAGGAAAACGCGCCAGAGGCGTCATCCCCAAAGGTGTCTGGAACACCATCGATAGCCGCATTTACTACAGCATCAGGAGATACGAGGCATGGCTCGAAAGCCAATGGGATTGCCCACCGGAGTTGAATTTGCTGGACAGTCTGTCCGCATTCGCTTCACCTGGAACGGGCAACGCCGTTGCGAAACCCTCCCCTATCCCCAAACGCCGAAGGGGATTAAGGCTGCCGCCAACTTACGCGCTAACGTAACCAGCCTGATCAAGCATGGCGTGCTGGATCATCAGCGATACGCTGAACTGTTCCCAAACTCCACCTACGCCAACTACTCGGCGACTCCCCGTTTCGGGGAGTACGCCCAGGAGTAGCTGAACAGTCGCGAGATAGTGTCCGGCACACGCAAGAACTACCTCGGTTCGCTCAATCTGTATTGGATGCCGTACTTGGCAATGCTGCCCATCGACAGCATCACGTCGGTAATGTTGCGCAAGGTCGTGGCCAACACAGAATGGCCGACACCGGGCGTAAAGCGCGCGGCGATCCAGCGAGATCGCGGCACTGCGCTGGGAAGAGGTCGACAAGGAGAAACGACTGGTCAACGTGTGTCGGATCGTCGCGGACTACAAGATCGAGGAACGCACCAAAACCCGGAACGTGCGCCAAGTCATGCTCAATAGCCGCGCGCTGCAGGCCCTTGAGCAGGCCGAGCTGGAAACGCAACAACGCGCCTTGCAGATCCGCCGCAAACGCGCCGACTCGCCCTACGTGTTCCCGCCAACCAAGAATTTCGAGTTCATTCAACAATCGAGTGTGACCGACAAACACTTCCAGGCTGCACTGACCGAATTGGGGATTCGCGCCCGCCGGCAATACAACTGCCGACACACATACGCTACCATGTGCCTCATGGCGGGTATGAACCCTGCGTTTATTGCCACTCAGCTTGGTCATAGCGTTCAGATGTTGCTATCGACTTACGCCCGATGGATCAACTCCAGCACTGACTGGGGTGAACTCGGTAAGCTCGAAAACAGCTTGATTGGTACAAAATTGGTACAGACTGAAACAGTACCCCTCTGAAACCCTTATGGAATCAGCCCCCGTGACACTGGAACAGAACTACACCGCGATTCTCGGCCAATTGGGCGAGGACGTCTCCCGCGAGGGCCTGCTCGACACGCCAAAGCGTGCCGCCAAAGCCATGCAGTACCTCTGCCGCGGTTATGAACAGACGCTCGAAGAGGTCACCAATGGTGCCCTGTTCAGCTCCGACAACAGCGAAATGGTGCTGGTCAAAGACATCGAGTTGTACTCGCTGTGCGAACACCACCTGCTGCCGTTCATCGGCAAGGCACACGTCGCTTATATTCCGAGCGGCAAAGTGCTGGGCCTGTCGAAGGTTGCGCGCATCGTCGATATGTACGCGCGCCGCCTGCAGATTCAGGAAAACCTCAGCCGCCAGATCGCCGATGCCGTGCAGCAAGTCACCGGCGCCCTGGGCGTTGCCGTGGTGATCGAGGCCAAGCACATGTGCATGATGATGCGCGGCGTCGAGAAGCAGAATTCGTCGATGATCACTTCGGTGATGCTCGGTGAGTTCCGCGAAAACGCAGCGACGCGCAGCGAATTCCTCAGCCTGATCAAGTAATTCGCGGCAGAAAAAACCGGCGTTGATCGCCGGTTTTTTTTCGTCCGTAAAAAATCGGGTAAGCTGCGCGCCTTCTTCAATGTTTCTGTGAGGCTTGTAACGTGTTCGTCAAAGCGCTTCGTGTCGGTCTCGGCCAACTGATCATCTTCATCGATTTCCTCACCCGTCCGGGCAAGAAAAAACGCCCTGCCGCCGAACAGGCTCAGGTCGACAGTGCTGCGAAGGATCTGACCTTGTATCAGTTCCACGCCTGCCCCTTCTGCGTGAAAACCCGCCGTACCTTGCGTCGCTTGAATGTGCCGGTGGCGCTGAAGGATGCGAAGAACAACGAGCAGGATCGCCAGACGCTGCTGGAACAGGGTGGCCGGATCAAGGTGCCGTGCCTGCGCATTGAAGAGAATGGGCAGACGACCTGGATGTATGAATCCAAGGTGATTATTGATTATCTGGATAAGCGATTTGCTGCTGTCTGATATTTTTTTGTTGTGCTGACGGACGCCCTCGCGAGCAAGCCCGCTCCCACAATTTGAAATGCATTCCCCTGTGGGAGCGGGCTTGCTCGCGAAGAGGCCCTCTCAGCCACCACAAATCCCAGACAAAAATAAACCGGCCCTTGAGCCGGTTTATTTGTTTTCAGGCCGCCTCAGCCGCCTGCGCCCGACGCACCACCGCCGCCAATCGCTTGAGCCCCTCATCCAGCCGTGCGGGATCGATGTGGCTGAAATTCAAACGCAAATGCCCGAGGTTTTTATCGGGATCGGGGAAGAACGGCTCACCCGGCATAAACGCCACGTCATTGGCCAGCGCTTCGTCGAGCAAGGTGCGCGTGTCCAGCGGCTGCTTCAGCGTCAGCCAGAAAAACAACCCACCCTGCGGCACGTTCCAGTCGGCCAGATCGGCAAAGTGCGTTTCCAGCGCTGCTTGAAAGCCATCACGCCGCTCACGATAGAAACCGCGCAATTGACTCAAATGCTGCTGGTATTTCTCACTGCCGATCCACTGCAACGCCTGCCACTGGCCGATGCGATTGGTGTGCAGATCCGCTGACTGCTTGAGCTTGAGCAAATGCGGGAACAGATCAGGGCTGGCGATCAGATAACCGACGCGCAAACCGGGCAACAAGGTTTTTGAGACGGTGCCGGTGTAGATCCAGCTCGCTGTCTTCAAGCGCCCGGCAATCGGTTTGGCGCTGCCGCCGTCGAAGGTCAGCTCGCGGTACGGCTCATCTTCGATCAGGGTGACGCCGAATTCGTCGAGCAAGGCGGCGACCGCTGCGCGCTTGGCTTCGCTGTAGCGCACGGCGGAGGGGTTCTGGAACGTCGGGATCAGGTAGATAAACGCCGGGCGATGCTGCTCCAGACGATTGCGCAATTGCACCAGGTTCGGACCATCGGACTCTTGCGGCACGGTCAGGCAGTCGGCGCCGAACAGTTGAAATATCTGCAACGCGGCCAGATAGGTCGGCGCCTCAAGCAAGATCTCGGTGCCCTTGTCGATGTACAACTTGGCCGCCAGATCCAGCGTCTGCTGCGAGCCGCTGACCACCAGCACCTGGCTCGCTGCGCAATCGAGTCCCAGTGCCCTCGCCTCCGCTGCCAAGGCTTCGCGCAGCGCCGGCTCGCCTTCGCTCATGCCATATTGGCCGAGTGAAAGCGGCATGTCGGCCCATTCGACTTTCGGCAGCATGGCTTCAGCAGGCAAGCCGCCAGCGAACGACATCACTTGCGGACGCTGGGCGGCGGCGAGGATTTCACGGATCAAAGAACTTTTAAGGCGCGAGACACGTTCGGAAAAAGCCATGGAAGTCACCGGTGGCGAGGCATGTGAAAAATAAGTCAAACTGGTTGACTGAAATTACGCCAGCTTGAGCGAGTACGTCAACATGCTTGACCTTAAAAACCCCAGCAGTCAGCAACAGGCCATGGAAGCGTTTTTCTTCGGCTACCAGGCCTTCACCGCCAAGGCTGATGAAATGCTGGAGCGCCGCGGCTTGTCGCGGGTGCATCAGCGGATTGTGTTTTTCATCGCCCGTTATCCGAATTTGAGTGTGAAGGAGCTGCTGGCTTTGCTCGGGGTGAGCAAGCAAGCGCTGAACATGCCGCTGCGCCAGTTGCAGGAAATGCATCTGGTCGACAGCGTGGCGTCACAGGCGGATAAGCGTAAGCGGCTGCTGGAGTTGACGGCCGAAGGGGCGAAGTTTGAGCAGGCGTTGCGCCGTGAGCAGGTGAAGTTGCTGGAGCGGGTGTTTGCCGAGGCTGGGGAGACGGCGGTGAATGGATGGTTGGCGGTGAATCTGGCCTTGGGTGAGAGTCAGGCACATCTCGATTGACTGGACTGGCCTCTTCGGGAGCAAGCCCCCTCCCACAGGGGAACGCATTTCAAATGTGGGAACGGGCTTGCTCGCGAAGGCGTCCGAACAGGCGATATATCCCTATCGACGGACCTTTCGTAAACAAAATCAAAAACAATATTTGCTTTATTTGTACACAAAAGCATAATCCACAGCGTGCGAGTTCCTGACCGATCGGTCAACAAATTCGCGTATGCCTCAAAGGGCCGCTGCCACCCCTCATGGGTCCGGCCCTGGAAATAACAATAAAACTCTTGAGGAGTACTCGCTGTGGAAAGCCGCAAATCCGAAGCATCGACGCTGGATCTCTCGCCGCCACTACGCACTGGCCTGCTGGAGCGCCTGTTTAAACTCAGCTTGCATGGCACCACGGTGAAGACCGAGCTGATTGCCGGTCTGACAACCTTCATCACCATGGCCTACATCATCTTCGTCAACCCGAACATCATGGCCGATGCCGGGATCGATCACGGTGCAGCCTTCGTCGCCACCTGTATCGCCGCGGCGCTGGGCTGCCTGTTGATGGGCCTGTACGCCAACTGGCCGGTGGGCCTGGCACCGGGCATGGGGCTTAACGCGTTCTTCACCTACACCGTGGTCGGCACCATGGGCTACAACTGGGAAACCGCGCTCGGCGCGGTGTTCGTCTCAGGCGTACTGTTCATGATCCTGACGTTCTCGCGGATTCGCGAATGGCTGCTCAACAGTATTCCGGTCAGCCTGCGCTATGCGATGGGCGCGGGGGTCGGTCTGTTCCTCGGGCTGATTGGCCTGAAAACCGCCGGCATCGTCGTCGATAGCCCGGCCACCCTGATCAAACTCGGTTCCTTGCGCGAACCCGGCCCGCTGCTGGCGGCCATCTGCTTTCTGATGATCGCGATCCTCAGCTATCACAAGGTGTTCGGCGCGATCCTCATCAGCATCATCACGGTGACTCTGGCCGGTTGGGGCCTGGGCATCGTGCACTACGAAGGGATCATGTCGACCCCGCCAAGCCTGGCGCCGACCTTCATGGCGATGAACGTGGCCGGCGTGTTCAACGTCAGCATGATCAGTGTGGTGCTCGCGTTCCTCTTTGTGCACATGTTCGACACCGCCGGCACCCTGATGGGCGTCGCCCAGCGCGCCAATCTGGTCAACGCTGACGGCCGTATCGAAAACCTCTCCCGCGCGATGAAAGCCGACAGTGCGTCCAGTGTCTTCGGCGCCGTGGTTGGTGTTCCTCCAGTAACAAGCTATGTCGAAAGTGCTGCCGGGGTGGCCGCTGGTGGTCGGACTGGTCTTACCGCAGTCACCGTAGGTGTGCTATTTATAGCGGCGATGTTTTTTGCACCGCTGGCCGGCATGATTCCCGCGTATGCCACTGCCGGTGCACTGATCTACGTTGCGATGCTGATGATGGGCGGCATGGCCCACATCGAGTGGGACGAAGCCACTGATGCCATTCCGGCGATCGTCACGGCAATCATGATGCCGCTGACCTTTTCGGTCGCCGATGGCATCGCGTTGGGCTTTATCACCTACGTGGCGTTGAAGGCCGGTACCGGCAAGTACAAAGAGATTTCCGTCAGCCTGTGGGTGCTCTGCGCGATCTTCATCGCCAAGTTCATCTTCTTGTAAGCGTCACGCGGTTCAAGCTTCAAAACGGCCTCACCCTCGCGGGTGGGGCTTTTGCACATTCTTGAGTACAACAAAAAAGGAGCGAGTGATGAGTCTGGAAACCTGGCTGCTGTTCAGTGGCGCTGCATTGGTAGTGATCCTGATTCCGGGGCCGCTGTCGTTGTTGATGATCAGCAACAGCCTGAATTACGGTTTGCGCCGTTCTTACCCGGCGTTTCTCGGCGGCGTGATTGCGTCGATCTGCCTGCTCAGTGCATCGGCGCTGGGGCTGGGTGCCTTGTTGTTGGCCTCGGAGCAATTGTTCAGCGCCCTGAAGATCGTCGGTGCGCTGTACCTGTTCTATCTCGCCTGGCAGAGCTGGCAGCAATCACGCCAGCCATCGGTGGGCCCCGAAGTACCTGAGGCCGCGCCGGTACCCCGCTTTCGCACGCTGTTTGGTCGAGCCTTCGTACTGGGCGCGAGCAACCCGAAAGACATCCTGTTCTTCGCCGCGTTCCTGCCGCAATTCCTCAGCGCGCAACAGCCCTTCCTGCCGCAGTTGCTGATCATGATTGTCACCTGGGTGGTGCTCGACCTGTGCTGCAAGCTGGCTTACGGGCTGGGCGCGCATGGTGCGGCGCGGTATCTGCGCAGCGGCAAGGGGCAGAGCTGGTTCAACCGGGTGAGTGCCGGGTTGTTCAGTGGTGCCGGCGCTGCGTCGCTGTTGAGCCGCTAAAAGCCAAAGCTTCGCGAGCAAGCCCGCTCCCACATTTGGAATGCGTTCCACCTGTGGGAGCGGGCTTGCTCGCGAAGGCATCAGACCAGACACCACTTTCTCAAGGACGAAAAAAAGCCCGCAGTGTGAGCGGGCGAAAGACCAAAGAAGCTATATGCGCAGTCGCTTCCCGGTAAGGGGCAGCTGCTTGGGGGTCAGCTGCCCCGGTACGTGGAATAGCTGTAAGGCGAGATCAACAGTGGCACGTGGTAGTGATCCTGCTCGGCAGAGATGCCGAAGCGCAGCACCACCACATCCAGAAATGCCGGCTCCGGCAGTTGCACACCACGAGCGCGGTAGTAATCGCCGGCGTGGAACTGCACCTGATAGACCCCGGTACGGTAGTCATCGCCTTGCAGCAGCGGCGCATCGACCCGGCCATCGCTGTTGGTTATCGCACTGGCGACCAATTCCAGGTGCGAACCTTCAACGCGGTACAGCTCGACCTTGATCGAGCTGCCCGGGCAACCGTGTGCAGCGTCCAAAACGTGTGTAGTCAAACGTCCCATTGATTCTGCGCGCCTGCCTGCATGGAGCAGTCAGACTTCGCGCCTCCCGAAGTCAGTTGAAAAGGAGACCGCACCGATTCGGAGCACGAAAAGCTGCGGCGAGCGACTGATTAAGACACTTTTCAAAAAAATTGTACACAATAAAAACGACATTTTTCACACCGCCCCCGCCATCCGGGCATTTACTGCCGATCTGCCCCTCAAGCAGCTGAACATTGAACCTCCCAGCCATTAGCTGACTGTTCAGGCAGGTTTCTTGCAGGCTCACGCCATTAGCAGCAAAAGATGACAGTCGGTGAAAAATGCAAAAAATCAGGCTTACAAATTGCGAATAAAGTTGTATACAATCAGCCCATCGCTGTGACGCCAGCCTGCACACTCACCGCCAGGCCGCCACGTAATATCTGTCAACGAACAAGAAGGAAGACTGCAGTGAGCGCTGACTACCCACGCGACCTGATCGGTTACGGCAGTAACCCTCCTCACCCACACTGGCCGGGCAATGCGCGCATCGCCCTGTCCTTCGTACTCAATTACGAAGAAGGCGGCGAGCGCAACATTTTGCACGGCGACAAAGAATCCGAAGCCTTCCTCTCTGAAATGGTTGCTGCCCAGCCGCTGCAAGGCGCGCGCAACATGAGCATGGAATCGCTTTACGAGTATGGCAGCCGCGCCGGCGTCTGGCGGATCCTGAAACTGTTCAAGGAATTCGACATTCCGCTGACTATCTTCGCCGTGGCCATGGCCGCTCAGCGCCACCCGGACGTGATCCGTGCGATGGTCGATGCCGGCCACGAGATCTGCAGCCACGGCTACCGCTGGATCGACTACCAGTACATGGACGAAGCGCAGGAACGCGAGCACATGCTCGAAGCGATCCGCATCCTCACCGAACTGACCGGCGAGCGCCCACTGGGCTGGTACACCGGCCGCACCGGCCCGAACACCCGTCGCCTGGTCATGGAAGAAGGTGGTTTCCTCTACGACTGCGACACCTACGACGACGACCTGCCCTACTGGGAACCGAACAACCCGACCGGCAAGCCGCACCTGGTGATCCCGTACACCCTCGACACCAACGACATGCGCTTCACACAAGTGCAGGGTTTCAACAAGGGCGACGACTTCTTCGAATACCTCAAAGACGCGTTCGACGTGCTCTACGCCGAAGGTGCCGAAGCGCCGAAGATGCTCTCGATCGGTCTGCACTGCCGCCTGATCGGCCGTCCGGGTCGTCTCGCTTCGCTTAAACGCTTTATCGAATACGCCAAAAGTCATGAACAGGTGTGGTTCAGCCGTCGCGTCGACATCGCGCGCCACTGGCACGAAACCCAGCCGTACCAAGGGGCCGCAAAATGAGCCGCTTTCAAACCCTGCAACCGTCGACCCTGAGCCGCGACGCTTTCGTCAACGCTTTCGCCGACATCTACGAACATTCGCCATGGGTGGCCGAGAAGGCCTACGACCTGGGCGCAGATGCCTCGATCGACGAGATCGAAACCCTGCACCAGCGCATGAGCGACATCCTGTTGAGCGCCGATCACGCAAGCCAGCTTGCCCTGATCAACGCTCACCCGGACCTGGCCGGCAAAGCTGCCGTCCAGGGCCAACTGACCGAAGCCAGCACCAATGAACAGGCTGGCGCCGGTATTCACCAATGCACGGCCGAAGAGTTTTCGCGCTTCACCGAGCTGAACGACGCCTACAAAGCCAAGTTCAAGTTTCCCTTCATCATGGCGGTAAAAGGCAGCAACCGGCATCAGATCCTCGCGGCGTTCGAAACGCGCATTCACAACTCGCAAGACACCGAGTTCAAATGCGCGCTGGCGGAGATCAACAAGATCGCCCTGTTCCGTTTACTGACTCTCTAGCGAGCATGGCCCGAGCGTGTCAAACGCGGAGAACGCCCAGGGCCTCGCAAGCATCCCAAGCCACTTATTTAAAGGCAGACAAGAAGAATGAAAGCTTACGCCGTACCTTTCGAGAAGTTCGTCAACCTGGCCGATGCCCGTCTGGGCACCAAAATCATCTCGGTCACCGATGACTGGTTCGCAGACGCCAATCGTCTGTTTCAGCCGACCCCGGCCGTATGGAAGGAGGGCGTGTTCGATGACAACGGCAAGTGGATGGACGGCTGGGAATCGCGCCGCAAGCGCTTCGAAGGCTTCGACAGCGCCGTAATCCGTCTGGGCGTACCGGGCTCGATCAAAGGCGTGGACATCGACACTTCATTCTTCACCGGCAACTTCCCGCCATCGGCCTCGCTGGAAGCGTGCTTCCTGGCCTCGGGCGAGCCTGACGAAAACACCCAGTGGACTGAAGTGCTGTCGGCCGTCGAGCTGCAAGGCAACAGCCACCACTACCACGAAATCAGCAACGACAAAGCCTTCAGCCACCTGCGCTTCAACATCTACCCGGACGGCGGCGTGGCCCGTCTGCGCGTGTACGGCATTCCGTTCCGTGACTGGTCGGCAGTTGGCGACAACGAACAGGTTGACCTCGCTGCCGCCCTCAACGGTGGCCGTGCGCTGGCCTGCTCCGACGAACACTTTGGCCGCATGAGCAACATCCTCAACCCGGGCCGTGGCATCAACATGGGCGACGGCTGGGAAACTGCCCGTCGTCGCACACCAGGCAATGACTGGGTAATCGTCGCGCTGGGCCACCCGGGCGAGATCGAAAAAATCGTTGTCGACACCCTCCACTTCAAGGGCAACTACCCGGACACTTGCTCGATCCAGGGTGCCTTCGTGAAGGGCGGCACCGACAGCCAGATCGAAACCCAGTCGCTGTTCTGGCGCGAACTGCTGCCGAGCCAGAAGCTGGAAATGCACGCCGAACACACCTTCGTCGAGCAGATCAAGGCGCTAGGCCCGATCACTCACATCCGTCTGAACGTGTTCCCGGATGGTGGTGTGAGCCGCCTGCGCGTACTGGGTAAGGTCGCTAAGTAAGCGCTGAAACCATTCGCGAGCAGGCTCGCTCCCACATTTAGAATGAAATCCCCTGTGGGAGCGAGCCTGCTCGCGAAGGCATCAAAACAGTCAACACAGAATCCGGATAAGAAGAACAGCATGCGCACACTACAGATTGAACCGCTGACCAAAGAAGCCTTCGCCCCTTTCGGTGACGTGATCGAAACCGACGGCAGCGATCACTTCATGATCAACAACGGTTCGACCATGCGCTTCCATAAACTGGCGACGGTCGAAACCGCTCAGCCTGAGGACAACGCGATCATTAGCATCTTCCGCGCCGACGCGCAGGACATGCCGCTGACCGTTTGCATGCTGGAACGCCATCCGCTGGGCAGCCAGGCTTTCATTCCGCTGCTCGGCAACCCCTTTCTGATCGTGGTCGCGCCACTTGGCGATGAACCTGTATCAGGCTTGGTCCGCGCCTTCGTCACCAACGGCAGGCAGGGCATTAATTACCATCGCGGCGTCTGGCACCACCCGGTGCTGACGATCGAAAAGCGGGATGACTTCCTGGTGGTTGATCGCAGTGGCACAGGCAATAACTGCGATGAGCATTTTTTCAAAGAGGATGAGCGTTTGATCCTCGCCCCCCACCAATAAGAGAAGGTCTGATCACCCGACAACAAGGGTGACAGGCGAGAGGTAAAGACTGTGGAAGCACATCTGTTGGAATGGCTGAACCTGAGCGTGCGCTGGGTTCACATGATCACTGGCGTGGCCTGGATCGGCGCGTCGTTCTACTTCGTCTGGCTGGAGAACAACCTCAACCGCGTCAACCCGAAAACCGGTCTGGCCGGTGATCTGTGGGCGATCCACGGCGGCGGGATCTATCACCTGGAAAAATACAAACTGGCTCCACCGACCATGCCGGATAACCTGCACTGGTTCAAATGGGAGGCCTATTTCACCTGGTTGTCGGGGATCGCGCTGCTGTGCGTGGTGTTCTACTACAACCCGACGCTTTACCTGCTGGCTCCGGGCAGCACCCTGAGCGGCCCTGAAGGCGTGGCCATCGGTATCGGCTCGCTGTTCCTCGGCTGGTTCATCTACTCCTTCCTGTGCGACTCGGCCTTGGGCAAACGCCCTGCCCTGCTCGGTTTCATCCTGTTCGTGCTGATCATCGGCGCGGCGTATGGCTTCAGCAAGGTATTCAGCGGTCGTGGTGCGTACCTGCACGTCGGCGCGATCATCGGCACCATCATGGTCGGCAACGTGTTCCGCATCATCATGCCGGCACAGCGCGCGCTGGTCGCGGCGATTGCCGAGAACCGCACGCCGGATCCGGCGCTGCCAGCCAAAGGCTTGTTGCGTTCGCGTCACAACAACTACTTCACCCTGCCGGTGCTGTTCATCATGATCAGCAACCACTTCCCGAGCACTTACGGCAGCCAGTACAACTGGTTGATCCTGGCCGGGATCGCGGTGTTTGCAGTGTTGGTGCGTCACTACTTCAACACCCGTCACGACAGCCACAAGTTCGCCTGGACCTTGCCTGTTGCAGCCGTTGGCATGATCACTCTGGCGTACGTCACCGGCCCTGTGCCGATGTCCACCGCACCGGAAGTGGCGAAGGCGCCAGCGAAAATCGAGTACCAGCCTTTGCCGGAAACTGCAGTGGGCGGTGGCTTGAAACCGGCTGAAGCGGCGCAACCGGCTGCACCTGCCGAACCTGCAGCAGCACCGGCGCAAGCCTCCAACGCCGGCCCAGGCTTCGACAAAGTGCACAACGTGATTCAAGAGCGTTGCACAGTTTGTCACTCGGCCAAGCCGACCAGCCCGTTGTTCAGCGCAGCTCCGGCCGGTGTGATGCTCGACACTCCTGAGCAGATCCGCCAGAACGCGGCGCGCATCCAGGCGCAAGCCATCACCACGCAGATCATGCCACTGGGCAACATCACGCAGATGACCCAGCAGGAACGTGACCTGATCGGTGCATGGATCGCGCAGGGAGCGCAGACCAACTAAGCCACAAAAGCTTCGCGAGCAGGCTCGCTCCCACAGAGATCGCGCATTTCCTGTGGGAGCGAGCCTGCTCGCGAATCGCCTTAATGCGGTTTACCTGATGCAAAGAAACAGCTGTGAGCAACCCGGCAGCTGTTCAATCACAAGAATAAAAAAGATCCGAGGTGTTGCATGTCCGAGCTGTCCAAAGCGCGCATCCCCGACGCACCCGCCATTCAGCGTTTGCCCCTTTTGCAACTGATCCTGGTCGGTTTGCAACATGTTCTGCTGATGTACGGCGGTGCCATCGCGGTGCCGTTGATCATTGGACAGGCCGCTGGCCTGAGTCGTGAAGAAATCGCCTTCCTGATCAACGCCGACCTGCTGGTCGCCGGTATCGCCACCATCGTGCAATCGCTCGGTATCGGCCCGATGGGTATTCGCATGCCGGTGATGATGGGCGCCAGTTTCGCCGCCGTCGGCAGCATGGTCGCCATGGCCGGCATGCCCGGTATCGGTCTGCAAGGGATTTTCGGTGCCACCATCGCCGCCGGATTCTTCGGCATGATCATCGCGCCGTTCATGTCCAAGGTCGTGCGCTTCTTCCCGCCTTTGGTGACCGGCACGGTCATCACCTCGATCGGTCTGTCGCTGTTCCCCGTGGCCGTGAATTGGGCCGGTGGCGGTGCCGCCGCTGCGCAATTCGGCTCGCCGATTTATCTGGCCATCGCCGCCCTGGTGCTGGCCACCATCTTGCTGATCCACCGTTTCATGCGCGGTTTCTGGGTCAATATTTCCGTGTTGATCGGCATGTGCTTCGGCTACCTGCTGTGCGGCGCCATCGGCATGGTCGACTTGAGCGGCATGGCCAGCGCGCCATGGATTCAGTTCGTTACCCCGCTGCACTTCGGCATGCCGAAATTCGAACTCGCCCCGATCCTGTCGATGTGCCTGGTGGTGGTGATCATCTTCGTCGAGTCCACCGGGATGTTCCTCGCTCTGGGCAAGATCACCGGTCAGGAAGTCTGCCCGCGCATGCTGCGGCGCGGCCTGCTGTGCGATGCCGGCGCCTCCTTCGTTGCCGGGTTCTTCAACACGTTCACCCACTCCTCCTTCGCCCAGAACATCGGCCTGGTGCAGATGACCGGCGTGCGCTGCCGTTCGGTGACCATCGTTGCCGGTGGCTTGCTGATCGTCCTGAGCCTGCTGCCGAAAGCGGCGTTTCTGGTGGCCTCGATTCCACCGGCCGTGCTCGGCGGTGCAGCGATTGCGATGTTCGGCATGGTCGCCGCGACCGGAATCAAGATTCTGCAAGAGGCCGACATCGGTGATCGCCGTAACCAGTTGCTGGTGGCCGTGAGCATCGGCATGGGCCTGATCCCGGTGGTGCGCCCGGAATTCTTCGCCCATCTGCCGCTATGGATGAGCCCGATCACCCACAGCGGGATCGCCATGGCCACGCTCAGCGCGCTGACGCTGAACCTGTTGTTCAACATCCTTGGCGGCAAAGAGCGCGCCACGATCAACGACTGCCACGCGCACCCGCATTAACAGCAACACCGATAGCCCCTTGTGGGAGCGAGCCTGCTCGCGAAGACGTCATCAGCTTCAACACTCTCGTTGACTGATACACCGCTTTCGCGAGCAAGCCCGCTCCCACAGGGTAAGCAACAGCCCTGCGCCTGAAAAATAAAAACAAGAGGGAGCAACAGATGATTCGCACGCAAACCAACCTGCTGTTGAGCGGTGGCCTGCTGGCCGCATCCCAGGCCATGGCCGGCGATTTATTGCTGTGGCAGACCAACAGCCTGAGCTATCTGTACGGCAAGAATTTCGCGATCAATCCGTCGATCCAGCAGACGGTGACGTTCGAACACGCCGACAAGTGGAAGTACGGCGACAACTTCCTGTTCGTCGACAAGATCTTCTACAACGGCCAGGAAGACCGCAACAAAGGCCCGCACACCTTCTACGGCGAATTCACCCCACGCTTCTCGTTCGGCAAGATCTTCGATCAGAAAATCGAATTCGGCCCGATCAAGGATGTGCTGCTGGCGATGACTTACGAGTACGGCGAAGGTGAAAGCGAGGCCTATCTGATCGGTCCCGGCTTCGACCTCAAGGTGCCCGGCTTCAACTACGCCACCCTCAATATCTTCCGTCGCCAGACCGAGGGCCCGCGCCCCGGCGATGGTGTCTGGCAGATCACTCCCGGCTGGTCGTACAGCATTCCTCTGGGCAATTCCGATCTGCTGATCGATGGTTATCTGGACTGGGTTGTGGACAACGACGAGAACTCGCGCGGCACCTACCACGCCAACCTGCACATCAATCCACAGATCAAATATGACTTGGGCAAAGCCTTGGGCTGGAGTCAGAAGCAGCTGTATGTCGGCACCGAATACAGCTATTGGAAAAATAAATACGGGGTCGAAAACAGCCACAACTTCGACACAAATCAAAACACCGCCAGCCTGCTGGTAAAGGTGCATTTCTAAGATGGCCCGCAACCGTGCCCCACCCCTGTCGTCGGTGCTCTGTTGCGGGGCACTTGAGAGCTGGCCGAGGAGTCAGTATTCTCCGCGGCCTCTTGAATTCGGTCTAAAAAAAAGCCCGGATTTAATTCCTGACCGAAAAGCCAACTTATCCCGGCCCCGGTCAGTACCGAGGCATCCCGAAAACACGCTCAATCGACTGTTTTTTCAGCAGCCGAACGGGCGTTTTTTGGCTTTCTGAAAGCCTTGGCCCAGCTCTTGCTTTATCGCTTGCCACAAGCAGCAAAGCTGACCGATCGGATGATTTTTGCAGCAACGAAAAAAGGCGCCACACCAGAGCGCCGATCTTAAAAAAATAAACGTGGAACACCTACTTTGGGAGCAACCGAATGAAACGTATGTGCACCAGCCTGATGCTCGCGGGATCGATGTTGGCCGGGGGACAAGCCATGGCCGATGGTCTGCTGCAATGGCAGAACAACAGCCTGACCTACCTCTACGGCAAGGACTTCCAGGTCAACCCGCGCATCCAGCAGACCGTCACCTTCGAGCACGCCGATGCGTGGACGTACGGGGATAACTTCTTCTTCTTCGACAAGATCTTCTACAACGGTGGCAAGGACTTCAGCAACGGCCCGAACACCTACTACGGCGAGTTCAGCCCGCGCATTTCGCTGGGCAAGGTCCTCGACCAGAAGATCGAGTTCGGCCCGGTCAAAGACGTTCTGCTGGCAATGACTTACGAGTTCGGCGAGGGTGACACCGAGTCCTACCTGATCGGTCCGGGCTTCGACCTGGCCATCCCGGGCTTCGACTACTTCCAGCTGAACTTCTACCAGCGCCACACCGAAGGCCCTCGCGCGGGTGACAACGTCTGGCAGATCACGCCGGTCTGGTCCTACACCATCCCGGTCGGCAAATCGAACATCCTGATCGACGGTTACATGGACTGGGTCACCGACAACGACTCCAACTCCAAGGGCGATTACCACGCCAACCTGCACTTCAACCCACAGATCAAATACGACCTGGGCAAGGCGCTGAATTTCGGCGAGAAGCAGTTGTATGTCGGTGTTGAATACGACTACTGGAAAGACAAGTACGGGATCGACGACACCGGTGCGTTCAAGACCAATCAGAGCAACACGAGCTTCCTGGTGAAGTTACACTTCTGATCTTAAAAGCTTCGCGAGCAGGCTCGCTCCCACATTCGACCGAGTTCCAATGTGGGAGCGAGCCTGCTCGCGAAGGCCTCACCGCAAATCTCAGACTGGAACCACCGACTCGGATAGTCCGAGAAACCGGCACAACTCCTCACGCTTGGCCAACGCATCTCGCCGCCCCAGATCGATCAACTCGCTGCAATACCCCGCCTCGAACAGCAGATAACTCAACACCCCCGCCCCACTCGTCTTGGTTGCCCCCGGCCCGCGCAAGAACAAGCGCAGCGCTGCCGGCAATTCCTGGCGATGCCGCGCCGCGATCTCATCGATCGGCTGACTCGGCGAAATCACCAGCACCTCCACCGGCGCCACACCCAACTCGCGAGTCGGCGTGCCTTCAGGCATCAGATGGCTGAACTGGTTGAGACGCTGAAGCAGCTCGATATCGCTCTCCAGACTGTCAATGAACGTGCTGTTGAGCATGTGCCCGCCGATCTGCGCCAGCGTCGGCTGTTGCCCGGTGTAAGTGCGTTCCAGCGGCTGCTGCGGATCGAAACCGCGTGGGTTGCCGCTGACGCCCACTACCAGCACTCGACTGGCGCCAAGGTGCAATGCCGGGCTGATCGGTGCCGATTGCCGCACCGCACCGTCGCCGAAATATTCTTCACCGATTTTCACCGGGGCGAACAACAACGGGATCGCCGAACTGGCCAGTAGATGCTCCACTGACAATTGCGTCGGCACACCAATACGCCGATGCCGCAGCCACGCCTCAATGGTGCCGCCACCCTGATAGAACGTCACCGCCTGCCCCGACTCGTAGCCGAACGCGGTCACCGCCACCGCATGCAATTGCTTGCGTGCAATGGACTCGGCAATGCCGGGCATGTGCAGTTTTTCATTGAGCAGGTCGCGCAGCGGCGAACTGTTGAGCAGTGCCACCGGCAGTTGTCGACCGAGGCCGAGCAGGCTGTGGCTGACAAAGCGGCTGGCCTGGCGGATCACGCCAGGCCAGTCACTGCGCAACACGCGGTGGCTGCGAAAGCCTTGCCAGAACAAGGTCAGGCGTTCGATGGCGGCGCGAAAATCCGTGGCGCCACTGGCCAGGCTGACCGCGTTGATCGCCCCGGCCGAGGTGCCGACGATCACCGGAAATGGATTATCGGCGCCCTGCGGCAGCAATTCGGCAATCGCCGCCAGCACGCCCACCTGATACGCCGCCCGAGCCCCGCCGCCAGAAAGAATCAAACCTGTGACCGGTTCAGCTGGGCTCATCGCAACACTCCATGGTGCTTAAAGGGATGGGTCAATCAACCGCGTTTGGCGTACAACTTCGGCTCGCCCGGTGGGCGGCTCTTGAAGCGCCGATGCGCCCACAGGTACTGCTCGGGGCAAGCCCGCAATGCGCTTTCGACCCACAGGTTGATGCGAATGCAGTCAGCTTCTTCGGTCTCGCCGGGGAAATCTTCCAGCGGCGCATGGATCGTCAGGCGATAACCGCTGCCGTCGGCCAGACGTTCCTGAGTGAACGGCACCACCAACGCTTTGCCCAAGCGAGCAAACTTGGTGGTCGCAGTCACCGTCGCGGCCTGAATGCCGAACAGCGGCACGAAAATGCTCTGCTTGGCGCCATAGTCCTGATCCGGTGCATACCAGATCGCCCGGCCCGAACGCAGCAGCTTGAGCATGCCACGCACGTCATCGCGCTCCACGGCCAGCGAATCGAGGTTATGCCGCTCGCGACCGCGACGTTGCACGAAGTCGAACAACGGATTCTTGTGTTCGCGGTACATGCCATCGATGGTGTGCTGCTGGCCGAGCAACGCCGCGCCGATTTCCAGCGTAGTGAAATGCGCGGCCATCAGGATCACGCCCTTGCCTTCGCGCTGGGCTTTTTGCAAATGCTCAAGGCCTTCGACGTGGGCCAGCTTGGCCAGGCGCTCGCGGGACCACCACCAACTCATCGCCATTTCGAAAAAGGCGATGCCGGTGGAGGCAAAGTTTGCCTTGAGCAGGCGTTTGCGCTCGGCGGCGGATTTTTCCGGGAAGCACAGCTCAAGGTTGCGCTTGGCGATGCGCCGCCGGTCGCCGGCCACGCGATACATCAACGCGCCCAAAACTCGACCGATGGTCAGCAACGCCGGATACGGCAATTGCACGATCAGCCACAAAAGCCCCAGACCGCACCAGAGCGGCCAGAAGCGTGGAGCAAGAAATGCTTTTCGAAAACGCGGGCGATCCATTAAAGCTTCCGTAAATACAGTGGCCGCGCATTCTACATCGTTCGACCCGGCTTGCGGCTCGCGGGCGTTCTCGTTATAAGTCTCGGCACTTTTAGTGACAAGCCGTTGTATGCCGACATGAGCCAAACCGAACCGTTAGACCAAGATCCCGTATTTCAGCTCAAGGGCAGCATGCTGGCCATCACTGTGCTGGAACTGGCCCGTAACGACCTCGAAAGCCTCGATCGGCAATTGGCCGCCAAAGTCGCCCAGGCGCCGAACTTCTTCAGCAACGCGCCGCTGGTTCTGGCGCTGGACAAACTGCCGCCGAGCCAAGGCGCGGTCGATCTGCCGGGTCTGATGCGCGTGTGCCGCCAGCATGGCCTGCGCACCCTGGCGATTCGCGCCAGCCGTATCGAAGACATCGCTGCCGCCATCGCCATCGACATCCCCGTGTTGCCGCCGTCCGGCGCCCGTGAGCGGCCGCTGGAAATGCCTGAAGCCGAAGCCAAAAAGAAACCGGAAAAGCCGCCTGAGCCGACCGTCAAACCGACCCGTGTCATCACTACGCCAGTGCGTGGTGGCCAACAGATATATGCCCAGGGTGGCGATCTGGTCGTGGTGTCTTCAGTCAGCCCGGGGGCGGAACTTCTTGCCGATGGCAACATCCATGTATACGGCCCGATGCGCGGTCGGGCGCTGGCCGGGGTCAAGGGCGACACCAAGGCACGGATTTTCTGTCAGCAATTGAGCGCTGAACTGATCTCCATCGCAGGCCACTACAAGGTTTCCGAGGACTTGCGTCGCGATCCGATGTGGGGCTCGGGCGTACAGGTCAGCCTGTCAGGCGACGTGTTGAACATCATTCGGCTTTAACGGATACTGCCGCATTTTCCAAGCATCTCTAAAACGTAGCGAAAACGGCTCAAACGAAGTAGGAAAAAGGCCAAAAGCCGAATTCCAGCCAAGGCTGTCCGACTGCAGTAGTTTTCAAGAGATGTTTTTCAGGGGCTAAAAAGTCCTTCTTCCTTAGGGGTGAAACACCTTGGCCAAGATTCTCGTGGTTACATCCGGCAAGGGTGGTGTGGGTAAGACCACCACCAGCGCCGCTATCGGTACCGGCCTCGCTCTGCGCGGCCACAAAACAGTGATCGTCGACTTCGACGTGGGCTTGCGTAACCTTGACCTGATCATGGGTTGCGAGCGCCGCGTGGTGTATGACTTCGTCAACGTGGTCAACGGCGAAGCCAACCTGCAACAGGCGCTGATCAAAGACAAGCGCCTGGAAAACCTCTACGTACTGGCCGCCAGTCAGACCCGCGACAAAGACGCGCTGACTGTCGAAGGCGTGGAAAAAGTCCTGATGGAGCTCAAGGAACAATTCGAGTTCGTCGTCTGCGACTCCCCGGCCGGTATCGAGAAAGGTGCGCACCTGGCCATGTACTTCGCTGACGAAGCGATCGTCGTGACCAACCCGGAAGTGTCTTCCGTACGAGATTCGGACCGCATGCTCGGCCTGCTGGCCAGCAAATCGCGTCGTGCCGAACGTGGCGAAGACCCGATCAAGGAACACCTGCTGATCACCCGCTACCATCCAGAGCGTGTTGAAAAGGGCGAAATGCTTGGCGTTGAAGACGTCAAGGAAATCCTCTCGGTAACCCTGCTCGGCGTGATCCCGGAATCCCAGGCGGTGCTCAAGGCATCCAACCAGGGCGTGCCGGTGATTCTCGACGACCAGAGCGATGCCGGTCAGGCTTATAGCGATACCGTCGATCGCCTGTTGGGCAAAGAAAAAGCCCACCGTTTCCTCGATGTCGAGAAGAAGGGATTCTTCGAGCGCCTGTTTGGAGGTAGGTAATGAACCTTTTTGACTTCTTTCGTGCCAACAAAAAGCCAAGTACCGCCTCGGTAGCGAAAGAGCGTCTACAGATCATCGTGGCGCATGAGCGCGGTCAGCGCAGCACGCCGGATTACCTGCCAGCCTTGCAAAAGGAACTGGTGGATGTGATCCGCAAGTACGTCAACATCGGCAACGACGACGTACATGTTGCACTGGAAAGCCAAGGCAGTTGCTCGATTCTGGAACTCAACATCACCCTGCCCGATCGCTGAGTCGATCCGGCAGGAACGACGGCGGTTCAGGGCCATTCCCGAAACGGAATGGCCCTGAACCGCCGTTGGCATTTGTTACGAGGCTGTTTTAATGCCGTTGTCCAACATCCGCATCATCCATCAGGACGCCGCCGTGCTGGTGGTCGACAAACCGACCCTGCTGCTCTCGGTGCCCGGCCGCGCCGACGACAACAAGGACTGCCTGATTACCCGCCTGCAGGAAAACGGCTACCCGGAAGCGCGGATCGTTCACCGCCTGGACTGGGAAACGTCCGGCATCATCTTGCTCGCCCGCGATCCCGATACGCATCGCGAACTGTCACGCCAGTTTCACGATCGTGAAACCGAAAAAGCCTACAGTGCCTTGTGCTGGGGCCAGCCGGAACTGGACAGCGGCAGTATTGATTTGCCACTGCGTTACGATCCGCCGACCAAGCCCCGCCACGTGGTCGACCATGAATTCGGCAAGCACGCGCTGACCTTCTGGCGTGTGATCGAGCGCTGTGGTGACTGGTGCCGCGTCGAACTGACGCCCATCACTGGCCGCTCGCACCAGTTGCGTGTGCACATGCTGTCCATTGGTCACCCGCTGCTGGGCGACGGGCTCTACGCCCATCCGCAAGCGCTGGCCGCGTGGCCGCGCCTGTGTCTGCATGCCAGCATGTTGAGCTTCACGCACCCACAATCGGGCGAACGCTTGCGTTTTGAATGCCCGGCCCCGTTCTAGGCACTGCCCTCACGGCAGTTCAGCAGTCAGAAAAGGAGCTTGTTTCGGATGAGTTGTATTGAATCCCTGGCAACACCCCTGAAAAAAACCCGCCATCAGTTGCTGTATCTGATTTATGGCAACCAGGACGTCTATCGTCGCGAAGCCAAGTTCAGCATCCTGACGGTGCTGTCACAGGCGCAAAACGGCGAGCGCCCGGCCATCAGGATTCTGACCGATCGCCCCGACGACTACGCCGGCTGGCCGGTAGACACCGTGCTGCTCGATGAAGCGACCCTCAATCGCTGGCAGGGCGTGCATGGTTACCATCATCGCCGCAAGGCCTGCGCCATCGCAGCCGGCATGCAACTGGCGGAAAAGACGCTGTTCGTCGACACCGACACGCTGTTCACCAGCCACCCGAACACGCTCTTCGCGTCCATCGAGGCAAATCGTTCGGTCATGGATCGCTTCGAATACGACTGGAAAGATGTGCACCGACGCGCGGACTACCAGAAGCTCGGGCGCGATCTGAGTGCGCAAGGCGTGACACCGGACAACGGTTTCAAACTGTACAACAGCGGCCTGTGTGGTGTGACCGACAGCGATTCGGCGTTGTTCGAGGAGTCGATCCGCCTGATCGACGACTGGACGATTGGCGGTTTCGAGATCCACACCATCGAGCAGATCGCCCTGTCGTACGCCATGCGCGGGCGCCAGATCGTCGAAGCACGCAAACACGTCTATCACTATTTCGCAGAAAAACGCTTCTTCCATGCGATGCAGGCGTACTTCTTCTCTCAGCACGGCGAAACCTTCAGTCAACGTCTGGTCGATCTGTGCACCGATGTGCCGCGGGTCAAACCGTTTCCTTCGGCCTGGCAACGCCTGAAAATCAAATGGAAGCTGCGCAATCAGAGCGGGGCCTTGCGCAAGGTCGGTCGCGATCTGCTGTACGGTAGCGCCGCGCCGGAAGATCCGTACTACGACGTTTGCCGACACGAATGGTGGGAATGTGCCTCACGCGAGATTCTGCGCTGGGACGAAGCGCGGCAGAAAAAACTGCTGAGCCAGAGCCGCTGGCCAAAACAGCTTCCGCGCCCGGACAAACCAGAAGACGAAAAAATCATCATGAATTACCTGAAAAAACGCGTGGAAGCGGCGCGCTGATCCTCTGTTGTTGACAGGATACCTGCGCCCCCTGCAGAAGCTGCGGCACGCTGCGATCTTTACTTTTGACTCAAGAAAATCAGGATCAAAAGATCGCAGCGCGCCGCAGTTCCTGGAACGACCACATGTCATGCCCCACCCCCTGAGCCGATGCGTTAAACTCCCGCCCATTGCTGTCTGGAGCTTCTTATGCGCGAAGAGTTGAACCAAGGCCTGATCGACTTCCTCAAGGCCTCCCCTACCCCGTTCCACGCCACCGCCAGCCTTGTACAACGTCTGGAGGCCGCCGGTTACGTACGCCTCGACGAGCGTGAGCCGTGGACCACCGAGGCCAATGGCCGCTATTACGTTACCCGTAACGACTCCTCGATTGTCGCGATCAAAATGGGCCGCAACTCGCCGCTGCACGATGGCATCCGCCTCGTCGGTGCGCACACTGACAGCCCGTGCCTGCGGGTCAAGCCGCAACCGGAACTGCAACGTCAGGGCTTCTGGCAATTAGGCGTGGAAGTCTACGGTGGGGCGCTGCTGGCGCCGTGGTTCGACCGCGACTTGTCGCTGGCCGGCCGCGTGACCTTCCGCCGTGACGGCAAGGTCGAGAGTCAGTTGATCGATTTCAAGGCACCGATCGCGATCATTCCGAATCTGGCCATTCACCTTAACCGTGAAGCCAATCAGGGTTGGCCGATCAATGCCCAGACCGAACTGCCGCCGATTCTCGCGCAATTTGCCGGTGACGAACGCGTCGATTTCCGTGCCGTGCTCACCGATCAGTTGGCCCGCGAACACGGCCTCAACGCCGATGTGGTGCTCGATTACGAGTTGAGCTTCTACGACACGCAAAGCGCTGCGGTGATTGGCCTGAACGGCGACTTCATCGCCGGTGCGCGCCTCGACAACCTGCTGTCGTGCTACGCCGGCCTGCAAGCTTTGCTCACTGCCGAGACCGACGAGACCTGCGTTTTGGTTGCCAATGACCACGAAGAAGTCGGCTCCTGCTCGGCCTGCGGCGCTGATGGTCCGATGCTCGAACAGACCCTGCGTCGTCTGTTGCCCGAAGGTGACGAGTTCGTCCGCACCATTCAGAAATCCCTGCTGGTCTCGGCCGACAATGCCCACGGCGTACACCCCAACTACGCCGAGAAGCACGACGCCAACCACGGCCCGAAACTCAACGCCGGCCCGGTGATCAAGGTCAACAGCAACCAGCGCTACGCCACCAACAGCGAAACCGCCGGGTTCTTCCGTCACCTGTGCATGGCCGAAGAAGTGCCGGTGCAAAGCTTCGTGGTGCGCAGCGACATGGGCTGTGGCTCGACCATCGGCCCGATCACCGCAAGCCATCTGGGCGTGCGCACGGTCGACATCGGCCTGCCGACCTTCGCCATGCACTCGATCCGCGAACTGTGCGGCAGCCACGACCTGGCACACCTGGTCAAAGTGCTCAGCGCGTTCTACGCCAGCCGCGAGTTGCCTTAAAAGCTTCGTCGGATCGCCGCCCGGAGCAAGCTCGCTCCCACAGTTTGAAATGCATGCCAATGTGGGAGCGAGCCTGCTCGCGAAAGCGTCAGTCCAGGCAGCACAAATTTCATTTTGAAACCGGTTCAATTCTGATACACATCAGAACTGCTCCGCCAAAACCGACCTAGACTCACATCATTCATTTCGACAAGGCAGTCACCATGATCTCGATGTCATCCTTCCACGCCATGCTCATTCCCATCCTGTGCGGAATGATCCTGCTGGCCATCGGCTTCAACTTCCGCGACAAGAACGCCGGTGTGTTCGCCATGTGGATCGGCATGCTGACGATCCTCGCCACCGTGGTCTACAAGATCCTCGCCAAACTCAACGAATAAATCCGCGACCGGCTCGCATTGATTCCAACGGCCTCGTACACTCCAGCGAATCCGCCCCTTGCGAGGTTGACCGCCTAGTGTTTGCTCGTTTTTTTGCTCTGCCCTGCCTGTTCCTCGTCTGCCTGATGACGCTATTGCCCGTGGCGCCCGCCCAGGCGGTCGGTCTGCCGGGCCTGCTCAACACCACCAAGACGCAGCCCGAAGCCCAGGAACCGCTGGGGCAATCGCTCGATGAAGTCATCAAGTCGCTGGAAAACGACAAGCAACGCGCGCAGTTGCTGACCGATCTGAAGAAACTGCGTGACGCCACGAAAAAAGCCCAGGCCTCTCCGGAAGAAGGCGTACTCGGACTGATCGGCGGCACCCTGGCCAATTTCGAAAAACAGTTTTCCGGCGCCGACAGCCCGGTCACCCGCTGGTCCAACGAATTCGATCTGGCCAAAGATGAACTGAAAGCGCTGATGCTCCCGGCCAGTGAATGGCTGCCAATCATCTTCGGCTTCGCCATGATCCTGATGGTCTGGAGCCTGCTTGCCGCCGCGCTGATCTGGGTCAGTCACCGGGTGCGCATGCGTTTCGGACTCACTGAAGAACTGCCGCAACATCCCAGGGCCGTCGACATGCTGCGCTTTGCATTGCGCAAGCTCGGGCCGTGGTTGATTGCGCTGGTGATCACCGTCTACATGAGTTATGCGTTGCCGTCGTCGCTGGGTAAAAGCCTGGCCATGGTGCTGGCCTATGCCCTGGTGGTTGGCACCTGTTTCTCGGCGATCTGCGTGATTGCGTTTTCTTTGCTCGACGGCCCGCACCGCCATCGCGCGCTGTACATCCTGCGCCATCAGGCATTCCGGCCGTTGTGGCTGATCGGCAGCTTCGCCGCCTTCGGCGAAGCATTGAACGACCCGCGCCTGATCGAGAGCCTCGGTGCGCATCTGGCGCACACCGCCGCGACCATTGCCAATGTTCTCGCCGCGCTGTCGACCGGGTTATTCATCCTGCGATTCCGCCGGCCGATCGCGCACCTGATCCGTAATCAGCCCCTGTCCCGACGCCTGACCCGCCGCGCCCTCAGCGACACCATCGAAATCCTCGGCACCTTCTGGTACGTGCCGGCGCTGGTGCTGGTCGGCATCTCGCTGTTCGCCACCTTCGTCTCCGCCGGCGACACCAGCACCGCGCTGCGTCAGTCGCTGATCTGCACGGTTTTGCTGGTGTTGTGCATGGTGATCAACGGACTCGTGCGCCGCCATTCGCTCAAGCCGCAACGCGGGCCGAAACGCCACGCGCTGTACTCCGAGCGTCTGAAAAACTTCTTTTACACCCTCGCGCACTTGCTGGTCTGGCTGGTCTTCATCGAACTCGGCCTGCGCGTGTGGGGCCAGTCGCTGATCGGTTTTGCCGAAGGCGAAGGCCATGACATCAGCGTCAAACTGTTCAGCCTGATTGGCACACTGGTTTTCTCCTGGCTGATCTGGATCCTCGCCGACACCGCCGTGCACCACGCCCTCACCCGCTCGCGCAAAGGCCTGGCCAACGCGCGGGCGCAGACGATGATGCCGCTGATCCGCAACGTGCTGTTCGTGGCGATTTTCATCATCGCGCTGATCGTCGCCCTGGCGAACATGGGCATGAACGTCACGCCCCTGCTGGCCGGTGCCGGCGTGATCGGTCTGGCCATTGGTTTCGGTGCGCAGTCGCTGGTGGCGGACTTGATCACCGGCCTGTTCATCATCATTGAGGACTCACTGGCCATCGATGACTACGTGGATGTCGGCGGCCACCTCGGCACCGTCGAAGGCCTGACCATCCGCACCGTGCGCCTGCGCGACATCGACGGCATCGTCCACACCATCCCGTTCAGCGAAATCAAAAGCATCAAGAACTACTCAAGGGAATTCGGTTACGCGATCTTCCGCGTCGCGGTGCCGTACAACATGGAAATCGACGACGCGATCAAACTGATGCGCGATGTCGGCCAGAAGATGCGTACCGATCCGCTGCAACGCCGCAACATCTGGTCGCCGCTGGAGATTCAGGGTGTGGAAAGTTTCGAATCCGGCAGCGCGATCCTTCGCGCGCGGTTCAAGACGGCGCCGATCAAGCAGTGGGAAGTTTCCCGGGCGTTCAACCTTTCCCTGAAACGACATCTGGATGAGGCAGGACTGGATCTGGCGACGCCGCGGATGAGTGTGCAGGTGATTACGCCTGGAGTGGAAATCAAAAAGGAAAGCTGAACAGAGATGGTCCCCTATTGGAAGATAAAACGAATAGGGGGCTTTTTTTAATTGGGGGGTGTCAGAAATTTTGTGTTCGGGCATAACATGAGTAAGAGGTGCATGTATGCCAACCAAAAAGAAACCCCTGCGTGACCTACCAAAAATCCCCAAGGAGCTGCTCGAAGAGTTCGGTGAGGGGCTGATTACCGCAGAGGCTATTGAAGACGCTTCTGCGGCCTTCAAGAAGGCCTTGATTGAGCGAGCATTGAGTGCCGAGCTCGGTCACCACCTGGGGTATCCGCCGGGCGCGCAGCGCCCAGAGGATGAAACCAACCAGCGCAATGGCAAAACGGGCAAGACGATTTTGACGGGGGATGGCCCGCTGCGGCTGGAGATTCCCCGTGATCGGGATGGCAGTTTTGCCCCCATTCTGATCCCCAAGCATGAGCGGCGTTACACCGGTTTTGATGACAAGATCATCGCCATGTATGCCCGAGGCATGACCGTTCGAGAAATCCGCGCTTTCCTCTCTGAGCAATACGGGACGGACGTTTCCCATGACTTCATCAGCTCAGTCACGCACGAGGTGATGGAGGAAATTGGTGCGTGGCAACAGCGACCGCTTGAGCCGATGTACCCAGTCATTTTCTTCGATGCGCTGCGGGTCAAGATCCGAGAAGAAGGCCTTGTCCGCAACAAGGCGATTTACTTGGCGCTGGGTGTTTTACCCGATGGAACGCGCGATATTCTTGGTATCTGGATCGAAAACACCGAGGGTGCGAAGTTCTGGATGAAGGTCTTCAACGACCTCAAGACCCGCGGCGTAGAGGACGTGCTGATCGCCGTGACTGACGGTCTCAAAGGCATGCCAGAGGCGCTAAGCGCAGTATTTCCGGCAACAACGCTGCAAACATGCATCGTCCACTTGATCCGCAACAGCCTCGATTACGCGGCGTGGGACAAGCGCCGTGAGCTGGCCAAGGCGCTAAAACCGATCTATCAAGCCATCAACGCAGAAGCGGCTGAGGAAGCACTGGATGCCTTTGAAAATGGCCCTTGGGGTAAGCAATACCCAACGGTGGTGGCGGCCTGGAGACGAGCCTGGGATCGAGTGATTCCATTTTTTGTCTTCCCGCCTGCCATTCGAAAAGTGATCTATACGACCAACGCTATCGAAAGCATCAACGCTCAGCTACGCAAGATCATCAAGACCCGGGGCCACTTCCCGACGGATGACGCAGCGACCAAGCTGATCTGGCTTGGGCTGCGTAACATCACGGCAAACTGGGGCTCGGCGGCTCATGACTGGAAGAGTGCGATGAACCAATTTGCGATTCTGTACGGAGATCGATTTATCAGGCCGACCTGGTAAAACCCGGCCTGCCTGACGGCAGGCCATTACCGGCCCGCACACAAAAAATCTGACACTCTCTTTAATTGTCTTTGAAACCGGGTTTACCGTTAGCGGAGAGCCATTTTTTCACCTCGATTACAACTTCCTCAGGACCATCCTTACCTTCTTCCGGGTAGTAGATCAAATCTGAGCCAGAAGGGTGCTCAACTAGCCGCTTAAACTCAAGAATGGCAGCAATTTGCTGTTTCTCTGTACGAAATCCCGAGTTATAGATTTTTCTGACAAATTCAAGAAAACTTTTTTCGCTCATTTCTTGTATCGATTTCACATCAAAGCCCTTTATGAATTTCAACATGCACCTTAGGGGTGACAATACTTATATTGTCAGCATTATATAAATCTCCACCCTCTGCCAATCCCAACTTATGATGCAGCTCGTACTTCACTCTTGCTCCCGCAAAATCACTATCTCTTACTATCGGAGCTTTACCTTTTTTCATTTCGTTTAAACTCGCCGCATTGAACAACTCAGCTAATCTTTCCTCGTTGAAAACAGCCTTCCACAATCGCTCTCTAAAAGCCCTGAAGCTTTTGAACTGCCTCCCTCTCAACTTCTCAGCGATCTCCGATGGAATCGCCGCGCCCTCGCCTTGCGCAGCCGCCTCCAGCCATCTACTCGGTACCGGCTCTCCATAGCCGCTGGCAACCCCCGGATCATTCCGGCGATCCCGGAACATGACGTACTGCGGTGGCAGTCCCGATTCCGGCGGGAAAACCAGAATGAAGTCGTCGAAGTGAATGTTGCCCGGGACAGGATAGGTATCGATCCGTCCTTCAATCGGGACGAGATTGCCGCCGAAGTATCGCGGTGGAGCTGATTCTTCGACGGGCAACTGCGTTGAACTGTCAGTCGGCGTTACTGAAGGCGTCCAGACCACGGTTGTTGGCGGAAGGTCAGTAAGCGTGGTGCCGTAGGTGTTTTCCCCGGGGTTATAACCGGCTGCAATCACCCGTACGCCGGAAGGGAGTCTTTTACCGCCGACCGGAACAACGAGCAGTTCCGCCAGATTGCCTGTCAATGGCCGGGGACTTAAACGTACGGGTAAATCCAGCAACGCCCTTTCGCTTGCCAACCTGTGCAGATCCGGTAAAGGCCCGGGAAGCAGGTCCGACAGCGGATGGCTGAGCAGAAAGCGTTCAGGCAACTCACCATTGCCCAGCGTCGGTGAGTAGATGAATGCACTCACACCCACCATCAGACCCGACGCCGTGCCTGCCGCGAGACCCGACAGGCCGGCAACCGCCGAGCGAATGACGGCAGCTAGGCCCGCCATCAGATTGTCCGCAATCGCAACCGCACCGCCGGATGTCGCAAATACCAGTTGGGCGTGGCTGACATTACCCTGAAGGCGTAAAAGGCTGCCATGACCGCGGCTACGTTGATGCTCCTCAAGCAGGCGGTTGGCCTGTTCGATGGCCTCCCGCCGATGCTGCTCCTCAGCAACCCTGCGTGCTTCGGCTTCAGCCTCAAGCGCCGCCTGTTCCTCGGCACGCTTGCGCTCCAGTGCCTCAGCCGCCAGGCGGGCCTGTTCTTCTTCAAGTCGCCTGAGTTCATTGGCGGCGGCCTGCCGCGTCAGTTCTTCCGCCAGCCGTCGAGCATGCTCTTGAGCGACGCGGGCCTGTTCCTGTGCAACCTGCCTGGCGTGTTCCGCCGCCAACCGCGCCTGCTCTTGGGCGATCCGCTCGGCTTCCTGCGCTTGCACCACGGCAATCATGCCTTTGACCGTGGCCGACTGGCTGTTCAACAAGTTGATGCCTTCGACCAGCAATTTGGCATTGAACAAGGCGCTATAGGCCTGCCGAACGCTGACACTGCCGCCTCGCCGATTTACCTGTGGTAACCGGCCACCGTTAAAAAAAGTTTCAATTTGGGCATGACTGAAACGTTGAATGGCAACGTCTCTCGCCACGAAAAACGCATTGAATTTTCGTGTCGTCAGCGACTCCCTGAATCGCATCTCCCGCGCCAGCGCATCCAAAGGAGGCAAGACACTTTGATCACCTGCTGCCCTCACTTCTGCCAGTTCATGTTCAATGACCTGAGCAATATTCCTGGAAGTATCTTTATAGATACTTTCCATATCGAGTATTTCACCCAAAGGCGCAAAGTTGATGTTTGGTCCCGAGCCGTCTCCTGCACCTAAATAATGTAAATATTCATCTTGTTTATCCGGACGCACAACCGTCGGCGGAAGCGTTATTCCATTACGCTGCATTTATAAATCCTCCATGGACAATAGTTTTGTCGTGCTGGCCGGTCGCCCTCAAACAGCCAATAACGTGACCGGCACCTAGAGAAATTTATGGAAATAAATGCTGCGTGGTGCGATATATAGTTATTGCTCGCGTTTTATATGTCACGCCGGACGGAACTGATAAAGCAGTAGGAAGTTTCTCTACTACTCTTTTTCTTCAGCAACTTTGGAAGGTAGCGCAGCGCTTCAATCACCCAAGAGCACTTACCTGCTGGGCGTTTGTCACAAGCAGGGAAGCCAAGAACAATAAACAAGGAGAAACCCGATGCAGCTGACACGCATTGCCCAGGCCGTTTTCATTACCCTGCTCGCTGGTCACGCCGGTGCTGCCACGATGGACAGCACCCGCGAACAAATCGCCGCACAAGCCAAACAGCTTGAACCGGAACTGCTGGAAACCCGCCGCGACATCCACGCCCACCCGGAACTGGGCAACACGGAAAAACGCACCGCCGAACTGGTCGCCAAACAACTGCAAGCCATGGGCCTTGAAGTGAAAACCGGCGTCGCCCGCACTGGCGTCGTCGCCGTGCTCAAAGGTGCCCTGCCCGGCCCGACCGTGGCCTTGCGCGCCGACATGGACGCACTGCCAGTCAAGGAAGTCGCCGACCTGCCATTCGCCTCGAAAGCCAAAGGCATCTACCTCGACAAAAAAGTCGACGTCATGCACGCCTGCGGCCACGACGCCCACACCGCGATCCTGCTCAGCACAGCGAAAATTCTCACCGGCATGCGCGACACCCTGCCCGGCACCGTAGTCTTCTACTTCCAGCCCGCCGAAGAAGGCCCAAGCGACTTCATCCCCGACGGCAAAAACATTTGGGGCGCGAAAATGATGGTCGAAGAAGGCGTGATGAAATCACCGAAACCCGATGCGGTCTTCGGCCTCCACGTCTGGGCCGGCGTCCCCGCCGGCCAGATCGCCTACCGCCCTGGCGCCACCCTCGCCAGCTCCGACGACCTGCGCATCAAAATCCTCAGCAAACAAACCCACGCCGGCCGCCCCTGGGACGGCATCGACCCGATCACCGTCGGCGCGCAAACCATCGTCGGCCTGCAAACCGTGGTCAGCCGCCGCACCGACATCTCGTCCTATCCGTCAGTGGTCAGCATCGGCACCATCAACGGCGGCACCCGCTACAACATCATTCCCGAATCCGTCGACATGACCGGCACCCTCCGCTCCTACGACTACGGCATCCGCCAGAAACTGCATGCGGACGTACGCCAGACCGTAGAGAAAATCGCTGAAAGTGGCGGTGCGAGAGCCGACGTCACCATCATCGAAAAATATGACCCAACGATTAACAACCCGGCACTGACCGAAAAAATGCTGCCGACTTTGAAATGGGCGGCCAAGGATGACGTGGTGAATGCACCGCTGGTGGGAGGCGCGGAAGACTTCTCGTTCTTTGCCAAGGAAGTGCCGGGGCTGTTTGTGTTTCTCGGCGTGACGCCAAGAGATCAGGACATGAGCAAAGCCGCGCCGAATCACAATCCGGGGTTCTTTGTGGATGAGTCGGCGTTGGTGGTCGGGGTGAGAACATTGGCGTCGTTGGCGACGGATTATTTGTATGCCAATGCCGGGGCAGCAAAATAGAAATGGAGTGACTGTGGGGGCGCCTTCGCGAGCAGGCTGTCTCCTACAGTTGGATTGGGTGCAGGCAGTTAGAGGTTGGGGGGCTGTCAGGCCGCCTTCGCTGGCAAGCCAGCTCCCACAGTTGGATTGGGTGCAGGCAGTTAGAGGTTGGGGGGGCTGTCAGGCCGCCTTCGCGAGCAGACTCGCTCCCACAATGGGATCGAGTACACCCGCCAGAGACTGGTCGGCTACCAGGCCGCCTTCGCTGGCAAGCCAGCTCCCACAAGGAATTGAGTACCCCGCGCTCGCAGCGCATGCCGCCCCACTCAACACAATGAGCGCAAGCTCGAGTACCGCTTTTGATCTTGATCCACGGGCGACGTCGGAAGGCTGAGTGGAGGGATTGATCCGGGGGTGGGAGCGCAGCGACCGTTCGACGCAGTCGAACACATCGAGAGGAGGTGCAGCGAAGCAAACCGTAGGCGATGCCCCCCGGATCGATCCCGAAGCGAAGGAACCCCGAGCCCCAGCGAGCGGGCCGCACGCAGGAGCAAGCCTTTTTGGTTACTTTTTCGGCGTCTGGAAAAAGTGACCCGCCGTAAGGAGAGTGTCAGATTTTTTGTGTGCGGGCCGGTAATGGCCTGCCGTCAGGCAGGCCGGGTTTTACCAGGTCGGCCTGATAAATCGATCTCCGTACAGAATCGCAAATTGGTTCATCGCACTCTTCCAGTCATGAGCCGCCGAGCCCCAGTTTGCCGTGATGTTACGCAGCCCAAGCCAGATCAGCTTGGTCGCTGCGTCATCCGTCGGGAAGTGGCCCCGGGTCTTGATGATCTTGCGTAGCTGAGCGTTGATGCTTTCGATAGCGTTGGTCGTATAGATCACTTTTCGAATGGCAGGCGGGAAGACAAAAAATGGAATCACTCGATCCCAGGCTCGTCTCCAGGCCGCCACCACCGTTGGGTATTGCTTACCCCAAGGGCCATTTTCAAAGGCATCCAGTGCTTCCTCAGCCGCTTCTGCGTTGATGGCTTGATAGATCGGTTTTAGCGCCTTGGCCAGCTCACGGCGCTTGTCCCACGCCGCGTAATCGAGGCTGTTGCGGATCAAGTGGACGATGCATGTTTGCAGCGTTGTTGCCGGAAATACTGCGCTTAGCGCCTCTGGCATGCCTTTGAGACCGTCAGTCACGGCGATCAGCACGTCCTCTACGCCGCGGGTCTTGAGGTCGTTGAAGACCTTCATCCAGAACTTCGCACCCTCGGTGTTTTCGATCCAGATACCAAGAATATCGCGCGTTCCATCGGGTAAAACACCCAGCGCCAAGTAAATCGCCTTGTTGCGGACAAGGCCTTCTTCTCGGATCTTGACCCGCAGCGCATCGAAGAAAATGACTGGGTACATCGGCTCAAGCGGTCGCTGTTGCCACGCACCAATTTCCTCCATCACCTCGTGCGTGACTGAGCTGATGAAGTCATGGGAAACGTCCGTCCCGTATTGCTCAGAGAGGAAAGCGCGGATTTCTCGAACGGTCATGCCTCGGGCATACATGGCGATGATCTTGTCATCAAAACCGGTGTAACGCCGCTCATGCTTGGGGATCAGAATGGGGGCAAAACTGCCATCCCGATCACGGGGAATCTCCAGCCGCAGCGGGCCATCCCCCGTCAAAATCGTCTTGCCCGTTTTGCCATTGCGCTGGTTGGTTTCATCCTCTGGGCGCTGCGCGCCCGGCGGATACCCCAGGTGGTGACCGAGCTCGGCACTCAATGCTCGCTCAATCAAGGCCTTCTTGAAGGCCGCAGAAGCGTCTTCAATAGCCTCTGCGGTAATCAGCCCCTCACCGAACTCTTCGAGCAGCTCCTTGGGGATTTTTGGTAGGTCACGCAGGGGTTTCTTTTTGGTTGGCATACATGCACCTCTTACTCATGTTATGCCCGAACACAAAATTTCTGACACCCCCGCCGTAAGGGCGGAACCCTAATCAGCACCACCCGAAGCAACAGATATTCACCCAAACCCAAAGCGCTCAAACCACATCAACCCCTACGTGAATCGCATCATGCCGCCAAAACTCCAGATCGCAATCAATCAACCGCTCATGCTGATCATAATTGACCCGAGCAATCCGCAAACCCGGACTCCCCACCGACACTCTCAAAGCCGCCGCAGCATCTACAGACAATGACGTAGGCACGATCTCAAACCGCACCCGCCCATAGTGCAAATCGTAATGCCGCGCATACAACTCGGTAATCGACTGATTCAAATCAAACCCCAGAATCCCCGGAAAAAACTGCGGATTCAAATAATGCTCAACATAAAGCACCAACCGCCCATCAATCCGCCGCGACCGACAAATCTGAATCACGCTCGACAAGGCCGGCAACTGCAACCACGCACACACCGCCGCCGACGCCGGTTGCATCCGCGCCGAAATCACCTCGGTCGAAGGCACCCGCCCCTGCGCACTGACCATCGCGTGAAAGTGACTGCGCTGCATCAGGTTATAAGCCAGACGCGGCGGCGACACGAACCAGCCCCGCCGCTCCTCGCGATAAATCTGGCCCTGCGCCTCCAGTTGCAACAACGCCTCACGCACCGTAATCCGCGTCGTGCCAAACAACTCACTGAGCTTGCGCTCGGCCGGCAACTTGCTGCCGGGCGCCAATAGCCCGTGGTCAAGTTGCTCCTGCAACACCTGGCCAATCGCTGTCACCGCTTTTGTTGCCTCATCGCGCATCAACGTTACCTATCTGGACTAGACCAGCACTGTTTCAGGGCAAAACCGCACGACTGAAAAACCATTTCCGTGCGTTGCAAGCCTAGGCAGTGCAGATGACCAAGAGATGACAAACCTGCCGAACGGTCCCAATTACGACTTGCAATACATCGGCCAAGTCCCTTGCCCTCCGGGGCTTTGAGCATGGTCTACGCTTACCCCGCAGCCCATGAAACCGGGTAAATAAAAGGCCTGATGCAGAGTCACCGACATCAAAATGTCATCCAGCCCCCTTAAATTGGCTCAGGTATTGCTGACCTAGACCAACACAAACCGCAATCGCAGCGTTGAACACGACCAAGGAGCTTCGGAATGAAACAGCTTTTCCTGGCAACACTGTTAGGCTCGACCATTGCAATGTGCACCGCCGCCATGGCGGCAGGCACCGATCTGAAAACCCTCGAAGCCGCTGCGAAAGCGGAAGGCGCCGTCAACAGTGTCGGCATGCCCGATGACTGGGCCAACTGGAAAGGCACCTGGGCAGACCTGGCCAAGAACTACGGCCTGAAACACATCGACACCGACATGAGCTCGGCCCAGGAAATCGCCAAGTTCGCCGCCGAAAAAGACAACGCCAGCGCCGACATCGGTGACGTCGGTGCCGCCTTCGGCCCGATCGCGGTCAAGCAAGGCGTGGTGCAGCCTTACAAGCCAAGCACTTGGGATCAGGTCCCGGACTGGGCTAAAGACAAGGACGGCAACTGGGCGCTGGCCTACACCGGCACCATCGCTTTCATCGTCAACAAGAAGCTGCTGCACGGCTCCGAAGTACCGACCAAATGGGCTGACCTCAAGGGCGGCAAATACAAGGTTTCCATCGGTGACGTGAGCACTGCTGCGCAAGCTGCCAACGGCGTTCTCGCTGCGGCACTGGCCAACGGTGGCGACGAGAAAAACATCCAGCCCGCCCTCCTGCTGTTTGCAGACATCGCCAAGCAAGGTCGCCTGTCGATGGCCAACCCGACCATCGCCACCATGGAAAAAGGCGAGATCGAAGTCGGCGTGGTCTGGGACTTCAACGGCCTGAGCTACAAGGCCAAGATGGCCAACCCGGATGACTACGTGGTGCTGATCCCGTCCGACGGTTCGGTGATTTCCGGCTACACCACCATCATCAACAAATACGCGAAAAACCCGAACGCCGCCAAGCTCACTCGCGAGTACATCTTCAGTGATGCCGGCCAGACCAACCTCGCGCGCGGCAACGCCCGCCCGATCCGCGCCGAGCATCTGCAACTGCCAGAAGACGTGAAAGCCAAGCTGCTGCCGAACGAGCAGTACAAAAAGGTCACGCCGATCAAGGACGCCGATGCGTGGGAAAAAACCTCCAAGGCACTGCCGCAGAAGTGGAACGAAGAAGTCATCGTCGAGATGAAGTAACGCTGTAGATCGCCTCTGTGTGATTTGTTGAAGATCCAACTGTGGGAGCGGGCTTGCTCGCGAAGGCGTCGTGTCAATCGACATCATTGTTGAATGATCCACCGCATTCGCGAGCAAGCCCGCTCCCACGGGGGGGATTGAGTTGATTTCGGAATATTTGAATTTCGCGGAGTTTTTGCCCCTATGAAGCACAACGTCATCCTTGTCGTGCTCGACGGCCTCAATTACGAAGTCGCGCGTCACGCCATGGGGCATCTGCAGGCTTACGTTGGCGCAGGACGCGCCGCACTCTACAAACTGGAGTGCGAGTTGCCGGCCCTGTCCCGACCGCTTTACGAATGCATCCTCACCGGCGTGCCGCCGATCGACAGCGGCATCGTCCACAACAACGTTTCGCGCCTGTCCAACCAGCGCAGCATTTATCACTACGCGCGCGATGCCGGTTTGAAAACCGCAGCAGCGGCTTATCACTGGGTCAGCGAGTTGTATAACCGTTCGCCGTTCGTGGCCGCCCGAGACCGTCACACCGACGATCCGACACTGCCGATCCAGCACGGCCATTTCTACTGGCAAGATCACTACCCCGATTCGCACCTGTTCGCCGACGCGGAACACCTGCGCCTGCGCCATGCACCGGACTTCCTGCTGATCCACCCGATGAACATCGACGACGCTGGCCACAAGCACGGCCTCGACACCGCGCAATACCGCAACAGCGCACGGTTCGCCGACATCATCCTCGCCGACTATTTGCAGGCCTGGCTCGACGCCGGCTATCAGGTGCTGGTGACTGCCGACCACGGCATGAACAACGACCGCTCGCACAACGGCCTGCTTCCCGAAGAACGTCAGGTGCCACTGTTCGTCCTCGGCGACGCCTTCAGCCTCAATGCCGACGCGGCGCCGAAGCAGACCGAAATCTGCGGCACGGTCTGCGAACTGCTCGGCGTGCCCCACGACAAACCTGTGTGCCGGGAGTTGCTCAAGTGAATGCCATGACTCGCGGCAAATGGCTGGCAGCCCTGTGCCTGGTGCCCTTCGCACTGTTCTTTATCGTGTTCGAAATCGCCCCGCTGATCTGGGTGATGATCAACAGCCTGCAATCGGAAGAGTTCGGTTGGGGCTTCGCCAACTTCAGCAAGATCTTCAGCTCGAAATTCTATTTGCAGGCAATCCAGTACAGCCTGGAGATCAGTTTCTGGTCGAGCGTGTTCGGCATCATCATCGCCGTGCTCGGTGCGTATTCCCTGCGCCGGGTCGACTCGAAACTGCGCAACTTTGTGAACGCCTTCGCCAACATGACCAGCAACTTTGCCGGCGTGCCTCTGGCCTTTGCGTTCATCATCCTGCTCGGCTTCAACGGCAGCATCACCATCATGTTGAAGCAGGCCGGGATCATCGAGGACTTCAACCTGTATTCGAAAACCGGCTTGATCATCCTCTACACCTACTTCCAGATTCCCCTCGGCGTACTGCTGCTCTACCCGGCCTTCGACGCCCTGCGTGAAGACTGGCGCGAGTCCGCCGCACTGCTCGGCGCCAACGGCTGGCAGTTCTGGCGGCACATCGGTCTGCCGGTGTTGACCCCGGCGCTGCTCGGTACGTTTGTGATCCTGCTGGCCAACGCCCTCGGCGCCTACGCCACGGTATACGCGCTGACCACCGGTAACTTCAACGTGCTGCCCATCCGCATTGCGGCGATGGTTTCCGGCGATATTTCCCTCGACCCGAATCTGGCCAGTGCGCTGGCCGTGGTGCTGGTGGCGCTGATGACCATCGTCACCGTCGTGCATCAACTGCTGTTGAAGAGGAGCTACCATGTCTCGCGCTGAAACCGGCCCGGCCGCCGTCTACCACCGCGTCGTGGTCTACCTGTTGTTCGCCATCCTCCTGGCACCGCTGGTGGGCACGCTGATCTACTCGATCGCCAGCAGCTGGTCGGCGACCATTCTGCCCAGCGGCTTCACCTTCAAGTGGTACCTGCAGTTGTGGGGCGACCCGCGTTTTCTCCACGCCTTTGGCCAGTCATTGCTGGTGTGTGTCGGCGCGCTGGTGCTGTCGGTGGTGCTGATCCTGCCACTGCTGTTTGTGGTGCATTACCACTTTCCGAAACTCGACGCGCTGATGAACATCCTGATCCTGCTGCCGTTCGCGGTGCCGCCGGTGGTGTCGTCGGTCGGCCTGTTGCAGCTCTACGGTTCGGGCCCGATGGCGATGGTCGGCACACCGTGGATTCTGATCGGTTGCTACTTCACCGTGGCGCTGCCGTTCATGTACCGGGCGATCACCAACAACTTGCAAGCGATCAACCTCCGCGACCTGATGGACGCCGCGCAACTGCTCGGCGCCAGCACCTTTCAGGCCGCATTCCTGGTGGTGCTGCCGAACCTGCGCAAAGGCCTGATGGTGGCGTTGCTGCTGTCGTTCTCGTTCCTGTTCGGTGAGTTCGTCTTCGCCAACATCCTCGTCGGCACCCGCTACGAAACCCTGCAGGTTTATCTGAACAACATGCGCAACAGCAGCGGCCACTTCACCAGTGCGCTGGTCATCTCGTACTTCTTTTTCGTGCTGGTCCTGACCTGGATCGCCAACATCTTGAACAAGGACAAAAGCGAATGAGCTATGTCAGCGTCCAACACCTGCAAAAAAATTACGCGGGCACTACGGTGTTCAGCGACATCAATTGCGAAATCAACAAGGGTGAATTCGTCACCCTGCTCGGCCCGTCCGGGTGCGGCAAATCCACCCTGCTGCGTTGCATCGCCGGCCTGACCCCAGTGGATGGCGGCAAGATCCTGCTCGATGGTGTCGATATCGTGCCGTTGAGCCCGCAGAAACGCGGGATCGGCATGGTGTTCCAGAGCTACGCGCTGTTCCCGAACATGACCGTGGAACAGAACGTCGCCTTCGGTTTGCGCATGCAAAAGGTCAACGCTGACGACAGCCATAAACGCGTCAACGAAGTGTTGAAACTGGTTGAACTGAACGATTTCGCCAGCCGCTATCCGCATCAGCTTTCCGGCGGCCAATGCCAACGCGTCGCTCTCGCCCGCTCACTGGTCACTCGTCCGCGTCTGTTGCTGCTGGATGAGCCGCTGTCGGCACTGGATGCACGAATCCGCAAACACCTGCGTGAACAGATCCGTCAGATCCAGCGCGAACTCGGCCTGACCACGATTTTCGTCACCCACGATCAGGAAGAAGCGCTGACCATGTCTGACCGGATTTTCCTGATGAATCAGGGGAAAATCGTACAAAGCGGCGACGCCGAAACCCTGTACACCGCGCCGGTCGACGTGTTCGCCGCCGGCTTCATCGGCAACTACAACCTGCTCGACGCCGACGACGCGTCGAAGCTGTTGCAGCGCCCGATCAACCACCGCATCGCCATTCGCCCGGAAGCCATCGAATTGAGCCTCAACGGCGAACTCGACGCTCAGATCCGCAGCCACAGCCTGCTCGGCAACGTCATCCGTTATCGCGTCGAAGCGCGCGGCGTGGAACTGGTGGTGGATGTGCTCAACCGCTCGGCCGCCGATCTGCATCCCGACGGTCAGCGCCTGGCACTTTCCATCGATCCGACGGCCCTGTGTGAGGTAGCCTGATGACTTTGCTGACGTTGAAGAGAGAACTGCACTGATGGCCCTGGCAATTTTTGATCTGGACGAAACCCTGATCCACGGCGACTGCGCCACCCTCTGGAGCGAGCAGATGGGCCGTTTGGGCTGGGTCGATCCCGAGTCGTTCATGCGCAAGAACAACGAACTGATGGACGCCTACAGCCATGGCAAATTGCGTATGGAAGACTACATGGACTTCAGCCTCGAACCGCTGATCGGCCGCACGCCGGAAGAAGTCGAGCATCTGGTCGGCCCGTGGGTGGAAGACTTCATCGAACCGATCATCTTCAGCGACGCGACCAAAACCATCGCCGCTCACCGCAAGGCCGGTGACCGGATTCTGGTGATCTCGGCGTCGGGCACGCACCTGGTCAAACCGATTGCCGACCGTTTGGGCATTGACGAGGTGCTGGGGATCGAACTGGAAGTCGCCCATGGTGTTTACAGTGGCCACACCGTTGGCACCCTGACCTACCGCGAAGGCAAGATCACCCGATTGCTGGAATGGCTGGATGCAGAAGAAGAGAATCTGGAAGGTGCGAGTTTTTACTCCGACTCACGCAATGACCTGCCATTGTTGCTGAAGGTGGATTTCCCGCATGTGGTCAATCCGGATCCGGTTCTGCTTGAGCACGCTCAAAAGGCTAACTGGCCAATCCACAACTGGAAGTAAATAAAGATCCAAATGTGGGAGCGGGCTTGCTCGCGAATGCGGTCTTTCACTCAACAGTAATGCTGACTGATCAGACCCTTTCGCGAGCAAGCCCGCTCCCACAGGAGAATGATGTTTCAGCTCAGGCTGTTGTCAATCACCAACACCAGTTTCCCCGAAACCGTATTGCTCGCCAGCTCGGCAAACGCCGCCTCGGCGTCTTTCACCGCAAAAGCCTTGGCCAACTGCGGACTCAACCGCCCTTCGGCAAACAGCGGCCAGACATGCTGGCTCAAGTCGCTGAACAGATCCGCCTTGAACTGATCGTCACGACTGCGCAGTGTCGAGCCGAGCAACTGCACGCGCTTGGCCAACACCTGCGCCAGATCCAGTTTCGCCTCACGCCCACCCATCAGCCCGATCAGCACCCAGCGCCCGTCCAGCGCCGTCAGCTTGAGGTTCAGCGCCGCATAGTTGCCGCCGACCGGATCAAGGATCACGTCGAACGGGCCGAAGTCACGCAGGCTTTCCAGGTCATCGGTGCGCACCACCCCGCCCTGGGCTCCCAGCGCCTCACAGTAAGCCAAACGCTCGGCCGAGCCGACGCTGACCCAACATGGGTTGCCAAACGCCTTGCACAGCTGAATAGCGGCTGAACCAATCCCACTTGCGCCGGCGTGCAAGAGAACTTTCTCACCCGGTTTGAGCGCCGCAAGCTGAAACACATTCAGCCAGACTGTTGCGTAAACCTCAGGCAATGCTGCCGCCTCGATCAGCGATACGCCTTCGGGAACCGGCAGCACGTGCCGCCCGTCGACCACCACCTCTTCAGCCATGCCGCCCCCGGCCAGCAAGGCGCAAACCCGATCGCCGACCTGCCACGAACTGCCCGCGCCCACCTCGCTGATCACCCCGGAACACTCAAGACCGAGTACTTGGCTCGCACCGGGAGGTGGCGGATAGAGACCGGCTTTCTGTAATAAATCGGCGCGATTGAGGCCGGCTGCCGCCACCCGAATGCGAACTTGTCCTACATCACACGTAGGACTCGGCTCTTCAACCCATGCCACTTGACCTTCCACGCCTTGCAATGCCTTCACAGTGCCTCCATAGTGAGTCTGGACTGAGCCCGAAGCTGTAGCGCCGGGCTTTTTGCATTATGCGACCGGCTCTCGTAGAACCGGCGACTTCAAAGACGGCCTAATATGCGTTATCAATTGTCCCCGCGTCGAATCAGCATGAAGCATTTGCTCCCCAGCACCGCCCTCGCTCTATTCATCGGCATCGGCCTGTTGCCGGTGTCGGGCACTACATTCGCAGCCAACAGCTGGGACAAGTTGCAGCCTGATCGCGATGAAGTCATCGCCAGCCTGAATGTCGTCGAGTTGCTCAAGCGTCACCACTACAGCAAGCCGCCGCTCGACGATGCGCGCTCGGTGATCATCTATGACAGCTACCTCAAGCTGCTGGATCCGTCGCGCAGCTACTTCATGGCCAGCGACATCAGCGAATTCGACAAGTGGAAGACCCAGTTCGACGACTTCCTGAAAAGCGGCGACCTCAACGCCGGGTTCACCATCTACAAGCGCTATCTGGATCGCGTCAAGGCGCGTCTGGACTTCGCCCTTGCCGAGCTGAACAAAGGCGTCGACAAGATGGACTTCACCACCAAGGAAACCTTGCTGATCGATCGCAAGGACGCCCCTTGGCTCAAATCCACCGCCGAACTCGACGACCTGTGGCGCAAACGCGTCAAGGACGAAGTGCTGCGGATGAAGATCGCCGGCAAAGAGCCCAAGCAGATCCAGGAAACCCTGACCAAGCGCTACAAGAACCAGTTGTCGCGTCTGGATCAGACCCGTCCGGAAGACATCTTCCAAGCGTACATCAACACCTTCGCCATGTCTTATGATCCGCACACCAACTATCTGTCGCCGGATAACGCGGAAAACTTCGACATCAACATGAGCCTGTCCCTGGAGGGCATCGGCGCCGTGTTGCAGAGCGACAACGATCAGGTGAAAGTCGTGCGTCTGGTGCCTGCCGGCCCTGCCGACAAGACCAAACAGGTGGCCCCGGCCGACAAGATCATCGGTGTTGCCCAAGGCAACAAAGAGATGGTCGACGTGGTCGGCTGGCGTCTGGACGAAGTGGTCAAGCTGATCCGTGGCCCCAAAGGCACCGTGGTGCGCCTGGAAGTGATTCCGGCCAGCAATGCACCAAACGACCAGACCACCAAGATCGTGCCGATCACCCGTGAAGCGGTGAAGCTCGAAGACCAGGCCGTGAAGAAGTCCGTGCTGAACCTGAAACAGGACGGCAAGGACTACAAACTCGGCGTCATCGAGATCCCGGCCTTCTACCTCGACTTCAAGGCGTTCCGGGCCGGTGATCCGGACTACAAGAGCACCACTCGCGACGTCAAGAAACTGCTGACCGAGTTGCAGAAAGACAAAGTCGACGGCGTGGTCATCGACCTGCGCAATAACGGCGGCGGTTCTCTGCAGGAAGCTACCGAGCTGACCAGCCTGTTCATCGACAAAGGCCCGACCGTACTCGTGCGTAACGCCGATGGCCGCGTCGACGTGCTGGAAGATGAAAACCCGGGTGCGTTCTACAAAGGCCCAATGGCGCTGCTGGTCAACCGCCTGTCCGCCTCGGCTTCGGAGATCTTCGCCGGAGCCATGCAGGACTACCACCGTGCACTGATCATCGGTGGCCAGACCTTCGGCAAAGGCACCGTGCAGACCATTCAGCCGCTGAACCACGGCGAACTGAAACTGACCCTGGCCAAGTTCTACCGGGTTTCCGGTCAGAGCACCCAGCACCAAGGCGTTCTGCCGGACATCGACTACCCGTCACTGATCGACACCAAGGAAATCGGCGAGAGTGCCCTGCCGGAAGCCATGCCGTGGGACACCATCCGCGCGGCGATCAAACCTGCAGCCGATCCGTTCAAACCGTTCCTGGCACAGCTCAAGTCTGAACATGACACACGCACCGCCAAGGATGCCGAGTTCGTGTTCATCCGTGACAAGCTGGCGCTGGCGCAGAAACTGATGGAAGAAAAAACCGTCAGCCTCAATGAAGCCGATCGCCGTGCCCAGCACGCCGGTATCGACGCCAAGCAACTGGTGATGGAAAACATCCGTCGCAAGGCGAAAGGCGAAGAGCCGCTCAAAGAGCTGAAGAAAGAGGACGAAGACGCCCTCGCGGCCGCCGAGCCGGACAAGGTCAAACCGGAAGACGATGCCTACCTGAGCGAAACCGGGCGCGTGCTGCTCGATTACCTGAAGCTGAGCAATCAGGTGGCCAAGAAGTAAGACGATGGCAATTTAATGCTGGCGATCCCCGGATCGTCATCAAACAGTCATTATTCTGTCGTGCAATAAAGGACTGGGAGCCACTCTCTTCATCGAGAGCGCTCCCAGTCCTTTTTTTATCGCCAGAGATTGCCATGACCACGACCGAACAGCTGAGTGCCTTGAGCTCGATCCTGACTCAAAGCGGCTTGCACAGCCTGTTCCAACCGATCATCTGCCTCTCCGAACGACGCATTCTCGGCTACGAAGCCCTGACGAGGGGCCCGTCCAACAGCCCTCTTCACTCGCCCATCGCGCTGTTCGCGGTGGCGCGTCAAGCCGGACGTCTGAGTGAACTGGAGATCGCCTGCCGTCAGAGCGCTTGCCGCCGTTTCAATGAACAGCAACTGCCGGGCAAACTGTTTCTCAACGTCTCGCCGGAATCTTTGCTGGAAGCCGCGCATCAGCCTGGGCGGACGTTGCAATTACTTCAAGACTTCGGCATTCCGCCAAGCCAAGTGGTGATCGAGCTCACTGAACAGACGCCAATCGACGATTTCCAGTTGCTGCAAACTGCGCTGCATCACTATCGGGCGATGGGGTTCTCGATTGCACTGGATGACCTCGGTGCCGGGTATTCAAGCCTGCGCCTCTGGTCAGAACTGCGTCCGGATTACGTGAAGATCGATCGGCACTTTATCGACGGCATTCATCAGGATGCGTTGAAGCGAGAGTTCGTCGGCTCGATCCTGCAAATTGCCAAAGCTTCCAGGGCGCAAGTCATCGCCGAAGGCATCGAACTCCCAGAAGAGTTAGCTGTGCTGACCGAGATGGGCGTGGATTTGGTGCAGGGTTACTTGCTGGGGCGTCCACAAGAACAGCCACCCCGTGATGCCCGAGCGTTGATGCCCAAACACGACAGCAGCACCGTAGCCCTGAACGACGAAGGCAGCGATCTCAGCGCCCTGCTCAACGACCAGCCCGCCGTGCATCGCGACACACCGACCGCCACCGTGCTGGAAGCCTTCCGCCGCCAGGCCAATCTCAACTCACTGGCCGTGCTCAACGAACAAGGACAACCGTGCGGCATTGTCCATCGTCACTCGCTGTCGGATGCCTTGCTCAAGCCTTTCGCCACTGACCTGTTTGCACGCAAACCCATCAGCCGATTGATGAACGACGACTTCCTCGCCGTGGAAATGAGTCAGTCGCTGCAACAGGTAAGTCGCCTGATCACCAGCCGCGCCCGTCAGCGCATCGAAGAAGATTTCATCATCACCCTCAACGGCGGCTACCTCGGCCTCGGCCGGGTAATCGACGTACTCAAACTGATCACCGTACTGAAAATCCAGCAAGCCCGCTACGCCAACCCCCTGACCCTGCTGCCCGGCAATGTGCCGATCCAGCAATGCCTGACCCGCCTGCTGCAACAGGGCCGCGAATCAATCATCTGCTACGTCGACATCGACAGCTTCAAACCCTTCAACGACATCTACGGCTACGGCCGCGGCGACGAAGTCCTGCTGTGCCTGGCGCAATGCCTCAACGAACGCGTCGACCCGTCGCGCGACTTCGTCGGCCACATTGGCGGCGACGACTTTCTCCTGGTCCTTGGTCCCGAGGATTGGCGCAAACGCCTCAACCAGTTGCTCGACGACTTTCAAAGCCAATGCCGGCGTTTCTATCGGCCAGAGCATCTTGAGGCTGGCTGCTTCATTGCCCCGAATCGGCAAGGCATTCGCCAAGAGTTCCCGCTACTCTCGCTATCGATTGGCGTGGTCCACCTGCACCCCGAAGCCTGCGCGCAACTCGACGCTAGTCAGCTTGCGGAAATGGCCTCCCAGGCGAAGCATCATGCGAAGAATGTTCCGGGGTATAGCGTGCATGTGCTCGACACCATCCCCCCCCCAAATCTCCATACCCCGCAGCTAATCGGCCAACGCTAACTCCCAAACAACACAAATCCCTGTGGGAGCGGGCTTGCCCGCGAAGGGGTCAGTAAAGTCACTCTATCTTCTGCTTATAATGCCGGCTACCACATTGAACAGTCTTCCTGCCCGGCCAGGTATAAATCATCAGCCCAGACTTCGGACAGGATAGAGTGTACGTGCTCAAAAAAACCTTTCGGATCTTTCATTTCGTTCCAACCAAATGGAAGCAATGAATGAGAAAAAGGATCATGTTTAAAAGCATCAGCAAGATTACTTATTTCGCCATCCAGTGCCTCATTCAGCACAGAAAACAAGACAAACTTGTGCCGAAAAGTCAAACTAGAAAATCTTTTAACGATAAATTTAGATATCAGAATCACTCTATCCGAAGGACACTCTGGATCGTACTCCGCCAACTCCGAACCCAGCGTTTCCTCACGATCATATATATCAAACCCTCCAAGAAAGTGCTTTAACTGGGGATTATATGGAACATCAAAATAAGGATGAATCAACATCCAACATTCTCCACCGGATACAGGGCGATGGGGTTCAACGTTTCAAAATCAAACTTCATTTCAAATCCACGCATATTTTCAATTAAGCGGGGTTCTAATGGGTTTAATGGATTAGGTTCATATCCTCGCCCGACATTTTCGGCAGCCATTCTCACAACCAAATTACCCATACTATCCTCGCCCGTAAATCGCGACATCTTCCTTGCCTCTCTTGTCATCGCTTCATTATAAGCATTCAGCTGCGCTCGATGGGTTGCAAACTTCGAACTGTATACGCCTCTAAACATATTTCTTCACTACTCAATGACTACAACATACTTTACTAAACGCACTTACCACGTAGCCTGGTCTTCCAGACTAGCCTTCCTCAAATCCTCCGCCCATTCAATCATAGCTAGTCGATATATATCTTCAAAAAAAATTCTTGAGTCATCCATCTCATCCCAACCATCCGGAAATGAGGAGTAAGCCTCGGGATCATATTGAAAAAGAGATTTAAAATCGTATCCCTTTTCTTCCAACGCAAATTCCAGACATTGAACAAGTAAAAATTTTTGCCGATACGACCGCTTCATAGGCATGCAATATCTTAGAATAAGCTCTCGTCTATCCGCCGCAACATTCGGATTATATTTTTCAAGCTCCTCACCTAAGGTTTCCTCACGATCATAAACATCAAAACAACACAAAAAATATGCGGGACTCGGCAGATACGGCTTCAATGTTTCAGGATCAATGAACATAAAAATCACTCAGTAGGATAAAGAGTAAATGGTACATCTGTAATGGGATCAAACTTCATTTCAAACCCTCCCATATTGGTAATTAATCTAGGATTTTCTTTATCTCCTCTATTTGGTTTGTAACCTTCCCCAGCTTCAGAAAGTCTCATCTTTACAACGTTGGCACCCTGACTATCCTGTCCGGTGTAACGGGGAAGCCCGCGCTCAACCCTAGTTGTTGCGAGGACATAGGCTTCAAGCATTATTTCCCAACTGTAAAATCTTGAGCTCGGATTACCTATACCAGCATTTCGACCTCTTCTTTGTTGACCCGTAATCGGGTCCGTTCCATCGATAGCCCTTTGTTTAAATTTTTCATCGGGTAGCTCAGGGCCATGCTTACCAACCATATGCATTCCCTGACTGTCGTTTAGCCTAACGATCTCTCTCTTAGCAGTCTCCCTCGCGCTTAATTGTGGCGCCGGCAGCGCTGGCTCACCTTCATCAACCTTAGCGCCACTCACATTACCCGGCACCGTACAACCCGGCTTATTCGGCGGCGGACAATTGGAACTCAACCCCAACGGATCCACCCACCCCGTCGGATTCGGCACGTACTGGTACTGATTCAACCCGCCCGCCAATTTGATCGGGTCCGGCGTCAAATACCGTCCCAGCCTTGGGTCGTAATACCGGTGCCGGTTGTAATGCAGCCCACTTTCCCCATCGAAGTACTGCCCCTGAAAGCGCAGCGGCTGGTCCAGGTAGTCCTCGCCGGCGAGGGTAATGGCGGCGACTTTGCCGTAGGCGTCGTATTGCGCTGACCAGACGATTTCGCCGCTGTAGTCGGTGAGTTCCTGCGGGGTGCCGAGGTGGTCGAGCTGGTAGTAGAACGGGCAGGCTTTTTTCGGGCCCTTGCCATCGAGCAGTGCGAGCGGGCGAAAGGTGCCGGGTTCGTAGACGTAGCTGCGGTACTGGGTTTTGCTGCTTTCGGCGACGAGGTGGTCGCCTTGCCAGAAAAACTCGGTGGTGGTGCCGTCGACGGTTTTGCGGATGCGTCGGCCAAAGGCGTCGTATTGGTACGTCGCGGTTTTGCCGTCGGGACGGGTCAGGCCTATGAGGCGGTGCTGGCTGTCGTAGCGGTATTCGGTGACGAGTTTCTGCCCGGTGCCACGGCGCTCGCGAATCAGATTGCCGAAGGCGTCGTAGTCGTAATGGCGGTCACCCTGCATCAGCAGGCGGTTGCCTTTTATCTGCGTCGGGCCGGGGCGGTCCTGCATCAGCAGGTTGCCGGCCGGGTCGTGGGCGAAGGACTCCGGCAGTTCGTCGCGCGAATGACGGACGCGGATCAGCCGGTCGAGGGCGTCGTAGCCGTAGGTGCGCTGGCCGTGGCGGGTGTCGGCGATGTGTTGCAGATTGCCGTTGGCGCTGTAGGCATAATCGTGCCGATACAACGAAGCGTGCTCATGGCCTACGGCGTGGGCGAGCAAACGGCCCTGATCGTCGTAGGCATATTCGCTGAGCAGCAGGCCTTGCTGGCGATGCTGTTCGCGACCGGCGCGGTAGACATGCTGCGTCAGTGGCGCGCCGTTGAGGTGGATCGCAGTCAGCGCACCGCCCTTGGCGTAGTGGTAATCGAGCTTGCTGTTGTCCGGCAGACGCTGGCGCTTGAGCTGGCCGCAGGCGTCGTAGGTGTAACGCAGGGTGCCCCAGCCTTGATGCTCGGTGATCAGCCGGTCCTGCAGGTCGTATTCGAAGGCCAGCGGATGTTTCTGGCCGTCGTCGACACCGACCAAACGACCGAGGCGGTCGTAGCGGTATTCGACCTTGATCCCGTCCGGCAGGGTTTTGATCAGCAAGCGTCCGGTGGCATCGCGCTCGTATCCGGTGACCAACGTCGAGCCGTCATCGCTGAACTCGGTCTTTTCCAGCAGGTGACCATTGAGGTCATAGGCGTAGGCCGTGCGCCGACCGTCGAAGCCGGTTTCCTGTCGGATCAGTCCGGTGGACGTGTAGTCCAGACGGTACTTTTCGCCGGACTCGTTTTCGATCTCGGTGAGCAGCAGTTGCGCATGGTCGTAGCGGTACTGCACCCGCGTGCCGTCTGGGTTGATCTTGCGCGAAACCAGATGCAGGTCGTCGTCATACTCGTAGCGGGTGATGCGCCCGAGTTCGTCGCGTTCAGCCGTGACTTGACCATATGAGCCGTAGCTGTAGGCGCGGGTGGCCCCGCCCGCAAACGTGGTATGCACCAGTCGGCCCACGGCGTCCCAATGCTGACGCGTGATCGCGCCATGTTCGTCCTGCGTTGCGCTCCGTCGCCCGAGCGCATCGTAGGAAAAACGCCGCACGCCAGCGTCGGGCAGGGTTTCTTCAACTAACTGGCCGAGATCATTCCAGGCCAACACATGGCGGCTGGTGTCCGGGTAACGGATCGACAGCAATTGCCCACGGGCGTCGTAGTGGTAATGGCTGACATGACCGTCAGGATCAACCGCTTCGGTGACATCGCCCTGGGCATTGCGCCGATACGTCCACACTGCTTCGCCACGCGAGCGGCTGTGCAGGAAACCGTTGCGGTACTCGTAGGACGTTGGCTCGTCATCCGGCGGAAGCAGCGCGATCAGCCGTCCGACATCGTCGTAGCGGTATTCGGTGATGGCGCCTAAAGGGTCCTGCTCGGCGATCAATCGGCCCTGATCGTCGTAAGCCTTGAGGTGCTCGCCACCGTCAGCCTCGACCTTGCGCACCAGTCGTGCCCGGTCGTCGTGGACGTAGGTTTCTTCGGTGCCGTCGACGTAATGCACCGCAACACTGCCGTCGTCGCTCCAGACATAACGCGTGTTCATCTGCGAGAACGACGCCCAATGGCGCACGCAACGCGCCGACTTCCCGGCCCGTTCCCACTCCCAGAAGAAACTCGCGCCGCCGGTCAACTGGCGCTGGAGGATGACGTGTTGATCGTCGTAGTCGTAGCGCTCGCTGTCGCCGACGGCATTACACGCTTCGATCAGGTGCTGATAAGCGTCGTAGCGGTAACTGACGAGGGTTTGCTCAGTCGTCCATTCAGCCTGCTGAAACGACTGATAATCGACGGCCACCAAATGCTGGCGGTCGTAGCGCAGTAATAGAGATCGCCCAGCGCCATTGTCCAAACGCTCAATGCGATCCTGCCGATCCCGCAAAATGCGCAATCGATTGTCATACGCATCACTGATCGCCGTCAGCCGCCCGGTGCGAAAGTGATAAAACCGCGCCGCATCCCCCGCCAGCGCAAGAATCAACTCCTGCGGTTCATCCCCGAGAAAAATCGCCGCCCGCGACAGACTGTTGTGAATCGCCGGCCGCTCGACACTCGGCGCTGGAAACTGAGTGCGACGATTTTCGTGATCCACCCAAACAACAAAATCGCCATCAAACTCCAGCCGATGCGCCAGCGAATGGCTCCAGCCAAACCCCAGCCCGACATCGATCTCGGCGGCGCTGGTGCGATACAACCGGGTGAACTCGAACGGCAACACGCCATCGAGCGTGCCATCCGTCAGGGTCAACAGTTCTTCACCCGTGACCATCGACACCGGGCAGCCATTGGTGCAGGTCGAGGGCACGCAATCGGCGCTGTCGCCGTTGGGGTTTTTCGCCTGATCCGAGGCGTCGTCGTGGTGTTCGTCTCTCTTCAACGAGGCATTGCGCCGGGCATTCCAGCGCAGTTGCACCCGGCCTTTTTTCACGCCGGCCGCTATGCCGCGCGCGGCAACGGTTTTGTATTGATCAACGTACTTGATGAAGCCGTTGACGATGCCAAACAGCACCTTCACCAACCGCGTCATCGCTGACAGCAACTGAACCGCGCGATCAGCCAGACGCAGCGTCAAATAAGCGATCCCTGCGCCACCACTGGCGAAAGTCAGCACAACGCTGATCAGCACATCGATCAGCAATTGCACGATCATCATCGACGCCGCTTGAGCGGTTTTGCCGGCGATCTCACTGGGCGGCAACATCTCCAGCCAGAGACTCGCCGTGCGTAGCAGCAAACACAGGGCCGCCTCGTCACTGACCAGCAGTTGAAGCTGCTCCATCACCTCAGGCGCGGTGGCTGCCAGATTGATCAGATCAGTTGCACCACTGCCCAATTGCTCGGCAAACGCCCCAGGATCTTTGAGAATGTCCGACAGCATCCCGATGCTGTCCCACCCCCCCTCAATCGCCGCCCAACTCCCGGCAAGCATGCCGTTGCCCGCTGCCGTCGCCACTGACTGCGACCACTGCGGTTTGAACCCCTGCCACTCGCTGCGCAGCCAGCCATCCAGCTCGCCAGTCAAACCGTCATAGGACTTGAACAGTTCCTCGACCTGCTGCGGGGTAACCTCGCGATGTACATGCACACGATAGAACTTGCCCGGCGTTCCCTTGAATTTGCCTTTGCCAACGGCATCAAGGGTGATGGGCGTCGTTTCGCCGCCATCCACTGCCACCACGTCAACCACGATGTTGCCGAGCGGGATGTCATACACCGACTCGAACTTGCTCTCGATCAGCATCCATCCGCCCTTCGGACACTGGACGACGCTGGAGAAAAACTGATCGTCGCTGCTGCTGACGGCGGTACTGCTTTCGCCGAAGCGGATGATCCGCTCCATGCCCATCAGCGACGGCAGATCCGCGGCATGGCTGACTTTGTCGGCAGCACGGCTGACCCAGTGTTTGAGCTGCTCGCGATAGAGAGTGAGGGTGTCGGGGAAGCTGTCGAGTTCGTGCTCGATACGGGTGACGGCTTCCATCAGCGCACGCTTGGGTGCGGGGTGGACTGAATAACCGGGTCGAGCATGGGCGTTCCCTCGCGCAAAAATTAGGCGCGGGAACTGTGCGGGGGATCACTCAGGAAAGAAGTCAGGCAAGTAGGCGCTTGCTGTAGGACTAATCTGCAAAAGCAAATGACTACAAAGCGTACAAACGAAAACATGGCGTGAGGTTTCCCTCACGCCATGTTTATTGGACAGACCCTAAAAGATTTACTGCGTTGAAGCGCGAGCATTCAGCTCTTGCAATTTGAGCTCGGCCAACGGGTGTCCGGCCTTGGCTGCCATGCCCCACCAGCGCGCGGCCTCCACCGCATCGGGTGCCTTGCTCGGTGTACCGGCAAGACTGATCACCCCGACCTGATAGGCCGCTTTGCCATCGCCAGCCAGTGCCGCCAGACGCAGCAGCCGCACCCCCTCTTCACGCGCGCCCAAACCCACGCCACGAAAGGTCAGGATGTGCCCGTAAAAGCTCTGCGCACCGACGTCGCCGAGGTTGGCCATGCGCGCGAACTGGCCTTCGAGCCAGCGCCAACCGCGCGGTTGGCGGACAAACCATGACCAGTGAAACAGCCGCCGGGCCAGCCAGTAGGCGAGCCGCGCCTTGAATTGTAAAAACACTCAGGCCTCCGCCGATTCCGGGTACTCGTACTCAAACACCCTGACCACCTCCGATGCATGCCAAGAGGCGGCGGCAACGCCATCGGACGGCCCGGAAAAACGCCCAAGACGCTCGACACATTCAAAAAAACCGGTGCGCGGCAGGCGACTGGCGCCCTGGCTGATGACCAAAGAACTGCGCAATGGCTGTTCGGCCTTGGCATCCAGTGCGGCCAGATGCTCAAGTGCGGCCGTCAGGGTTTGCATCGCCGGCGTCGGCAATTGCAAACGTTCAAGCAAGGCCCGATAGGTCAGCAGATGGCGCTGCCTGCGCGCCTGGTCCAGCTCTCCCAGCAATCCGTCCCAATGTTGACGACTGATGCGTACGCTCACGATTCGTCCCTCCACCCTGGCACCGTCAGTTCCCAGGCCAGGCTGCGGCGAATCGCGGCGTCGGGCAGACGCTCACCACTTTCAATCATGGCCAGATAAGACGGGCTGATGCCTACCGTGCGGGCCAGCGCCTCGATGGCGATGCCCTTCCCTTCGCGCAAACTGCGTAATTGATCCAGACCTGGAAGAACCGGGTCTGCTGTTGCCGCGAGTGGCGCTGGTGCCTGCTGCGGCGGTGTTTCGTTGATGCCTGCTGCTTTCAGTAGAGACTGATACTGAGCCCATGGCAGAACCGCATATTCGGGTTCGCCATCGCGTGCAATTATCTGAATATCCATGACTACCCCGTAGGACAACAACACTTAGCGAGTCGGCACTTTTCCCTAGAAGTGTAATCCTAACAGCGGCTAAGGTCGCGGGGGCTATCTATCTGCAGGCAGGCTGGCTGAATCAGGGCTTTTTCGGGCCCTGCAGCTGAAGTTGTTCAGGGGTATCGGGCAAGCGCTCGACAACTGCCAGTTTTTCCGGTTGCTGACGGTTGCGCCAGATCCGGAAGGCACTGAGTTCATCGTCGAGGGTTTTCATCAGCCAGGCGAGCACGGCAATGTCGTCAAGCATTCCAAATACCGGGATAAAGTCCGGTATCGCATCCACCGGGCTGAGGAAATACATCAACCCCGCGACCACCGAGATCAGCGCTTTGCCACTGATCGCGCGATACTCGCCGCGCCAGTAAGCCAGGCACAACGCCTGGAGCAGACGCAGATCATCTTTGAGCTTGCCCAGGCGATTGCCTTGCGCAGCGCCTTTACTGGCCACGGCAAACAGTAACGTCGGCAGGCGACCACGGGCCAACAGGCGACCCGCCAGAGGCAGGAATCGAGCGAAATTCCACGGAGCTTTCATCTATTCCTCCCGTTGAAATGTTATCCACACAAATTGTGGATAACCTTGTGAACAGAGCTGCATTTCAGCGCTGAGAGCCCCGTTTCATAAGGGCTGCGCTCAGATCGGGCGTTTTTTACTCACATAAAAAACCCCAATATTTCATTGACTTGGCGGCTCAGTGCGTCTAGTGCGGGCAGCCTCAAAGGCTATGACTACCGTGACTGGCATCGGTTCGCTCTGTTTACGCTTGCCTTCGTCCAGATGCAACAACGCCCCGCATTAGCGAGGCGTTGTTGTCGAAGCGGTTACCGGTGCCTGTTACTTGGCAGCAGCGGCGTCTTCTTTGGCAGGATCCTTGATGGCCAGCAGTTCCAGGTCGAAAACCAGAACCGAGTTGGCCGGGATTGCCGGGCTTGGCGATTGTGCGCCGTAAGCCAGATCGCTAGGGATGTACAGTTTGTACTTCTCGCCAACGTGCATCAGTTGCAGACCTTCAACCCAACCCGGGATCACGCCGCTGACTGGCAGATCGATCGGGCTGCCGCGCTCGACGGAGCTGTCGAATACGGTGCCATTGGTCAGCTTGCCGGTGTAGTGAACAGTCACTACGTCAGTCGGTTTAGGCTGTGGGCCGTCGGCCTTCTTGACCACTTCGTACTGCAGGCCCGAAGCAGTGGTCGTTACACCGGCCTTCTTGCCGTTTTCTTCGAGGAATTTCTTGCCGGCGGATGCCGACTCTTCGCTCATCTTGGCCATACGCTCTTCAGCACGCTTTTGCAGCGCGGCGAAGGCTTCGACCAGATCTTCATCTTTCAGCTTCTGTTCTTTCTTGCCGACGGCATCTTCGATGCCCTGGGCTACCGCTTTGGAGTCCAGATCATCCATGCCTTCCTGAGCCAGGCTCTTGCCCATGTTCAGGCCGATACCGTAGGAAGCTTTTTGCGCCGGGGTTTTCAGCTCTACGCTGGTCTGCGAATCACAACCCGCGAGGACCAGGCTTACCAGGGCAACCGCCGCCGCCAACCGATGCTGTTTCATGCTATTTCCTTGTTCATGCGCCGAAAGGGCAATCGAGTAAAGCCGCGAGCTTATCAGGCCGTCACGACCAATGGCTACCGGCATGAGAGCCACAATCTTTCGATAAGTTCAGGGATTAAAACGCATTCAGGCGAAGGGACGATGAAGCTTCTGTCATCTTCATCCGACAACGGCCGACTCAAGTCCCCACGACTTCTGGCGTAATGGCCACTTGCCGCATAGGACCAGGCTCAGGCATAACAGCACAACAATTCGACAAGGACGTTTATCTTGCGCCTCTTATTCCGTGTGCTGACTGTGATCTTCGCGCTGCCGGGACTCGTCCTCGCAGTGGTTTTGTACTACGTTGCCAACCCCAGACTGCCGCTTTATAACCCCGCCCAGCAGGTACATTACCTGAATCAGTGGACGGAGGAGGAACGGCAGACCTATTACTTCACCCCTCAAGGCACGCAAGTCAAGGGGCTGCGCTATGAATGGTTCCAGGCGCTGGAGTTGCCCTTTTCGCAACAACGTTTCGCCTCTCCCGAATACCTCGCACGCTTTGGCTTTCTGATTGATCCGCAGCGCAAACCCACGCCGAACAATCCCGGCAACTTGCCGGTCGGCTTTGCGCGACACCAGAAACCGGGCGACACCGAGCAATATCTCGACATAACTTGCGCGGCTTGCCACACCGGTGAATTACGTTTCAAAGGCCAGGCTGTGCGCATCGACGGCGGTACGGCGCAGCATGTTTTGCCTTCTAGCGTTCCTACGTTACGTGGTGGCAGTTTCGGACAAGCATTGGTCGCAAGTCTGACCTCGACTTACTACAACCCGTGGAAATTCGAACGCTTCGCGCGCGCCGTGTTGAGTGATGGCTACGAAGCGCGTCACGAGCAACTGCGCAAGGATTTCAAAGCCTCGCTGGACACTTTTCTGAAAGTGGCATGGAACGACACCCACCGCGGCCTCTACCCCACCGAGGAAGGCCCGGGCCGCGCCGATGCGTTCGGGCGAATTGCCAACGCAACGTTCGGCGATGCCATTTCCCCCGCCAACTATCGTGTGGCCAATGCCCCGGTGGACTACCCGCAACTATGGGACATGTGGACGTTCGATTGGGTGCAGTGGAACGGTTCGGCGCAACAGCCCATGGCGCGCAACATCGGTGAAGCGCTGGGTGTCGGCGCCACCCTGAATTTCTTCGACGCCAATGGCCAACCGCTGCAAGGCGATGATCGCTACGCGTCCAGCGTCCGCGTGCGCGACTTGCACAACATCGAACAAACCCTGCAACGCCTGCAACCGCCCGCCTGGCCCGAAGATCTGTTGGGCGCCGTCGACAAGCCGCTGGCAGCCAGGGGTCGCGCACTGTTTGCCGAAAACTGCGCTGGCTGCCACGTCCCCCGCAAGACTCAGGAAGGCGAACGCTGGGTGCAGCATCTGCACATGTTGCCGGTAGACGTCATCGGTACCGACCCGAACGCCGCCAACAACATCGCCACCCACCGCTTCGACCTGACGGCCCTGCAATGGGATTTGAAAGAACTGGAAAAAATGGACGTAAAACTCCACCCGTCCCCCAAAGAACCGCTGGATCTGAGCCAGTTGTCTGTGGCCAAGGGTTTGGCTTACGTCACCGCATTTGTGGAAAACCGCGCCTATCGTGAGGCGAAGGTCACGCCTGAGGAGAAACCCGAACTCGACGGTTTCGGTCTGCCCATCGGCGTGCGCGAAAAAGTCGCCTACAAGGCGCGCCCATTGGCCGGTGTCTGGGCTACCCCGCCGTTTCTGCACAACGGCTCGGTGCCAAGCATTTATCAGTTGCTGTCACCGCAAGATGAACGCGTCACCACCTTCTATAAAGGCACGTTCGAATACGACCCAAGACATCTGGGCTATCGCACTGAAGCCTTTAGCAACGGTTTCCTGTTCGACACGCGGATCACCGGTAACCACAACAGCGGCCACGAATTCCGTGCAGGCGAACGCGGCAATGGTGTCATCGGGCGGCTGTTACAGCCGGAGGAACGTTGGGCGTTACTCGAATACCTGAAAGTCCTCGGCGGCCCACTGGAGGCGCAATTGCCATGATCTCGACCTTCAAGAAAGAATTGCCGATGCTGGCCCGACTCTGGTTGTGGCTGGGTCGCTTGCTGGGCAAAACCTTGCTGATTCTGCTCGCTATCGGCCTGCTCGGCTGGGCCATCGCCACGGCGTGGTTCGCCTGGCAGCAACGCGGCCCGGTTTCGGCCCTGGAGCTGATTCCGCCCGGCGAGTCGGCCATGACCCAGGACGTGATCCAGACCGCTGTGCGGATCGTCGATCAACACCGCGAAAGCACGCGGTACTTGCGTGACGCACACGCCAAGGCGCACGGGTGTGTAAAGGCAGAGGTGCAAGTGCTGCCGCAACTGGCGCAGTCATTGAGGCAAGGCGTATTCAGCGAGCCGGGTAAAACCTGGCAGGCGATGATTCGCCTGTCCAATGGGAATGCCTATCCGCAATTCGACGCCATTCGCGATGCCCGCGGGATGGCGATCAAATTGCTCGATGTACCCGGCAAACCTTTGCTGGGTGACCGCCAGGGCCGGCACGAGCAAGACTTCGTGATGTTCAGCCATCCGAACTTCTTTGTCAGCGATGTCGCCGAGTATCGTCAGAATGTGGCGGCGCAGGCTGAAGGCAAAAAGATCCTGGCGTTTTTTCCGGGCTGGGATCCGCGCAGTTGGCAGATCCGGCATTTATTCATCGCGCTGGCGACACTGTCGCCGCCACCGGACAGTCCGACGGGGACGACTTACTTTTCGGTATCGCCGTACAAGTTCGGCGAAGCCAATGCGAAGTTTCGGGTGACGCCCGATCCGGACAATTGCCCGGCTTACGTTTTGCCCGGACAGAACCACGATTTGCCGAACTTTTTACGCAGCGCGTTGAATCAGCAACTCTCTACAGATCGGGTGCCGGCGTGTTTTGTTCTGCAGATTCAGCGCCAGGATGCGCACAAGTACATGCCGATTGAAGACACCAGCATCGAATGGCGCGAGCAGGATTCACCGTTTGAAACCGTGGCGCGGATCACTCTGCCGCCGCAGGACTTTGATACGCCGGCGTTGAATCTGGCGTGCGACAACCTGTCGTTCAATCCGTGGTTTGGTATTGAGGCGCATCGGCCGATTGGCGGGATCAATCGACTGCGCAAGGCCGTGTATGAAGCGGTGAGCGATTATCGGCACAGCCGGAATGCCCTGTAGGAGCTGTCGAGTGCAACGAGGCTGCGATCTTTTGATCTTAAGAAAGCAAGATCAAAAGATCGCAGCGTGCCGCAGCTCCTACAGGGGTTCAGGTGACTTTCTCAAATCGCAGACAGCAGAAAGCCCGCACTAGGCGGGCTTTCTGTTGTGATCTGGCGTTCAGTGTTCCAGATGACCGAATATGGCGCAGCGGACGGGACTCGAACCCGCGACCCCCGGCGTGACAGGCCGGTATTCTAACCGACTGAACTACCGCTGCGCGAAACGCTTGAAACGAATGGTGGGTGATGACGGGATCGAACCGCCGACATTCTGCTTGTAAGGCAGACGCTCTCCCAGCTGAGCTAATCACCCTTCGCTTCGTTACGGGACGCATTATGCCACAAGTTTTCGTAAAGTGTTGATTTAATTGAAGTTTTTTCAAATAAATCCGAAAACCGGTAAAACGACACATCCCGCGGGTACAACCTTGGAGCAGAAAAAAACCCGCCTTGGCGGGTTTTTCCGTGGTGACCTGGCGTTCAGTGGTCCAGGTTACCGAATATGGCGCAGCGGACGGGACTCGAACCCGCGACCCCCGGCGTGACAGGCCGGTATTCTAACCGACTGAACTACCGCTGCGCTAAACACTTGAAACGAATGGTGGGTGATGACGGGATCGAACCGCCGACATTCTGCTTGTAAGGCAGACGCTCTCCCAGCTGAGCTAATCACCCTTCGCTTCGGTGTGGCGCGCATTCTACGGAGCGACCCCACCTCTGGCAAGCACTTTTTTAAATAATTTTCTCAGGCCTTCCAAAGGCTTAGAGAAGGGTTGGCCTATGCCACGGCGAAGACAATAATGCCCCCCTTTGTATAAAGGAGAGACTCACCCCATGTGGTTCAAAAACCTGCTTATCTATCGCCTGACCCAAGACCTGCCTGTCGATGCCGAGGCGCTGGAAACTGCACTGGCCACCAAACTGGCGCGTCCATGTGCAAGCCAGGAGTTGACCACCTACGGTTTCGTCGCGCCGTTCGGCAAAGGCGAAGATGCTCCACTGGTGCACGTCAGCGGTGACTTCCTGCTGATCTCTGCACGTAAAGAAGAACGCATTCTGCCGGGCAGCGTCGTGCGCGACGCGGTCAAGGAAAAGGTCGAAGAGATCGAAGCCGAGCAGATGCGCAAGGTCTATAAGAAAGAACGCGACCAGATCAAGGATGAAATCATCCAGGCGTTCCTGCCGCGCGCCTTTATCCGTCGCTCGTCGACCTTCGCCGCCATCGCGCCCAAGAAAGGCCTGATCCTGGTCAACTCGGCCAGCCCTAAACGTGCCGAAGACTTGCTCTCCACTTTGCGCGAAGTGATCGGCACCCTGCCCGTTCGTCCGCTGACCGTGAAAATGGCACCGACGGCGGTCATGACCGATTGGGTCACCACCCAGAAAGCCGCTGATGACTTCTATGTGCTGGACGAGTGCGAACTGCGCGACACCCACGAAGACGGCGGCATCGTGCGCTGCAAACGTCAGGACCTGACCAGCGAAGAAATCCAGCTGCACCTGAGCACGGGCAAAGTCGTTACCCAGTTGTCGCTGGCCTGGCAGGACAAGTTGTCGTTCATGCTCGACGACAAGATGACCGTCAAACGCCTGAAGTTCGAAGACCTGCTGCAGGATCAGGCGGAACAGGACGGTGGCGATGAGGCACTGGGTCAATTGGACGCAAGCTTCACGCTGATGATGCTGACCTTCGGCGACTTCCTGCCGGCGCTGGTTGAAGCGCTGGGTGGTGAAGAGACGCCGCAGGGGATCTAGAGCCCAACGGAGTTCAAACGGTGGGAGCGGGCTTGCTCGCGAAAGCGGTGTGTCATTCAAATAAATATTGGCTGACCCGACGCCTTCGCGAGCAAGCCCGCTCCCACATTTGGTTTGTGGTGTTCATTTAATAATAAGGAACAAGCCATGCGCGCACTGGCTGCACTCAGCCGCTTTGTCGGCAATACCTTCGCTTACTGGGTTCTGATCTTCGCCGTTGTCGCGTTCCTGCAACCGGCGTGGTTCCTCGGTCTCAAAGGCGCGATCGTGCCGCTGCTCGGGCTGGTCATGTTCGGCATGGGCCTGACCCTCAAACTCGACGATTTCGCTGCTGTTGCCCGCCATCCGTGGCGTGTGGCGCTGGGCGTGATCGCACATTTCGTGATCATGCCCGGTGTGGCGTGGTTGCTTTGCCAGGTGTTTCACCTACCGCCGGAAATCGCCGTCGGGGTGATTCTGGTCGGCTGCTGCCCAAGCGGCACCTCGTCCAACGTGATGACCTGGCTGGCGCGCGGCGATCTGGCACTGTCGGTGGCCATCGCCGCCGTCACCACCCTCCTCGCCCCATTGCTGACCCCGGCGCTGATCTGGCTGCTGGCTTCGGCATGGCTGCCGGTATCATTCATGGAATTGTTCTGGTCGATCCTGCAAGTGGTGCTGCTGCCAATCATCCTTGGCGTGGTCGCGCAACGCCTGCTCGGTGACAAGGTGCGTCACGCGGTGGATGTGTTGCCACTGGTATCGGTGGTCAGCATCGTGATCATCGTTACTGCAGTGGTCGCCGCCAGTCAGGCGAAAATCGCCGAATCCGGCCTGCTGATCATGGCCGTGGTGATGCTGCACAACAGCTTCGGCTACTTGCTGGGTTACTTCACCGGACGGCTGTTCAAGTTGCCATTGGCGCAGCGCAAGTCGCTGGCCCTGGAAGTCGGCATGCAGAACTCAGGGTTGGGCGCCGCGCTGGCCAGTGCGCACTTCTCGCCACTGGCGGCGGTGCCGAGCGCGCTGTTCAGCGTTTGGCACAACATCTCCGGGGCGCTGCTATCTACTTACTTCCGGCGGATGAGCGAGAAAGAAGATGAACAGACGCTGGCTCAACGGGCCGCCGACTGATCGGGAACTTGATCCCCGGATTAATGCGCGGCACTCTATCGCGCAACGCGGGGACGACCCTGCGGCTCAATCGAGTTTTTAATCTGGGGACGACCCCGTCAATCGATGGAGGTTTGTCATGTCCTGGATCATTCTGTTTTTCGCCGGCCTGTTCGAAGTCGGCTGGGCCGTCGGCCTGAAATACACCGACGGTTTCAGCCGTCCACTCCCGACCGCACTGACCATTGCGGCGATGGCCATCAGCCTTGGCCTGCTGGGCCTTGCGATGAAGGAATTGCCGCTGGGCACCGCCTATGCAATCTGGACGGGCGTGGGTGCCGTGGGCACGGTGATTGCCGGGATCATTCTGTTTGGTGAGTCGATGGCGTTGATTCGGCTGGCCAGCGTGGCGTTGATCATCACTGGTTTGATTGGCCTCAAGGTCAGCGCTTAGGCCACTACCACTTTCGCGAGCAGGCTCGCTCCCACATTCAACCGCGCTCCTTCATTGGAATACGGTCAACTGTGGGAGCGGGCTTGCTCGCGAAGAGGCCCTAAAATCACCGACTATCTGACTGTCCCGCGCAACTCCCCCACCAACCCCTGCAACTTCGCCGGCTCCGCGCCTTCGACCGCAATAGCCGAACCCGCCACCAACGTCACCCGCGACCACAACCGGCGAAACACGCCCTTGTTCGGATCGCGACTGAAAAAACTCCCCCACAACCCTTGCAACGCCAACGGAATCACCGGCACCGGTGTCTCCTCCAGTATCCGCGTCAATCCCCCCTTGAACTCGTTGATCTCGCCATCCGCCGTCAACTTGCCTTCCGGGAAGATGCACACCAACTCACCGTCCTTCAGATATTGAGCGATGCGGGTGAAGGCTTTTTCGTAGATCTGGATGTCTTCGTTGCGTCCGGCAATCGGAATTGTCCCCGCCGTGCGGAAGATAAAGTTCAGTACCGGCAAGTTGTAGATCTTGTAGTACATGACAAAGCGAATCGGCCGACGCACCGCGCCACCAATCAGCAAGGCATCGACAAACGACACGTGGTTGCACACCAGCAAAGCCGCACCCTCATCCGGGATCGCTTCAAGGTTGCGATGCTCGACGCGGTACATGGAATGGCTGAGCAGCCAGATCATGAAGCGCATGCTGAACTCGGGAACGATTTTGAAAATGTAGGCGTTGACGCCGATGTTCAGCAGCGACACCACCAAAAACAGCTGCGGGATCGACAGTTTGACCACGCTCAGCAACACGATCGAAACGATGGCCGAGACCACCATAAACAGTGCGTTGAGAATGTTGTTGGCGGCAATCACCCGCGCTCGCTCGTGTTCGGCCGTGCGCGACTGGATCAATGCGTACAGCGGCACGATGTAGAAGCCGCCGAAAATGCCGAGGCCGAGGATGTCGACCAGCACTGCCCAAGTGTGGCCGAAACTCAGCACTTCAATCCAGCTGTGGCCGGTAACGCTGTCGGGAATTCCACCGGAATGCCACCACAGCAGCAGGCCGAATACGGTCAGACCGAACGAGCCAAACGGCACCAGACCGATCTCGACTTTGCGCCCGGAAAGCTTCTCGCAAAGCATTGAACCCAGCGCAATACCCACCGAGAACACCGTGAGAATCAGGGTGACCACGGTTTCGTCACCGTGCATCCACTCCTTGGCATACGCCGGAATCTGCGTCAGATAAATCGCCCCGACAAACCAGAACCACGAGTTGCCGACAATCGAGCGCGACACCGCAGGGGTCTGGCCGAGCCCGAGTTTCAGGGTGGCCCACGACTGGCTGAAGATATTCCAGTTCAGGCGCATTTCCGGCGACGAGGCCGCCGCGCGAGGGATGCTGCGACTGGCCAGATAACCCAGTACGGCGATGCCGACGATGGCAACGGAGACAACGGGCGCATAGTGCGCCGATGACATCATGATCCCGGCGCCGATGGTGCCGGCGAGAATCGCCAGAAACGTCCCCATCTCCACCAGCCCGTTGCCACCGACCAACTCTTCCTCACGCAAGGCCTGGGGCAGGATCGAATATTTCACCGGCCCGAACAGCGCCGAGTGGGTGCCCATGGCGAACAGCGCCACCAGCATCAGCGACAGGTGATCGAAGAGGAAGCCGACCGCCCCCACCGCCATGATCGCGATTTCCCCGAGTTTGATCAGACGGATCAGCGCGTCCTTGGCGAATTTCTCGCCGAACTGCCCGGCCAGCGCCGAGAACAGGAAGAACGGCAGGATAAACAGCAGCGCGCACAGGTTGACCCAGATCGAGCGGTCGCCCTCGATGGTCAGCCGATACAGAATGGCGAGGATCAGCGACTGCTTGAACACGTTGTCGTTGAACGCGCCCAGCGACTGCGTAATAAAGAACGGCAAAAAGCGCCGGGTACGGAGCAGGTTGAACTGTGAGGGGTGGCTCATCTTCCGGGTGTACCTGTTGTTGTAGAGGGAGGCCTGGATACTTGTTATTGGAATCTCGAACCGCGATCCAGGCCACACCTTACCTAACTTTTTCAGGTTATTTCTTCAAACCTGCAATGCAGGGCGAGACAAACAGTTCGCCACGCCACGCACCTTGCACCGTCCGTTTGCCCACAATCAGCCACATCACCGCCAGCAACGCCACCAGCACGCAGCCGACCACACTGAAAAATCCGAGGTTTAAGGTGCTGGCAAGTTTTAGCGTTGCCAGCGAATAAACGCCCAACGGGAAGGTAAAACCCCACCAGCCAAGGTTGAACGGAATGCCGTCACGCAGATAACGCACGGTGATCAGCAACGCCATCAGCATCCACCACAGACCGAAACCCCACAGCGTAATCCCCGCCACCAGCCCAATCCCCGCAGCAATTTCGCCAATGCCCGGCAAGCCGTTGGCAGCAAAGATCGCCGGGGCATCAGCGCCCAGCAGCAACATGCCCAACGCACCGGTGCCGATTGGACCGAGAGCCAGCCAACTCGACGCGGCCATGTTTTCGTGAGGCAGTTTGTGCAGGGCCATGCGCAGCAACAGGATCGTCAGAATGCTGAACGCGACCGGTAGGGAAAATGCCCAGAGCACGTAGCTTGTGGTCAGCACCACCAGTTGCGAGTGGGCATCGCTCAGGTGCGGTGCGAGCAGCCCGCCACTGGCCGCCGCCACTTCTGCAGCCACCACGGGCAACAGCCAAACAGCGGTCATTTGGTCGATGCTGTGTTCCTGACGGGTAAACATCATGTAGGGAATCAACACGCCGCAAGCCAACGACATCGCCACATCGAGCCACCACAGCACTTCGGCGAGCGGGATGACGCCATCGCCCCAACGCGGCAGACCGAACAGCAGAAAGCCGTTGATGATCGTCGCCAGGCCCATGGGGATGGTGCCGAAGAACATCGACACAGTCGAATGGCCGAAAATCCGTCGCGCCTCGTCGAAGAACAGAATCCAGCGGGCGGCGTAGGCAGCAGTAAACAGCGTGAACAACAGAATGTTGAAGAGCCACAGCCCTTCAGCCACAGCGTGTAAACCGGGAATCGCCACTGGCAAATTCGCCAGCGCCAAGGCCAGCACCCCGGTACCCATGGTTGCGGCGAACCAGTTCGGGGTGAATTGGCGGATCACTTCACGCGGGTGATGAAGTTGGCTGAGCGGCTTGATGCCGGGTTTGGCGCTGTTGGGGCAAGTCATCATGGCGTCCTCTCCTCTGGTGAGGTTGAGTCCATGGTAGATCCGAATCGAATATCTATATAACGGGTAATTTCTCTAACTGTTATCTGTTTTACCAATAAGCAATCAAACGCTGCCTTCGCTCTCGATCACCAGAATCCGCGCCGCGCCCTGTGGATGGGCGACGTGCTCGGTGCCGACCGAGGCGTAAAAGATGTCGCCAACGTCGAGCTGCACCTGCTTTTCTTCGCCGTTTTCGCGATAGCGCATCTGCACCTGCCCATCGAGCACCACGAACACCTCCTCGCCATCGTTGACGTGCCATTTATACGGCTGATCGGTCCAGTGCAGACGCGTGGTGATGCCGTTCATGTTGGCGATATCGAGTGCGCCCCAGGCACGATCGGCGGTGAACGACTTGCTGCGAATAATCTTCATGAATCGATCCGTGAGAAGAATGACTGGCCAAGGCTAACCGAAACGGCTGTGGTTATGGAGCGCTGCACACCTTGGCCGGTTGAGGTCGCAGGCTGAGCAACAGCGCTGCCACCGCCAAGACGATTAACACCCCGCCGTACACGTCAGTCGTGGCCAGCAATCCCAGGCTGTGGGTGAAATGCCCTGCCAATAACGCCGGCAAGCAAAACGCCAGATAACTCAGCACATAAAACGCCGACATCAACCCGGCCCGCTCATGAGGCAAGGCCAGCGGCACCAGACTGCGCACCGCACCGAGGAACCCCGAGCCGAAGCCACATCCGGCCACGAGTGTGCCGAGGAAAAACAACGACAGACTGGCGCTGTGTACACCCAGCAGAATCAGCAGCAGACCGCTCGGCAGCAAGCTTGCGCCCAACTGCAAGGCGCGGGTGGCGGGACGATTGCGCAGGGTGAAGATCATCAGCGCACCGGTCACAGTCAATGCCGCCACGGTCGCGCCGCCGATCAGGTTGGAGGTGGAACCGGTGGCGGTACGCACCAGCGATGGCGCCAGGGAGGCATAGAAACCGCCGAGCGCCCAGGTTGCGGTGTTCAGCGGCAGCACTCGCCACAACGTTGCACGCGCCTGAACCGGCACATGCAAAGTCGGCCGCAACGACGCCCACGCTCCAGCTTGCGGCGTAACGCTTTCCGGCAGGTGCCAGACGTATAACGCCTGCACCACAAACAGTGCCAGCAGCAGCCAGTAAGTCAGTTGCAACGGCGCCGGGGCAAATTCCGCCAGCAACCCGCAGCCCATGCCACCCAGCGCCATGCCCAGCAACGGCGCAACACTGTTGATCAACGGCCCTTGCTGGCGATCGGTGTCCACCAACGTGGCGCTTAAAACGGCGGTGGCCATGCCAGTGGCGAAGCCTTGCAGCACCCGCGCACTGATCAGCCAGCTGACGCTGTCGGCATAGATAAACAGCAACATCGCCAGCGCGTTGAGCACAACGGCGGTGAAGATCACTGGTTTGCGTCCCAAATGATCCGAGAGCGAACCGACCGTCAGTAGCGCCACCAGCAGGCTCAGGGCGTAGACCCCGAAAATCAGGGTCAGCACCGCTGCCGAGAAGTGCAGTTGATCCTGATACAGGTGGTACAACGGCGTCGGCGCAGTGGAAGCGGCGAGAAAACTCAGTAAGGTGATCGCCAGAAACCACAGATTCGAACGATGTGAAACAGGGCTATTCATGTGCACACTCCGCAAAAGCTAATTTTTTGCTTTTGCGGAGTGTGCTACCGCCCAACGCTTAAAGCAAATTCTTTGTGTTAAGGTCTGCCGCATGGCTATTAAAGAAGGTTTACGCCCGGGCGGTCGCAGTGCCCGGGTGCAAGAGTCGATTCATTCGGCAGTTCAAGCGCTGCTGCAAGAACAGGAGCGTTCGACCGTGACCGTGCCGCAAATCGCGGCGCGCGCCGGGGTGACGCCGTCGACGATCTATCGACGCTGGGGTGATCTGGCAGCCTTGCTGGCCGACGTCGCCCTCGCCCGCATGCGCCCTGATAGCGAGCCGACAGAAACCGGCAGTCTGCGCAGCGATATCCGCGCGTGGGCCGAGCAGTATCTGGACGAGATGAGCTCGGAGCCGGGGCGCAACATGATGCGCGACGTGCAGGCGAGTGCGACGCCGGGGTATTGCGTGACGATTATCGGGGCGCAGTTGCAGACGATCATCGAGCGGCATCCTGATGAGATCGCGCCGAGCGTTGATCATCTGATCAATCTGATGGTGGCGCCGGTGGTGTTCCGCATTCTGTTTTCAGCGGCGGCGCTTGAAGTGGAGGAATTGCACAGGTTGATTGATATCGCGTTGCAGCCGGACTGACGCCTTCGCGAGCAAGCCCGCTCCCACATTTGAAATGCATTCCCCTGTGGGAGCGGGCTTGCTCGCGAAGAGGCCCGCCCAGTCACCATAAAAACCACCCGGTTCCATTCCTGCGACACCCCGCCACGCCACGACCTTGGTCGACACTGACTAAGCGCCACACTCATGCGAGACTGTCCGCCCGGGCAGGAGTGCCGGGGAGTCTTCTGTCGGGAGTGTTGCATGCCATTGTCCACCGGGCTGATCGCCGTCGTCGCCCTGGCCTATATGGCCATCATGTTCGCCATCGCCTTCTACGGCGACCGTCGCAGTGCGCCGCTGCCGCCGCGAGTGCGTGCCTGGGTGTACAGCCTGTCGCTGGCGGTTTATTGCACCAGTTGGACGTTTTTCGGCGCGGTCGGCCAGGCCGCCGAACAGTTGTGGTCATTCCTGCCGATTTACCTCGGACCGATCCTGCTGTTGGTTGGCGCGCCGTGGGTCCTGCAAAAAATGGTGATGATCAGCAAGCAGGAGAACATCACCTCCATCGCTGACTTTATCGCCGCACGCTACGGCAAATCGCAATCGCTGGCGGTGGTCGTGGCGCTGATTTGTCTGGTCGGCGTCCTGCCCTACATTGCCCTGCAACTCAAAGGTATTGTCCTCGGCGTGAACCTGTTGATCGGCGCCGGTGCCGACGCCATGGGCACCCGCGCCCAGGACACCGCGCTGATTGTGTCGCTGGTACTGGCGCTGTTCACCATCGTCTTCGGTACGCGCAACCTCGACGCCACGGAGCACCACCGCGGCATGGTGCTGGCGATCGCGTTTGAGTCACTGGTCAAGCTGTTCGCGTTTCTCGCCGTCGGCGCCTTCGTCACCTATGGCCTGTATGACGGCTTCGACGATCTGTTCAATCAGGCGATGCTCGCCCCGCGCCTGGAGGAATACTGGAAGGAAACGATTAACTGGCCTTCGATGGTGGTGCAGACCGGTGTGGCGATGATGGCGATCATCTGCCTGCCCCGGCAGTTCCACGTCACAGTGGTCGAGAACATCGATCCGCAGGATCTGCGCCTGGCCAAATGGGTGTTCCCCGCCTACCTCGCGTTGGCCGCGCTGTTTGTAGTCCCGATCGCCCTGGCCGGTCAGATGCTGCTGCCCAGCGACGTATTGCCGGACTCGTTCGTGATCAGCCTGCCACTGGCCCAGGCCCATCCGGCGCTGGCGATGCTGGCGTTTATTGGCGGCGCATCGGCGGCGACCGGCATGGTCATCGTCGCCAGCGTGGCGTTGTCGACCATGGTCTCCAACGACATGCTGTTGCCGTGGCTGCTGCGACGCAACAACGCCGAGCGCCCGTTCGAAGTGTTCCGCCAGTGGATGCTGTCGGTGCGCCGGGTTAGCATCGTGGTCATTCTGTTGCTGGCATACGTCGCCTATCGCTTGCTTGGCTCCACCGCGAGCCTGGCGACCATCGGTCAGATTGCCTTCGCCGCGGTGACGCAACTGGCCCCGGCCATGCTCGGCGCGCTGTACTGGAAACAGGCAAACCGGCGCGGTGTGTTTGCCGGCCTCGCCGCCGGGACGTTTCTGTGGTTTTACACGCTGATCCTGCCGATTGCCGCACGCAGCCTCGGCTGGTCGCTGGACACCTTCCCCGGCCTCGCCTGGCTGCACAGCAACCCGCTGAACCTGCCGATCACACCGCTGACCCAGGGCGTGGTGCTGTCGCTGGCAGGCAATTTCACCTTGTTCGCCTGGGTCTCGGTGCTGTCCCGCACGCGGGTGTCGGAGCACTGGCAGGCCGGGCGCTTCATCGGTCAGGAAATCAGCGCCCGCCCGAGTGCGCGCTCGATGCTGGCGGTACAGATCGACGATTTGCTGCAACTGGCGGCACGCTTTGTCGGTGAAGAACGCGCGCGGCAGAGCTTTATCCGTTTCGCCTACCGCCAAGGCAAAGGCTTCAACCCGAATCAGAACGCCGACGGTGAGTGGATCGCCCACACCGAACGCCTGCTGGCCGGTGTGCTTGGCGCATCGTCGACGCGAGCGGTAGTAAAAGCCGCCATCGAAGGTCGGGAAATGCAACTGGAAGACGTCGTCCGCATCGCCGACGAAGCCTCGGAAGTCTTGCAGTTCAACCGCGCGCTGTTGCAAGGCGCCATCGAAAACATTACCCAGGGCATCAGCGTGGTCGACCAGTCGCTGAAGCTGGTGGCGTGGAACCGCCGCTATCTGGAGCTGTTCAACTACCCGGACGGCCTGATCAGCGTCGGCCGACCGATTGCCGACATCATTCGCTACAACGCCGAACGCGGCTTGTGTGGCCCCGGCGAAGCGGAAGTCCACGTCGCCCGGCGCCTGCACTGGATGCGCCAGGGTCGCGCGCACACTTCCGAACGACTATTCCCCAACGGCCGGGTGATCGAGCTGATCGGCAACCCGATGCCCGGCGGCGGTTTCGTCATGAGTTTCACCGACATTACTGCGTTCCGCGAAGCCGAACAGGCGCTGACCGAGGCCAACGAGGGACTGGAACAACGGGTCAGCGAGCGGACTCAAGAACTCTCGCAGCTCAACGTCGCGTTGACCGAAGCCAAGGGCACCGCCGAGGCCGCCAACCAGTCGAAAACCCGCTTTCTCGCGGCAGTCAGCCATGACTTGATGCAGCCGTTGAACGCCGCACGCCTGTTCTCCGCCGCTCTCTCTCATCAGGACGACGGCTTGAGCAGCGAGGCGCAAAAACTGGTGCAGCACCTCGACAGTTCGTTGCGCTCGGCGGAGGACTTGATCAGCGATCTGCTGGATATTTCCCGTCTGGAAAACGGCAAGATCAACCCGGATCGCAAGCCATTCGCGCTCAATGAACTGTTCGATACACTCGGTGCCGAGTTCAAGGCACTGGCTCACGAACAAGGCTTGAGCTTCCGCGTGCGTGGCAGCCACTTGCGCATCGACAGCGATATCAAATTGCTGCGGCGGATTCTGCAGAACTTCCTGACCAACGCTTTCCGCTACGCCAAAGGCCCGGTACTGCTGGGTGTGCGTCGACGCGACGGGGAATTGTGTCTGGAGGTGTGGGATCGCGGGCCGGGTATTCCGGAAGACAAGCAGCAGGTGATTTTCGAAGAATTCAAACGCCTCGACAGCCATCAGACCCGCGCTGAAAAAGGCCTGGGCCTGGGCTTGGCGATCGCTGATGGTTTATGTCGCGTGCTCGGCCATACATTGCGTGTGCGCTCGTGGCCGGGGCGCGGCAGTGTGTTCAGCGTCAGTGTGCCGCTGGCGCGCACACAAACCCTGCCGGCGAGCGCCGCTGTCGAAATGAATGGCCAGTTACCGAATGGCGCACGGGTGCTGTGTATCGATAACGAAGACAGCATTCTGATCGGCATGAACAGCCTGTTAAGCCGCTGGGGCTGTCAGGTGTGGACGGCGCGCAATCGTGAGGAATGTGCGGCGTTACTTAAGGATGGCGTGCGGCCACAACTCGCATTGGTGGACTACCACCTCGATCACGGCGACACCGGGACTGAGTTGATGGCGTGGTTGCGCACGACGTTGGGCGAGCCGGTGCCGGGGGTGGTGATCAGCGCGGATGGGCGACCGGAGACGGTGGCGCAGGTGCATGCGGCGGGGCTGGATTATCTGGCCAAACCGGTGAAACCGGCGGCGTTGCGGGCGTTATTGAGTCGGTATGTGCCGTTGTAGGTGGTGACTTCACTGACGCCTTCGCGAGCAAGCCCGCTCCCACCGTTTGAAATGCATTCCAATGTGGGAGCGGGCTTGCTCGCCAAGCGTTTGCGGTTATTCCGGTAATTCGACCAAGCCATCGACATCGGTCATCGCCCGCTCCAGCAGATCCGCTGGCAAACTCTTGCTCGCCCGCGCACCGAGCAGCTTGAGCTGCTCGCTGCGGCTGACCAGGTTGCCGCGCCCTTCTGTCAGCTTGTTGCGCGCCGAACTGTAGGCTTTGTCCAGTTGCTGCAGACGATTGCCGACCTCGTCCAGATCCTGAATGAACAACACGAATTTGTCGTACAACCACCCGGCGCGCTCGGCGATTTCCCGGGCGTTCTGGCTCTGGCGTTCCTGCTTCCACAGGCTGTCGATCACGCGCAGAGTCGCCAGCAATGTGGTCGGGCTGACGATCACTATGTTGCGATCGAAGGCGTCCTGGAACAGCGTCGGCTCAGCCTGCAATGCTGCGGAAAACGCGGCTTCGATCGGCACGAACAGCAAAACGAAATCCAGGCTGTGCAAGCCTTCCAGGCGTTTGTAATCCTTACCGGACAAGCCCTTGACGTGGTTGCGCAGCGACAGCACGTGCTGCTTGATCGCGATCTGCCCGAGGCTATCGTCTTCGGCGGCCACGTATTGCTGATAGGCCGTGAGGCTGACCTTGGAGTCGACCACCACCTGTTTGTCGCCCGGCAAGTAAATGATTACGTCCGGCTGGAAGCGCTCGCCATCCGGGCCTTTGAGGTTGACCTGCGTCTGGTACTCGCGGCCCTTCTCGAGACCTGCATGCTCCAGCACGCGTTCGAGGATCAGTTCGCCCCAGTTGCCTTGGGTTTTCTGGCCTTTGAGGGCGCGAGTCAGGTTGGTCGCTTCATCGCTCAGGCGCAGGTTGAGCGCCTGCAAACGCTCCAGCTCCTTGGCCAGCGAGAAGCGCTCGCGGGCCTCGGCCTGATAGCTTTCTTCCACGCGTTTTTCGAAGGACTGGATGCGCTCTTTAAGCGGATCGAGCAACTGGCCGAGGCGCTGCTGACTGGTCTCGGCGAAGCGCTGCTCGCGTTCGTCGAAGATCTTGCCTGCCAGTTCGGCGAACTGCGCACGCAGCTCATCGCGCGAGCCTTGCAGGTCGTTGAGACGTTGCTGATGGCTTTCCTGCTGTTCGCGCAATTCGGCATTGAGCGAGGCCGCCTGAGCGTCGAGGCGACGCAGTTCGGCTTCCTTGCTGGCGCGCTCGAGGTTCCAGGCGTGGGACGCATCCCGGGCATCGTCACGCTCGATCTGCAGTAGCTCGACTTCGCGACGCAGCGCCGCCAATTCAGCCTGTTTGGCCGCGTTGGCCTGGCCGAGATCGGCGATCTCATCGCGGCTGGCATCAAGCTGAGCGTTGAGCCCGTCCTGTGCCAGTTGCGCCATGGCCAGACGTTCTTCCATCAAGGCCACTTGCGCTTGCCCGTTGCTCGCCCGGCGCTGCAGTTGCCAGGCCAGTGCCAATAACGGCAGCCCAGCGCCTGCGAGACCGAGCAATACGCTGGTCAAGTCCATAGCCATAGCGACTCCTGCCGATCCGATAAAGCCTGAAGGTTAACCAAGGTGTCAGAACTTGGACAGCTCAGTCTTCGATGAGCCCGAGTTCCTGCTGCGCGCGACGATCACCGGCGCGAGCGGCCTGACGCAAAAGATCCTGGCCAATGCGGCGATCGCGGGCATTGCCGCACTCACGACACATCAATTGACCGAGACGGCTCTGCGCGACGATCACGCCTTCGCGCGCCGGTTGCTTGAGCAGGCGGCCGGCAAGGTGTTTGGCATTATGGCTGTCGCTCAGGCACGGGCTGTCGAGCAGCCATTCGGCGACGCGCACGGAAAATCGCTTGGGAGGGGTAACATGAGGAGACTGAGAGGTAACAGAGTCTGATACTGAGCGAAACTTCATAAAACACTGTGGGACAGATCGGAAGGCGCGCCACTCTACTCTCTTTTTCTTACAGGTAAAGCCGAAAAACAACCCGGCACGCCCGTCCTAGAGCAAGCGCTCGGGACAATCCACAGAAGCTGTGGATAACTCAGTGGACAACCGCCCTCCAACCCCCGCAAAGCCTTGTAGAATGGGGCCCGCAGTCAAACTGACGATTTTTTCACCAACAAAAAAAAGCGATGTTTTTCATTGACTTAAACTTTCGTTACAGGCAGCCACCGGGGTCAGGATTGATGTGACAGTGTCGTTACAGCCCGCGCAACTAATGTGCACAAGTACCTGTTACGCGGTTATATGAATGCACAGTTTCGAGTCGTTTAGGCCATTTGCCTGGGGTAAAGCCCACTGAGAAGCGGCGCCATGAAAAAAGCTTCACCGACCGACGGTCGGGATCTGAGCCAATCAGGGACAACCAAACGGATCGCCAAGCAAAATCGGCAAAGGATTTCAATCTTTTTCCATCCAGCGTTTGCTTTACCCATTTCGATCCGATACTATCCGCGGCGTTAGTACCAAGCTGAAAGTCAATTCCGGTCGAACACATCCCCACGGTCAACCTTCTTCACAGAAGTCTTACACCGAGAAAGCGGGAACGACCCCTCGATGGTTTCCAGGTAAATCTTGTGACGACACTGCCTTTGAATGAATGCAAAGGGTGTTGCGAAGACCACTTACTCTGACCGAACCAACCTGCAAATTGATCAGGATCTTCACCCCGGGCCCAGAACCTTTGCCCTTGATGTGTTGCCTGCCCTCCTAAGTACCTACCTGCCAGCCCAAGCGCGCCAACTTATCAGCGCTTCAAACTGGCTGCTTTGTTCCAGTCGGGTTCTTTGTTCGACCAATGGTGGTCGACATTACTGGAACGTTTTAACGTTGCACGGTTCTTATCCGTGTCATTTGTAGGAACACCTAATAACTATGTCTACTCAAATCCATACTCAGGATGCCATTCGCACCCTAACCAACGCATTTGCACCAATGAACTGCCTGATCATGGCCGCTCGCAAAGGCTGCTTCAGCTTCACGGTGGTCAATGAACACGGAATCGCCCGCCACAGCGAGCGTCTGTACCCCGATCAATACTCCAGCGCCGAACCGCTGCAGGCCGTGATCGACCGTACACGTCAGGCACTGGTTGCCTGAAAAGCCGAAAAGGCTGCAAAAGCAAAAGCCTCGCTTAAAAAGCGGGGCTTTTTATTGCCTGATGTTTCACTTTTCAGTCTCCGTGCGTAAGCACCATCGGATATAACGGTTATAACTCGCAACCGGAAATATTTTAAAAACAGGCCTTTACGTCGCGAATATGACACTACACTTCAACTCAAGCGGCGTGATCCGCTTCCGGCGAGCCTGATTCGATCCACCGCTGCCAAGGCCCCCTTTCAGGCATCGCCGCCCAATAACAAAATCCGAGGGATTTATGGGTATCGCTGCCAGCGAACTGTGTCGCTATGTGATCCGTCCTACTTTGATATATCTGGGACGCCACACCGCAACTGCCGAATCTCTGTTGCTGGGCATCGCCGCCAGCCAGTCCGCCCTCGGGTCAGCCCTGCATGACCGCCGAGGCCACGGCCTCTACCGCATCGCCGAGCACCGCCATCAAGCGCTCTGGGATCACTATCTGGCGCTCGATCCGGAGCGTGCCAGCCTGGTTCGCGGCCTCGCCAGCCAGCATGCTTTTCTCAGCGGCCCGCACCTGGAACTGACTGTCAATCTGCGTTACGCCACCGCCATCGCCTGGCTGCTGGTGGAAGAACAAAACCCTGCCCTTCCCGAACCAGGCGATCTGCTCGGCATGGCGCGCATCTGGCGTCAGACCTTCCAGCCCCAAGGTCGTCTTCGCGATTTTACCTGCGCCTGGCAAACCTGTGTTTCACCGCTGAATCAGGTCGCTTGCTGACCCGGTGGTTTTACAACATCGCCCAACAGGCCGCCATTTTGGTCGGATTGTCCTACAAAACCGCTCTAACTCAAGGCATACGGACTATAGCGCTGGGACGAAAATCTTGGTAATTTTCGCCCCGGTGATCACCAGGAGTTCTAATAATGAAAAAAGTAATGCTCAAAACCACCCTTAGCCTTGCCGTTACCTTGGCATCCACGCAGATTTTCGCCGCTGGCTTTGCCATCAACGAACACAGCATTAGCGGGATGGGGACTGGGTACGCCGGGCGATCTTCTTCTGCCGACGACGCAAGCACTGTTTATGGCAACCCTGCCGGCATGTCGCGCCTCAAGCGCGAACAAGTGACTGGCGGTGTTGCCTTCCTCGACGCCAAGACCGATATCAGCGACGGTAGCTCCAGCCCTAACGGCGGCAGCAACAAAGGCGACATGGTGCCCTTCACCTCCGTACCTATGGGCTTCTACGTCAAACCGATCGACGATCACTGGGCATTCGGCCTCGGCGTATACGTCCCGTTCGGCCTGATTACCGACTACGAAAACGGCTTTGCCGGCCGCTACTTCGGCAGCAAGTCCGAAGTACAAGTCATCACCTTCCAGCCAACCGTCAGCTACGCCTTCAACGACAAGGTGTCGATCGGTTTCGGCCCGACCATCAACCGTATCGACGGTTCGCTGGAATCCAACCTGTCGATTACTCAGGCAGCGCCGGACGGCAAGGTCAAGATCAAGGGTGACGACACCGCACTGGGCTACAACGTAGGCCTGCTGGTACAGGCAACCGATTCCACTCGCGTGGGTCTGACTTACCACTCGAAAGTCGACTACAAGCTCGAAGGCAACACCAAGGTCAACTACGGTGTACTGGCCTTGGCCGGTCTGAACCCGAGCCAGAAGTACGATGCTTCGTTGAAGATCACCACGCCTGAGTCCGTCGACCTCTCGGTCACCCAGGCGATCAACGACCGCTGGAACGTGTATGCCGGTACCACCTTCACCCGCTGGAGCAAGTTGGAGAAGATCACCGTCAAGAACTCCGGCGTTCAACCGGCGCTGGCCGGCCAGTTCGGCGAGATCACTGAAGACCAGAACTGGCACGACTCCTGGGCTTACGCCGTGGGTACTTCGTACCAGTTGAACAAGGAATGGGTACTGCGTACCGGTCTGACCTTCGACCAGTCGCCGACCAACAACGTCGACCGCTCGCCACGCATTCCTACCGGCGACCGGACCATCTTCAGCATCGGTGCTGGCTGGAGCCCGACCGAAGACCTGACCATCGACGTTGCTTACTCGTACCTGAAGGAAGAGTCGGTCAACATTCGCAACGAAAACGCACGTGGCCAGACCTACGATTCCAAGTATGAAAACTCGGCAAACGGTTTCGGTGTCGGCGCGACCTACCGCTTCTGATGCTGTATGGCGAGGCTGACCCCTCGCCCACTAAAAAGCCCCGCTCTCTGTGTACAGAGGCGGGGCTTTTTAATGGTTCTTCACGGATTACCGGGAAAGACGCTCTTGATTTTCATGAAAAAGAATTCGCTATCCCGGTAACCGTACGCCATCCGTTTGATAACCTTTATTCGATTGTTTATGCCTTCCAACTGCCCCGTGTGCATCGGCCAGCGAACCCGGCTGACGATTCCCCGCCAGTAACCCTTTAGCCGTTTGGCGAACAGGATCAGAGCCGGTATCGCGCTTTCATCAGCGTGGCGCAGCCATTGCTTCCAGGCTGATCTCCAGCCCCAGGCGGTACTTGGCGTCCAGAGCGTTTTGAGTTCAGCTTTCATCAAGTAGACCGTCATCAACGCTTGGTTGGCCGCCAGCAAATCCTCCAAGCGGACCTGTTGCTCCGGTGTTTTCAGGTTCTGCGGGTTGCGCAGGAGCAGCCAACGCGCTTGCTTGATGACCTTTCGGGCCGGCTTGTCGTGACGCAGTCGATTGGCTTCGTCGACGCGAACCCGATCAATCACCTCTCGGCCATATTTGGCCACCACATGGAAAAGATCGTAGACCACTCGCGCTTTTGGGCAGTGCTGACGAACCTCCAGATCAAAAGCGGTGTTCATGTCCATTGCCACCGCTTCGATTCGGGCGCACCCCTCTGGCCCCAGCTCTTCGAAAAATGGCCTGACCGCCGCCCGGCTGCGGCCTTCGCCGATCCACAGCACCCGTCGCGTATCCGCGTCCAGAACAACGCTGGCATAACGATGACCTTTGAATAATGCGAACTCGTCCATCACCAAGCGTCGCGGTTGCGCCTTTGGCAAAACGCTCAATGCTGCTTGCAAGGCTCGACGCTCCAGCACCCGAACGGTCTCCCAATGCAGCCCAAACATCTGCGCTACGTGCAACGTGGGAAGGCGTTCACAGGCTTGAATGACCGCCTCTGCCAGACGCCGTGTCATACGGGCATAGCGATCCAGCCAACTGACGGCCTCCATGCGTTTGCCACAGTCGCGGCAACCAACGCGTCGGAGCAAAACGCTCAGGCGTACTGCGCGACCGAGAATGGGTAAATCACGAATGACTCGCTGGCAATACTCATGCGTGGTTGAACAGGGTTTTTGGCACCCACCACAGGAAGGGAATCGGGTGGCGTGGGGTGTCAGATCGATCTGGAGGGCATCACCATCAGGCTTGATCGTGACGACAGAAAAGCCCTCCCAAAAAGGAAGGAAAGTATTAATATCGTGCATAAGAACGCCGGTTTGTTAGATGTGTTTGCTCGCACGAACATCATCAATCAAATCGGCGTTCTTGTTTCTGTGTTTCCCGGGATTCCGTGAAGAACCTTTTTAATGCCTGAAACCGGTGCGACCTGTAGGAGCTGTCGAGTGAAACGAGGCTGCGATCTTTTGACTTTAAAAAACAAGATCAAAAGATCGCAGCGTGCCGCAGCTCCTATGTATGGACTCGCCCCCACTGTCTACCCGTTTTTTGAAAACTGTCGCCCCGTTGCATCTATGTATTAGGCCTATTCGTGGAAGCCGTCTTCGGCCTCTGGCCAAAATTGGAAGAGCTCGTGGCATGCCGATTACAGTCAGGCCTCGAAGGCCAGTAGGAGCTTAGGCATCAATCCACGCCGGTCTTACCTGGGGTCAATTTTTTTCAGCAAAGGGTCGGACAGTCAGTACCTCGGTGGCAGAACTCGGTCGCTCAGTGGCTTATCGTCGCTTACTGACCATTACCAGCATGACGACGATAAGACTGGTCATTCTGTAGAAGCACCCAGACGATTCGTAGGTTGCGGTTGGCTAACCTGATCGCAGCCTCCTTACGGCCCAGTCGGCTCATCCACCGCAACAAGCGGCGGTCATCGGGTTGCAGGGAATCAGGTCGCAGTTGTTGCAGGACCGAATGGGCTCCCTGGATCATCAAGCTGCGTAAATAAACATCACCTCGCTTGGTCATGTCGCCCAGCCGGACCGTCTGCCCGCTGCTGTGCTGGTCAGGCACCATGCCAAAGTACGCGGCAAACTTGCGGGCATTGGGAAACCGCTCAGGGTTGGTTTCCTTGGCCACCAGTGCCGTGGCAATGACTGGGCCAATGCCGCGCACGGTCATCAGTCGCCTCGCTGTCATGTCGGCGTTAGCGGCCACTTCCAGGCGGCCCGTCAACACGCCGATGCGCTCGCCCAAATGGCGCCACTCAGCCAACAGTTCGTCGATCAATTCACGCAGCAGGCCAGGCAGTGGCTGGGTCGCATCTTCCAGTACCCGCGGAATCTTCTGACTGATCGCAACATCGCCCTGCGCCAAGGCCACGCCGTGCTCGAGCAGCAGGCCGCGCATCTGATTGCTGACCGCCGTGCGTCGACGCACATAGCCCTGACGGGCGCGATGCAGCGCTTGCATTGCCAGCGCAGCAACGCTTTTGACCGGTACCGCGCAGATTTTTTCATCGCGACCAGCGCGCAGAATCGCCAGCGCATCGTTGCGATCATTTTTAGGCCCACTGCGGTGTGTGGTCACCAAACCGGCTGGAAGAATCCGCGCCAGATTACCTTTGTCTTGCAACTGCCGGGCCCAGGCTTGAGCTCCCGGACCGGTCTCCATCAAAACCACGACATGAGGCGGCAGCTGTTGGAGAAACTCATAAAACGCCTCACGCGACTTGATCCGCTGTTCATAGCGCACCTGGCCGAGGACATCTTCACCAGCGACCTGAAAGACCTGTTTGGCCAGATCTACCGCCAAAGTTGTGCAGGCCGACAAATCGGAAGAAGACAGGGATTGATCATTCGAACTATGATTTTTCATGGACTCGCCCTCGCTGTCGATGGCTGTTTAGACTGCCACCGTGGCGCATTGACGCCTCGGCTTGGGCGAGTCCATCCAATTACAGGGGTTATCCGGGGTCAGGGCTTCAGGGGTTTTGAAGCGATAGCCTTTTCGATCGCGGCGATGAATTCAGGATCATCGGGCTTGGTCAGGCTGGAAAAATTGGCGATGACATTGCCCTGGCGATCAATCACGTACTTGTAGAAATTCCACTTCGGCGCACTGCTCTGTGCAGCCAACACCTGGAACATATGCGTGGCGTCATCACCACGCACCTTCTGCGGTTCGGTCATCGTGAACGTCACGCCGTAGTTGGCGTAACAGACCTTGGCGGTCTCGGCGCTGTCTTTGGATTCCTGTTTGAAGTCGTTGGACGGCACACCGAGCATTTGCAGCCCTTGCGACTCAAAGCGCTTATGCAGTGCCTCAAGGCCTTCGAACTGCGGGGCAAAACCACAGAAACTCGCGGTATTGACCACCACCAATGGTTTGTCAGCGTATTGCTGGCACAGATCGATGGATTCCTTGGCCCGCAACTTGGGCAGCGAGCCTTGCAGCAATTCGGGACAGTCAGCCGCTTGAGCCAAACCGGTCAACGCCATCAGCAACGCGGGAACAGCACACCAGCGCATCAGCATGTCGAACATCCTTGAGCAGTCGTCAGAGTTCGACGTTACTCGTCACGCCACGTTCTAGCAAATGCTCATGCCCAACTGCATCAGCGCCAGACCGCCCTGATGCCATCCCCACCACACCAACGCCAGCAAAGCGGCGCCGAGTGCGGCAATGACGATACGCGGCCAGAGCCGACTCATGCGGCGCTCGCAGCGGCTTGCAGACGCGCGACCGGACGCTCGCGCACCGGCCAGTTCAACGCAGCGGCCAAAAGGCTCAGAAGAATCGCCACTTGCCAGACCAAGTCATAACTCCCGGTACGGTCATACACCACCCCGCCCAGCCAGCCGCCGAGGAACGAGCCAAGCTGATGAAACAGGAACACGATACCGCCGAGCATGGACAGATTGCGCACGCCAAACAAGGTCGCCACCGTGCCGTTGGTCAACGGCACCGTCGACAACCACAAAAAGCCCATGGCCATGCCGAACAGATATGCGGTTGTCGTCGTTACCGGCAGCCACAGGAACAGCACGATCACCACCGCCCGCATCAGATACAGCGCCGTCAGCAGACGTGGTTTGGACATGCGTCCACCCAGCCATCCAGCGGTGTAGGTGCCGAAGATGTTGAACAGGCCGATCAGCGCCAGCACCGTGGTGCCGACCGTGGCCGGCAGATGTTGATCGACCAGATAGGCCGGCAGATGCACGCCGATGAACACGACTTGAAAACCGCAGACAAAAAAACCGAACGCCAGCAGCCAGAAACCTGAGTGCGAACAGGCTTCGCGCAGGGCCTCAGACAATGTCTGCTCATGGCCGAGCACCGGCAGCGGCTTGTCCTTGAGCATGCTCACCAGCGGCACGATCAGCGCCACCAACAAACCCAACACCAGCAGCGCGGCGGACCAGCCGAGCCAGCCGATCAGCCCCAGCGTGCCCGGCAACATGGCGAACTGGCCGAAAGAACCGGCGGCGCTGGCAATGCCCATGCCCATGCTGCGTTTTTCCGGCGGTACGGCACGGCCGACCACACCAAGAATCACCGAGAACGAAGTGCCAGACAAACCGATACCGATCAGCAAACCAGCACTGAGCGACAACGTCACCGCCGAATCGGACAGCCCCATGCACACCAGGCCCACGGCGTAGAGCACGCCCCCGACCAGCACCACTTTCGCCGCGCCGAAACGGTCGGCCAGCGCGCCAGTAAATGGCTGGGCCAGGCCCCAGATCAGGTTCTGCAAGGCGATGGCGAAGGCGAACACTTCACGCCCCCAGCCGAACTGCGCGCTCATGGGCGACAGAAACAGGCCGAAGCCGTGGCGCACGCCCAATGACAACGCCAGGATCAGCGCACTTCCCAGCAACACCCAACCGCACGTACGCCACATCGATGTCATTGTTATTCTCCGGTCGCGGGTATATACCCGCTTGAGCCCCAACAAACCGGCATCAAGCCAGTTCGTCCAGCAGTTTGAGCAAGGTTTCGCGCTTCTCGGCACCCAAGCGGTCGATCAACCGCTGCTGCGCCGCTTCCCACGCTGGCAAGGCTGCTGCAAGACGCTGAGCACCGATCTCGGTCAGCCTGACGATGCGGTTGCGCATGTCTTCGCCCTCGGCCAGCGCCACCAGCCCTTCGCCTTCGAGCACGCGCACATTACGCCCGAGCGTGCTGCGATCCAGACCCATGGCCTCGGCGAGTTCAGAGATGCTCGGTTGATCCAGACGCTGCAGATTGCACAGCAAGGAATACTGGGCAACGTTGATCCCGAAGCCATCGAGAGCGCCGTCGTAATGCCTGCTGACGCCACGCGCGGCGCGACGCAGGTTGGTGCACAAACACTGAGAAGGAAGCATGATGCGTGTATATACCCGCGACTGTGTTAAATCAAGTTACATGGGTTTTTTCAGTGACATTCTTGCGCCTCAGACATCGCTTTCGCGAGCAGGCTCGCTCCCACAATTGACCGCATTCCCATGTGGGAGCGAGCCTGCTCGCGAAGAAGCCAGAATATTCTGCAAATATCTATCAGACCAACGCTAATCCTACCAACACCACCATCTCCAGCAACTCCAGCAACGCCCCCGCGGTATCCCCGGTCGTCCCAGCCAACCGCCGCATCATCAAATGCCGCAACCAGACAAACACACCGACAGCGACCAGCAGCGCAATGATTGCCTTGAACCCGGCGATCACCACACAAGCCAAAGCGCTAACTGCAAGAGCCCACCACCCTGCCCTGCGCGGCAAATGATCAGCCAACGCCTGCCCCAAACCTCCCGCCCGCACATACGGTGTGGTCAGAAACAACCCGAGCAGCGCCGCCCGCCCCAGCAGCGGCACGATGATCAACGCCATCGTCTGCTGCTGTTCGATCAATGCCAGCAGCGCCGCAAACTTGAGCAGCAACACCAGCACCAGCGTGACCACGGCAATCGGCCCGCTGCGCGGATCTTTCATGATGGTCAGCGTGCGCTCGCGATCACCGAACCCGCCGAGCCAGGCATCGGCACTGTCGGCCAGCCCATCAAGGTGCAACGCGCCGCTGAGCAACACCCATACTGTCAGCAATAACGCTGCGTGCAGGAGCAACGGCGCACCGGCCAGGACAAGATTCAGCGCCCACAGGATCAGGCCAAACAGCAACCCCACCAGCGGATAAAACAGCAGCGAACGCCCAAGCTGTTCAGGCTCCGGCATCCCCGGCAGACGAATCGGCAGACTGCTGAGAAATTGCAGGGCGATCCACAGCGGCAACATGTCAGTGATCTTCCTTGAGCGAGCCGTCGGCTTCGACTGTCAGCGAAAACAACGAACCGTGAGCGACTTCGACATTGAGCAATTGCTCACGCGGCAAACCCCGCGCCTGCGCCAACAACAAGCGCATCACACCGCCATGGCTGATCAGCAACACCCGCTCACCGGCATACGCCGCGTGCAATCGCGCGACCGCCGCCAATACCCGGGCGGAAAAATCGCCCACCGGTTCACCCTGCGGCGGTGTGAACGAATAGGGATCAGCCCAGAACAACCCCAACGCCGCGGCGTCGGTTTCCATCAACGCCGCAGCGCTCTGCCCTTCCCATGCGCCGAAGTGCAACTCTTGCAGAGCCTTGTCCAGTTGCACCGGCAAATTCAATTGCTCGCCCAACTCAGCGGCAAACCGCGCGCAACGCTGCAATGGCGAACTGACCAAACGATCCCACGGCCCGCCCGCGATCACGGCTTCGCGCATCTGCGCCCAGCCTTTCTCAGTGAGCGCATCGTCGAGACTGCCGCGCAAACCGCCGCCCAGTTCAGTTTCACCGTGGCGTAGCAGATCCAGACGCAAGGTCATGCCGGACGATCCGCCACCGCCGCTTCGGCGAACGTCGCCATCTGCCCGTGCAGATCACAGGCCAGACGCAGCAATGGCACCGCCAACGCCGCACCACTGCCCTCGCCCAGACGCAGGCCGAGTTCCAGCAAGGGTTCAGCGCTCAGGGTTTCCAGCACATGCCGATGCCCCGGCTCTGCGCCCCGGTGACCGAACAGCAGCCATTCACGGCAGGCCGGATTCAAGCGCACCGCCACCAGCGCGGCGACCGTGCAGATAAAGCCGTCAACCAGCACTGCGACGCCCTCCTGTGCAGCGGCCAGATATGCGCCAACAAGCGCCGCAATCTCGAAACCGCCGAGGTTGAACAGCGTCTGCAACGCGTCACCCCGTTGCGCAGCATGCAAGGTCAATGCGCGCTCGATCACTTGCGCTTTATGGCTGACACCTTCGGCATTCAAGCCAGTGCCGGGGCCGGTCAGGTGCGCCACCGGGCAATCGAGCAAGGCACAGGCCAGCGCACTGGCCGCCGTGGTGTTGCCGATGCCCATTTCGCCGCCGATGAACAACTGCGCGCCTGCGGCTTTAGCTCGCAACACGCTGTCGCGACCGGCCTGCAATGCGAGTTCACCCTGGGCCTGGGTCATCGCCGAACCCTGAGCAAAATTCGCCGTGCCCGGGCCGATGTTCAGGTGACGCACGCCCGGCAGGTCCAGCGATGGCGTCACCGTGCCCAGATCCACCACTTCCAGTTGCGCACCGAGCTGACGCGCCAACACGCTGATCGCCGCACCGCCGCTGACGAAGTTGAGCAACATCTGCCCGGTAACTTCCTGTGGATAGGCCGATACGCCTTCGGCGACCACACCATGATCACCGGCAAAGATCGCAATCCAGACCTGCTCGAGCGTCGGTTTCACCTGCCCTTGCAGACCGGCCAGTAGCACCGCCACCGACTCCAGCTGCCCGAGCGAACCAGCCGGTTTGGTCAATTGCTGTTGCCGCGCCGCTGCTTGTTCGACGATATCGGCGTGCACCGGTTTGCACGGGTTCAGCCACCAGGTTTGGGTCATAACGCAGGTCCTTTCAGAGTCAGGGGCAGGCCGGCGACAGTCAGGACAACACGCTGACAGCGCTCAGCCAGAGCTTGATGCAGCCAACCGGCTTCATCGACATAGCGGCGAGTCAATTCGCCCAGCGGCACGACACCCATTCCGGTCTCGTTGCTGACAAAAATGATTTCCCCCGGCAGTGACGCCAGGCAGTCGAGCAGTGCTTCGCGTTCGGCGCCGAGACGCTCGGCGTCATCGAGCATCAGCAGATTGGTCAGCCACAGGGTCAGGCAATCGACCAGCAGGCAGCGTTCGGCACTGGCGTTTTCACGCAGGACGCGGGCCAGTTCCAGTGGCTCTTCAATCAGCGCCCATTCGGCGGGACGACGGGCGCGGTGATGGGCGACGCGCGCGTTCATCTCGCCGTCCAGCGGTTGGCTGGTGGCGATGTAGGTGACCGCCAGAGTGCTGTCGCTGGCGAGCTTTTCCGCCAGACGACTTTTGCCGGAGCGGGCGCCGCCGAGGATCAGTTGGAGCATGGGACATCCTGAAAGTTATGTGTTGAAGCGGGCGGCCCCTTCGCGAGCAGGCTCGCTCCCACCCTGGAATGCGTTCTCATGTGGGAGCGAGCCTGCTCGCGATGAGGCCAGCACAGGCAACTCAAATCCCACAGAGCCGACGCAACAAATCAGTATCGAGATGCTTCTCCACCAGATCCGCCAAGCGCTCGATATCGCGCTCGCGCAAGCCGTGGTAATCCACCTCCTGCACATCACTCAACCCGGCCCAGCGCAGCAGCGCCGCGCTGGCCGCCGGCGATTCGAACAGGCCGTGCAGATAGGTGCCGAACACTTGCCCGTCAACACTCTGCGCACCGTCGCAACGACCGTCATCCAGATGCACTGCCGCATTCTCGAGCGCCGGCCCGGTGGTCACCCCGGCATGAATTTCATAGCCGCTGACTTCAGCATCTTCCAGCGCCAGACGTCCACGCACGTTGCGTAATTGCTTTTCGGCTTCGAGCTGCGTTGTAAACGCCAGCAACCCCAGCCCGGCGCTGGAACCCGGTGCGCCTTCCAGACCCAGTGGATCGTGCACCTGCTCACCAAGCATTTGCAGACCGCCGCAAATCCCCAGCAACTTTCCGCCGTAACGCAGATGACGACTGATGGCTGTGTCCCAGCCATTGGCGCGCAGATAGGCCAAGTCACTGCGCACGCTCTTCGAGCCGGGCAAAATGATCAGGTCAGCCGCAGGAATCACCTGCCCCGGGCCGACAAATTGCAGATCGACCTGCGGATGCAGACGCAGCGGATCGAAATCGGTGTGGTTGCTGATGCGCGGCAGCACCGGCACCACCACTTTCAGCACTTGCTCGGCCTTGTCGGCCTGACGCTGATCAATGCCGTCCTCAGCCTCTAGGTGCAAATCCATGACGTATGGCAACACGCCGACCACCGGCTTGCCGGTGCGCTGTTCCAGCCAGTCGAGGCCCGGTTGCAGCAAGGCGATGTCGCCGCGAAAACGGTTGATGATGAAGCCTTTGACCCGCGCCTGCTCGCTCGGCGACAGCAACTCCAGCGTGCCGACCAAGTGGGCGAAAACGCCGCCGCGATTGATGTCGGCAATCAACAGCACCGGGCAATCCACCGCTTCGGCGAAGCCCATGTTGGCGATGTCGCCGGCACGCAGATTGATCTCCGCTGGCGAGCCTGCGCCCTCGACCATCACCAGCGGATACGCTGCGCTGAGCCGTTCGTGGGAGGCCAGCACCGCTTTCATCGCGATGGCTTTGTAGTCGTGATAGGCGACGGCGTTCATGCTGGTGACGGCGCGACCATGGATGATCACTTGCGCACCGGTATCGCTATTGGGCTTGAGCAGCACCGGGTTCATGTCGGTGTGCGGTTCAAGAAACGCCGCTTGCGCCTGCACCGCTTGCGCGCGGCCGATCTCGCCGCCGTCAGCCGTCACGGCACTGTTGAGCGCCATGTTCTGCGGTTTGAACGGCACCACGGCAACGCCCTGCCGGGTTGCCCAACGACACAGTGCCGTTACGAGCGTGCTTTTCCCGGCGTCGGACGTGGTGCCTTGCACCATCAGGGTTGTCATTGGGGTTCCTTGGCGAAAGCTTGCAGCGCTTGTTCGAGACGGGACTCTTCAGCGGCATTGGCGGGCAGGCCAAAACGCAGACTGCTGTTGTGGGTGAAAATGCGCAGGAGGATGCCGCGTCGGGCCATGAATTGGTGCAGCGTTTGCGCGTGTTCGGTGATCAGCCACTGAAACAGCGCGCAACCGCCCTGGGGTTTGAAGCCATAGCGCCCAAGCAAAAGCGCCAGCCGCGCGCTCGCTTCATCGCTGCGAATTCGCTGGCGCGCCTGGCCTTCGAAGTCTTGCAGACATGCCTGACCGAGCACCCGCGTCGGCCCGCTCACCACCCAAGGCCCGACCTGTTCAGCGAGCAATCTGAGCAACTTGCGCTCAGCCAGCACAAAGCCCAATCGAACCCCGGCCAGACCGAAGAATTTGCCGAACGAGCGCAACACAATCAGGCCAACCTGATGGGTATGCGCCGCCAGACTCAGTTGCGGCGTGTTGTCCATGAACGCTTCATCAACCACCAGCCAGCCGCCGCGCTGGGCCAGTCGTGCATGCCAGTCGAGCAGGCGCGCCGGGGTCAGGCTCAGGCCGGTCGGGTTGTTCGGATTGACCACCACCAGCACGTCGAGGCTGTCGAGAAAGAACTCGACTTCCTGCTCCAGCACTTCGCGCACGATATAGCCGCTGCGGCGCCAGGCTTCAGCGTGCTCGGCGTAACACGGCGACAGCACGCCAACCTTGCCCGCCCGACGCAAACGCGGCAGCAACTGGATTGCCATTTGCGAACCGGCCACCGGCAGCACTTGCGATGCACCGTAGTAATCACACGCTGCCTGCTCCAGACCGTCATCGGTTTCCGGCAGTCGCGCCCAGGCGCGCAGCGGAATTTCCGGGATCGCAAATGGCCACGGCGCCAGGCCGCTGGAGAGGTCCAGCCAGTCCGCCTCGGCGATGCCGTAATCGAGTGCAGCCTTGCGCAGCCGGCCACCGTGCTCAAGCATAGAATTCAGCCCCCACGCAGAGAATCAGCAGCCATAACCATACGCCGCGCTGAACCAATTGCCAGCCACGGTCAATGGAATCGGCATCGGCCTGAACGCCTTCGCCGAGTTGCGGACGCTCATGCAGTTCGCCGTGGTAAATCGCCGGGCCGCCCAGTTCCACGCCCAGCGCACCGGCACCGGCCGCCATCACCGGGCCGGCGTTGGGGCTGTCCCACTTCGGCGCCTGGGTACGCCAGCACTTCAGGGCCAGCCGGGTTTTTCCCAGCAGCGCGTAGGTCAACGCCACAAGGCGTGCGGGAATGTAGTTGAGGACGTCGTCGATTTTTGCCGCGCACCAGCCGAAACGCTCGAAGCGTTCGTTGCGATAACCCCACATCGCGTCGAGGGTGTTGCTCAAACGGTAGAGAACGACGCCCGGTGCGCCAGCCACGACAAACCAGAACAGCGCGGCGAACACCGCGTCACTGCCGTTTTCCAGCACCGATTCGGTGGCCGCGCGGGCGACGGCGGTGCTGTCGAGTTCGCTGGTCTGGCGGCTGACCAGATAACCGACACGTTTGCGCGCTTCGTCCAGATCATCAGCGCGTAACGCTTTGGCCACCGGCTCGACGTGTTCGCCGAGGCTGCGCATGCCGAGGGCGCAATACAGCGCGACAATCTCGACGATCCAGCCCACGTAGGGCGCCCAGGAAAACGCGGTGGCAAGCAACGTCAGCGGCAGCACCGCGATCACCCACGCGGTGACGCCATGACTGCGCCAGCCGCGCCCGCCAGCGTTGAAACGTTGCTCGATGCGCCCGGCAAAATTGCCGAACGCCACCAGCGGATGCCAGCGTTTCGGTTCACCCAGCAGCGCATCCAGCGCCACTGCGGCGACACTCAACAACGCCACACTCATTGACTCACTCCCCAATAATTTTCATACAGCAACTCATTGAGCGGCCGCGCCTGCGCCCACCCTTCGAGTACCAGCATCGGCGCCGGATAGAATTCCTTGACCGGCCCCAGGCACAAAACCGCCAGCGGCTTGGCCCCGGCCGGCAGTTGCAACAGGTCGGCGAGTGCCTGCGGCTCGAACAGCGAGACCCACCCCATGCCCAGACCTTCAGCACGCGACGCCAGCCACAGGTTCTGGATCGCACAGGACAGCGAAGCCATGTCCATTTCCGGTAGCGTGCGACGCCCGAAGATGTGTTTTTCGCGATCATCCATCAACGCGGCGACCAATACTTCAGCGCAGTCGTTGATGCCTTCGACCTTGAGTTTCATGAACTCATCGCTGCGCTCGCCGAGGGCTTCGGCGGTGCGGATGCGTTCTTCTTCAACGAGGTTCTGAATCTGCCCGCGCAAGGCGCGATCACTGATGCGGATGAAACGCCACGGCTGCATCAGACCGACGCTTGGCGCCTGATGCGCGGCTTCGAGCAGCCGGCGCAGCAGTTCAGGCGCGACGGTGCCGCCGGTGAAGTGGCGCATGTCGCGGCGTTCGGCGATGGCTTTGTAGACCGCTGCGCGCTCGGCTTCGGTAAATGCGTTGTCGGTCATGGCCCTTTCGCGAGCAGGCTCGCTCCCACAAGGGATCGCATTTCTTCAGTCACCACCGTTTCAACTGTGGGAACGAGCCTGCTCGCGAAGGCGGCTTCGGAGTCAGGCGCAAACAGTGCAGCGATAGCCACCGGATTCGACGGAAAATAAAAGTGCACATAAGACGCCGTCATCCGTCCTTCCCGATAAACCGCCTCGGCCCCACGCCCACCATTGGGGCTCAGGCCCCGGGCAATCGGCGTCAATTCAGTGGAGGTCAGGGAGTGGTGATAAGTGTGGCCACGCAGCGAACCTTCCGGCAGATCGACCGCTTGCAGCGCCAGCGCCGCCAGACGTTTTTGCATCACCGCATCACCTGCCAGCAAACCGACCAGCTCAGCGCGCGTGCCTTCAACATCGGTCAACGAATCGAGCAGATAGAGCATGCCGCCGCATTCAGCGAGCAACGGTTTGCCAGCGGCATGATGCGCACGGATGGCGTCGAGCATCGCGGTGTTTTGCGATAACGCCACATGGTGCAATTCCGGGTAACCGCCGGGCAGATACAGGCTGTCCGCCTCAGGAAATTGCGTGTCGCGAATCGGCGAGAAGAAACTCAACTCAGCGCCCATCGCTCGCAGCAAGTCGAGGCTCGCGCCATAGGTGAAGGCAAAGGCTTCATCGCGGGCGACGGCGATGCGCACATCTTTTAATAAGGGCTCTGCGGTGATGACTGCAGGCGCGGCAAACTCCACGGCCGGTGGCAGCGCTACCTCGCAACTGCTGGCAAGCGCTGCGGCAGCCGCGTCGAGGCGCATATCGAGGTCATTCAGTTCACTGGCCTGAACCAGACCAAGATGACGGCTCGGCAGTTCGATGCCGGTCTCACGGGACAACGCGCCGTACCAGCGCAAACCTTCGGTGAGGCTGCCTTCGAGCAATTGTGCGTGACGCAAAGTGCCGACCCGATTGGCCAACACGCCAGCGAACGGCAGATCCGGCTGATACTTCGCCAAGCCCAGCGCCAATGCGCCAAAGGTCTGCGCCATGGCCGTGCCGTCGATCACACCGAGTACCGGCACGCCGAAATGCCGCGCCAGATCGGCGCTCGACGGCGCGCCGTCAAACAGGCCCATCACGCCTTCGATCAGAATCAGATCGGCTTCAGCGGCGGCTTCCCACAGGAGGCGACGGCTTTCCTGTTCGCCGACCATCCACATGTCCAGTTGATAAACCGGCGCACCGCTGGCGCGCTCGAGAATCATCGGATCGAGAAAGTCCGGCCCGCACTTGAACACGCGCACCTTGCGCCCCTGATTGCGATGCAAACGGGCCAGCGCGGCGGTGACGGTGGTCTTGCCCTGACCGGAGGCCGGCGCGGCGATGAGTACCGCCGGGCAGTGACGTGGTTGATTCAAAGTTCGACGCCTTTCTGCGCTTTGATGCCGGCCTGGAAGGCGTGTTTGAGCATGCCCATTTCGGTGACGGTGTCGCCCATCTCGATCATTTCCGGCTTGGCGCCGCGACCGGTGACGATCACATGCTGCATCGGCGGACGCGCCTGCAAGTCGCTGAGCACCTGATCGAGGTCGAGGTAACCGTGCTTGAGGGCGATGTTCAATTCATCCAGCACCACCAGACCGATCGACGGGTCGCGCAGCAGTTCGCGGGACACGGCCCACGCGGCTTCGGCGGCGACGATGTCGCGTTGACGGTCCTGGGTTTCCCACGTGAAGCCTTCGCCCATCACATGGAAGCGCACCTGCTCGGGGAAGCGGCGGAAGAACAGCTCTTCGCCAGTACTGTTGCGGCCCTTGATGAACTGCACCACGCCGCACTGCATGCCGTGGCCCATGGCGCGGGCGAGCATGCCGAACGCCGAGCTGCTTTTGCCTTTGCCGTTACCGGTGAGCACCAGCACCAGCCCGCACTCGTCAGGCGAGTTGGCGATGCGTTCGTCGATTACGGCTTTTTTGCGCTGCATACGCGCCAGATGGCGTTCGTCACGCTCGGGGGAATCAGTCATGGGGGAGCTCTCCGTTGAGGCTGGATAACGGCGGGCAGGCACAAGAATAGACGGCAAAAAGCCTGGCATCGCCCACCGTGATGCCGCTGGATGGATCAGGCCGGTCTCCGGGCTCATGAGCGGCGTTCGCCTGACTGCGCGCCTTCCCGCTTCTTTCGAAGCAGTGGCTCAAGGCGCAGTTTTCACTCATTTACCGTTGCGGGGGCAGCGCCGGGATCGTGGTTGTGCCTGCTCTGCAGACAACCCTCACCGGCTTCCCTGTTTCACTCTGTCGACGCACGTCACAGAGCACCTGAAACAAGCCGCGAAGGTTAGAGGGTTGGGGGTTGAGCGTCAATTAAAGAGGGGTCCATCGGGCGAATAACTGCCGTCGATCAATTATCTGACGCCAATCTTGTGCCACACTCTCAAGAGTGATATCAAAGAGCCACAATCTCACATCACACAAGAACAAGGTGAGCCACATGCAAGGCATGATCATCAGCAACCCGCGCCTGGAATTTCTACGCCCGGTGCTGGAACGCTGGTTTGACTGTATCGACCGTTACAACGCCGTGCGCGGCGACAGCGACACGCCCTACTGGCATGACGAGAAAGCCAACCTCGGCTTGCTTTCAGCGGCGGCCTGGATGGCCGAAATGGTGACACTGGAACAGACCGCTACCCGCAAGCAGAACGAAGAAGGCGAGCGCAATGCCCGCGCCGATCTGTTCCTGGCGGGTACCGAAGACCGCGCTTACATTCAGGCCACGCAACGCTGGCCGCGAGTCAACAACCTCAACCTGACCCAAGCCCTGCTGGAGATCACCAGCGACGCCAAACGCATCAGCTTCGCCAGCGACCTCAAGCTTGGCTGCCTGTTTGTCGCCCCGCAAAAAGCCCAACACAGCGCCAGCCCCGAAGAACTCCAAGACATGGTCGACGACCTGCAAAAGGAACATACCTGCGCCGTCGCCTGGTATTTCCCCTACGCCTACCGCAAGTTGCGCAGCGAAGCCGGCAACTATCATCCGGGCATCGCCGTACTGTTCAAAGAGGCCCGCGGTTGAGCAGTTGAACCATCGGGCTTGCGCGCTCCTCTATGATTAAGAATGCATTCATAGGGAAGATCAGCAATGCGCAAGACCCAGCTCGCTCTCGTTATCGCGCTCGCCGGAGGGCTCGCCGCCTGCGGTGAATCCTCCAGCCTGCAAGTCACCGACGGCACCGGCCCGTCACCGAAACTGCCCGAACCGAACAAAACCCTGATCCCGACGGTGAACATCGCCCCGGCGATCGGCTGGCCCGAGGGCGGCAAACCGACTGCGGCAGCAGGCACCCAAGTGGCAGCGTTTGCCGAAGGCCTCGATCATCCGCGCTGGCTTTACGTGCTGCCCAATGGCGATGTGCTGGTGGCAGAAACCAATGCCCCGCCCAAACCCGACGACAGCAAAGGTATTCGTGGCTGGGTGATGAAGAAAGTCATGGGCAAGGCCGGCGCCGGCGTACCGAGCCCGAATCGCATCACCTTGCTGCGCGACGCCGACCACGATGGCGTGGCGGAGACCCGCACGGTGTTTCTACAAAATCTCAATTCGCCGTTTGGCATGACCCTGGTCGGTAATGATCTGTATGTCGCCGATACCGATCGCTTGCTGCGCTTCAATTACGAGCCCGGCGCAACCGAAATCAAGTCGCAGCCGATCAAGGTCACCGATCTGCCGGGCGGCACACTGAACCATCACTGGACGAAAAACGTGATCGCCAGCAAGGACGGCAGCAAGCTGTACGTCACCGTCGGCTCGAACAGCAACGTCGGCGAAAACGGCATGGACCAGGAACAAGGTCGCGCGGCGATCTGGGAAGTGGACCGGGCCACCGGCAATCATCGGATTTTTGCCTCGGGCATCCGCAACCCTAACGGCCTTGCCTGGGAGCCTACCAGTGGCGCGCTGTGGACAGCGGTGAACGAGCGTGACGAGATCGGCAGCGATCTGGTGCCGGACTACATTACTTCGGTCAAGGATGGCGGCTTCTATGGTTGGCCATTCAGCTATTACGGTCAGCACGTCGATGTGCGGGTCGAGCCGCAGAACCCGGACCTGGTCGCCAAAGCCATCGCGCCGGACTACGCCGTCGGCCCGCACACCGCCTCATTGGGCCTGACCTTCGCCGAGGGCAACAGTTTGCCGGCGCAATTCAAGGAAGGCGCATTCATTGGCCAGCATGGCTCGTGGAACCGCAAGCCGCACAGTGGCTACAAAGTAATTTTCGTACCGTTCGCGGCTGGTAAGCCGACGGGCCAACCGGTGGACGTGCTGACCGGTTTCCTAGACAAGGACGAGAACGCACTGGGTCGCCCGGTCGGTGTGGTGATCGACCAGCAAGGTGGCTTGCTGGTGGCGGATGATGTCGGCAATAAGGTGTGGCGAGTCTCGGCCACGAAGTGATGTTGAATGTGACCTGAAACAACTGTGGGAGCGAGCCTGCTCGCGAATGCGCAGTGTCAGCCTCCATTGAGTTGACTGATACACCGCTTTCGCGAGCAGGCTCGCTCCCACATTAGGATTGCTGCGATTTTTACTATGGGTTATGCGCCAGATGCTCAGGCTGCAACACCCGCTTCGCACTCAGATACGCCTTCTGCCAATACGCCTTCGACAGACTGTCCAGCTTCACCGTGCCGCCCGTTGCCGGCGCATGCACGAAGCGCCCCTCCCCGACGTAAATCCCCGCATGACTGACCTGCGAACCACCATTGGTGGCGAAGAAGATCAGGTCACCGGTCTGCAAGCCTTCCTTACCGACATTCGGCGCCTGCATGACGATCAGCTCGCGCGTGGAGCGCGGCAGAGAAATACCCGCCGCATCACGGTAAACAAAGCCGATCAGCCCACTGCAATCAAATCCCGAATCCGGCGTATTGCCGCCCCAGCGATAAGGCGTGCCGACCAGACCGAGCGCACGAAACAGCACGTCTTCAGCAGCAGGAGAAAAGGCTTGGGATGGACCGAACACCACCGGCGCGCGAACCACTGGCGCAGGCGGCGGAGTACGACTGGCACAGGCGCTGAGCAGCGCTGCGAAGAAGATCAATGCGAGGCGGGCCGACATGGTCATAAGCAGAACTTCCTGATCTGGCTGCGGCTTCTGCCGGATGGACAGAAAACAAAACCGCCTGCGTTAGCACGCAGGCGGTTTGCCATCAATATAGATTCAGGATTCTAGCGGCTACGCGGCAAACTTCAAGTAAGACTTTAACTTCACCTTGTAAAGTCTACGTCTACTCCGTTACCGAGAACCGTTGTGTCGCTACGAACGCAGTGACAACGGGGAATTACTTGCGAGCGGTGACCACGGTCGGCGCCATGGCGAGTGCACGCTTGGCTTCGATGAAGGTCTTGCTCCAGTAGCTGTCACCCAGGCTGTCGATGCGAACACCGCCGCTGCGACGACTGCTGGAGTGGATGAACTGGTTGTCGCCCAGGTAGATCCCGGCGTGACTGACACGACCGCGACGACCATTGGTGGCGAAGAACAGCAGATCGCCAGGCTCGAGGTTGCTGCGTGCAACCAGTGGCGCATCCACGTTGATCATTTCGCGGGTGGAGCGAGGCAGATTCATGCCGGCTTCTTCGCGGAACAGATAGCCGATGAAACCGCTGCAATCGAAACCGGCTTCAGAGGTACCGCCGAAACGGTAACGGGTACCGATCAGGGACATGCCGCGTTCGAGGATGCTGTCGGCCAGCACCGGAAGCTCGTACGGCTTCTTGTTGAAGTCCGACAGTTCTTTTTCGGTGTCCAGCTCTTCCTGGTAAATAACGGAAGACTGGGCAGTGGCAGAATTTTTGACCTGTTGAGGCTGCTCTTGGACTGGAGAATGAGCAGCACAACCGTACAACAGGGTGACGAGTGCGAGAGGCACGAGGGGTGCGAAGCGCTTTAGCATGGGCACGACCGTGGCTGATAGTTGTAAAGAAGCCGAGACTATGCCCGCTATCGACCTCATTTGCAAATTCAATCGATCTTTTTGTGACTTCCCGGTTTCTCGTTTACATCTAAGCGCTTAAGCCCATTTGGATCGAAACGCGGCCTGCAACCAGTGCAGGAAAGCGGATTTTCTGGCGCCTGAAATATGCCGAGACCCGCTGAAAGCCCCGGACTTACCAGCCCAGCGTTTCTTTGAGGAAGGGAATTGTCAGCTTGCGTTGAGCCTGCAGAGAAGCCTGATCGAGCTGTTCCAGCAGATCAAACAGGGCACTCATGCTGCGGGTCCCGCGGGTCAAAATGAAATGCCCGACCTCATCAGTCAGATGCAGGCCACGACGCGATGCGCGCAATTGCAGGGCGCGTAGTTTGTCTTCGTCGGAGAGTGGGCGCATCTGGAAGATCAGCGCCAGCGTCAGGCGCGATTTCAAGTCCGCCAGTTTGACCGGCAGTTCACGCGGTGAAGTAGAAGCAGCAATCAGCAGGCGCCGACCGCTGTCACGCAGACGGTTGAACAGATGAAACATCGCCTCTTCCCAGTCAGCCTTGCCGGCAATCACCTGCAAGTCATCCAGGCAAACCAGTTCGTACTGTTCAAGGTTATCGAGAATTTCAATACCGCGATCCATCAACTCGGCCAGTGGCAGGTACACCGCCGGTTCGCCCATCTGCTCGAATCGCAGGCAAGCTGCCTGCAACAGATGCGTACGCCCTACACCGTGTTTGCCCCACAGGTAGATCAGGCTTTCTGTCCAGCCGGCGTCGGCTTCGCATAGGCGCTCGACATAGCCGAGTGCAGCGGCATTGGCGCCTGGGTAGTAGTTGATGAAGGTGGCGTCGTCACGCAGACGCACACCTAGGGGCAGCTGAATCGGTTTCATGCTGACTGAACAGTTCTCAAGGAACCGTTAGTGGCCTCTGTGTAAAGTTTGCGAAGTTTATACCCGTGAAGCTGAGCGCACAATGCGACAGAGTCCAAGCAAAATCAAAGGTTTGCGTTAACACACTGGTTTTATGACAGTTTCTCTGACGCGGCCCTGCCAGCATCGCCCGCAAAACACGGGCCAACCCGGCTATCCGCCGGGCTGACCGCCGCCATCACAACTCGGGCTCATCGACCCCACTATAAATGTCGGAGTCCTTGTACAAATCATGTACGTGGCGCACCAGCACCATGATCACCGCCGCCACAGGCAGCGCCAGCAGCACGCCGGTGAAACCAAACAGCTCGCCGCCGGCCAGAATGGCAAAGATCACAGCCACCGGGTGCAGACCAATTCGGTCACCCACCAACAGCGGCGTCAGCACCATGCCTTCCAAAGCCTGACCGACCATGAACACTGCAACGATCCCGACCATCGGATACAGATCGCCACCGAACTGGAACAAGCCTGCGATCAGCGCCGCGCCAATGCCGATCACAAAGCCCATGTACGGCACGATCGCCGCCAGCCCCGCGATCAGACCAATCAACAGCCCCAGCTCCAGCCCGACGATCATCAGCCCCGCCGCGTAAATCACGCCCAGCGCCAGCATCACCAACAACTGGCCGCGAACGAACGCCCCCAACACTTCGTGGCACTCACCGGCCAGCGCCACCACACGTTCCTCGCGATCACGCGGCAACAGGCTGCGGATCTTGGCCATCATTAAGTCCCAATCGCGCAGCAAGTAGAAACTCACCACCGGGATCAGCACCAGATTGGCCAGCCAGCCGATCAGCGCCAGACTCGACGCCGTCGCCTGACTCAGTACCACGCCGACGATGTCGGTGGTCTGGCCCATGTGCTCGCTAATCGCCGCCTTGACCTTGTCGAACTTCCAGAAACCGTCAGACAAGCCCAGCTTCGACTGCGCCCACGGCACCGCCGTGTGCTGCAACCAGTCGAGCATCTGCGGTGCCAGCTCGTACAAACGCAGCAACTGCTTGGCGAGCATCGGCACCAGCACCAGCATCAGCGCCGTGACGATCAGGGTGAACAAGGCAAACACCGCGATCACGCCCCAGGTGCGCGACAAACCGAGCTTCTCCAACCGATCCACCAGCGGATCAAACAGATACGCCAACAGCAGCGCCACCAGAAACGGCGTGAGGATCGGATGCAGCAACCACACAAACGCGCAAAGCAGGACAATCCCACCGAGCCAGAACCAACGCCGCGTATCGGCCATGTACCACTCCTACTGCTTCTATATAAGGAAAGACTTACCAGCGAAACCGCAACGACGGTGCAGCAGGTGTCGGGACCGGAGGCGCAACGGGCGCCGTTCCCGCCACCGCAGGCTGAGGCGTAGCCACCGGGGCCGGCGCTTCTGCCGGCAACTCCTGCAATTTCGCCAGCGACAACTGCGCGCGCATCTGATCGGCACTACCATTGACCCGATAAACGATGCGATCGCCATCAACACTTTGCAGACGCACACCAAACGGTTCGAGCAACCGCAACAACGCCGCGTAGTGCTCCAGATTCATGCCCTGTACTTCCAGGGTCTGCTGCCCCGAAGCGCCAGGCTTGGCGACGAATCGCGGCGCGAGACGCTCGGCAACCGCGAGCATCACTGCGTCAGCCACGGCGGCCTGATCGGCGCCCTGCACACTGCCCGCCTCTTTTTGGTCACCCAGCCACAAGTGCCATTTGGCCTGCCATTGCCCGCCTTCTTCGCGCGCATGCACCGCCAGCAAGGCGTCAGCGTTATAGCGTTCCGAAGCGCCGCGCAGTGGCGCCGGATCGGAGCCTTCCAGCGCAGGCGCCGTGGCCACCAGTTGTTCACTCAGATCTGCCAGTGGCAAACGCAGGGGCAAGCCACGGTGCTGAGCGGCTGCACGCAGCGGAGCGGCGGCGGACTGGCCATCCCCGACCAGGCTAGAACCCTCTGTAGAGTCGTTCAGCCACCAGCTCAGAATCGACGGCCGACTGGCGCCCCACAGTGACAAACCGGCGCGGCGCAATGCCTGTTCGGTGCTGCTCGGATCAAAGTCGACTTTCAGCACTTCCGGCGGCCCGGCGTCAAAACCGAACTGACTGATGATTTGCTGCGGATCCTTGCGAATCGCCGCCAAACCCGGATTTTGCGGGGCCTTGGGATCACCGGTCAGGCGCAACACCAGCGTGTCCAGCGCAGCCTGGGTCGCGCGATCACGCTCTTGCGGCGCCTGACTGCTGACCGGCTGACGCACTTGATAAAGGCCTTTGAGGTTTTCGGCATGACTCGCCAGGCTGACCACAGACAAACAACCCACAACCAACAATTTACAAAAACGCATGGAAAATTCCCGTCGACAGGAGCGGCTGGAACAGGCCGCGTGAACCGATTTAGCCAGACTGTGACAATCTGCCAGCACTAAACATTCACACGACAGCGGTAAGTTTTTGCACAGTGATAACGATAGACGGTTAATGAGCAGACCTTATACAGACACCCACGCGCCTCAATTGCAAAAAATTTCCGCTGATATGCCCCTGCCCGTCGGCGTGAGGATGGCCGCTGCCCCTCAAGCCTGATAAAATCGCGCGCCTTCGCAGACCGGCAACAGCCGGGCACCTCGAAACTCGCGTGAGGCATTCGCCCCCTCGATTTCGATGTTCCCGCTGAACTCGGTCGTTACCCCTGAATCCCCTCCCCTAAAGGCCTGGATCATGAGCAAGCAACCCTCCCTGAGCTACAAGGACGCCGGTGTAGACATCGACGCCGGTGAAGCATTGGTCGAACGCATCAAGAGCGTCGCCAAGCGCACTGCGCGCCCGGAAGTCATGGGCGGCCTGGGCGGTTTCGGCGCCCTCTGCGAAATCCCGGCCGGTTACAAACAGCCAGTGCTGGTTTCCGGCACTGACGGCGTCGGCACCAAACTGCGTCTGGCGCTGAACCTGAACAAGCACGACAGCATCGGCATCGACCTGGTCGCCATGTGCGTCAACGATCTGGTGGTGTGCGGCGCCGAGCCACTGTTCTTCCTTGACTACTACGCCACCGGCAAACTCAACGTTGAAACCGCGACTCAGGTCGTAACCGGCATCGGCGCTGGCTGCGAACTGTCCGGCTGCTCGCTGGTCGGCGGCGAAACCGCTGAAATGCCTGGCATGTACGAAGGCGAAGACTACGACCTGGCAGGCTTCTGCGTCGGCGTCGTGGAAAAATCGGAAATCATCGACGGCTCGAAAGTCGCCACCGGTGACGCCCTGATCGCCCTGCCATCGTCCGGCCCGCACTCCAACGGCTACTCGCTGATCCGCAAGATCATCGAAGTCTCCGGCGCCGACATCGAAAACACCCAGCTCGACGGCAAACCGCTGACCGACCTGCTGATGGCCCCGACCCGCATCTATGTGAAGCCACTGCTCAAGCTGATCAAAGACACCGGCGCCGTCAAAGCCATGGCCCACATCACCGGTGGCGGCCTGCTCGACAACATCCCGCGCGTTCTGCCAAAAGGCGCTCAGGCCGTGGTTGACGTGGCCAGCTGGACTCGCCCTGCTGTCTTCGACTGGCTGCAAGAGAAAGGCAACGTTGACGAGACCGAGATGCACCGCGTGCTGAACTGCGGCGTCGGCATGGTCATCTGCGTGGCTCAGGAGCACGTTGATATCACTCTGAACACCCTGCGTGAAGCCGGCGAACAGCCTTGGGTCATCGGTCAGATCGCTGTAGCTGCCGAAGGCGCTGCTCAGGTTGAACTGAAGAACCTTAAGGCTCATTAATGTCCGCAACCTGTGATGTCGTGGTGCTGTTGTCCGGCACCGGCAGTAACTTGCAGGCCCTGATCGACAGCACGCGGACCGGCGACAGCCCGGTCCGCATCGCTGCGGTGATTTCCAACCGCGCCGACGCCTACGGCCTGCAACGCGCCAGTGACGCGGGTATCGCCACCCGCTCGCTGGATCATAAGGCCTTCGAAGGTCGCGAGGCCTTCGATGCCGCCCTGATCGAACTGATCGACGAATTCAATCCAAAACTCGTGGTACTGGCCGGTTTCATGCGCATTCTCAGCGCTGACTTCGTTCGCCACTATCAAGGGCGCCTGCTCAACATCCACCCGTCGCTGCTACCCAAATACAAAGGGTTACACACTCATCAGCGCGCGCTGGAGGCCGGCGACACGGAACACGGCTGCTCCGTGCACTTCGTCACGGAGGAACTCGATGGCGGACCACTGGTCGTACAGGCAGTATTACCGGTAGAGTTGCACGACACGCCGCAGACTCTCGCGCAGCGAGTGCATGTTCAGGAACACCTGATCTACCCGATGGCTGTACGCTGGTTTGCCGAAGGCAGACTGGCACTCGGGGAGCAAGGTGCTTTACTGGACGGCCAGTTACTCGCGGCCAGCGGCCACTTGATTCGACACTAGGAGATATTATGCGTCGCGCCCTGCTCTTTGCTTGCGCACTGCTCACCCTGCCATTCGCGCAGGCGGCAGACCTTCAACCGTTCTCCGCCAGCTACACCGCCGACTGGAAGCAGTTGCCCATGAGCGGCACCGCCGAACGCAGCCTGACAAAAGGTGCCAACGGCGTCTGGACGCTCAGCTTCAAGGCCTCGATGATGATCGCCAGCCTGAGCGAACAAAGCACCCTGACCCTGGACAAGGACACCTTGCTGCCGCAGTCCTACCACTTTGAACGTGGCGGTCTGGGCAAGGCCAAGAAGGCTGATCTGGATTTCGACTGGAACAGCAAAATGGTCACCGGCACTGACCGTGGCGACGCGGTGAAAATCCCGCTGAACCGTGGCATGGTCGACAAGTCGACTTATCAGTTGGCGCTGCAGCATGACGTCGCCGCTGGCAAGAAGACCATGAGCTACCAAGTGGTCGATGACGGCGAAGTCGATACCTATGACTTCCGCGTACTGGGTTCGGAGAAAGTCGAAACCAAAGCCGGCAAGATCGATGCGATCAAGGTCGAGCGCGTGCGCGACCCGACACAAAGCAAGCGCATCACCGTCCTTTGGTTCGCCAAGGACTGGGATTACCTGCTGGTTCGCCTGCAACAGGTTGAAACCGACGGCAAGGAGTACAACATCATGCTCCAGGACGGCACGGTCAACGGCAAGACTGTCAAAGGCAGCTGATCCGATAGATGTGAAAAGCCCCGCAGATGCGTAATGCTGCTCACTTAAGCATTTGAATCCTCGCCGGGCTTCTTCGAAAATCCGATGTCAGATCTCTGGCATCGGATTTTTTATGTCTGTTCAACAGGACTTGCTCGACCTCGGCGATCTTTTCAACTTCTGTGACTTGAGCACATTCACTCAAAATATTCCCATCGAGTGGGTCGCGTCTGCGCTGGATCTGTCCAGCCAGGCCACCATTCGCCGACGGCGATTGCCCGCCGACCAAGTGCTCTGGCTGGTGCTCGGCATGGCATTGTTTCGCGACGAGCCCGTTCATGAGGTCGCCCGACGTTTGAACATCTGCGCCCAAGGTCTGGCTTCTGACCATCTGTTGGCCCGTAGCGGTGTGACCGAGGCCCGCAAGCGGCTGGGGGCCGACCCGGTTGAGTGGTTGTTTCGCAAAACGGGTACTCAATGGGGCGCGCAGCGCTATCCCGATGATGCCTGGCAGGATCTGCAAGTATTTGCAGTCGATGGTGCGCTTCTGCGCACGCCGGATACACCGGAGTTGCGAGACCATTTCGGTTCTGGAAACACCTCGACCGACCGCCAGACTCCCTTTCCCATGCTGCGCCTGGTGGCGCTGATGAATGTGCGTTCACACCTGATCCTGGATGCACAGCTTAGCCCTTACCGACGCAGCGAAATGCGTCTGGCCGATGAGTTTTTGCAGCAGATCCCCGACCACTCCGTGACGTTGTTCGATAAAGGGTTCTGGAGCGCCGATCTCATGCTCAGCCTGAGCGGCGACGGCAGTCACCGTCATTGGCTGATTCCGGCAAAAAAGGGATTGGTTTGCGAGGAGGTAGCCCGTTACAACCAGCATGATCGTTTGGTGCGTATGAAAGTGTCGCCGCAAGCCAGAAAGCGAAATCCGACTCTTCCTACACACTGGGAGGCGCGTGAAGTCAGTTATGAAATTCAAGGCAAAGTAAAAACAGTCATGACGTCGTTGCCGGCCAAGATCTACAGCACCAAGTCTGTTGCCAAGCTTTATCAGGAGCGCTGGGAAATCGAATTGGGCTTCAGGGATATCAAAAGCTCAATGCAGCAAAACGCAATGACCTTGCGCAGCAAAAAGGTCGATCTGATCTACCAGGAAGTGTGGGGGTTGCTGCTGGCTTACAACGTGATTCGTCGGGAGGCAAGTCAGGCAGCAGTCGCGTTTGGTCGAGCGCCGTCGGACATCCGTTTCAAGCCGGCTTGCCAGTACATCGCCGTGCAATTGATCGTAATGGCAGCGGCCAATCCTGTTTCAGCGACGGGTAGACGGTTGGCGGAACTTAGAAAAGGCGTTGGCGGGCTGTTTCTGGATCACCGCCCAAGGCCTTCGAGGCCAAGGACGGTGAAGATTTCAAAAACCCGGTTTCCGGTGGATCGCAAGGCTGCTCCGCTTAAGTGAACAGCATTACCGCAGATGCGGGGCTTTTTATTGCCTGCGATTTCTGCAACGACACCAATCCCCTGTGGGAGCGAGCCTGCTCGCGAAAGCGGCGTGCCAGCCACTGAAAAATTTAACCGAACGGACGCCTTCGCGAGCAGGCTCGCTCCCACAAAGAGCAATTACAGCTCGGAAAGCGAACTCAGACCGAGAACCTGGCCACCATGCTGTTCAAATCCACCGCCAACCGCGACAACTCCTGGCTCGCCGCACTGGTCTGATTGGCCCCCGCCGACGTCTGCATCGCCAGATCGCGAATGTTCATCAAATTTCGATCCACCTCACGCGCCACCGCCGCCTGCTCTTCCGAAGCGCTGGCGATCACCAGATTGCGCTCGTTGATCAAGGTGAACGCCGAGGCGATTTCCTCCAGCGCCGTCCCCGCCGCCTTGGCCAACTCCAGTGTCGAGCGCGCCCGGACATTGCTCTGCTGCATCGAACTGACCGCCGAATCCGTGCCCTGCTGAATGCCGCCGATCATTTGCTCGATTTCCTGAGTCGACTGTTGAGTACGATGCGCCAGTGCCCGCACCTCATCAGCCACGACGGCAAACCCGCGCCCGGCATCACCGGCCCGCGCGGCCTCAATGGCAGCGTTCAACGCAAGAAGATTGGTTTGCTCGGCAATCGAGCGAATCACGTCCAACACTTTGCTGATGCCGTGAACCTTCTGCGCCAGGTCTTCGACTTGCACTGCATTGGCCGTAACGTCCTCGGCCAGAGACTCGATTGACGTCACGGTCTGCTGCACCTGCTGACGACCATGCTGGGCGATGCGATCGGATTCGCGCGAGGCTTCGGAGGTCGCCACCGCATTGCTGGCCACCTCCTCCACTGCAGCGGTCATCTGATTCACCGCCGTCGCCGCCTGCTCGATCTCCAGGCTCTGCTGATGCAGCCCGCGAGTGGCGTCTTCCGTGACGCAGCTCAGCTCTTCCGAAGCTGAAGCCAATTGGCTGGAAGACTCGGAGATCTGTCGAATCGTGTCGCGCAGATTGTGCTGCATGCTTTTCAGCGCCTGCAGCAGCCGCGCCGGTTCGTCCTTGCCGGAAATGTTTATATCGCCAGTCAGATCGCCACCGGCCACCACTTGCGCCACGCCAAGCGACTGCGCCAGCGGCAGCACGATGCTGCGGGTCAGCAGCAGCGCCAGGCCAATGGTGATCAGTGCAGTGACACCGATCATGATCCCCACCCACACTCGCGAATTGATGAACACCAGCCGCGCCGCCTCGGTGGAAAGGTTGGCGTTGTGTTTATTCAACTCGACCAGATCACGCAGAATCACCGCAATTTCATCGGCCAGCGGACTCATCTGACCATTGAGAATCGTCGCCGCCTCCTCTACCCGATCCTGAGCAGACAATTGCATGACTTGCGCCTGGTACTCCAGATATTGATGCTCGATGACTTTGAAGCGATCAAATAACTTGCGCTCCTCAGGCAGGACGATCAGCACGTCATAGCGCTGCTGCGCTTCGCTCAACACCCCGCGCAGCTCGTCGAGCTTGGCCACGTTCTGTTGCAGCGCCTGCGGATCGCGATTGAGCAACAGGCGCATGGTCAACGCCCGCAGGCGCAGCATGTCCTGACTCATCTCACCGACCGCCATCACGCTCGGCAGCCAATTATTGTCGACCTCGTCGGACTGGGCACGCATGTTCAACATTTGCAGCAGGGCGAACGCCCCAAGTGCAAACACCATCAGGGCCAACAGGCCAAAACCGAGGCCCGCGCGCGGGGCAATATTGAGACTACGGATACTCATTGCTCTGGTTCCTTCCAAAAGCGCTGCATCAACCTTGCAGCTGGTTGCTTTAGAAGGTATCGGCCCGTTGAAAATTTGCGTAAGACCAAAAGGTGATATCAAAAGGCCTTAATACTCCGAACACGCGGAATTAACGATTCAGCGTGGTTTTGCCGGACTTGAGCGTAGTTCGCGGCAAGATCGCCAGAAAGTTGTCTTTCGCTACTTTCCGCGCGACGTCTTCCGGCAAAGCGTCCAAAAACGGTTTGAAGCTGTGCATTTCCTGACCGAGCTTGTTGAATCGCCCGACGACGTCCGAGCCAATCATGAAGCGCTCCGGGTATTTCTCTACCAGCGCCAGCCATTGCGGGCGCGGCTGGCCCTGCTCGTCCAGCAGATAAGGCGTGAGCATGCTCCACGACAAGTCGATAAACAGATTCGGATACGCCTCGAGCATCCGCGTGAGGGTCGGCAGGAGGAAGTCCAGCTGCGTCTGATGCCGATGGATTTCCGCACTGGTACCCGCGTGAGCCCAGATGAACCGTGTGTGCGGGTGATTACGCAGCGGTTCTTCGATTTCCTTCAGGTACAGCGGATTTTTCTCACGCTTTGAGGTGATGTTGGAATGCAGCATCACCGGCAGATCATTTTCCGCAGCCAAGTGATAGATCTTGGTCATCGCCTCGTTATTGGCGCGCGGCGTGTCACCGGAAGTCAGTGCGGTCAAGTCATCATGTCGGGTAAACACTTCGCCAATGCCCTGCCACAGCCCCGGATACAGATCGAGCATGCGTTGAATGTGTGCGGCAGAGTTTTTGTCGTTGGGATTGAAACCCGACAGAAACGGATGAAAGTACGGCCGCTGCTCGGGTGCCAGTTTTTGCACCGCATCGGCAACGATCACATCGGTGGCGCTGTACCAATAGGCGTCGGCGTCATCGCCGGCGTAATAACGCGGGCGCTTGGGCTCGTCTTCGTGCCACTTCTTTGCCACGGGAATGCCGGAAATCATCACGTGCTCGATGGCATTGTCTTTCATGGCCGTCAGCAGTTTCGCCATGCCAGCGGTTTCCTGGAAAAAATCCACGTAGTGCAGGTGCGCGTCGCTGTAGGTGTATTCGCGGGCACTGGCGGTGCCGGCACACAGCAGAAGGCAGGCGAGACTTAAACGATACAGGGACACAAGTAATCTCCGACAAGTAGGCATAGCCTAGACCCCGCCCTGACAACAAGGGTTCATCCCGCAGGAAAGTGGAACGCGTGCCGGTGGGAATGCTCTATAACTGCAAGGTCTTTTTTGATCGAACGACTTTTCCTACTGCCAGTGAGGTTCCCATGACCGTTACCGTCAATACCGTCTCCGCTGAAGGTTTTCGTCACACCGTACAAATCGATGACCACGAATTGTTTGCCGACGTGCCGACTTCTGCCGGCGGCGAAGGCACCGCGCCAGAGCCGCACGATTACTTCGACGCGGCGCTCGGTGCGTGCAAGGCCCTGACCCTGAAGATGTACGCGAAGAAAAAAGACATCCCGCTGACCGGCGTGGGTGTCGAAGTCAAGCGCGACAACAGCCAGGAGCAAAAAGGCAAATACGCTCTGCACGTCACCCTGACCCTCAAAGGCGTGCTCACCGACGCCCAGCGCGAAGAACTGCTGCGAGTGGCCGACCGCTGCCCGATCCACAAGCTGATGACCACCAGCGAAGTGAGCATCGAAACCCACGCCCCACAAGGCTTCGACAGCCAATAACCATCCTGATGCCAGCGGCGGGTTATGCTTCTGGCATCACCCGCTCAGCCTGGAATGCACCATGGATACGCAACCACTGATCATCCGCCCGCGCGCCGAAGACGTCGAAGGCCAGCCGATCCTGCGCCCACTGCCATCAGCCAAATGCCGCAGTGTCGGGCCTTTCGTGTTTTTTGATCACATGCTCGAGACGGTTTATCCGACGGGCAAAGGCATGAACATCCGACAGCATCCGCACATTGGCCTGTCGACCCTCACCTATTTGTTTGAAGGCCAGATTCAGCACAAGGACAGCCTCGGCTCTGATCAGGTGGTCAGCGCCGGCGATGTCAGCTGGATGACCGCCGGCAGCGCGATTGCTCACGTTGAACGCACGCCGGCGCCGCTGTGGGATCAGAGTTTCACGATGCACGGTTTGCAGATCTGGCTGGCATCTCCCAAGGATCATGAACAAGGCCCGGGGCATTACAGCCATCACCCGGCAGCAACCTTGCCGGTCAGCGATAACCTTGGTGTGCAGATTAGGATGATTGCCGGGTCAGGCTTTTGCCTGGAATCGCCGGTGCCAGTGCTTTCTCCTACGCTGTACGCCGAAGTGAAGATGCAAACGGCGACCACCCTGCTAATTCCGACCGAACATGAAGAGCGGGCGGTTTATGTGTTGAGTGGGGATGCGCAGTTGAATGGCGAGGCGATTGAGCCGCATGCGTTGGTGGTATTGCCTGCCGGGGAAGAGATGAGTCTGTTTGCCGAAAGCGATGTGCACGCCGTGGTATTTGGCGGCGCGCCATTGGATGGGCCACGGCGGATCAACTGGAATTTTGTTGCGAGCGATCCGGCGGCGATTGATGAGGCACGGCGTAAATGGGCGGCCGGGGATTGGCCGACGGTGCCGGGGGAAGTTGAGCGGATTGAATTACCCTGAGATTTGTATCGCCTGATGGGCCGCCTTCGCGAGCAAGCCCGCTCCCACATTGGATCGGTGGTGTTTGTCAGTTTTTAAATCCACCACAAATTTCATGTGGGAGCGGGCTTGCTCGCGAAGAGGCCAGTGCAGACGCCCAATAATCAGGCTTTGAACACTTCATCCAGCAAGTCATGCATCGACTTGAACGCCCGCGCAGCAGTCTTCGCGTCGTACATCATCTTGCCCGGCACATTGGCGTGCGGATCGGTAAACGAGTGCACCGCACCGCCATAGCTGAGCAATTGCCAATCCACGTTCGCCGCGTTCATCTCAGCTTCGAAGGCCGGCAGTTGCTCCTTCGGCACCAACGGGTCGGACGCGCCGTGCAGCATCAGCACCGAGCCTTTGATGTTGTTGGCATCCGCCGGGTTCGGCGAATCCAGCGTGCCGTGGAACGACACCGCCGCCTTCACCGGCGCACCGGTACGCGCCAGGTCCAGGGCACAGCAACCGCCGAAGCAGAAACCGAACACTGCCAGCTTCGAGAGATCGACCGCCGCTTCGCCCTGCTTCTGCAGCTGCTCGAACGCTGCCTGCATACGCTTGCGCAATAGTGCGCGGTCATCCTTGAGCGGCATCATCGCCGCACCGGCCTGATCAGCGTTTTGCGGACGCACCGCCTGACCGTAGACATCCGCAATCAACACCACGTAGCCCTTGGCCGCGACCGACTTGGCGATCTCTTCGGCACCGGCGCTGACACCCATCCAGTTCGGCGCCATCAACAAACCCGGACGCGCGCCCTTATGCTCTGCATCGAACGCCAGACGACCTTCATAAGGCTGGCCGTCAATCTGATAGACCACGGAACGTACAGTGACTTGGCTCATTTCTGACTCCAGATTGGTTAAACACCAGAATGAAAAAACCCGCCGAAGCGGGTTTTTATACGACTTGGTTAAACCGACAGTTCAACCAGCAGCTTGTTCAGTCGACGCACGTACGCGGCCGGATCCTTCAAGCTGTCGCCAGCCGCCAGCGCTGCCTGATCGAAGAGGATGTGCGACAGGTCGCCAAAACGCTCTTCGCTCTGCTCGCCGTCGAGCTTCTCGATCAGCGGGTGGCTTGGGTTGAACTCGAAGATAGGCTTCGAATCCGGCACCTTCTGCCCGCTGGCTTCGAGGATCTGACGCATTTGCAGACCCAGATCCTGCTCGCCGATGGCCAGAATGGCCGGCGAATCGGTCAGACGATGAGAGACGCGGACTTCAGCCACGGAATCACCCAGCGCGGTTTTCAGACGCTCGACCAGACCTTCTTTGGACTTGGCGACTTCTTCTGCGGCTTTCTTGTCCTCTTCCGAGTCCAGGTTGCCCAGATCGAGGTCACCGCGTGCCACGTCAACGAAGGACTTACCGTCGAAGTCGCTGAGGTAGCTCATCAGCCACTCGTCGATGCGGTCGGTCAGCAGCAGCACCTCGATGCCTTTCTTGCGGAAGACTTCCAGGTGCGGGCTGTTCTTGACCTGCGCGTAGGTTTCGCCGGTGAGGTAGTAGATCTTGTCCTGACCTTCCTTGGCACGCGCCAGGTAGTCAGCCAGACCGACGATCTGCTCGCCGTCGTCGCCATTGGTCGATGCGAAACGCAGCAGACCGGCAATTTTCTCTTTGTTGGCGAAGTCTTCAGCCGGGCCTTCTTTCATGACCTGACCGAAGTTCTTCCAGAAGCCTTTGTATTGCTCAGGCTCGTTCTTCGCCAGTTTTTCCAGCATATCGAGTACGCGCTTGGTCAGCGCCGACTTCATCGAGTCGATGATCGGGTCTTTCTGCAGGATTTCCCGCGACACGTTCAGCGACAGGTCATTGGAGTCGACCACGCCTTTGATGAAGCGCAGGTACAGCGGCAGGAACGACTCGGCCTGATCCATCACGAACACGCGCTGCACGTACAGCTTCAGGCCCTTCGGCGCTTCACGCTGGTACAGGTCGAACGGTGCGCGGGCCGGCACGTACAGCAGCGAGCTGTATTCAAGCTTGCCTTCGACTTTGTTGTGACTCCAGGCCAGCGGATTTTCAAAGTCGTGAGCGATGTGCTTGTAGAACTCCTGGTATTCCTCGTCCTTCACTTCAGTGCGCGGACGGGTCCACAGAGCGCTGGCGCGGTTGACGGTTTCCCATTCCTGCGCAGGCTGCTCTTCACCTTCAGCTGCGGTGACTTCTTTCGGCAGCTCGATCGGCAGCGCGATATGGTCGGAATACTTTTTGATGATGTTGCGCAGACGCCAGCCATCAGCAAACTCGTCTTCCGCCGCTTTCAGGTGCAGGACGATGCGAGTGCCGCGCTCAGGTTTTTCGATGGTAGCGACTTCGAATTCGCCCTCGCCTTTCGATGACCAGTGCACGCCTTCGCTGGCCGGGGTACCGGCACGACGGCTGTACACGTCAACCTGGTCAGCGACGATAAAGGCGGAGTAGAAGCCCACACCGAACTGGCCGATCAGGTGCGAATCTTTCTTCTGATCGCCCGAGAGGTTTTTCATGAAATCGGCGGTGCCCGATTTGGCGATGGTACCCAGATGGGTGATCACATCGTCACGGTTCATGCCGATACCGTTGTCTTCGAGGGTGACGGTCTTGGCGTCCTTGTCGAAGCTCACGCGGATTTTCAGGTCGGCGCCACCTTCGAGCAACTCAGGCTTGGCCAGGGCTTCGAAGCGCAGCTTGTCGACAGCGTCAGAGGCGTTCGAGATCAATTCGCGAAGGAAGATTTCCTTGTTGGAATACAGCGAATGGATCATGAGGTGCAGCAGCTGCTTTACCTCGGTCTGGAAGCCCAGGGTTTCCTTTTGAGTTTCCACACTCATGGTCATCAAACTCCAATCAGATGGCATAAGCCGCGACCCGAATGGTCGGCGGCGGGTTGTCATCTGAGTTTGGGGCACTGTTCAGGATTTCAAGGGCTCATCGATTTTGAAGTGCGCACGCGCGGTGGCAATCGGCTCGCTTTCAGTGCTTTGCCACGCGGTGACCGCGACGTTCGCCACCCGCCGGCCCTGACGGCAGACCTGACACTTGGCCCAAGTGTCGCGAAACTGCCCGGTGCGCAGGTAATCGAGAGAAAAATCGATGATCTTTGGCACTCCCGGTGCGCCGGTAAACACCAGCAAATGCAGGGCTGCAGCCAGCTCCATGAACCCGGCGATCACGCCGCCATGAATCGCCGGCAATAAAGGATTACCAATGTTGTCCTTGTTCGCCGGGAGTTTGAACAGCAACTCATCGCCGACCCGCGAGCACTCGATGCCAATCAGTCCGGCATACGGGATCAACTTCAACAGAGGTGCGTAATCGCCCTGCGCGTGGGCCTGTTGCAACTGGTACTTGAAGTCGTCGCTCATTGCCCCTCCCCCTTGATTACGCCGCCGAAGCCTTTTGTGCCTTTGATGTTTTTACCCATGCGCATGAAGGTGCCGACGACATGGGCGATCGGCTGTTCGGGATCGTCTTGATAAGCAAAACCACGGGCGAAGATCACATCGATTGTTACCCGGTAGCACTGGGCAAAGCCGTAGACATCTTTGTTCGGTTCAGCGGCGTGCATGTAGTCGATGCGCAGATCGAGGGTCGGGCAGACTTCGAATTCCGGTAACACACACAGAGTCGACATCCCGCACGCGGTGTCCATCAACGACGTGATCGCCCCGCCGTGAATCACTCCGGTCTGCGGATTGCCGACTATTTTTTCGCTGTACGGCAGGATCACCGTCAGCCCTTCACTGGAGGCGCTGTGCACTCGCAAACCGAGTACCTGACAGTGCCGCAATGCCGAAAGAAATCGTGTCGCACGCTCAAAAACGGGGTTTTCAGCCATTTGATAATTACTCTCGTTAGAGCCTTTGGCCAGTAGTAGCAAATAGCGCAAAAGTTCCACTAAAAAACAAACTTATATATCTGAAAGAAATGAGGAACTTAACCCTCAGCGTCGAGTTCTTAAGGCCAGTAGTTATTTTCCATAAGGAGAAACACCCCATGCGTAAGACTTTAGCTATTGCCTTGATGTTGACCGCTTCCCTCGGTCTCGCTGCCTGCGATAAAAAATCCGAGGACAAAGCTCAAGATGCCAACCAACATGCTGAACAAGCTCAGCAAGACATGAACAAAGCTCAGGATAAAGTGAACGACGCCGCGAAAGAAAACGCCGAAGCTGCCAAAGCTCAGGCTGAATCGAACGCCGCTGCACAAGAAGAAGCCGCCAAGAAGCAATAATCAGCTTTTCGGTGTAAAAAAAGAAAACCCGCCAAGTGCGGGTTTTCTTTTGCCTGCGATTTATCGCTACTGCCGACTTAGAGCAACAGGGTTCTAAAAGTCGGACTAATCATCAGCAACAACGAACACACTAAGCCGACCAGCCATACCAGACTGCGCAGCTTCGGCAGATCCGCCAGGTAAAACCACAAGTAGATAATGCGAGCGATCACAAAAATGATCGCCAATGTATCGATCAACCAGCCTTGTGTTTGCGTGGTGTGCGCCATCAGCACGCCCACCGCGAACAGAATGAACGCTTCGATACTGTTCTGGTGCGCCGCCAATGCCCTCGCGCCGTACCCGGTCAGTTGCGCCTGCTGCTGGCGTGGCAGGTGGTTGTCGTAACCGCCCTGCTCCTTCATGGCCTTGCCCACGGGCATACGCGCGATGTAAATCAACAATGCACTGATAAACACACACCAGAACGGAATACTCATCAAACGACCTCTTTGTTCGCCTCGGGGATGGGCGCCTCTGTAGGGGTATAGACCATCACATCGAGAACGTCGGAATGAAATTCGCGGCGGTACAAGACCACGACCACGCCGGCGCTCATGATCATGAACAGCCACGGGCTGACGAACCACGCCAGCATGCTCATGCCGAAATAATAGGAGCGCAGGCCGAAGTTGAACTGGTTAGCCGCCATGGAAATCACCCGCGCCGCCCGCGAAGCAAAGGCCTTGCGCTCCTGCTCCGAGACTTGTCGCTCACCGATCATGGGCGCCGAGCCGATCAGGATCGCCGCAAAATTATACTGACGCATGCACCAGCTGAACGTGAAGAACGCATAGACAAACACCAGCGCCAGACACAGCAACTTGATCTCCGACATGCCTTGCGAGGCCTGCTGCACCATCGGTATGTCTGCCAGCAAAGACACCGCGCGCTCGGAGGCGCCAAGCACCGTGAGAATACCGGCGAGAATAATCAGGGTGCTGGAGGCGAAGAACGAGGCATTACGCTCCAGATTGCCAATCACACTGGCGTCGGCGATGCGGTTGTCACGCAGCAACATGCGACGCATCCAGTCCTCGCGATACAGGTGCAACACACTGGCCAGGCATGCGGTGTCGCGAGCCTTCCAACTGGCGTAACGGGTGTAACCGCCCCAGCAGATGACGAACCAGAGGGCGGCGAGCAGATGGATCAGGTTGGCTTGGATGAACGACATGCGGTTCCCTGTGGAGTATGGATGCTACCTGTGGGAGCGAGCCTGCTCGCTCCCACATTAGGACTTCGGCAACCCTTCGACGTTAGCCTAGGGAAAAAGACACTGCCTGACGCGCATAAAAAATGCCCCGTATCGATTGATACGGGGCATTTCTGTTCAAGCGCTCAAGACCCGCTTGTGGCGGGTCAGGAAACCTCAGGCAATGGCTTCGCTGCGCTTGCCCAGCAGGCGATCACAGACCACCGCAACCACCAGGGTCATCACACATGGCACCAGCCACGCCAGGCCCTGCTCGCTCAGCGGCAGGTGGGAAAGCTGCGACGGCATCCAGTCGGCCAGACCAGCGCCTTTCAGGGCGTCGATGGTGCCAAACAGGAACGAGACCAGCATCACCGGGCCGAGGATGCGACCGTGTTCATGCCAGAAGTCTTTGCAAAAGCTCAGCGCCACCAGGACGATGCACGGCGGGTAGATCGCGGTGAGCACCGGGATCGAGAAGGCAATCAGCTTGGTCAGCCCCAGATTGGACACCAACAACGAGAACGCCGCCAGAATGATCACCAGAGTCTTGTAGGACAGTGGCAACACTCGGCTGAAGTATTCGGCACAGGCGCAAGTCAGACCGACCGCCGTCACCAGACACGCCAGCGAGATCAGCACTGCAAGGAAACCGCTGCCCAGCGAGCCGAAGGTGTGTTGCACGTAAGCGTGCAACACCGCCGCGCCGTTGGTAGCACCGACGGCGACTTCGTGGCTGCCGGAACCGAGGCGGAACAGGCTGATATACACCAGCGCCAGACCGACACCGGCGATCAGCCCGGCGATGATCGCGTATCGGGTGATCAGCGCAGGTGACTCGACGCCACGGGAGCGGATCGCGTTAACGATGACGATACCGAACACCAGTGCGCCCAGGGTATCCATGGTCAGATAGCCATTGATGAAACCTTGAGAGAACGGTGCAGCCACGTATTCCGGAGTACCGCTACCGATATCACCGGCCGGCAAGGCGAATGCGGCGATGCCGAGTACTGCCAGCGCAATGATCTTCAGCGGCGCGAGGAAACGGCCCACGGTGTCCAGCAAACGGCCCGGATAGAGCGAGATGAAGAACACCAGCAGGAAGTACACCGAGCTATAGAGGAACAGTGCCAGCGGGCTTTCACCGGTCAGCGGCGCCAGACCGACTTCGAACGATACGGTTGCGGTACGCGGGGTGGCGAACAACGGGCCCACCGCCAGGTAGCACGCCGCAGCCAGAATGCCGCCAGCGATCTTGCCGATCGGGCTGCTCAGTGCATCCATTGCCCCGCCGACTTTCGCCAGTGCAACAACGGTGATCACCGGCAAACCGACCGCTGTGATCAGAAAGCCCAGCGCCGCCATCCAGACGTGAGGGCCAGCCTGCAAACCAACGATCGGCGGGAAGATGATGTTGCCAGCCCCGACGAACAGGGCAAATGTCATGAAACCAAGTGCCAGGATGTCCTGACCTTTCAAAACTTTCATTAAGGTAATACCACACTACTGAATCGGAATTTAGAGGGGGATTGCCCTGTGGGATTAGGGAAATGCTGTCGATCCGTATGGGACTGACCCGTATAGCGCGTTGCATGCCTTGTGGGCGGCAGACGCAAAAATGGCTGTTAGCCTAACGAATTTGGCTTACAAACGCACTGTTAGAGGGCGAACTATCCGATACGCGACGTTTCCGTGTCGCGTTTTTGCATGTAATTGGGCGGATGCCTATAAATAGCCAGCACGAGTCAAATCCCGGAAACGACAAAGGCCACCCGAAGGTGGCCTTTGTTTGGTGAAGCGTCAGTTAAGCGTGAGGCTTACTTGACAGCCCAACCGGTCAGCTCGGCGAGGGCCTTGCCGATGTCTGCCAGCGAACGCACGGTTTTAACGCCTGCGTCTTGCAGAGCAGCGAACTTCTCGTCTGCAGTGCCTTTGCCGCCAGAGATGATTGCGCCAGCATGGCCCATGCGCTTGCCCGGAGGAGCAGTCACACCAGCGATGTAGGAAACAACCGGCTTGGTCACGTGTGCCTTGATGTAGGCAGCCGCTTCTTCTTCAGCCGAACCGCCGATCTCGCCGATCATTACGATCGCTTCGGTCTTCGGGTCTTCCTGGAACAACTTCAGGATGTCGATGAAGTTCGAACCCGGGATCGGGTCACCACCGATGCCGACGCAAGTCGACTGACCGAAACCGGCGTCAGTAGTCTGCTTCACAGCTTCGTAGGTCAGGGTGCCGGAACGGGAAACGATACCGACTTTGCCTGGCAAGTGAATGTGACCTGGCATGATGCCGATCTTGCATTCGCCTGGGGTGATCACGCCTGGGCAGTTAGGGCCGATCAGGACAACGCCCAGCTCGTCGCACTTAACTTTGGCGTCCAGCATGTCCAGGGTAGGAATGCCTTCGGTGATGCACACGATCAGCTTGATGCCGCCGAAAGCCGCTTCCAGGATCGAGTCTTTGCAGAAAGGAGCCGGAACGTAGATCACGCTGGCGGTAGCGCCAGTGGCAGCTACTGCGTCTTTAACGGTGTTGAACACTGGCAGACCCAGGTGCTCGGTGCCGCCTTTGCCTGGCGTTACGCCGCCAACCATCTGGGTGCCGTATTCGATGGCTTGCTGGGTGTGGAAACTACCTTGCGAACCGGTAATACCCTGGCAGATAACTTTGGTGTCTTTATTGATCAGGACGCTCATTATTTGCCCTCCGCAGCTTTGACAACTTGTTGAGCAGCGTCGGTCAGGCTGGTAGCAGCGATGATGTTCAAACCGCTTTCTGCCAGTACTTTAGCGCCCAGCTCAGCGTTGTTGCCTTCAAGGCGAACAACAACCGGGATTTTCACGCCGACTTCTTTCACAGCGCCGATGATGCCTTCGGCAATCATGTCGCAGCGAACGATGCCGCCGAAGATGTTGACCAGTACTGCAGCGACGTTAGTGTCGGACAGGATGATCTTGAACGCTTCGGTAACGCGTTCTTTGGTTGCACCACCGCCTACGTCGAGGAAGTTGGCTGGCTTGCCGCCATGCAGGTTGACGATGTCCATGGTACCCATGGCCAGGCCAGCACCGTTGACCATGCAACCGATGTTGCCTTCCAGCGCTACGTAGTTCAGTTCGAACTTGGCAGCGTGCGCTTCGCGCGGATCGTCTTGCGACGGATCGTGGAAAGTCTTCAGCTTAGGCTGACGGTACATGGCGTTGGCGTCGATGTTGATCTTGGCGTCCAGGCAGTGCAGATCGCCGTCAGCCTTGATCACCAGCGGATTCACTTCCAGCAGCGCCAGGTCGTGATCCTTGAACAGCTTGGCCAGACCGACGAAGATCTTGGCGAACTGAGCAACCTGCTTGCCTTCCAGACCCAGCTGGAATGCCAGCTCGCGACCCTGGAATGGCTGAGCGCCAACCAGTGGATCGATAGTGGCTTTCAGAATTTTTTCTGGAGTGTCGTGAGCGATTTTCTCGATGTCCACGCCACCTTCGGTGGAAGCCATGAACACGATGCGACGGCTCGAACGGTCAACGACAGCGCCCAGGTACAGCTCTTTAGCGATATCAGTGCACGATTCAACCAGGATCTTGGTGACTGGCTGGCCATTGGCGTCAGTCTGGTAAGTCACCAGACGCTTGCCCAGCCACTGCTGTGCGAAGGCTTTGGCGTCTTCTTTGCTGCGAACCAGCTTGACGCCGCCCGCTTTACCGCGACCACCGGCGTGGACCTGGGCTTTGACAACCCACTCGCTGCCGCCGATTTTGTCGCAAGCTTCTGCTGCTGCTTCTGGGGTGTCTACTGCGTAACCAGTGGAAACTGGCAGGCCGTATTCAGCGAACAGCTGCTTACCCTGATACTCGTGAAGATTCATGCTTTTTACCGTCTTCGTTAGGTACTGCGCATTCGGCGCTGCGCTCTTTATGAGTGCCGCGCCACCTGTGACTGCTGCTTGCGTAGCCTTCCGGGTATCCGGTGCAGCTACGCAAGACTGCGTCCAGCGGACATTCCGCGGTGAGACTTGCTCGCAAGGCTCACGACGGGCCGTTACCGCCGTGGTTTCTTATTGTCTGTTAACGCTTCTTGCGGTTGGCAATGTGGATGGCGCCGCCATTCACAGCCAAAGCAGCTTCGTGCAAGGCTTCAGACAGGGTCGGATGGGAGAAAACCATCATGCCCAGGTCTTCAGCGCTGGTGCCGAATTCCATACCGATCGCGCCCTGCTGAACCAGTTCTGCAGCGCTCGGGCCAATCACGTGCACGCCCAATACGCGGTCAGTCTTGGCATCAGCGATGACCTTGACGAAACCACCGGTATCGTTGGCAGCCATGGCACGGCCGGAAGCAGCGAACGGGAAGGTGCCGACGTTAACTTCAACGCCTTCAGCTTTCAAGGCCTGCTCGGTTTTGCCGACCCACGCGATTTCCGGGTGAGTATAAATAACCGAAGGGATCAGGTCATAGTTCATCTGGGCTTTGTGGCCCTTGATGCGCTCGACAACCATGATGCCTTCTTCCGAAGCCTTGTGAGCCAGCATCATGCCGCGAACCACGTCACCGATGGCGAAAACGCCCGGTACGGTGGTGGCGCAGTGATCATCAACGTGCACGAAACCGCGCTCGTCCAGGGTCACGCCGCTGTCGGCTGCCAGCAGATCAGTGGTCACCGGACGGCGACCAACGGCTACGATCAGCTTGTCGAAAGTGATGGTCTGTTCGCCGTTGGCATCGGTGTAGTTAACAACGACTTCGTCGCCGTTCACTTTCGAACCGGTCACGCGAGCGCCCAGCTTGATGTCCAGACCTTGTTTGGTCAGGGTTTTCAGCGCTTCCTTGGAAACAGCGGTGTCCGCTGCCATCAGGAAGGTGTCCAGTGCTTCGAGAACAGTCACTTCTGCACCCAGACGCGACCACACCGAACCCAGTTCCAGACCGATCACACCAGCGCCGATCACGCCCAGACGCTTGGGTACGGATTGGAATTCCAGCGCGCCAGTCGAGTCGACGATGACATTCTGATCAACCGGAGCGGGTGGAATGTCGATCGGACGCGAACCCGGAGCCAGGATGACGTTTTCTGCTTCGATGACTTCAACCGAGCCGTCTGGCTTGGTGACTTCGACTTTCTTGCCAGCCAGCAGTTTGCCGTGGCCCTGGATCGAAGTAACGCCGTTAGCCTTGAACAGAGTGGCAACGCCGCCGGTCAGGTTCTTGACGATGCCAGCCTTGCGGCCAACCATCGCAGCGACGTCCATTTTGACTTCGCCGGTCGAGATACCGTGAACGTTGAAGCTTTCTTTCGCTTCCTTGTATTTCCAGGAGCTGTCCAGCAGCGCCTTGGAAGGAATGCAGCCGACGTTCAGGCAGGTGCCGCCCAGGGCTTGCTTGCCTTCGGCGTCGGTGTACTTCTCGATGCAGGCAGTGGTCAGACCCAGCTGCGCGGCCTTGATGGCAGCCACGTAGCCACCAGGGCCAGCACCGATCACTACTACGTCAAATTTCTGCGACATTCAAAAAATCCTCTTTAGCGAAAAGCTTCAAGCCGCGCGCTCCAAGCCAAGCTGCCCTTTGCTGCAGCTTGAAACTTGAAGCCCGCGACTGCTTCTATCAGATATCCAGCAACAGACGAGCCGGATCTTCCAGCAGGTTCTTGATGGTCACCAGGAAGGTTACAGCTTCTTTGCCATCGATCAGACGGTGATCGTAGGACAGTGCCAGGTACATCATCGGACGGATAACGACCTGACCGTTGATGGCCATAGGACGCTGGATGATGTTGTGCATGCCCAGAATCGCTGCCTGCGGCGGGTTGACGATCGGGGTCGACATCATCGAACCGAAGGTACCACCGTTGGTGATGGTGAAGGTACCACCGGTCATCTCGTCCATCGACAGTTTGCCGTCACGGGCTTTTTTGCCGAATGTTGCGATACCGCCTTCGATTTCAGCCAGGCTCATCAGCTCGGCGTTACGCAGAACCGGTACAACCAGACCACGATCGCTAGAAACGGCAACACCGATGTCCGCGTAGCCGTGGTAAACGATGTCGCCACCGTCGATCGACGCGTTGACAGCCGGGAAGCGTTTCAGCGCTTCGGTGGCCGCTTTCACGAAGAACGACATGAAGCCCAGACGTACACCGTTGTGAGACTTCTCGAACAGATCCTTGTACTTCGAACGCAGGGCCATGACTTCGGTCATGTCGACTTCGTTGAAAGTGGTCAGCATCGCCATGTTCGACTGAGCTTCAACCAGACGCTTGGCCACGGTGGCGCGAACGCGGGTCATCGGCACGCGCTTCTCGATGCGGTCGCCAGCGGCGAACACAGGAGCGGCAGCCGAAGGAGCAGCAGCCTTGGCAGGCGCGGCAGTCGGAGCGGCTTTCTTGGCAGCAACAGCAGCCACGACGTCTTCCTTGGTTACACGACCGCCTTTACCAGTGCCGGCAACGGAAGCGATGTTGATGCCGTTTTCTTCAGCCAGCTTGCGCGCAGCCGGGGCAGCAACAGGATCGTCTTCGCCTTCAGCAGCAGGTGCAGCGGCAGCAGCAGCCGGAGCAGCAGCGGCGGCTGGAGCAGCGGCAGCAGCGCTGCCCTCTTCGATCGAGCCCAGCACCTGGTTGGAAAGAACGGTATCGCCTTCGTTGGCAACGATAGCGCCCAGCACGCCGTCAGCTTCGGCCAATACTTCGAGCACGACTTTGTCGGTTTCGATGTCGACGATCAGGTCGTCACGCTTGACGGCCTCACCTGGTTTCTTGTGCCAGGTGGCAACGGTGCCATCGGCAACCGATTCCGGGAATGACGGGGCTTTGATTTCGATAGCCATTATCTGTGGGTCCTTAAAATTCGGTTTCAGTCAGCGCGAAGGCGTTAAACAGTGAAAGCATCTTGCAGCAGTTTTTCCTGCTGCTCGGCGTGCATCGATGCGTAACCACATGCAGGTGCAGCAGAAGCCTCACGGCCCGCGTACTCAAGTACGAGAGACTTGTCGAGGTTGCTGATGCTGCGACGCAAGTGGTGCTGGCTGCAGTACCAGGCGCCCTGGTTCATCGGCTCTTCCTGACACCAAACGGCATGCTTGACGTTGGTGTACGGAGCCAGGACTTCTTTCAAGTCGTCCTCAGGGAATGGGTACAGCTGCTCGATACGCACGATGGCAATATCTTCGCGGCCTTCGGCACGGCGTTTTTCCAGCAGGTCGTAGTAGACCTTGCCGCTGCACAGAACAACGCGCTCGACCTTTTTCGGGTCCAGGGCATCGATTTCCGGGATCACGGTCTGGAACGAACCTTCGGCCAGATCTTCCAGGGTCGAGATGGCCAGCTTGTGGCGCAGCAGCGACTTGGGAGTCAGGACTACCAGAGGTTTGCGCAGCGGGCGGATCACCTGACGGCGCAGCAAGTGGTAGATCTGAGCCGGCGTGGTCGGCATGCACACCTGAATGTTGTGCTCGGCGCACAGCTGCAGATAGCGCTCAAGACGTGCCGAGCTGTGCTCAGGGCCCTGACCTTCGTAACCGTGTGGCAGCAACATGGTCAGACCGCAGAGACGGCCCCACTTGTGCTCGCCGCTGGTGATGAACTGGTCGATAACAACCTGTGCACCGTTGGCGAAGTCGCCGAACTGGGCTTCCCAGATCACCAGCGCGTTTGGCGTGGTGGTCGAGTAACCGTATTCGAAAGCCAGTACCGCTTCTTCCGACAGGAACGAGTCGTACAGGTCAAAGCGTGGCTGACCCTCGTACAGGTTCTGCAGCGGAATGTAAGTGCCAGCGTCTTTCTGGTTGTGCAGAACAGCGTGACGGTGCGAGAACGTACCGCGGCCGATGTCCTGACCGGTCATGCGGATCGGGTGACCTTCGAACGCCAGGGTCGCGTACGCCATGGTTTCGGCATAACCCCAGTTGATCGGCAGGCCGCCGGCTTGCATCTTCTGACGGTCTTCGTAGATCTTCGCGACCTGACGCTGAACCACGAAGCCTTCCGGAATTTCCAGCAGCTTGGCGGACAGTTCTTGCAGGGTCTTCAGATCAAAACGAGTGTCGTGACGCGCAGTCCAGGCGTGGCCCAGATACGGACGCCAGTCCACGAACAGCTCTTTGTTCGGTTCTTTGACCAGCGACTTCACTACGTGCAGACCGTTGTCCAGCGCGTTGCGATACTCGTCGACTTTCGCCTGAACACGTTCAGCGTCCAGAACCCCTGCCTGAGTCAGACGATCAGCGTACAGCTCACGGGTGGTGCGCTGCTTGGTGATCTGCTGATACATCAATGGCTGGGTGCCGCTTGGCTCGTCGGCCTCGTTGTGGCCGCGACGACGGTAGCAGACCAGATCGATCACCACGTCACGCTTGAACTGCATGCGGTAGTCGATGGCCAGCTGGGTCACGAACAACACGGCTTCCGGATCATCACCATTCACATGGAGGATCGGCGCCTGGATCATCTTCGCAACGTCGGTGGCGTACTCGGTGGAACGCGAGTCCAGCGGGTTGCTGATGGTGAAACCCACCTGGTTGTTGATCACGATGTGTACAGTACCGCCGGTTTTGAAACCGCGGGTCTGCGACATCTGGAAGGTTTCCATGACCACGCCTTGACCGGCAAATGCCGCGTCACCGTGGATGGAGATCGGCAGAACCTTCTCACCGGTCTGATCGTTACGACGATCCTGACGGGCGCGAACCGAACCCTCGACCACCGGAGAAACGATTTCCAGGTGGGACGGGTTGAATGCCATGGCCAGGTGAACTTCACCGCCGGTGGTCATTACGTTGGACGAGAAGCCCTGGTGGTATTTAACGTCACCGGAACCCAGCTCGACCTTCTTCTTGCCTTCGAACTCGTCGAACAGCTCGCGCGGGTTCTTGCCGAAGGTGTTGACCAGCACGTTCAGACGGCCACGGTGGGCCATGCCGATGACGACTTCCTTGGTGCCGTAGGAACCGGAACGCTGGATCAGTTCGTCGAGCATCGGAATCAGGCTTTCGCCGCCTTCCAGACCGAAACGCTTGGTGCCCGGGTATTTGGTGCCCAGGTATTTTTCCAGGCCTTCACCGGCAGTCACGCGCTCAAGCAGGTGGCTCTTGATGTCGGCGGAGTACGTCGGACGACCACGCACGCTTTCCAGACGCTGCTGGAACCACTGGCGCTGCTCGGAATCGGTGATGTGCGTAAATTCAGCGCCGATGGTGCGGCAATATGTCTGCTGCAACGCTTCGTGAATTTCGCGTAGGCTCGCTTCCTCTTTGCCGATGAACAGGTCGCCGGCACGGAAGGTCGTATCAAGATCGGCATTGGTCAAGCCGTAATGATTGATCGACAGGTCTGCAGGTGCAGGACGCTGCCACAGCCCCAGCGGGTCAAGCTGGGCTGCCTGGTGGCCACGCATACGGTAGGCCTGGATCAATCGCAGCACTTCAACTTGCTTCTTCTCGTGCTCACTGCTCACGCTCCCGGCGGAAACCGGTTGAGCGCGGCGCTGGTTCTTTGCCAGCAGCACGAAATGATCGCGAATTGTCGAGTGCGAAACATCAGTGGCAGAGTTGCCGTCGGCAGGCAACTTCTGAAAGTAGGTGCGCCACTCTTCTGGCACAGCGTTAGGGTCGTGCAGGTAGAGCTCATAAAGCTCTTCCACATAGGCAGCGTTTCCACCTGAAAGGTAGGCGCTGTTCCACATGCGCTGCATCACGCTTTCTTGCATGCTTGGTCACCCTCGGTTAGGGGAACACCATCGGTGTCGACACCGAGCAAACTTGCAGAAGTCCGAATGCAGCGACTAAAACAAGCCACTTAGGATCACACTGATAGTCCGGGTACCAGCCCGGATGCCCCTGCTTGTCTCATTTCTTCAAAATAAGAGCCGCAGCTTATGGCTGCTGCTCTGGTTATAGCCATGACGCGGGTTGAAGCCCGCGCCACAGCCTCTACGGTACAGCGTTTACAGCAGCTGAATCACACGCCGCTCGAAAGCAGCATGTTACGGATGTGACCGATGGCCTTAGTCGGGTTCAGGCCTTTCGGACATACGTTGACGCAGTTCATGATGCCCCGGCAGCGGAATACGCTGAACGGGTCATCGAGCGAAGCCAGACGCTCGGACGTCTTGGTGTCACGGCTGTCTGCCAGGAAGCGATAGGCTTGCAGCAGAGCGGCTGGACCCAGGAACTTGTCCGGGTTCCACCAGAAGGACGGGCAAGAGGTCGAGCAGCAAGCGCACAGGATGCACTCGTACAGACCGTCGAGCTTTTCACGCTCTTCTGGCGACTGCAGACGCTCGATGGCCGGAGCCGGCGTGTCGTTCTGCAGGTAAGGCTTCACCTTCTCGTATTGCTTGTAAAAGATGCTCATATCGACGACCAGGTCACGGATAACCGGCAAACCTGGCAGAGGACGAACGATCAACTTGTTACCTTTTACAACGGCGGACAGTGGCGTGATGCAGGCCAGGCCGTTCTTGCCGTTGATGTTCATGCCGTCGGAGCCGCAGACGCCTTCACGGCAAGAGCGACGATAGGAGAAACCTTCATCCTGCTCTTTGATCAGGGCCAGCACGTCCAGCACCATCAGGTCTTTACCACCGGTATCGACCGAAAATTCCTGCATGAACGGCGCAGCGTCCTGATCAGGGTTGTAGCGATAAACACTGACTTGCAACATGGCGGTCACCCTTAATAAGTCCGGACTTTCGGCTCGAAAGTCGGAACAGTCTTCGGCGAGAAGTTAACGGCACGCTTGGTGACGCGCTTGTCACCCGGGAAGTACAGGGTGTGGCACAGCCAGTTTTCGTCGTCACGGTCTTCGAAGTCTTCACGGGCGTGCGCACCGCGGGACTCTTTACGTACTTCGGCAGCGATGGCAGTCGCTTCAGCCACTTCCAGCAGGTTTTGCAGTTCCAGCGCTTCGATACGAGCAGTGTTGAACGCCTGCGACTTATCGTTGATCTTCACGTTAGCGATACGCTGACGCAGATCGGCCAGTTGAGCGATACCTTTCTGCATGTATTCGCCGGTACGGAACACACCGAAGTAGTTCTGCATGCAGCTTTGCAGCTCGCGACGCAGGGTTGCCACGTCTTCGCCATCGGTACGGTTGTTCAGCGCGTTCAGGCGCGACAGGGCAGCTTCGATATCGGCTTCGGTAGCGTCGTCGTATTCGATGCCGTCGGTCAGTGCCTTTTCCAGGTGCAGGCCGGCAGCGCGACCGAATACCACCAGGTCAAGCAGCGAGTTGCCGCCCAGACGGTTGGCACCGTGAACCGATACGCAAGCCACTTCACCTACAGCGAACAGACCAGGGATGATCTGATCCACGCCATCAGCGTTCTGGGTGATCGCCTGACCATGAATGTTGGTGGCAACGCCGCCCATCATATAGTGGCAAGTCGGAACAACCGGAACCGGAGCAACCACCGGGTCAACGTGAGCGAAAGTCTTCGACAGTTCGCAGATGCCTGGCAGACGGCTGTGCAGCACTTCCTCGCCCAAGTGGTCGAGTTTGAGCATTACGTGGTCGCCATTCGGACCGCAACCATTGCCAGCGATGATTTCCTTAACCATCGAGCGAGCAACCACGTCACGACCGGCAAGGTCTTTGGCGTTCGGAGCATAACGCTCCATGAAACGCTCGCCGTGCTTGTTGATCAGGTAACCACCTTCACCACGGCAACCTTCTGTAACCAGTACACCGGCGCCGGCGATGCCGGTCGGGTGGAACTGCCACATTTCGATGTCCTGTACCGGTACGCCAGCACGCAGAGCCATGCCGACGCCGTCACCGGTGTTGATCAGGGCGTTGGTGGTGGACGCGTAGATACGGCCTGCACCGCCGGTAGCCAATACGGTGGCTTTCGCGCGGATATAGGAAGTTTCGCCAGTTTCGATGCAGATCGCGATCACACCGACGAACTCGCCTTCCTGGTTTTTTACCAGGTCGACAGCGTAGTACTCGTTCAGGAACGTGGTACCGGCTTTCAGGTTGCCCTGATAAAGGGTGTGCAGCAGTGCGTGACCGGTACGGTCGGAAGCGGCGCAAGTACGTGCAGCCTGACCGCCCTTGCCATAGTCCTTGGACTGACCGCCGAACGGACGCTGGTAGATACGGCCTTGCTCGGTACGCGAGAACGGCAGACCCATGTGGTCCAGCTCGAAAACAGCGGCCGGGCCTTCCTGACACATGTATTCGATAGCGTCCTGGTCACCGATGTAGTCGGAACCCTTGACGGTATCGTACATGTGCCAGCGCCAGTCATCGTTCGGGTCAGCGGACGCGATTGCGCAAGTGATGCCGCCTTGGGCGGATACAGTGTGCGAACGGGTCGGGAAAACCTTGGTGATCACGGCAGTCTTGTGACCGCCCTGCGCCAGTTGCAGCGCAGCGCGCATGCCGGCACCGCCACCACCAATAATGATGGCGTCGAAAGAAATCGTTGGAATGTTAGCCATGACTCAGATACCCCAGAGAATCTGCACACCCCAGACGAAGTAAGCGAACATCGCAACGCCGCATACTGCCTGGAAAAGGAAACGTATAGCCGTTGCGGACTTGCCGAACGCCATTGGCGTCAGGTAGTCAGTCGCGATGGTCCACATGCCGACCCAGGCGTGAGCGCCGAGAGCAACAAGGGCCAAGAGGCTGAAAATACGCATTCCGTTGTGGGCGAACAGTTCATGCCACTGGGCATACTCGAGGCCTGGGTGGGCCACGACATATCCGATCAGAAAGATGAAGTAAGCCGCGAGAACGACCGCAGACACACGTTGCGCCATCCAGTCATAGAGGCCCGAACGCGACAGGTTCGTGACGTTAGTTACCATATCCAAACTCCTGCCAGAACGATTACCACCACGGAAACGGCGATAACGATTTTCGAGCCCAGCTTGCCGCCTTCCAGCGTCTCACCGATGCCCATGTCCATGATCAAATGGCGCACACCGGCTACCAGGTGATACAGCAGAGCGGACAGGATGCCCCAAATCACTAGCTTGGCTAGCGGACTGGTCAGACACGCTTTCACCTGACCGAAGCCTTCCTCGGAGCTCAGCGACTTGTCCAATGCGTAAAGCATGATGGCAAGGCACACAAAGAGGATGACACCGGAGATACGGTGAAGAATGGACGTGTAAGCAGTGACTGGGAGTTTGATGGTCCTTAGGTCTAGGTTTACAGGTCGTTGGCTTTTCACGGCTTTTTTTTCACACTGAAGAGCCCCTAACAATCAGGGCAAAGTTGTTGGGGAGTGCACTGGTCAGGTAACCACCACCCAGGGATGCGACCCCCAATGAAAGCAAGCCCAAAAGCCCTTGGCGGTCGGTGGCCGAGTATAGACAGTTAGGCTACTAATGACAACGCAATCACCTACCCCCAATAGCTGATTGCACAAGTTGAATAAAAGGCGTAAATGGCAGGCAATTTCGAGGAAAAAGTGCGCTTAAAGCCTTCTGGAGCAAGACTTTAGGCAAATTGACATTCGAATTTATCTCACTATAGTGGTGCGGGCCCTGCGTGGGGGGTCTGTCTGATGGTTCAAGCATAAATAGGAGGCCACATGGCTGACAAAAAAGCGCAGTTGATCATCGAGGGCGCAGCCCCCGTCGAGCTGCCCATTTTAACCGGCACCGTTGGTCCCGATGTAATTGATGTTCGGGGCCTGACGGCCACGGGCCGCTTCACTTTCGACCCGGGTTTCATGTCGACCGCTTCGTGCGAATCGAAGATTACCTATATCGACGGCGACAACGGCATTCTGTTGCACCGCGGCTACCCGATCGAACAGCTGGCTGAAAAATCGGACTACCTGGAAACCTGCTATCTGTTGCTCAACGGCGAATTGCCGACAGCAGAACAGAAAGCCCAGTTTGTCAGCACCGTCAAGAACCACACCATGGTTCACGAGCAGCTGAAAACCTTCTTCAACGGCTTCCGTCGCGACGCCCACCCGATGGCCGTCATGTGCGGCGTAGTCGGCGCCCTCTCGGCCTTCTACCACGACTCCCTGGACATCAATAACCCGCAGCATCGCGAAATCTCCGCGATCCGCCTGGTTGCCAAGATGCCGACCCTGGCAGCGATGGTTTACAAGTACTCCATGGGCCAACCCATGATGTACCCGCGCAACGACCTGACGTACGCGGAAAACTTCCTGCACATGATGTTCAACACCCCGTGCGAGATCAAACCGATCAGCCCGGTGCTCGCCAAGGCCATGGACCGGATCTTCATCCTCCACGCCGACCACGAGCAGAACGCATCGACTTCCACCGTGCGTCTGGCAGGTTCTTCGGGTGCCAACCCGTTCGCCTGTATCGCCGCCGGCATCGCCGCACTGTGGGGCCCTGCCCACGGCGGTGCGAACGAAGCCGTTCTGACCATGCTCGATGAAATCGGCGATGTGTCCAACATCGACAAGTTCATCGCCAAGGCCAAGGACAAGAACGATCCGTTCAAGCTGATGGGCTTCGGTCACCGCGTTTACAAGAACCGCGACCCTCGCGCGACTGTAATGAAGCAGACCTGCGACGAAGTACTGAAGGAACTGGGCATCAACAACGATCCGCAACTCGAACTGGCCATGCGCCTGGAAGAGATCGCCCTGACCGACCCGTACTTCATCGAACGCTCGCTGTACCCGAACGTCGACTTCTACTCGGGGATCATCCTCAAGGCGATCGGCATTCCGACCAGCATGTTCACCGTGATTTTCGCGCTGGCACGTACTGTTGGCTGGATTTCGCACTGGAAAGAAATGCTCTCCAGCCCGTACAAGATTGGCCGCCCGCGCCAGCTGTACACCGGCTACGAGTCGCGTGACATTACCAAGCTGGAAGACCGCAAATAGGACTTGTCTTGCGATAACGTCTTGAAGTTGTACCGGGAACGGCCTCTATGTGAATAGCGGCCGTTTTTGTTTGTCTGGGGTTTGGGGTTTGGGGTTTGGGGTTTGGGTGTATATCCGTTGCTGCGGGTGTTGCTGACTAGGGTTCCGCCCTGACGGCGGGTCACTTTTGGCAAACGCCCGGAATGCCGGCCCAGCCAAAAGTAACCAAAAGGGCTGCTCCCTGACGTACGGCACTTCGCTGAGGCTCAGTGTTCCCTCGCTACGGTGTCCATCCGGGGGCATCGCCTACGGTTTGCTTCGCTGCACCTCCTCTCGATGTATGCGGCTTCGCCGCACGGCGCTGCGCGCCTGCCCCCCCCCGGATGAACACCTACGCTCGGCCTGCCGATGGGCCTGGAGATCAAAAGCAACGTCAAGAGCCTTCGCGACGCGAAGCAAGATCAAAAGATCGTCCGATCGCGGCCCGAGCCTTCGGCAGCTCCTACATTGGAGTTGAGTACACCTGTCAGATATGGGTCGGCTGTCAGGCCGCCTTCGCGAGCAGGCTCGCTCCCACAATGGGGTTGAGTAGACCCGCCAGAGATTGGTCGGCTGTCAGGCCGCCATCGCTGGCAAGCCAGCTCCAGAAAGAGAATAAGAACACCCCGCATGCGGCAAAGCCGCCCCACTCAACACAATGAGCGCAAGCTCAAGTACCGCTCTTGATCTTGATCTCGGAGCCCGTCGGCAGGCTGAGTGAAGGGATTGATCCGGGGGTGGGAGCGCAGCGACCGTTTGGCGAAGCCAAACACATCGAGAGGAGGTGCAGCGCAGCAAACCGGAGGCGATGCGCCCGGATCAATCCCGCAGCGAAGGGACCCGAGCCTAAGCGAGGGCCGTACGTCAGGGTAAAGCCCTTTTGGTTACTTTTGAGGCGTTTGTCAAAAGTGACCCGCCGTCAGGGCGGAACCCTAAGCCGCCGTTACCGCAGCAACGGATATACACCCAATCAAAAAATACACACCAGAGCCCGATAACCGCCCACAAAAAATGCCCCGATCTCTCAACCGGGGCATTCACTACAACGTCAAACCATCAAACCATCAATGCGATACCGCCCCGCTCACCCCCAACCCCGTCTGCGAACGCACAAACTGCGGGAAGAACAGCGCCCGCTCGTTATCCGCAGCCGCCGACTTGTCAGTGATCGAGAAGAACCAGATCCCAACAAACGCGATGATCATCGAGAACAACGCAGGATACTCGTAAGGGAAGATCGCCTTCTCATGATGCAGAATCTGCACCCAGATGGTCGGGCCAAGCACCATCAGGCCGACCGCACTCACCAGTCCCAGCCAGCCACCGATCATCGCACCGCGAGTAGTCAGCTTCTTCCAGTACATCGAAAGCAGCAGCACCGGGAAGTTGCAGCTCGCCGCGATCGAGAACGCCAGGCCAACCATGAACGCGATGTTCTGGCTTTCGAACAGGATACCCAGACCAATCGCCAGCACTGCCAAGGCAATGGTAGTGATCTTCGATACGCGGATCTCATCCTTCTCGTTTGCCTTGCCCTTCTTGATCACACTGGCATACAGGTCGTGAGACACCGCCGATGCACCGGCCAGGGTCAGACCCGCCACAACCGCCAGAATGGTCGCGAACGCTACAGCCGAAATGAAGCCGAGGAAGATGCTACCGCCGACGGCGTTGGCCAAGTGCACCGCCGCCATGTTGTTGCCGCCGAGTAGCGCGCCAGCAGCATCCTTGAAGGCAGGGTTGGTGCTGACCAGCAGGATCGCGCCGAAGCCGATGATGAAGGTCAGAATGTAGAAGTAGCCAATGAAACCGGTTGCGTACAGCACGCTCTTACGGGCTTCTTTAGCGTCGCTCACGGTGAAGAAGCGCATCAGAATGTGTGGCAGGCCAGCAGTACCGAACATCAGCGCCAGACCGAGGGAGAACGCCGAAACCGGATCTTTCACCAAGCCGCCAGGGCTCATGATCGCTTCACCTTTAGGGTGAACCTTGATCGCCTCGGAGAACAGCATGTTGAAGTCGAAGTTGACGTGCTTCATCACCATCAGCGCCATGAACGAGGCACCGGACAGCAACAGCACAGCCTTGATGATCTGCACCCAAGTGGTCGCCAGCATGCCGCCGAACAGCACGTACATGCACATCAGCACACCGACCAGAATCACCGCCACGTGGTAGTCCAGACCGAACAACAGTTGGATCAACTTGCCGGCACCAACCATTTGCGCGATCAGGTAGAACGCCACCACCACCAGCGAACCGCAGGCAGACAAGGTGCGAATCTGGGTTTGCCCGAGGCGGTAGGACGCCACGTCGGCAAAGGTGTATTTACCCAGGTTACGCAGACGCTCGGCGATCAGGAACAGAATGATCGGCCAGCCCACCAGGAAGCCGATCGAGTAGATCAGGCCATCGTAGCCGGAGGTGAACACCAGCGCGGAAATCCCCAGGAAGGACGCCGCCGACATGTAGTCACCGGCGATCGCCAGACCATTCTGGAAACCGGTGATCTTGCCGCCCGCCGCATAGTAGTCGGCCGCCGAGTTGTTTTTCTTCGAGGCCCAGTAGGTGATGTACAAGGTCGCGCCAACGAACGCCACGAACATCAGGATGGCTGGAATGTTCAGTGGCTGCTTGGCCACTGCGCCCGTCAAGGCGTCAGCCGCAAAAGCACACGGCGCGAAAGCTGCAACGGTCAATAGAGAAAGTAGACGCCGGATCATTGCTGAGCCTCCTTGAGAATCGCATTGTTCAGGTCGTCAAACTCGCCATTGGCGCGGCGCACGTAGATCCCGGTGAGGATGAATGCTGACAGAATCAGTCCGACACCGATCGGAATGCCCCAGGTAATCGAGGATTCAGGACTGAGTTTGGCGCCCAATATGTGCGGCCCGTAAGCGATCAGAAGGATGAAGCCAGAGTAGAGCCCGAGCATGATCGCCGAGAGTATCCAGGCGAACTTTTCCCTTTTTCTCACCAGCTCCTTGAATCGGGGACTGTTTTGAATCGAGAGGTAAATGCTGTCGTTCATTGTTTTTATCCTCGCAGCACAGATTATTGTTGGAACGTAGCTAATGTATGCGGCTGCGGGAGAGGTTCCAGACGACCTTAGTAGTAGAACGCCATGACACTTTTGCCAATTTCCGGTACGCCACAAAACAACTGTGGGAGCGAGCCTGCTCGCGAAGGCGTCAGATCAGTCGATATTTGCATCAACTGACAGATCGCATTCGCGAGCAGGCTCGCTCCCACAGGGTTAGGCGGTGAGGCTTTTATTTAGTCCAGTCAGCCACGCGATCCGGGTGTTTGGCTACCCAATCTTTCGCAGCAGCGTCGGGCTTGGCACCATCCTGAATCGCCAGCATCACTTCGCCGATTTCGTCTTTGGAAGCCCACTGGAAGTTCTTCAGGAACTTGGCCACTTCCGGCGCCTTGGCATCCAGCCCTTTGCTGCCGATGCTGTTCACGGTTTCAGCCGCGCCATACACGCCTTTCGGATCGTCGAGGAAGCGCAGTTTCCACTTGGCGAACATCCAGTGCGGCACCCAACCGGTGACGGCGATGGATTCATTTTTCTTCTCGGCACGGGTCAGCTCGGCGATCATGCCGGCGCCAGAACTGGCTTTGAGGGTGTATTTGTCGAGGCCGTAATCCTTGATCGCCTGATCAGTCTTGAGCATCACGCCTGAACCGGCATCAATGCCGACAATGCGATTCTTGAAGGTGTCGTCGGTTTTCAGGTCTTCGATGGACTTGGCTTTAACGTACTCCGGAACGATCAGGCCGATTTTCGCATCCTTGAAGTTCGGGCCGTAATCGACGACCTGATCCTTGTTCTTCGTCCAGTATTCGCCGTGGGTGACCGGCAGCCAGGCGGAGAGCATGGCGTCGAGTTTGCCGGTGGCCACGCCTTGCCACATGATCCCGGTGGCGACGGCTTGCAGTTTCACGTCGTAGCCAAGTTTCTGCTTGATCACTTCGGCCGCCACGTGGGTGGTCGCGACGCTGTCGGACCAGCCGTCAACGTAACCGATGTTCAGGGTCTGTTTTTCAGCGCTGGCGAAAGTGGAGCTCATCGCAAGCGCCAGAGCGGCACCTGCGCCTAAAAGTCGTCGCATCTTCATCGTTACTTCCCCGAAATGCTGCGCCCGACGGATGACGGGCGGCGTCAACGTATTGTTATGGTGCACAGCGCCCCCATCACGCCTCATCGCAAACTCGGCCGGACATCAGTGGAGTACTGACGCTTTCGATCATCAACCTGACGCCCGAGGCGACCTGCTCTGTCAGCGACCTCAAGGCAACGAGAAACGACATCAGAAAGCCATTAATCGCACCTATATAAATGACGCCAGAAAATCCGCCCGAACTTTGCATGTCAAAACCATGCAAGCCACCAACCCCCTGCTAAATGCAGGTAACATGCGTCGCTTTGCAGCCACTCGGCCTGACCATGTCCGCGACGTCCCGCTTTGCTTTGCTTCCTTACATATTCGCCTGCCTGCTCGGCCTCTTCGGCCTTGGTGGCTTCTGGTACGGGCTGGGCAAACCGGTGATCCTGCCGGACGCCGCCACCCCGACGCACAAGCTGCAGTGCGCGTCTTACACGCCGTTCGACAAAGACCAGTCGCCGTTCGACGTGCCGTTCAAGTTGCGTCCGGAGCGCATGGACGCCGACCTCGCCCTGCTGGCGACGCGCTTCGAATGCATCCGGACCTATTCGATGACAGGCCTCGAAGCGCTGCCGGATCTGGCGCGCAAACATGGCCTGAAATTGATGATCGGCGCCTGGGTCAACAGCAACCCGGTGGACACCGAGAAGGAAGTCGATCTGCTGATCCAATCGGCCAATGCCAACCCGGACGTGGTCAACGCGGTGATCGTCGGTAACGAAGCATTACTGCGTAAAGAAGTCACCGCCGCACAACTGGTCAGACTGATCACCAAAGTGAAGAGCCAGATCAAACAACCGGTCACCTATGCCGATGTCTGGGAGTTCTGGCTCAAACACCCGGAAGTCGCGCCGGCGGTGGATTTCCTGACCATTCACTTGCTGCCGTACTGGGAAGACGATCCGTCGAATATCGATGCGGCGCTGCAACACGTGGCGGATGTACGTCAGGTATTCGGCAACAAGTTCGCGCCCAAGGACGTGATGATTGGCGAAACCGGCTGGCCGAGCGAAGGCCGTCAGCGCGAGACCGCCCTGCCGAGCCGGGTCAACGAGGCCAAGTTCATTCGTGGTTTTGTCGCGATGGCCGAGAAAGAAGGCTGGCATTACAACCTGATCGAAGCGTTTGACCAGCCATGGAAACGCGCGAGTGAAGGTGCGGTCGGCGGTTATTGGGGCCTGTTCGATGCCGATCGCCAGGACAAGGGCGTACTCGCTGGCCCGGTAACGAATGTGCCGTACTGGAAACAATGGCTGGCGGTGGGTGGTTTGATTTTTCTTGGGACGCTGATTCTTGGCGGCCGCGTACGCACGACGCGTGCGGCGCTAGTGCTGCCAGTGTTGGGCGCCCTCGCCGCTTGTGCCATCGGTGCCTGGGGTGATCTGGCGCGAGTGACCACGCGGTTTGCCAGCGAGTGGTTGTGGGTTGGCTTGCTGACAGCGTTGAATCTGTTGGTGCTGGCGCATGCCGCGCTGACGCTGAGCGCACGTACCGGCTGGCGTGAACGGGCGTTCAATCTGCTGGAACGTCGCGCTGGGTGGCTCGTGGCAGCGGCAGGGTTCGCGGCGGCGGTGATGATGCTAGAGATGGTATTCGATGCGCGTTATCGCAGTTTTGCGAGCATGGCGTTTGTCGTGCCGGCGCTGGTTTACCTGTGCCGACCGGTCAACGTACCGCGTCGGGAGATTGCGCTGCTGACCTTTATCATCGGCGCCGGCATTGCGCCGCAGTTGTATGAAGAAGGATTGCTGAATCAGCAGGCCTGGGGTTGGGCGCTGGTGAGCTTGTTGATGGTCGCGGCACTGTGGCGCTGCCTTCGCGTCCGCACCCGCTGATCTTCAGCGTCTGTACTGGCCTCTTCGCGAGCAGGCTCGCTCCCACATTTGGAATGCATTCTCCTGTGGGAGCGGGCTTGCTCGCGAAGGCTGATTGTCAGGCGCTACGGGAGGCTCTGACCAGGCGCAACCCGGCAATCACCACCGCAAACACCGCCAACGTCGTGTTGTACAACGCCAGCGCCGGCAGCCCGAACACCAACGCCAGCACCGCCAGCCACCACCCTGTCCGCCCCGGCACGACATAGCCAATCACCGCCGCACCCAGCGCCGCCCAGCCCAATACCTTGAAATGAATCATAAGCCCCAGGTTCGACCGTAGCTGACACTCCCAGCGACTGGCCTCATCAACGCAGATGCCGACCCACTGCCCATCCTCCATGAAGCCATAACGCGCGCCATAACTGGCGGCCAGCCATAACGGCAGCAAAACGAGCAGCAGAATCACGGGCAAGCGGCGAGACATGGAGCACTCCAATCAACGGAAATCGGCGGCCAGCTTAATCTGCCGTCCGCTATACGCAAGCGCTAACAACACTTAACTGGTCAGCCAAACCTTGCAAAGTGTATCGTCCAGCTACTATTACTCCGAATTCTGCCTGTTTGGTGCCGCAGCATGGCACTTTGGCGCAACCCCGGTGGTCATAGCCTGCGAACTTCATTCGGCACCTTCCTCTAAGGGATCTAGTCATGCTCCGTTCCTTGCGCTTCGCCGCGCTGTTCAGCGGCCTTATTTTGAGTGCGTCCGCACTGGCGGTGGATATCGACGCCGCCAGTTATGGCTATCCCCTGACCAACCCGTTCGAGGCGACCATCGCCACGACACCGCCGGACTTGCGCCCGGAGTTGCCGCTGGACGACGACATCAATCAGTCGGACCGCAGCGTCACCTTGCGCCCGGAACGCGAGTTCATCCTGCCGGACAATTTCTGGCCGGTGAAAAAGCTTACCTACCGCATCGCCGAACAGGACAAGCCAGCGCCGCTGATTTTCCTGATCGCCGGCACCGGCGCGCGCTACGACAGCACGCTCAACGAATACCTGAAAAAGCTCTACTACAAGGCCGGCTATCACGTCGTGCAGCTGTCGTCGCCAACCAGCTTCGACTTCATCAGCGCCGCCTCGCGATTCGCCACGCCGGGCGTGACCAAGGAAGACGCCGAAGACATGTACCGGGTGATGCAGGCCGTGCGGGCGCAAAACCCGAAACTGCCGGTCACTGAGTACTACCTCACGGGCTATAGCCTCGGCGCTCTCGATGCTGCATTCGTCGCGCATCTGGACGAAACCCGTCGTAGCTTCAACTTCAAGAAAGTCCTGCTGCTCAATCCGCCGGTGAACCTCTACACCTCGATCACCAACCTCGACAAGCTGGTGCAGACCGAGGTCAAAGGCATCAACAACAGCACCACGTTCTATGAACTGGTGCTCTCCAAGTTGACCCGGTACTTCCAGCAGAAAGGCTATATCGACCTCAATGACGCCCTGCTCTATGACTTCCAGCAGTCCAAGCAGCATCTGAGCAACGAGCAGATGGCGATGCTGATCGGTACCTCGTTCCGCTTCTCGGCTGCCGACATCGCCTTCACTTCGGACCTGATCAACCGTCGAGGCCTGATCACCCCGCCGAAATTCCCGATCACCGAAGGCACCAGCCTGACGCCGTTCCTCAAGCGCGCGCTGCAATGCGACTTCGATTGCTACCTGACTGAACAAGTGATTCCGATGTGGCGCGCACGCACCGACGGCGGCAGCCTGCTGCAACTGATCGACCAGGTCAGTTTGTACGCCCTGAAGGATTACCTGCACGACAGCCCGAAAATCGCCGTCATGCACAACGCCGACGACGTGATCCTCGGCCCGGGTGACCTCGGTTTCCTGCGCAAGACATTCGGCGATCGCCTGACCGTTTACCCACTGGGTGGCCATTGCGGCAACCTTAACTACCGCGTCAACAGCGACGCCATGCTGGAGTTCTTCCGTGGCTAAATATCTCCTGCTGATTGCAGCGTTACTCTGTGCAGGCGTGGCCCAGGCCGACAACAGCAAAGCCAATGCACCGGTGGTGGTCGACAGCGATGGCTTCAAGGAGCCGCTGTCCAAACTCAAGTTCAACCCGGGGCTGGATCAGCGCGAATTCGAGCGCTCGACGCTCAACGCGCTGAACGTCTACGATCCACTGGAATCGTGGAACCGCCGGGTTTACCACTTCAACTACCGCTTCGACCAATGGGTGTTTCTGCCAGTGGTCGATGGTTACCGCTACGTCACACCGGGCTTCGTGCGCACCGGCGTGAGCAACTTCTTCAATAACCTTGGCGACGTGCCGAACCTGGTCAACAGCCTGCTGCAGTTCAAGGGCCAGCGTTCGATGGAAACCACTGCGCGCCTGCTGCTCAACACCACCATCGGCATCGCCGGCCTGTGGGACCCGGCGACCGCCATGGGCCTGCCGCGTCAGAACGAAGACTTCGGTCAGACCCTGGGCTTCTACGGCGTACCGGGCGGCGCCTACTTCGTCCTGCCGATCTTCGGCCCATCCAACCTGCGCGATACTGCAGGCCTGGCTGTCGACTACACCACCGAATCAGCGATCAACTTCCTCAACGTCTCGGAAGTCAGCTCCAACCACCCGGAAATCTGGGCCCTGCGCGCGGTCGACAAGCGCTACCAGACCAGCTTCCGCTATGGTCAGCTGAACTCACCATTCGAATACGAAAAAGTGCGCTACGTATACACCGAGTCACGCAAGCTGCAGATCGCCGAGTAACTGCTGCAAAGCGCTGGCAAGCACCGATTTGTGGGGGCTTGCCAGCGCCCCCGCCTCCCCCCCGCTGCCTCTTTCATGCCAGCACCCGGCGTCCGCCAGGGTAAAGACCGCCATTGCCGATTCGTCTATTAAATTGGGCTCCCTGCGCTTAACGAACTCGGGAGTGACAGCGATACGCGCATTCGAAATCGAACACAAAAATTTAAATGTGAATTTTTTATTAACATTTTGTGACGCTTTATGTAGACTCGGATCAACACTGCCAAGGAAGCAATGATGTGTTCAACGACAATCAAGGAATGATATCGGTCTCGCCCTATCCTCCCTCTCGACGCGTTTCTACCCGCCACTTACAGGTTGTCGGTAGCCGCGGACGTTATTATTCAATTTTCAGCGAAACTTGCGCATAGCGAGTTGCTCGCATGATGAGTAAAACATCCATCGACACGTTAAACATGCCACTCGACTGGCATAACGCGCCGTGCATCTTCAAATAGATGCGGATGAAATACTACAGCGCGTGACTTTGGCAGTGCATTGATCAAACAACTTCAACCTGCACCAAATCAGAGGTTGAACTGCGGCCACCTTTAAATATGCATATTTCAATAAGAACCGGTATCCGTCGATATCTGTCCGAGATGCCACTGTTCATCTGGATATTGTTTATCGGCACCTTTGTCACCCGCGCAACATCAATGATGGTCTGGCCGTTTATCTCGATCGTGCTGTATACCCGATTTGGTTTCAGTGCGACATTTATCGGTCTGATCCTGACACTGTCCATCGCACTGTCATCGATCGTGAGTTTTTACAGCGGCTACCTGTCAGACAAGATCGGCCGCTTGAAAATCATCGTACTGGGCTGTGTCGTCGCTGCAACTTCTTATCTGCTGCTGGGTGTCAGCAGCAATGCGTATGGCTACATCGCAGGCACTTTGCTGGCGAACCTGTCGTGGGCGCTGGTCAACAACCCGATCAAAACCGTCATTGGCGATATCATCGAGTCACGGGCTCTGATCGAGCGCGCCATGCATCTGCGCTACTTTTTTTTGAATGCCGGAGCGGCGACCGGCCCCTATTTCGGCCTGAAACTGGGGATCTCCTCAGACTCTCTGTCGTTCGTGCTGGTGACAGCCTCCTACGTTCTGCTGCTGGTCAGCGTGCTGGTCTTCGGAAAAGGCGTGAGCCTTAAAGCGGTCAATACCACCAGCTTCAAAAGTACCATGGGCGTACTTGCGAAAGACCGTTTATTCCTGGCGCTGGTGATCAATAACATCATCATGATGTTCATCTTCGGCAGTTTTGACTCCAGCCTGCCGCAACTGATGGCTGCTCTGGCTTTCGACGGCTACCTGCCCTTTGTCGCTTCACTGATCGTCTTGCATGCCTCGACGATCGTCCTGCTGCAACTGCCGCTTGCCAGCGCCCTGTCATCGGTATCGTTGAATACCAAGATCTACCTGGGCTCGGCACTGCTGGTCATCAGCGAGGCGGTTTTTGCCTTGGCCGCGCATTTCTATGACGTCAAACCGCTGTGGTACAGCGCCGTACTGATCATGAGTATCAGCCAGACGTTGCTGTTTCCATGTATCAATATGTTTGTCGACAGCCTGGCCCCGCCGAACTTGCGCGGAGCTTACTTTGGCGCAGCCTCTTTATATAGCATCGGCTTTTCTCTGGCGCCGATTGTCGGCGGCGTGTTTATACAGAGACTCAGCGGAACGGCGCTTTATATATTCCTGACGCTTGCCAGCCTTCTGATGACGGCCATATTTATCGGCATCTTCCGGCACAAAAAAGCCATTGCTGAAACAGACGCTTCGGCGATCAACATCGAAACGGCGCCAGTGCATAACTGATCACTCGACGCGAAGTTTCCATAGTTCCATCCCTGCGCACCAACAACGGTAGCGGGAAACTTCTTCGCCTCGAAAAAGTAAATTTCTCGAACTTCTCAACTATCAGGCAAACACCATGAATACGCCGATTTATGACCTCATCCTATGTGGTGCCGGACCCGCCAATATCTCGTTGTTACCTGATCTTATTCACAATGAACAGATACAACGCTGCCTGATACTTGAGAAATCCAAAACACTGGGCAGCGGCGAAATCGGTCAATACCGGATTACCGCCAACTCGCTTGGCGTGGTCTTTCTGGAAAAATTCCAGGACCGTACGGACGATCTGAGCCGCTTCCTGCAGAGCACAGCAGAATGGAAATATTTTTCCGAGCGGCGCACTGAAGCAGTTGAGCTGCACCACGTTGGGCGCTTCCTCGAACACATCGGCACTTACGTTACCGAGCATCAATCGCTCTACAAACGCTTCGAAATTTCCACTGAGTCGACGGTCTGCGAAGTTCGCCTGACCCCGCAAGGCCACTACCGCGTCAGTTACCTGCTCGATGGCCAGCGTGTAGAGGCGCTGTGCAAAAAGATCATCTTCAACATTGGCGGCCGGCTCAATCAAGCCACCGTGCAGCACCCGCATCACAACATCAACTCGGACGCACTGCTCAAGGGCACGTACGACCAGGCATTGAAAAGTGGCGCATACCAGAACCTGACCATCGTTGGTTCTTCGCACAGCGCCATTTCCTGCCTGATTCGTCTGGTTGAACAGCTGGATTTCCCAGGCACCATCACGTTGCTGACCAAACGCGATTTCAAACTGTTCTTTGACTCCCCAGCCTCCGCCCGCGAGCAAGACTATCCGTTTGTCGATGCCGATATTTGCCAGGCAAGTCAAAGGGTCAACCGCTATTCGGGCCTGCGCTACGACTCGTTTGAATTCGCCCGCAAGATCAAACAAGGGCTGATCCGCAATCTCGACATCGTGGACATAGCGCACGCCTCTACCGATCAGGTGCTGGGTCTGATCGCACAATCCGATTTGCTGATTCACAGCACCGGGTACAAGGCGGGGCTGGTGCCCTTGCTGGATGTCGACGGCACACCACTGGAACTTCAACAGGACGACTTCGGGCTGCTCACCAACGCGCAACTCAATCCGATCACTCGCGAGGGTCGGGTGCTGGAAAACTTCCACTCATTCGGCCTCGGTGCCGGGATCAAGACCGGTGGCGACAGCGGTGGCGAGGAGAGCTTTCGCGGCAGGATCGACGGCGTATGGGTCTACCAGCACGTGGTGCCCGGACTCATCTTTCATTAAATAAGGAAATGACAATGAACAACCAGACAGCCATCATTCTGTGTGCCGGACGCGGAAGTCGCCTGGGCAAGCGCACGCGCCACACGCCGAAGCCGTTGGTGAAGACCAACAATATCGCCTTCATCGACAATGCCCTGAACAACCTCCAAACGTTGGGTATCACCAACGTGGTGGTTGTGGTCGGCTATCAGTCCGAAACCATTACCGCTCACCTTCGGGCAATGGACACCGCTATCAACTTTGAGTTTGTCAGCAACCCGGACTGGGCCACGACCAACAACATCTACTCGCTGTATCTGGCGCGCGAGCACATTACCGCAAACACGCTGATCATCGAGGGCGACATTTATTTCTCGGCCTCCAGCCTGCAACAGCTTCTGCAAAAACCCGGTGACCTGATCGCCCTGGTGTCGCCGCTTGGCAAGAACATGGAGGGCACCTACGCCGTGCTCGAGGGAGACCATTTGCAGGGTTTCGGCTCAACCAAGGACATCGGCCACCAAGCGCATGACGGCCAATACAAGACCGTCAACCTGTACCAGATCGGATCAACCACGTTCGCCGAGCACGTCAAAAAACAACTCGCCAGTAACGTGCGCAAAGACAACGTCAACGCCTACTACGAAGACGTCTTCAAAAAAGCCTCGCTTGAGGGCAAATGGGATATTCGGACGGTCATCGTGCCGACCACCGAATGGTATGAAGTCGACAATTATTACGACCTGACGGTCTGCAACTACATTTCCAGTCGTGATCGTCTGGGCTTCGTACAAAATCGCCACGGCGGTTACTGGCGCTACCCGATGCTGGACTTCGCCCTGATCTACAACTTCCACTTCCCGCCACAGCAGATGAAAGACAAGATCAGGGACAACTTCGATCACATCCTCCTGAACTACCCTGGCGGCAGAAAGCTCATCGAAGAGTCGCTCAGTGAATTCCTCGGTGTCTCCGCAAGGCACCTGTGCATCGCCAATGGTGCGGCGGAAATCATCAAATTGCTGCCGTCCGTCTATACCGGCAGCGCGTTGGTGACAGTACCGTCCTTCAACGAATACGCGAACGTGTTCGGTGAGCAGCGCACGCTCTGCCACTACACGCGAGAAGAGGATGACTTCGCTATCGACATCGACGCGTTGCTCGCCACCTGCCGGCAGCAGCGTCCCGAGGTAGTGATCATCGAGTCGCCCAACAACCCGACTGGCGCCCTGACGCCCGCCTCGGCGCTGGCTTCGCTTGCTGCTCAGTTGCTGGAACTGGATATCTCGCTGATCGTCGATGAGTCGTTCCTCGACTTCTCCAACCATGCCAGCAGCACCATGCTCAATGTGCTCGACGATCATCCCAACCTGGTGGTGATTCGCAGCATGAGCAAAACGTTCGGTATCGGCGGAATTCGCATCGGATACCTGGCCAGTGCCAACCGGACATTGATGGCGCTGATCAATTCGCTGCTGCCGATCTGGAACATCAACGGCTTTGCCGAAGAGTTCCTGTTGCATCTGCCCCAGTATCAACAGGAATACCTGGCCAGTTGCCAACAAGTGATCAACGACACTCGCGCGTTTCAACAGGCGCTGAACGCGATCGACGGCATCAGCGGTTTCGAGACTGAAGCAAACTTCATTTACTGCAAGACCCATCACGCCGACGCCCAGACCATTTCCCGGTTGTTGCTGGACGAGCACCACATGTACATCAAGGAGTGCTCGGGCAAGCGCAATGACGATTCCGATAAGTATTTCCGGATCTCCTGCCGTACGCCTGACGAAAACGCCCGTTTGATCCAGGCCCTGACTTGCGTGATGCAGGATCTGGCATCACTGAAACAAACCAGCAGCCAACCGAAGGAGAGCACCGTTGAACTTGCCTAAGAAGGTAGTGATTTGCGGCAAGGGCGAACTGGCCATTTTCGCCTGTGAATATTTCAACGCGTCCCCCGACCATACGGTGTCGTACGTGGTGGCCGATCCTTTCGAGCCGGTCAGCACTGAACGCACGTTGATCCAGTATTGCCGGGAGCAAGGGATCGAAGTGGTCGAAAGCGGCTTGATCGAAGACTTGCCCGGTTATGCCGACGGCACGTTCGCCTGTGACATCTGCCTGGTGATTTTCCACAAGAGAATTTTGCCCAAGCGCTACATCGATTGCTGCGCGAAAATCATCAACCTGCACCTTTCCTACCTGCCGAAATACCGCGGCGTACGTCCGGTCAACTGGGCACTGAAGAATGGCGAGCGGATGCACGGCGCGACGTTGCACGAGATCAGCGAGGGCATCGACGAAGGGCCGATCCTCAATCAGGTGGCCTTCAACATCTACCCCGAGTTCGAAGAAGTGATCGACACCTATACCCGCGCGATGGGTTATGCCCGGCAGTTGCTGGTGGATACCTTGCCGCTGATCGAGCGCATCGTCGCGGTCCCGCAGAAACATGCCGACATGAGCATCTACTACGAAAAGGACAATCTCCGGCTGGAAGATCGGATGACCTTCACCAAAGCACAATCAGAGAAACTGCGCGAACGACAGTAACCTTTGCGGCGCCGCTCGGTTGCTTGCGCACGCGGCAATCGGGTCGGCGGGCGATCCCTTCGAAGGAGCCATCATGTACTTGCTTATTGCCTCTGACCTGGACGGCACGCTGCTGCTGCCAGGCGGTACGTTCGGTGCTTTTACCAAAAGCGTGATTCACAGCCTGAACCACGCCGGCCATCACATCGTGCTGGCTACCGGTCGGCACCAGACAGACGTCGAGTCGTTGCTCGACAGTCAGTCGCTGCCGGTTCATTTGATCACGTCCAATGGTGCGCGCATTTCCAGCGCCTGCGGTGGGCTTGCACTGAGCGAAGAGTTACCGGCCAGCGTCGTCCAGACACTGCTGGAGGAAACGCGAGGAGACGCGGATCTGACCATCAACCTTTACTGCCAGTCCAGTTGGTTGATGAGCCGCGAAGACGAAAACCTCAAGGACTTCAGCCAGAATCCAGCCTTTCAGCCGGTGATCTGCGCGTCCGAAAGCCTGCCGTTGACCGCCGTGCAGAAGGTGTTTTTCTTTCAGCGGAACAAGGATCACGGCGCCCTGCTCAGGTTGCAGACACGGCTGAACCAACTGCTGGGCGATCAGATCAGCACTGTCTTCACCTTCCCATGGTGTCTGGAGGTCATGACCCGAGACGTCTCCAAGGGCAATGCCTTGAAACAGCTCGCCGACTTCCTGAACGTGCCCGTGCAGGCATGCATCGCGTTTGGCGACGGATTGAACGACGCCGACATGTTGTCCGGCGTCGGCAAAGGGGTGCTCATGGGTAATGCGCATGCCGAGTTGATGCAGGCGCTTCCCGACGCCGAGGTCATTGGCCCGTGCACGGATGAAGCCGTCGCGCAGTACCTGTGGAACCATTTGCTACAGAACGCTACCGTCCCGGCATGATCAAGCGCGGGCGTTTTATGCCCGCGCAGCCTTCCACAGTTTGCCAACCAGGCTCACAGCAATTAACACCACGCCACCGGCAATAATCCCCACCACCCCGTTGAGCAACATCGGCACTGCAAACCCGGCAGCGCCCGCCGCCGCGCCAACACCCTCAATCCAGTGCCCCACCACCGGTACGCCATGGGTCAGGATGCCGCCGCCGACCAGGAACATCGCTGCGGTGCCCACCACCGACAGGGTTTTCATCATGTACGGTGCCGCGACCAGGATGCCGTTACCGATTTTTTTGGCGATCTGCCCAGGCTTCTGCGTCAGCCAGAGACCGAGATCGTCGAGCTTGACGATACCGGCCACCAGACCGTAAACGCCCACGGTCATGACGATGGCGATGCCTGACATCACGATCACTTGCTGGGACAGCGAAGCAGTAGCCACGGTGCCGAGGGTGATCGCGATGATTTCTGCCGAGAGAATGAAGTCAGTGCGGATCGCACCTTTGATCTTGTCCTTCTCGTACGCCACCAGATCGGTTGCCGGATCGGCCACCGCTTCGGTCAGTTGCGCATGCTCGGCGTCATCTTCCGCCTTGCTGTGGAGAAACTTGTGCGCCAGCTTCTCGAAACCCTCGAAACACAGATACGCGCCACCGACCATCAACAGCGGCGTTACCAGCCACGGCGCGAACGCACTGATCGCCAGTGCCGATGGCACCAGGATCAGTTTGTTGACGAACGAACCTTTGGCCACTGCCCAGACAACCGGGATTTCTCGTTCGGCGCGTACGCCGGAGACTTGCTGGGCATTCAGCGCCAAGTCGTCACCGAGCACGCCTGCGGTCTTCTTGGCGGCCATTTTGGTCATCAACGCAACGTCATCCAGAACGGTGGCGATGTCGTCGATCAGCACCAGCAAACTGCTTCCTGCCATGAATCCTGTTTCCTTTTATGTATGAATGGTGCGAAGCATAACGCGACCACTGACCACACGGGGCATTCTTGAGCGCCGCGCGAGGCCGGTGCTACCATGCGCAACCGCCAGAACAGGCAAGGAACCACCGGGTTTATGAGCACAATCCGCGAGCGCAACAAAGAACTGATCCTGCGTGCCGCCAGTGAGGAGTTTGCCGACAAGGGCTTCGCTGCGACCAAAACCAGCGACATCGCCGCCAAGGCAGGATTGCCCAAGCCCAACGTCTACTACTACTTCAAGTCCAAGGAAAACCTCTACCGCGAGGTGCTGGAAAGTATCATCGTGCCGATTCTGCAGGCGTCGACCCCGTTCAATCCGGACGGCGTGCCGAGCGAAGTCCTCAGCGGCTACATCCGCTCGAAAATCCGCATCTCCCGCGACCTGCCCTTCGCCTCCAAAGTGTTCGCCAGCGAAATCATGCACGGCGCCCCACACCTGAGCGCCGACCTGGTCGAACAGCTCAACGGCCAGGCCAAACACAACATCGACTGCATCCAGACCTGGATCGACCGCGGCCAGATCGCCCCGATCGACCCCAACCATCTGATGTTCAGCATCTGGGCCGCGACCCAGACCTACGCCGACTTCGACTGGCAGATTTCTGCGGTCACCGGTAAGGACAAGCTGGACGAGGCGGACTATGAAGCGGCGGCGCAGACGATTATCCGGTTGGTGCTGAAGGGGTGTGAGCCGGACTGAGACACTGCGGCAACTGCCTCGCGAGCGGCTCGCTCCCACATTGGGTCTTTGGTGTTCACAAATTCCCTGTGGGAGCGAGCCTGCTCGCGAATGGCAGCAACACAGAATTATGTTCAGATCCAAATAGCATCCCACAGCGGATAATCCCCAAGCGTCTCAACCAGACCAGCCCGCAACGGGTTGGCCACGATATACCGAGCCAGCTTCACCAGATCTTCTTCTTTGCGCAGCGCACGATCATGAAAGCCTGATTGCCAAAGACTGGTATTTCGACCGGTCGAGAGATTCACGGCTTTGGTGCTGAGGGATTTGGTTCGTTGCATCAACTCACCTAGCGAACCGCGCTTCAATTCAATCAGCCAGTGAAAATGATCTGGCATGACAACCCAGGCCAACGAGTTGGCAAGTCCCCTTTCTTCTGCGACGCGAAACTGGCTGACGACCAATCGACCCAGTTTAAAGTCACCGAAAACAGGCAGCCTTCCTGCAGTATTGGTAGTCAGTAGGTAGATGCGGTTGTGTTCGGAGTAGCGGCCAATGCGCAAGCGATGTGAAGCTGATAAATCCGGCATTCCTTTGCCTTCCTCATGCTGAGTTCATGAAGAGGCTAGTTCTGGGAATGGTGGAAGGTGTGGCAAGGTTTTTAGCAGATATGTATTCAAGATCGCCTTCGCGAGCAGGCTCGCTCCCACAGGGGGCTCGAAGGCATTCAGACATTTTGTGTCTGACTACGATCCTGTAGGAGTAAGCCTGCTCGCGATAGCGGTTAATCAGGCGCTAAAGATCAAGCCGCCACCCCCGCATCCGCCTTCAAATCCAGCGCCTGCACCGCTTTGATCGCCACCTGCTCATCAACATCCGACAGATCGCCACTGATCCCGATCGCCCCCAACACCTCCCCCGCCTGATCACGGATCAACACACCGCCCGGTGCCGGCACGACGCTGCCCTGCCCCATGCTGTTGAGCGCGGCGATGAAGGCCGGGCGTTGTTGGGCGTCCAGGGCCAGCAGACGCGAGCCTTTGCCCAGGGCGATGGCGCCCCAGGCTTTGCCGATGGCGATTTGCGGGCGCAGCAGGCTGGCGCCGTCTTCGCGTTGCAGGGTGATCAGGTGGCCGCCGGTATCGAGTACCGCGATGGTCAGCGGCGCGGCGGAGATGGCCCGCCCTGCGCTGATGGCTTCATTGACCAGGTTGACTGCGACTTTCAAGGTTAAAGCGCTCATGGTGCCGTCCTCATTTTGTTATAGGGAACGTCGTGGGACTGCGCGTTTGTGCCGCAGTCCGATGCAACAAATAGAACACAATGAGTTATTTTTTTGTATACAATAATTCTCGAAAAGCGCCACATGCGACGAAAAGCCACAGTAGAAACGGCTTCCGACAAATGAAACAGCCGCTTGAGAAAATGGATTGACCTGCGCCGTCCGCCGTGAATACACTCTGCGCAAAGCCACTTGTATACAATTACAAAACGTAAAGAGGCACAAAACCATGAGCAAAATGAGAGCAATCGAAGCCGCCGTTCTGGTGATGCGCCGTGAAGGGGTTGATACCGCTTTTGGCATTCCAGGCGCTGCCATCAACCCGCTGTACTCCGCCTTGCAGAAAGTCGGTGGCATCGATCACGTCCTCGCTCGCCACGTTGAAGGCGCCTCGCACATGGCCGAGGGCTACACCCGCACCAAGGCCGGCAACATCGGCGTGTGCATCGGGACTTCCGGCCCTGCCGGTACCGATATGGTCACCGGGCTCTACAGCGCCTCGGCCGACTCGATTCCCATCCTCTGCATTACCGGCCAGGCACCCCGCGCCCGTATGCACAAGGAAGACTTCCAGGCGGTCGACATCACCAGCATCGTCAAGCCAGTCACCAAGTGGGCGACCACTGTTCTGGAGCCGGGCCAAGTGCCGTACGCGTTCCAGAAAGCGTTCTTTGAAATGCGCTCCGGCCGTCCAGGCCCTGTGCTGATCGATCTGCCGTTCGACGTGCAGATGGCCGAAATCGAATTCGACATCGACGCTTACCAGCCTCTGCCGCTGGCCAAGCCGACCGCCACCCGCGTTCAGGTCGAGAAGGCTTTGGCCCTGCTCGATCAGGCCGAGCGTCCATTGCTGGTAGCCGGTGGTGGCATCATCAACGCCGACGCCAGCGACTTGCTGGTCGAGTTCGCCGAATTGACCGGCATCCCGGTCATCCCGACCCTGATGGGCTGGGGCACCATCCCGGACGATCACCCGCTGATGGTCGGCATGGTCGGTCTGCAGACTTCGCACCGCTACGGCAACGCCACCATGCTCAAATCCGACGTGGTGCTGGGCATCGGTAACCGTTGGGCCAACCGTCACACCGGTTCGGTTGACGTGTACACCGAAGGCCGCAAGTTCATTCACGTCGACATCGAAGGCACGCAGATCGGTCGTGTGTTCACGCCGGATCTGGGCATCGTGTCTGACGCGGCTGCCGCGCTGACCGTGTTCATCGAAGTCGCCCGTGAGTGGCAAGCCGCCGGCAAGCTGAAAAACCGCAGTGCCTGGCTGCAGGATTGCCAGCAGCGCAAAGCCAGCCTGCATCGCAAAACCCACTTCGACAACGTGCCGGTGAAACCACAGCGCGTTTACGAAGAAATGAATCAGGTGTTCGGCAAGGACACCTGCTACGTCAGCACCATTGGTCTGTCGCAGATTGCCGGCGCGCAGTTCCTGCACGTCTACAAGCCGCGTCACTGGATCAACTGCGGCCAGGCAGGCCCGTTGGGCTGGACCATTCCGGCAGCGCTGGGCGTGGTCAAGGCCGATCCGAACCGTAAAGTCGTGGCCCTGTCGGGGGATTATGATTTCCAGTTCATGATCGAAGAACTGGCGGTCGGCGCTCAGTTCAAACTGCCTTACATCCACGTCGTGGTGAACAACTCGTACCTGGGCCTGATCCGTCAGGCACAGCGCGGGTTCGAAATGGACTACTGCGTGCAGCTGTCCTTCGATAACCTGAACGCGCCGGAACTCAATGGTTACGGTGTTGACCACGTCGCAGTCGCCGAAGGCCTCGGTTGCAAGGCGCTGCGTGTGTTCGAACCATCGGAAATCGCCCCTGCCCTGCGCAAGGCCGAACAGATGATCGAAGAGTTCAAGGTGCCGGTGATCGTCGAGATCATTCTGGAGCGTGTGACCAACATCTCCATGGGTACCGAGATCAACGCCGTCAACGAGTTCGAAGACCTGGCGCTGGTCGGCAACGATGCGCCAACGGCGATTTCGCTGCTTGATTAACTGCTGACCGCTCTCCTTGTGGGAGCGAGCCTGCTCGCGAAGACGGCTTCATATCCAACACCGATGTTGGCTGACAGACCGCTTTCGCGAGCAGGCTCGCTCCCACAAGGGGAACCTCACAAGATTTACGGGAGACCACCATGCCGCGTTTCGCAGCCAACCTGTCCATGCTGTTCACCGAACAGGATTTCCTTGCCCGTTTCGACGCCGCCGCCAAGGCCGGTTTCAGTGGTGTGGAATACCTGTTCCCGTACGACTTCAACTCTGCCGAAATCAAGGCCAGGCTCGACGCCAACGGTCTGACCCAAGTGCTGTTCAACCTGCCGGCCGGTGACTGGGCCAAGGGCGAGCGCGGTATCGCCTGCCTGCCGGATCGGGTTGAAGAGTTCCGCGCCGGGGTCGATCTGGCCATTGCCTACGCACAAGTGCTGGGCAACACCCAGATCAACTGCCTGGCCGGTATCCGTCCGCAAGGCGTGGACGATGCCACCGTGGAAAAAACCTTCGTCGCCAACCTCAAGTACGCCGCCGACAAGCTGCAAGCCGTCGGCATCAAACTGGTGATGGAAGCGATCAACACCCGCGACATTCCGGGCTTCTACCTGAATAACACGGCGCAAGCCCTGTCGATTCGCGAGCAGGTCGGCAGCGCCAATCTGTTCCTGCAATACGACATCTATCACATGCAAATCATGGAAGGCGATCTGGCCCGTACCCTGCAATCGCACCTGGGCGAGATCAACCATGTGCAGCTCGCGGACAACCCGGGGCGCAACGAACCAGGCACCGGTGAAATCAACTACCGCTTCCTGTTCGAACACCTCGACCGCATTGGTTATCAGGGTTGGGTCGGCTGTGAATACAAGCCGCTGACCACCACCGAAGCAGGTCTGGGCTGGCTGAAAACCCATAACGCAATTTAAGAACAACGCAAAACCTGTGGGAGCGGGCTTGCTCGCGAAGAGGCCGGCACATTCACCATCAGTGGCGCCTGGCATACCGCATGCGCGAGCAGGCTCGCTCCCACATAAAAGCAGCTCTCCTATTTGCTTGAGCAAGACAAAAACAAGAGGATTTTCTCATGGCTAAAATCGGATTTATCGGCACCGGCATCATGGGCCACCCAATGGCGGCGAACCTGCAGAAAGCCGGTCACAGCCTGTTCCTGTCGGCGCACCACGACGCCGCGCCTGCCGACCTGGTGGCCGCTGGCGCCGTCGCGTTGGCGAACCCGCGCGAAGTGGCGCAGGAAGCCGAGTTCATCATCGTCATGGTCCCGGATACCCCGCAGGTCGATGACGTGCTGTTCCGCGCCGACGGCGTGGCTGCCGGTATCGGCAAAGGCAAAGTCGTCATCGACATGAGCTCGATCTCGCCGACCGCCACCAAGGCGTTCGCCGCCAAGATCAACGAAAAAGGCGCGCAGTACCTCGACGCACCGGTATCCGGCGGTGAAGTCGGCGCCAAAGCCGCAACGCTGAGCATCATGGTCGGTGGCGACGCCGATGCCTTCGAACGCGCGCTGCCGCTGTTCCAGGCCATGGGCAAGAACATCACGCTGGTCGGCGGCAATGGCGACGGTCAGACCGCGAAAGTGGCAAACCAGATCATCGTTGCCCTGAACATTCAGGCCGTCGCTGAAGCTTTGCTGTTCGCTTCGAAAAACGGTGCGGATCCAGCCAAGGTGCGTGAAGCGCTGATGGGTGGTTTCGCCTCCTCGAAGATCCTCGAAGTACACGGCGAGCGCATGATCAAAGGCACCTTCGATCCGGGCTTCCGTATCAGCCTGCACCAGAAGGACCTGAACCTGGCCCTGCAAGGCGCCAAGGAGCTGAACATCAACCTGCCAAACACCGCCAACGCCCAGCAAGTGTTCAGCACCTGCGCGGCCATCGGTGGCAGCAACTGGGACCACTCGGCGCTGATCAAGGGTCTGGAACACATGGCCAACTTCTCGATTCGCGACAAAAAATAAGCCCTGCACAAAACCCTGTGGGAGCGAGCCTGCTCGCGAAAGCGGTTGCACATTCAACATCCATGTTGGCTGACACACCGCCTTCGCGAGCAGGCTCGCTCCCACAAGGGATCTGAGTTGCCCTTTCGAATAACAAGAATTCCGGGAGCCCGCCATGTCGGTCGATCCGCAACAACTGCTGCGCGAGCTGTTTGCCACAGCCATCGACGCGGCCCATCCGAACCAAGTCCTCGAAGCTCATCTGCCCGCCGACCGCACCGGCCGCGTGATCGTCATCGGCGCCGGCAAAGCCGCCGCCGCCATGGCGCAAGTGGTCGAGCGCTGCTGGGAAGGTGAAGTCACAGGCCTGGTCGTGACCCGTTACGGTCACGGCGCCCCGTGCGAAAAAATCGAAGTGGTCGAAGCCGCGCATCCAGTCCCGGACGCTGCCGGTCTGGCCGTGGCCAAACGCGTGCTGGAGCTGGTCAGCAACCTGACTGAAGACGACCGCGTGATCTTCCTGCTCTCCGGTGGCGGCTCTGCCCTGTTGGCGCTGCCGGCCGACGGCATCACCCTCGCCGACAAACAGTCGATCAACAAAGCCCTGCTCAAATCCGGCGCGACCATCGGTGAGATGAACTGTGTGCGCAAGCACCTCTCGGCGATCAAGGGCGGCCGTCTCGGCAAGGCCTGCTGGCCGGCGACTGTTTATACCTATGCGATTTCCGATGTACCGGGCGACCTCGCTACGGTCATCGCTTCCGGCCCGACCGTGGCCGACCCAAGCACCTCCACCGAAGCGCTGGCGATCATCAAGCGCTACGGCATCGAGATCCCGGCCTCGGTACGCAACTGGCTACAAAGCCCCGAGTCGGAAACCGTCAAACCCGGTGATCCGAGCCTGGCCCGCAGTCACTTCCAGTTGATCGCCCGTCCGCAGCAATCGCTGGACGCCGCTGCGGTGAAATGCCGTCAGGCCGGTTTCAGCACGCTGATCCTCGGCGACCTGGAAGGTGAATCCCGCGAGGTGGCAAAAGTCCACGCCGGTATCGCCCGGCAGATCATCAACCATGGCCAGCCACTGGCTGCGCCGTGCGTGATCCTCTCCGGCGGCGAAACCACGGTGACCGTGCGCGGCAATGGCCGTGGCGGACGCAACGCCGAATTCCTCCTCAGCCTGACCGACAGCCTCAAGGGCCAGCCCGGCGTCTACGCCCTGGCCGGTGACACCGACGGCATCGACGGCTCGGAAGACAACGCCGGCGCGATCATGACCCCGGACAGCTACGCCCGCGCCGCCGCTCTGGGCTTAAGCGCCAGCGACGAACTGGATAACAACAACGGCTACGGCTATTTCGCGGCGCTCGATGCGCTGATCGTCACCGAGCCGACCCGCACCAACGTCAACGACTTCCGCGCCATCCTGATCCTTGAGAACTGCAAATCATGACGCCTGATAAAAAGGTCAAAATCCTCGCCACCCTCGGGCCTGCGGTCGATGGCATCGACGACATCCGTGAACTGGTCGAGGCCGGGGTGAATATCTTCCGCCTCAACTTCAGCCACGGCGATCACGCCGACCACGCCAAGCGCTATCAGTGGATCCGCGAGGTCGAGCGCCAGCTCAACTATCCGCTGGGCATTCTGATGGACCTGCAAGGGCCGAAACTGCGCGTCGGCAAGTTCGCCGACGGCAAGGTGCAATTGCATCGCGGTCAGGCATTCCGGCTTGATCTGGACGTCACACCGGGCGATGAACGCCGGGTGAACCTGCCGCATCCGGAGATCATCGCGGCGCTGGAAGCCGGCATGGATCTGCTGCTCGACGACGGCAAACTGCGTCTGCGCGTAGTGACCAAGTACTCCGACGCGATCGACACCACCGTGCTCAACGGCGGCGAACTGTCCGACCGTAAAGGTGTGAACGTGCCGCAAGCAGTGCTCGACCTGAGCCCACTGACCGCCAAGGATCGTCGCGACCTGAGCTTCGGTCTGGAGCTGGGCGTGGATTGGGTGGCGCTGTCGTTTGTGCAGCGTCCGCAAGACATTCTCGAAGCGCGCGAACTGATCGGCGACAAAGCCTTTCTGATGGCGAAAATCGAGAAGCCGTCGGCAGTCGAGCAACTGCGCGAAATCGCCGAACTGAGCGACGCGATCATGGTGGCCCGCGGTGATCTGGGCGTCGAAGTGCCCGCCGAGAGCGTGCCGCAGATTCAGAAAAACATCATCACCACATGCCGCGAACTCGGTAAACCGGTGGTGGTGGCAACGCAGATGCTGGAATCGATGCGCTTCTCCCCTGCCCCGACCCGCGCTGAGGTGACCGACGTTGCCAACGCTGTGGCCGAAGGCGCCGATGCGGTCATGCTCTCGGCAGAAACCGCGTCGGGCGAATACCCGCTGGAAGCCGTGCAGATGATGAGCAAGATCATCCTCCAGGTGGAAAACGGCCCGGACTACCAGACGCAACTCGACGTCAGCCGACCAAAAGCCGAAGCGACGGTTTCCGATGCGATCAGTTGCGCGATCCGTCGCATCAGCAACGTGCTGCCGGTGGCGGTGCTGGTCAACTACAGCGAGTCGGGCACCTCGAGTTTGCGTGCGGCGCGGGAACGGCCGAAAGCACCGATCCTCAACCTGACGCCGAACCTGCAGACCGCGCGCCGTTTGAGCGTGGCCTGGGGGATTCATTCGGTGGTCAACGATCGTTTGCGGCAGGTCGACGAGGTGTGTTCGACCGCACTGGAAATTGCCCAGGCACAAGGTATGGCCGAGCGCGGTGACACGCTGTTGATCACCGCCGGTGTGCCGTTCGGGCAGCTGGGGTCGACCAACTCGCTGCGTATCGAAACATTGATCTAAACATGCTCAAAAAGCACCTGTGGGAATAGCGGTTATTCCTTCAATCAAAATGCTTGAGCGCTACAACTGGCCTCTTCGCGAGCAAGCCCGCTCCCACAGTTGATTTGTGTGCATCACAAACTCAATGACTGAACAAAGATTCAATGTGGGAGCCAGCCTGCTGGCGAAGCAGGCGACTCGGTTTCACTGACCTTCAGAACTGCCATGTCTGCCAACTCTTTCAACACCCACTGCCCCGACTGGGCCGAGGCTTTGCTCAACGGTTTCAGTCAAATATTCCTCCAGCGCCATCCGCTGTGCGGCCTGCTGTGTCTGCTGGCGATCCTGCTGACAGCGCCAGTGCTGTTCTCCGGTGCGCTGCTCGGCGCCGTCGCCGGATTACTCACCGCGCAACGGCGCAACTATGCCAAGGCTGATCGTCAGGCCGGGTTGTTCAGCTACAACGGCGTGTTGCTTGGTTTGTTGCTGAGCCTGTATTTCCCCTGGTCGCCATTGCTGCCGCCGCTGATTCTCGCCGCCGGCGGCCTCAGTGCGATGGTCACGCAGCAATGGCTCAAACATGTTTACCGCAGCCGAGCCATACCGGCCTACACCTCGCCGTTCGTGGCCATGAGCTGGATCCTGCTGCTGTTCGCCGAGCCTTCGGCGCCAATGGCGCACATCGAGATGAATACGCTGAACCTGTTCGCCGCTGAACTGCGCGGTTTGGGTCAGGTGATGTTCCTCGGTCATCCGCTGGCCGGCGCACTGATCGCCGCTGGTTTGCTGATCGCTGATCGGCGGGCTTTTAGCTGGGCGCTGCTGGCCTCGGCGATTGGTCTCGGTTCGAGCCTGCTGCACCACGAAACCAGCGCCGCACTGTTCGGCCTCGGCAGTTACAACGCGGTACTCGCCGCCCTCGCCTTCAGCGCGCAGCGTCAACAACCGTGGTTGCCGTTGCTCGGCATTGTTGTGGCGCTGCTGGTCACACCGCTGTTCGCCGCCATCGGCCTGGCCACGCTGACCGCGCCGTTCATCCTCGCCTGCTGGCTGATCCGCGCCGGTATCCAGATGCTTGGCAAGGCCAACGTCGACAGCACGCCTTGCGCTCATGGGGAGAATCAACCTAGGCTGCGCTGATCTTTGATTCAGGCGTTTTCCATGGACAGCAGCAACAACTGGCGTGAGCGGCTTTACGTCATGATTTTCCAGAGCGACACCCTCGCCGGGCGGCGCTTCGACGGCATCTTGCTGTTGATCATCCTCGCCAGTCTGGTGATCGTGATGCTCGACAGTATCGACAGCATCCACCAGAACTATGCTGATGTGCTGGCTTACATCGAGTGGGGCTTCACGATCATCTTTCTCGGTGAGTACATCCTGCGTCTGTATTGCTCACCGAAGCCGCTGCGCTACGCCTTCAGTTTTTATGGGCTGGTGGATTTGCTGGCGATCGTGCCCGGCATCCTCGCGCTGTATTACAGCGATGCGCAGTACCTGCTGATCATCCGGATTATCCGGATGCTGCGGATTTTCCGCGTACTCAAGCTCAGTCCGTATCTCAAACAAGCCAACTATCTGATGTCGGCGCTGCGCGGCAGCAAGCAGAAGATCGTTGTGTTTCTGGTCAGCGTCTGCACCCTGGTGACGGTGTTCGGCACCCTGATGTACGTGATTGAAGGCCCGGAGCACGGCTTCACCAGCATTCCCAAAGGCATCTATTGGGCTATCGTCACGTTGACCACCGTGGGTTTCGGCGACATCGTGCCAAAGACACCGCTGGGTCAGGTGATTTCGTCGCTGGTGATGATCACCGGTTACTCGATCATCGCTGTACCCACCGGGATTTTCACCGCCGAACTGGCCAACGCCATGCGCGGCGAACAACTGCAACACGACTGCCCGGTGTGCAAGAAAAACAGCCACGAACACGGCGCTGCGTTCTGCTCGCGTTGCGGCAATCAGCTGTTCAAGAAAATCGAATAAGCACAGAGCTTTTTAATCTTTAAGCGACTATGCGAGCCCCGTTATAGTCAGTGGCAATTGAACATCACCCCCTGCTCCTACACAGATAGAACAAGGAATGCGCAGTGAAAAAACTCTTTGGCGCCTCACTTCTCGCCGCCGGTCTCGCCTTCGGTAGCGTGGCTCAAGCCGCACCGACCTTGCTGAACGTTTCCTACGACGTGATGCGCGATTTCTACAAGGACTACAACGCCGCGTTCCAGAAACACTGGCAAGCCGAACACAACGAAAACATCACCGTACAGATGTCCTTCGGCGGTTCGAGCAAGCAAGCGCGCTCGGTGATCGATGGCCTGCCGGCTGACGTCATCACCATGAACATGGCGACCGACATCAACGCTCTGGCCGACAACGGCAAACTGGTTCCGGACAACTGGGTCACGCGCCTGCCGAACAACAGCGCGCCCTTCACCTCGGCCACTGTGTTCATCGTCCGCAAGGGCAACCCGAAAGCCCTGAAAGACTGGCCGGATCTGCTCAAGGATGGCGTGCAGGTGATCGTGCCGAACCCGAAAACCTCGGGCAACGGCCGCTACACCTACCTCTCGGCCTGGGGTTATGTGCTGAAGAACGGTGGCGACGAAAACAAGGCCAAGGACTTTGTCGGCAAACTGTTCAAGCAAGCACCGGTGCTGGATACCGGCGGCCGCGCCGCGACCACCACGTTCATGACCAACCAGATTGGCGACGTGCTGGTGACCTTCGAGAACGAAGCGGAAATGATCGCCCGCGAATTTGGTCGTGATCAGTTCGAAGTGATCTACCCGAGCGTTTCTGCTGAGGCTGAGCCGCCGGTGTCGGTGGTCGACAAAGTCGTCGACAAGAAAGGTTCGCGCGCAGCGGCGGATGAGTACCTGAAGTACCTGTGGTCACCGCAAGGTCAGGAGATTGCTGCGGCGAACTACCTGCGCCCACGTGATCCGGCGGTGCTGGCGAAGTACACCGACCGTTTCCCGAAAGTCGACTTCCTGTCGGTGGAGAAGACCTTTGGTGACTGGCGCACCGTGCAGAAGACCCACTTCAATGATGGTGGGGTGTTTGATCAGATTTACACGGGCCAGTAAGGCTTGAGCTGAAATGAAAAAGGCGACCCACTGAGGTTAATGCCAGTCAGTTAAGCTGACTGGCATTTTTGTTTTTGATCGGATACTTCGGCGATTTGAGCCTGATTGCCCGAGGATAAATGCGCTCCTCGCGTCGATGTGGCAGGACATAATGCGGGGCTGAGGCATGCAACTCTGCGAGATATTTGGGGATGTTCCCCGAACGATCCGCAGAAACGCCGTTGATAAACCCCAAGATCGCCCAAGTGCACGCGGTGAAGCTCAGTTCGCATGGATGGATGCCTGGACAATGGCGGCTCATCTCCACCATCTGATAACGCAACAGGTTGTAGCCCAACAACACGCCCCACAGTTCCTGCTCAATCATTTCGGGCGTCTTGCTGCGCAGCGTATAGCTGCTGTTCAGCAGGGTCTGCTTCATTTCTCTAAACCCTAACTCGATCTCCCATCGCTGGCTGTAGAGATCGACGATTTCGTCGGACGGGAAGCGTAATGAGTCGGCCATCGACGTCAGTATCTGACAAACCTTGCCCTTGACGGTTTTGCTCAGAAGCCGCGCAGTCAGGCGCTCCGGCAATCCAGGCCATTGCTTGCGGGCCTGCGGCGAAGTACTCAACGAGACCACAGCATCGTGGCGCCCCAAACGCTGAAGCACTTCGTACTGCGAGCCTTTTTTCAGCGGCATCAACCAATGTCGCTCGATGCCTGCTTGCTGCCATTGATGCAGCAACCCCAAGGAATAAAAGCCGCGATCGAACAGCGTCAGCGAGTGATCGGGGGTGGTTTCGATCAGTTGCTCCGCCAGTTTCATCTCGTTGCTGCGATAGCCGTCAAACGCGCTGCCAATCAGTAAGTGACTGGTCAATTCCATTTGGCAAACCATGCGCACCTGAGGAAAACCAGTATCGCCATGCTGGTTGCTGGCGGAGTCGTAACGCGCACGGTTTTCCGGTGTATCGGGCGTACGCCAGACGACGCCGTCGACACCCAGCAAGCGCAACCCGGCCCAGGTCGGATGACTGGCCGCTTCATGCCAGCTTTTCTGAGTCAGATCGAAGACTTGTCGTACGGCCTCGCTGCCCAGCCGCTGACGGGCTTGGACTACGGCGCTGGGCGCGACCAGCGGACGTTGCCCAGGCAGCATGATGTTCATGCGACTGACCACATCCCACGCCGACATGCGTCGAAAAAACGCCATGGAGATGACGCACCAAAGCATCATTTCCAAAGGTAAGCGTCGCCTGCGCAAAGTGGCTACACCGGCCTGCTCCAATGCCTGTTCGACCAGAGATGGATCAAGCAACGAGTCCAACCCTTCGAGGGAGTTGGGAGTCGAGACGAAGTTGTGGGTGAGTTCCAGTGCCCGAGCCAGACGCATAAAAAAATCCGATGCCTATTCAGGCATCGGATTTTGATTTCTTGCGGCCAAAGGTCAAGCAAAAGGGCTTAACTGATCGGCATTACCCACTGAGGTCGCCTTTTTTGTGCGCATATTGACATCTAACACCGCCCCCTGTGGGAACGAGCCTGCTCGCGAAAGCGTCAGATCAGCCAGCACATCATTGAATGCCAGACCGCTTTCGCGAGCAGGCTCGCTCCCACAGTGATAGGTGTTCAGGCGGTTACATCGGTGGCGTCACCCCATCCTTGCCTGCAGAAATCGATTGCGCCGTCAGCGTGCCATCCGCCCCTTGCGTGACGAACGTAACGATCTTCACCCCGACCTTCAGCAAGCTTCTATCGCCCGGCGTCAGGTTGACGATCGGCACGTCCTCCGGCACCAGGTGTAGTGGTCAACTAATCCCGGACACGACGTTAAGTTTTTTCTCGGCCTGAGCTGGGGCCAGTCCGTTGTTGAATTGGTGCGGTCTAATCCAGTTGTACCGATGCATCAGGTAATGACTGATGTCGCGGTGCGCTTCTTGAGCTGTCATGTAGCCCACGGTCGGTATCCATTCAGTTTTCAAGCTGCGAAACACACGCTCCATCGGCGCGTTATCCCAGCAGTTTCCACGACGGCTCATGCTTTGGCGCATGCGGTAACGCCAGAGCCGTTGGCGAAACTGGCGACTGCCATATTGCGAGCCCTGATCCGAGTGAAACAGAAGCCCTTGAGGCCTGCCACGCTGTTCGTAAGCCATGTCCAACGCCTTGATGACCAGATCCGCATCCGGCTTGTTCGACAGCGCCCAGCCCACCACTCGGCGCGCGTAAAGATCCATAACGACAGCCAGGTAATGCCATTTCCCTTGAGCCCAGATGTAGGTGATGTCGCCACACCAGACCTGATTCGGCGCCGGCACATCAAACTCTCGATTCAATATGTTCGGAATGTCAGGCCGCTCAACCGTCGCTTGTTTGTAGGCATGTGATCCAGGTTGTTTACTGACCAACTCCAGTTCCCGCATCAGGCCTCGCACCTTGAACCGCCCAATTTGCTCGCCGTCTTCCTGCATCATCGACACGATGCTGCGGCTACCGGCGGCGCTTCGACTTTGCGTAAACAGTTCGTTAACCCGGCTGCGCAACCGAAGCCGCTCAACGTCTGGAGTTCGGCGCCTGAGACGATGGGCGTAGTAACACGAACGAGTGACGTCAAAGACTGCGCAAAGCCAATCAACCGGCTCTTGGGGGCTCAGTTGATCAATCAGCGCGTGCGCTCGTGCTCTTCCGACATCAAGAGCGCGGTAGCCTTTTTTAAAATGGATTTCTCCCGCTCAAGTCGAGCGATTCGAGCTTCCAATTCCTGGATTTTCTGTTGCTCTGGCGTCAGCGCTTTACTCTGCGGAGTAACGCCAGTGCGCTCCTGCTGAAGCTGATTAACCCAGCGGCGCAACGCGGACTCAACCACACCAAGCGAGCGGCTGGCTTCGATATGGCTATAGCCTTGATCGAGCACGAGGCCTGCGGCCTCGCGTTTGAATTCAGCGGAAAAAGAACGACGTTGTTTGGTCATCAGACACCTCTATCTGGCGAGCATTCTCGCCTAAATGGGTGTCCGGTTTCATTAGACCACTACAAGGATCTTCTGCTGGCCGCCCTTGTAGTTCACCGTCAGCACCCGACCATTGCTCACTACCAGGTCGCCGACACTGCCATTGGTCATGCTGCTGCCCTTGGCCAGGTCGAACGGTCGATGCCCGTCACCGCTGCCCGCCAGCTCCGGCGGAAACACATGCACCTCCAGCGCCTTGAGTGTGCCGTCCTCCTGCGGCATGGCCGCCGCGCCAATGTAACTGCCGGGTTTGATGTCTTCGATATTGGCCAGGGTGACGGCGCGGACCTTGGTGTCACTGGTCAACTGAATCAGCACGTTTTCACCGCTGTTGACGTGGACTTTCAGTGAGTCGGCACTGACCCCGGCGATCTCGCCGCGCACGCCGAGGCGCATGCCGGGGGCATCAGCAGCCTGCACGCTCATCGCGCCCAGCAGACTGATCAGGACAATCGTTGCTATGTGGTGAAGCCTCTGACGAAACATTGCAATCCTCCGGTCATCAATGTTGAACAAGCCAATGCAGACATAAGCACGCTATCGAACAGGATGTAAGTGAATGTATCATCGACCCGCAACGGTCGGACGCAAGGTCCGCCGATGGATGACACGCCGCTAGCACCCAGCCATTCCGCAACGGAATAACTGATATCAATCGCCGGCGCCTTCTGCCCTTGCGGATTAACCCTTAGCCTCATCGCATTCCCTTTCGCTGGATCGAGAAACCTTATGACCACCACCACTCACACGATGACCCGAGGCATGGTGCTGCTGTTCGCCTTCTGCTGCGGCGCCATCGTTGCCAACATCTACTACGCGCAGCCGATCATCGGCCTGATCGCGCCGGAAATCGGCCTCACCGACACCATGGCCAGCTTCATCGTCTCGCTGACGCAGATCGGTTATGCGCTGGGCCTGTTCTTCCTGGTGCCGTTGGGTGATCTGCTGGAAAACCGTCGGCTGATGATCATCACCACGGTGGTGGCGATTGCCAGCCTGTTGGCGGCGGCGTTTACCGATCAGCCCAACCTGTTTCTGCTGATCTCGCTACTGGTGGGTTTCAGTTCGGTGTCGGTGCAGATTCTGATTCCGCTGGCCGCGCATCTGGCGCCGGAAGAATCTCGTGGTCGCGTGGTCGGCGGGATCATGGGCGGCTTGCTGTTGGGTATCCTGCTGGCGCGGCCGGTGTCGAGCGTGGTCGCCGACCATTTCGGTTGGCGGGCGATGTTCATGATCGCGGCAGCATTGATGGCGGCGATCAGTGTGGTGCTGGCGCTGACTGTGCCCAAGCGCCAACCGGATCACAGCGCCACGTACGGGCAACTGCTCGGGTCGCTGTGGACACTGCTGCGCCAACAACCAGTGCTGCGTCAGCGTGCGTTTTACCAGGGTTGCATGTTCGCCACGTTCAGTCTGTTCTGGACCGCGGTGCCGCTGGAGCTGGCACGTAACCATGGCCTGTCGCAAAGCGAGATCGCGATTTTCGCCCTGGTCGGCGCCATCGGTGCCATCGCCGCCCCCATCGCCGGACGCCTGGCCGACGCTGGCCACACCCGCCTCGCCTCGCTGTTGGCCATGCTGTTCGCCAGCCTGAGCTTCCTGCCCGCCTTCATCCACCCGGCCTACAGCGTGATCGGCCTGGCGGTAACCGGCGTGGTGCTCGACTTCTGCGTGCAGATGAACATGGTCCTCGGCCAGCGTGCGGTGTACTCGCTGGACGCCAAAAGCCGCGGTCGCCTGAACGCGCTGTACATGACCAGCATCTTCATCGGCGGCGCCTTTGGCTCGTCGGTGGCCAGCGCGGTATATGAGTATGGCGGCTGGTTGTGGATCGTGATTGTTGGCAGTGCGTTTCCGTTGTTGGCGTTGTTGCGGTTTTTGAGTGCATCGCAGGGACGTTCGCTGGCGACGGCTTAACTTCATCCTCGCGCTAACAGCGTCAATTCGATACGGCGATCCCTCTGTAGGAGCTGCGGCACGCTGCGATCTTTTGATTGTGTTTTTTAAAGATCAAAAGATCGCAGCGTGCCGCAGCTCCAGTGTTTATGTTCAGCAAAGATCCGCTCCACACGCTTCGGTCAGATTACACTCACGACCGTCCGACAGACCTTCCAAGGAGTTGCCATGACCCGACGTACTTTCCTCATCACCGGTGCCAGCAAGGGCATTGGGCGGGCGCTGGCCGGAGTGCCGATGGGGCGTTTGGGACATCCGGAAGAGATCGCTTCGGCGATTGCGTTTCTGTTGTCCGAACAAAGCGGTTTCATCACCGGGCAGACACTGTTTGTCGATGGTGGTGCGTCCGTCGGCAAAGCTGCGTTCTGATCAACAACACATTCCCCCTGCAGGAGTGAGCCTGCTCGCGAATACGGTGTATCAGACACATTGATGTTGCTGAATCACCGCTATCGCGAGCAGGCTCACTCCTACAGGGTTATTCAACAGCCTCAAGATTGTGCAAGGACATGAGATGGACCGCCTCGCCGCCATGGAGACCTTCGTCTACGTCGTGGAAACCGGCTCGTTTTCCGCCGCCGCCCGGCGTTTGGAAATCGGCCAGCCCGCCGTGTCGAAGACCATCGCTCAACTGGAAAAGCGCCTGGCCGTAAGTCTGTTGTTGCGCTCGACCCGCGGCCTGACCCCGACCGAAGCCGGGCTGGCATTCTTCGAGCGGGCCAAGCGCGCCATCGAAGAAACCAACGAAGCGGACAACGCCGCCCGTGGCAGCGCCAGTGGTTTGAGCGGCAACCTGCGTATCAGCGCCGCCGTGACCTTCGGCCGCCTGCACATCGTGCCGCAACTGGGTCCCTTCCTCGACCAGCATCCACAACTGAACATCGACCTGCTTCTCGACGACCGCAACATCAACCTCGTCGAGGAAGGCATCGACGTCGCTTTGCGTATGGGCCCGCTCAGCGACTCGAGCCTGACCGCGCGCAAGATCGCCGACTGCCGCCGTGTAGTGCTCGGCTCGCCGGCGTATTTCGCCCGTCACGGCGTACCCACCTGCCCTGCCGAACTGGAACTGCATCAAGGCATCGTCTACAACCTGAGCGGCGGCGCCACCTGGACTTTCACTCAAGGCACAGCGCAACACACGCAAACCCTCAGCGGCCGCATCCGTGTCAGCGCCGCCGAGGGTTTGCGCGCCTCCGTCCTGGCCGATCAGGGCCTGACGATTGCCTCGCAATGGATGTTCGCCCCGGAACTGGCCAGCGGCGCAGTCGTGCCGGTAATGCAGGACTGGACGCTGCCGGACCAGGACCTGTGGGCGGTGTTTCCGACAGGCCGGATGGCGAGTGCCAAGGCACGGGTGTTTGTTGAGTATGTGCAGAATTTGCTAGAGGCGAGCCGCTGATGTCGCCAACTTTTAGCGTCGCGCGCCATCGTCCCTGACTGTAGTTCCTGGCCATCCATGACCTGAAAGGTTCAAGGTTGTTTCGGCTCTTTCCCGCGCTGTAACACCTCGTCCGCCATGGCCGGCAAATCGGCGCGCTTGGTATTCGGGCTGACATGGGTAATCAGATCAGCCAGCGCCACGCCCTCCATACCCAGCCTGTCGCGCAGGCCTTCATAGCCTGCGGGAACATTCCCGTCTTTCCAGAAAGAAGGCACGCGTACTTCCTTGGGCAGTCGCGCGCTCTGATCGACGATTTTGTAGGGATAAGGTGTTTCTTCGAGTTTTCTTGACTGGCTCATCAGAGGCGCCTTGCCCGCGACCATCTCGGGATGGGTCAGGCTGCCCGCGCGGTATTGCTGTTCGAGCAGGACGCTGCGTTCCTTCAGTTGTTGGATCTTGCTTTGGTGGCGCTCGTTTTCGCGGATGAGTTCGTCCGGCGTTTTCGCGATCAGCGCTGGCGGCCTGTCCAGTTGCTTCTGGATAAAGATCGCCTTGACCGCGGCCAGGCTGGGCGGAGTCAGCCACACTTGCTCGTTGTGGTCCGTATGGGCTCCGGGCGTCTCGAGGATGTCCTTCAAGTGCGTATGGCTCTCGCTGGCAATCCGCGCCAACCGGTCGGGGTTCAGAGCCTTCAATGGATACAGGCGCTCCAGGTCGTCACGCTTGTAATACAAGGGATTGCGCTGACCGAGATACCTTTCGCCGCTCCTGCCGACCTTGGCGCCCTCTCGCTCACTGGGTGCCTGCGCGACCCGACCGAGAATACGCCCCGCGGAATCCCGGTCGTTATGCCAAAGCTCCAGGGGATGGCTGATATTGCTCAGGGCTGTCTTGCCATCGAGGGTAATGGTTATGCCTGAATTGCCAATGGAACCGATCCCTAACGGAGGCAGTTGCTGGTAGGCCGCTGCGGTCTTGGCCTGGTCGATACGTTTGTCTGACACCACCCGTGTATAGGTGCCCATGGCCCCGCCACGGTTGAAGTCGGCCATTTTTCTGATTCGCCCTATCCCGTTCAACTGGCGCTCATTGACCGATAGAAAACGCTCGGACTTGAGCAGGCCCTGCATTTCGCGAAAGTCCACATCACGGGTGAAGACACTTTTCCCGACACTATGATCAAGAATGCTTTCCAGCGGCGCCGACAACTTCTGCACGTGCCTGGCTTCTTTTCCATGGGGAGCCCCTTCACGGATCTCTCTGGACAGTTGCATTTCCTGGGCAATTGCTTTGGACAGATAGTTGGCATTCGATCGCCATGCGTTCAGCTGATTCAGCTCGCGCTCGGGCAGCTTTTCTCCGGCGGTAAAGCGTTGCAACTGAGTGACCATATGACGTTCGAAGTCAGCGTCACTGGCAAAGGCGTTTTTCGCGATGAACTCGCGCTGGGCCACGGCCGCTGGAGCATGGGCAGCAGGCTGCGCCGGAGCATGAAGAGGGTTGGTGACCGACCTGATAGACATTCCTGCGGGGGTGGCGGCAGGCTGCGGATCGGTTTGCGCTGCCTGTACAGAGAAGGCAACACTGACGCCGGGAATATTATGTATCGGCATGTGGAAACTCCTTGATGAGGGTGCACAGCACCTCAAGCCGGCGATGGAACTGCTCGATGACCAGGGAAAATCCTGGTTCGTGTTCCAGGCTGCGCAAATCGACCAGTCCCTTCAACTCGTAACCCTCGGCCCCTTCACTCAGCGCCAGTTGCCCTGTTTCGAAACCGAATACAGGCTTGCTCAACAAGGAAAACACCTCGGCCGCGTTGGCCACGAGCATAGGCAGACGCAGGTCGGCGAGCACACTCCAGACCCATAAGCGATCGTCGTCCACGGTGATGAAAACATCCGAGACGCCATCAAGCTCGATTGCGATTGTGGAGTGCTGGTCAAAATCGAGCAATTTATGCTCGGGGCATTGGTATCGCCGTAGCAACGCATCCATCAGTTCCTTCAGCGTGAATCTTGACTGCTCACGGAAGGAGTAAGGATCTTGCACATCTTCTTTCACCATGGGGGCACCTGGAAGGTCTGAAGTCACCAGCGTTGTTTTGATATCCCGACCATTCGGAATAAAAAATCGCTGGCCTATCAGGAATCAGGCTTTGGCTCTACTCAGGTCCTTGGGTATCTCCACCAGACCAGATTGGCGAACTGCCCACCTTGATAACCATCACCATGACCCGTTGGCGAAGTATGCAAATCAAAGCTCTGAATTATCTGCCGAAAAAAACGCATGAAATTTTAGCCCACGGCCGATATCCATTCAGCCTCGGGTCTACAGGCTTTAATGTTTTCAGCAGCACCCATTATCAAAACGGCGATCCGAAGATCGCCGTTTTCATTTACTGACCGAATCGCTTGCCCAATCCCGGCGGCACGCCGTGGATGTCGGTGTCTTCCCACGGGCCGTTGGGGCTGATCGAGCGGCTCCAGCCATTGTTCCAGCGGAAGTAGGTGCGTTGGCGGTAGAAGGTGTTGGACTGGTCGTCGAGCACGTAAACACCGAGTTTCTGATCCCAATGGCTATTGCCACCCGGTGGCGGAGCGAAGCTTGCCGAAGTGCGCGGGACCGGTTTTGCCGGTTTGGCCGGAATGCTTTTGCCTGGTGTCGGTGAGGTCGACGGGGTCGCGCTGGGTTGCGACGGCGGGATCGGCGGCAGGTTGGTGTGCGATTCCGGTCGTTGCACCGCACATGCACTCAAGCCCAGGGCCAATGTGAGAACCGTGATTCGGGCGAGGGTATGCATGGCGGTGCTTTCCTGTGTTACCCGGTTACTTGTCCGGGCTGTCGATGGTCAGTTTTTGTAGCGTGGTGGTGCTGCTGGCAAGAGGCCCGCTGCGACCAACCCACTCCCCGGCGGTCGGCTGACCGGCCCGGGAGATGCGCGCAACCAGTTGGACTTCAGGGAAGTTCGACAGTTTCAACTGCGGCATCATGGCGTCGGCATCGCCCAGTTCGACCGTTACCGGCAGATCCGCCACGGTCAGACGCTTGGCCGCCAGCGGCGCCGGAGGCCCGGAAGTAGCGCGGGCGAAGATGAACACGCTGTCACCCGGTTGCACCTTGCCTTTGAGTTCGCTGGCGAGATCGACGCTGACCTTCAACAAGGCTGCTTTTGGCGCTGCGGTCTGAGCGACCTTGCCACCACTGGCTTGCAGACGTTCGGCCGCACGTTGGATCCCGCCTTGCAGCGCTTCGCGGGATTTGTCGTCCGGCGGCAATTGCGCCAACAGGCGGTTCCAGTAATCGATGGCTTGCTGATAGCGCTCACCTTCGAATGCGGCGATGCCGAGCAGACCGAGGCTGGTGACTTCTTTCGGATCTGCCTTCAACGCTTCATCGGTCAGGGCCTGGATCTTGTCCGACCACTTTTTGCCGTCAGCAAAATACTGCGCTTGCGCCCATTGGCCGAGCAGTTCCGGCTGCCGGCCGGCGAGGTTGGCGGCGCGTTCGAACATCTTCGCCGCGTCTGCCGGACGCTCCTGAGCCATGTAGGTGCGCCCGAGGAAGTACAGCCCTTCAGCGGAGTCCGGCTGCGCGGCAACGGCGCGCTCCAGACGCTGGGTCATCTCTTCCATCGACTGCGGTGCCTGGGCGAATTCGCGGGTCAGTTCGACCTTGTCGGCAGCGCCGAAGTGCAGATACAGGCCCAGGCCCAAGACCGGCACCAGCACTGCCGCCAGCAGCGGTAACGGTTTGCCCAGCTTCGAGACGCGCGGCGCCGCCACACCTTCGGTATCGGCGAGCAGTTCACGCGCGGCTTCGGCACGACCGCTGTCCATCTGCGCGGCATCCAGCACGCCCTCGGCCTGTTGCGACTGCAACTCGGCAACACGCTCCTGATACAGCGCGACGTTCAGGGCAGTACGATCCTCTTCACGCTGGGCGCGGCGTTCACGCAGAACAGGGATCAGCAGAAAACTCAGGGCGACCAGAAGCAACAGCCCTGCGGCAAGCCAGAAATCAATCATTCTTGGTTTTTATCCAACAGTTGGTCGAGGCGCTGACGCTCTTCGGTGGACAGCGCTTGCGGGGTCTCGGCGCGCTGGCCGCGACGGCGGCGGACGATCACCGCGATCACCACGAAACCGCCGAGCAACAAGCCCGCCGGGCCGAACCACAGCAACGCCGTCTTGGCGTTGAGTGCCGGTTTGTAGCGGACGAAATCACCGTAGCGATCAACCATGAAATCGATGATCTGCTGGTTGTCTTTGCCCTCGCCGAGCATGCGAAAAATCTCTTTGCGCAGGTCAGCGGCAATCGGTGCGTTGGAATCGGCGATGTCCTGATTCTGGCACTTGGGGCAGCGCAGCTCCTTGGTCAGCTCGCGAAAACGCTCACGGTCACCTTCTTTGGCGAACTCGTAGGTGTCGATGGCAGCGTGGGCTACACCGACCAGACTCAAGCCCAACACCACGGCGGCTAGAAAGCGCTTCATGGCTTGGCCTCATCGACCAGCGCCTGATACTTGGCCGCGAGTTTCTCGCGCCAGACTTGCTCATCGATCACACCCACGTACTTGTCGCGAATGATGCCCTTGGCGTCGATGAAGAAGGTTTCCGGCGCGCCATACACGCCGAGGTTCAGGCCCAGCGAGCCCTCGTCGTCGCGGATGTCCAGCGCATACGGATTGTGGAATTCGGCTAGCCACTTCAAGGCATCGGCGTTGGTGTCCTTGTAGTTGATGCCGTAGATCACCACGCCGCGCTCGGCGAGTTTATTCAACACCGGGTGTTCGACCCGGCAGGAAATGCACCACGTGCCCCAGACATTGACCAGCGCCGGTTTGCCGAGAATGTCAGCGCGGGTCAGGGTCTTGTCGCCCTGCACCGACGGCAGCGAAAACTCCGGGAACGGTTTGTTGATCATCGCCGACGGCAGCTCCGCCGGATCGAGGTACAGACCGCGATAAAGGAATACCGCCACCAGCAGGAAAATCGCCAGTGGCGCCAGCATCAACCAACGTCTCATGCAGCCGCTCCCGTCATGCCCAGCGCTTCACGCACTTTGGATTTCACCTTGACCCGATAACGTCGATCCATTGCCGCTAGCAGCCCGCCTGCACCTGTGAGCAGGCCGCCGAACCAGATCCAGCGCACGAACGGTTTGACGTGTACACGCACCGCCCACGCGCCATTTTCCAGCGGCTCGCCGAGCGCAACGTAAAGGTCACGGGTGAAACCGGCGTCGATCCCGGCTTCGGTCATTACCGAATTCTGCACGGTGTACAGACGTTTTTCCGGGTGCAGCACGCTGATTTCCTTGCCGTCACGGATCACCCGAATGGTGCCCTTGTCGGAGGTGAAGTTCGGCCCTTCGAAGTGCTTGGCGCCTTCGAACACAAATTGATAACCGGCCAGGGCCATCGACTCGCCCGGCGCCAGACGCAAGTCGCGTTCAGCACTGTTCTGACTCGACAACACCACGCCCAGCGCGCAGACGGCGATGCCGAGGTGGGCGATCTGCATGCCCCAGTAGCTGCGGGTCAGGGTCGGCAGGCCTTTGACCAGGCCCTTGTGACGGGTCTTGTCGAAGATGTCACGCACCCCGGCGAGCAACACCCACGCTGCGAGCAGGAAGGTGGCGATCACCGCCCAGTTGAAATCACCGTAAGCGATACCGGCCACCACTGCCAGCGCAACACTGCCGAGCAACACTGGCGTGAGCATACCAACCAGCCATTTCACCGGCGTGTCTTTCCAACGCACGACCACACCGACCGCCATCACCAGCATCAACAGCGCCATCAACGGAATGAACAGCGCGTTGAAATACGGCGGGCCGACCGACAGCTTGGCGCCGCTGATGGCATCAAGAATCAGCGGGTACAGCGTGCCGAGCAGGATCATCGACGCGGCGACGACCAGAACGAGGTTATTGCCCAGCAGCAGGGTTTCCCGCGACCACAGGTTGAAACCGACCTGGCTCTTGACCACGGGCGCGCGCAGGGCGAACAACGTCAGCGAACCACCGACGACAAACAGCAGGAAGATCAGGATGAATACACCACGTTCCGGGTCGGAGGCGAACGCGTGTACCGAGGTCAGCACGCCGGAACGCACGAGGAACGTACCGAGCAGGCTCAGCGAGAATGCAGCAATCGCCAGCAACACCGTCCAGCTCTTGAACACGCCACGTTTCTCGGTGACCGCCAGCGAGTGAATCAACGCGGTGCCGACCAGCCAAGGCATGAACGAGGCGTTTTCCACCGGGTCCCAGAACCACCAGCCGCCCCAGCCGAGTTCGTAGTACGCCCACCACGAGCCGAGGGTGATGCCGATGCCGAGAAAGGCCCAGGCAACGATGGTCCATGGACGCGACCAGCGTGCCCACGCGGCATCAAGTCGCCCGCCCATCAACGCCGCAATGGCGAAGGCGAACGCCACCGAAAAGCCGACATAACCCATGTACAACATCGGCGGATGCACGATCAGGCCGATGTCTTGCAACAACGGGTTCAGGTCGGCGCCATTGCTGGGCATTTGCGGCAGGATGCGCTTGAACGGGTTGGACGTGAGGATCAGGAACAGCAGGAAACCGGTGCTGATCATGCCCATTACCGCCAGCACCCGCGCCAGCATGACTTGCGGCAATTGCCGGGAGAACACCGACACGGCGAAAGTCCAGCCGCCGAGGATCAGTGCCCACAGCAGCAGCGAACCTTCGTGGGCGCCCCACACCGCGCTGAATTTGTAGAACCACGGCAACGCGGTATTGGAGTTGTTCGCCACATAGGCAACGGAGAAGTCGTCGGTCATGAACGCGTAGGTCAACGCGCCAAACGCGAACAGCAAAAACGCAAACTGCCCCCACGCCGCCGGCTGGGCCAGACTCATCCAGAAACGATCACCGCGCCAGGCACCGACCAACGGCACCACGGCCTGCACCAGCGCAAAACACAGCGCCAGAATCATCGCCAGATGGCCGAGTTCAGGGATAAAAATTGCGGACGTCATCGATCAACCCTCCTTCGCTGGGGTCGGAGCGAATTGACCGCTGTCTTTCAACGCCTTGGTCACTTCCGGCGGCATGTACTTCTCGTCGTGCTTGGCCAGCACTTCATCAGCCACCACCACGCCGTCAGCATTGATTTTGCCCAAGGCGACGATGCCCTGCCCTTCGCGGAACAGATCCGGGAGGATCCCGCGATAGGTGATGGTCACGGCTTTGTTGAAGTCGGTGACGACGAATTTGACGTCCAGCGAATCCGGAGAACGTTGCAGCGAGCCCTTCTCGACCATGCCACCCGCGCGAATACGCGTGTCCTGCGGTGCTTCGCCGTTGGCGATCTGGGTCGGCGTGTAAAACAGATTGATGTTCTGCTGCAGGGCGCTCAAGGCCAGGCCGACGGCAGCGCCGACCCCGACCAGAATGGCCAGAATGATGATCAGACGTTTCTTGCGCAGCGGATTCACTTGCCGTTCTCCCGGCGCAGTCGACGCGCCTCTTGTTGCAAATAGCGCCTGCGGGCCGCGATCGGCTCCACCACGTTAATGATCAGCACAGCCAGACAGATGCCGTAGGCCGACCAGACATACAGGCCATGATGGCCCATGGCGAGAAAGTCGCCGAATGAAGCAAAACTCATCGCGCGGCCTCCAGACTGTTCTGCACTTCTTCTTTGACCCAACTGGCGCGAGCTTCGCGCTTGAGCACTTCAAGGCGCATGCGCAGCAACAGCACGGTGCCGAAGAAGCAGTAGAAACCCAACACGGTCAGCAGCAGCGGCAGCCACATTTCCGCCGGCATCGCCGGTTTTTCGGTGAGGGTGAAGGTCGCGCCCTGGTGCAGGGTGTTCCACCACTCCACCGAGTATTTGATGATCGGGATGTTGATCACGCCAACGATGGCCAGAACGGCGCAGGCCTTGGCGGCGCTGTCGCGGTTGCTGATGGCGTTGCCCAGCGCGATCACACCGAAATACAGAAACAGCAGAATCAGCATCGAGGTCAACCGCGCATCCCAGACCCACCACGAGCCCCAGGTCGGCTTGCCCCAGATCGCCCCGGTGACCAGCGCCACGGCGGTCATCCATGCGCCGATCGGTGCGGCGCATTGCAGGGCGACGTCGGCCAGTTTCATCTTCCACACCAACCCGACCACGCCGCACACCGCCAGCATCACGTAGATCGACTGAGCAAGCATCGCGGCAGGCACGTGGATATAGATGATGCGAAAGCTGTTGCCTTGCTGATAGTCCGGCGGCGCGAAGGCCAGGCCCCAAACGACGCCGACACCAATCAGCAGCAACGCTGCGATGCTCAACCACGGCAAAAACTTGCTGCTGATGCCGTAGAACCACTTGGGCGAGCCGAGCTTGTGAAACCAGGTCCAGTTCATACTGTTTCCATCACGGGTGCCGCTCATCAGTGTGAGCGGTCTCAGGGTCTTTGCTGGTTAAATTTTAACCAGACCTCATTATTCGCCGACGCTGATCTTCAGGCCAGCCGCTATTGCAAAAGGTGTCAGGGTGATCGCCAGGGCGGTCAGGCTACCCAGCCACAGCAGATACCCGGTCGCCGGCATGCCTTGCAACGCCGCTTGCAGGGCGCCACTGCCAAGGATCAACACCGGGATGTACAACGGCAGAATCAGCAGCGCCAGCAACAGGCCGCCACGTTTCAAACCGACCGTCAGCGCCGCGCCCACTGCACCGAGCAAGCTCAGCACCGGTGTGCCCAGCAGCAACGAACACAACAGCACCGGCAGACAAGCGACCGGCAAACCGAGCATCAGCGCCAGCAACGGCGAGAGCAAAACCAGCGCCAGTCCGGAAAAAAGCCAGTGTGCCAGCACCTTGGCCAGAACCAGAAGGGGTAGCGGGTGCGGCGAAAGGACCCACTGTTCCAGGGAACCGTCTTCGAAGTCACTGCGAAACAGCCCGTCCAGCGAAAGCAGGACCGACAACAGCGCGGCCACCCAGACTAACCCCGGGGACAGGTTTTGCAAGACTTGAGTTTCCGGGCCGACGGCCAGCGGGAACAGTGCGATGACAATGGCAAAGAAAATCAGTGGATTGGCCAGCTCCGCCGGGCGGCGAAACAGCAATCGGGATTCACGGGCAACCAGCAGGCCGAACACACTCATACCGCCCAGTTCCCCAGATCGATGTCGCGATAACCGGCCGGCATCCGCGCCAATGTGTGGTGGGTGGTCAGGACGACGAGGCCACCGCGCTCGCAGTGCCCGGCCAGGTGCTCCTCGAGTTGCGCCACGCCCTGCTTGTCGAGTGCGGTGAACGGCTCATCGAGAATCCACAGCGGCGGGCTGTCGAGATACAGGCGCGCCAGCGCCACGCGGCGTTGCTGACCGGCGGAAAGCGTGTGGCAGGGAACATCTTCGAATCCGCGCAATCCTACCGCTGCCAGTGCTTGCCAGATGGCATCGCGCTCGGCCGGTTGGTGCAGGGCACACAGCCAGGAGAGGTTTTCTTCCGGAGTCAGCAGGTCTTTGATTCCGGCAGCATGACCGATCCACAAGAGGTTGCGCGCCAGTTCGCCAGGCTGTTCAGTCAGGGGCTGACCGTTGAGCAGGACTTGACCGCTGGTCGGCTGCATCAAACCGGACAACAACCGCAACAAACTGGTTTTACCGCTGCCGTTGGGACCGCTGATCTGCACCATATCGCCACTGGCCAGTCTCAATTCGAGATTTTCGAAGAGCAGTCGCAGGTCTCGCTCACACGCGAGGGCAACGGTTTGCAGGACAGGACTGGTCAAGGGATCACGGGCCTTATACGGTTCAAGTCGGCTCTGGTGCGGCCGTTAAAGAGATGCAGAATAGATGCATTGACGGCGCAATCTAGAGAGCTGCGTCAAACAATTGTTATGTTTTTTGATCGAAGCGCAAGACGCGCGGCATTATACATGCCGTGCCTTACTCTCAAGAGTGCAATTTCCTCAGGTTGTGTCCGCGTATGACAGGCGAAATGAACATCCTCCCGCTCCCGCCCACCACCCCGGCGGCCGCTCGCCCGCAGGTCGGCGAGTTGCTCAAGCTGCTGACGCCGGTCGAAGGCTTGATCGGTACAGGGCAAAGCGCCAAGGCCGAGGTGTTATCGCTGAAACAGGCGGATCAGACCTTTCAATTGTTGCTGAAGGTGACGCTGGACAGCGGCCGCCAGACCACCGTGCAAGCGACCAGCAATCTACCGCTGGCGCAAGGCACCAGTCTGGCGATCACTCAGCCGTCAGCGGGCAATCTGGCGATTACCGTGCAACAGGCGATTGCCAGTAGTGTCGCCACCCTCACCCGCATCGATACCGCGCAATTGCCGGTGGGCACCTTGTTGCAAGGCAAAGTGGTGACCTCGCAAGCGTTGCCACAGACGCCGGGACAAGCGACGGTATTTCGTTCGATGGTCAGCTTGCTCAACACGGCGTTGAGCGGGAGCACCTTGACCATCGACAGCCCGCAGCCGTTGCGCATCGGCACACTGCTTTCGGCACTGGTGCAGGATTCGCAAACGCTCAAGTTCGTGCCGCTGAGCAGCCGACAGGAGCAGTTGGCGGTGAGCCAGCAATTGGTCGGCCAGCAGAGCCGCCAAGGCTCGCTGGATGGCTTGCTGAAACTTCTGCAGAACCTGCCGGCCGACAGCCAGACCTCGCAGGACTTGCGCGCAGCGGTCGACAAATTGCTCGCCGGCCTGCCTGACGTGCAGCAACTGAGCACGCCGAAAGGTCTGGCCATGGCGCTGGCCAACAGCGGCATGTTTCTCGAAGCCAAACTGCTGACAGGCCAGAACCCGACGCTGGCCCCGGACATGAAAGCCGATCTGCTCAAGTTGATCGCACAACTCACGCCCGGCCTGCCCGGCAACACCAACCTGAATGCGATCATCGCGGCAAACACCCTGGCGCAGGCAATGCCGAGCTTTGTGCGTAACGCCCTCGGCATGCTCGGTCAAATCAGCGCCAAACCGCTGCCAGGCGGCTTCCCGCTGCCCGACCGACTGCTGCAAAGCCAGGACGGCGAAGGTGATCTGGAACATTTGCTGCGCCTCGCCGCCGCCGCGGTCTCCCGCCTGCAAAGCCACCAATTGTCGAGCCTGGAACAGACTGGCGTCACCGACGACGGCCGTCTGCTCAGCACCTGGCAACTGGAAATCCCCATGCGCAACCTGCAGGACATCGTGCCGCTGCAGGTCAAGTTCCAGCGCGAGGAAGCGCCGGAGAAAGAGCCGCAAGCCAACGAACGCCGCGATGAACGCGAACCCAAACAGCAACTGTGGCGCGTCGATCTGGCGTTCGACATGGAACCGCTGGGGCCGATGCAGATTCAGGCGCAGTTGATCGCCGGCAGCCTGTCGAGTCAGCTCTGGGCCGAACGGCCGTACACCGCCGATCTGATCGAAAACAATCTGTTCGCCCTGCGCCAGCGCCTGCTCGATTCCGGCCTGAACGTCGGCGACCTCGACTGCCACCACGGCACTCCGCCGCAAGGCAACCAAACCCGTCTCGACCACCGCTGGGTTGACGAAACCGCATGAAAGACGCCACCGCTCCACGCCAGGCCATCGCCCTAAAATACGACGGCAACCACGCCCCGACCCTCACCGCCAAGGGTGACGAGGAACTGGCCGAAGAAATCCTGCGCATTGCTCGCGATTGCGAAGTGCCGATCTACGAAAACGCCGAGCTGGTGCAGCTGTTGGCGCGAATGGAGTTGGGCGACAGTATTCCGGAAGAGTTGTACCGGACAATCGCCGAGATCATCGCGTTTGCGTGGAATCTGAAGGGGAAATTCCCCGAGGGGCAGGATCCGGATGCGCCGATGGTCGAGAAAGATGTCACCGCACGCGGGGATGATTACTGAGGTTTCAAAGGCGCTTTCGCGAGCAGGCTAGCTCCCACATTTGACCGCGCTCCTACCGGAGGAATGCGATCGAATGTGGGAGCGAGCCTGCTCGCGAATAGCACTTTGAGCTTGAGCGCAAAAATCAGCTCTTGTGCAACTTGCGCATCAACTCCGCCTCAGCCTGGGTCAACCCACACGACTGAGTCAGTTCATCAACGCTCGCGCCCATGCCCACCAGTTTCGCCGCTTGGGCGAATGACAGGCTGGATGGGTCGCGCTGTTCCAGCGCAACAATCTTGTCTGGCAACGGACTCACCACCGCACGCAACTCGTGCAGCGCTTCGCCCATGCGCACATTACCGTTCTGGTAATCGTCGACACGCTTGGCCAGGTCTTTGATGCGCTGATCACGCAGCGCATCGCCCTGAGCCTGTTGCGCAGCGATGACCCGCTGCGCCTTGATGTACGCCAGAAACATTGCCAGCGTGCCTGCCCAGAAGAGGAACAGGACAATGACCGCAACCTCGAGAATCAATCAGATGCTCTCCAGTTCCGACCATTCTTCTTCGCTCATCATCTTGTCCAGCTCGACCAGGATCAGCAACTCGTTGTTCTTGTTGCACACGCCCTGGATGAACTTGGCCGACTCTTCGTTACCGACGTTCGGTGCGGTTTCGATTTCCGACTGACGCAGGTAAACCACTTCGGCCACGCTGTCGACCATGATCCCGACCACTTGCTTGTCGGCTTCGATGATGACGATACGGGTGTTGTCGCTGATCTCGCCGGTGCTCAGGCCGAAGCGCTGGCGGGTGTCGATCACGGTTACAACGTTACCGCGCAGGTTGATGATGCCCAGCACATAGCTTGGCGCACCCGGCACTGGAGCGATTTCGGTGTAGCGCAGCACTTCCTGAACGCGCATCACGTTGATGCCGTAGGTTTCGTTGTCCAGCTTGAAGGTCACCCATTGCAGGATCGGATCTTCAGAACCTTTTGCATTCGTCGCCTGACTACTCATACCCTGACCCCTCGAAAAAACCGCTCTGAGCGGTGTGTGTTCTGTGTGGCGGCATTCAACAATGCCGTCGCCTGATTGTTATGTCGGCTGCTATGTCGGTTTATGTAGCGGCTTGTTGCCGCCCAGGTGCTTTGCCCCACCGCTGGCGATCAACTCGGCCAGTGCGGAAACGTCAAGCAATGCACACATGTGCTCAATCACGGTGCCGGCAAGCCATGGCCGCTGACCCCGGTGACTTCTCCATTTGATTTCATTCGGATCCAGACGCAACGAGCGGCTGACTTGATGTACCGCCAGACCCCACTCGTAACCTTGTACCGAAATCACGTACTGCAAGCCCTGACGGAAGTCATCGCGATAGCGATCCGGCATGACCCAGCGCGCGGTGTCCAACACTTTCAGATTGCCGGCCTGGCTCGGCAGAATCCCGAGGAACCATTCTGGCTGACCGAACAGCGGCGTCAGCTCGTGACCGGCCAGCGAATAGATCGAACCCAGGCACACCAGCGGCACCGCGAGGGTCAGCCCGGCGACGTCGAACAGCAGGCATTCGAAGGCTTCGGATGCCCAGACTGGGCGACCATCGGTTTCCACCGGTGGCGGTGTGTTGCTCGGCGGCAGGTGCACTTCCACCAGTGGCGGCACCAGCGTCTGCTCCACTGGCGCCGGTACGACTGGTGCAGGCTCGACCACTGCCGGTTCCGGCGCAGTCTTCAGCAACTGAGTTTGCAGCAGCGGTGCCAACGTCGAGAGCGATGCGCGAACCGGCTCGGCCTCTTCGATCAACACCGCTGGCGCCTTGGCGACGGGCGCGAAGGCAGGCGCGGCAACAGGTGCAACAGCTTTTTGCGCATCACGCGCCTGCTCTTCCAGTACCGCCGCCTGGAATTCATCCAGCGCTTCAGCGCTTTCAATCACCTCAGGCTGCGCCGCAACCTGCGCCGGCAATTCGTCAGGAATCTCCTCCAGCAAACTGTCCAGATACGACTGCAAGGCCAACTGCGGCTTCGACGTCAACTTCACCGGCCGATTCATGCACAACTCCCTGTAGGAGCTGCGCAACGCTGCGATCTTTTGATCTTTTCAGGAGCACCGCCAAGCCAGATCAAAAGATCGCAGCCTGCGGCAGCTCCTACCGGGGTCAAAATCATTTCAAGCCACCTGCGGAACAAGTTGTTGCGCCAACAGATGCTTGAGCAGCGCGCGGTAAGCCAGCACGCCACGGCTCTTGCCGTCGAATTGCGAAGGCGTGACACCGGCGCGGCTGGCATCACGCAGACGCGTATCAACCGGGATGTAACCTTGCCAGATCTCCTCCGGAAACTTGTCGCGCAGCACGCGCAATGTACCGAGCGACGCTTGGGTGCGACGGTCGAACAGGGTCGGCACGATGCTGAACGGCAGCGCCTGTTTGCGCGAGCGGTTGATCATCGCCAGGGTGTTGACCATGCGTTCCAGGCCTTTGACCGCCAGGTGCTCGGTCTGCACCGGGATCACCAGTTGCTGTGCCGCCGCGAGGGCGTTGACCATCAGCACACCGAGCAGCGGCGGGCTGTCGATGACGGCGTAATCGAAGTCCTGCCACAACTGCGCCAGACTCTTGGCGATCACCAGACCCAGACCACTCTGCCCCGGCGACTGACGCTCAAGGGTCGCGAGTGCGGTGCTGGACGGCAACAGGGAAATGCGTTCGTCGCTGGTCGACAGCAGCAACTGCCCCGGCAGGCCTTGCGGCACGCTGCCCTTGTGCAGAAACAGGTCGTAGTTGCTGTGTTCCAGGCTGTCGGGGTCGTAGCCAAAATAGCTGGTCATCGAGCCGTGCGGGTCGAGATCGACCACGACCACGCGCTTGCCCGCCTCCGCCAGCAAACCGGCTAAAGCGATGGAAGATGTGGTTTTACCAACACCACCCTTTTGATTGGCGACTGCCCAGACTCTCATTCGTTTCTTTCCTCCCGGCCGAGATGCTCGACCGAGACATGGCTCAGCGTATTAATGCGGGTGACGGAGAATTGACGGCACTCTCGCGTCCCGGCGTCTTGACCGGGGTCGGTGCAGTTTGTGTGCCAGCGCGCTTGAGTGCGGCATCCGGTTGCGCGTTGGCGGTTCCGGTGCCCGTGAGGCTGCGGCGTACATCAAGATTGCGCGACACCACCAACACCACACGACGGTTTTTCGCCCGGCCTTCGGCGGTGGCGTTGTTGGCCACTGGCTGGAACTCGCCGTAACCCACCGAGGCGAGGCGACCAGGGTTGACACCCTGCATCGCCAGCATGCGCACGATGCTCGCCGAACGCGCCGAGGACAGCTCCCAGTTGGTCGGGTACTGCGCGGTGCGGATCGGTTGATCGTCGGTAAAACCTTCGACGTGGATCGGGTTGTCGAACGGTTTGAGAATCGCGGCAACCTTGTCGATGATATTGAACGCGATGTCGCTCGGCATCGCGTCACCGCTGCCGAACAACAGGCTGGAGTTGAGTTCGATCTCGACCCACAACTCGTTGCCGCGCACGGTCATCTGGTTGGAGCTGATCAAATCACCGAACGCCGCGCTGATATCGTCGGCAATGCTTTTCAGCGGATCGCTGGCACCGGCAATGCCGGCGTCGATCTGCTCGGCGTCCTTGACCAGCGGTTTGGCCGGGGTCACGGTCTTCGGTCGTTCGTCACCGATCGGGATCGGTTTGAGCGCGCGGTCGGAATCCTTGAAAACCCCGACCAGCGCTTCGGAAATTTCCTTGTACTTGCCTTCGTTGATCGACGAAATCGAGTACATGACCACGAAGAACGCGAACAGCAGCGTGATGAAGTCGGCGTAGGAAACCAGCCAGCGCTCGTGGTTGACGTGTTCTTCCTGATGTCTGCGACGAGCCATGAGGTTATTCCCTTAGTCCATGAAGCCTTGCAGCTTCAACTCGATGGAGCGTGGGTTTTCACCTTCGGCGATCGACAGAATGCCTTCCAACAACATTTCGCGATAACGCGACTGTCGCAACGCGATTGACTTCAACTTGGCCGCCACCGGCAGCAGGATCAGGTTGGCACTGGCCACGCCGTAGATGGTCGCAACGAACGCTACGGCAATGCCGCTACCCAACTGCGTCGGATCGGCGAGGTTGCCCATCACGTGGATCAGGCCCATCACCGCACCGATGATGCCGATGGTTGGCGCATAGCCGCCCATGCTTTCGAAGACTTTGGCCGCTTCGATGTCGCGGGCTTCCTGAGTGTAGAAATCCACTTCGAGGATGCTGCGGATCGCTTCCGGCTCGGCGCCGTCGACCAGCAATTGCAGGCCTTTGCGCGAGTAGCTGTCGGGTTCGGCGTCGGCCACCCCTTCCAGGCCGAGCAGGCCTTCTTTACGTGCGGTGAGGCTCCAGTTGACCACGCGGTCGATGCCGCCGGCCAGGTCCACGCGTGGCGGAAAGAAGATCCAGGCAAGGATCTGCATCGCGCGTTTGAACGCGCTCATCGGCGATTGCAGCAGCGCGGCACCGATGGTGCCGCCCAGTACGATCAGTGCCGCCGGGCCGTTGGCCAGCGCACCGAGGTGACCACCTTCCAGGTAATTGCCGCCGATGATGGCGACGAACGCCATGATGATCCCGATAAGGCTTAGAACATCCATCAGATACACGCCTCGACGATGTGCTTGCCAATATCGTCCAGACCGTACACCGCGTCAGCGAGGTCGGCTTTGACGATGGCCATCGGCATGCCGTAGATCACGCAGCTTGCCTCGTCCTGCGCCCACACCGAACTGCCGCCCTGCTTGAGCAGCCGTGCGCCTTCGCGACCGTCGGCGCCCATGCCGGTCAACACGACCGCCAGAACTTTGTCACCGTAGGATTTCGCTGCAGAACCGAACGTGATGTCCACGCACGGCTTGTAGTTCAGACGCTCGTCGCCGGGGAGGATTTTCACCGCACCACGGCCGTCGATCATCATTTGCTTGCCACCAGGGGCCAGCAGCGCCAGGCCCGGACGCAGGATGTCGCCATCCTCGGCTTCCTTGACGCTGATGCGGCAGAGTTTGTCGAGACGTTCGGCGAACGCCTTGGTGAACGCTGCCGGCATGTGCTGGATCAGCACGATTGGCGCCGGGAAGTTTGCCGGCAACTGCGTCAGGACGCGTTGCAGGGCGACCGGGCCGCCCGTCGAGGTGCCGATGGCAACCAGTTTGTAGGCTTTGCGTTTCGGTGCAGGCGACGAAGCGCTGGCAGCCGGGGCGCGAGTCGGTGCCGGTGCAGGTGCCGGACGTGCCGGAGTACTGGTGCTGTGACTGCTGCTGTGGCTGCCAAAGCTCGACGCAGCAGGAGCAGGTGTCGGTGCAGGCGCCGCAACCGGGGCCGGCGCGCTGTAGGCACTGAAACGACGATTACTGCGCGAGATGCTATGCACTTTCTCGCACAGCAGTTGCTTGACCTTATCCGGGTTACGCGAGATGTCTTCGAAATTCTTCGGCAGGAAATCCACCGCGCCGGCGTCCAGCGCATCGAGGGTCACCCGGGCGCCTTCGTGGGTCAGCGAGGAGAACATCAACACCGGGGTCGGGCAGCGCTGCATGATGTGCCGCACGGCCGTGATGCCATCCATCATCGGCATCTCGTAGTCCATGGTGATCACGTCCGGCTTGAGGGCCAGGGCCTGATCGATCGCCTCTTTACCGTTGGTGGCCGTACCGACCACCTGGATGCTCGGATCCGCTGAAAGAATTTCCGAGACGCGGCGGCGGAAAAACCCCGAATCGTCCACCACCAGGACTTTGACTGCCATAAACACTCCATTAGGTGCAGCGGGACATTGTCGCCCCGCTGCCCCGGATTCAAATACGCCGTGCGGCGTAACGCTTGAGCATGCTTGGAACATCGAGAATCAGCGCGATGCGGCCGTCACCGGTGATGGTGGCGCCGGACATGCCTGGAGTGCCCTGCAGCATTTTGCCCAATGGCTTGATGACCACTTCTTCCTGGCCAACCAGTTGATCGACGACGAAGCCGATCCGCTGCGTGCCCACGGAAAGGATCACCACATGGCCTTCGCGCTGCTCTTCGTGAGCGGCGGAGCTGACCAGCCAGCGCTTGAGGTAGAACAATGGCAATGCCTTGTCCCGCACGATGACCACTTCCTGACCGTCCACAACATTGGTGGTCGACAGGTCGAGGTGGAAGATTTCGTTGACGTTGACCAGCGGGAACGCAAACGCCTGATTGCCGAGCATCACCATCAGGGTCGGCATGATCGCCAAGGTCAGCGGCACCTTGATGACAATCTTCGAGCCCTGGCCCTTGGTCGAGTAGATGTTGATCGAACCGTTGAGCTGGGAAATCTTGGTCTTCACCACGTCCATGCCGACACCGCGACCGGACACGTCGGAGATCTCGGTTTTGGTCGAGAAACCCGGGGCGAAAATCAGGTTGTAGCACTCGGTATCGCTCAGGCGATCCGCTGCATCCTTGTCCATCACGCCGCGCTTTACCGCGATCGCACGCAGGACGTCCGGATCCATGCCTTTGCCGTCATCGGAAATCGACAGCAGGATGTGGTCGCCTTCCTGTTCGGCCGCCAGTACCACGCGACCGCCACGGGCCTTGCCCGAGGCTTCGCGTTCTTCCGGCGACTCGATGCCGTGGTCGACAGCGTTGCGCACCAAGTGGACCAGCGGGTCGGCCAGGGCCTCGACAAGGTTTTTGTCGAGGTCGGTTTCTTCGCCGACCAGCTCCAGGTTGATCTCTTTCTTGAGCTGACGCGCCAGGTCGCGAACCAGACGCGGGAAGCGCCCGAAGACCTTCTTGATCGGCTGCATCCGCGTTTTCATCACCGCGGTCTGCAAGTCAGCCGTGACCACGTCGAGGTTCGACACGGCCTTTTGCATGGCTTCATCGCCGCTGTTGAGCCCCAGGCGCACCAGACGGTTACGCACCAGCACCAGCTCGCCAACCATGTTCATGATTTCGTCGAGACGTGCAGTGTCGACCCGCACGGTGGTCTCGGCTTCGCTCGCCGGTTTTTCCGGTGGCGGTGCAGCCGGCGCACGGGCTGGAGCCGGTGCAGCAGCGGCGGCCGGTTTCGGCGTTTCGGCTTTCGGCTCAGGCTTGGCCGCAGGTTTCGGCGCCGCAGCGGCCGGTGCCTTGGCGGCTGGCGTAGCGACGGTCGAAGCGGAGCCCGCAGAGGCAGTACCGACTTCGCTGAACTTGCCTTTGCCGTGCAATTCGTCGAGCAGCGATTCGAACTCGTGATCGCTGATCAGATCGCTGCCGGCAGCAGCGGCCGCTGGAGCAGCCGGCGCAGGTGCCGAAGCAATCGCCGACTCCAGCGCATCCACGGCAAAGTTGCCCTTGCCATGCAACTGATCGAGCAAGGCTTCGAATTCGTCGTCGGTGATGTCAGAGCTGTCGCCCTTGGCCGGTGCCGCAGGGGCTGCCGCCGCTGGCGCAACCGCGTCCACCGCGAACTGGCCCTTGCCGTGCAACTGATCGAGCAATGACTCGAACTCGGCATCGGTGATTTCATCGCTCGCAGCTTCAGCGGCCGTTTGTGCAGGGGCCGCGGCCGGGGCTTCGGCTTCGGCCTTGACGGCGTTCAGCGAGTCCAGCAGTTGTTCGAATTCGTTATCGGTGATGTCGCCCGAATCGCCTTCGGCGACCAGCTCTTCGATCATCTCGGCCACTGGCGAAGCCGGGGCTTCATCCGCCGTTTGCGGCTCGGCCAGACGTGCCAGCGCAGCCAGCAGCTCCGGCGTCGCAGCCGTGATCGGTGCACGCTCACGGACTTCGCTGAACATGCTGTTCACCGCGTCCAGTGCTTCGAGGACAACGTCCATCAGTTCTGCATCAACGCGACGCTCACCCTTGCGCAGGATGTCGAACACGTTTTCGGCGATGTGACAGCACTCCACCAGCTCATTGAGCTGAAGGAAGCCGGCGCCCCCTTTTACAGTGTGGAAACCGCGAAAAATTGCGTTGAGCAGATCTGCATCATCCGGACGGCTTTCCAGCTCGACCAGTTGTTCGGACAGTTGCTCAAGAATCTCGCCGGCCTCAACCAGGAAATCCTGAAGGATCTCTTCATCGGCGCCGAAGCTCATTAATGGGGTGCTCCTACAGGTCTAAAAACCTAAACTCAAAATCCAAGGCTGGATAGCAAATCGTCCACATCGTCCTGACCGGACACAACGTCTTCTCGTTTATCGGCATGAATCTGCGGACCTTCACCCTGCGAGAGATGTTTTTGTGGATCTTTTTCTGCAAGCATCGCCGCACGGTCATGTTCGATGCCCGCAAAGCGGTCCACCTGACTGGCCATGAGCACGAGTTTGAGCAAATTGCTTTCAACTTCGGTGACCAGTTGGGTCACGCGCTTGATCACTTGACCGGTCAGGTCCTGATAATCCTGAGCCAGCAGGATGTCGTTCAGATTGCTCGACACCGCACGGTTGTCCGTGCTGCTGCGCGACAGAAAACCGTCGACCCGGCGCGCCAGTTCGCGGAACTCTTCAGCCCCGACTTCACGACGCATGAAACGACCCCAGTCGGTACTCAAGGCCTGGGCTTCATCAGCCAGGCCATTGACCACCGGTGTGGCGCTTTCCACCAGATCCATGGTGCGGTTGGCCGCGGCCTCTGTCAGCTTGACCACATAGCCCAGGCGTTCGGTGGCGTCGGTGATTTGCGACACTTCCTCGGCCTGCGGCATGTGCGGATCGATCTGGAAGTTGACGATCGCACTGTGCAGTTCGCGTGTGAGCTTGCCCACTTCCTGATACAGGCCGCGGTCACGGGTCTGATTGAGCTCATGGATCAGTTGCACAGCGTCGCCGAACCTGCCTTTTTCAAGGCTCTCGACCAGTTCGACCGCGTGTTTTTTCAGGGTCGATTCGAAATCGCCCTGTGAAGATTCGTTATGCTCCATAGCTCCCCCGCGCGTCATCAGCCGATGCGTTCGAAAATCTTCTCGATTTTGTCTTTCAACGCCTGAGCCGTGAAAGGTTTGACCACGTAGCCGTTCACACCGGCCTGAGCGGCCTCGATGATTTGCTCGCGCTTGGCTTCAGCGGTCACCATCAGCACGGGCAGATGCTTGAGTTTTTCATCGGCACGCACGTGACGCAGCAAGTCGATACCGGTCATGCCCGGCATGTTCCAGTCCGTTACCAGAAAGTCGATGCTTCCGCTGTTGAGTACCGGAATGGCAGTAATGCCATCGTCGGCCTCGACGGTGTTGGTGAACCCAAGATCGCGCAGCAGGTTCTTGATGATCCGCCGCATCGTTGAGAAGTCATCAACGATGAGGATTTTCATGTCTTTGTTCAATTCGACCTCCAAGCAGTCTTAAACGCGCCCAGCACCTGGGCGCGCCACTTCAATCAATCGGCGCAGCACTCGAAGACTGTCTGGAGCACAACAGAGCAAGACCGGTGCCGTTCATCACCGCACCAGCCTCGTTCGCAGTGTCCCCACACTGCCTTCAGCGCGCTCGCCACTCCCCCAAACGCCCCCGCAAACGGGCCGCGCACTGGCTGTGTAACTGGCTGACCCGCGATTCACTGACGCCAAGGACTTCACCGATCTCCTTGAGGTTCAGCTCTTCGTCGTAGTACAGCGCCAACACCAGTCGCTCACGCTCCGGCAAATTGGCAATCGCGTCCGCCAGCGCCGCCTGGAAGCGTTCATCTTCCAGATCGCGTGACGGCTCAAGATGAGCACTGGCGCCATCCTCGTGCAGCCCTTCGTGTTCGCCGTCCTGCAAGAGGTCGTCGAAACTGAACAAGCGGCTGCCCAGGGTGTCATTCAAAATCCCGTAGTAATCGTCGAGACTCAATTGGAGTTCGGCCGCAACTTCGTGATCTTTAGCATCACGGCCGGTTTTAGCTTCAATTGCGCGAATTGCGTCGCTGACCATACGGGTATTGCGGTGAACCGAGCGTGGCGCCCAGTCCCCTTTGCGCACTTCGTCGAGCATCGCGCCGCGGATTCGAATGCCCGCGTACGTTTCGAAACTGGCGCCTTTACTGGCGTCGTATTTGGTCGAGACTTCGAGCAGGCCGATCATCCCGGCCTGGATCAGGTCTTCGACCTGGACACTGGCCGGCAGACGCGCCAGCAAGTGGTAAGCAATGCGTTTGACCAGTGGCGCGTAACGCTCGACCAGCTCGTATTGCGCATCACGGGCCGACTTCTTGTAGAGGTTGTAGCCACTGGTTGTCATAGGACGGGTCCTGCGGTCTGTTGCACGAGGCGCTCGACGAAAAACTCGAGGTGCCCGCGCGGGTTCGCCGGCAGCGGCCAGGTATCGACCTTCTGCGCGATCGCCTTGAACGCCAGCGCGCACTTGGAACGCGGAAAGGCTTCATAGACGGCGCGCTGCTTCTGCACGGCCTTGCGCACGCTTTCGTCGTACGGCACGGCGCCGACGTATTGTAGGGCCACATCAAGGAAGCGATCCGTGACCTTGGTCAACTTGGCGAACAGGTTGCGACCTTCCTGCGGGCTCTGCGCCATGTTGGCCAGAACGCGGAAGCGGTTCATGCCGTAATCGCGATTGAGCAATTTGATCAGTGCGTAGGCGTCAGTGATCGAGGTCGGCTCATCGCAGACCACCAGCAACACTTCCTGGGCGGCGCGAACGAAACTGACTACCGAGTCACCAATACCCGCAGCGGTGTCGATCACCAGCACGTCGAGATTGTCGCCGATGTCACTGAAGGCCTGAATCAGACCGGCATGTTGCGCCGGGCTCAGGTGAACCATGCTCTGGGTGCCGGAAGCGGCCGGCACGATGCGAATCCCGCCGGGGCCTTGCAACAAAACGTCGCGCAGCTCGCAACGGCCTTCGATGACGTCGGCCAGTGTGCGTTTGGGTGTCAGCCCCAGCAGAACGTCAACGTTCGCCAGCCCCAGGTCAGCGTCCAGCAGCATGACCCGACGGCCAAGCTCTGCCAGCGCCAGAGACAAGTTCACTGACACGTTAGTCTTGCCGACGCCACCTTTGCCGCCGGTCACTGCGATCACCTGTACGGGATGCATGCTGCCCATGTTATTTCTTTACCTTGTCTTGCATAGACGGAGGCCACATTACTGGCTGCGCGTTCACAACCGGAACAATGCGTGGCAGACCATCGATGTAGGTACAAAAACTGTTCATGAATACCTCAGCCAACCTGCTTGGTCGGGCTGTGATAGATATCAGCGAACATGTCAGCCATGGCTTCTTCGCTGGGTTCTTCCTGCATTTGCACGCTGACGGCGCGGCTGACCAGTTGATGACGGCGCGGCAGATGCAGATCATCCGGAATCCGTGGGCCATCGGTCAGGTACGCGACCGGCAATTCATGACTGATCGCCAGGCTTAACACTTCGCCAAGGCTGGCCGTTTCATCCAGTTTAGTCAGGATGCACCCGGCAAGCCCGCAACGCTTGTAACTGTGATAAGCGGCGGTTAGAACCTGTTTCTGGCTGGTGGTTGCCAGCACGAGATAATTTTTTGAACGAATACCACGACCGGCCAGACTTTCCAGCTGCATGCGCAGGGCCGGATCGCTGGCTTGCAGGCCGGCGGTATCGATCAGCACCACGCGTTTGCGCAGCAGTGGGTCCAGCGCCTGGACCAGCGACTGGCCCGGGTCGACGTGCGTTACCGGTACGTTGAGAATCCGCCCCAGGGTTTTCAGTTGTTCCTGAGCACCGATGCGGAAACTGTCCATGCTCACCAGCGCGACATTCTGCGCGCCGTACTTGAGCACGTAGCGGGCAGCAAGCTTGGCCAGCGTAGTGGTCTTGCCCATGCCGGCAGGGCCGACCATCGCAATCACACCGCCCTCTTCCAGCGGCTCGACTTCCGGTACGGCAATCATCCGCGCCAGGTGCGCCAGCAGCATGCGCCAGGCCTGACGAGGTTCTTCAATATCGGTGATCATCGCCAGCAGGTCGCGCGACAAAGGGCCGGACAGGCCGATACGTTGCAGACGACGATACAGGTTGGCTTGCGCCGGACGGCTGCCTTGCAGCTGATTCCAGGCGAGAGTGCCGAGCTGCACTTCCATCAGCTCGCGCAGACTGTTCAATTCGAAACGCATCGAATCCAGCGCACGCGGGTCAACACCGCCAGACGACTGCGCAGGTGCTGGCGCCGGACGTGCCGGGGCGGCGTAAGTCGGCTCGCTCAACGGTTCGGCAGCGGTCAGCGGCAGGCCGGCCGTCAACGGCAGCCCGGCGAACAACTGGCGATTGGTGTTGCCGTCGGCCTCACCCCGCATGCTCAATTCGGCCTGGGCGGTGACGATGCGCGACTGCGTCTTGCGCAGCTCGTCTTCGAGCTCCATGTTCGGAACCCGTGGCGCCAGCGCCGACAATTTGTAATCCAGTGCCGCCGTCAACTCGACACCGCCGGCAATGCGGCGATTGCCAATGATGGCGGCATCAGCGCCCAGCTCATCACGAACCAGCTTCATGGCCTGACGCATATCGGCGGCAAAGAAACGCTTAACTTGCATAAACCACTACCTCAGCCGTTGGGCCCTACTGTCGCAACGATGGTCACTTGCTTGTTGTCCGGTATTTCCTGGTAGGCCAGCACGTGCAGTCCAGGGACTGCCAGGCGGCCAAAGCGCGAGAGCATCGCGCGGATCGGGCCGGCTACCAAGAGGATCACCGGCTGACCTTGCATTTCCTGACGCTGCGCCGCTTCAATCAGCGAACGTTGCAGCTTCTCGGCCATGCTTGGCTCCAGCAGAACGCCCTCTTCCGAGCCTTGTCCTGCCTTCTGCAGACTATTGAGCAATATTTGTTCCAACCTTGGCTCCAAGGTGATCACAGGCAGCTCGGACTCAGTGCCTACAATGCTTTGGACGATGGCGCGCGATACGCCAACCCGCACCGCCGCCACCAACGCGGCGGTATCTTGACTCTTCGCAGCGTTGTTGGCGATGGCTTCGGCAATACTGCGGATATCACGGACCGGTACGTGCTCGGCCAGTAGCGCTTGCAGCACTTTGAGCAGTTGCGACAGCGAAACCACACCCGGCACCAGCTCTTCGGCCAGTTTCGGCGAGCTTTTGGCCAGCAATTGCATGAGTTGCTGCACTTCCTCGTGGCCGATCAGCTCGCTGGAGTGTTTGTACAGAATCTGGTTCAAGTGGGTCGCGACCACGGTGCTCGCGTCCACCACGGTGTAGCCGAGCGATTGTGCCTGGGCACGCTGGCTGATTTCGATCCACACCGCTTCCAGACCGAAAGCCGGATCTTTGGCGTTGATGCCGTTAAGCGTGCCGTACACCTGCCCCGGGTTGATCGCCAGTTCGCGATCCGGGTAAATTTCCGCTTCAGCGAGGATCACGCCCATCAGGGTCAGACGATAAGCGCTCGGCGCCAGATCGAGGTTGTCACGAATGTGCACCGTCGGCATGAGGAAGCCCAGATCCTGCGAAAGCTTCTTGCGCACACCCTTGATCCGCGCCAGCAATTGCCCGCCCTGGTTGCGGTCCACCAGCGGAATCAGGCGATAACCGACTTCCAGGCCGATCATGTCGATCGGGGTCACGTCATCCCAGCCAAGCTCCTTGGTTTCCATGGCGCGGGCCGGCGATGGCAGCAGTTCCTGCTGACGCTTGACCTCTTCCAGCGCGACGACTTTGGCCACGTTTTGCTTTTTCCAGAACAGGTATGCGCCGCCAGCAGCCAGCGCAGCCATGCTCAGGAACGAGAAGTGCGGCATGCCCGGTACCAGGCCCATGACCGCCATCAAACCTGCGGCCACCGCCAAAGCTTTTGGCGAGGCAAACATCTGGCGGTTGATCTGCTTGCCCATGTCTTCCGAACCGGAAGCACGGGTCACCATGATCGCTGCTGCTGTTGATAACAACAGTGATGGCAATTGCGCCACCAAACCGTCACCGATGGTCAGCAAGGCGTAAACCTTGCCAGCGTCGGCAAAAGTCATGTTGTGCTGGAAGATACCGACGGCCATGCCGCCGATGAGGTTGATGAACAGAATCAGCAGGCCGGCGATGGCGTCACCGCGTACGAACTTGCTGGCACCGTCCATCGAACCGTAGAACTCGGCCTCTTGGGCGACTTCCTGACGGCGCGACTTGGCCTGATTCTGGTCGATCAGACCGGCGTTGAGGTCGGCGTCGATCGCCATTTGTTTGCCAGGCATCGCGTCGAGGGTGAAACGCGCGCTCACCTCGGAAATCCGCCCGGCACCCTTGGTCACCACGACGAAGTTGATGATCATCAGGATCGCGAATACCACGATACCGACCACGTAGTTACCGCCGATCACCACTTCACCGAAGGCCTGAATCACCTTACCGGCGGCGGCGTGGCCGTCCTGACCATGGAGCATCACCACCCGCGTTGACGCCACGTTGAGCGCCAGGCGCATCAGCGTCGCCACCAGCAAAATGGTCGGGAACACCGCAAAATCCAGTGGCCGCAAGGCGTAAACGCACACCAGCAACACGACGATGGACAAGGCAATGTTGAAGGTGAAGAACACGTCCAGCAGGAACGGCGGGATCGGCAACATCATCATTGCCAACATGACCAGCAGCAACAACGGCACACCCAGATTGCCTCGACTGAGGTCGGCAACGTTCGAGCGAGCAGTGCTGAGTAACTGAGAGCGATCCACCGGTTTTCCCCGTTCCTTTAAAGCAAACTTTTGACGCCCAGAGCGGGCTCACGGCGGCTACTGCAAGAAGCCTTCCAACTTTTGCCAATGATCAAAACAGAGGGGTTTATCGGGAAAATTTCGCTGCCTGGACTGACGCTATCGCGAGCAAGCCCGCTCCCACACCGGATCTTCAGCGAATACAGATTGGGTGTATCACACAGATCCCCTGTGGGAGCGGGCTTGCTCGCGAAGAGGCCATCAACGACAGCAAGGGACCGACCAGGAATCACGGCGCCTCTTAAACGCTAGTGTTTAAAAGACACCTCCAGACACGCCTTCGAGGCTACACATCCTTGCGCCATTGCCTACAGCCAAGCCAGAATCCGCCGGCTTGTGCGCCCTGGGGGCGGGTTCTATTGTGGTCCGGTCGCTGACGAATCAGCGATCGGGTCTCGCAGCCCGTCGATCTCTGGACGCACAACACCCGCTATTTTATGGCGGCTGTACGTGGGAGACCTTCGGGTCTGCCGGTTCTAGAGTCCCGGTCTGCGACCCGCGTATAGCTGCCACCCTCATTCGTCTCGCAGCGAACGTTGGCAGCTCCAATGACTCTAGGAGCTTCACCATGATCAAACCAACACCCAACCCGCCCGAAACCGACGCCACCTCGCCCTACGAATCCCTCGATTCAAAAAAACTCCACGAAGCCGCCGACCGCGCACTCGATCACTACCTCTGCCCGCCCGGCTCCACGCCACCTCCACGTAGAGCCCGCAGGATGTACGCCGCTACCGCAGACTTCAAAAACGAGGAACTGCTCGCCGATGCCTGCGAAACCCTCGCTTGCGCAAAAACCATCGCCAATGACTTCGCCCATCTCATACCCGCGTCGCAGCGCAGGACGCTGCTGGGCATTGCGCAACTGATCATGCAGGGCGAATTGGCGGTCAATCGCGTGCTGGATAATCTGCAATTGCCTGGTTAGTCCGCTGATCACTGTCGTGAAGATCGCTCCCACGCAATGCGTGGGAGCGATGAGATCGCAGCCTTCGGCAGTGCCTGGAATGGATGCAAGTGCTGCCGCAGGCGACGATCTTTTGCGATATACGCTGACTACTGCGCCGTCAAAACCTGCTCGGGCTTAATACTGCCAAAGCTGAGCTGTTTGCCATTGATGTATCGAGTGCCGCGGAACATGTGCTGCCCACCCACCTCGACGAAATCCTCATTCATATACATGAGCACGATCACTGACACAGGCGCACTGACGCCAGGAAGATGACCTTGCAGCAGATTGAGCGCCCAATGGAATTCGAAGATCGGTAAATCATCGATTTCAATCTGGCGCACCTCATTGAGCAATCGGATGTCTTTGCAGGCAGTAATGCGCAACTTGTTCTCGAGCACTTCAAACATTGGCTTGCCATAACGCACTTCATAATCAGCGCCGGTCGCCCATTGATTCATGTAGTACAACGGAGAGGTGAACAGCTCGAACAAGCCCTTGTTGTCATGAATACTGCCAGCGGCGCCAAACAGATAGTTGTAGGAGTAGTGGTAAGCCAGGCCATCCAGCTCAGGCCGAATAGCGTTGACAGGGTTGTGCAGATAACCGGGGATATTAAGGTTGGCCATTTGCACAAAGTGAGTGAAGTCCAGCCGCATGTCGAAAGTGACCGTATAACGAATGGCCCGCTCATTCGGGCTCTCTTCCAGCTTGCCGTCTACATAGTCCAGCGTCATTCCTTCGAGTTTTCTATAGATACGTTCTGCCATGATCGCGCTTCCTGAACAGCGGAGAAATTCCACCACTCATGTGATCCGTTTTCAACACCAACGTCTACTGTCAGAAATTACAGGTAAAGCACCGTTTCCGATGAACGGTACGCCCCGTGCAAGTTAATAAGGATCGCGCCACAGGTCCGGTGGAATCGGCAGGGCGTCTTTCGACGGATCCGAGCGTTTGCTTTTAGGAAAAGCGGCGAAAAACCGGGACGGATTTATTTATCTTAAAAAGCCTTTCGGACGAACGGTTCGCATACCTGTGATTTCTGACAGTAGATGCGTTTTCTTATATCTGCTTGAGTAGCCACTCCTCAACTCAGCAGGACAATAGCCATGACCCCGAACAATAAGATCATCGAAGATTTCAATGATATGAAAGATTGCGCATATGGCGGCAACCAGGGATTCAGCAGACCCCATATGGACTTTAAATTCATTAGTCGACCTGATGAGACCTCTGCAATGGCCATCAGGAGCGCTCCGGATCGAGAGCACTTCGGAGGCAAGGTATTAGCGGTGATGGGTGGCAAGCTTAAAATAAGCTTGAACACGGCCGTTTCGGCTATCAGTTTCCGATTCATCAATGCCGGTAATGGATTCAAAGCCTATTTCTATGATGAAAATAATCAGGAACTAGGGCAGAAGGACGAGGAAGCACAGGGTGACGGCACAACGCTGAAGGAGTTGAAATTCGAACATCCGGGCATATACCACATCCACATCATCGAACCCAACGGAACGATCATGTTTTTTGACAATATCGAGGCGACTTCATGACGGGAGCCAGTCGCTTCGCAGGTGCCTGAACTCAAGAGTCGCGCCGCAGGTCCGGCGGTATCGGCAAATCATCCTTGAGCGGATCCGGGCGCTTGCCCTTGCCTGCGCGGTACTGGCGGATCTGGTAGACGTACGCCAATACCTGCGCAACCGCCAGATACAGCCCGCCGGGGATTTCTTCTTCAAGCTCGGTGGAGTAGTAGATCGAGCGCGCCAGCCCGGGCGATTCGAGGAGCATGACGTTGTTGGCCACGGCGATTTCGCGGATCTTCAATGCGAGGAAGTCGCTGCCCTTGGCCAGCAACAGCGGCGCCCCACCCTTTTCCGAATCGTATTTGAGCGCCACCGCATAGTGGGTCGGGTTGGTGATGACCACGTCGGCGTCGGGAATCGCCGCCATCATCCGCCGCTGCGACATTTCGCGCTGGGTTTGCCGGATGCGCTGCTTGACCTCCGGCCGGCCTTCCTGGTCCTTGTGCTCGTCGCGCACTTCCTGCTTGGTCATCTTGAGCTTTTTCATGCTCTCCCAGATCTGCACCGGGACGTCGACCGCCGCGATGATGATCAGGCCGCAGGCCAGCCACAACGAACTCCAGCCGACCAGCACCACGCTATGAATGATCGCCTGTTCCAGCGGCTCATGGGCAATGCGCAAAAGGTCATCGACGTCCGCCGACAACACCAATAAGGCCACCCCCAGGGTGATCAAAAATTTCGCCAGTGCCTTAAGCAATTCGATGACGGCCTTCATCGAGAACATCCGCTTCAGGCCTGCCCCAGGATTCATCCGGCTGAACTTGGGCGCCATCGAGCCTGCCGCGAACAACCAGCCACCCAAAGAGATCGGCCCGATCAGCGCGGCCAGCAACAGGGTGATCATGATCGGCTGAATCGCTACCAGCGCGATCTTTCCCGATTGCAGGAGAAACGCGCCCATGGAGCCCTGATCCATGATCACCTCACGCGACAGCGTGAAGTTCAGGCGCATCAGCTCCATCAAGTCTTCGGCGAGCATACCGCCGAACACCAGCAGTGCGCCGGCACCGGCCATCACCACCGCGAGGGTGTTGAGCTCTTTGGAGCGGGCAATCTCGCCCTTCTCACGGGAATCCTTTTTACGTTTCTCCGTGGGGTCTTCTGTTTTGTCCTGACCGCTTTCGCTCTCTGCCATGACTCAGCGCGCCCGTGCCAGTTCGCGTAACAACTGCAAGGCCTCGGTGGCCAGCGGCTGGTACTGATTGAGAATGTCTGCCAGGCCGACCCAGACGATGAACAGCCCGAGCACCAGGGTCAGCGGAAAACCGATGGAGAAAATGTTCAGTTGCGGCGCGGCGCGGGTCATCACGCCGAAAGCGATGTTGACCACCAGCAACGCGGTCACCGCCGGCAATACCAACAACAGCGCCGCCCCCAGAACCCAGCCAAGCTTGCCGGCCAGCTCCCAGTAATGCGCGGTCATCAGCCCACTGCCGACCGGCAATGTCGTAAAACTTTCGGTCAGCACCTCGAAGACCACCAGATGGCCGTTCATCGACAGGAACAGCAAGGTCACCAGCATGGTGAAGAACTGTCCGATCACCGCCACCGAGACGCCGTTGGTGGGGTCGATCATCGAGGCGAAACCCATCCCCATCTGGACCGCGACAATTTGCCCGGCCACCGCAAAAGCCTGGAAAAACAGCTGCAGGGAGAACCCGAGCACGGCGCCGACCAGAATCTGTTCGGCAATCAGCAGCAGACCACTGAGATCAAGTGGACTGACAGCCGGCATCGGCGGCAGGCCCGGCACGATCACCACGGTAATCGCCACGGCGAAATACAGGCGCACGCGTCGCGGCATGAGGGTTGTGCCGAACACCGGCATGACCATCAGCATCGATGCCACGCGAAACAGCGGCAACATGAACGTCGCCACCCAGGAACTGATCTGGGTGTCGGTCAGCTGAAGCAGCGATTGCATGGCTTAGCCGATAACCATCGGAATGTTTTTGTACAGCTGAATGATGTATTCCATGAAGGTCTGCACGATCCACGGACCGCCGACGATCAGGGTCACCAGCATCACCAAAAGACGCGGCAGGAAGCTCAGCGTTTGTTCGTTGATCTGCGTCGCCGCCTGAAACATCGACACCAGCAGACCGACCAACAGACTTGGCACCACCAGGATGGCGACCATCATGGTGGTCAGCCACAGGGCTTCGCGGAATATGTCGACCGCGACTTCTGGCGTCATGGCGTGACACCTCCAAAACTGCTGGCAAGCGTGCCGATAATCAGCGCCCAGCCATCCACCAGCACGAACAACATGATCTTGAACGGCAGGGAAATGATCAGCGGCGAGAGCATCATCATACCCATCGCCATCAGTACACTGGCCACGACGAGGTCAATGATCAGGAACGGAATGAAGATCATGAAGCCGATCTGGAACGCGGTCTTGAGTTCGGATGTGACGAACGCCGGCACCAGAATGGTCAGCGGCGCCTGATCCGGGGTGGCGATGTCAGTGCGCTTGGACAGGCGCATGAACAGCTCCAGATCGCTGGTACGCGTCTGCGCGAGCATGAAATCCTTGATCGGCACCTGGGCTTTTTCCACCGCTTGCTGGGCGGTGAGTTTTTCCGCCAGATACGGTTGCAGCGCATCGTTGTTCACCCGGTCGAACACCGGGGCCATGATGAACATGGTCAGAAACAGCGCCATACCGGTGAGGATCTGGTTCGACGGCGTCTGTTGCAGCCCGAGGGCCTGACGCAGGATCGAGAAGACAATGATGATCCGGGTAAAACTGGTCATCAGGATGACCGCCGCCGGGATAAAACTCAGCGCGGTCATGATCAGCAGGATCTGCAGACTGACCGAATACTCCTGAGCGCCGTCGGCGTTGGTGCCCAGCGTGATCGCCGGGATCGACAACGGATCGGCGGCCAATGCCAGCGGCGCGGCCAGCATCAGAGCCAGCGTCAAGACGATGCGTAGCGCACCCATTACTTCTTATCCTTCTGATCCTTGCCGAGAATCTTCAGCAGGTGCTGGGCGAATTCCGGCGTCGCTTTCTCGCTGCCACCCGGCACCTCGACCGGCTCCTTGAGCACGTGCAGCGCGGTGATGGTGCCAGGGCTCAGCCCGAGCAGAATCTGCTCGTTACCGACCTGCACCAGCATCAAACGGTCACGCGGACCCAGCGCGCGCGAACCGATCAGCTCGATCACCTGCCCTTTGCCCGCAGGCCCCGCCTGCTGCACCCGGCGCAACAGCCAGGCGAGGAAGAAGATCAACCCCAGCACCAGCAACAGGCCAAACACAAGCTGCGTCAATTGCCCGGCCACGCCACTGTTGACCATTGGCGCAGTAGCGGCGACAGGCGCAGCAGTGGTAGCCGCCGTGCCAGCAGTTGCCGCCGGTTCAGCGGCGAGCACGCTCAATGGCAATGCCAGTAGAACCCAGAGAAACCGCTTCACTCAGCGCAGCTTCTTGATGCGTTCGCTTGGACTGATCACGTCGGTCAGGCGGATGCCGAACTTCTCGTTGACCACTACCACTTCGCCGTGCGCGATCAGCGTGCCGTTGACCAGTACGTCCAGCGGCTCACCGGCCAGGCGATCAAGCTCGATCACCGAGCCCTGGTTCAGTTGCAGCAGGTTGCGGATGTTGATGTCAGTGCTGCCCACTTCCATCGAGATGGACACCGGGATATCGAGGATCACGTCCAGATTCGGACCGTCCAGCGTCACCGGATCGTTGTTCTTCGGCACGCTGCCGAACTCTTCCATCGGCAGACGGTTGGAGCTCGCGGCGCCAGCGTCGGCGGCCAGCAGTGCGTCGATGTCAGCCTGGCCGGCATCACCGGTTTCTTCGAGGGCGGCGGCCCATTCATCAGCCAGTGCCTGATCGTCCTGGGCGTTCATATCGTCGTTCATCATGTGTCCTCGGCGGGCAACAATTCAGTTAGTGCAAAAAAGGGGGTACGGCGCCGTTTCAGCGGCGCTCGATTGGCTCGATAACCTGCAACGCGAGGTTGCCTTTGTGCGAGCCCATCTTGACCTTGAAGGCCGGCACGCCGTTGGCGCGCATGATCATTTCTTCCGGCATTTCCACCGGGATCACATCCCCCGGCTGCATGTGCAGGATGTCGCGCAGTTTCAACTGGCGGCGGGCCACGGTGGCACCGATCGGCACGTCGACATCGAGCACGTCCTGGCGCAGGGCGTTGACCCAGCGCTCGTCCTGATCGTCGAGGTCCGACTGGAAACCGGCGTCGAGCATTTCGCGCACCGGCTCGATCATCGAGTACGGCATGGTCACGTGCAGATCGCCGCCACCGCCATCGAGTTCGATGTGGAAGGTGGAGACCACAATTGCTTCGCTCGGGCCGACGATGTTGGCCATGGCCGGGTTCACTTCCGAGTTGATGTACTCGAAGTTGACTTCCATGATCGCCTGCCAGGCTTCTTTCAAGTCGACGAACGCCTGCTCCAGCACCATGCGCACCACGCGCAGTTCGGTCGGGGTGAATTCACGCCCTTCGATCTTGGCGTGACGGCCATCGCCGCCGAAGAAGTTGTCCACCAGCTTGAACACCAGTTTGGCGTCGAGGATGAACAGCGCAGTGCCGCGCAACGGCTTGATCTTGACCAGGTTGAGGCTGGTCGGCACGTACAGCGAGTGCACGTACTCGCCAAACTTCATCACCTGTACGCCACCGACGGCAACGTCCGCCGAGCGGCGCAGCATGTTGAACATGCTGATGCGAGTGTAACGGGCAAAACGCTCGTTGATCATCTCCAGAGTCGGCATGCGTCCACGGACGATGCGATCCTGGCTGGTCAGGTCGTAGCTTTTGACACTGCCGGGTTCGGCAGCGTTATCGGTCTGTACCAGACCATCGTCGACGCCATGCAACAGCGCATCGATTTCATCCTGGGACAGCAGATCCTGCACGGCCATGTCGTGTTCCTACTGCAGTACGAAATTAGTGAAAAGCAACTGTTCGATCACCACTTTGCCCAGCTCCTTTTGCGCCACTTCCTGGACGCTGGCTGTAGCCTTCTGGCGCAACATCTCCTGCCCGACCGGCGTCGCCAATGTGGCGAAATCCTGACCGGAGAAGAGCATTACCAGGTTGTTGCGAATCACCGGCATGTGCACTTTCAGCGCTTCCAGATCGGCCTGATTGCGGCCCAGCATGGTGATGCTCACCTGCATGTAGCGTTGACGGCCATTCTGGGTGTAGTTGGCGACAAACGCCGGCGCCATAGGCTCGAAAATCGCCGGTTGCTTGCCGACCGGCGCAGCATCGGCGGCCTCGGCAGGCTTGCTTTGGGCACTGTGCATGAAGAACCAGGTCGCCCCCACGGACGCGCCAATGGCCAGCAGCAACGCCAGCACGATCACGATGATCAGCTTGAGTTTGCCTTTGGTCGCGGGGTCTTTTACTGCTGCTGTTTCGCTCTTCGCCATGCCAATAATCCGTCACTATTCGGGTTTTCACAGTCGCACGGCAAGGCAAGAGCAAGTGTTATGCCAGAAGTGTCGGAGCAAATTGGGAGAACACACAAAACCAATGTGGGAGCGGGCTTGCTCGCGAATGCAGTGTGTCAGTCAACATTAATGTTGAATGGCAATCCGCATTCGCGAGCAAGCCCGCTCCCACAGGGGGTACAGGGTTGTGTCAGGCGTAATAGTCGACGGCGCTGGAGCCGATCACACTGGCGGTCTGCGCGGTAGCTTCGGCCACGCTGACAGGCGCCAATTCTTCATCCGCCGAATCCAGACGACCACCGGCAGCGCTGCTACGACCACTCTGGCCCTGCTGCGCCTGTTCCTGACCTTGCTGGCCCTGCCAGCCACGGTTCTGGTCAGACACGTTAACGTCGACCTGGCCCATGCCCTGCTGGTTGAACATCTCCCGCAGACGATGCATCTGCCCGTCAAGCGCTTCACGCACACTTGGGTGCGCGCTCATGAACGTCACTTGCGTCTGCTGGTCCGGCACCATGTTCACGCGGATATCCAGGCGACCGAGTTCGGCGGGCTGCAATTGAATGTCCGCCGCCTTCAGGTTGACGCTCGACAGATACATGACGCGGTTGACCACTTCTTCCGTCCAGCCGCTTTGATGCATGGCGATCGGCTGGTTCACCGGCACGGCGTTCGCAGTCTTCGGCGTGGCAGCCTGAGTCAGTGCAGCCAGGCGGTTGGCAAAGTCATCGACGCGGGTATCGCTGGTCGCGGTTTTCAGGTCTTTCAGACCCTCGTCGATCAACCCGCTGAAGGCTTTCTCGCCACCCTGACTGGTGCTGTCCTTGTCGGACTGCACGTCGAGCATGCTCGCCATGCCGGCGGCAAAGTTCTGCGCCGAGGTCAATTCACCGTCAGCCTGAGCTTGCGCAGGGGTCGCTTTCGGTTGTGCCTGGCTGGCAGCGGAAATGTGCCCGCCCTGCTCCATCGCCATGCGCACGGCCGGCAACGCATCGAGTGGATCGGTTGAAGGATCGAAATCGCTGTCGGCGCTGGCTGCCGGGTCTTTGACCACACTTGGCAACACGGCGACTGCCGGGGTTTCGGTTTTCGGCGCGGCGCCGGCTTCGACGACCGGAGCTGGCACTACGACTGGGGTCACTACCGGCTGCACTACGGCGGCCAACGCAGGATCCAGCGTCGGGTCGACCGGCGCGGCGTCGGTCACCGGGGTCTGCGACGTATCAATGGCGTCATCGCCGCTGACGGACTTGTCATCGGTCGCGGCAGGCTTGTCGGCAGGCAAGGCATTGCCGCTATCGGCAACGGCAGGCTTGGAAGTGGCCGACTGATCCTTGCCGACGTCCTTTTTGCCGCCATTGTCAGCGACCTTGTCACGCGGTGATTTGACCGAGTTGTCAGCGCTCGTCGCAGGCTTTTTCGAACCTTGATCGGCGAACACTTGAGCGAAGCTTGAGGCCTTGTCCCCGGCGTCTGCGGCCATTGCCGAGGTTTTGGCAGAGGCGGCCTGAGCCTTGGCCTGGGCGGCGTTCTGAAGAAGAATGTTGGGGGTCGCAGGCATGAAACGGTCTCCGCTGCACTGGGCTCGTAGGTACAGTTGGCGGAGATAACTGCAAGTGCCGGGCCAGTTTTGTCCGACGCTTGAGAAAAGCGCCGGACGGTGGGATCAGTGCGTGTGAGCGGGATGTTTTTCGCTTTCGTAAACCGGACGAACTTCAGCAAATTCGCCGCTGATCTCAGCGACCAGTTTGACTATTTCCGCCGGGCTCTTGTCTTTGGCGTCCGATTCGAGTTCCTGGCAGAGCGCCGCCAGGCGGACAGCTCCCATGTTGCTGGCACTGCCCTTGAAACTATGGGCAACTTCCGACAACACCTTGGCATCAGAGGTCTTTTGCAACTCGCCCAAGCGACTTTCGGAATCCGCCAGAAAGGTATCCAGAAGCTCCGGATAACCCTCCTCCATGACTTCGCGCAGTACGCTCAGCGCCTCGCGATCTACATGTGTGTCAGCCACTTGTTCACTCCTTGATCAAGAATTACGCGGATTATGCCTCAACCTCCCAGAAAAACTCCACGCGAGCACTACGACCTTCGTCCGACCAACTGGCGTTGCGCCCCAATTGACGGACCAGGCTGACTCCGCGCCCCGACAGACGGACACCGTCCAGCGGTCGCTCCATCACCCTCGCCACATCGAAGCCTGCGCCGCTGTCTTCGACGCGAATGACCAGACACCCGCCCTCGCCTCGCGGCGTGACCTGCAAATGCACGCGCACGTAACCGTCCTGCAGGGACTCCAGTCGCGTGTTGCGCTGCCCATAATAGCGAGCGAATCCCGATGCATCGCGCTTGAGGCTTGAGTCGAGCCCAAGCACGCCGTGCTCCAGGGCATTGGAATACAGTTCGGCGAGCACGCTGTAGATGGCGCCACCCTGCACCCGTAATCCGTGCACTTCCAGCAGTAACTGCAACAGATACGGCAAGGGATTGAAACGCTTGAGCGTGGTACCCCGAAACTCGAAGCTCACCGACCAGTCCAGCGGGCACGACTGGCCGCTGTCGGAATACACCGGCGTCGACGGCTTGACCTGCGCGGGCGCCAGGAGGCTGACTTCGACCATGCTCACATCATCTCGAGCCTCACCGCGAAACGCTTGCAGTGCGCGCTCGATATCCTCAAACAACTGATCCGGCTCACGGTTGTTGGCAAACACCTGCTGCAGGCGCTCGACACCGAACAGTTGATCACTGGCATCACTGGTGTCGAGCACCCCGTCCGACAACAGAAACACCCGATCGCCCACGGCCATTGAATGAACTTCGGTACGATCGTCGAACGCCTGCGGGCTCAGCACCCCCAACGGCAAATGCCGCGCCGCCAGCGGTTCGCGCTCGCCACTGGCGATGCGGTGCAGATAACCGTCGGGCATGCCACCGTTCCACACCTCGACCGAACGCCGTTGAAAACTAAGACACAGCAGCGTCGCGCAGCAGAACATGTCCACCGGCAGGATGCGCTTGAGCTTGGCGTTCATCTCGCGCAGGGTTTCAGCCAGCCCGCAACCTTTGGCGGTCATGCCGTAAAACACCTCCGCCAGCGGCATCGCCCCCACCGCCGCCGGCAGACCATGGCCGGTGAAGTCCCCCAACAGCACATGCATGTCACCGGCCGGCGTGTACGCCGCCAGCAGCAGATCCCCGTTGAACAACGCATAAGGTGACTGCAGGTAGCGAATATTCGGCGCACTCAGGCAACCGGAATGCGCGACTTTGTCGAACACCGCTTTGGCGACGCGTTGCTCGTTAAGCAGGTAATCGTGATGTTTGGCGATCAGGTCGCGCTGTTGCAGGACCGTGGCCTGAAGGCGCCGCAAGCGATCCATCGCCTTGATTTTGGCGGCGAGGATCACCTGATTGTAGGGCTTCGCCAGAAAGTCGTCGCCACCGGCCTCCAGACAACGGGCCAGCGCTTCGCTCTCAGTCAGCGATGTGAGGAAGATGATCGGCACCAGCGTTTCTCCGGCCAGCGCCTTGATCTGCCGCGCAGCTTCAAAGCCGTCCATCACCGGCATCATCGCGTCCATCAGGACCAGATCGGGTTGCTGGCGACGAAACAATTCGACCGCTTCTGCACCGTTGGCCGCCGTCAGGACTTCGTGCCCCTGGCGACGGACGATGGTCGACAGCAGCAAGCGGTCGGCAGCGCTGTCTTCGGCGATCAGGATGGTCAGCGGCTCTTGCGCCTGCATGGCCGTCAACTGATGTCGAAGAGCTTGTCGAAGTTGGAGATGGCGAGGATCTTGCGCACGTCGGAGTTGCTGTTGACCACCCGCACATCCGAGTCGTCGCCGCCGGCGTGATCGCGCAGCAGGAGCAGCATGCCCAATGCCGAACTGTCGAGGTAGGTGGCTTCTTTCAGATCGACCACAATGGATTCGGGTTTCTTGGCAAGATGCTCATAAGACTCACGAAATTCCTGATGGCGGCCAAAATCGAACCGCCCCCTGACCGAAATCGTCAGCTTTTGACCATCCGGGGATACTTCTGTAACGACTGACATTGACTGGCTTCCTTGTCATTGACGAACGTGTACAAGGTTTAGCACCTGGACTGGGTTGGGGCAAGGTTCAGAGTCGGATCAAATGCGGGAGAGGCGTGTGACATTGTGGGAGGGGGCTTGCTCCCGAAGGCGTTGTGTCAGTTAACACTTCCATCAGCTGACCGACCGCGTTCGGGAGCAAGCCCCCTCCCACTGATTTCGAGGCAGCCCCGCATCCAGTGAACAACCCCCACAGGGTTTAGCCGCGCGGCCTAGAAGGGTTCATGTCGTGGCAACCGCTGGGACAACTCGTCCAGCAGTTTCTGCTCGCGCTTGTCTTCGAGACGTTGCGCCTCTTCGCGATAACGCTGCACCAACTTGCGCAAACCTTCGACTTTGGCGAACGCCTGCTGCCATTCCTCACGCGCCTTATCGAGCTTGTTTTGGTGCCAGACCAGGCTTTGCCGCTGCTGATCGACAGCGGTGTCGAGTTGCGCCAGAAAGCCCTGAAAACCAAGCAGCCACTGCCCGCTCACGCCGGTGCTGCCGCGCACGATCCATTGCTGCGAGTAATCCAGACGGAAGGCATTGAGGTCGGCGAGTTTGCTTTCGGCGACTTTGACCTGACCCTGAAAATAGCCCAGGCGTTGCACGGCGGTTTTCTCGGCCTGTTCGGCCATGTCCACCACCGGTGCCAGGCGCGCGGCTCGGCTGACGGCCATGAGCGGTTACCCGCCCGCCGCAGGGGCGAACAGCGTTTCCAGATAAGCCTGGCTTTCGCCCATGTTGATTTTGTCGTTCAGCCCCTGGCGCTGGTACCTGACCAACTGCGGTTGCAGGGAAATCGCCAGATCGGTCTCGCGGTCGCCACCAGCAACATAGGCGCCGACACTGATCAGATCGCGACTCTGCTGATAGCGCGACCACAACTGCTTGAAATACTGCGCACGCTGCATATGTTCCGCCGAGACCACCGCCGGCATCACCCGGCTGATCGACGCTTCGATATCGATGGCCGGGTAGTGTCCTTCCTCGGCCAGTCGCCGGGACAGCACGATGTGCCCGTCGAGTACGCCCCGCGCCGAGTCGGCAATCGGGTCCTGCTGGTCATCGCCTTCGGACAACACGGTGTAGAACGCCGTGATCGAACCGCCGCCCTTCTCCGCGTTACCGGCGCGCTCCACCAGTTTCGGCAGTTTGGCGAATACCGATGGCGGATAACCCTTGGTCGCTGGCGGCTCGCCGATGGCCAGGGCGATTTCCCGCTGGGCCTGGGCGAAACGGGTCAGCGAATCCATCAGCAACAGGACGTTCTTGCCCTTGTCGCGGAAATACTCGGCGATCCGCGTGCAGTACATCGCCGCGCGCAAACGCATCAGCGGCGCATCGTCCGCCGGCGAGGCGACCACCACCGAACGCTTGAGGCCTTCTTCACCGAGAATGTGCTCGATGAACTCCTTAACTTCTCGACCCCGCTCACCGATCAGACCCACGACGATGATGTCGGCCTCGGTGAAGCGGGTCATCATGCCCAGCAGCACGGATTTACCCACGCCAGTACCGGCGAACAGACCGAGGCGCTGACCACGACCGACCGTCAACAAACCGTTGATGCAACGGATGCCGACGTCCAGCGGCACGCTGATCGGGTCACGGTTGAGCGGGTTGATGGTCGGGCCGTCCATCGGCACCCAGTCTTCGGCTTTCATGCCGCCCTTGCCGTCCAGCGCACGACCGGCACCATCGAGTACGCGACCGAGCATGCTCATGCCCATCGGCAAACGACCGGTTTCGGCCAGCGGCACCACGCGGGCACCCGGAGCAATGCCGGCGACGCTGCCGACCGGCATCAGAAATACTTTGCTGCCGGAGAAGCCCATGACTTCCGCTTCCACCTGCGAGGGGTGATAGCTGTCGTCGTTGATCACCAGGCAGCGCGTGCCCATGGCTGCACGCAGGCCTTCGGCTTCCAGCGTGAGGCCGACCATGCGCAGCAGGCGACCTTCGAGAATCGGCGCGCCGGCAATTTCGGTGGCCTCGGCATAGGTGCTCAGGCGCTTGGCGAAACTGGTGCGTTCAAGGCGCATCGGGTTCGTCCGCGAGCGGCTCTTCCGGGACTGCCGCCGGTTTGATGTCTTCAGGAATGTCCAGGCTCACGTCCGGCTCGGCCGGATGAAGGACTTGTTCGTGCAACTGGTCGAACAGCTTGTCCATGACCTGGATGACGCGGCTTTCGATGCTGGCATCAATGCGACTGTGCGCGGTTTCGACCCGGCAACCGCCCGGTAACAAGGACTCGTCTTCGACGATGCGCCAGCTTTCCTCATGACGTTCGCGCAGGGCTTTGGCCTGCTCGAAGTCCTGCGGATTGACGTACAGACGCACGTTGTCGACACCCAGCGGCAGCAGCTTGAGGGCGTCGCGCATGACGTGTTCGATCTGGCTGGAGTCGATCGCCAATTCGCGCTTGATCACCTGTTTGGTGATGTGTTGCACGAGATCGACCAGCGACTTTTCGATCTGGGTATCTTGCTCGGCGATCGGCTCGAACAAATGACTCATCAGTTGCTCAAGGCTGGCGAGTTTTGCCGCCAGGGCCACTTCGGCCTCTTGACGCACCTTCAGCGTGGCGCTGTGAAAACCTTCTTTTTCGCCAACGGCGAAGCCCTCGTTGTAAGCCTCCTGGCGGATGCTTTCGAGCTCCTCAAGCGTCAGTGGCTGGACTTCTTCCAGCGGCACTTCTTCCATTTCCGGCGGTTCAGGCTCGGGCTCTGGCTCGGGTTCCGGTTTTGGCGGATCGAAGCTGGGCAGCGCCCAGGACTCAAAGCCGCGAACATCGCGGGCACGGATCAGATCCGTCACATCGTCATCGTGCTTATCCATGGGCTTAGATCATTTCCTCGCCACCCTTGCCACCCAGGACGATCTCGCCAGCTTCGGCCATACGACGAGCAATGGTGAGGATTTCCTTCTGCGCCGTTTCCACGTCGCTGACGCGCACCGGGCCTTTGGCCTCGAGGTCGTCGCGCAACAGTTCGGCGGCACGTTTGGACATGTTCTTGAAGATCTTCTCTTTGACGCCTTCGTCCGAACCCTTGAGGGCCAGCACCAGCACGTCGGAAGACACTTCGCGCAACAGCGCCTGAATGCCGCGGTCGTCGACGTCGGCGAGGTTGTTGAACACGAACATGAGGTCTTCGATCTGACCGGACAGGTCTTCGTCGACTTCGCGGATCGAGTCCATGAGCTGGCCTTCGATCGAGCTGTCGAGGAAGTTCATGATGTCCGCCGCACGCTTGATGCCACCCAGGGTGGTGCGCGAGGCATTCGAGTTGCCGGAGAACTGCTTCTCGAGAATCTGGTTGAGCTCTTTCAATGCTGCCGGTTGCACGGTATTCAACGACGAGACGCGCAGGATGATGTCCAGACGCACCTTGTGGTCGAAGTTGCCAAGCACTTCACCGGCCTGATCCGGGTCGAGGTATGCCACCACGATCGCCTGGATTTGCGGGTGTTCGTAACGGATTACGTCGGCAACCGCGCGCGGTTCCATCCATTTCAGGCTGTCGAGGCCGCTGGTGTTGCCACCGAGCAGGATGCGATCGATCAGGCCGTTGGCCTTGTCTTCACCCAGGGCCTGGGTGAGCATTTTGCGCACGTAGTCGTCAGAACCGACGCCCAGGCTGGTCTGGTCGCCGACGATGTCGACGAACTCGCTCATGACCTGTTCGACTTGCTCGCGATGGACGTTGCCCATCTGCGCCATGGCCACACCCACACGCTGAACCTCTTTCGGGCCCATGTGGCGCAGCACTTGCGCGGCATCGGTCGAGCCCAGGGACAGCAGCAGAATCGCTGCTTTATCAACCCGGGTCAGTTTGGCGACGGCGGCTCGGTTATCACTCATCTGCGTTAATCCACTCTTTCACGACCTGGGCCACGCGACCCGGGTCTTCTGCCACCAGACTCTTGATTGCATTCAGTTGCGCGTCATAACCCTCGCTCGGGCTCGGCAACAGAATGCTCTGCGGACCACCGAGGCTCACGCGGTCGTTGGAAAGTTCGCCGTCCAGGCCGCCCATGCCACCGAGTTCCACGTCGCTGCCCAGACCGGCCAGCTCCTTGCCTTTGCCACCGCCGGTGATGTTGTTGAGCACCGGACGCAGCACACCAAACACCAGCACCAGGATGAACAACACGCCCAGCACTTGTTTGACGATGTCCCAGAACCATGGCTGGGAGTAGAACGGAATATCGGCAATCACTTCACCGCGCTCGGCGGAGAACGGCATGTTGATCACGCTGACGCTGTCGCCACGGCTGGCGTCAAAACCGACGGCGTCCTGCACCAGGCGAGTGAAGCGCGCCAATTCGTCGGCGCTCCACGGCGCGCGGGTGGTTTCACCGTTGGCCGCATTGACCTTGACCTGATCGTCAACCACCACCGACACCGACAGACGATTCAGGCGACCCTGCTGCTGCTTGGTGTGGCTGATGGAGCGATCGAGTTCGAAGTTCTTGGTGGATTGTTGACGCTTGTCGGCCGGGTACGGCGCGAGCATCGGCTGACCGGTCGCCGGGTCCATGATCTGCTGGCCGTTGGCGTCAACCAATGGCTGACCTGGCTGCACCATACTGGCAGGCGCTGCAGCGCCACCCGTGGTTTGCGGTGCCGAGGCCGGCGACGGTGGCTGGTTGCTGAGGGCACCCGGCACACCTTGCGGGCCATTGCTGGCGGTACGCTGTTCGTTAACTGACTGCTCGCTGCGCAGCGCCGGTTGATCCGGGTTGAACTGCTCGGCAGTGGATTCGACGGCGTTGAAATCGATATCGGCCGACACTTCAGCCTTGTAGCGATCGTTGCCCAGTACCGGTTGCAGAATGTTGTGCACGCGCTGGGTGAGCATGCTTTCCATGCGACGGCTGTAATCGAACTGCTTGCCGGCCATGGTCATTTCAGAGTTTTCCGCCTGATCAGAGAGCAGATTGCCCTTCTGGTCGACGACGGTAATCTGCGATTTGCTCAGCTCGGGAACGGAAGTGGCCACCAGGTTGATGATGGCAACGACCTGGCCTGGCTCCAGCGAACGACCGGAGTACAACTCGACCAGAATCGAAGCGCTCGGCTTGCGTTCATCACGCACGAACACCGAACTCTTCGGAATCGCCAGGTGCACGCGGGCACCCTTGACGTTGTTCAGGCTGGAGATGGTTCGCGCCAGTTCACCTTCAAGGCCGCGACGGTAACGCGTCGCTTCCATGAATTGGCTGGTGCCCAGACCCTGTTCCTTGTCGAGGATTTCGAAACCGATGTTGCCATCGCTGGGAGTGACACCAGCAGCAGCGAGCTTCATCCGCGCACGGGACAAGTCATCGGCCTTGACCAGCAAGGCACCGGAGTTGGGTTCAACGGTGTAAGGGATGTCGGCGGAGGCCAGGGTGTCCATGACCTGCTTGGCGTCCATGCCGGCAAGACTGCCGTACAACGGACGATAATCCGGCTGCTGCGACCACAGCACCACGGCAAAGCCAATCGCCACGCTCGCAGCCAGACCGACCAACAGGCCCACCTGACGCAGCACGGTCATCTCGGAGAGGTTTTCCAGGAAGGACAAGCCGAACAGCGGCGGTTTGCCGTCTATCGGGGTGGCCTTGGCCGGAACGTTATCGGCGACTGCTTCTGCCATGACTCAATCTCTTCCTTAAACCGGCATCTGCATGATGTCTTGATAGGCCTGAACCAGTTTATTGCGCACCTGGGTCAGAGCCTGGAACGACACGCTGGCTTTTTGCGAAGCGATCATCACGTCCGTCAGGTCGACGCCGCTCTTGCCGATTTCGAAGGCGTTGGCCAGCTGGGTCGAAGCCTGCTGGGTATTGCTGACTTTGTTGATGGCTTGACCGAGCATGTCGGAAAAGCTGCTGCCTGCCAGTTCAGGGACAGCGGCGGTCGATTTCGGCGTCGACATGGCATCCATTTTCATGGCCTTCATGTCCATCATCAACCGATTGAATTCAATACCTTGGCTCATGGTCTACTCTCTTGGGCGGCCCGCATTTTTTTGACACTCACTCGACGGGTACACAGGTGTTAGCAACAAGGGTGCCAGCTCATGGGCACCTCTTTCAGAAAAGCTTTTTCAAACGTTGCGTGTGGCTCACGTGGCGAACAGATAACCTTCGACGTCCATCCCCGCATCGCGCATTTGCGCCAGCTTGTAACGCAGGGTGCGCGGGCTGATGCCGAGCTTTTGCGCCGCTTCTTTACGGCGGCCACGCTCAGTGCGCAGGGTGTCGATGATCATCTGAAACTCCCGGCGGCGCAGGTCATCGCCCAGAGCCCCGGCCGAATCCGCGTCGAGTTCGACTTCGCGAATGACGGCCGGACCCGGGGTTACCGACGGCAAAGCGGCGAACGTCACGCTGCCCTGCAAACAGAAATCCTGCGGCTGGATCAAACCACCCTGCTGCAGAATCAACGCACGCTGAATCGCGTTATCCAGCTCACGCACGTTGCCAGGCCATGGATATCCGGTCAGGCACGCTTGCGCCTCTGGCGAAAGTTTCGCCGCGGCATGCTTCATTTTATTGACGTGTTTGGCCAACAACCGCTCAGCCAGCGGCAAGATATCGGCAGTGCGCTCGCGAAGTGGACGCCAGGCCAGGGGGAAAACCGACAGACGGTAGAAAAGGTCTTCACGGAACCGACCCGCCGCTACTTCGCCGGCCAGATCACGGTTGGTGGTGGCGACCACGCGGATATCCAGAGTGATCGGCTTACGCCCGCCAACCCGCTCGACTTCGCGCTCTTGCAGAACACGCAGCAGCTTGGCTTGCAGGCCAAGCGGCATTTCGGAGATTTCGTCGAGCAGTATAGTGCCGCCGTGGGCCTGTTCGAACTTGCCCGCCTGCGCCGCAATGGCGCCGGTGAACGAGCCTTTCTCATGCCCAAACAACGTCGCTTCAAGCATGTTGTCCGGGATCGCTGCGCAATTGATCGCAATGAACGGCTGATTGGCGCGATGGGATTGCTGGTGAATGTAGCGCGCCAGCACTTCCTTGCCGGTGCCGGACTCGCCGGAAATCAGCACCGTGGAATCACTGCGGGCGACACGCGCAGCTAACTCCAGAAGCTGCGCACTGGCTGGCTCGACCGCGATCGGACCTTCGGTGTCGCTGGCACTGAGGCTACCCAGCGCATGCCGCGCCACCAGATCAAGCAAAGCCTTTGGCTCGAACGGCTTGACCAGATAGTCCGCCGCGCCTTGGCGCATGGCATCGACGGCGCGCTCCACGGCGCCATGCGCGGTCATCAGCAACACCGGCAATTGCGGCTGACGGGCGCGCAGCAGCGAAAGCAATTGATGACCATCCATACCAGGCATGTTGACGTCGCTGACCACCAGGCTGAACGCCTCGCACGCCACCGCCGCCAACGCCTCTTCAGCGCTGCCGACCGCATGATAATCGTGGCCCGCCAACAGCAGCGTATCGGCCAGCGCTTCACGCAACGAACGGTCATCCTCGACCAGCAGAACCTTGATGCCCATGTCTTTCACTCAGCTCCCTGTACAGCGCAAAACAGCGGCAGGATCACCTGCGCGCACGTGCCGCGCCCGACGCGCGAACGCAGCTGCAATTCTCCCTGATGTGCCCGCGCCACCGCTTTGACCACGGTCAGGCCAAGGCCGGTACCGGTGACTTTAGTGGTAAAAAATGGCTCACCAAGGCGCTCCAGCACCGCCGGCTCGATCCCGCTGCCGGTATCGCTGACGCACACGCGCAGCGTGTTGTCGCGGGTGTAGCAATGCACCTTCAAACGCACATCGGCGGCGCTGGCCTGGATCGCGTTTTCGAGCAGATTCAGCAGAGCGCCGACCAGCGTATCGCGATTGCACAGCAACTCGCCGGCATGGCTGTCGCACTGCCAGCGAACAGGCAGATCCTGCACATGAGTCAGCGCGGCAGCCTGGAGTGCCTGCATCAGGGCATTGGGCGTGAGGCGGTCGGTAAGCGGCAATTCGCCGCGAGCAAACACCAGCATGTCGCGCACCTGATGCTCCAGCTCGTGCAGGCGCTCCTTGAGCCGTCCGGCAAACCGCTGCTGGGTGGCGACAGGCAGTTCCTGCTCAGTCAAATGACTGGCGTAGAGCAGCGCAGCGGACAATGGCGTACGGATCTGATGCGCCAGCGACGCAACCATGCGTCCCAGCGAGGACAGGCGCTCGTGGCGTGCCAGTTGATCTTGCAGATGACGGGTTTCTGTCAGGTCGTTGAGCAGCACCAATTGCCCCGGCTCAGCGTCCAGCGAGCGTGTGGCAATCGACAGGCGCCGACCGTCTTTCAGGGAGATTTCGTGACCGTCGTCTTCACGCGGGGCGAAGCAGCGCGCAATGACATGGCGCCACAGTTCGCCTTCCAGCGGCAGACCGAGTAACTCAATGGCGGCCGGATTGGCTTCACGCACGATGCCATGACCATCTATGACGATAACGCCACCGGGCAACAGATCGAGGAGGTTTTGCAAACGGTTGGCCAGGCGTTCTTTTTCCGCCAGTTCCTGCATGCGTTGGGCACTGACCACCGCCAGTTCACCCTTGAGCTCAGTGACCCGCGCCTCAAGCATGCTGTAGGAGTCAGTCAACTGACTGGACATCTGACTGAAGAGCGCGAACGCCTGCTCGAGACCCTGACGGCTCGCCTGCTCTACGGACGACGCTTGCCCCTCGGCATTGGGGGCTGAAGACATCTGGGAGGCTTGGGGCATTGTGCTCTCTCGCTTGGCTGACCGTCAGTTAAACGGAACGTTGCGAGTGATGTAGCAATACCCGTGCCTAAAAAAAATCACTTATAAATGAAGCAGTTGAAAAACAGGCGTCAATCCTCCGCCTGTTCATCTCCGTCGCGCCGACTCATGCCGTACTTACGCATCTTCTCCACCAGCGTGGTCCGCCGAATACGCAGACGCTCCGCAGCTCGCGCCACAATGCCGTTAGCATCGTCCAGAGCCTGCTGAATCAGGCCCTGCTCCAGACCACCGAGGTAGTCCTTCAGATCAAGGCCTTCCGGCGGCAGCATGGCGTTGGCGCTGAAGTCAGGCGTATGGCCGTTGATTGCCACGCGCTCTTCGAGGTCGCTGCGCAGGCTGTCGACCATTTGCTCGTCTTCGTCGTCGACGTAGCGGAATTTTTTCGGCAACTCGACCACGCCGATCACCCCGTACGGATGCATGATCGCCATGCGCTCGACCAGGTTGGCCAGTTCGCGGACGTTGCCCGGCCAGCCGTGACGGCACAGCGACATGATCGCCGCCGAATTGAAACGGATCGAACCGCGTTTTTCGTGCTCCATGCGCGAGATCAACTCGTTCATCAGCAGCGGGATATCCTCGACGCGCTCACGCAGCGGCGCCATCTCGATCGGGAACACGTTCAGGCGATAGTAAAGGTCTTCGCGGAACGTACCGATCTCGATCATGCTTTCGAGATTCTTGTGGGTCGCGGCAATGATGCGCACGTCGACGCTCTGGGTCTTGTTGCTGCCTACGCGCTCGAAGGTGCGCTCCTGCAACACGCGCAGCAGCTTGACCTGCATCGGCAGCGGCATGTCACCGATTTCGTCGAGGAACAGCGTACCGCCGTTTGCCAGCTCAAAGCGGCCGGCACGGCTGGTGATGGCACCGGTAAAAGCGCCCTTCTCGTGGCCGAACAGTTCGCTTTCCAGCAGCTCTGCCGGGATCGCCCCGCAGTTGACCGGCACGAACGGCGCGTCACGGCGCTTGGAGTGGTAATGCAGGTTACGCGCGACCACTTCCTTGCCGGTACCGGACTCGCCAAGGATCAGCACGCTGGCGTCGGTGTCGGCCACTTGCTGCATCATCTGGCGTACGTGCTGGATCGCCCGGCTGGTACCGACGAGGCTGCGAAACAGATTGGGTTCGCGATGACGGCCGCGTTCACGAGCCTGGTCATACATCTCGCGATAGACCTGGGCGCGGTGCAGCGAATCGAGCAATTTGCTGTAGCTGGGCGGCATTTCCAGGGTCGAAAGCACGCGGCGACGCTGGTCTTCAGGCAAGTCGACGGAAGAATTATCGCCCATCAACAAAACCGGAAGGAACTCATCCCAGGTCGAGAGTGTCTTTAGCAAGCCCAAAAGCGCGCCAGGAGCATTAACCGTCCCGATCAGTACGCAAATGACCTCACGACTAGACGACAAAGAGCCGACTGCCTGCTGCCAGTCATGGCTGCCGCAGGGTAAATTTTCTTCGCCGAGAAAATTTAGAATCACCGCCAAGTCGCGGCGGCGAACGCTATCGTCATCGATCAGCAGAATTTTGGTTTCACGCCACATGCAATAGCAACTTCCCTAGTCAACTCAATGCCCGAAATATGGGGCGAGCGAGACGCTTGCAGGACACCATGTGCCTGTAGACGCCTGAAATCTGAAAACAGCCACTAGTTAAGTCAAAAAACCGTGCACAGTCAAATTTATGGCGCACATCTGGATTAACTGGGGGTTAATTAACCAAACAGATGGTAAACCTTTGCCGCCTTTTGCGCTTGGGTGATCTGCGACATCTCGTTGGCTATCGCCTGCCGTTCACCCATGGCCACCTCAAGAAGCTCCTTGTAGACATGGAGCAACTCCTCAAGATTGTCGCGCAAGGCGACCTCGTCCAGCGAAGCCTCACTCAAGACGTCTTCCATGCAGGAACGGCAAGCCAGATCCAACTCGCCAATGGCTTCCCAGTTACGTTCGGCCAGAGCACTGACCAACGCTTCACGGGTATCGGCAATTCGCTGCAATACAAGACTCATGGTGATCTCCTTTAGAACTGCGGAGCAGGCACAGGGGCAATCGCATCCCAACCTTCTTTGACCGTGCTCAGCAGGCCGGCGACCTCATCAAGAATGCGTGGATCGCTGCTGATATTCGCCTCGGCCAGACGCTTCATCATGTAGATGTACAAGCCGTCCAGATCCGCCAGCGTATCAGCACTGTTTTCCAGATCCAGACCTTCACGCAAACCACTGACAATGCCGATAGCCTTGCTGATCGACGTGCACTTGCCAGGAATGTCCTTGCGCTCGATGGCGCCTTTGGCCTGAGCAATGCGGGCCAGCCCGCCTTCCATCAGCATTTGCACCAGACGGTGCGGGCTCGCCTCGGATGTCTGGGCGTGCGCACCGACTTTCTGATATTGCCGAAGGGCTAACATTGGGTTCATGTTCTACCTCATTGCCACAATGACTCGTATAACCAGTGTATCGCCATCGAATCACAGAACTTTAGATCAAAAGACAAAAACCCGGCGCACGCCGATAAAGCGTAGCCGGGTTTCTGTCGTTGCCAGCCGTTACTTCGCGGATTGCTGAGCGTTCATCGTGGCGAAGAACGAGGTGATGTTGCTCGCCGTCGCCTTCATCTGCCCGACCAGAAGGTCCATGGCGTTGTACTTGGCCGTCAACGTCTTCGTCAGGTTATCGACGCGCAAGTCCAGGGCTGCCTGCTGCTTTTGCAGAGCGGTGGTTCGGCTCGTCAGGTTGGAACTGCGCTGATCGAGCAGCCCGCCCGTTTCCGAATACGGCTTAAGCGCGGTGTTCATGCGCGACAACAGGCCGTTTTTGGCATCGGTACCGCTGAACAACTGCTGAACCTGACCGGCCATGCCCGGCGTTTCCATGCGTTGTTTGAACACCGCGGTGTCCAGCGTCAGCAAACCGGTCTTGCTGTCCGTCAGAACACCCATTTGCGACAGAACGGCCAATTGCCCTGGCTGGCCCGCTCCTGGAGCGGTCAGTTGAGCACGAATATCCGCCATCAGAGAACGCGGCAGCGCGTCACCGGTGAACGCCGCAGACACCGTCAGATTGCCATCCTCGTCCGGCGTAGCCTTGGACAGGGTGTCGATGGTTTTCTTCAGGGTGTTATAGGAATCGATGAACGACTGCAGAGACGTCTGGATGCCGGCGGTGTTGGTCGCTACCGAGACATTCGCAGCGGTTTGCTTGCCACCCGCATCCACAGGGCTGGCGGTAACGAGATTCAGCGTCATGCCGCTGATTGCACCGGTCACCGTATTGGACTTGCTGGTGACAGTCAGCCCGTCGATGGTCAGGGTTGCATCCTTGGCCACCTCTCCGACCGCGCCCGAAGCGCCCGCCGCAGGGGAACTGCCCATAGGCTGGGTACCGTCGATTTCCAGACCCGCGATGCCGCTGACCTTGAGGTCCATGCCAGCGCCGGTCTTGTTCGAACTGAGCACCAGGCGCGAAGCACCTGTGCTGTCAGTCACGATGTTGGCAGAGATACCATTGGCCGACTGCGCGGTGTTGATCGCGTCTCGCGTCGACTGCAAGGTGGCATTGGCCGGAATCGTGACAGGGTAATCAGTGCCATTCTGAGTGATTTTCAGAGTACCACTCGGAATGGCACTGGCGGCACCGCCGGCAAAGGCGGCACTGGCTATTTTCGAGCCGGTGGCCAGGTTCTTCACGACAACACTGTAGGTACCAGGCACGGCAGTCTTGTCCGACGTTGCACCGAGCACGGCCGGGGTGTCCGACGTCGCGGTGAAACCGGCAAACGCAGGGCTCGACGCACTGTTCAGGTCGGTCATCGACTTCTGGAACGCGGCCAGAGCACTTTTCAGCGAACCAACGCCGGAAATCTTCAGCGAGTTGGTTTTCGTCTGCGTGTCGATCTGGGTCTGCTTGGCAGACTTGTCGGCGTTGACCAGCGCGGTGACGATCGCGCCGATGTCCAGACCGGAACCCAGCCCGGAACCCGGTAGAATTGGACTTGCCATGTGCATCTCCCTTCAGATTGTTGCCATTCTTTTGACCGTTACACGCGTCCTGAGAACGGACAAACATAATTCATGCCAGCTATCAGACTTTGGCGTCAAACAACACGTGGCTCGCATTGGCGAGGCTGTCTGCCAGCTTGAGGGCTTCTGCGGAGGGAATCTGTCGAACGACTTCACCCGTCTCGCTTGTGATCACCTTGACGATGACCTTACCGGAGTGTTCATCAATCGAGAACTCCAGATTGCGCTTGATCGACTGGACAAACTTTTCGATCTCCTGCACCGCCAGTTTCAACTTGGCGTCGTCCGTCTCCTGACTCTTGTCAGCAACCGGAGCTTCAGCCTTGGCAACTCTAGGCGTCTCTGACGGTTTGGCAGCAACCGGCGTTACTGGCTTGGGAGCCGGGTAAGACAGGTTAAGCTTGACGCTCATGTCCATGCCCATCACCTCCTAACGTAAAAAAGCGAGAGAGCACGACAAGCGCACCCCCCCGCTCAAACTCGATCCGAAATTACTGAAGCAGCTTCAGTACAGCGGAAGGCAGTTGGTTGGCTTGAGCCAGAACAGAAGTCGAAGCCTGTTGCAGGGTTTGCTGCTTGGTCAGGTTAGCAGTCTCTGCGGCGAAGTCGGTATCTTGTACGCGACCTTGTGCAGCAGTAGTGTTCTCGGTGATGTTCTGCAAGTTCTGGATGGTGCTGGTCAGACGGTTTTGCGAAGCACCCAGGCTGGCACGAGTTGCACCGATGGCAGCGATAGCGGCGTCGATTGCAGTGATCGCGTTGTCGATGTTGGTAGTAGCGCCAGTGAGGGTAGCACCGGTCAGGGCCAGAGTACCGCTGCCTACCGACAGGCTTACTGCGTCGAACTTGGAGCTCAGTACCAGGTTGATGTGGTTAGCCGAACCGGTGTTTGCGCCCACTTGCAGGGTCACAGTACCAGCCGAACCGTCCAGCAGGTTTTTGCCGTTCAGGTTGGTAGCAGCCGAGATACGGGTGATTTCGTCAGACATCTGAGCGAATTCAGCGTTGGTAGCGGTCTGGTCAGCAGTGCCGTTGGTACCGTTACGTGCTTTAACAGCCAGTTCACGCATACGCTGCAGAATGTCGGTGGTCGCTTGCATAGCGCCTTCAGCGGTCTGAGCAACGGAGATACCGTCGTTGGCGTTCTGGATGGCTTGGGTGTTACCACGGATCTGCGAGGACATACGGTTCGAGATCTGCAGGCCAGCGGCGTCGTCTTTAGCGCTGTTGATTTTCAGGCCGGAAGACAGGCGCTGCATCGAAGTCGACAGAGCGTCGGAAGCGCGGTTCAGGTTTTTCTGAACGTTCAACGACGTAGTGTTGGTGTTTACTGTTAAAGCCATGACGAATTCCTCGTTGGTTGGGTACTGCGGCTTCCGGCCCTGGCAACCGCCGGGTATGGCCTAGAGAACCTTCGTAATAGTTATCGTCGGGTTTGCAGGTTGCTTGAGGGCTTTTTAAAAAAATTTTGCCATCACCCTGCCACCCCAGAGAAAACAAGGGCTTAGTCGCCCCCCACCGCACGAAAAACTGACGCCATAAAACCGACCGCCACGCAAACCTGCGGGCCAGTGCGGTTGCCCGCGCTCAGGCCGGCACACTTTGCAGCAGCTCGAGCAGCTCGTACTCCATGTAATCAGCCAGACCCAACCAATCCTGCCGCTCCTGGCAGTCGAGCATTTGCGTGAGTATCTGCGCCCACAACGTCTGGACATCTGCAGGCGCGCCCTGAAGCAAATGCTGTGCACCTTCAAACACGTCGACCATGATCAACGCCGCCTCGACGTCACGTCCCAATCGAAACAGTCGCGCACACTGGCGGCATTCGCCGATGCACTTTTCCATCGCCGTCATTGCACGAACTCCTGATTGAACTGGGTCCCGACAATCAGCGCACCCGCCCGGCTGCTGTTGAAGAACTGCACGTGCGGATGCGCGGCGATATAACGCTCCAGCACACACAAATAACCACGGAAGTTCAGTTGAGTGCTGACCTTCTGGCCATTGCCATCGCGCACCCAGTGCCGCGCCTGACTCACCCCCGGCCCCAATTCGCCGTCATCCCAGCCGGCATGGGTCTTGTTCATCGGGAAGGCGAAGTCAGCGCCAAACAGAGTGATGCGCGTCGCGCCCATTTTCACCGCCAGATCCACGGCCGGGTGAATCACACTGCCACCGACATGCAACAGCCCACGGGGATACTGCTCGCGCAATTGCGCGTATACCGGACTTGCCGAATAGCCACCATAGCGCTTGCCTTTCCAGGCGCGTAACACCTCGGGATCGCTCATGGGCAGGTACACCAGCGGGATGCCATCGGACTGCTCGAACGGCAGATGCCGAAAGCCGATGCGTTGATCGATGGTCACCACCAGGTCCGGCACGATGCCGCGTTCACGCAGCGGACGGTAAGCGGTGTCGACGCAGATCAATAGCGCACGATCCGCGTGCTGCTGGACCGCTGCCAGTCGCTCAAAATGGCTTTCGAGCGTCGGCCCGGTGCCGATCACGTAGATCTGCCGATCGGTGCAGGTGCCGAACAATTGCGCCACATCGTCATCGCCGAGCAATACCGGCAGGCATTCCTGCAAGCGCTGTTGAATGAACGGCGACTGCGCATCGAATTCACGATTGTTGAAGCTCAAATGCACTTCATTGACCAGCCGATCACGGATCTTCGCGTTGAAGTCATCGGCCAGCAGCATCTCGGCAGGCAAGGCAAAAAACGGTGTGCGGATATCGGACAGATCGCCGGCGTAGAACAACTGCACACGCGGATCTTCCAGCCACTGGCGCTGATCGAGCAGTTGCACCACCAGCGCGAACAGCGCGCCGTTGAGAATGTGCACGTACAGACGCTCAAGACCGTCACGCTGCAGCAGGACAGTGGGCAAATCGCCAAGGCCGGTGCCATAGACATGCAAGTGCGCTTTGTCCGCCAGGCTGGCGGCCTGGACCTGGGCCTCATGCAGTCGGTCATGGCGACTGGTGAGCTGAATGCCACCAACACTCAGCGTCGAACCCAGGCCCTGTACCAACCCGGCTTCTATCGCCGCACTGTCTTCAGCCATCAATCGCTCGAACAGCGCCGGCCAGCGTCGCTGAAGGACCTCGGCATTGGCCTGGAAAAACTCGCTCATGACGGCTTTCGCTCCGTTTCAGGCAAAAAAAATAGCGTTCAAGGTTAACCTTGAACGCTATTTTTGTATCCGCCGTTTTTACTCAGGCTCAAGGGCGATAGATAATCGCCGAGCCCCACGACAGACCGACACCGAAACCACTGAGTGCAATGCGCTGCCAGTCGGAATCGATCACGTGTTTTTCCAGCAGCAGCGGAATGCTCGACGAAACGGTATTGCCGGTCTCGACCATGTCCTTGATGAACTTCTCAGGCTCGCCTTCGAAGCGTCGCGCTACGGCGTCGACAATCGCCGCACTGCCCTGGTGAATGCAGAAGGCATCGATATCGTCGGCCTTCAAACCCGAATCGTCGAGCAGTTCATGCAAATGCGCCGGGACTTTGAGCAGCGCGAAGTTGAACACCTGACGACCGTTCATGAAGAACACGCCATCGGTCACTTTCAGGTGTGGCGCGCCGGAACCGTCGGTGCCGAATTTGGCTTTACCCAATGCCCAGGTCGGATCTTCGCCCATCCAGGTCGCGGTGGCGGCATCGCCAAACAACATGGTGGTGTTGCGATCTTCCGGATCGACGATCTTCGAATAAGGGTCAGCGGTGATCAGCAGACCATTCTTCAAACCTGCGGCTTCCATGAAGCCCTTGATCGCGTAGATGCCGTAGACGTAACCGGAGCAGCCCAGGGAAATATCGAACGCGGCGACATTGGTCGGCAAGCCGAGTTTGTCCTGCACAATGGCGGCAGTGTGCGGCAGGCCTTCTTCGTCACCGTTCTGAGTGACGACGATCAGTGCGTCGATCGATTCACGTTTCAGCTCTGGGTTGCTGGCAAACAGCGCATTGGCTGCTTCCACGCACAGATCGGAGGTTTCTTGTTCAGCGTCTTTGCGCGGCAGGAACGCCGAGCCGATTTTGCCAAGGATGAACTCTTCATCCTTCTCGAATTTTGCACCTTGTGCGTAATTGTCCACGCCGGCTACAGGAACGTAGCTCGCAATGCTTTTTATGCCAATCATTACGGCTTCCCAATAAAAAACAGCCCAAGACCACCGCTCGCAAGGATTTGAGGGGCGCCGACAAACAGAAAACGGCCGCCACAACGGGCAGCCACGGGGAGCGCAAAGGGCTATCACTGGAACCAAAAGCGGGCCAGGCGCCATCTCCCCGATCAATACAATACAGTGAAGATGCGCGTTATGACTCGCAGGTCACGCGATTTTGCCGAATCGCTTGCAGATCGGCTTATTCGACCAACGACCAATCCAGCGGCGTGCCGCGCTTGATCGGGCCGCGAGCGTGACGCCCCAGGACTGCATCGGTGTGCTTGGGCGGCAGACCTTTGCCTGGGCGAATGGCGCGCAGATTGTCCCGCGTAAAGAGGTCACCCGCGGCCATGTCGGCGGTAATGTACAGCGAACGGCGATACACCACCGACTTGAGTTCAGCTTCGGTAGCGCCATATTGAACCTGACCCAACGCTTGCCACGCACGTTCGGTTTCCAGCACCAGACTGGCCATTTCTGAAGGCTCCAGCGAGAAACCCGCGTCCACGCCGCCCGCCGAACGGTCTAGGGTGAAATGTTTTTCCACCACCGTCGCGCCCAACGCCACCGCAGCCACCGACACGCCGACGCCCATCGAGTGGTCAGACAGCCCCACCTCGCAACCGAACAGCTCACGCAGATGCGGGATCGTGCGCACGTTGCTATTACGCGGCGTCGCGGGATAAGTACTGGTGCACTTGAGCAACACCAGATCCTTACACCCGGCCTCGCGGGCCGCACGCACGGTTTCATCGAGTTCGGCGATGCTGGCCATGCCGGTGGAAATGATCAGCGGCTTGCCGGTGGCGGCGACACGGCGGATCAACGGCAGATCGGTGTTTTCGAAACTGGCGATCTTGTAGGCAGGCACGTCGAGGCTTTCGAGAAAGTCGACCGCCGTGTCATCGAACGGCGTCGAGAACGCGAGCATCCCCAGCTCTTTGGCGCGAGCGAAAATCGGCGCATGCCAATCCCATGGTGTATGGGCCTTCTCGTACAAGTCATACAAAGAAGTCCCCGCCCACAGACTGCCCGGGTCCTTGATGAAAAACTCGCCCTCGGCCAGATCCAGGGTCATGGTCTCGGCCGTATAGGTTTGCAGCTTCAAGGCATGGGCGCCGGCCTTGGCGGCGGCCTCGACGATTTGCAGGGCCACGTCCAGCGACTGGTTATGGTTGCCGCTCATCTCGGCAATGATGAAGGGCGGCGCGTCGGCACCGATCAGACGGTCGCCAATCTTGAAACTGCTCATGAACGGTGTTCCTTCAAAACCTTGATGAACGCGCAGGCATTCCGGGTGAAGCCGGCGTCGCAAAAAACATTCAATGAAGCGTGATTGCCCGGCAGCACCTGCGCCGTGATGGCGTTCAATTGCGGCCAGTGTGCGGCGGCGAACGACTCGCCACGCGCCAGTAGCGCCCTGCCCCAGCCAAGGCCGCATCGCCCTTCAAACAGATACTGTGAGACTTCGGCTTCAAAGCCGCGCAACTCGTAGCGCAACACACCGACCGGGCCGTCATCAGCCTCGGCGATCAATACCAGGCGCTGTGGATGGTGCAAACGGGTGTTCAGCCCATCACGCAACAGCGGCGTATCGTCCTGCGTCGCCGCACGCACCTTGAGTACCGCACCGGCCAAAGCCGCCGCGACTCGTAATGCGCCGCGACCGTCGACCAGTTGCCGCGAACGCTCCGCCAGGCTCCGACGCAAATACTGATTGCCGGCAACAAAGCCAATTGCATCACGCAACTGCTCGACACTGATCTGCTCGCGCGCGCCCATGAATACATGCGCGCCCGCTGCCGCCATCACCTCGCCATTGACCTGCTGGTTGTTCGACACCGCGATGCAGATCGTCGGCAAACCCAACGCTGCCCGCTCCCAACTGGTGCCGCCGCCGGCGCCGATAAACAGATCGGCCTCGGTCATGCGCTGCTGGAAATCGCTGACAAAACTGTACAGGTGCCAGTTCGGCCGTGTCTCGGCCAGTGCCTGCATCTGCGCCCACGCCGGGTTGTCGGCACCGGCGACGAAGTCCACTTCAAGTTCAGTAAAATCGGCCAACGCCAACATCGCGTGATGGGTCTGCATCGCCGCGTCGAAACCGCCAAAGTTCACCAGCACTCGCCGGGCTTGGGGTTTGATTTCGATCGCCGGGCAATTGAACTCCTCACGCAACATGGCATAGCGCGGGCCGAGCAAAGTACGGCAGCCTTCAGGCAACAACGGCGTGTAGTTTTCGCTGAGGCCGGACAGATTCTGATTGAGCAGCAAATCAACGCTGTAATGCCGTGTCGCCAGATCGTCGACGGCTGCGATGCGCGGCGCCCAACGGCGTGCGGCGGTCTGCCAGTGATGATCGAGGCCGTAATGGTCGGCGATGATCCAGTCGAATTCGGCGTGATCTTCCAGCAGCAAGTCCAGCGCATCGATGTCGGCCTGCCACGGCAGCATCGACTCGATGGCCTGCTGCGGGTCTTCATCGGGGTAGAGATCGGGCAGCGCGAAGGTTTCGAAACCCTCTGCGCGCAATGCATCGAGTCGATGCCCCGGTAACTGCCGACAGGCAAACGCGACATGACTGCCCTGCTTGCGCAGCACCCGCGCCAGCGTCAGGCAGCGGGCGATATGGCCGCTGCCGATGGTGGGCGAGGCGTCGGCGCGAATCAGGATTTTCATAGCAACTCTCCGCCGGCCTTAAGCGCGGCGTAAAGGTATTCGGCACGTTTCCAGTCTTCAGGCGTATCGATGTCCTGCACCAGATGCCGGGGCAAAATCACCGGCAGACTGGCCGACGAGTAGACCACCTCGCCGCGCAACCACGCATCACGCCGCCCCCAGTAAAACTGGCCGGCATCCTGAAACGCTTCGGGCAGATCCTGCGAGCGGGTGTTACGAAACTCCGGGTACAACGCCGTGAGCGCGCCCTGTCCGTCCAGCGTCAATGCACGCTGCACCGGAAAGCCGAAATTGCACACGGAGAAGGTGAAGGACTGGTCTGGATGCTGCTCCAGCAACTCGAATCCCTCGCGCAGATAGCGCGCCTGCAAAAGCGGCGCGGTGGCGTACACGCAGCAGGCGTAATCGAAGCTCGGCAGTCGCTGCAAGGCATGCACGATCACGGCGGCGGTGCCGGTAAAATCATCGGCCAGCTCCGCCGGGCGCAGGAACGGCACCTGCGCGCCATGAGCTCGCGCAACGTCGGCAATCTCTGCGTCATCGGTGCTGACCACGACCTGATCAAACAGGCCTGAATCCAACGCAGTGCGGATCGAACGGACAATCATCGGCACGCCGTCAAACAGCGCAAGATTCTTGCGCGGGATGCGTTTGCTGCCCCCACGGGCCGGGATGATTGCAACGTTGCTCATCGTGTCCTATTCCTCAACAAGCAGTCTTCGCAACTGCTCGACCACATGATCCTGTTGCTCATCGCTCAGCAGCGGAAACATCGGCAGGCTGATCGCTTCGCTGTAATAGCGTTCGGCTTCAGGGAAGTCACCCTCGGCGAAACCGAGCGCTTGATAGTAGGGCTGTAAATGCACGGGAATATAGTGCAGATTCACGCCAATGCCGGCCGCACGCAAGCCTTCGAACACCTGCCGGTGACTGAGATTGATGCGATCGGTCTGTAAACGAATCACGTATAAATGCCACGCCGACTCCGCGTCGGGTTGGGCGCTCGGCAGCGTCACCGGCAAGTACGCCAGCAGTCGGTCGTAACGCGCCGCCAATTCGCGGCGGCGCGCAATGAAATCGTCCAGTTTGCCAAGCTGCGACAAGCCTAGTGCGGCTTGCAGATCGGTGATCCGGTAATTGAAGCCCAACACGATCTGCTGGTAATACCAGGGGCCATGGCTGGCTTCGGTCATCTGTTGCGGATCGCGAGTCATGCCGTGGCTGCGCAAGCGTTGCAGGCGTTCCGCCAGCGCTGGGCGGTTGGTCAGCACCATGCCACCCTCGGCGCTGGTGATGATCTTCACCGGGTGGAAACTGAAGACGGTCATCGCCGCAAATTCACCGCAACCGACCGGACGTCCGGCATAGCTGGCGCCCACGGCGTGCGAGGCATCTTCGATCACGGTGAAGTTGTAGCGCTCGGCCAGTTCGCCGATCTTGCGCATATCGCAGCTCTGCCCGGAAAAAGCCACCGCCACCAGTACCTTTGGCAAAGTACTGTCCTGCTCGGCCTGATCCAGCTTCGCTGCCAACGCAAATGAATCGAGGTTCCACGTCAGCGGATCAATGTCGACGAAATCGACATCTGCGCCACAGTAACGCCCGCAATTGGCCGAGGCCAGAAACGTGTTCGGCGTCGTCCACAAGCGATCCCCGGGGCCAAGCCCAGCCGCCAGACAGGCAATGTGCAGCGCTGCTGTGGCGTTGCACACCGCTACGGCGAAATCCGCCTGGCAGCGCTCGGCCATGGCCTGCTCGAAGCGCTCGATGGTCGGCCCTTGGGTCAGCCAGTCGGACTGCAACACGTCGACAACGGCATCGATGTCCGACTGATCAAGGCTCTGCCGACCGTAGGGAATCATGTCGAGAGCTTCGCGTGCAGCTCGGCGATCTGCCCGACCGAGAGATAGTGCGCATTGGTGTCGGAGCGATATTCAAAGTCCTCACTCACCGGCCGCCCCTGCTCGCCCAGTTTGTCGACAGCGAAATCGACATCAATGCTGGTGAAGCGAATCGACGGCTGGATGGTGTAGTGATCCTCGAATTCAAGGGTCATCCGCGCATCGTCCAGCGGCACCATCAACTCATGAAGTTTTTCCCCCGGACGGATGCCGACGTTCTTGTGCGGCAGATGCTCAGCCATGCCCCGGGCCAGATCGACGATGCGAATCGACGGAATCTTCGGCACGAACACCTCGCCACCGTGCATGCGCGCAAAGCTGTCGAGTACGAACTGCACGCCGTGATCCAGCGTGATCCAGAACCGCGTCATGCGCTCGTCGGTGATCGGCAACTCCGTAGCGCCATCGGCAATCAGCTTGCTGAAAAACGGCACCACCGAGCCACGCGAGCCGGCGACGTTGCCGTAGCGCACCACGGCAAAACGGGTTTGCTGTTCACCGGCAATGTTGTTGGCAGCAACGAACAATTTGTCCGACAGCAACTTGGTTGCGCCGTACAGATTGATCGGGCTGGCAGCCTTGTCGGTAGACAGCGCGACGACTTTCTTCACGCCGTTATCGATGGCCGCCGCGATGATATTTTCTGCGCCATTGACGTTGGTGCGGATGCATTCGGTCGGGTTGTACTCCGCCGCCGGCACCTGTTTCAAGGCCGCAGCATGCACCACGTAGTCGATGCCGCGCATGGCCTGACGCAAACGGTCAGCGTCACGCACGTCACCGATGAAGTAACGCATGCACGGCGCGTTGAACGTCTGCTGCATTTCGTACTGCTTAAGCTCATCGCGCGAGAACACCACCACCCGTTTGGGCTGGTATTGCTCCAGCAGGCGGCGGATGAAATTGCGCCCGAACGAGCCGGTGCCGCCGGAGATGAAAATCGATTGACCGTTGAACATGTGCTGATTCCTGTCCGGCGGACTTAAGCGAGCAACTGCGACCAATGGAGCGGAGTATTTTCAGCCAGGGTGTAGCTTTCGCCGGTGAGAGCCAGGTTGGCGTTGTAAGCCGGATCCTGGGCGAAAGCGCCGCTCCACTTCTCACGCAATGCCGCCAGCGCCTCAGGGGCTTGCGGCTGCACGCCGTCATGCAGCACCTGCACCAATGGCGTCCATACCGTGAGGTAACCGGCCTGACCGGCCTTGAGGCACAGATCGACATCGCTGAAGCCGTTGGCGAAGGTCACTTCGTCCAGACCGCCAACGGCGTTGAACAGTTCTTTACGCACCATCAGGCAAACTTTCGACACGGCCGAATAATTCTGCTCGACCGCCAGGCGCTGCATGTAACCCTTGTGGTTGTGTTTTTCGCCGACAAAGGCTGAGCCGACGCCACCGTTCAAGCCGAGAATCAGACCGGCGTGGGTAATCTTGCCGTCGCGTCCCACCAGTTTGGCACCAACGATACCGACTTCCGGACGTTGGGCATGGTTGAGCAGCGAGTCGACCCAGTTCGGGTTGACGACTTCACTGTCAGCGGCCAGCAATACCAGATAGTCACCCTGAGCCTGCTCGCTGGCGGCGTTGTACAGCGCGACTTCGCCAAGCGGCTGATCGGCACGCAGCACATTCACCTTTGGATGGCGCAACGTGCCCAGCCAATCGTTGACCGCCGCCGACTGATTCGGGTTGGCAGCCAGCAACACTTCAAAACGGCTATAGCGGGTTCTGAGCAGCACGCCGTCCAGGCAGCGGCGCAACACCTGCAGATCGTCGATCACAGGCAGGATGATCGAAACCATTGGCTGTTCGGTGTGGCGGTAATCGACCTGCCAGGTACCCGGCAGATTCGAGGTGACCTTGGCCTTGTAACCGCGATTGCCCAAATGACGCAGCAACGCCTGACGCTCGTGGTCGTTCTCTTCCAGCTCCGTTGCCTGGGTGATCAGCAGCGGCTCATCGAGATGCGCCAGACCGTCGAGGCCACCCTGTTCGATGATGCGCAGCAGCAGATCGAACTCGAGCGCCTTGCTGAAATCGGCCTGATAACCACCGACCTCCAGCAGAACATCGCGACGCACCAGCCAATGGCGTGCCATCAACGACGGAACGCTTTGCAACAGATCCAGATTGAAACCGGGACGGAACACATCAACCAGCGCGCCACCGTCCTTGCGCTGAATTTCATCGCTGGCCACTGCGCGCACGCCTTCGGACGAAAGCAATTCAAGGCTGGCGCGCAGCAGACCACTGGCGGTGAACTCATCACCCGCCCGAGCCAGCAGCAACCAATCGCACGGGGATTGCGCGGCGCTCTGGTTGAGCTTGTCGACATAGTTGCCCGGGGTGACGCGGACAAAGTGCAGGGTGTTTTGCGCAGTGGTCGCCGCCGGCGCTTCGCCGGTGGTGAACACGACAATCTTGAATGACTTGCATTGCCCTTCGAGCAGGCTGTCGAGCGAGACCTGCAACTTGTCGATGTCGTTGTCCAGATCCAGCAGGAACACGCCGAACTGCGGGCCGCCGCCATTGGCCGCCAGGCGCTCGGCAATCGCTTTGCCCTGTTGTTCGGCAGGCGCGCGGGTCGCCAGCCACTTGAGCAGGCGACCGGACTGCATGTTGTCGAACATCGCTTGCTGATCATCGACGGTCAGTGCTTCAAGGCGGGCCAACCATTCGTTCATGGCTTGCGCCGCTTCGTCGTCGCCCAAGCCCAAGGTGTCCAGTTGCGCGGCGAGACGCTTGACCAGGGTCTGGTTGAACGCATTGAGGTCATGGGCCTGCCACAAACGGTCGACCACACTTTCCGGCGTATCGTTGTTGCGCGCCTGCAACAGATGCGCCTGACGGGTCCAGATACCTTCGAGCCCTTCCAGTTGAAGGCGTCCGGCCGGCATGGTGTGCAGCATGAACTCGAACTGCTCCAGGCGGTCGAAGAACGCCTGATTGTAGAACGGCATTTCGACGTACTGCAGCGGGCCGAAACGACGATCCGGGACCTTCGTCTCCTGATTCCAGGAAGACTCGAAAATCAGCTCCGCGGTCAGCGCGCGCCGGGATTTCAGGCTGTCGGCCATCGCTTCAAAACTTTCCAGGGCAAACGCCTTGGCCTGTTTTGCATCCAGCCCTTCGATGGCGGTCGGCAACGAAACGAGGAATTCGGCAAACGCTTCGCGCTCGGCGCGCGATTTGCCGTCGACATAGGTCAGCGAGTGATACACATCGGTGTTGTGCTCGGAGACGCCATAGTTGATCTCGCGCACCACGTAAGGCATCGGCAGAATGCGTGCCTTGGCGCTGGCCAGCAGGAAGTAGACGTGGCCGATTTCCTGCCATTGAAAGTTGGTGCCCGGCGGCAAGGCCGAATGCCAGGTTTTCATCAAGTCGGTACGGGTCACCGCATAAAACGGCGGGATGTACTGGCTCATGTAGTCAATGACCCGATCCTGCGCCCGCTCGGCGCAATAGTCTTCCTGGACCTTCTTGTCGCGGCGGAAGTAGCTCACGCTATTGGCCTGCGTCAGGTACATCAGGCAATAACCGTGGCACATGCCGTAATCCTGGTTGGCTTGCAGGAAGCCGACGGACTCGACGAGCGAGTCGTGCAGGATGAAATCGTCATCGGCCGCCAGCACCATGTACGGCGTGGTCAGTTGCTCCACGCCGTAGGCCAGTTTGGCTTGCATGCCCCAGTAAGCGAACTGCGGCACATGGTGGTAATCGACCGCAGAAAAATCGCCTTCCGGCCGCTCGGGTGTGGAATCCAGAACCATGATTGTGCAGGGCAAGCTGCTGTAGTACTTCACGGCCCGACGCAAAAACGCCGGCCGATTGTGCGTAATCAGTACCACGGTCAACAGCTCATTGAGCGGCAGCGCTGGTTCAGAACTGTACTTGCCTTGCATAACTTCTCTCCACAACCGGCGACTCGCCGAAATAACGCTTTGGTGATGTTGCGTATTAACGAACGCGACGCAGATAGCCGTCCGGCGCCACGGTGATCAGCAGCTTGTTTTGCAGCTGCTGGTCGATCTCGAAATCCTTGTTCTCTTCCAGGTACTTCCACACTGCGGTTTTCGGGTTATCGCCCGGGCCCCACGGGCGATCCGGGAAGAAGTCGGCCGGCATGTCTTCAACCACGGTGTCCATGACCACGCAGTAGCTGTCGACTGACACCAGCGGTGCGTACAGACGCAGCTCTTCGAGGACGTGATCGTGGGTATGGTTGGAGTCGAGCACCAGGATGACTTTCTTGCCCTTGGCTAAGGCTTGCACCTGAGCAGCAATGCCCGCATCGATGCTCGAACCTTCGATCATCTTGATGCGCTTGGCCATCGGGTGGCTTTCGATCGCTTCACGGTTGTGCGGGCGAATATCGAGGTCGATACCCAGCACTTCGCCGTGGCCTTGCAGCTCCAGCAACGAGGCGTAGTAGATGATCGAACCGCCGTGGGCGATGCCGCACTCGATGACCAGATCGGGCTTGACCTGCCAGATGATCTCCTGCATCGCCATCATGTCTTGCGGCAGCTGAATGATCGGACGGCCCATCCACGAGAAGTGGTAGCTGTACTTGTGTTTGGCCGATTCGTTGAAGAAATCACGGGCCAGGCCGGTGAGTTTCTGATCGTCACCCTGCTGGGCGATCTGCTCGCGGCATTCGGCTTCAAAGGCTTGGTTGATGCTGTTGTCGGTCATGTTCAAAGTCTCAATGGTCACTGGAACGAAGCGCTATCGACGGCGTGATAGACGTAGCGTCCACCGGTCATCCGCTTGATTTCTTCGAGGTAATTGGAGTTCATCACAAACAGGTTGGCGCCTTCGGGCAACGCATCCATGGCCTCTTGCGGCGAGGACACCCGGGCACCGCTCAACGGCAGATAACGCCCTTGCTTGGCCGGGTTGATATCCACCACGCGATCCACCGCCACGCCGGCGCGTTGCAGGAACAGCGAATAGATAACGCCTTTGGAGGACGCGCCCCAGATGGCCGAACCTTGCTCGGGCGCGGCCTGAATGATCTGCACCGCGCGGTCGAGGCTGGCGGTGAAACCTTCAGGCAGCGTCAGGCGTGGCACCGGTTGCTCCGGCGTCAGGCGCAACGTCGCAAGGTCGGCGACGATGTACAGGTATTGGCCACCGAACAGATGGCCAGCCTCGTGCACCGTGCCGAACATGCGGCGCAGGTCATCGAGGCGGAAATAATTGACGTGCTCGTAGAACAGGTCGAACCAGGCCTTGTGCTCAAGGATCCAGTCCAGGCACGGCACTTCGATGTAGATCTGCCCGCCCTGATTGGCTTCGGCAATCACCGAGAGGAAGCTCACCGGGTCCTCGATGTGCTCCAGCACGTGGCGCAGCACGATGGCGTCCGCCGCCAGGCCAAGCCCGCGAGTGAACGGTGCCTTGATCACGTCGGCATTCTCGCCCTCGTAAGCCGGATCAATGCCGGTAATCGAGTAGCCGAGGCCTTTGAGCAACTCCAGGAAATAGCCCTTGCCGCAGCCGACTTCGATCAGCTCCTGGCCTTTGAAGTGCTTGGCGATGATCCCTTCAACGTCGCTCAGGTGTTTCTGGAACTGGCCGGAATGCGCCTGCTCGTTCTGATAGTCGGCGTCGTAGCTGAGCTTGTCGGCGTCGAACGCGGCGTTGAAGATCAAACCGCTACGCTCGTCCTGCACCAGCAACATGTCGGCGCTGGCCGAGGCTTGCGCCGATTCGGCATCGGCAAAAGTGCGGTTTTGCAGGACCGGCAGGTCGGTGACCCGATACAACTCGTGCCTCATTGCGGCTCTCCCAATAACTGTTGCAAACGCTCGGTCACCGCCCAGAACGCCAGCGGTTCGTGGGTCGGGTATGGGTAGTGGCCGAGGTTCAATTCGATGAACTTGCCGCGTTCACGCAGGCGTTGTTCGACCAGCGCGCGCACCGATACCGGTTGGCCGCTGGCGCAATTGATCACGCCGTCAAAGTCGCGTTGATGCAGGATCGTCGCGAGGTAATCGGCTGCGGTGTTGATCGGCAAAAAGTCGCGCAACTGCTCACCCGCCGACATGTTGAACACCGCGTCACCGGTATCGATCGCCCGGTCCAGCGCCGCCAACAGGCTGTTGGGGTTCTGCCCTTCGCCATGCAGATAGAACAACCGCGCCCACTGCAACGTGAACGGATGCTCCTGCTGCAAGTTTTGCAAAAACAGCTGCAAGGTGTGTTTGGCCAGGCCGTATGGATTACTCGGCTGTGGTTTAGTCTGTTCACTGAGCGGGCCGCTTTGCATGCCGTACTCGAAGCAGGTGCCGGTCACCAGAACTTGCTTCACGCCCGCCTCGACCGCGCCTTTGATAAAGCGATAGTCGGCCATCAGGTTGTGTTCGAAATGGAACAGCGCCCGATAGTTCGGCAAGCCCGGCCAAGCCAGATGCGCCAGCGCATCGACACCCTCAGTCAACGCGACAGCATCCAGATCGTGCGCGTGAATATCCGCTGCGATGAACTCGACGTCGTTGATCCACGGCATGCCTTGCGCGGTTTCTGCGTTACGCGCCACCGCACGAACGGCGCAGCCGCGTGCCAGCAATGCGCCGACCAGATGCCGACCGACGAAGCCCGTAGCGCCGGTTACGAGGACTTTCACAGCACGTTCAACTCAGGCACGGCGATCACGAAGCGGCCGTCCCACTGACGCACTTGCGCCAGTTGCTGACTGACTTCGTGCAGCAGGTTCCACGGCAGCACCAGCACATAGTCCGGTTTCTCGATATCGATCTGCGCCGGCGCGACAATCGGGATGCGGCTGCCCGGCAGAAACTTGCCTTGCTTGTGCGGGTTGGCATCAGCCACCCACGCCAGCAAGTCGGGTTTGACCCCGGCGAAGTTGAGCAAGGTGTTGCCCTTCGCGGCGGCGCCGTAGCCGACCACGCGTTTGCCGTCAGCCTTGGCCTGCAACAGGAAGCGCAGCAGATCGTGCTTGATGCGTTCGGCGGCAGGCGCGAGGGTCGCGTAGTACTCGGCGGTTTTAACCCCGGCATCGAGTTCGGCCTGCAACTGTTGCTGCACCGAAGATTGAACTGCGCGCCGCTCACCGTCCTTGCGCTGGACGAACACGCGCAGCGATCCGCCGTGAGTGCTCAACTGGCTGACGTCGAAGACTTCCAGACCGTTGCGCTCGCACAGGATCTGCACGGCAGTCAGCGACAGATAGGAATAGTGCTCGTGATACAGCGTGTCGAACTGCGCGCCGGCCATCAGCGTCAGCAGTTGCGGAAATTCGAACGTGGCCACACCGGCAGGCTTGAGCAGTGCTGCGAAACCACCCAGGAAATCGTTGATGTCCGGCACATGCGCGAGCACATTGTTGGCGGCCATCAGGTCAGCGCCCCAGCCTTCGCTTTTCAGCTGCGCAGCGGTGTCGCGACCGAAGAACAGTTCACGAATTTCCAGACCTTTTTCCCGCGCCGCTTGCGCGGTGCTGCGGGTCGGCTCGACGCCCAGGCACGGAATGCCGCGACCGGCGACGTACTGCAGCAGGTAACCGTCGTTGGCGGCAACTTCGACCACGCGGCTGTCAGCCGTCAGGCCAAAACGCTCGACCATCTCGGCGACATAGCGCTCGGCATGCGCCAGCCAGGTGCTGGAAAACGAACTGAAGTAGGCGTATTCAGCGTCGAACAAGCTGTCGGCGCGAGTGTAATCCTCGGTCTGCACCAACCAGCATTGCTGGCACACGGCGACTTTCAGCGGCACCCATTGTTCGGCCTGCTCCAGTCGATCGGCGTGCACGTAGGCATTGGACGGTGGCGAGGTGCCGAGGTCGATCAGCGGCAGGCTCAGCGGTGCGGCGCACCCACGGCAGTTCATAGACGCACTCCAGCAAAGTGTTGATCAAGCGCGGAATGGCTGGAATCGCGCGCTGACAAATTATTGACAGGCAACGGCCAGGCAATCGCCAGCCGTGGATCGTTCACCGACAGACCGCCCTCGTGCTCTGGCGCGTAATCGGCGCTGTGCAGGTAAAGCAATTCGGCGTCTTCGGTCAGCGTCTGGAAACCGTGGGCGAACCCGGCCGGGATCAACAGACTGCGACCGTCGCCGGCCTTGAGATGCTCGGCGTGCCATTGCAAGAAGGTCGCGGAGTCCGGACGCAGATCGACCGCCACGTCCCACACCTCACCGCGCAGGCAGGTGATCAGTTTGGCTTCCGGCGCATTCGCGTTTTGATAATGCAGACCGCGCACGCTGCCCTTCTCGCGGGTGCAGGAATGGTTGATCTGACGGATATGAAATTCGCTGCCGAACGCACTCAGACTGCCTTCACAGAACAGCCGGGCGAAGTGCCCGCGCTGATCTTCGAAACGCTTGTGCTGGACGCTGAACAGTCCGGCCAGCGGCAATGCTTTCAGGGAAAACTCGCTCACAGCGCGCCTCGGTACAGGTTCAATTGGCCGAGGGTCACACGGCGCATGTCATCGCCGTTCTGCCACGCCAGATGCCAGTCGAGGGTCTGGGTCAGGCACTGCTGCAAGGTCCAGCGCGGCTGCCAGCCGAGTACCTGACGGGCGCGGCTACTGTCGAGGCGCAACAGACCCGCCTCGTGCAGTTCGCTTTTTTCGATGCGCAAACCGCGCGCCTGTGGCCAGCGACTGGCGAGCAGCTCGACCACTTCGCCGACGCTGCACATGTCGGCCTCGCCCGGCCCGAAGTTCCACGCACCGGCGTATTGCGGGCCTTGTTCGTAGAGGCCGGCAGCCAGTTGCAGATAACCGGCCAGCGGCTCCAGCGCGTGCTGCCACGGGCGCACGGCTTGCGGGTAACGCAGGGTTACCGGCTCGTCCGCAGTCCAGGCTTTCAGCACGTCGGGAATCAAGCGCTCAGGCGCAAAATCACCGCCGCCCAAAACGTTGCCGGCACGCGCCGTGGCCAGGGCCAGGCCGTGTTCAGCGTACTTGTCCGCCGGGAAAAACGACGCGGCGTAAGACTGCGCCAACAGTTCACAGCAAGCCTTGCTGCTGCTGTACGGATCGTGACCACCGAGGGCTTCGTCTTCACGGTACGGCCACAGCCATTCCTTGTTGGCGTAGACCTTGTCGGTGGTCACCAGCACGCAGGCGCGCACGCAACCGACCTGACGAATCGCTTCAAGCAGATTCAGCGTGCCCATCACGTTGCTGGAATACGTACCGAGCGGATCGCGATAGCCTTCACGCACCAGCGGCTGGGCCGCCAGATGCAGGACGATTTCCGGCTCGGTGTCGGCGATGATTTCCAGCAAGGCGCCGAGATCACGCAGATCGCCACGCTGATCGTTGATGCCTTCATGGACTCGCGCCAGTTCGAACAGGCTCGGTTCGGTCGACGGATCGAGGGAAAAACCGCTGACTTGCGCGCCGAGGCTTTGCAGCCACAGGGTCAGCCAACTGCCCTTGAAACCCGTATGACCGGTGACCAGCACACGCTTGCCACGCCAGAAATCCGCACTCAGGCCCATTGCTTCCATGGGGCCTCCCCGCTCATCCACAGCGCTTCGAGATGGTTCTTGTCACGCAGGGTGTCCATCGGGTGCCAGAAGCCTTCGTGCTCGAAAGCTTTCAGTTGTTCGTCCTGCGCCAGACGCGCCAGCGGCTCGGCTTCCCAAGTGGTGGCGTCATCGGTGATATACGTCAGCACTTTGGGCGAGAGCACAAAGAAACCGCCGTTGATCCAGCCACCGTCGCCACGTGGTTTTTCGGTGAAACCAAGCACCTGATCGCCTTGGCGCTCAAGGGCCCCGTAACGACCCGGCGGTTGCACGGCGGTGACGGTCGCGAGGCGGCCGTGAGCTTTGTGGTAATCCACCAGTTGAGCGATGTTTATGTCAGAAACGCCGTCGCCATAAGTGAAGCAAAACGCTTCTTCGTCCTGGAGGTAACGGGCAGCGCGCAGAAGACGGCCACCGGTCATGGTTTCCTCGCCGGTGTCGATGAGCGTGACGCTCCAAGGCTCGCTGTAGTTCTGATGCACGTCCATGCGGTTTTCGCGCATGTTGAAGGTGACGTCAGAGGTATGCAGGAAGTAGTTGGCGAAGAAGTCCTTGATCGCGTACCCCTTGTAGCCCAGGCAAATCACGAAGTCGTGAATTCCGTGAGCGGAATACTGCTTCATGATGTGCCAGAGAATTGGCTTGCCGCCGATCTCGATCATTGGCTTGGGCTTGAGGTGCGACTCTTCACTGATGCGCGTGCCGAGGCCACCCGCCAAAATAACTGCCTTCATCGTCTCCCCTCTCGTTCGTCACCGGGCTGCGTGCAGCTTGCTTGAGCTGTGCAGGCCTTCTGGCTAAACCTTTTGCCGCAGCGGGCGCCGGCGGGATGACCGCGAGCGCTCGTTTTATGGCGATTTGCGGTGGACTTGCAGGAAACGCGCCAGCTCCATAACCCCTGCCCCCACCACTCAACAGGATGAGCGTTAGTTTAGTTGCAGCTCTCCCACAGTTGGATCGCGACAGCCTGACAGAACCTGATCGACTGTCAGGCCGCCATCGCCAGCAGGCTGGCTCCTACCGTTCAGAGCTGTGTAAGACCCAAGCGGCGAAGCCGCCCCACCCAACACAATGAGCGTTAGCTCGAGTACCGCTTTTGATCTTCACCAACCAACACAATGAGCGCCAGCTCGAGTACCGCTCTTGATCTTCACCACTCAACACAATGAGCGTTAGCTCGAGTGCAGCTTTTGACCTTGAAAGGCCCGTCGGCAGGCTGAGTGGAGGGATTGATCCGGGGGTGGGAGCGCAGCGACCGCTTGGCGAAGCCAAGCACATCGAGAGGAGGTGCAGCGAAGCAAACCGGAGGCGATGCGCCCGGATCAATCCCGGAGCGAAGGAACCCCGAGCCCCAGCGAGGGGCCGAACGTCAGGGTAAAGACCTTTGCTTCCTTTGGGGCGTTTGCCAAAGGAAGTCGACCGTCAGGGCGAAACCGCCAGCCGCCACACCCCAAAAACCGAATATCCCCCCCAAAAAAATGGTTCTTCACGGAATCCCGGGAAACACAGAAACAAGAACGCCGATTTGATTGATGATGTTCGTGCGAGCAAACACATCTAACAAACCGGCGTTCTTATGCACGATATTAATACTTTCCTTCCTTTTTGGGAGGGCTTTTCTGTCGTCACGATCAAGCCTGATGGTGATGCCCTCCAGATCGATCTGACACCCCACGCCACCCGATTCCCTTCCTGTGGTGGGTGCCAAAAACCCTGTTCAACCACGCATGAGTATTGCCAGCGAGTCATTCGTGATTTACCCATTCTCGGTCGCGCAGTACGCCTGAGCGTTTTGCTCCGACGCGTTGGTTGCCGCGACTGTGGCAAACGCATGGAGGCCGTCAGTTGGCTGGATCGCTATGCCCGTATGACACGGCGTCTGGCAGAGGCGGTCATTCAAGCCTGTGAACGCCTTCCCACGTTGCACGTAGCGCAGATGTTTGGGCTGCATTGGGAGACCGTTCGGGTGCTGGAGCGTCGAGCCTTGCAAGCAGCATTGAGCGTTTTGCCAAAGGCGCAACCGCGACGCTTGGTGATGGACGAGTTCGCATTATTCAAAGGTCATCGTTATGCCAGCGTTGTTCTGGACGCGGATACGCGACGGGTGCTGTGGATCGGCGAAGGCCGCAGCCGGGCGGCGGTCAGGCCATTTTTCGAAGAGCTGGGGCCAGAGGGGTGCGCCCGAATCGAAGCGGTGGCAATGGACATGAACACCGCTTTTGATCTGGAGGTTCGTCAGCACTGCCCAAAAGCGCGAGTGGTCTACGATCTTTTCCATGTGGTGGCCAAATATGGCCGAGAGGTGATTGATCGGGTTCGCGTCGACGAAGCCAATCGACTGCGTCACGACAAGCCGGCCCGAAAGGTCATCAAGCAAGCGCGTTGGCTGCTCCTGCGCAACCCGCAGAACCTGAAAACACCGGAGCAACAGGTCCGCTTGGAGGATTTGCTGGCGGCCAACCAAGCGTTGATGACGGTCTACTTGATGAAAGCTGAACTCAAAACGCTCTGGACGCCAAGTACCGCCTGGGGCTGGAGATCAGCCTGGAAGCAATGGCTGCGCCACGCTGATGAAAGCGCGATACCGGCTCTGATCCTGTTCGCCAAACGGCTAAAGGGTTACTGGCGGGGAATCGTCAGCCGGGTTCGCTGGCCGATGCACACGGGGCAGTTGGAAGGCATAAACAATCGAATAAAGGTTATCAAACGGATGGCGTACGGTTACCGGGATAGCGAATTCTTTTTCATGAAAATCAAGAGCGTCTTTCCCGGTAATCCGTGAAGAACCAAAAAAATGTCTAGTCCTGAAATAGGTTTACACCTGTTTCAACCTCAAAACGCCCGATGCACCGCATCGGGCGTTTTGTATTTCAGCGACAGATGAGGCCGCTCGTTGCTATAGATCTGCACCGACTCGTCCACCATCCGGATGGCATCTGCAAAATCTTTGGGCCGATGCAGCATTAACTCGTTTTTCAAAATTCCATTCACACGCTCAGCCAATGCATTTTGGTAGCAGTCGTAGCCATCGGTCATTGAGCAGGTGATGCCGTACTTGGCATGCAGCCGCTGATAAAGCTCGGAGCAGTATTGAACGCCTCTGTCCGAGTGGTGCACCAAGTGTTGTTCCGTTGTCCGCTGCTTCAGGGCTTTGTTGAACGCCTGGATCACCGATTCGGTGTGCAAGCTTTCATGGACATGGTGACCCACGATTTTTCGAGAGTACGCATCGGTGATCAAACTCAGATAAGCCACACCCGTTTGCGTTGGTAAGTAGGTGATGTCCGCAACCCATACTTGCTCTGGTGCCTTGGCGACTACCTGAATCGGCCCATCTTTGAGCAGGTTTGGATGCCGGCGAAAGCGATGATGACTGTCTGTTGTTTTGTGATAGGCCCGCCTGCGAGGAACCAGTTCGCGCCGATCTCGCAAGATATTGAATAAACGGTCTCGACCAACCTTTACGGACATTTCTGGCTCAGTGCGCATTAGATTGTGAAGTTTTCGGGTGCCAAGGCGCGGTTGCCTGAGTCGCTTTTCCCTCACGAATCCCATCACTTCCTGAGCATGACGGGCCCGGGCATCACACGCCCGGTTGCGCTTGTAATAAGCCTGACGGGAAATCCCCATGAATTGGCAAGCCCGACTAATGCTCAGGCCTTGGATCTGCTCTTGGGAGAGGACTTGCCGGATCGCTTTTTTACGACAGAAACACCGAAGTCGTTCTTCAAAACATCAACGACGGCTTCGAAAAACTGAGCTTTCTGGTTGGCTTGGGCAAGCTTTTCTTCAAGCTCTTTGATTCGCTGTTCGGGTGTCAGCGGTTTATCGGGCTTATCCATGGAACGGGGTCTCTTGGAGCGAATGGACGCGCCTTGACTCCAGTCCTGCCGACCATGCCTGCGTAACCAGTTCAGTACGGTCGTTTTACCCTGAATGCCATAACGCTCTTGAGCCTCTTTATAACTCAGCTCACCTTTTTCGACTTGATCGACGACCGACAATTTAAAGGTCAGCGTGTAATCACGCTGACTGCGCCTTTCTCCCGTATTCATTACTCCCTCCTGAGAATGGGTCAGAAGGTGTAAACCTTATTCAGGACGGGACAAAACCCAAAAAAAAGGGATGAGTCCGCCAGCGAACCCACCCCTTTCATTGCCCGATATCAACAGGCCAAGCAATCAGCCAAACAGAGCAAACGCATCACCACTGCCTGGCAACTCAAACGCCTGACCATCCGCCGTCTGAATGTGCTCAATGGTATTGAACCCCGCATACCACCCCGCCAGTTTCACACCGTTGTCCGGCACACCGACGCTGCCGTCATTGGCGTTATGCAGGTAAGCATCATCGCCAATACGCGTGACGTTCAATTGGCTGGCATTGGCAATGGTGTTGAGGATCAGGGTGTCGTTAATGTCCAGCCCCTCGTCCTGAATCGTTACCAGACCGGTGGTGTTCACCACATAGGTGTCATCGCCCTGTCCACCATACGCAGCGCCACCAGCATTCGACTGGCCGGCGAGGTTGAGGATCAGCACATCGTTGCCCTGGTCGCCGAACAGTGTGTAATGGCTGCCCGCGCCCGTGAGTACATCATTGCCCTCTCCACCGCTGACCCAGGTAAACAGACCGTCGCGCGCACCGACGATGACATCGTCACCCGCGCCCCCGAACAACGTGTCCGACTGCCCGGCGGTGTCGAGACCGGACGCCAGACCGCCGTAGATGTAATCGTTGCCATCGCCACCGTGAATCCGGTCGTCGCCCGCCCCACCTTCCAGAAGGTTGTGGTCCGAGTTGCCTTCAAGCACATCGTTGAACTGGCTGCCGCGCAGACCTTCGATATCGATGTAGACATCGTGAAACGCAATCCCACTCTGCACGCCCCAATTCAGCGAAGCACTCAAACCTTCAGTACTGTCGTCGTAGCTGACGATGTCGGTACCGGCACCGCCCTCAAAGTTGTCGGCACCCGCTCCGCCGTACAACACATCATTGCCGGCACCCGAGACGATGGTGTTGTTCTCGTCATTGCCATAACCGACAAAGTCAGCACTGCCGGTATAGGTCAGGTTTTCCACGAACGCACTCAGCCTCAATTCAGAGAGGCTGGTGTACACGTGATCGGTACCGCCCATGAAACCGTCGTCATCCTCGATCGTTACACCCGTGCTGTTGATCACATACACATCGTCACCGCGCCCGCCGGCGACGGTCACGCCACTGGCGTTCACGGTGAAGTGGTCAGCACCGCTGGAGCCGATGACCTTTTCCACATTGAGCAGCGTATCGCCGGTAGCGCTGGCGCCACCGCCAATCACGACGTTGGCCGAATCGAAAGCGTAGCGATAACTCACAGTGTCATAACCGTCGGCGCCATCGATGACCATCGAGCCTTGATGGCGATAAATCACATCATCGAAGCCCGAGCCTTGAATCGCTTCAATGCTGGTGAACGTGTCGCCATAGGCAATGGTCAGCCCGTCATGGTTGGTGAAGTCTTCGACTCGTACGCCCTCAAGGCTGTCGCTGTAGCTGACCGTATCGAAGCCATCGCCACCGACGAACTGGTCGGCACCCGCACCGCCCCACAGCCAGTCGTTGCCAGCACCGCCCTGCAAAACATCATTCCCTTGCAGTCCATAGAGTTGGTCATCGCCATCAGTGCCCACCAGGACATCCGCTTCACCCGTTCCATTTATCACTGCCATTGGCTTCTTCCTTGCGTTGTTGTTGAACCGGATTCGCCCTGCACGGGAGATGTCAGACGACGATGCAATCGCTGACCGGCAGACGAACGAATAGAAAGGTATCGACCACAAAATTCCAAACCTTGAGGCCCAGGTTCGTATTGAGCATGAAGGGAGGGGAATCGCTGCATTCAGCGACAAAAAAGGCGACCCTCTCAGGTCGCCTTTTCAGTGTGGCTTTACAGATCAATCCGCCAGCCAGCCATATTCCCAGTACCGCAGGTTGTCGCCACGCAACACGTAATCGCGCAGTACCACTTCACGTAATTCGTCACCCTGGCGGTAGCTGGCATCCGGGTCGGCCAGGTGCATGCGGATTGCTTGCAGCCACTCGTCCGTGGTGTTGGTCTTGATCCGCGTGCACGGCAAGTAACCGCGATAGGCCTCAGTGTCGGTGCAGATTACCGGGTAGCCGCAAGCGCCGTATTCGAGCAGGCGCAGGTTGCTCTTGCAGTCGTTGAAGACGTGAAATTCCAGTGGCGCCAGGGCCAGGTCCAGGTTGAGACTGGCCAGTTTTGCCGGGTACACGTCCAGGCCGATCACGCCGTGGAACTCATGCATATACGGAAGCAGATCGTCCGGGCACATGCCGAAGAACACCCACTCGACTTCGTTGGCCAGTTCGCGAACCACGTCGGCGATTACCGCCAGATCACCGTGGTGACTGGTGCCGCCGCCCCAGCCGACCCGCGGTTTTTTCGAAGTACGGCGCTGGCTGTGCAGGTTGCCCCACAAGTCCTGGGCCAGCATGTTCGGTACCACACGAATGTCGTGGTGCATGTCCGACAGCACGTTGGCCAGTGGCTGAGTCGACACGACCACGCGATCACACAGACCGATCGCACGCCGCACCATGCGCTCCATGTCCTGCTTGCTCGGCATGTTGCGGATATGTGCATTACGGTGGGGCACGTCGATGACATAGTCATCGAGCTCGAAGATCCGCCGCGCATTGAAGAATTTCTTCAGCGGTGGAATTTCATCGATGGCGTGTTCCGAGTAGCGCCCTTGCAGAACGATCACGTCGGGCGCCTGACGCTCGATATCGATGATCGACGGCAAGCCGTAGCAAATACGTCCTTGCGCCCTGTTGGCCGCTTGCAGTTCGATCATCGGCTGGCTCATGCGGTAATGGCCAATGGCAGAGGCGTTGATCGGCACCACGAGCAGATTAGGCAACTGCGCCTTGGAAAACGCACTCCAGCCGGTGCGCATGCCCGGCTCAAGACTGAAGTTGGTGGCACCGACGCCCTGTAACGTCAGGTTGATGTTGTAGGCCGGGTCACGCGCAATCAGCGGCAGCCAGCGCTGGTGAAACGTGTCTTTTTCCTCGGCGAGCAGCGCTTCCTCATCAGTTGTGGCGGCAATACTTGGCCGTGCACCGACCGCCACCACGGCATGGGGATTGAGCACCACCAGATAACCTTCGCGGCCGATGCGCAGGCAAAGATCGGCGACATTGAGCGCTTGCTTGAACACTTGCTTGAACACTTGCTCATCGAGGCCGCCAACCGCTTCGAACACCGACTTGCGAATGATCAGGCAATCGCCGCCAACGGCACTCAGATCGTGCACGGCCTGCAAGCGGTGCATGTACCCTTCCGACTGCATCGGCTGGCCATAAAACGGCAGGCCGACCGCCCCGTTCAAGCCAAGAATCAGGCCGGCGTGCAGCACAGCGCCGTCCGGGTTGAACAGTTTGGCGCCGACCACCCCGACTTCCGCGCGCTGTGCGTGGTTGAGCAGTTCGTCGAGCCAATCGCCCTCGGTGATCACCGCAAACGCATTGAGCACCAACACGTACTCGCCGCGTGCTTGCGCCACGGCAAAGTTGTGCACGGCTGCCGCATTGCCTTTTTGCGGGTAGCGGGCGACGCGAATCCGCTCGCCGCCCAGTTGCGCCATGCCGTCCAGCCAGGCAAGCGCTTCGGCGCTTTCACTGCCGTTATCGACCAGCAGCAATTCGTATTCGGTGTAGGCGGTTTTTTCCAGCAGTGTCTCGACACAGCGCTGCACTGCGGCCGTCTGGTCCTGAGTGACAATGATCACCGACACCAACGGACGCCGAGCATGGTGATAGTCGACACGATTGAGCAGATCACGGCTGCCGCGACGGATACTGTGATCTATCCCGAGGCGCTGCAAATGCGCTTCAAGCAGCCGTGGACTTTGCGCTACCACGCCAGGCTCGGTGAGCCATTGCGACAGATCGAACTTCGACTCCAGCAGCACTTCGTCGATGTGCCCGACAACCTGCAAGCCGTCACTTTCGACCATACGCCAGAGCACGTCATGGGGCGCCAGTTCAGCAAATGTCGCGGTAAACCCGCCAAGCGCCAGAAACCGTTCGCGCTGGAACGCCAGCGCACGGCCGACGTAGGGGTAGCTGCGCATCAGGTCAAGGTTGAAATCCGGCTTGAACGCAGGCTCTGCCGACTCGCCACTGCGCAAGCTGCCTTCGTCGCTGTAAATGCACGTCAGCGACGAAGAATGCGCAATCCGGTCGGCCATGACCAGCAGCGCCGGCGCCACCAGGCGATCGCCGGGCTGCAACAGATAGAACCAGTCGGCGCCTTCCAGTTGCGGCAGCAACGCGTTGATCTGCTCCAGCCCGTCATCCTGCAATGGCATGCGGAACACCCGCCCATCGAGCTGCGCCTCGGTGCAGGAAACGGACAGCACCAGGATCAGTTCCGGCGGGTAATCCTGAGCATCGAGCGCCTCCAGAGTACGCTGCAAACCATCGCGACTGCCCTGCCCGTCAATGATGATCGGCACGATCCGTGGTTGGTGCGACCAGCCAGCGAGGGTTTCCGGCAACCACTTGCGCTGCGCCTCGGTAAGCACCCGGCATTCGAGCCACTGAGCGTAGAGCTCGCCGAAACTGAAGCTGTCGACACCGACGCCCAATTCCTGACGACTCTGTTTGGAGCCGAGTGTGCGACTCAAGGGCAGTTCTTCCCAAACCCGCGGAGAATCCTCGGCCTTGGTCAATGGCACATAGCGCACCCACCCCTGAGCAGGAGCCGACTCGCCGCTGCGGGCCTTGAGCATTTGCGAAAGCCATTCGCGCTCGATCTCTAACGCATCTTTCATCGGCTGCTGTGCGCTCAACCGTTCCGGGTAGAGTCGCTCGACACTCAATACGTTGTTGGACACCGCCAGATTGCCGCGGCGCAACAGGCAGACATACAAGGCAAAATCCAGGGACGCGACGAAGCAGGCGCCCTCCTCGGTCAATGCCGGCAGTAACTCGACGACGTCGGCACGACGAAACAGCGCATTGCTGAAGCCGCCGAGCACATTGACCGGGAATTTTTCGAAGATGCTCAGGACATCGTCGCCCTTGAGAATGCCGCTGACCGGCGTCAGTGAGGTGTTTTCCAGACGTGCCGGCAGGATGATGTCGTTGGCATCCCAGAGCAGCCGCTGCGCCGTCACCAGACTGACTTCGGCGTGACGCATCTCGTGGGCTTGTTGCTCGATGCAGGCCGAATAAAGCAGATCGTCGTCACAGAGAAACTTGATCAACTCGCCGCGCGCCTGATCCAGACAGGCTTTCAGGTTGCCGACCAACCCCAACGTGCGCGGATTGCGCACATAACGCACGGCAACGCCGGTCTGCTCGGTGACCGCATCAACGATGTCTTTGATTGCGTTGTCACGACTGTCGTCGCACACAATGATTTCAAAATTGCCGTAGCCCTGACTGACGGCGCTGTGCAATGCGCGCTCGAAAAAGCGCGGATTGAAAGCGGGAATGACGAGGCTGACAAGGGGAAGTGAATTCACGGCGGACTCGCAAGCGGTGGGAACCCGCCCGGAACAGCGAGCCCTCTGAATAGCGCAAAAAAAGACATTAAATATTCAAGCGTCGCAGCAAACGGGCGCTGACGCGCCCGATTACCGTCAGATCTTGTTGAACAGCCCCAACTGGCTGATCTTGCTGAACGCCAGTTGCGAAGCCTGCAACATGGTCTGTTGCAAGGTCAGGCGCGTCATCACTTCAGCTGGATCAGAATCGCGGATCGAGCCTTGGGTCGTGGTATTGGCCATGCTCAGGCTCTGGTTGGTGACCGTTTGCATTTCCAGCGACTGACCACGGGCACCGATCGAGGTAACAGCGGTGCCGATCTGATTGGCGGCAGCGTCGATGTTGCCGATGCCGGCCTCCATGGCGCCCTGCAGCTTCTGCTTGGCCACCGGATCACCATCGACCGGCGTGTTCAGCGCAGTGACCATCTGACCCAGAGTGTCGAGGACGTTCTGCGTCTGATGATTGTTGGGCTTGATCGAAAACTGATCACCCGCTACCGGTGCACTGCCCAATGCGAAGGTCACGCCGGCAGCGGTAGCGTTGCTACCTGCGACGGTGCCCGACGATACCGGCTTGCTGTCAGCAGTGACCGGCGCGGCATACAGATCGAACGCCGTGGCGCTGGTGAACTTGAGAACCGCGCCACCCTGCGGGAACGCGTCGGTGTACGCCGACTGGTTGGTGATGCTGGATCCGGTGATCACCGCAGTCGACGCATTGCCCGGGCTACGCGCAGTGGTGAAGGTGTCAGGCGTGGCTGCCAACTGGAAGCTGTGTCCGGCGATGACTGCGTCCGGGTTGGTATCACCTGCTTTGAGGTTGATGTTCAGCTTCATGTCGACGCCACGGAAGCTGACGGTCTGGTTGGCACCGTTGGAGTTGCTGATCAGGCCGTTCTGGCTGGCTTCAGCCGTCACGTCGTTGCCCAGGGCATCAGTGATTTTCAGCTGGGTGCTGCTGACGAAAGCGACGGTGTATGGCTGACCACCGGTGAACTTCGAGTTATAGGTAGCAGCCGTGCCAACAGTACCGTTGGACAGTACGACGCGACCGTCATCCACCGCCGGGGCGGTCATGGTGACGTTGGTGCGGGCGGTATTGATGGTCTGCTGGAAGGCGTCCCAACCGGTGGTGTTGGTGCCGACCGCCAGGCCATCGCCGATGCCCAGGTTGATCGTGGTCTGGTCGCCGTTGTAGCTGAAGGTACCGTCGGTGTTCTGCGAATACGGCGCGGTGTCGGTTTTCGAACCGGAGAACATGTAGTTGCCATCGGCATCCTTGGAGTTCATCAGGCCCAGCACTTGTTGCTGGATCTGCCCCAGTTCCGCAGCGTAAGCCTGGCGGTCCTTGTCGGTGGCGATGCCGTTGTTGGCAGCCAGGGACAGATCCTTGGCGCGCGCCAACGCGGTGGTGATGGCATCCAGCGTGGATTCCTGCACGTTCAACGCACTTTTGGTGCTGTTGATGTTGGTGGTGTACTGATCCAGCATCGCCGCCTGCTGACCCAGTTGCAGCAAGCGACCGGCGCCGACCGGATCGTCGGCCGCGGTGTTGATGCGTTGCAGGCTGCTCGCCTCGCTGGCGGTGGCGATCGCCTTGTTGAAGTTACGCTGATAATCCGAAGCTTGCGTTCCGTAATACTGAGCGGTGGAAATGCGCATGAATTACGACTCCTTAAAGGCTGTTGATCAGCGTGGCGAAAGTTTCCTGCGCAGCTTTGATGATCTGCGAAGACGCTGTGTAGTACTGCTGGTATTTGACCAGGTTGCCGGTCTCTTCATCCAGGTTGACCCCGGACAGCGAGTCACGCGCACCGGCGGCCTGCGTCAGGATCGCCGTGGTGGCTTCGCTGTCGGACTTGCCTTGCGCGGTCTTGGTGCCAACGTTGGTCACCAGTTTGTTGTAGGCGTCAGTCAGGCTGATGCCCTTGCTCGCCGAACCGGTATCTACGGTTTGCTTGGTCTGCAAGCCAACCAGCGCCTGAGCGTTGCGGTTATCCGAAGACGCCGCGCCGGTCAGGTTCATGGTGAAGGTTTCACCGGATTTCGGCGTGCCGCCCACCGTGGTCTGCACGGTGAAGGTTTTCTGCACGTTAGGCGTGACGCTCGTGTCCAGCACCGGGTTGCCGCTGGCATCGACAATGCCCACTTTCAGGTTCAGGGTGTTGGCTTGCCCCGGAACGATGGTGCCGGAGCTGATGGTCCCGCCCTTCGCGTCGACGAACTTGTAAGACTGACTGCCGCCGCTCGGATCGCCAAACACCAGTTTGACCGGTGTCGAATTCTTCAGCGCCGCCTGCATATCGGCCTGGGCAGTCGGGTTGTAGATGTTGATGGTGTCGCTCAGCGTCGGCTGGGTGTAGGTGCCCAGGCCGGCGGCACTGGCGACCCCGGTCAACGGGCCCGCTGCAGCGATTTTCTTCGGATCGGTGAGTACGGTCTGAATGTTCGCCGCTGCGTTACGGGTCGGGGTTACCTTGAAGGTGTCACCCGCACTCAACGCACCGCCATTAAGCGCCAGCGTAAAGCCATCGATCACCGGAGGTGGATTGGTGGTGGTGCTGAATGCGCCCAGGTCGGTGCCGTCGGAGCGCTTGACGGTGTAATCGGTAGCGCTGGTGAACGTGACCTGGTAATCGCTGGTGGTCAGCTTGCCGCTGTCCTTGATGGTCACGTCAAGGTTGCCCGAGCCTGCGCTGTTGCCATCCTTCGCAATGCTGCGCTGGCTGATCAGCGCAGCACTGTTGATGTTGTTGAAAATCGCCGCACCGAAGTCACCGTTCTTGTCGATGCCCTGGGCTTGCTGGCTGTTGATCTGATCGGCGACGACCAGCGCCACACGCCCCAGCTCGTTGAGCGACGGGTCGAGGACTTCATTACGGTAGGTCAGCAGACCACCGATTTCGCCACCGCTCATTGCCGAGGTGATGTCGATGGTGCTCGAACCGCGGTTCATCTGGATGCCCAGGCGCGTTGGATCACCTTTACTCGGTACGGTGCTCAAGGTGTTGGTGCTGTTGCCAATCACCAGCGGCTGACCAGTGCCGATGTACACGTCGAAACTGGTGCCACGCTCAACGACCTGCGCGCCAGTCAGTTCGGACAACTGGCGTACGGCCTCATTACGGCTGTCGAGCAAATCGTTTGGCGCGCCGCCGCTGGTGGAAATCTCACCGATCTTCTGGTTGAGCGCGGCAATCGAGTTGGCCAGTTTGTTCACCTGGGCCGTCATGTCGGTCAGGCTGCCGTTGATCGTGGTGTTCTGATCGTTCAGCTGTTTGGCAATCGAGTTGAAACGGCTGGTCAGTGCCTGCGCGCCGGTCAGTACCGATTGACGAGAGGTGTCATCGGTGGCCGAGGTCGCCACACCTTGCATCGAGGTGAAAAACTTCTGCAGCACACCGGTCAGGCCTGTATTGACGTCGGACAGTGTGCCGTCCAGTGGCTTGGCTTGCGCCAGATACGAGGCCGCTTCGCTGTTGAGCGAGGTCGCCGTGTGCAACTGAGTTTCCAGGTACGAGTTATACACCCGGCGCACATCGGCCAGGGTCGTACCGGTGCCGATGAAAACATTGCCGAACTGCTGCGAGGATTTAGTGCCCTGCACGGTTTGCTGGCGTGAATAACCGGCGGTGTCGACGTTGGCGATGTTGTTACCCGTCGTAGCCAAAGAGGACTGGCTAGCCGACAGCCCCGACATCCCGATATTGAGCAAACTCATGGTTCAGACCTTATACCTTGTGCCTTATAAAGGCGTGGTGGAAACGCCCGCCGCAGCGTAGTTTTCAAAACTGTTCATCTGCTTGGCTATCTGCGAAATCTTGCTCGCGTAGTTCGGGTCGGTTGCGTAACCGGCCTTTTGCAACTCGCGTACAAACTGTTCTGGGTTATCGGCCGACTTCACAACATCTTGATAGCGATTGTTGGTCTGCAGCAAAGTCACCAGATCGTGGAAGCTGTCCTTGTACGAGGCGTAGGAGCGGAACTCGGCCGTCTCCTTGACCATCGCGCCATTGCGGAACTCGCTGGTGATCGCCCGGGCCGAATCGCCCTTCCAGTTGCTGCTCGCCTTGATGCCGAACAGGTTGTGGCTGCTGCTGCCATCCTGCGCACGCATGACCGATTTGCCCCAACCGGTTTCCAGTGCCGCTTGCGCCACCAGGTAGCGCGGATCGACGCCGATACGGTCGGCGGCTTCCTTGGCCATCGGCAGCATGGTATTGACGAACTGGTCGGCGGAGCTGAACGCTTTTTTCGCCGGCGCCAGTGGAATCTGCGCCATGGCGCGGCCGTAAATCTGCATCTGCCCGCCGGAGGCTTTATCGGCCTCGGCACGGGCCAGCCAGTCGCCGTTGTACAACGGACCTGCGCCGGTCGCGACGGCGGTCGTGGCGCGCGGCAGTAAGGTATTGGGTGCAGGCGTGGCGTTCGTCGTCGCCGACGGCACTAAACCTGCGAGCAGACGATCAGCCAGTTTCGGCGGCAAGGCCAGACGACGCTTGTTGATCATTTCCATGTCATTGCTGTGAGAAATGCCGGCGCTGTTCGACACACGTCCCGAACGCGATGCCCACAGCGGACGCTCGCCATTGACGCGCGACAACGGGCCGTTGATAGCGGTGGTGCCCGCCGCAATCGGCGTGACCACAGCAGCCGCTTTCTCCCGGGCTTCTTGCTGTTTGGCGGCGGATGCGGCAGCAGCCTCACCCGGCGCCATCGGTTTGTTTTTCTGCATCTGGCGCAACAGCACGTCTGCCAGGCCGATACCACCGCCCTCGCGAGACATGGAAATGGCCAGTTGCTGGTCGGACATTTCCTGATATTGCTTGGCGGCCGGGGTGTTGAGCGGGTTGTCCTGACCGAGTGTCTCGGTGGCCGATCGCATCGACTTGAGCATTTCCCCGATGAACAGCGATTCGAATTCCTGCGCCACTTTGCGCATGTTCGCATCGCTGTTCTTGTCGCCAACCTTGAGCTGGTTCAGACGATTGAGGTCGGAGTACGAACCCGAATCAATGGTGCCAGCCAGACTGCCCTTGCGCATATCCATGTTCGCTGTCCTCAGATCACGATCAGGTCGGCTTGCAACGCGCCGGCCTGCTTCAGCGCTTCAAGGATCGCCATCAGGTCACCCGGTGCCGCGCCGACCTGGTTCACCGCACGGACGATCTCGTCGAGCGTAGTGCCCGGGCCGAACTTGAACATCGGCTTGGCTTCCTGCTCGGCATTGACCCGCGAGCGCGGCACAACAGCGGTCTGGCCGTTGGACAGCGGGCCTGGCTGGCTGACGATCGGGTCTTCGGTGATGGTTACAGTCAGGCTGCCGTGGGTCACCGCGGCTGGCGAAACCTTCACGTTCTGGCCGATGACGATAGTGCCGGTACGCGAGTTGATGATGACTTTCGCCACGGCCTGACCTGGATCGACTTCGAGGTTTTCCAGGATCGACAGGTAGTCGACGCGCTGGCTCGGATCAAGCGGCGCGGTGACACGGATCGAACCACCGTCGATGGCTTGCGCCACGCCAGGGCCGAGCATGTCGTTAATCTTGTCGACAATGCGCTTGGCGGTGGTGAAGTCGGAACGGTTGAGGTTCAGCGTCAGGCTGTTGCCCTGATTGAAACCGCTCGGTACCGAGCGCTCTACCGAAGCACCACCGGGAATGCGGCCGGCCGACGGAACGTTGACGGTGATCTTCGAACCGTCACGCCCTTCGGCATCAAAACCACCCACCACCAGGTTGCCCTGAGCGATGGCGTAGACGTTGCCGTCAATACCCTTGAGCGGGGTCAGCAACAGGGTGCCGCCCCGCAGGCTCTTGGAGTTACCGATCGAGGACACCGTGATATCGACCTGCTGACCAGGCTTGGCAAACGCCGGCAGATCGGCACTGATCGATACTGCCGCGACGTTTTTCAACTGCACGTTGCCCGATCCCGGCGGCACCTTGATGCCGAACTGCGAGAGCATGTTGTTGAACGTCTGCAGGGTGAACGGCGTTTGCGTCGTCTGGTCACCGGTGCCGTTAAGCCCGACCACCAGGCCGTAACCGATCAACTGGTTGGAACGCACACCGGAAATGCTGGCGATGTCTTTCAGCCGCTCGGCTTGTGCATTGAAGGCCGCCGACAACATAACGGCGGCCAGCATGAGGCTCTTGAAATTCAACGTAGCCACCTAGAAAGGGAACAGCGGGCTGAGGAAGAAACGGTCGAACCAGCCTGGCTGACTCGTATCGGCAAACGCGCCGGTACCCGAGTAGGTGATGCGTGCATCGGCGACCCGGGTCGACGACACGGTGTTGTCCGTGGCGATGTCATCGGCGCGCACCAGGCCGGCGATGCGAACCAGTTCGTCACCGGTGTTCAGCGTTAGCCACTTCTCGCCGCGCACGGCGATGATGCCGTTGGGCAGCACGTCAGCGACGGTCACGGTGATCGAACCGGTCAGGCTGTTGCTCTGCCCCGACTTGGCGTCGCCCTTGGTCGAACGGTCGGCGCTGTAGCCGGCGTTCAGGCTCAGGTCGTTGCTCCCGATCGGGTTGTTCGTCGTCAGACTGGAACCGAATAACGACGTCAGGCCGATCTTGTTATCGCTGTTCTTGTCCATTTGCGAGTTGGCGTTCTTGCTTGCCTGGGTGCGCTCGTTCAGGGTGATGGTGATGATGTCACCGACCCTGAACGCCTTGCGATCGCTGTACAGGTTCTGTTCGAAGCCGGCCTGATAGATCGAGCCGTTGTTGGCCGCAGCCGGCAACGGCGTGCGCGGCAACACCGGGGCGTAGTAAGGGTCATTGGGCTTGGGCGTCGGAGCGACGCAGCCCGCGAGCGAGACGACCCCACCCAATGCCAGAACAGATACAAAGCGTTTCATGACCCTACCTCACGGTATTGCTGGCGACCTCATGGCCGCCCCATAGACTTGATTACAGATTCTGCGTTACGAACGAGAGCATCTGGTCGGCGGTGGAGATCACCTTGGAGTTCATCTCGTAGGCACGCTGGGTGGTGATCATGTTGACCATCTCCTCAACGGTGCTGACGTTGGAACCCTCCAGAGTGTTCTGCAGCGTGGTCCCGAAACCGTTCAGACCCGGCGTACCGATTTGCGGCGCACCGGAAGCTGCGGTTTCCAGGAACAGGTTGTTACCCACCGCTTGCAGACCGGCCGGGTTGATGAAGTCGGCGGTTTGCAGGTTGCCGATCACCTGAGCGGCCGGGTTGCCTGGCACAGTGATCGACACGGTGCCGTCGGTGCCGACGGTGAAGCTCTGAGCGTTGTTCGGGATGACGATGGCAGGCTCCAGGGCGAAACCGCTGGCGTTGACGATCTGGCCATTGGAGTCGAGGTGGAAGGTACCGTCACGGGTGTAGGACGTGGTGCCGTCCGGTTGCAGGATCTGGAAGAAACCGCGACCGTCCACCGCCATGTCCAGCGGGTTTTCGCTGGTTTGCAGGCTGCCGGCGTTGAAGTTTTTCTGCGTGCCGACGATGCGCACACCGGTACCCAGTTGCAGGCCCGACGGCAGTTCGCTGTCTTGGGTCGACTGGGCGCCTGGCTGGCGTTTGATCTGGTACAGCAGGTCCTGGAACTCGGCGCGGTCACGTTTGAAGCCCGTGGTCGAGACGTTCGCCAGGTTGTTGGAAATGGTGGTCAGGTTGGTGTCCTGGGCGGACAGACCGGTTTTGGCAACCCATAGAGCCGGAAGCATTCGATTCTCCTCGTGCGCCTGTTTTACGGCGCGACGTTCTGATAATTAGCTGATCTGCAAGACCCGAGCCATGGCCTGGTCGTCGTCTTTGGCGGTGTTCATCATCTTGACGTGCAGTTCGAACTGCTTGGCCAACGCCAGCACCGAGGTCATTTCTGCCACGGCATTGACGTTGCTCGACTCAAGGAAACCCGACACCAGCTTGACGTTGGCATCGGCCGGCGCAGGCTGGCCGTCCTTGGTGTAGATCGAGCCGTCGAGGCCCTTGTTCATGTTCTTGATGTCCGGGTTGACCAGTTTGATCCGATCGACTTCGGCCATGACACGCGGGCCTTCGCCCATCGCACGAATGCTGATGGTGCCGTCTTCACCGACTTCGATCTGCTGCTCGGGCGGCACGGCGATCGGACCGCCATTACCCATCACCGGCATACCGTTACCGGCACGCAGCACGCCGAGGGCGTCGACGTTGAGGCTGCCGGTGCGCACGTAGCTTTCGCCGCCGTTGGGGTTCTGCACGGCAATAAAGCCGTTGCCGGTCACGGCGACGTCGAGGTCACGCCCGGTCTGCACCAGCGAACCTGCGGTGAAGTCAGTGGCCGGACGTTCGCTCATGGCAAACGCACGCGCCGGAAAGCTGTCACCAAACACCGGCATCGAACGCGCCTGCTCCAGGTCGCGCTGAAAGCCGTTGGTGGAGATGTTCGCCAGGTTGTTGGCATGAGCCTTCTGCGCCAGTGCGTTCTGGCTGGCGCCGGTCATTGCCACATAAAGGTACTTGTCCACACTCTTTCCTCTGCATGCCGGACGTTTGCCGTCCACCGCTGTACTGCTGAGCCACAAGCAATTTGCAGACCAACTTTTTTCTGGCGGCGCGCGGCCCGGTAAACAAAGGACTTGGGGGAGATTTAGAGGATTGGGGAAATGTATCGAAGTCGAAAAACCGGCGGTGTTATGCCGGTAGGTGGCAATGTCTGGCGCTGGTGTTGCCTGGACTATCGCTTTCGCGAGCAGGCTCGCTCCCACATTTGAAATGCATACCCCTGTGGGAGCGAGCCTGCTCGCGAAGAGGCCATCACTACCCACACATGTTTGGGTTACGACTCGGTTTTGCCGACTTCATACTCACGCAGCTTGTTGGCAATGGTCGTGTGCGAAACGCCAAGACGCTTACCCAACTGCCGACTGCTTGGATGCTCGGAATACAACCGCTCCAGCACCGCTTTTTCGAAGCGCCCGACGATTTCGTCCAGCCCACCCTCCAGCGAAAAATCGCCTAGCGGCTGACGCACGCCGTAGTCCGGCAGACGAATATGCTCGGCCTTCACCGTGCCGCCATCGCACAGCGAAACCGCCTGAAACAGCACGTTCTCCAGTTGCCGCACATTGCCTGGCCAGTGGTAATGACTCAGACGCTCCATTGCCGCCGGTGCCAGTTTCGGCAGCGCGCAACCGATCTGCCGACTGGCCTGATCAAGGAAGTGCTCGACCAGCGGCGTCAAACCGTCAAGGCATTCGCGCAGCGGTGGAATGTGCAGCGACAGCACGTTCAAGCGGTGATACAAATCCTGGCGAAACTCGCCCCGCGCGCACAACTCGGACAAGTCCACCTGCGTCGCGCAGATCACCCGCACATCGAGATAAACCTCTTCGTCACTGCCGACCCGACGGAAGCAACCGTCTTGCAGAAAGCGCAACAATTTGACTTGAAGGCGCGAGCTCATTTCGCCGACACCATCGAGAAACAGCGTACCGCCCGCCGTCAGCTCCAATAGCCCGAGCTTGCCTTCGGCACGCGCCCCTTCGAACGCACCGGGGCCGTAGCCGAACAACTCGGTCTCGGCCATCGACTCCGGCAGGCCCGCGCAGTTGAGCGCCATCAAAGGCGACTGCCCGCGCGGACTGGCGAGGTGACAGGCCCGCGCCAGCAATTCTTTGCCGGTGCCGGTTTCGCCTTCTATCAATAGCGCAGCGTCGAGTGGCGCCATACGGCGCGCTTCACGCACCACCGCCGCCATGACTTTCGAGCTCTGGAAGATACTGTCGAAACCGCGCAACTCCTGCTTGCGCACGTTGTAAATGCGCTCACCAACGCGATCAGCGCGATGCAGGGTCAGCACGGCCCCCGCCATGGCTTCGCTGTCGTCATGCTCCGATTGCAGCGGTGCGATGTCAGCGAGAAAGACGTCGCCCTTGACCTTCACGCGCATGCCGTTGATTCGCGATTTGTTGGCACGCACCAACTCCGGCAAGTCGAAGTCTTCAGCGTAGCGCGACAGCGGAATACCCGGTACCTCGTCGACCCGCACGCCGAGCAACTGCGCGGCCGCACGGTTGGCCGCGACGATCGAGCCGCCCATATCGATCGACAGCACCGGAAATTCCAGCGCACCGAGCAGTGCGTTCAATTCCATGTGCCGTCGCTCGCTGGGCATCAGCCCTACCCGCTTGACGCCAAACACCCCGGCAATCGCTTCGAATTTCGGCCGCAAGGCCTGGAACTGGAGATTGATCAGGTTCGGGCAATGCAGATAGATCGCGTTGCCATGCTCGCCACCGACCTCACCGCGGGCCACGTTGATCCCGTACTCCACGAGCAGATTGAGGATGTCGCGCAGGATGCCGATGCGGTTCTGGCAGTGGACTTTGATGCGCATATAAAGAGGCCCGACGAGGATGAGCGGTTAAACACAATCCCTGTGGGAGCGAGCCTGCTCGCGAAGGCGGTGGCACTTCAGCATTGATGTGCCAGACAGATCGCCTTCGCGAGCAGGCTCGCTCCCACAGGACTTAGCGCCAGACTTTTCTGTCGAGGCGCGCAGATAGTTGTCAAGATTATGTGACAGCCACAGCCCTTTTCAAACCTGCAAATCACCGCAAACGCGAGATAACCGCCAAAGCGTAACGATTTTTTTACGAAATCCGCTGATTTTTCCTACAAGGTGCGTCTGCAACCTGCTGCATCCCTCCCTGCTCTCAGGTAAATCTGACCCCATCGCTGGACATAACAAGAACGAATTCCCCTAGCAGGAGAGCAGTATGAAGCAGACGCAATACGTGGCCCGCGAGCCCGATGCGCAAGGTTTTATCGACTACCCCGCCGAAGAACACGCGGTGTGGAACACGCTGATCACTCGCCAGTTGAAAGTGATCGAAGGTCGTGCGTGCCAGGAATACCTGGACGGTATCGAAAAACTCGGTCTGCCCCACGACCGCATTCCGCAACTGGGCGAGATCAACAAGGTGCTCGGTGAGACCACCGGTTGGCAGGTCGCCCGTGTCCCGGCGCTGATCCCCTTCCAGACCTTCTTCGAATTGCTCGCCAGCAAGCAATTTCCGGTGGCCACTTTCATTCGCACCCGCGAAGAGCTGGACTACCTGCAAGAGCCGGACATTTTCCACGAGATCTTTGGTCACTGCCCGCTGCTGACCAACCCGTGGTTCGCTGAATTCACCCACACCTACGGCAAGCTCGGCCTGCAGGCCACCAAAGAAGAGCGCGTGTACCTGGCGCGCCTGTACTGGATGACCATCGAGTTCGGCCTGGTCGACACCCCGCAAGGCAAACGCATCTACGGCGGCGGCATCCTGTCCTCGCCTAAAGAAACTGTTTATTCGCTGTCGGACGAGCCTGAGCATCAGCTCTTCGATCCGCTGGAAGCCATGCGCACGCCTTACCGCATCGACATCCTGCAACCGCTGTACTTTGTCCTGCCGAACCTCAAGCGCCTGTTCGACGTGGCCCATGAAGACATCATGGCCATGGTCAGACAAGGCATGCAGCTGGGTCTGCATGCGCCGAAATTTCCGCCAAAGCCGAAAGCGGCCTGAGCAGAACCCGCTCGCGACTTGCGTGCAAAGATAGTAATTTCCAACAAGAATCGAATTCAGGAAACCACCATGTCCACATTGAACCAAGCCCACTGCGAAGCCTGCCGCGCCGATGCGCCACAAGTCAGCGACGAAGAACTGCCGATCCTGATCAAGCAGATCCCTGACTGGAACATCGAAGTACGCGACAGCATCATGCAGCTGGAGAAAGTTTTCCTGTTCAAGAACTTCAAGCATGCGCTGGCCTTCACCAACGCCGTCGGCGACATCTCCGAGGCCGAAGGTCACCACCCGGGCCTGCTGACCGAGTGGGGCAAAGTCACCGTGACCTGGTGGAGCCACTCGATCAAGGGCCTGCACCGCAACGACTTCATCATGGCCGCGCGCACTGACGAAGTGGCCAAGACCGCAGAAGGACGCAAGTAATGCACTTCGACGCCATCGGCCGGGTACCCGGCGACCCGATCCTCGGTTTGATGGAGGCGTATGCGCAGGACAGCAATCCGCGCAAATTCGACCTCGGCGTTGGCGTCTACAAGGATGCCCAAGGCCTGACACCGATCCCCGAGGCGGTGAAAATCGCCGAGGCGCGACTGGTCGAAAGCCAAGACACCAAGACCTACATCGGTGGTCACGGCAATCCGCTGTTCGGCAAAGTCATCAATGAGCTGGTGCTTGGCGCCGACTCGAAGTTGATCGCCGAACAACGTGCCGGCGCGACCCAGACGCCGGGCGGCACCGGTGCCCTGCGTCTGGCGGCTGACTTCATCGCGCAGTGCCTGCCCGGCAAGGGCGTGTGGCTGAGCAACCCGACCTGGCCGATCCACGAAACCATTTTCGCCACGGCCGGGGTCAAGGTCAGTCACTACCCTTACGTGGGCAGCGACAACCGCCTCGACGTCGACGCCATGCTCGCCGTGCTCAATGACGTGCCCAAAGGCGATGTGGTGCTGCTGCATGCGTGCTGCCACAACCCGACCGGTTTCGACCTGAGTCACGACGACTGGCGGCGTGTGCTGGAGGTTGTGCGCAACCGCAACCTGCTGCCGCTGATCGACTTCGCCTATCAGGGTTTTGGCGATGGTCTGGAGCAGGACGCGTGGTCGACCCGACTGTTCGCCGCCGAGGTACCGGAGCTGCTGATCACCAGTTCCTGCTCGAAGAACTTCGGCCTGTATCGCGACCGCACCGGTGCACTGATCGTCTGCGCGAAAACCGCCGACAAGCTCATCGACATCCGCAGCCAACTGGCCAACATCGCCCGCAACTTGTGGTCGACGCCACCGGATCACGGCGCCGCGGTAGTCGCCACCATCCTCGCCGATCCAGATTTGAAAGCCCGCTGGGCGGACGAAGTGGAAGCCATGCGTTTGCGTATTGCGCAGTTGCGCAGTGGCTTGGTCGAAGCACTGGAACCGCACGGCTTGCGCGAACGCTTTGCGCACATTGGCGTGCAACGCGGCATGTTCTCTTACACCGGGCTGTCGCCGGAGCAAGTGAAACAACTGCGTGAGCATCACAGCATGTACATGGTCAGTTCGGGACGGGCAAACGTTGCCGGCATCGACGCTACGCGCCTTGCGCTGCTGGCCGACGCCATCGCCAGCGTCTGCAAATAGTTACTGCAACACACCACCCTGTGGGAGCGGTCTTGCTCGCGAAGGCGCAGTGTCAGTCGACAATCAAGTTGCCTGATACACCGCTTTCGTGAGCATCCCCGCTCCCACATTTGTTTTGCGCTGACCTTTTGTTTCTGCTCCCTGCGGCCATTTGTCGCAATAATTCGAATTAAAAGTCTGATTGTCATTTTTCCTGCTGTATCCTGCGCAGGCTTTCTAAAAGCGCGGATCTACCAGATCTATCAACAGACTTAGCGAGGAGCGCAACCATGCACGAGATTCCTAATCTCCCCTTCCCAAGCCTGCACGTACCTGAGCAGACGACCACGCAACAAGCCGGCGCGGGGCAGCCCGAACCGAAAGAAGCCGTTGAGAGCCGCCCGGCCGACAACGAAGAGTAAGAACCGCCGTACAGACCGTGTGGAAAGCGCTAACATGCGCTTTCCACACTGCCTGAACCCGAGCCCGCCATGACCGACGAATTCTCCGAAAGCCAAGCTGCCGTGCTGATCGGCGCCACTGAGAAAATGATCGAGATCTGGAGTCGTCTCTCCCCGGAGAAACAAGCCGCCCTGCTCGCCCGTTTCGGCAGCGAGGAAAATGCCCTCGCCGCACTGGTCACCACGCAATTGGTCGCCCCGGCCAAACCGTAAATCCGCCATCCGCTAAATAGTTTTACTTTTCCCCGCCCCTGACCCGATCTCGCCGGTATCATAAGCAGCCTATCTAATCCTGCTTTCCCGTGGATCGTTCCCCATGTCGTCCTCATCCGAACCCCAGCGCCCCTTGGCGGTCACGCTACAAGTCGTTTCCATCGTTCTCTTCACCTTCATCGGCTACCTGAACATCGGCATCCCGCTCGCGGTACTGCCGGGCTATGTCCACAGCGACCTGGGCTTCGGTGCGGTGATCGCCGGGCTGGTAATCAGCGTGCAATACCTCGCCACCCTGCTCAGCCGTCCGTACGCCGGCAAGATCATCGACAACCAGGGCAGCAAACGTGCAGTGATGATTGGCTTGGCCGGTTGTGGCTTGAGCGGCGTGTTCATGCTGATTTCGGCATGGACGCCGAACCTGCCGATGCTCAGCCTGATCAGCCTGTTGATCGGCCGACTGGTGCTGGGCAGCGCGGAAAGCCTCGTCGGTTCAGGCTCGATTGGCTGGGGCATCGGCCGGGTTGGCGCGGCGAATACCGCGAAAGTGATTTCCTGGAACGGCATCGCCAGTTACGGCGCATTGGCCGTCGGTGCACCGTTCGGCGTGTGGCTGGTCGGCCAGTTGGGTTTATGGAGCATGGGCGCCAGCATCATCCTGCTCGCCGCACTGGGCCTGCTGCTCGCGTGGCCGAAAACCGCTGCGCCGATTGTTGTCGGTGAACGCCTGCCGTTCATGCATGTGTTGGGCCGCGTGTTCCCCCATGGCTGCGGACTGGCGCTGGGCTCGATTGGCTTCGGCACCATCGCCACCTTCATCACCCTCTATTACGCGACTCAGCATTGGAACAACGCGGTGTTGTGCCTGAGCCTGTTCGGCGCCAGTTTCATTGGCGCGCGGCTGCTGTTTGGCAACCTGATCAACCGTCTCGGCGGCTTTCGCGTGGCGATTGCCTGCCTGACGGTGGAAACCCTCGGCCTGTTGCTGTTGTGGCTAGCGCCCGATGCGCATTGGGCTTTGGCCGGCGCGGCATTGAGCGGTTTTGGTTTCTCGCTGGTATTCCCGGCGCTGGGTGTGGAAGCGGTGAACCTGGTGCCAGCCTCCAGTCGTGGTGCGGCAGTCGGCGCTTATTCGCTGTTCATCGATTTGTCGCTGGGGATCACCGGGCCACTGGCCGGGGCAATTGCGGCAGGATTCGGTTTCGCTTCGATCTTCCTGTTCGCCGCCCTCGCCTCATTGAGCGGTCTGGCGTTGAGCGTGTATCTGTACAAGCACACGGCGAAATATCGCGAAGACTAGAAATCCACTTTGCCACGCCCGGCCTTGATGCTGCCGCGCTTGGTTTTCGATTCGAGCCGGCGCTTCTTCGAACCGAGAGTCGGCTTGGTCGGACGGCGTTTTTTTTCGACTTTGGTGGCACTGAGGATCAACTCGACCAGACGCTCCAGCGCATCGGCGCGATTGGCTTCCTGCGTGCGATATTGCTGAGCCTTGATGATCAACACACCGTCGCCGGTGATACGACTGTCGCGTAACGCCAGTAGCCGCTCCTTGTAGAACTCGGGCAAGGACGAGGCCGGAATGTCGAAGCGCAGGTGCATGGCGCTGGAGACTTTGTTGACGTTCTGCCCACCGGCGCCCTGAGCGCGAATGGCCGTCAATTCGATCTCGGCATCCGGCAGATGCACATTGTTGGAAATCACCAGCATGGAAAAGCGTCCGTATTCAGAGCGCACAGGATACCGCGATTAGCTGCAGAGCGACCTGCGGCCTGCGGGCGCAACTTCCAGCGCACTTATATCGAGCGTCATTTCGAGTTACCATTGCGACCTTTAAATTTACCCGTTTAATGCAGGAAGCAGACTTATGAGCAACAAGGCAGTTATCGTTTTCAGTGGCGGCCAGGACTCTACGACCTGCCTGATCCATGCGCTGACCCACTATGATGAAGTGCACTGCATCACCTTTGATTATGGTCAGCGTCACCACGCGGAAATTGAAGTTGCGCAGCAACTTTGCAAACAGCTTGGCGTGACCGTTCACAAGGTAATGGACGTCTCTCTGCTCAATGAACTGGCGATCAGCAGCCTGACCCGCGACAACATTCCCGTGCCGACCGTCAACAGCTCCGGAGAAAGTCTGCCCAGCACTTTCGTACCGGGAAGAAACATTCTATTTTTGACCCTCGCTTCTATCTATGCGTATCAGGTTCAAGCCAGAACAGTCATTACCGGCGTTTGCGAAACCGACTTCTCGGGTTACCCGGATTGCCGGGATGAGTTCGTCAAGGCGTTGAACAACGCGCTTGAACTGGGCATGGATTACAAGTTACGTCTGGAAACGCCACTGATGTGGCTGAACAAAGCCGAAACCTGGGCGCTGGCTGATTACCACAATCAACTTGAGCTGATTCGTCATCAGACGCTGACCTGTTACAACGGTATAGCTGGAAGCGGATGCGGCGACTGTGACGCGTGCAATCTTCGCGCGAAAGGCCTCAACGAGTTCCTGGAGAACAAAGAGCAGGTAGCCAACAGTTTGAAATTGAAACTCAAACTAAAATAAGGCACAAAAAAAAACGCTCGCCTGGACAATCCAGGCGAGCGTTCCTGCTATTCGATCAAACCTGGTTTCCCGTCAGATACTTCTTGAACAGCGACCGCGCCCCATAAGCGGGCATGATATTAAAGAAAGCAAAACCCACTTTGATCGCGATCTGCACATAGATCATGCTCAAGATCGCACTATTCTCCATCGTTCCATAGAATGCGATGTAACAGAACAGAAAGCTGTCGATGATTACTGCAAATAATGTACTCAAGAATACGCGCAAGAACAGGAATCTGGAGTTGGTCAGCTCCTTGATCTTGCACAACAGATACGAGTTTATGTTTTCGGACACCAGAAACGATATCGAAGACGCTACCAGAACAGAAGACAATTGACTGATCACGTCATTGTAAGGCCCATCGAGCTTCCACCCCGGCAGCCCCGGCAAATGGGTGGTAATCGCCAATAGAATGATAATCGCCGCATTGCTGATGAACGCAAAGAGAATTGCCCGGCGTGCCAGCCGCAGACCAAAGGTCTCGTTCAACAAGTCAACGATCAGAAAGGTCAGCGGGTAAAGAAAGGTTCCCGGGGTCACGACAATGTCAAAGTAATCCAGGTAGATCGGCTTTGTCGCAGCAATACTGGTAAAAATGTAAAGCGTGAACAGCATCAGGTTCAGAATGATATAGATCATCCAGGAACTCTCATGCCGGTCATTTATTTCGTAAGCGGTGAGTGCTCCGCCCTGGGAGTAAAACTTCTTGTAGAGGTTTTTCACTTCGATTTTATTCAGATTATCCATAATCTCACTATTCAATACTTCACTTAGCTTTATTTTAATTATTTTGCCTGTCGCGATGACCATGATGACGGCCAGGCTTTTTCCATTTTCGAACCCCAGCAACTTGTACTTGCTGTTTTCAACGTCAACACTGCAATCCATTAAATCGTTCCTCGATTACATCTCCGATCACGCATACACGATCCGTATCAAAGCTGCCTTCATGGCTTATAGATAACTTCGCTGTGATTTTGTCATACACCAGCTTTTCCCTGTCGCTGGTCGATGCTCCTTTCTGCACAATCAATAGATCGCCGGGTTCATTCATGCCGCTGATTTCATGTTCCAGAAGCACGCCAATCAGGTTAAAGGACGCGCCAAAATAGTAAGTCAGTGGGTAAATAGTGGCCAACTCGCCAATTCTTTTATCCAGACTTTGCAGCAGCAGACTTTCCTTGATGACAGGCACCGCCGCCGGATTCATATTCCCCTGTGGCGAAATACTGCTTTCAATGATTTCTTTTTCTTCAAAATCAATCGTCTCTATTTCTTCGTAAGACACCCCGAAGAAATCAGAAATCTTGCGGACGGTCGACTGCTGGACATTGACCACCTTGCCTTCAAGGATGTTGTAGATGGTCGTTCGGGTCAGACCACTGGAGTGGCACAGGGACAACTGCGTTTCCCCGCGACTCTTTATCAGGTATTTGATGTTGTTCTTCAGATTCTCCGATCTTTCTCTTCTGTGCATCACATGCTTATCATCCATTCTTAACTGCAATCATTGTCACGCCCCGAATGATCATTCAGGACACACACAAGTGAGGTAGGAAATTGCAGTTATATCCCTGTCAATGCCGCGCAGGATCATAGCATTCTCCCTCCCTGGGTTCGGTATAAAAAGTCAGCTTTCACAGGCTGCTTGCGCCAACCTGCGGGGGCATTTCAGCCTCCGTACCGACTCGTCAGTTCCTGTTGCCTTCGACCCGGCGCTTGAAAAGCGACACCGGGCAATGCCTGTTTTACACCCGCAACGACTACAAAAAGAATCATTTTCTTTGAAGAATGTTCATTTTTTTGCTTAATTTTGTGGCGTTCCTCACTGAAAAATCTATGATGCGTCAATCCGGCGTCTCATTCTCGCGAGTGAAAGAACGAAAAAACGGTGGGCCTGTACAGGGTTTAGTTTTGCGCGCACAGCGGTCAAAACACGGATTCGCCTGTACAGATCTGGCAAGCAAGGACATGCGCAAATCACGCAACACCAGGGAAGGAATCAAGCAATGGCAGTCATTACTGAACCGCTCAAAAACCAGGCTGACTTGCTGCGACGCGGCTTGGCAGATCTTCGCGCAGAAGACGCCGAACTGGCGGCCATTCTCGACGCTGAAGTCACGCGTCAACAGCACACGCTTTCATTGGTCTCCTCCTCCTGCGCAGTCCAGCCGCGAACCTTGGCGGCCTCCGCTTCCGTGCTGGTCAACGTGACCGCTGAAGGCATGCCCGGCAAGCGCCACAGCGCGGGGTGCGAGAACGTCGAGCTGGTCGAATCGCTGGCCATCCGCCGGGCGCGGCAACTGTTCGGCGCGCAATACGCCAACGTGCAGCCACACTCAGCGTCGAACGCCGTTTACCAGGTGCTCACAGCCTTGCTTGAGCCCGGTGACACCTTGCTGGGCATGGCGGTGGAACACGGCGGTCATCTGACCCATGGCAGCCTTGCCGCGTTTTCCGGCGCCTACTACAAGGCGATCCAGTACGGCACAACCTCCGACGGCCTGATCGATTACGACAAGGTACGCCTGCTCGCACTCGCCCATCGCCCACGCGTCATCCTCTGCGGCGCCACCGCCTATTCGCGCGTGGTGGACTTCAAGCGGTTTCGCGAAATTGCCGATGAAGCCGGCGCCATCCTGCTCGCCGATATTTCGCATATCGCCGGGCTTGTCGCTACCGCGCGCCATCCAAGTCCGATCGACGCCGCACACGTCACCGTCACGTGCACGCACAAGCAACTCGCCGGGCCTCGCGGCGGCCTGATCCTCAGCGGTGCTGATGCGAACACCAAGATTCCCGGCTTGCGGACCACCTTCAGTCGCCTGCTTGAGCAAGCCGTTTACCCGCGAATGCAGGGTGCGCCCGCCGTCAACATGATCGCGGCAAAGGCGGCCGCGCTGGGTTATGCAATGTCCGCAGAGTTCGATGCCTGCATGGCGCAGATCCGCAGTACAGCGGATGAAATGGCCAAAGCGTTTCAGGCCAAGGATTATGAGGTGGTCGGCGGCTGCAGTGAAAACCACACGGTGCTGGTTCGGCTGCGTGGCGGCGTTACGGGCGCCATCGCGGAGGCGGCGCTGGGGCACTGCGGGATCATCGTCAGCAAACATCGCGTCCCCGGCGATCACCGCTCGGCACTTGTTACCAGCGGGCTGCGCATCGGCACGGGCGCTCTGGCGCAACGCCGCGTCGATGTCCACGGCAGCCGCCAGATCGTCGATTTGATCGTGCGGATTCTGAATACGGTGGCGCCGCTCGGCGAGCAGGACTACACACTGGAACCCCTGCTCCTTGCGCAGTTTCGTTCAGAGGTCGAAACCTTGTGCAGGGACTACCCTGTCGCCGACTATCAATAGCACCCGACTCACAGCATTTGTACCCATAAAAAAGGTTCTTCACGGATTACCGGGAAAGACGCTCTTGATTTTCATGAAAAAGAATTCGCTATCCCGGTAACCGTATGCTATCCGTTTGATAACCTTTATTCGATTGTTTATGCCTTCCAACTGCCCCGTGTGCATCGGCCAGCGAACCCGGCTGACGATTCCCCGCCAATAACCCTTTAGCCGTTTGGCGAACAGGATCAGAGCCGGTATCGCGCTTTCATCAGCGTGGCGCAGCCATTGCTTCCAGGCTGATCTCCAGCCCCAGGCGGTACTTGGCGTCCAGAGCGTTTTGAGTTCAGCTTTCATCAAGTAGACCGTCATCAACGTTTGGTTGGCCGCCAGCAAATCCTCCAAGCGGACCTGTTGCTCCGGTGTTTTCAGGTTCTGCGGGTTGCGCAGGAGCAGCCAACGCGCTTGCTTGATGACCTTTCGGGCCGGCTTGTCGTGACGCAGTCGATTGGCTTCGTCGACGCGAACCCGATCAATCACCTCTCGGCCATATTTGGCCACCACATGGAAAAGGTCGTAGACCACTCGCGCTTTTGGGCAGTGCTGACGAACCTCCAGATCAAAAGCGGTGTTCATGTCCATTGCCACCGCTTCGATTCGGGCGCACCCCTCTGGCCCCAGCTCTTCGAAAAATGGCCTGACCGCCGCCCGGCTGCGGCCTTCGCCGATCCACAGCACCCGTCGCGTATCCGCATCCAGAACAACGCTGGCATAACGATGACCTTTGAACAATGCGAACTCGTCCATCACCAAACGTCGCGGTTGCGCCTTTGGCAAAACGCTCAATGCTGCTTGCAAGGCTCGACGCTCCAGCACCCGAACGGTCTCCCAATGCAGCCCAAACATCTGCGCTACGTGCAACGTGGGAAGGCGTTCACAGGCTTGAATGACCGCCTCTGCCAGACGCCGTGTCATGCGGGCATAGCGATCCAGCCAACTGACGGCCTCCATGCGTTTGCCACAGTCGCGGCAACCAACGCGTCGGAGCAAAACGCTCAGGCGTACTGCGCGACCGAGAATGGGTAAATCACGAATGACTCGCTGGCAATACTCATGCGTGGTTGAACAGGGTTTTTGGCACCCACCACAGGAAGGGAATCGGGTGGCGTGGGGCGTCAGATCGGTCTGGAGGGCATCACCATCAGGCTTGATCGTGACGACAGAAAAGCCCTCCCAAAAAGGAAGGAAAGTATTAATATCGCGCATAAGAACGCCGGTTTGTTAGATGTGTTTGCTCGCACGAACATCATCAATCAAATCGGCGTTCTTGTTTCTGTGTTTCCCGGGATTCCGCGAAAAACCATAAAAAAACCCGGCACTCAGGCCGGGTTTTGTGTTTCTGCGACAACCCTTACTTGGCAACGCCTGCCGCGTGCACAGCGTGCTGCGCACTGCGTTTGTTCTTGATCACATAGCAGACCCACATGAACACCACCCACACCGGAATCGCGTACACCGAGATCTGGATGCCCGGGATCAGCAGCATCACGCCAAGGATGAACGCGACGAACGCCAGGCAGATGTAGTTGCCGTACGGATACCACAGCGCCTTGAACAGCGGCGTCTGCTTGGTTTTGTTCATGTGCTGGCGGAACTTGAAGTGCGAGAAGCTGATCATCGCCCAGTTGATCACCAGGGTCGCCACTACCAGCGACATCAGCAACTCCAGCGCATGTTGCGGGATCAGATAGTTCAGCAACACCGCCACCAGCGTCACCGCCGCCGAAGCCAGAATCGAACGCACCGGCACACCGCGCTTGTCGATCTTCGCCAGACCTTTGGGCGCATCACCCTGCTCGGCCATACCCAACAGCATGCGGCTGTTGCAGTAAGTACCGCTGTTGTACACCGACAGCGCCGCAGTCAGCACGACAAAGTTGAGGATGTGCGCAGCAGTGTTGCTGCCGAGCATCGAGAACACTTGCACGAACGGGCTGCCGCTGTAGGAATCGCCAGACGCATTGAGGGTTTCCAGCAGGCTGTCCCAAGGGGTCAGCGACAGCAGAATGACCAGTGCACCGATGTAGAAAATCAGGATCCGGTAGATCACCTGATTGATCGCTTTGGGGATCACGGTTTTCGGCTTGTCGGCTTCGGCTGCGGTAAAACCGAGCATTTCCAGGCCGCCAAACGAGAACATGATGATCGCCATGGCCATCACCAGACCGCTGACGCCGTTGGGGAAGAAACCACCGTGGGACCACAGGTTGCTGACCGAGGCTTGCGGGCCACCGTTGCCGCTGACCAGCAGGTAGCTGCCCAGAGCAATCATGCCGACGATCGCCACGACCTTGATGATCGCGAACCAGAATTCGGCTTCACCGAAGACTTTGACGTTGGCCAGGTTGATCAGGTTGATCAGCACGAAGAACCCGGCAGCGGACACCCAGGTCGGGATATCCGGCGCCCAGTAATGAATGTATTTGCCGACCGCGGTCAGCTCGGACATGCCTACCAGAATGTACAGAATCCAGCAGTTCCAGCCCGACAGGAACCCGGCAAAGCCGCCCCAGTATTTGTGCGCGAAATGGCTGAAGGAGCCGGCCACCGGCTCTTCGACGATCATTTCACCCAACTGGCGCATGATCATGAAGGCGATGAAGCCGCAGATGGCGTAGCCAAGGATCATCGACGGGCCAGCGGATTTCAGCACCCCGGCCGAGCCGAGGAACAATCCGGTACCGATCGCGCCACCGAGGGCGATCAGTTGAATGTGGCGATTTTTCAGGCCGCGCTTAAGCTCGCCTGATTGCGAGGGTTGTCCACTCATGAAAAAGGTCTCACGCAAGGTTTGATGATGTTCAGTAGACGTTGCTGCAAGGTTGCGATTTCAAGCAGCCCCGATCAAACCCCAGCGCAGGCACCAGGAGTTCAGCTCATTTACAACGGTCATGCGTCACCTGTTTGTTTTTATCTGTGACGAAATCGAACCCGACACGCTTGTGGCGCGGCGGAGTGAACAAGGCGGATGGCCTTGAGTGTTACGCGATTACGCAGAGGGTCACAGTTAAAACGCGGCGCATTGTACACCGCTAACCCCCTGCTGCCAGACCCTGCCAGATCAGCGAGTCGGTTGCCGGGATTGCGTGTGTCCGCCCCGGAAGACCCGAGCGGCTGCAAAATTTGAGTCAGGCCTTTGCAGGCCATCGACGTGGACGAGGGGAAAACCGTCCCACGATGAGAAGTGGAGATCAATCACGGCGTTCATTGCGCCTCCTTCTTGTTATGCACCTGCACGACAGGCATGGGGCGCATCTCACCCTTCCTGCGACGCTGAAACAAGCGCGCCAGAGCCTTGCGCGCCCCCCGTGCAGCCGGGCTTCGGCAGCTTTTCCTTACAGCGTCGACGCAGACTCTCGTTCACGGGGTTTTACCGCAGTTTTCGTAAATATTTCCTTACGCTGCGTAACGTAAAATTTCCAATCGAGAAATTTCCGTCAGACGTCTGCAAATTGACGGTAGCAAGCTTGCTAACTAAATCAGCCAGCTAGTTTTATGTTTTTAAATAAGAAATCCGCAGCGTAAAAACAGAATAAAAAGTCTATTTAAAAATTAAATAAATAATTTTTTGCATTACAAAAAACCCTGAACTAGGTTCTTCACGTCTTGCCGGCCACTTCGACCGGCCAGTCACAACCGTGAACGTCATCTAGGAGATCGACCATGCAAGCACTGGAAAAAGACTTGGATACCGAACTGCAACTGGACGAATGGTTTGAAGCACCGACTCACGAAGCGGCCGTGGAAATGATGCAAGCCGATGCGGTCGTACCGTTCGGCACGGCGATGTGGCCTCTGTAAGACATCCCGGGCGGGCATGATCCGGCCGGTCATGCCCGCCGCTTTTTATCTCGGTCAGTCAGGGAGGACTCATGGATAAGCCACGCGCGATCTCGCATTTCCTTTACTACCTCGAACATCACCCTGCCCTTGCCGGCCTCAACTCGGCGAAGGTATTGCTCGGCCACACCGCCGAATACGAAGCCCTGTCCGGCGCCATCGCCGAACAGGCTGGCGAACATCCACGCTTTCGGTTCAGCGCCCGGCGTCTTGATCTGGAAAGCACTTCAGCGCTGACTTCGGCGATTACCGACAGCGACCTGTACATTTTCTTCTACGACTCCTCCACGCTGCCCAATCCACGCCCCGAAGGCCCGGAGTTTGTCCGCGCCCTGCAAGCGGTGATGGCGCAAAACTGGAAGAAGTCGCTGCTGTTCAAGGATTACGGCGACTATTTCTACGACACCTTCAGCGTCACCCCGCAACGCATCGCGGGCCTGAACAGCCATTTGATCCAGCGCATGTCGCAAGCCACGACGCTGAGCTTTACCGATGAACACGGTTCGCGGTTTGAAACGCCGCTGAGCAGCATCAAGAAATGGACCGACATCAACGGCGTCGGCAACTTCGACCTGGCCCCCGGCGAAATCGCCACGCACAGCGAAGAAATCAACGGCCATGTGAAGTTCAAGGGCACCTTCCTCAGCACCATTCCATTTGCGCGCAAATACGGCGTGCTGGAATCACCGCTGGAACTGTGGATCGAGAACTCGACCATCAGCCGCATCGCCACCGATGTGCCGGGGCTGGAGCACGATTTCAACAAGTATCTGGATGCCAACCCGTCGAACCGGCGGATTGAGGAGTTGGGGATTGGCACCAACGAAGGCGTGAAGGAACTGTATGCGCGCAATGCCGGATTCGAAGAGCGGCACTGTGGTTTGCATCTGGGACTTGGCGGTGGCGCCAAGGGCAGTCATCACCTGGACCTGATCTTCTCGGGCGGGGTGTTGGCGCTGGATGACAAGCCGGTGTTTGATGGGCGGTTTGTGTTTTAGGCGACTGACGCCTTCGCGAGCAGGCTCGCTCCCACAGGGATTTATGTTCGACGCAACGCCAATGTGGGAGCGAGCCTGCTCGCGAAGAGGCCCAATCAGACGCTCCATAAGCTCCGCCAGACGAAAAAAAACGCCAACCCTGCGGTTGGCGTTTTTCATTCAGGCGCTAATGCCGATCACTCAGGCTTCTTGCGACCGAAGCCCGGACGCTGACCGGAACCGGCCGGAGCACCACGACGCTTGCCCGACGGCTTGTCACCGTCGACCAGTTTGATCCCTGGGCGCTTCGGCGCAGGCTTGGCCGGACGCTTGTTCGTCGTGTCCGCTGGACGATCCGCTACTGGCGTACCGCGACCGGCAGGAGCACCACGCTCGCCACGCTCAGTACGACCATTGGCCGGACGCGGAGCGCGCTCGCCGTCACGAGCGACAGGCTTGCGACCTGGGCGCTCGCCTTCGATCTGCGGCTCACGGCCTGGACGCGGGCCGGTTGGCGCACCAGCGGCTGGACGCAACGTACGCACGCGCTCGGTCTTGGCCATCGGCCGCGACGATTTGCGCTGCATGCGTTCCAGCTTGTCTTTGCTCTTGGCATTCAGTTGCGGCATGGCAACCGGCGTCAGACCCACTTCAGCACTGAGAATGTCGACTTCGTACTGGCTCATTTCGCGCCAGCGGCCCATCGGCAGGTCGGAGTTGAGGAACACCGGACCGAAACGTACGCGCTTCAGACGGCTGACCACCAGACCTTGCGATTCCCACAGACGACGAACCTCACGGTTACGGCCTTCCATTACCACGCAGTGATACCAGTGGTTGAAGCCTTCGCCGCCCGGCGCCTGCTTGATGTCGGTGAACTTGGCCGGGCCGTCTTCCAGCACCACGCCAGCCTTCAGGCGCTCGATCATTTCGTCATCGACTTCACCGCGTACGCGCACGGCGTACTCACGGTCCATCTCGTAGGACGGGTGCATCAGGCGGTTGGCCAATTCACCGTCGGTGGTGAACATCAGCAGACCGGTGGTGTTGATGTCGAGACGACCGATGTTGATCCAGCGGCCTTCTTTCGGACGCGGCAGCTTGTCGAACACGGTCGGACGGCCTTCCGGGTCGTCACGGGTGCAGATCTCGCCATCGGGTTTGTTGTACATGATCACGCGGCGTACCGATTCGGCAGCCTCTTCACGCTTGATCACCTTGCCATCAATGGTGATGGCGTCGTGCATGTCGACGCGCAGGCCAAGGGTGGCGTCTTTGCCATTGACCTTGATCCGGCCCTGGCTGATCCAGGACTCCACGTCACGGCGCGAGCCGACGCCGATACGGGCGAGGACTTTCTGCAGTTTTTCGCCTGCTGGGCCGATTGGCTGGTCGTCTTGCTGATCTTTGATACTCATCTGGGCACCTCCCGGTGTGGTCTGTTCAGGCAGGGCCTGAAGCATTGAAATCTGGGTTCTCGGCCGAAGGGATCGGCGAAGGGTCGCGAATCATACGCGGATGTGCGCCGTCGCGCATCAGAGACTAGCTGATCGATCGGCAGTTATTTCTTTTTCCGCCGGCCGGCGTTGCCGAGTTTGATCAGGCGCAGCGCGGCTTCGGCGAGCACCGTGCGCTTGTCGTCCTTGTCGAGTTTCTTCCAGGCTTTGATTTCGCGTTTGCTGCGGCCACAGCCGAGGCAGATGTCGTCGGTGAATTTGCAGAGGCTGATGCACGGGTCTTTTGTCGAACTCATTTGGGTACCTATGGGAGATCAAAAGATCGCAGCCTGCGGCAGCTCCTACATTGGAATGCGGCCCCTGTAGGAGCTGCCGAAGGCTGCGATCTTTTCGGCGCCCCTCAGTCTTCGAACTCGCGGCGTTCGGCTTCGATGGCTTCGGCCAGTGCGCGGGCTTCGGCTTCTTCTTCGCTCAGCTCGGGTTCGGGCGCGGGTTTTTCCAGGGCGGCGACGGCGGCCAAGAGCTTTTCGCGGGCTTCAGCGACACCGAGAATGTCCTCTTCCGGTTCGGCTTCTGGCTCGGCTTCAAGTTCAACTTCAATGACAGGCTCAGCGACCTCGACTTCAGGCTCGGGCATCGGCGTCTCACCGTCCGCCACATCCCGAAGCAAATCGTCGAAGTCGGTCTTGATGCCCTCCTCCATGCTGTCCAGCTCCAGCAGCAAGGTGTGGAAACTGGTTTCCTCCTTCTCTTCCTCCGGCTCGGCACTGGCGTCGGCCAGCTCCTGCAAACTCTGCGGCACTGGCGCGTCGTCGAAATCGAGCACCGGATCGGTTTCCATTTCGCGCAGCTCGGCCAGTGGCGGCAGGTCTTCGAGGTTCTTCAGGTTGAAGTGATCGAGAAACATCTTGGTAGTGGCAAACATCGCCGGTTTGCCCGGCACGTCGCGGTAACCGACAACGCGAATCCACTCGCGCTCCAGCAAGGTTTTGACAATGTTGCTGTTCACCGCCACACCGCGCACGTCTTCGATCTCGCCACGGGTGATCGGCTGGCGATAGGCGATCAGCGCAATAGTCTCCAGCAAGGCACGGGAATAACGCTGCGGGCGCTCTTCCCAGAGGCGGCCGACCCACGGCGAAAACTTCTCGCGAATCTGCAGGCGATAGCCCGACGAGACTTCCTTGAGCTCGAACGCACGGCCCTCGCAGGACTTGCCGAGCAGGGTCAGGGCTTTCTTGAAGACCGCAGGCTCAGGCCGTTCGCCTTCTTCGAACAGTTCAAAAAGACGCTCAAGGGATTGCGGCTTTCCCGAGGCCAACAGAAAGGCTTCAAGCAGGGGTGCCAGCTCGCGGGGTTCAGTCAGGTTCATGTTTCGACTCGTTATTCGGCTCGGGCTCGCACGTGGATCGCGGCGAACGGCTCATTCTGCACCAGCTCGACCAAGGATTCCTTGACCAGTTCAAGGATCGCCATAAAGGTCACCACTACACCCAAGCGACCTTCCTCGGCGGTAAACAGCTCGACGAACGGCACAAAACCGCCGCCCTTGAGCCGCTCCAGCACATCACTCATGCGCTCGCGGGTGGACAGCGCCTCGCGGCTCACCTGATGGCTTTCAAACATGTCGCCACGGCGCAGCACTTCGGCCATGCACATCAAAATCTCTTCCAGCGCCACGTCCGGCAACAGCTTGCGCGCGCGGGCTTCCGGGGCATCGAGCTTGGGCACGACTACGTCGCGGCCGACGCGGCTGAGGTTGTCGATGCCTTCGGCGGCAGCTTTGAAGCGCTCGTATTCCTGCAAGCGGCGGATCAGTTCGGCGCGCGGGTCGTCTTCTTCGTCTTCGATAGTTTCAGCGCGCGGCAGGAGCATGCGCGACTTGATCTCGGCGAGCATCGCGGCCATCACCAAGTACTCGGCAGCGAGTTCCAGGCGCACCGACTGCATCAACTCGACGTAACCCATGTACTGGCGGGTAATTTCCGCCACCGGGATGTCGAGGATGTTGATGTTCTGTTTGCGGATCAGGTACAGCAGCAGGTCGAGCGGGCCTTCGAAGGCTTCAAGAAATACCTCGAGCGCATCCGGCGGGATGTACAGGTCGAGCGGCATTTCCATGACCGCCTGGCCATAGACCATGGCAAACGGCAGTTCCTGTTGGGCATCGGCCTGGGGATCGACAACGGTTTCCACTGCGGACATTCAGGCCTCGACCATGAACGGCGTCGGATCGCCGCAACCGACGCGCACCACTTCCGGGTCGTCGCCGGTCAGGTCGATCACGGTGGAGGCTTTGATGCCGCCGAAACCGCCATCCACGATCAAGTCCACCTGGTGTTCGAGCAATTGGCGCATTTCGTACGGATCACTGAGCGGGTCTTCATCGCCGGGCATGATCAGGGTCACGCTCATCAGCGGCTCGCCCAGTTCGGCCAACAGCGCCAGCGCAATCGGATGGCTCGGCACGCGCAGGCCGATGGTGCGTTTCTTCGGATGCAGCAGCAGGCGCGGCACTTCGCGGGTGGCGTTGAGAATAAAGGTGTAAGGCCCCGGCAGGTGCGCCTTGAGAATGCGGAAGGTGCCAGTGTCAATCTTGGCGTAATTGCCCAGTTGCGACAGGTCGCTGCAGATCAGCGCGAAGTTGTGCTTTTCATCGAGCTGACGCAGGCGTCGCACGCGCTCGATGGCAGTCTTGTCGCCGATTTGGCAACCGATCGCGTAGGAAGAGTCCGTGGGATACACCACTACCCCGCCCTTGCGGATGATCTCGACCGCCTGTTTGATCAGGCGCGCTTGCGGGTTTTCCGGATGAATCTGGAAAAATTGACTCACATTCTCTACCTGTTCAGACGGCGGCAATATCTGTGTCATGTTTGAACCGACACCACAGGGGTGGAAGGTCCTCGGGAACCGGCCGGTACTGGCCGATCTCGGACCAGCCGCCAGGGCCATGGAAGTCACTGCCGGCGCTGACCAGCAGACCGAACTCACGGGCAAGGGTTGCCAGGCTGCCCACCTGTTCCGCAGGCTGGTGGCCATTGACCACCTCGATTGCATGCCCGCCTGCTTGAATATAGTCGGCAATCAGCTTTCGGCGCTTGCTGCGGGTGAAATCGTAGTGCCACGGATGCGCCAGACTGACCCAGGCATTGGCGGCGCGCAACGTGCCGACGGTGTCTTCCAGCGTCGGCCAGTGCAGCTTGACGTCGCCCAACTTGCCGGCGCCGAGCCACTTGCGGAACGCCTCGGCGCGATCCTTAACAAAACCTTCACGCACCATCCAGTCAGCGAAATGCGGACGGGCCGGCGCGTTGCCGCTGTCGCCCAGTTCCTGCTGGATCTTGCGCGCGCCATCGAGGGCGCCGGGCATGCCCTTGAGGGCGAGCTTGCGGCTTATTTCTTCCGACCGCAGCCAGCGGCCATCGTGCAATTTGGCGATCGCTTCGACCAACGGCGCGGCGTTGACGTCGAAACCGTAGCCGAGCACATGAATGGTCGCCCCGCCCCAGGTGCAGGACAATTCGACGCCGTTGACCAGTTGCATGCCCAATTCGTTGGCGGCCGCGCGCGCTTCGGCGAGGCCTTCGAGGGTGTCGTGGTCGGTCAACGCCAGGACTCGCACGCCGTTCTCGAACGCACGCGCAACCAGAACCGCAGGCGCGAGGGCGCCATCGGAGGCCGTGCTATGGCAGTGCAAATCAACATTCACGGAGAGTTGTAACCTCAAATCAGCCGGCGCTATCGCGCGCCCATATGTTTGTTATTATGCCGCCACATCCAGCTTCTGGCTCTCACTGTGAAACAATTCATCGATTTCATCCCGCTCCTGCTGTTTTTCATCGTCTACAAACTTGATCCCCGGGTCGTCGACATTGCCGGCCATGAGGTCACTGTAGGCGGTATTTACAGCGCCACGGCGATGCTGATCATCAGTTCACTGGTGGTCTACGGCGCGTTGTTCATCAAACAGCGCAAGCTGGAAAAGAGCCAATGGCTGACCCTGATCGCCTGCCTGGTCTTTGGCAGTCTGACCCTGGCCTTCCACAGCGAGACCTTCCTGAAATGGAAAGCCCCGGTGGTCAACTGGCTGTTCGCTGTCGCTTTCATCGGTAGCCACTTCATCGGTGACCGCCTGCTGATCAAACGCATCATGGGCCACGCGCTGACCCTGCCGGACCCGGTCTGGACGCGCCTGAACATTGCCTGGATCGCCTTCTTCCTGTTCTGCGGGGCGGCCAACCTGTTCGTCGCCTTCACCTTCCAGAGTTACTGGGTCGATTTCAAGGTGTTCGGCAGCCTGGGCATGACCGTGCTGTTCCTGGTCGCACAGGGCATTTACCTGTCCCGTCACCTGCACGACACCGACACCACAACACCAAAAACCGAGGACTGACATGCTCTACGCCATCATTGCCACCGACGTCGCCAACTCGCTGGAAGCTCGCCTGGCCGCGCGCCCTGCGCACCTGGAACGCCTGCAAGTACTCAAGGGTGAAGGCCGCATCGTATTGGCCGGTCCGCACCCGGCCGTCGACAGCAATGATCCGGGCGCAGCGGGTTTCACCGGCAGCCTGATCGTCGCCGAATTCGATTCCCTGAGCGCTGCACAAGCGTGGGCCGATGCCGATCCGTATATCGCCGCTGGCGTCTACGCCAATGTGCTCGTCAAGCCGTTCAAGCAAGTCCTGCCGTAACGCTTTCCCCACGCGATGAACCTTCTCGGTTCATCGCGTTCTCAATCGCTCATTATTCTCGTTTGCCTGCCGACAACCTGCCCAATATCCATTTGGAAGCAGGTGTCGCGATGCGCAAGGGTCCGTTGTGTCTGATGTTGGTCACGTTATCGATCATGGCGCCCGCCCATGGTGAGGAAACCACCGAAGGCGGCAGTTCCACGCCATTGTCATTGAGTGCCGGCAGCCAGATCACCGAGTTGCAGCAGCGCCTCAAGGCCAGCGAGCAGCAGCGCGAAGAACTGAACAAACAACTGCAAAATGCCGACAACACACGCGAAAGCGCCCAGCTCGCCCGGTTGCGCCAAGAGAACCAGCGTCTGAAGCTGCAACTCAAGGAAGCCCAGGCCAGCCCGTTGCCGCGCCTGCTGACCGATCAGCAACAGTGGTTCGTCACTGGCGCCGGGGTAGCGCTATTGGCGCTGCTCTGCGGTATCTTTGCCAGTGGTGCAAGCCGAAAACGTCGGCAATGGTTAAATTGAGTGAGTCATGAGCGAGCTGTTATTAATTGATGATGACCAGGAGCTGTGCGAGCTCCTGAGCAGTTGGCTGAGCCAGGAAGGCTTCCAGGTTCGTGCCTGCCACGATGGTCAGAGCGCCCGCAAGGCACTGGCCGAAACCGCCCCGGCGGCGGTGGTACTGGACGTGATGCTGCCCGACGGCAGCGGTCTGGAATTGCTCAAGCAACTGCGCAACGATCACGCCGACCTGCCGGTGCTGATGCTGTCGGCCCGTGGCGAACCGCTGGATCGCATCCTCGGTCTGGAACTGGGCGCCGACGATTACCTGGCCAAACCCTGCGATCCGCGCGAACTCACCGCCCGCCTGCGCGCGGTGTTGCGCCGCAGCCATCCGGCCGCCGTGTCGACCCAGCTTGAGCTGGGCGACCTGAGCTTCAGCCCGGTGCGCGGCGTGGTCAGCATCGACGAGAAAGAATTGACGCTCACCGTCTCCGAAAGCCGCCTGCTCGAAGCACTGCTCAAGCAACCCGGCGAGCCGCTGGACAAACAGGAACTGGCGCAACTCGCCCTCGGCCGCAAGCTGACCCTGTATGACCGCAGCCTCGACATGCACGTCAGCAACCTGCGCAAAAAGATCGGCCCGCACCCCGACGGCCGCCCGCGCATCGTCGCCCTGCGTAGCCGCGGTTACTACTACAGCCTCTGAACCTCCCACTTGTAGGAGTTGATCGTTCCCACGCTCTGCGTGGGAATGCAGCCGGGGACGCTCTGCGTCCCACAGCCTCAAGATCGCAGCGTGCCGCAGCTCCTACACCGGATATGTGTAAGGCTTACAACAAAGCGTCTTTACCCAAGCTTTACGTACCGCTGACCGCCGCTGACCTTGATCTCCGTAATCTGAACTCATCCGGAACGTACCGGGAACGAGACAAGGAGATACACCATGCGCAAGACTCTTATCGCTCTGATGTTCGCTGCCGCTCTGCCAACCGTCGCCATGGCCATGCCGCAAGATGGCGGCCCGATGGGTGGCCCGCTCGACGGCCCACGCCACGGCGGTCAGATGCACGGCATGCACGGTAAAGGCCCGTACAGCCAACTCGACCTGTCCCGCGAACAGCGTGAACAGATCCGCAAGATCATGGGCGAGCAGATGCACGAGCGTAAGCAAGTGGTCGACAAGTACCTGGAAAAACTCTCGCCAGCCGACCAGAAAGCCATGAAGGACGAGATGGCGGCCAACCACAAGAAAGCCGAGTCCGATGTGCGAGCGGTGCTGAAGCCGGATCAACAGAAGAAATTCGACGAGATCCAGAAGAAACAGGCCGAGCGTCGCGCCGAATGGGCCGAGTTCAAAGCGTGGAAAGCGCAACAGCCGCAAAAAGCGCAATAATGTTCTAACGTCAGGCCCGACGGCTTACCCCGTCGGGCCTGTTGCCACTCAGTCCCCATGTGGGAGCGGGCTTGCTCGCGAATGCGGTGTATCAGACAAGCATAGGTTGACTGACACTCTGCATTCGCGAGCAAGCCCGCTCCCACATGGGCATTGCGTCTGTTTTGAGGATTTTCTGTGCGTTCATTGTTCTGGCGTATTCTCGCGAGCTTCTGGCTGGCCATCGCACTGGTGGCCGGGTTGTCCATTCTGCTCGGACACATGCTTAACCAAGACGCGTGGATTCTCAGCCGTCATCCGGGCCTCAACACGCTGGCCGCCGAATGGACGCAAACCTACGAAGCCCAAGGCGAAGAAGCCGCCCAGAACATCCTCGAACAACGCAAACGCCAGTACCACATCGACGTTCAGGTTCTCAACGAGACCGGCGACCCGGTGGTGCGCGGCACCTTCCCGCGCCGTGCGGCAGCCTTTGAAGCGCGCCAGAACAACGATGACCGACGCCTGCCGTGGCGACGTCTGACCGACGAATTCACCAGTGACAAAACCGGCGACACCTACCTGTTCATCTACCGCATCCCACACCCGGAACTCGACGCCTGGCACCGTGAAAGTCTGCTCTGGCCGTTGAGCGCGCTGGGGATTGCGCTGGTGGTCCTGACCCTGTTCAGCCTGCTGGTGACCTTCTCCATCACTCGTCCGCTCAGCCGCTTGCGCGGCGCGGTGCATGACTTGGGGCAGACCACCTATCAACAGAACAGCCTGGCAAAACTGGCCAATCGTCGTGATGAATTCGGCGTCCTGGCCACTGACTTCAACCGCATGGGCGCACGCCTGCAAAGCCTGATTGGCAGCCAGCGGCAATTACTGCGCGACGTGTCCCACGAACTGCGTTCACCGCTGGCACGGCTGCGCATTGCGCTTGCACTGGCAGAGCGAGCCAACCCTGAAGAACGGGAAAAACTCTGGCCCCGCCTGACCCGCGAATGCGATCGGCTGGAAGCGTTAATCAGTGAAATTCTCGTGCTGGCGCGGGTCGATGCCGACAATGCCAGTGCTGAAGACGTTGATTTGAATGCGTTACTCGGCACATTGCAGAAGGATGCACAACTTGGATCGCCCGAGCAGACGGTGCGTCTCGATGCCGAACCGCAGCTGAACCTGAAGGGTTGGCCGACCATGATCGAGCGCGCCGTGGATAACCTGCTGCGCAATGCCCAGCGCTTCAACCCGGAGGGTCAAGCGATTGAAATGCAGGCCTCACGTCAGGGTGAAAAAATCATCGTCAGCGTGCGCGACCATGGCCCCGGGGTACAGGCCGAGCATCTGAATCAGTTGGGCGAGCCGTTTTACCGGGCGCCGGGGCAGACGACGGCAGGACATGGCTTGGGCCTGGCGATTGCCCGGCGAGCAGCGGAGCGCCATGGCGGCAGTTTGACGTTGGCCAATCATCCGCAGGGCGGGTTTATTGCCAGTCTCGAATTGCCGCTGGTACCGGGAGCGGTGGTTCAACCCTGATCAATATTGTGGGAGCGGGCTTGCTCGCGAAAGCGGTGTGTCAGTCCATGTACATGGCGTCTGACACACCCTATTCGCGAGCAGGCTCGCTCCCACATTTGGTTCAGGGTGTCAGGCCTTACCGGGCCACTCGCTGACAAACTCAGCCAGATCAACCTTCTCCGCCACACGCGGCTCTTTCTGCGGCGTGCCGAGGTACAGGAATGCAATCACTTCCTCACCTTCCGCCAACCCCAAGCCTTTCGCCACATGCGCCGAATAGGCCAGATCACCGGTACGCCAAACAGCGCCAATCCCCTGCGCATACGCTGCCAGCAAAATCCCGTGTGCCGCACAGCCCGCCGCCAGCAACTGCTCGGCTTTTGGATACTTGACGTGTTCCTGCAACTTCGCGATGACCACAACCACCAGCGGCGCCCGCAGCGGGCCGTTGCGCGCCTTGTCGATCATCGCTTCGGTGACTTCGCCGTCCTGCTTCTGCGCAGCCTCGGCCAGCAACTCGCCCATCTGCTCACGCGCCGCGCCTTCAACGGTCAGGAAGCGATACGGCTGCAAGTGCCCGTGATCCGGTGCACGCAGCGCAGCGCCAAACAGGGCTTCGCGCTGCTCGGCAGTCGGGGCCGGTTCGACCAGTCGGGGAACGGAAACACGGTTGAGCAAAGCGTCGAGAGCCTGCATCGGCCACCTCCTGAGAAAAATGTGCGGCTATTCTAGCTGTATCTGTCAAAGGGATGCCGGTTTACATGCCCTGCCCCATAGGTAGAATGGCGCCCTTCCCACATCAACCCGAGCGGACTTCATGGCGTTGCCGACCTTACGGATCATTGGTTTCATCATCGGCATCTTCCTGATTACCCTGGCGGTTGCCATGGTCGTGCCGATGGCCACGCTGGTGATTTTCGAGCGCACCAGTGACCTGCCATCGTTCCTCTGGGCGAGCATGATTACCTTTGTCGCCGGCCTCGCGCTGGTGATTCCCGGTCGCCCCGAACACATTCATTTGCGCCCGCGCGACATGTACCTGCTCACCGTCAGCAGTTGGCTGGTGGTGTGTATTTTCGCCGCGTTGCCGTTTTTGCTCACACAACACATCAGCTACACCGACTCGTTCTTCGAAAGCATGTCCGGCATCACCGCCACCGGTTCGACCGTACTCAGCGGCCTGGACAACATGTCGCCGGGAATCCTGATGTGGCGCTCGCTGCTGCACTGGCTTGGCGGCATTGGCTTTATCGGCATGGCGGTGGCAATTCTGCCGCTGCTGCGCATCGGTGGCATGCGCCTGTTCCAGACCGAATCCTCGGATCGCTCGGAAAAGGTCATGCCACGCTCGCACATGGTAGCGCGGCTGATCGTAGCGGCTTACGTCGGCATCACCGTCCTCGGCAGCCTGGCGTTCTGGTGGGCCGGGATGAGCCCGTTCGATGCGATCAACCACGCAATGTCGGCGATTTCCACCGGCGGGTTCTCGACGTCCGACCAGTCGTTGGCCAAGTGGACGCAACCGGCAGTGCACTGGGTCGCGGTGGTGGTCATGATTCTCGGCAGCCTGCCATTCACCCTGTACGTGGCGACATTGCGCGGCAATCGTCGAGCGTTGATCAAGGATCAGCAGGTACAGGGCATGCTGGCGATGTTGTTGGTGACGTGGCTGGTGCTCGGCACCTGGTACTGGTGGACGACCCAACTGCATTGGCTGGATGCGCTGCGCCATGTGGCGCTGAACGTGACGTCGGTGCTGACCACCACCGGTTTTGCCCTCGGCGACTACAGCCTGTGGGGCAACTTCTCGCTGATGCTGTTTTTCTATCTGGGTTTTGTTGGCGGCTGTTCCGGGTCGACGGCGGGAGGGATCAAGATCTTCCGCTTCCAGGTCGCCTACATCTTGCTCAAGGCCAACCTTAATCAGCTGATTCATCCGCGCGCGGTGATCAAGCAGAAGTACAACGGTCACCGGCTCGACGAAGAGATCGTGCGCTCGATTCTGACCTTTTCGTTCTTCTTCGCCATCACCATCTGCGTGATCGCCCTGCTGCTGTCGCTGCTCGGCGTCGATTGGATGACGGCACTGACCGGCGCCGCCAGCACCGTGTCCGGTGTCGGCCCGGGGCTGGGTGAGACGATTGGCCCGGCGGGCAACTTTGCGACCCTGCCGGATGCAGCCAAGTGGATTCTGTCGTTCGGCATGCTGCTCGGCCGACTGGAGATCATCACGGTGTTTGTACTGTGTATTCCGGCCTTTTGGCGTCACTGATCGCATTCGGCGCCTGTAACAGCCGCGCCCGGTAATCGCCGGGCGTGGTGTCGAACCAGCGACGGAACGCGCGGAAGAAATTGCTCGGATCGGCGAAACCCAACAGATAGGCGATTTCCAGCAGGGTCATGCTCGGTTGCGCCAGATACTGTTCGGCCAGTTCGCGGCGGGTGTCGTCGAGCAATTGCTGAAAACTCGTGCCCTCCTCCTGCAACCGACGCTGCAAAGTGCGCTGTGACAAGTGCAGGGTCTGCGCGACGGTATCGCGCTTGGGTTCGCCCTGAGGCAGCAAGCGACAGAGCACCTGGCGGGCCTTGTGGGTCACGCGACTCTCGGAAAACCGCGCCAGGTACTCCCCGGCAAACCGGTCATGCAGCAGCGCCATCGCCTCGTTGGCGGTGGGCAGCGGCGCCTCCATGTCGGCGCGCTCGAAAATCAACGCGTCGTAAGGTGCGTTGAACGTCAGCGGTGCATGGAAAGCCTGTTTGTAGGGTTGCAGATTTTCCGGTTCATCGCCCTGCACCAGCACTTTGACCGGCTGCAGCGTGCGCCCGCTCAGCCAGCCACACAGGGCCAACGCACAGGCCAGCGACGCTTCGGCACTTTGCCGGGTCGGCGGCAGATGGTCGCCGTGCACGGTCAGGATCAGCGCATAGCCTTCCTCCAGCAGGCGAAAACTCAGGTCGGCACTTTCGGCGATGATGCGCTGATAGCGCACCAGTCGCTGAAAGCCTTCGGCCAGGGTATTGCTGGACATCAGCGCATAACCGGCGACATGAAAAGAAGCCGGCCGCACCACTTTGCCCATGTTCAGGCCGATTGCCGGGTTGCCGGACAGCTCGACCGCCCGTTGCCAGAGTCGGGTCATGGAGTCTTGCGGGAAGCGCGCATCCGGATCATCCAGGGCGGTGTAATCGAGCCCCAGTTGCTTGAACAGAACCCGGCAATCCAGGCCGTCCATCTCCAATGCTTTGACAATCCCCATCGCCCAGCTTGCAGAAGTCGTTCGTTCGCTCATGGTGTTTTTCTTTTACATGAGGGGCCGCATGCTACGGCCTGATTTGCGAAGGATACTAAAGTGGCGCCCATTGTCACTGGCTGATGCTACTGATCACTCTAGACTCAAATAAGCTACCCGCAGAACAACTCGTCGCCAGAACAATAACCACAGAGATAGCGGTCGTGGAAAACATCAAACATTTCAACAGCTTCGCCGAGTTCTACCCGTATTACCTCAGCGAACACAGCAACAGTACCTGCCGGCGCCTGCATTTCATCGGCACCACACTGGTGATTTTTATTCTCGCCATGACCATCGCCAAAGGCGCGTGGCTGCTGTTGCTGGCCCTGCCGCTGGCCGGTTACAGCTTCGCCTGGGCCGGGCATTTCTTCTTTGAAAAGAATCGACCGGCGACTTTCCAGCATCCGCTGTACAGCCTGCTTGGCGATTTCGTCATGTACCGCGACATGATTCTGGGTCGCGTGGCGTTCTGAAAAACAAGAAACAGTGAGGATTGCAGATGAACGCCACTACCCGTTTCACCCACATGAAGGATGGCACTGAGGAAGACTGGGCGATCATCGCCGCCGACTTCAGTGCCTATGCCAAACAGTTACCGTCGCGGATCATGACCCACCTGAAATTGCTCGAAGGTGATTTCGGCGGCTTCCCGGTAGATCGCCTGACCCACTCCCTGCAAACCGCGACCCGTGCTTTTCGTGACGGACGTGACGAGGAATACGTGGTCTGCGCGTTATTGCACGACATCGGTGACACCCTCGGCTCGTACAACCATCCGGACATTGCCGCAGCGATTCTCAAGCCGTTCGTCAGCGCCGAAAACCTGTGGATGGTGGAAAAGCACGGGATCTTCCAGGGCTATTACTTCTTCCATCACCTGGGCATGGATCGGCACTTGCGCGAGCAGTTCAAGGAACACCCGCAGTTTCAGGCAACTGCCGAGTTTTGCGCCAAGTACGATGCAGCGGCGTTTGATCCTGACTATGACACGCTGCCGTTAAGCTTCTTTGAGCCAATGATGGAAAGGTTGTTTGCGCAACCGAAGCACTCGATTTACAAGGCCGCGATGGAAGAACACAGCCCGGCCTGAGAACTCCACCGCTTAAACTGTGGTAATCCTTGTGGGAGGGGGGCTTGCTCCCGAAGTGGTGTGTCAGGCTACATAATTTGTGTCTGATCCACCGCCTTCGGGAGCAAGCCCCCCTCCCACAAGGGGTCACTACCCTGTGAACTCAGGCGAGTTCGGCAACCTTGGCCGCCTTGAGCTGCGCCTCACGCGCCTGCGCATCCGCCAGGCGATACAACTCGATCGTGCCGTCCCAGTGTTCGATCAGCGCCGTGCACGACTCCACCCAATCGCCGCAATTGAAGTAATCCACCTCGCCGACCTTACGGATCTCGGCATGGTGAATGTGCCCGCAGACCACGCCATGCAGCTCACGCTTCACACATTCATGGGCAATGGCTTCTTCGAAGTCGCTGATAAAACTCACCGCCGTCTTCACCTTGTGCTTCAGATACGCCGACAGCGACCAGTAACCGTAGCCATAGCGGGCGCGCCAGTGATTGAGCCAGCGGTTGAGCGTCAGAGTGAACTCGTAGGCCGAATCACCCAGGAACGCCAGCCAACGGTGATAGCGGGTGATCACATCAAACTGGTCGCCGTGAATCACCAGCAAATGCCGACCGTCTGCCGTGACATGCACCGCCTCGTCGACCAACTGAATATTGCCCAGGATCAGCTTCGAATAACGACGCAGGAATTCATCGTGGTTGCCGGTGACGTAGATCACTTCGGTGCCGCGTTTGCTCATGGTCAACAAACGGCGAATCACGTTGGTGTGCGCCTGCGGCCAATACATGCCGCCGCGCAGTTTCCAGCCGTCGATGATGTCGCCAACCAGGTAAATCTTGTCGGCATGGTAGCCCTTGAGAAACTGCGACAGGTGTTCGGCCTGGCAGTCCCGTGTGCCCAGATGCACGTCAGAGATCCACAAGGTGCGCACGCGTTGTTTGCGGCTGGGTCTGGCGAGCTCGGCGCTGGTCATGGGCAACCCTCTGCGATGTTTTCGCCAGAGTGCGCCTGTCCGGTTAATCGACCATGACAGGCTCGAGTCAGTCCTGTGACAGCGCATCCCGGGCATGCCGGTGTAGACTGGCGATCACTTCGGAGACGACCTGCCATGCGACCGATCCTCAGCCTGCGTCAGTACACCCACGATCTGATCGTCCACAGCCACGAGCACGCCCAATTGGTGTTCGGTCTGTCCGGTGCGCTGGATTTCGAGGTCGAGGGCTGTGGCAGCCAGGTGCGTCAGCAGAGTTTCGTGGTGGTCCCGGCCGGCGCCCATCATGCCTGCGGCAGTCCGCAGGGCAGTCGCTGTCTGGTGCTGGATATTCCAGATGGGCAATGGGTCGCGGAGTCACTCGGTGACCATGCCGAGGCCAGCCGGCGCTTGCTCGGCAACCCTGCTCGCTTGTCGCTGGACTCGGGGCAAAGCCAACTGGTCAGTTGGCTGGCGAACAGCCCGGTCAGCGATCCATTGATTGCCCAGCAAGGCGCGGTGTTACTGCTGGCCAGTCTGAATCATGCACAACCCGTCGAACTCGCCACGCGACGCCTGCCCTATGCGGCGCTGGATGCGCACATCGAGCAATACGCCGCGTATCCGCTCCAAGTCGCCGATCTGGCGCGGGTTGCCGGGTTGTCCAGCGCTCGCCTGCACGCGCGTTTCATGGCCGAGTGCGGGCAAACACCAATGGATTACATGCGCAGCCGGCGACTGCACAAGGCTGTCGCTCTGCTGCGCGAGACCGTGCTGCCCATCGGCGAAATCGCCAGTCGGGTCGGCTACAGCTCGCAAAGCGCCTTCTCGGCTGCCGTTCTACGTGAGTTCGGTGCATCGCCCGGCCAGCTTCGGCGCGGCTCCTACGACAAAAGACGATAGTCTGCCGACAGACTTGTAGGCGGATACAGGGTTCAATGGACCTATTGATCGTTCCCACGCTCTGCGTGGGAATGCAGCCCATGACGCTCCGCGTCACTGGACGCAGAGCGTCCCTGGAGGCGTTCCCACGCAGAGCGTGGGAACGATCAACGATCGATCAAAAAAACCTTGTCTGGATTAAGGATTGCAATGACCCCGCGTACCGCCCTCGGCGCCCTGCATATCGGCGCTCTGATGTTCGGCCTGACCGGTGTGTTCGGCAAACTCGCCGCCGCCTCCCCCGCCGTGATCGTCTTCGGCCGTGCCGCCTTCGCCGTACTCGCTCTGGCATTTTTTGCCCGTTTCGCCAGCCAGAACGGCTGGCAGAAACTGCAAGCCGTGGACTGGCGGCGCCTGGCCCTCAGTGGCGTGCTGCTGGCCGGGCACTGGGTGAGTTTTTTCATTGCGGTGAAGGTTGCCGGCGTCGCCATCGCGACATTGGGCTTTGCCAGTTTTCCGGCCTTTACGGTGATTCTCGAAGGGCTGATCTTCCGCGAGCGTATCCGCGCCAATGAAATCGTGCTGGTGGTTTTAGTCAGTGTCGGTCTGGTGCTGGTGACCCCGGCGTTCGATCTGGCCAGCGGCGCGACGGTCGGTCTGCTTTGGGCGGTACTGTCCGGGCTGTTGTTTTCCCTGCTGTCGCTGACCAACCGCGCCAGCTCCGGGCGTGTCCCGGCGGTGCAGGCGGCGTTGTGTCAAAACGTGGTGGTGGCGCTGTGTCTGCTGCCGGTGGCGGCGCCGCAACTGAGCGAAGTGCGCGCACTCGACTGGCTATGGATCGCCCTGCTTGGGGTGTTCTGCACCGGCGTCGCCCACAGTCTGTTTGTCGCCAGCCTGGCGGTGATCAAGGCGCGCACCGCCGCAGTGGTGTTCGCCATGGAGCCGGTCTACGGCATCACCATCGCGTGGCTGCTGTTCAATGAGAACCCGACGCTGCGCATGCTGCTCGGCGGCGCGCTGATCATCGTCGCCATCGCGGTGTCAGCGCGGATGTCCGGCCATGCCGACAAAAAAACCGTCGCCGCCGAAGCAACCTCTCACTGAGTACGGTCGTTGTGGCCGAGGTCGCGGTCAGGATCGATCTGATCGCGCACTCGCTGCTTCAGCACCTTGGCTTCGGGAAAACCGCCATCGGCCTTGCGCTCCCAGATCTGCACGTCATCGCACGTAATGTGGAAAACTCCGCCGGTACCCGGCACCAATGACACTTTGCCCAGATCATCGTCAAAGGTGCTGAGCAGTTCCTGCGCCAGCCACGCCGCGCGCAGCAGCCACTGGCATTGAGTGCAATACGTGATGACAACTTCTGCTTTTGCGACAGTCATGTTCGCTGAAACTCCTGAGACAGAGGGCGCCGCTATAATAGCCGGCTTTACTGCTTGCCCCGAGACTCACAATGCGCCGTTTGCTGTTCTGCCTGCTGCTTGGTTTTCTTCCTCTGTTCGCCTTCGCCAGCGAAGCGCCGCGACCGAAAGTCGGCCTCGTGCTGTCCGGCGGCGCCGCGCGCGGGTTGGCCCACATCGGCGTGCTCAAGGCGCTGGAGGAGCAAGGCATCAAGATCGACGCGATTGCCGGTACCAGCATGGGCGCGGTGGTTGGCGGTCTGTATGCCTCGGGCTACAAGATCGACGAACTGGAAAAGCTCGCTCTGAGCATCGACTGGCAACAGGCGCTGTCCGATGCGCCACCCCGGGAAGACGTGCCGTTTCGGCGCAAACAGGATGACCGCGATTTCTTGGTGAAACAGAAACTGAGCTTTCGCGACGACGGCAGCCTCGGCCTGCCGCTGGGGGTGATTCAGGGGCAAAATCTGGCGCTGCTGCTGGAAAGCCTGCTGGCCCACACCAGCGATACCCGCGATTTCGACAAACTGCCGATCCCGTTCCGCGCCGTGGCCACCGACATCGCCAACGGCGAAAAAGTGGTGTTTCGCAAAGGCCACCTGCCTCAAGTGATCCGCGCCAGCATGTCGATCCCGGCGGTGTTCGCTCCGGTCGAACTCGACGGGCGGCTGCTGGTGGACGGCGGCATGACCGACAACATCCCGCTCGATGTCGCGCGGCAAATGGGCGTCGACATCGCCATTGTGGTCGACATCGGCACGCCGCTGCGCAATCGCAAACAACTGACCACCGTGGTCGATGTGCTGAACCAGTCGATCACCCTGATGACCCGACGCAACTCCGAAGAACAACTGGCCGCGCTGAAATCGACAGACGTGCTGATCCAACCGGCGCTGGCGAGTTTCGGCGTCACTGATTTCGGCCGCGCCCAGGAGATGATCGACGCCGGTTACCGCGCCACGAAAACCCTCGACGCGCGCCTCGCCGGGCTCAAGCCCAGCGAATCGCAGAATGCCGAGCTCAACGCCGCCCGCGCGCCGGGCCAGCGCACGCCGATCATTACCGCGATCAGGGTCGAGAACGACTCGAAAGTCGATGACGACGTGATCCGCTACTACATCCGCCAACCCATCGGCGAGCCGCTGGACCTGGGCCGATTGCATTCGGACATGGGCACTTTGTACGGCCTGGACTATTTCGAGCAGGTGCAATATCGCGTGGTCCACAAGGGCCAGGATCACACCCTGGTGATCAATGCCCGAGGCAAGCGCAGTGGCACCGATTACTTGAGGGTCGGTCTGAACCTGTCGGACGACATGCGCGGCGACAGCGCCTTCAACCTCGGCGCCAGTTACCGAGTCAACGGCATCAACCGCCTCGGTGCGGAATGGCTGACCCGTGTGCAACTCGGCGACAAACAGGAGCTGTACAGCGAGTTCTATCAGCCACTGGACGTCGGTTCGCGCTATTTCATCGCGCCCTCGGTGGTGTTCGAGGCGCAGAACGTCGACGCGGTGCTCGACAACGATCCGGTCGCGCAATACCGCGTCGAGCGTTACGGCATGGCCCTGAACGTTGGGCGGCAGATTGGCAACAACGGTGAAGTGCGGTTCGGTGTCGGCGAGGCCTGGGGCAAGGCCGATGTGCGTATTGGCGATCAGGATCTGCCCAGCGAAAACTTCAATGAAGGCTTCTACTCGCTGAAGTATTCCTACGATTCGCTGGACAACGTTTACTACCCCCACGAAGGCAAGGACGTCAGTCTGACGTTCCTGCAATTCGAACCGAGCCTGGGCTCGGACACGCGTTACCGGCAGTGGGAATTCAAGCTCGACAAGGCCATGAGCCACGGCCCGGACACATTGATTCTGGGCGGGCGCTATGGCCGTACGCTCGATGACACCAACGTGGTGACGTCGAGCTTCCTGCTCGGTGGCGCACGGCAGTTGTCGGGCTTTCGCGAAGATGCCATTTCCGGGCAGAACGTCAGCTTGATGCGGGCGGTGTATTACCGCCGCCTGACGCCGCGTTCGTATCTGCCGCTGGACTTCCCGTTGTACGCCGGTGCGTCGCTGGAGCGTGGCCGGGCGTGGAACAACGACAATGAATTCGACAGTGGCTACATCAATGCGGCGAGTGTATTTATCGGCTTCGATACGCCGTTGGGGCCGTTGAATTTCAGTTATGGCTTGAATGATGCGAATGAACAGGCGGTGTATTTGAATCTGGGGCAGACGTTTTGAGCACTGCCCGGGATTGATGGCGCCTGATGATTCGCCTTCGCGAGCAGGCTCGCTCCCACAGTTGGATAGCGTTCCCCTGTGGGAGCGAGCCTGCTCGCGAAGGCGGCAGGACAGTCAAGCCCAACAACACCTGACACTCAATTCAGCGGATGCCTGCCAGAAGGGTTCGGGCGGTTTGCTTCAAGGGCTCATCGCCTTCCTTGAGCAATTCATTGAGCAGCGCAATCGCGCTGTCGATGTCGCCATCATCGATGCACGTCTGGGCCTGTTCGAGCTTCCCCGCCCCCGCCTCGTCTGGCACTGACATCTGTAAATTCAAGGGCTCCAGCGCCAGCGACGGCTGCGGATCGGAAAATGCTTCAAGGAAGTCATCGTCCAGCGGCTGCGCCTCCGGCTCCGGGATCCACTCAAGCTCCGCGTCTTCAATGGCGGCGGCTACCGGCAACTCAAAATCCTGAGGCAACACTTGCAGGCTGGAGCCGAGAGCAGAAGTTTCGGCGGATGGCTGAACCGACGCCGAACGGCTGTCCTCCAGATCCCAACTGGAATCCATCGACAACGCTTCCAGATTCAACTCGAACTCGTCCTCGGTTGCCGCAGGCTCTTGGGCAACGGCAATCACCGGCGCGGCGTTGGCGACCAGTGGCGCGGCTGCCACCCGCGATGCAGCAGTCACCAGTTTCGGATGCCGGGCGCGTATGTCCTCCAAGGATTGCGCCTCCACACCCAGCGCTCGCAGATGACTTTCCTGCTGCTCGAACGCTGCGCTATCACCCTGACGCCCCAACACGTCGAGCAATTGCAGACCGAGATCGATGCGCTCCGGCTCCTTGTGCAATGCATCACGCAACAACCCGGCCGCTTCACCGAGTCGCCCATAGGCCAGATAGATCCCCACCGCTTCCAGAACATCGCCTGCGGCCGGTTCCTCGCGATGCTCGGTCGCGGCATGACTTCTGACGTGTTCGGCAGGTTCGGCCTCTTCCACGTCGGCTTCATCGTGCAGCGGCACAATCGGCAGCGGCGCGTCACCCGGTTTCTGTTGTTGCCGGCGGCGATAAAGGAACAGCGCAGCCAATGCCCCCAGCAACAGCAGAAGCCCCCCGAGCAGCGGCCAGTTCAAACCTTCATCTGTGGCTTCAGTCGGTGCAACAACCGGCGCAGGCGCCGCAGTCACTGCCGGAGCAGGCGGTGCCTTTTGCAGTTCGGCCAAGCGGGTTTGCAGGTCACTGACCTGCTTCTTGCCAGCGACAATCTGCACATCCTGCGCCCGCAATTTCGCGTTCAGTTCGTCGAGGTTTTTTTGCAACTGCTGGTTCTGCAATACGCTGGCGGCCAGTTGCTCGGCGAGCGCATCGTTGGCGGGCGGCGTTGCTGATGGTGGCGGGGCCGGCGTGTCACGCTTGCCTTGAGCGGCCTGTGGCGGCGCGGTCATCGGTTCGACAGTAGGGAACGCCGAGGACTGCGCGCGCGGATCCGGCTCATCGGTGGCCGGAACGATACCGGGCGAACCCGGCGGATCGATCAGCACCGTGAACTCACGCAGCAAGCGGCCATTGGGCTGATTGAGCTGTACGAGGAAATTCAGAAAGGGTTCGTTGACCGGTTTGCTGGAGGTCACCCGGATCATCTGGCGATTGCCATGCAGGATCGGCGTGAACGTGAGGTCGTTGAGAAAGAACACCCGCTCGACCCCGGCACTGCCGAATTCGTCCGCTGTGGCCAGGCTCACCGAGAGATCGTTCTGCGTCAGACCGCCGACATCGACCAGTGCGATGTCGGCCTTGAGCGGCTGATTGAGGGCTGAGTGAACCGTGATCTCACCCAGCCCCAGGGCCAGCGACAAGGTTGAATAGCCAACTGCGCCAGCAACCAACAACCCTTTGGCGCAAACGCGCAGTACCACGTGCCAACTTGCAAGCATGAGCATCCCTTAAATAAGCAAAACCGACTTCTATGCGGTTCGCACATCCGGTACGAACACGATATTGCCCAGTAGTTCTTATAGTCTGCTCAGCGCGATCTCTCAAAAAACCGGCACGTGGTTGTGCCTCAAGATCTTTCCAGATTGGTCAGAATGTGCCCGTGAACGCGCATGCACACTTTCAAATCCGCCTCATCGACGCCTTCGAACAATTCGTGACGCAGTTGTGTGGCAATGGTTTCGATTTGTTCGATCAGCGGCAGAGCCGGAGCGCAGAGGACAATTTTTTTCGCCCGGCGGTCTTCCATCACGGACTGGCGTTGCACCAGACCCTGGCCTTCCAGACTATCGAGCAAGCGTGCCAGGGTTGGGCCTTCGACACCGACGCTTTGCGCCAGCTCACGTTGGGTCGGTGCTTCCTCGAAACGCGCCAGATGCAGCAGCACCAGCCAGCGCGCCTGGGACAAGCCCAGACCGGCCAGACGCCGGTCCAGCTCGGCACGCCAGCCGCGAGACATCTGGGCCAGTTGCATGCCAAAGCGGTGTTGATCGGTTAACGGCATAAAACACTCATGATTAGACTGATGTAATAGAGAAAAACTAATTATTAGTCAGCTAAGCATGAGCTGCAGCTATAGGCAAGTGGCGGTCTGTACTGAATCGTTACAACTGTATGGGGGTTGGCGCAAACGCCGTCTCACATCTCGAATTCCGATTGCAGCGCAGCCCGCACGCAATACAGCACGCCTTCCGGCACGCGGCCGGCAAACAGTTCTGCGATTTCGGCGACCGACGGCAGTTCGCCCTCGCCATCAAGGAACGCGTCCTGCACTTCGCCCATCAATTCTTCCGGCAGATCCAGCGCCTGCTCCAATGACAACTGCTGTTTGCCAATCGCCTCGGCAAGCATGGTGTAAACGTTCTTCTCCGAGCACTGCAACTGCCCGGCGATTTGCATCGGGGTCATGCCGGCGCGGGCCAGAGTGATCAGCTCGTGGCGCACATCGGCCACCACTTTCGGCGCCTCGGCTTCGCCACCGAGCACTTCGAGGAAGGCCTCACCGTAACGCTCCAGCTTGCGCGCGCCAACGCCGCTGACCCGGGCCATGTCCGCCAGCGAGGTCGGTTGGCTGCGGAGCATTTCCAGCAGCGTCGAATCCGGGAAGATGACGTACGGTGGCACGCCATGTTCTTCGGCCAACTTGCGGCGCAAGGCACGCAGGGCTTCCCACTGTTCGCGTTCTTCGCCACGCACCAGTTGGCTGGCCGGGCTCTTGCTGGCAGTTTTGGCGGTGACTTGTGGTTTCAAATCGCGGCGCAGTTCCAGGCTCACTTCGCCCTTGAGCAATGGCCGGCAACTGTCGTTCAAACGCAGACCGCCATAGCCTTCATGATCGACATCGGCCAGACCACGGGCGACCAACTGGCGGAACAACGAACGCCATTCGCTCTCGCTCAGTGCCTTGCCGACGCCATACACGGACAGATGCTGATGGCCAAAACTGCGGACTTTTTCGTTGTCCTTGCCCAGCAGCACATCGACCAGATGGCCGACGCCATAACGCTGGCCGGTGCGAAAAATCGCCGACAGCGCCTGACGCGCAGGTTCAGTGGCGTCCCAGGTCTGCACGCCGTCGACGCAATTGTCGCAATGGCCACACGGCTCGGGCATGTCTTCATCGAAATACGCCAGCAGCGTCTGCCGGCGGCAACGGGTCTCTTCACAGAGCGAGAGCATGGCGTCGAGCTTGTGTTGCTCCAGACGCTTGTGGCGCTCGTCGCCTTCGGAGTTCTGCAGCATCTGCTTGAGCATCACCACGTCTTGCAGACCGTAGGCCATCCACGCATCCGCCGGCAGACCGTCACGGCCGCCGCGCCCGGTTTCCTGGTAATACGCTTCAAGGGATTTCGGCAAATCGAGGTGGGCGACAAAGCGTACGTTGGGTTTGTCGATGCCCATGCCGAACGCCACGGTGGCGACCATGATCAGGCCTTCCTCATTGAGGAAGCGCTTCTGGTTGAACGCACGCAGCTCGTTGGGCAGGCCGGCGTGATACGGCAGCGCCGGGAAACCCTGTTCGCTGAGGAACGCCGCGACTTCTTCGACTTTCTTGCGCGACAGGCAATAGACGATGCCCGCGTCGCTGCGTCGCTCGGCGAGGAACGCCAGCAACTGCTTGCGCGGCTGCTCCTTGGGGACGATGCGATAAAAGATGTTCGGCCGGTCGAAGCTCGACAGGAAGCGCTCGGCGTTCTGCAGATGCAGACGAGTGACGATTTCTTCGCGGGTGCGCTTGTCGGCAGTGGCGGTCAGGGCGATGCGCGGCACGTCCGGGAACATCTCGGCCAACTGGCCCAGTTGCAGGTATTCCGGACGGAAGTCGTGACCCCATTGCGACACGCAGTGTGCTTCGTCAATGGCGAACAGCGCGATGTTCAATCCCTGCAGGAAGGACAACATGCGCGGCTGAACCAGTCGCTCGGGCGCCAGATAGAGCATCTTCACTTCGCCACGCTTGATCCGTGTGGCCAGATCACGCTGCTGTTCGGCGCTCAACGTGGAGTTCAGCGCTGCGGCGGCGACCCCCAGTTCATCGAGGGTGGCGACCTGATCGTCCATCAAGGCGATCAACGGCGAGACCACCACCGCCAGGCCATCACGCAGCAGTGCCGGGACCTGGAAGCACAGCGACTTGCCGCCACCGGTAGGCATCAGCACCAGCGCATCACCACCGCTGGCCACGCGCTCAATGATTGCACCCTGACGGCCACGGAAACTGTCGTAGCCGAAGATGTCCTTGAGGACGCGTTGAGCCTGTTCGAGCATAAAAACTCCAAAAATCTACCGATACATCCCTGCTCAGGCTGGTTCAAGTCAGCCATGGCTGCTTTAAACAAAACGTAAGGGCGCGTTGCACAGCGGCCGCAATACGGGCAGGGATCGCAAAACGCGGCAGTATACCCGAGCGCTCCCCTGCACAGGGTGCCGCTTATAAGACACATTCTGTAAGCAGCCTCCCAACGACCCTGTGGGAGCGAGCCTGCTCGCGAACACGATGGGTCAGTAGATACAAAGGCGCCTGATACGCCGCTATCGCGAGCAGGCTCGCTCCCACAAGGTTTGCAATGCTGTCCGGCAATTGCGGCAAATCTGCCATGCGGCTGGCTTGAGCGCGCAAGAAGGCCTAGAATTCCCGCATTGTTTATTCCCCCAAGGTAGCCCCGTAATGTCCTTCGCTGAGCAATTGACCCGCCTGCAAGTCTTCCTCGACGCCGACGAACTGCATGACGAGGCGCTGGACTACGTGGCCGCCCACGGTTACCTGACCGCGCTGTCGATCTGCTCGGAAGAAGTGCCCGAGCGTGAATGGATCGACGCCCTGTTCGCCGAAGAACCGCACTACAGCGGCGAAGCCCAGCGCGAAGAGATCGAAGCCACGCTGATCGGCCTCAAGGCGCACATCGCCCGTCAACTGGCGTCCGACGAAGAATTCGAGCTGCCCTGCGAACTGGATCTGGGCGAAGAGCCGGACGATTCCGAGCTGCGCGGCTGGTGCATCGGCTTCATGGAAGGCGTGTTCCTGCGTGAAGCCGCCTGGTTCGAAACCGCCGAAGAAGAAGTCAGCGAAATGCTCCTGCCGATCATGGTCGGTTCGGGCCTGTTCGACGAACAGCCAGAGTTCGAAGACATTGCCAAAGACGCCAACCTGATGGACGACATGATCGTACAGATCCCGGAAGCCCTGACCGCGCTGTACCTGTTGTGCCAGGCGCCTGACGAAAAACCGGCGATCCTCAAGCCACGTCACCACTAAGAACCGGCCTATGGACAACCCCATAGGCAACCGCCCCCTGATGTTGCGCTACATCCTGCTGGCCATCGGCTGGCTTAGCGTGGCATTGGGGGTGATCGGGATTTTCCTGCCCGTCCTGCCCACCACCCCTTTCCTACTGCTTGCGGCCGCGTGTTTCGCCCGGAGCTCGCCGCGCTTCTATCGCTGGCTGGTCGAACATCCCCGGCTTGGGCCATGGATTCGCGATTATCTCGATGGCAACGGTATTCCGCTCAAGGGCAAGGTCTACGCGATCGGGCTGATGTGGGCGAGTATTCTGTTTTCCTGCTACCTGGTGCCGTTGATGTGGGCGCGGGGGTTTATGTTGACGAGTGCGGTGCTGGTGACGGTTTATATTTTGCGGCAGAAGACCCTGCGCAAGTCTTGAGTCTCGGTAAAGCCCCTCTCTTTTTCAGGGCACGCAGTGGCAGCCAGCCTGCTCGCGAAGACTGACTCATCGCAAACCCATGCCTTCCAGACAGAAAAAACGTCCTTCATCTACCGGAGGTGAAAAATTTTGTCGTTTTAGCCCAAGGCGCAACGACCGCTTGTCTGAAATCTGCCCTCACCTGTCAGATCTGACAGTTGCCGGTGCTCTACAAACGATGTGTGATGCCTTCCTACCACCACCCACCGACCTGTTTCGGTCAGGAGAGCATCATGGAAATCAACGATTCTACGCTTGATGTGGTTTTTGATCTTTTTCCGCTTTTCGTACCCGGTTCGCTGCAGCCGATCAAACCGCCTGAACGCGCCAACGTCGGCGTCCCCAGACCGCTCTACAACGATAAGCCTGCCGGCCTGCTGTGCGTGGCTGATCCGTTGACTGAAATGCAGCTTAGCAATCAGGTCGTGGAGGCATACGATTCGGTTGACTTGCATGTCAATGGCCACCCCACGCCGGTGGACAGCACCACTATCCAGCCTGGCGACGAGCAAAAGCGCATCTCCCTGAACGTACCGCACGGGCATTTCATTCACGGCGTCAACCGCCTGCATTACCAAGTGAGGCGCCTCAGTGGCAACGTCGAAAGGTCGCGCGACCTGCTCTTGCTCTACCACCTGCGCGGACCGGTCAACCTCACCCTCGTAATCCCAGACGACGTGGTCACCAATGGCGTCAGCGCTGAACGGGCGAAGCAAGGAGTCCTATTCACGTTCACCTACAACCCCGTGCAGCCCTATGATGAGGTGCGCCTTCGGATGGGCAATGAGTTGTTCACCCTGGAGGTGAGCGACCCTCCAACCCCCGTGACCATGACGCTGTATACCGCCGACTTCGAAAAAGTGGGAGAAGGCCTGAGCGAAGTCGATTTTGTGGTGGTCGACCAGTTGGGCCACACTGCCATTTCCGCCAGCACGACATTGGATATTCACCTCACTCAGGATGAGCCGTTGCTCGCCCCCACCTTGGTCAAACCAGCGGTCAGTCCGATTGATGTACCGGCCTATCCGGAGGGTGTGACAGTGCAAATTGAACACCCGGGCGCCCTGCCTGACGACTGGGCGCAATTGGTCGAGGTCAATCCTCCGGACGGGACACCTCCATATCCGTTGGAGAAATTCGACACAAACAATCGCGTCAATACGGTGCTGACGCAGGCGTTTCTCGAAGCTCGGCAAGGTACGGAGATTTCATTTCAATGGATTCTGAATCCCAATGGCGGGCAAGCAGAAAAATCTCCCGTGCTGAAGCTGAGTATTTCGAAGATCGCCTATGTCCCTCCAACGATTGATTCGCTCAAAGGTTTGCCGAGTAATGTTGAGATCCATGACGGTACCAGTACCCCCGAAACCACATTCGTATTGGTCGGCAAGGGGCACGCCGGGAAGAACATTGAACTGCTTGACGCGAATGTGTTGAAGGCCACGATCCTCGTACCTGACTCCGGTGAATGGACTTGCACCCTGAGGGCCCAGACACTCGGCAATCACCGCTACAAGGTCAAAGCGTTGTATGGCAGCGGGGCCGAGTCGACGCAGAGGACATTGACGATCAGAAGCCCATTGTCGATCGATAGTTCGTTGATGGTGCTGGACGGTGTCAAGTTTCACCAGTCCTACGGGCTCTCAACAAGAGAAGTTCCACGCAATACGGGGATTCGGCAGGCGACCGGGGGCGTGCCTGGCATCACCTACAGATCTTCGAATCCAGCTATCGCCCATGTGAGCAATACGGGGAAAGTATCCGGATTACGTAGCGGAACAGCGAACATCATCGCAAAGGACGGCACAGGCGCTGAAGTGTCCTTTCCAGTGCGAGTGTCAAATATCTATACCCTGATCCTGGGTCCCATAACCGACAGAATGAATTTTGATCAGCTCCACTCATGGGGCGTGGCAAGAGGCGGTGTGGTATTACCCGGCGCGGTAGATGCCGGCCCGGTCATTCGGGCATTTGAAGCAAATTTTTCTAACTATCATCAGTTTTTCAGACAGGCAACCACGGGTATGGACCCACGTTACAGGGTTGTCTATCAGACGCCGACGCAACAAAGACTTGTGGCGGGACACTACATCACGCCGGGCGGTAATTTGTCTGCGATTGCTTGGGGACCTGAGGGGATAAGAGGCTTTGAGGGCCCCGCATTTACCCTGATTCCATCATGATCGGGCTGGAGAAACCCGGAGGCTGATCAGCATTCAACTGCGTGAGGAAACCGTCCCCAGTTCCCCCCTTCGCGGGCTTGCTGGCGAAAGCGGCCTCACGGCCATACATCTCTTCAGGCAGACAAACCCCGCCGCCCCGATCATCGGGACGGCGGGGTTTGCGTTTTAAAGTCAAACGCTCCTGACCGTTCGTCTTAAAAATGCCCGCACCTGTCAGATATGACAGTAGGCAGGATCTTTCCCCGGCGTTCTAATCATTTCCTGCCGGTGCCCCTCAGGCACCGCCTATGGAAGGTGAGCACGCATGAACAGTCCGATCACGAACGCCGAGTCTGTTTCAAATCAAACCGTAGTGTTTCCGCCTGATCCTGGCATCGGTGTGCTTGCCGTTCCGCCGCCCTTAGTGATCAATTACAAAGCCCAGGATGATGGCGCGCATGGGGTCAACATCGCTATGGTCTCCGGCGACCGTAGCGGGTTACTGGTATACATTTTGGCTTATCTCAATATGGCCATCGGTGACGGGATAAGAGTCTTCATCGATCAGGGCATCCCTGTCGCCGAATTCTCGGTCACCGAGGCGCATTTCAAAGCTGACGGCACCGCCAAAAACATCCCGTTCTACATTACCGCCGCAGTCATGAAGGCCAAATTTGAACCCCTGAAGAAGCAAAACAAGGCGTTCTGGGTCGAGGTCACGCGCGTGAGCGGTAATACCCCCGAAGATTCAGCGCACGCTCAATTATTCTACAAATATCCCGCGCCCGGAGAACCCGACAGCGACGCTGGCATGCCATCCAATCAGGGCCTCAAGCTGCCGGTGGCTTCGGAAAGTGTCGTCGATCAGACCGTGATCGATGAAGGCATGTTCGTCACGGTGCTGGCGTACTTCAACCAATTGATCGGCGATATCGTGGTGTTGGCCTTTGGTTCTCTGCTACTGGAGACCGAGGTCACCGAATTGGGCGATGTGATTTTTGAATTGACGCCTGAGCAACTCGCCACGCTGGCACCTACCAATAGTCTGGTAGTGCGTTATGAAGTATTCGATGTGGTGGAAAACCCCAGCGGTTGGTCGGATCCACTGATCCTCCCATTCAAACCCGGCGTGGTGTTGTTGAGCGCACCGATTTTCGAGCAGGCCGATGCCGACAACGTGATCAACTACGAAATGCTCAAAGACGCTTTCATGAATATCCTTGTCACCGGAGTCTTCGCCAAGGGAGACCAGATCGAACTGCTATTGGCAGCGTTTACCAAAAGTGGCGAGCCAGTCACTCACACCTACAGGCAGACATTCAACGTCGCCAGCAGAGCGGTGACGTTTAAGGTGGAGAATGAACGGGTTCGCAATCTGATCGGTGGTTCGGTGCGGGCGTCTTACTCACAGATCAAAACAGGCAAGACTCAGCTTTCAAAACCCGCCGACGTAACGGTTAGCGGCACCTCCCTGCCATTGGGCCCGCCGATTATCGAACCGCTGGAGGACGGTAAACTGCCAGTCGATACGCTAAGGGCTACCGTGAAAGTCGCCGATTACTGGCCTTTGAAAAAAGGTGCGAAAGTCGAACTTCGCTGGCAAACCAGTGATCAGGACAATATCGGCGTCTTGTTTATCTTCCAGTTGATCGTCACCGACCCGTTGCAACCTGTCATCTTCACCGTGGAAGCCAAATACATCGCGCCCTACGCCAATAAACCGCTGTTTCTGCAGAACACAATTACCAATCCGGGTGAGGTGGAAGTCGTTTCCCAATTGCGCGTGTTGAAGTTTGGCGAAGAAACAACCATCGACTTGTTACCGCCGTTACTCGTAGACGCCACGAGCCCGGTAGATGCGATTACTTACAGGAACGGGGTGACGCTGCGCATTCACTACCCTCGCGCACGGGCCGGGGATTTAGCGCAGCCAGTTGACGTTGATTCGCCTGCTCAACAGTTTCCATTGGCGCAGTTTGACCGTGACAACAATGCCGATATCAAGTTGAGTTCAGCATTCCTGGCAGCGAGACACGGGAGAGCGATCAGGTTCCTGTGGCGTCTGCACAGGGCTGGGGAGCAGGTCGGCGAGTCCCCCGCTGCCACGTTCACCGTATTGCCTATTTCTCCAGTCGATTCGCGTCTGCCCCAGGCGACAATTCGCGAAGCGAATGGCTCAGTCATTGACCTCAGCAGATTTACTGGCAATGCAACGTACTGGCTGGGGCCGTGGCCCTGGATTGAAGTGGGGCAACTGGTCAATGCATTTCTTTTAACTGCAACGGGGCAATCCATCGCTGTGCTGCAAAACCATTGGGGGTGTCAGAAATTTTGTGTTCGGGCATAACATGAGTAAGAGGTGCATGTATGCCAACCAAAAAGAAACCCCTGCGTGACCTACCAAAAATCCCCAAGGAGCTGCTCGAAGAGTTCGGTGAGGGGCTGATTACCGCAGAGGCTATTGAAGACGCTTCTGCGGCCTTCAAGAAGGCCTTGATTGAGCGAGCATTGAGTGCCGAGCTCGGTCACCACCTGGGGTATCCGCCGGGCGCGCAGCGCCCAGAGGATGAAACCAACCAGCGCAATGGCAAAACGGGCAAGACGATTTTGACGGGGGATGGCCCGCTGCGGCTGGAGATTCCCCGTGATCGGGATGGCAGTTTTGCCCCCATTCTGATCCCCAAGCATGAGCGGCGTTACACCGGTTTTGATGACAAGATCATCGCCATGTATGCCCGAGGCATGACCGTTCGAGAAATCCGCGCTTTCCTCTCTGAGCAATACGGGACGGACGTTTCCCATGACTTCATCAGCTCAGTCACGCACGAGGTGATGGAGGAAATTGGTGCGTGGCAACAGCGACCGCTTGAGCCGATGTACCCAGTCATTTTCTTCGATGCGCTGCGGGTCAAGATCCGAGAAGAAGGCCTTGTCCGCAACAAGGCGATTTACTTGGCGCTGGGTGTTTTACCCGATGGAACGCGCGATATTCTTGGTATCTGGATCGAAAACACCGAGGGTGCGAAGTTCTGGATGAAGGTCTTCAACGACCTCAAGACCCGCGGCGTAGAGGACGTGCTGATCGCCGTGACTGACGGTCTCAAAGGCATGCCAGAGGCGCTAAGCGCAGTATTTCCGGCAACAACGCTGCAAACATGCATCGTCCACTTGATCCGCAACAGCCTCGATTACGCGGCGTGGGACAAGCGCCGTGAGCTGGCCAAGGCGCTAAAACCGATCTATCAAGCCATCAACGCAGAAGCGGCTGAGGAAGCACTGGATGCCTTTGAAAATGGCCCTTGGGGTAAGCAATACCCAACGGTGGTGGCGGCCTGGAGACGAGCCTGGGATCGAGTGATTCCATTTTTTGTCTTCCCGCCTGCCATTCGAAAAGTGATCTATACGACCAACGCTATCGAAAGCATCAACGCTCAGCTACGCAAGATCATCAAGACCCGGGGCCACTTCCCGACGGATGACGCAGCGACCAAGCTGATCTGGCTTGGGCTGCGTAACATCACGGCAAACTGGGGCTCGGCGGCTCATGACTGGAAGAGTGCGATGAACCAATTTGCGATTCTGTACGGAGATCGATTTATCAGGCCGACCTGGTAAAACCCGGCCTGCCTGACGGCAGGCCATTACCGGCCCGCACACAAAAAATCTGACACTCTCACGTATATCTTCAGAAAACATTTCAGGTGGATATCGGCGAGCAGTATTCGCTTAGTTTCGACTATCAAGCGCCAGTCGCCGCGAGTTTTTACCTCTCCCAGAACAATACCGTTGTTTTCAGTGGGACTCTCCCCGCAAGCAGCGCTTGGCAGTCGAGAGCGTTCACTTTCTACTCAGGGACAACGCCCGCCGCATCACCTATGACTCTATTCCTTTACTTGGGGGGTTTAAGGACCGTTACGAAAATGGATAACCTGCGTCTGAGGAGAATCTAGAATAATTGCGGTGCCTTTCAACCGCATCCCACGGCCATTACGATAACTCGCAATGGCCGTTCTGCTGGTATTCAATGGCCGAAGATATCAACCTTCTTGGCTTTCTTCTCCGCACGTTTCTCAATCGCAGTCTTGGCCGGTTTCTTCTTCGCGGCTTTCTTTGAATCCATACCTTTGGACATGATGCGTACTCCACTCACAGGGGATGTGAGGTCAGGTATACACCTATCCCGAGGCGCACGTTCTTTTATAATCGCCGCTTTGCCCACCGACAGTCCGATCCCATGACCGATACCCGATACACCCTGCTCGACGCGTCTTTGTGGCCGTTGATGAACAAGTTTTACCGCAGCCATCAATCGTCGATGAAAGCCGTGCGCGAAGCGCAATTGTGGGTGGCGCGCCGTGGCGACATTGTTGCTGCGTTGTGTTTGCGGCCGGTGGCGGGTGGGCATTGGTTGACCGGGTTGTTTGTTGATCCGGTGTGTCGTGAACAGGGGATTGCTGCACAGTTGATCGCTGAGGCGCTGAAGGGTGTGACGGAGCCGGTGTGGCTGTTCTGTCATCCGGATCTGCGCGAGTTTTATGAACGGCGCGGGTTCACGTTCGACCCGGCGCTGCCGCAAGCGATGGCAGAGCGATTGAGCCGGTATGCGCGGAGCAAGCCGATGATTGCGATGGAACTGATTCCCGCTCAATTCTGATATGCAATGCAAAACCAATGTGGGAGCGAGCCTGCTCGCGAAAGCGGTGAATCAGTCACAGAATCTGTCACTGATATTGCGCATTCGCGAGCAGGCTCGCTCCCACAGGGATATGTGCTGGGTCTTAGATCAATCGTCTGCTGCTGGATCAAGATCCGGGAACATCACTTCGGTAAAACCGAACTTGCTGAAATCGCTGATGCGTGACGGATACAGCCGGCCGATCAGATGATCGCACTCGTGCTGCACCACCCGCGCGTGAAAGCCCGAGGCCACCCGCACAATCGGCTGGCCTTTGGGATCAAAACCCTCGTAGCGAATCTGCTGATAACGCTCCACTGCGCCGCGCAAACCCGGCACGGACAGGCAACCTTCAAAGCCCTCTTCCATTAACGGATTCAACGGCGTGATCAGCGGGTTGATCAGAATCGTCTGCGGCACGGCTTCGGCGTCCGGGTAACGCTCGCTGTGCTCGAAACCGAAGATCACCAGTTGCAGATCGACGCCGATCTGCGGCGCGGCCAGGCCGACGCCGCCAACGCTTTCCATGGTCTGGAACATGTCATCGATCAGTTGCCACAGCTCGGGGCTGTCGAACATCTCCGGCGGTACAGGCGGGGCAACGCGCAGCAGGCGCTCGTCGCCCATTTTCAGAATTTCACGAATCATGCTCAGGCTTCGTCAGTGTCCGGCTTGAGCGAATGATCGCGGCCCAGGCCCGAGACGTGTTGTTTGGGATGTTCGTCGAGTTCGCCGGGGACTTTTTCACCGGCATCCTTGCCCTCGCTGGACATGTGCTCGATCACCGCATTCATCTCCGCGCCGAGCAACAGCACCGCTGCGGAGATGTAGAAGTACAGCAGCAGCACGATGATCGCACCGATGCTGCCATACATCGCGTTGTAGTTGGCGAAGGTTTTCACGTAGAACGCGAACCCCAAGGACGCAATGATCCACACCACCACAGCCAACACCGAACCCGGGGTGATGAAGCGGAATTCCTGCTTGACGTCGGGCATCACGTAGTAGATCAGTGCCACGGCAACCATCATCAGAATCACGATGACCGGCCAGCGCGCGATGGTCCATAGGGTGACGATGAAATCTTCCAGCCCCACCTGCGCGGCAATCCAGCCCATCACCTGAGGCCCGAGCACCATCAGCGCTGCAGCCACCAGCAACATGCCGGCGATGCCGACGGTGTAGAAAATCGACAGCGGAAAGCGCTTCCAGATCGGGCGCCCCTCGACCACGTCGTAGGCAGCATTCATTGCACTCATCATCAAGCGCACACCGGCAGAGGCGGTGTACAAAGCGATGACGATACCCACCGAGAGCAAGCCGCCCTTGGACTGCTGCAACTGATCGATTACCGGGTTGACCTGCTCCAGCGCCTGGGGTGGCAGCACCAGTTCCGATTGCAGGCGCAGCCAGGAGAAGAAGTCCGGCAGGTGCAGGAAACCGATCAGGGCAATCAGAAACAGAATGAACGGGAACAGCGAGAACAGCATCTGGTAAGCCAGTGCCGAGGCATAAGTCGACATTTCGTCGTCGACGAATTCAGTGACCGTGCGCACCATCACCCGGTGCAGGGGCAGACCTTTCATGTCCGGAAAAATCATTCGCGTCTCCTTTCGCCGCAATACAGGTTGAAGTCGTGGCGACTCAGGGGCCGTTTTTTACATCACGTTAGCCTACTTGGCGACCATTGGTGGATGTCAGCAGGTATTTGACACAAAAACGGCCATCCTTGGATGGCCGCTTCTGCTTTTCGTTCAAGGCGCGATTACGCCTTGTCGATGGTTTTCTTCACTGCGTCTTTGGCTTTGCCGACGGCTTGCTGGGCTTCGCCTTTTTTCTCTTGAACCTTGCCTTCGGTCTGCAGCTTGGTGTTGTCGGTGGCTTTACCGACGCCTTGCTTGATGTTGCCGACCGCTTCGTTGGCCATGCCTTTTACTTTATCGCCTGTGCTACTCATGGTGTTTCTCCTTGGTGCAATTAGGGGGGAAAAGTCAGTACGTAATGATTGACCGGCCCGGTTTGCGCCAAGTTTCATTTTTTTTCAGGCGTTCATTTCGTCGCAGTGTGCAGGTTGGGCTTTATGTTTGTCGGCGTTGCCTTGAGAATGCGCTCCATATGGGCGCCACGCGCCAGATAACCGATCCCCGCAGGAATGTTATGAAACTCGATAAAAAGCAGGCCATCGCCCGTCGAAACCAGGAACTGGGCGGCGCTGTGCTCGGCTCCAACAACTGCCACTTCGCCGAACTGAACCGCAATCGCAACATCTGGTGGTTCGACCTGCCGGTGACGCGCCTGGCCGTCGGTCAATACGAGTGGATTCACCTGCTGATGCATACGCCAGCCACTGACGAATTGCTGCACTTGAAAGTGCCGACGGTGTTTCTGCGTGAAAAGCTGGAAGGCCTGGTGATTCGTAACGAGGGCAAGCGCAAGGCGGCGTTGAGCCTGGAATTGAGCGCGGACAAGGATTCGTATCTGCAGGACATGCGTCCGGCCGGCACCAACGTGAATTTCGCGCCGTTCCGTCAGTAACAGAAAAGCTTCGCGAGCAAGCCCGCTCCCACATTCATCCGCGTTCCTCCAGTTGGAATACAGTCAAATGTGGGAGCAACTGTCTTACCCCGCCATCCGCCGTCCTCCAGTTGGAATACATTCAAAATTTGGGAACAGGCTTGCTCGCGCCTACATTCATCCGCTCTCCTCCAGTTGGAATACAGTCAAATGTGGGAGCGGGCTTGCTCGCGAACGCGGTCTCACAGGCACTACAAATCGACAGCCTGCTCCAACAAAAAGCCCCGCATCTGCGTAATGCTGTTCACTTAAGCGGAGCAGCCTTACGGTCCACCGGAAACCGGGTTTTTGAAATCTTCACCGTCCTTGGCCTCGAAGGCCTTGGGCGGTGATCCAGAAACAGCCCGCCAACGCCTTTTCTAAGTTCCGCCAACCGTCTACCCGTCGCTGAAACAGGATTGGCCGCTGCCATTACGATCAACTGCACGGCGATGTACTGGCAAGCCGGCTTGAAACGGATGTCCGACGGCGCTCGACCAAACGCGACTGCTGCCTGACTTGCCTCCCGACGAATCACGTTATAGGCCAGCAACAACCCCCACACTTCCTGGTAGATCAAATCGACCTTTTTGCTGCGCAAGGTCATTGCGTTTTGCTGCATTGAGCTTTTGATATCCCTGAAGCCCAATTCGATTTCCCAGCGCTCCTGATAAAGCTTGGCAACAGACTTGGTGCTGTAGATCTTGGCCGGCAACGACGTCATGACTGTTTTTACTTTGCCTTGAATTTCATAACTGACTTCACGCGCCTCCCAGTGTGTAGGAAGAGTCGGATTTCGCTTTCTGGCTTGCGGCGACACTTTCATACGCACCAAACGATCATGCTGGTTGTAACGGGCTACCTCCTCGCAAACCAATCCCTTCTTAGCCGGACTCAGCCAATGACGGTGACTGCCGTCGCCGCTCAGGCTGAGCATGAGATCGGCGCTCCAGAACCCTTTATCGAATAGCGTCACGGAGTGGTCGGGGATCTGCTGCAAAAACTCATCGGCCAGACGCATTTCGCTGCGTCGGTAAGGGCTAAGCTGTGCATCCAGGATCAGGTGTGAACGCACATTCATCAGCGCCACCAGGCGCAGCATGGGAAAGGGAGTCTGGCGGTCGGTCGAGGTGTTTCCAGAACCGAAATGGTCTCGCAACTCCGGTGTATCCGGCGTGCGCAGAAGCGCACCATCGACTGCAAATACTTGCAGATCCTGCCAGGCATCATCGGGATAGCGCTGCGCGCCCCATTGAGTACCCGTTTTGCGAAACAACCACTCAACCGGGTCGGCCCCCAGCCGCTTGCGGGCTTCGGTTACACCGCTACGGGCCAATAGATGGTCAGAAGCCAGACCTTGGGCGCAGATGTTCAAACGTCGGGCAACCTCATGAACGGGCTCGTCGCGAAACAATGCCATGCCGAGCACCAGCCAGAGCACTTGGTCGGCAGGCAAGCGACGCCGTCGGATAGTGGCCTGGCTGGACAGATCCAGCGCAGACGCGACCCACTCGATGGGAATATTTTGAGTGAATGTGCTCAAGTCACAGAAGTTGAAAAGGTCGCCGAGGTCGAGCAAGTCCTGTTGAACAGACATAAAAAATCCGATGCCAGAGATCTGACATCGGATTTTCGAAGAAGCCCGGCGAGGATTCAAATGCTTAAGTGAACAGCATTACCGCATCTGCGGGGCTTTTTGTTTTAAGCGGCGTTCTTGGCCTTGATCTTCTTCAGCTCTTCGTCGCGCAATTCACGACGCAGGATCTTGCCGACGTTGGTGGTCGGCAGTGCATCGCGGAATTCCACCGAGCGCGGCACCTTGTAGCCGGTGACGTTGGCGCGCATATGCTCCATCACGGTTTCCTTGGTCAGCGTCACGCCCGGTTTGACGACGATGAAAATCTTGATCGCCTCGCCCGACTTCTCGTCCGGCACACCGATGGCCGCGCACTGCAACACGCCCGGCAGGGTCGCCAGCACGTCCTCCAGTTCGTTCGGGTAAACGTTGAAACCGGAGACCAGAATCATGTCCTTCTTGCGGTCAACAATGCGCATGTAGCCGTCAGGCTGGATCAGCGCGATATCACCGGTCTTCAGCCAGCCGTCGCTGTCGAGCATTTCGTCGGTGGCTTCCTGACGCTGCCAGTAACCCTTCATCACTTGCGGGCCCTTGACGCACAGTTCGCCGATTTCACCCAGCGGCTGCTCGACACCGGCATCGTCGATGACTTTGCACAGGGTCGATGGCACGGGAATGCCGATGGTGCCAATCTGGATGTTCTGAATCGGGTTGCCCGTGGCCACCGGGCTGGTTTCGGTCATGCCGTAACCTTCGCAGATGGCGCAGCCCGTCACGGCTTTCCAGCGCTCGGCCGCGGCCAGTTGCAGGGCCATGCCGCCGGAAAAGGTCACCTTCAGCGCCGAGAAATCCAGCTTGCGGAAGCCTTCGTTGTTGCACAGCGCGACGAACAGCGTGTTCAGGCCGACGAAACCACTGAACTTCCACTTCGACAGTTCCTTGACCATCGCCGGCAGGTCGCGCGGGTTGCTGATCAGGATGTTGTGATTGCCGATCAGCATCATCGCCATGCAATGAAAGGTGAACGCATAGATGTGATAAAGCGGCAGCGGCGTGATCAGGATTTCGCAACCTTCATTGAGGTTGGAGCCCATCAGCGCCTTGCACTGCAGCATGTTGGCCACGAGGTTGCGGTGGGTCAGCATCGCGCCTTTGGCAACGCCTGTGGTGCCGCCGGTGTATTGCAGCACCGCAACGTCACCGCTGTCCGGGTTGGCCTCTGCCACCGGCTGGCCCTGGCCCTTGCTCAGCACGTCATTGAACTTGACGGCTTTGGGCAGGTGATAGGCCGGCACCATCTTCTTCACATATTTGATGACGCTGTTGATCAGCAGACGCTTGATCGGCGGCAGCAGGTCGGCGACTTCGGTGACGATGATGTGTTTGACGCCGGTTTTCGGCACGACGGCTTCAGCCAGGTGCGCCATATTCGCCAGGCACACCAGCGCCTTGGCACCGGAGTCGTTGAATTGGTGTTCCATTTCCCGCGCGGTGTACAGCGGGTTAGTGTTGACCACGATCAACCCGGCGCGGATCGCACCGAAGACGGCCACCGGGTACTGCAGAACGTTGGGCAGTTGCACGGCGATTCGATCACCGGGCTGCAAATCGGTATGCTGTTGCAGATACGCGGCAAACGCACCAGACAATTCGTACAACTCACCGTAGGTGATTGTCTTGCCCAGGTTGCTGAAAGCCGGTTTGTTGGCGAAGCGTTGGCAGGATTGCTTCAACACTGCCTGAATGTTCGGATACTCGTCCGGATTGATCTCGACAGCAATTCCAGCCGGGTATTTATCCTTCCAAAAGTCTTCGATCATGGAAGCCCACTCCTCAGCAACGCGAATTCTTCACCGCATTTGATGCGATTATTATTGGTGTGTGTTTTGTATTGGTGAATCTGGCTTTACAGAGGCCGAGACGTCACAAAGCGCGCCGAGAGTAGCAGCTTTGCCGAGGGTCGACCAGAGCCAAAAGTGGCCCGAACAGTCATATTTATGACTCAAGACTTGCCAGCAGTCATTTTAGAGCAAAAATACTATATCACCCTGAAACGCCTGATTTTCCGGGCCTACAAAGCAAAAGATCGCAGCTGGCGGCAGCGCCTACATTGGAATGCGTTTCCTGTAGGCGCTGCCGCAGGCTGCGATCTTTTCGCTTCTAATCCTTAGGCGATATCGCGCAACTCGCGCCGCAGAATCTTGCCGACCGGCGTCATCGGCAACGACTCACGCAATACGATGTGCTTGGGCACTTTGTAGGCGGTGAAATTTTCTTTGCAGTAAGCCTTCAGCTCTTCAAGGCTCACGCCGCTTTCCCGCGCCACTACAAACAGCTTCACCGCCTCGCCCGAACGCTCGTCCGGCACGCCGATCACCGCGCAGTTGGCGACTTTCGGGTGGGCCATGACCACGTCTTCGATTTCGTTGGGGTACACGTTGAAACCGGAGACGATGATCATGTCCTTTTTGCGATCGACGATGCGCACAAAACCATCCGGGTCGATCACTGCGATGTCGCCGGATTTGAACCAGCCCTCGGCGTCCAGCACTTCGGCGGTGGCTTCAGGTTTTTGCCAGTAGCCCTTCATGATCTGCGGGCCTTTGATGCACAGCTCGCCACGTTCACCCAGCGGCTGCTCGACGCCATCATCATTGATGACTTTGAGCAGCGTCCCCGGCACTGGCAGACCAACCGTGCCCAGACGCGATTGATCGCCATACGGATTGGTGCAGGCCACCGGCGAGGTTTCGGTCAGGCCATAGCCTTCAGTGATACGGCAACCGGTGATCTGCTCCCAACGCTCGGCCGTGGCTTTGACCAACGCTGTGCCGCCGGAGTTGGTGAGTTTCAACGTGGAGAAATCCAGGGTCTTGAAGTCCGGGTGATCCATCAGCGCGACAAACAGGGTGTTAAGCCCCAGCAGTTCGGAAAACTTCCAGTTCTTGAGCTCCTTGATGAACCCGGCAATGTCACGCGGGTTGGTGATCAGCACGTTATGGTTGCCCGAGACCATCATGCACATGCAATTCGCGGTGAAGGCATAGATGTGGTACAGCGGCAGTGGCGCGATCATCACCTCCTGCCCTTCGCGCAACAGCGGCTGCCCATCCGGGCCCAACTGTGCAAGGCAGGCACGTACTTGCTGCATGTTCGCCACCAGATTGCCGTGGGTGAGCATTGCCCCTTTGGCCAGCCCGGTGGTGCCGCCGGTGTACTGCAACACCGCGATGTCGTCGAGGCCGACCTTCAGCGGCTTGATGCCCAGGCCCCGGCCCATGCGTAACGCGCTCTTGAAGGAGATCGCCTGGGGCAGCGAATACTCGGGCACCATTTTCTTCACTTTGCTGACCACTGTATTGACCAGCCAGCCCTTGGCGGTGGGCATCAGGTCGCCCATCTTCGCCTCGATCAGGTATTGAATATCGGTGTCGGCCAGCACTTCCTGGACTTTCTGACCGAACATGTTCAGATACACCAGCGCCCGCGCGCCGGAGTCCTTGAACTGATGGCGCATCTCTCGCGCGGTGTACAGCGGATTGGTGTTGACCACGATCAGCCCGGCGCGCAACGCACCGAACACGGCAATCGGGTAATGCAGCACGTTAGGCATCTGCACCGCGATGCGATCCCCAGGTACCAGATCGGTATGTGCTTGCAGATAACCGGCAAAGGCGGCGCTCTGGCGTTCGAGTTCGGCGTAAGTCAGGGTGACGCCCATGTTGCTGAACGCGGGGCGATCGGCGAACTTCTTGCAGGAACGCTCAAACACTTCGATCACCGACTTGAACTCACCCATGTCGATGTCCAGCGGTACGCCGGCCGGGCGTTTGTCATTCCAGAAATCAGGTTGCATTGTTCTTGTCCTCTTTACCTGAGCCGATCCGGGGCCGCGTTTCTGTCATTTCTCCTTCATGCATTGAAAGCAGAAAGCAAAAAGCGGAGCTTCACGGACACTAGCAGTTATGGCCATTGAGGCAAATATGGGCGATGTCGTCATTGATCGTGTGAATCTTCACGCCGTGGCGTGGGCTGATCGGACGACAAGCGACAGATGCGCTATACAATGCTTCGACCCATAGCAAAGGAATCGCCATGATCCACCAAACCCTATGGCTGGACGCCAGTGACCGCAGCCGCCTCTTCGTCAATCAGTGGTTGCCGGCCGCGCCGTTGAAAGCGGTGATTCTGCTGGCCCATGGCATGGCGGAACACAGCGGCCGCTACGCGCGGTTGGCCGACACGTTTTGCGACAAAGGTTACGGTGTGTACGCCCCGGATTTGCGTGGACATGGCAGAACCGCCGACAACGGTACCCTCGGGCATTTCGCCGACGACGACGGTTGGTGCAAAGTCGTCGGTGACCTGGCCAGTCTTAATCAATACATCGGCCAGCAGCATCCCGGCGTCCCCATCATCCTGCTCGGCCACAGCATGGGCAGCTACCTTGCTCAAGGTTATCTGCTGCATCACAGCGCCAGCCTGCACGGGGCGATTCTCAGTGGTTCGAACTTTCAACCGGTGGCGCTCTACGGTGCTGCGCGACAGATCGCTCGCCTGGAGAAACTGCGCCAAGGCGACAAGGGACGCAGCGCGTTGATCGAGTGGTTGTCGTTCGGCTCGTTCAACAAAAAATTCAAACCGGTGCGCACCCCGTTCGACTGGCTCAGCCGCGATCCGGTCGAAGTCGACAAATATGCCAATGACCCGCTGTGCGGTTTTCGCTGCACCAATCAACTGTGGATCGACTTGCTCGGCGGCTTGCAGCAGATCAGCAAAGCGTCCACTCTCGCCCAGATTGCCCCGGGCCTGCCGCTGCTGGTGATCGGCGGCGAATGTGATCCGGTGAGCGAAGGCAAGCGTCTGACAGATCTGGCCAATGCCTTGCGCACGGCCGGCAGCCAGAACCTGCAACTGAAGATCTACCCGCAGGCGCGGCACGAATTGTTCAACGAAACCAACCGCGACGAAGTGATCGCCGATGTGCTGACCTGGATCGACCAGGCCCTGAGCCATCCGCGCCCTCACCGCAGCGAATAATTTTTTGTGGATTCATTTAATCCGTCACAGGAATCAAGACCGATGACCCAGGTTACCAACATCCCTTACGAAGCCCTCGAAGTCGGCCAGACCGCCAGCTACAGCAAGACCGTCGAAGAGCGTGACATCCAGCTGTTTGCCGCCATGTCCGGCGACCACAACCCTGTACACCTGGACGCCGAGTTCGCTGCCGCCAGCATGTTCAAGGAGCGCATCGCCCACGGCATGTTCAGCGGTGCGCTGATCAGCGCTGCGGTGGCTTGCGAGCTGCCTGGTCCGGGTACGATCTATATCGGTCAGCAGATGAGCTTTCAAAAGCCCGTGAAAATCGGTGACACGCTGACAGTGCGTCTGGAAATTCTCGAGAAGTTGCCGAAGTTTCGCGTGCGCATTGCCACTCGTGTGTTCAATCAGCGTGATGAGTTGGTGGTGGATGGCGAGGCTGAAATTCTCGCGCCACGTAAACAGCAAACCGTGACCCTGCCGACATTGCCGGCGATCAGCATCGGCTAATCTTCAGGTACACAAAAAACAACTGTGGGAGCGGGCTTGCTCGCGAAGGGGTCGTGTCAGCAACATCATCGTTGCATGACACACCGCTTTCGCGAGCAAGCCCGCTCCCACAGTTTTTCCAGCGTGGCTTACGAGCGTGCGCGAGCCTGGTTACGCAGGGCTTTCACCTGGTCATGGTTGCGCTGTACGCCGTGGTATTGACGTTCAACCAGGTCACGAATACCCACCAGATTGTGCTTGCTGATTTTTTCGATGGCTTCACGATAAGCCTTCAGCGCATGGTCTTCACCGCGCTCGGCTTCGTTGAGCACTGCTTCTTCGTCTTTACCGGTGAACATGGCTTTGACGTCTACCCAACGGCGATGCAGGTCACCGCTGACGCTAGTGGAGGTTTCTGGATCACCGCCCAGTTTACGCACTTCCGCTTGCAGTTCAGCTGCGGCAGTAGCGCAGTCAGCAGAGCGAGTCGCGAACAGGGTTTTCAGTTCTGGATGCTTGATGTCTTCTGCACAAGTCTTGAACCCTTCCTGACCATCCTTGCTGGTTTCAATCAGGTCATTGAGTACAGAGATGGCTTCTTTATTCATGTCAGTCATTTTTCAATTCCTTGCGATCGATGGAAGATGCAAGGGATATTGCAGTGTGCGTGCCAGCTTTTTATTTTGAAATAAATCGTTATTTATCAACAAGTTAAAGATAAATGAACTATCTGTATCACGGTTATTTGCATGATCTGTCATTTGGCCTGCATGCAGAATGCCTGTATTTTCCAGTTTGATTTGAATCCAGACGAAAATCGATGAACCCTGAAAAACTCGAACTGCTGATCACCCGCGAAATGCCCTTCGGCAAATACAAAGGACGGATCATTGCCGACCTGCCGGGTCCTTATCTGAACTGGTTTGCCCGCGAAGGTTTTCCGCATGGCGAACTGGGTGGCTTGCTCGCGCTGATGCAGGAAATCGATCACAACGGCCTCTCGGATTTGCTCGAACCGCTGCGCGCCAAACATGGCAAACCCGCCCCGCGCCACTGAAGCGCCCTCCTCCTCAAGAGCAAGTCGACCATGCCCGACAACACCCGCCGTGCCCGTGATGAAGCTTTCTGGCAAACCTTCGCCGACCGCTACGACGTTCAACCCGGCCCCGTAAATCTGGAAAATGGTTACTTCGGGCGCATGTCGCGCACGGTGATCGAGGAGTATCAGCGCAACATCGAACTGATCAACACCAGCAATTCGGTGTATGTGCGTCAGCGCTTCGAACAGCACGATAGCCTCGATATTCGCGCACAGCTTGCCGAGTTGATCGGCGTACGCGCGCAGAGCGTGGCCTTCACCCGCAATGCCACCGAAGGCCTGCAGTCGTTGATCCGCAATTACAACCGCCTGCAACCGGGCGATCAGGTGCTGATCTGCGACCTCGAGTACGACACGGTCAAGGGCGCCATGCGCTGGCTGGCGCATCATCGCGGGGCGGAGGTGATCGAGATCAGCCACGCGCATCCGGCCAGTTTCGACAGCCTGCTCGATACTTATCGTGAAGCGTTCATCGGCCACCCGAAACTCAAACTGATGGCCCTGACCCACGTCACCCACCGCACCGGTCTGGTGATGCCGGTACAGGCCATCGCCGCGCTGGCCAAGGAACATGGCATCGACATCATTCTCGATGGTGCCCACGCACTGGGCCAGATCGAGTTCGACCTCGAAGCGCTGGGCATCGCGTTCGCCGGTTACAACCTGCACAAGTGGATCGGCGCACCGCTGACCCTTGGCTTCCTCTACATCTCGCCGCAGCGTCTGGCCGACATCGACCCGGACATGGGTGAAATGCACTATCCGGGCAACGACATCCGCGCACGCACCTCGTACAGCACGCCAAACATTCCGGCGCTGATGACGCTGCCGCTGGTGTTCGAGGAACACCGATCACTCGGCGGCGCCGCAGCCAAAGGCGCGCGGCTCAATTACCTGCGCAATTTGTGGGTCAGTGCTGTACGGCATCTGCCGGGCATCGAGGTGATGACCCCGGATGATCCGCGACTGTACTGCGGCATCACCTCGATGCGCTTTACGCGCCGCGATGATCAACAGGCAATGGCCGAGCGCCTGCTCAACGACTACAACCTGTTCAGCGTGGTGCGCACCGGCGCGGCGTGCGGGCCTTGCATCCGCATTACACCGGGACTGACCACTACCGCCGCTGACATGCAGTTGTTGACCCGCGCGCTCAACGAGCTGCGTTAGTCCGCTTAGACGGTGTACTTGTCGAAGTCCTCGGGTTTGATCTGCGACGACACTGCGAACGTATCGATGCCAATGGTCAGGTGGCCGAAGTAGCCGTCCTCGTGAGAGTCGCGGCCGATCGGCCAGACCGACAGAGTCGAAGCCTCGCCGGCCATGCCGGCGTAGAAGCTGTCTTCGGCGTTGTTCAACGGCAAGGACGCTCGACCACGATAGGCTTTGGCATTGAGCACCGAACGTGACACCACCTCGGGAAAATACAACTGGCCAACCCAGGCCACGTAGCGCTCTTCCAGGTATTCGCTGCCGGTAACGATGCGCACCGCCACATGAATATGCAAGGCGCGGCCCGCGTAAAACCCGGGATAGATCGTGGTGAACCGCGCGCGCCCCTTGTGATCACAGAACTGGCTGCCGCGCAGGTAAGTATCGTCGTCGGTGCGCGGGATCGAGCCGATGGCCTCGGCATCGACCTCCAGATCCGGATTGAGCCGGCTCCAGCCCGAATAAGCCCCTCTTGCATTGCAATGCCAGATATCGACCAGTGCGCCGCTCACCGGCTCGCCGGTCATGGCATCGACGATGGTCAGACGCAAGATCAGCGGCAAGCCCTCAGCGCCTTCGCTGATATTGCGCCGCAACAGTTTGGGATTACGGAAATACGGCCCGGCAATTTGCTCCGGGGCGAGTTGATACACCGGTTGCGGCGATGGTGATGCAGGATCTCGATCCATGACACGTTCCTCTCTTCCATAAGATGAACGCAGATTAGCGCCACGGAAAAAACGCCGTGCGGTAACTATGTATCGCAGCGTAACGAGACACATCTGTAGGAGCCGCCTCGTTGCACTCGACAGTTGCTACAGAGGTCTGCGTTTGTTTCGGGCAAAAAAAAACGGTGCACCGACCAAGCGCACCGTAAAGCCGTAGAACACACAACGAAGTGTCGGGTAAAGCGATCAGTCCAGCAGCGCCAGCGCCTCGGCGGTGCATTCCTGAATGCGGGCCCAGTCGCCGTTCTTGATCCACTCCGGATCAAGCATCCAGCTACCGCCCACGCACATGACGTTTTTCAGCGCCATGTAGCTTTTGATATTGGCCGGTCCGACGCCGCCGGTCGGGCAGAATTTCACTTCGCCAAACGGACCGCCGAGGGCCTTGATCGCTGCCACGCCACCGCTGACTTCAGCCGGGAACAGCTTGAAGCGGCGATAACCCAGACCGTAGCCTTCCATGATGCCCGAGGCGTTGCTGATCCCCGGCAACAGCGGAATCGGGCTGTCGACGCTGGCTTCGAGCAGGTCACGGGTGATGCCCGGAGTGACGATGAATTGCGAACCCGCCGCTTCGGCCGCTGCGAGCATGTTGCGATCAAGCACGGTGCCGGCACCGGTCATCAGTTCCGGACGCTGGTCGCGCAGGATCTGAATCGCCTTGAGGCCGAACTGCGAACGCAGCGTCACTTCCAGCGCGGTCAGGCCACCGGCGGCCAGAGCGTCGGCCAGTGGCAGCACGTCCTGTTCACGGGCGATGGTAATCACCGGCAGGATTCGCGCCTTGGCGCAGAGGCTGTCGATCAGGGCAACTTTGTCCGCCATGGAAACGGTCGGGGATGGGGTTGTCATAGCGGCTGTTCCTTGGCTCATGGGCACCAGTAAATCTCTAACGTAGGTTGCAGAAACGCGCGCACCGGCATGGCAGCGACGTCGGATGCCAGTGCGGCATTCAGGGTGGTCAGTTTCGATTGACCGGAAATCGACAGAATCTTGTGTTTGGCCGAGGCCAGCAGCGCACGGCTCATGGTCAGGCGCTGACGCGGCACACTCGGTGCCAGCATCGGCCAGCAACGGCGCGTGCCGTCGGCTTGCAGCGCTTCGGCGAGGTTAGGGCTGTCGGGGAACAGCGAAGCCGTGTGGCCGTCATCGCCCATGCCCAACACCAGCACGTCAATCGGCGGCAATTCGGCGAGCAAGCGATCAGCCTGTTCAGCAGCCTGCTCGACGTTGGCCGCCGCGCTATAGAGGCTGAGGAACTGTGCCTTGGCCGCCGGGCCTTTGAGCAGATACTGCTTGAGCAAACCGGCATTGCTGTCGGCGTGCTCGACCGGCACCCAACGCTCGTCGGCGAGGGTCACGACGACCTTCGACCAGTCCAGTTCCTGCTTGGCCAGGTGCTGGAAAAACGCCACCGGGCTGCGACCGCCAGACACCACCAGCACCGCGTTGCCGCGTGCTGCAATCGCATCAGTCAGTTGCTTGGCCACGTTCAGCGCCAGACCTTCGGCCAACAGCACCGGGCTCTTGAATTCGTGGGCATTTACGCCCGCCGGCAGTTTCACATCAGATATCGCCATACCACGACCTCCCGTCCCGCGTGATCAGTGCAATGGAGCTCATCGGCCCCCACGACCCGGCCGCATACGGCTTGGGCGCGTCACCGGATTTTTTCCACCCGGCAATCAGTTGGTCACACCACTTCCACGCGGCTTCGATTTCATCTTTACGGACAAACAGGTTCTGATTGCCGTTCATCACTTCCAGCAACAACCGCTCGTAGGCATCGGGGATCCGCGCGCTACGCCAGGTGTCGGAGAAATTCAGTTGCAGCGGGCCGCTGCGCAGTTGCATGCCTTTGTCCAGGCCCTGCTCTTTGGTCATCACGCGCAAGGAAATGCCTTCGTCCGGTTGCAGGCGGATGATCAGTTTGTTGCTGATCTGGAGGCGCTGCTCGGGGGCGAAGATGTAGTGCGACGGTTCCTTGAAGTGGATGACGATCTGCGACAGTTTCTGCGGCATGCGCTTGCCGGTACGCAAGTAGAACGGCACACCAGCCCAGCGCCAGTTGCGGATGTCGGCACGCAGGGCGACGAAGGTTTCGGTGTCGCTCTGGGTGTTGGAATTCGGTTCTTCCAGATAGCCCGGTACGGATTTGCCTTCGCTATGGCCGGCGATGTACTGGCCGCGCACAACCTGGGTGGTCAGGCCTTCCGGGCTGATCGGCGCGAGGGCCTTGAGCACTTTTACCTTTTCGTCACGGATGCTGTCGGCGGACAGGTCGGCCGGCGGGTCCATGGCAATCAGGCAGAGCAGTTGCAGCAGGTGATTCTGGATCATGTCGCGCAGCTGGCCAGCCTTGTCGAAATAACCCCAACGGCCTTCGATGCCGACCTTCTCGGCCACGGTGATTTCCACGTGGGAGATGTAATTCTGGTTCCACTGGGTTTCGAACAGGCTATTGGCGAAACGCAGGGCGATGAGGTTTTGAACGGTCTCTTTACCCAGATAGTGGTCGATGCGGTAGGTGCGGTTCTCAGGGAAGAACTGCGCCACGGCGTCATTCACTTTGCGCGAGGATTCCAGATCGGAGCCGATCGGCTTTTCCAGCACCACGCGGGTGTTTTCCGCCAGACCGACTTTCGCCAGGTTCTCGCAGATCGCGCCGTACACCGCCGCCGGGGTGGCGAAGTAGGCAATCATGCGTTGCGTGTTGCCGGCCAGTTCGGCCAGCGCGACATAATCTTCAGCCTTGAGGAAGTCGACGTGCAGGTAAGTCAGGCGCGCCAGGAAGCGTTCGGCAACAGCCTCGTCCAACTCTTTACCGACGTAGCGACGCAGCTCAGCGGCGATGAATGCCAGGTGCTGCTGCTCGGTACCGTCTTCACGGGCCAACGCGATGATGCGCGTGTCCTCGTGCAGCAGGTCGGCGCCATCAAGGTGATAAAGGGCAGGAAACAACTTGCGCAGGGCCAGATCGCCCAGAGCGCCGAACAAGGCAAAGGTGCACGGTTCAACCGTAATCGAAGGCATGATGTTTGTTCTTTTATCAAGTTAAGCTACAAATACCTTTTTTCAAGGCATCACTCAAGGGAAAATGTAGTAATAACCACAACATTTTCGCAAAATACAGATTCCGTGTGGTGGTCGGTCGGAGCCATCAGTAGGATAGGCCACCGTTACGGGCCATATCAAAGGCCCAATTTGCATAGCCCGGCGCACCTTTGCGCAGGTGAATTAGGAATTCCATATGGACCGCGTGCGAAATTTACTGGAACAGATCCAGAGTCGCCTTGAAGACCTGAACAAGGCCGAACGCAAAGTCGCCGAGGTGATCCTGCTCAACCCGCAGCAGGCCACCCGCTTCAGCATCGCCGCCCTCGCCCAGGCAGCAAAGGTGAGCGAACCGACGGTCAACCGTTTCTGCCGTTCGTTCGGCGTCAGCGGTTACCCCGAGCTCAAGCTGCAACTGGCCCAGAGCCTGGCCAGTGGTGCGGCGTATGTCAGCCGCGCGGTCGAGGCCGACGACAATCCCGAGGCGTACACGCAAAAGATTTTCGGCAGCGCCATCGCGTCCTTGGACAGCGCTTGCCAGGCGCTGGACCCGAATCTGGTCAGCCGCGCCGTCGACCTGTTGATTCAGGCCCGTCAGATCCACTTCTTCGGCCTCGGCGCTTCGGCACCGGTGGCGCTGGATGCGCAGCACAAGTTCTTCCGTTTCAACCTGGCGGTGACGGCGCATGCCGATGTGCTGATGCAGCGGATGATTGCTTCAGTGGCGCACACCGGCGAGTTGTTCGTGATCATTTCCTACACCGGCCGCACCCGTGAGCTGGTGGAAGTGGCGCGTATCGCTCGCGAGAACGGTGCTTCGGTGCTGGGGCTGACGGCGGAGAATTCGCCACTGGCCAAGGCCAGTACGTTGAGCCTGAATATTCCGCTGCCGGAAGACACCGACATTTATATGCCGATGACCTCGCGGATCATTCAGTTGACCGTGCTGGATGTGCTGGCGACGGGGATGACGCTACGTCGCGGGGTGGATTTCCAGCCGCATCTGCGCAAGATCAAAGAGAGCTTGAATGCGAGCCGGTATCCGGTGGGGGACGAGTTCAACTGATCCGCGATCTCGGCTGACTGATCCGGCCTCTTCGCGAGCAAGCCCGCGCCCACATTTGGAATGCATTCCCCTGTGGGAGCGGGCTTGCTCGCGAAGGGGCCAGCCGATTCACCACAAGATTCCGAATCAGGCCGCTGCCCACGCCTGCAAACTCAAATGCGCCTTCTCCCCCGGCGCCAGATGCAGGCTGTCAGTGCCCCCCGCCGCCGCCTCCACACACACAAACTCCGTCACCTCATCCCAACTCACGCCCAACAACGGCCGCGATCCCGGATGCCACACCACCGTATCGCCACTGTCACCGGTATCGATGCACAACTCGCGCTGCCAGGCGTGATCCTTGAGCTGCAATTCGCCGTCATGCTGGAATACCCGCTGACAGCCTCCATCGACCCGCAACTCGCCCTCCTGCTGACAAACCTGGCGGTTCAACTGGTCATAACCTTGCGCGCCTTCGAGCCCAGACAGCGCTATCTCACCGACATCGCCAATACGCCAGTAAGCGTGCAAAGCCTGACTCAACTGGCACGGCATGTCGTCCTGATGCTCGGTGCTCAGGCGTAATTCCATGCGTTCGCCAAGGTGCGCGTGCAGATCAACCTGCCAGTCGCACAGCTGTAATTGCCAGTGCAGGCGTACACCGTCTTCGGCATGGCTGCTGTCGAGCAGTTTCCAGTCAAGCAAACGCGCCCAGCCATGGGACGGCCATGCGTTTTCGCTCGGATGGCGGCCATACCACGGCCAGCACACCGGCACACCACCACGAATGGCACCAACATGCGGCCACTTCGTCGCACACCACAACCACGGTTTCTGCCCGCGTGGCTGAAAGTGCAGCAACTGCGCACCCTGACGACTGAACACCGCCTGACACAGCGGGTGATCGATCACCAACACGTCGCGCATCTGATAGCGCTCCCAGGCGAACACCGGTTGTTCACGCAGGGATTTGAAGAAGCGTTGTAGCGGATGCTCATGCATTTGCCACGATCCTGAACTCGTCTTTCACAGGGGCGCGCCGCCCCCCAAAAAAAAGCGGACAGCCTGAGCTGTCCGCAAATATGCGCACATAGAGAGGAGCTTATCGCAGACGCGTTAGAACGTAGACTGAATTTTCAGGCCCGCGACCAGAGCGTTGTCCACTTCATCCACACCGCCTGGGTGAGTGATGTATTGCAGGTTAGGACGCACGGTCAGCCAGTTGGTGACGTGGAAGCCGTAGTTGATCTCGTAGTTGTATTCGGTTTCACGAATCGGCGAGAACACCGGATTGTCGTAATCCGAAACACCGTTGGAAACGTTCAGCAGCTCGGCATTTTTCTTCACGTCATCGTTGACGTGGATACGCGCCGCGCCGATACCGACGTCATCCTTCGGACGCGCGTCGAACGGGCCTTTGTAGACAAACATCACCGACTGGTAGTTGTCGATGAAGTTGGTCTCCTTGTCGTGGAAGGTGGCGTTGGCCGCGATGTTCAGACCGCGCGAGGCATCACCGTTGTGGCTGGTGAGTTGCTGTTGCGCCACGAACCAGTAGCCGCTTTTGCTGCTGTGGGTCTTATAAGCATCGCCAGTGGTGGCGGCGTCGAAACCGTTGACGTCTTCACGAACGTCGTCGGCATCGGCCGTACTCTTGTAGTAACCGACACGGTATTCGCCAGGCAGGCTGTTGACCTTCGGCGACCAGACCAATTCAACCGGAAGAACGGTACCTTTGGTGCCGCTGCCGCTGAGCTTGAAGCCGTTGCCGTGTTCCAGCTGCGACGGGTTCTGGTTGTACGCACCGATCTGCGCGTAGAGCTCGTCGTTGATGTTGTACTTCACGCGGATCGCGGCCTGGCTGACAGGCCAGTTGTACCAGATGTTGGTCGCCCAGTTACCCACTTGGGAACCGCAGAACGCCAGGTTCTGGAAGTCGCACGGGAAGGTGTTGAAGTCTTCGCCTTCACCGAAGTAACCGGCCTTGACGTCGAGCTTGTTGTCGAAGAACTGGTGCTGAATCCACAACTGGGTCAGACGCACCATGTGGCCACGACCGTAGACTTCCTGAGACGAGCTCAAGGTACCGGCACGCGGATCGCCCACACGGTCGTTGGAGATGTTGTAGCCGTTACGGTTGGTCAGCTGGATCTTGGCCTGGGTGTTATCCCAGCCCCACAGTTTTTGCAGATCCAGTGCCACGCCCAGGCCAAACTGGTCGGCGTAACGCGCGGTCTTGTCGTCGTTGTAGCCACCGTTCAGGTTGCCTCCGACTTCGCCAACGTAGTCGGCCTTGATGTCGATACCTTGCTCGATCAGCTTGGTCCGCTCGCCACCCCAGTCGCCGGTCATCCATTTGGAATCGGAACTGAAGGCATCGGCAGCCATTGCATTACCGGCCAGCACCAATGCCGCCGCAGCTGACACTTGGCAGATCAACCGGGCATTGACGTGTTTCATTTTCATCCCTACTTCCTCGTCTTTATTGTTATTAACTGTTTTTATCTAACGCGGTTTACATAAAGTGCGGCGAATGACAGGCCATTCACCGCGTGCTCCCCTGTGGGAGCGGGCTTGCTCGCGAAGGCGTCGTGTCAGTCAGTACATGTGTTGCCTGACACTGCGCTTTCGCGAGCAAGCCCGCTCCCACATTTGTTCCTCAGCGGCCCTTGAATTGCGCCACGTTCGCAGACCGCGCATCGGTCTGTGGTTGACCGGCAACACCCAGCCGTTCGCCAGTCTTGGCATCGAACAACAACACTTTCGACGGATCGAACTGCAACGTCAGGCTCTCGCCCACCTGCGGCGCCACGTCCGGCGCCAGGCGGCAGCAGACCTTGGTGTCGTTCAGGTTGACGAACACCAAGGTGTCCGGACCGGTCGGCTCGGTGACCTGCACTTCAGCGCGAATACTCGGCAGGCCATTGCCCTCGCCGCTCGCCAGAACAATCTGCTCCGGGCGCAGGCCGAGAATCACTTCGCGATCTTCCAGCCCGGCGTCCTGCATGCCCATCGGCAACTCGCAACGCGCCTGACCACTGTCGAGCAGCGCCAGCAGACGACCGTCCTTGCGTTGCAGGCGCAGCGGAATGAAGTTCATCGGCGGCGAACCGATGAAGCTCGCCACAAACAGGTTGGCCGGATCGTTGTAGATGTCTTTCGGCGTGCCGAACTGCTGGATGATGCCGTCCTTCATCACCGCAACCTTGTCGCCTAGGGTCATCGCTTCGATCTGGTCGTGGGTCACGTAGACCGTGGTGGTTTTCAGGCGCTGGTGCATCAGTTTCATTTCGGTGCGCATCTCGACGCGCAGCTTCGCGTCGAGGTTGGACAGCGGTTCGTCGAACAGATAAATCTTCGGCCGACGCGCCAGCGCACGGCCCATCGCCACGCGCTGTTGCTGACCACCGGAGAGTTGGCCCGGCTTGCGATTGAGCAGGTGTTCGATCTGCAACAGCTTGGCCACGCGGGCGACTTCTTCGTCGATTGCCGACTGCGGCATCTTGCGAATCTTCAAGCCGAACTCGATGTTCTCGCGCACGCTCATGGTCGGGTACAGCGCGTAGGACTGGAACACCATGGCGATGTCGCGATCCTTGGGGCTCATGCCGCTGACGTCCTGGTCACCGATCATGATCGCGCCGCCGGTGATGGTTTCCAGACCCGCGATGCAGTTCATCAGGGTCGACTTGCCGCAGCCCGACGGGCCGACAAGGATCAGGAACTCACCGTCCTTGATCGACAGTTCGATGTTCTTCAGGGTGTCCGGCAGGCCGGCACCATAGGTTTTGTTTACGTTGCGAAGTTCGAGCGTAGCCATGATTACCCCTTGACTGCGCCGGCCGTCAGCCCGCGCACGAAATACTTGCCTGCGACCACATAGACCAGCAGGGTCGGCAGGCCGGCGATCATCGCCGCTGCCATATCCACGTTGTATTCCTTGGCGCCGGTGCTGGTGTTGACCAGGTTGTTCAGCGCCACGGTGATCGGTTGCGAATCGCCGCTGGAGAACACCACACCGAACAGGAAGTCGTTCCAGATCTGGGTGAACTGCCAGATCAGGCAGACCATGATGATCGGCGTCGACATCGGCAGAATGATCCGGCGGAAAATCGTGAAGAAACCCGCGCCATCCAGACGTGCGGCCTTCACCAGTGCATCGGGAATGCTCACGTAGTAGTTACGGAAGAACAGCGTGGTGAACGCCAGACCGTAAACCACGTGGATAAACACCAGGCCGGTGGTGGTGCTGGCCAGACCCATCTTGCCGAGGGTGAACGAGGCTGGCAGCAGCACGGTCTGGAACGGCAGGAAGCAGCCGAACAACAGCAGACCAAAGAACAACTGCGAACCCCGGAAGCGCCAGAACGACAGCACATAACCGTTCAACGCACCAATGGCGGTGGAGATGATTACGGCCGGCACGGTGATTTTGATCGAGTTCCAGAAGTACCCGTCAACCGTGGCCCAGGCCTTGACCCAGCCGATGCCGCTGACCACGGTCGGCCAGCTCAGCAGGTTGCCGGTGCTGATGTCTTCCGGGGTCTTGAAGCTGGTCAGCAACATGACCACCAGCGGCACCAGATAAAGCAGAACGGCGAGGATCAGCACCGCGTAGATCGCGATGCGACTCAGGCTGATCGCAGGTTTGGCAGCGAGACTAGTCATTACGCTTGGTCCTCAGCTCGGAGTACAGGTAAGGCACGATGATCGCGAGAATCGCACCGAGCATCAGAATCGCACTGGCCGAGCCCATGCCCATCTGGCCGCGACTGAAGGTGAACGAGTACATGAACATCGCCGGCAAATCGGAGGAGTAACCCGGGCCACCGGCAGTCATTGCCGCGACCAGGTCGAAGCTCTTGATTGCGATGTGCGCCAGAATCATCACCGCACTGAAGAACACCGGACGCAGGCTTGGCAGCACCACTTTCCAGTAGATGGTCGGCATGCTCGCGCCGTCGATCTGCGCCGCACGGATGATCGATTGATCAACGCCACGCAGGCCGGCGAGGAACATCGCCATGATGAAGCCCGAGGCTTGCCAGACAGCGGCAATCACCAGGCAGTAGACCACGCGATCCGGGTCGATCAGCCAGTCCAGACGGAAGCCTTCCCAGCCCCAGTCACGCAACAATTTGTCCAGGCCCATGCCTGGGTTGAGCAGCCATTTCCACGCGGTACCGGTCACGATCATCGAGAGCGCCATCGGGTACAGGTAAATGGTGCGGATGAAACCTTCACGACGGATACGCTGGTCGAGGAACACCGCCAGCAACACGCCGATCACCAAGGTGATGCCGATGAACATGCCGCCGAACAGCGCGAGGTTCTTGCTCGCGACCCACCAGCGATCGTTGTCGAACAGCCGCTGATACTGCGCCAGACCGGCCCACTTGTAGTTGGGCAGGAACGTCGAGGTCGTGAACGACAGCACGAACGTCCACAGGATGTAGCCATAAAAGCCCACCAGCACGATGAACATGCTCGGCGCCAGCACCAGTTTCGGTAGCCAGCGTTGCAATGCATCGAACGGCGAGGCTTTGCTGAACACAGCAACAGAACTCATGGGGAAATCCAGAATAAGATGACAAAGGCATTCCCTGGTGGGAGCGAGCCTGCTCGCGAAGGCGTGGTATCAGTCGACACATCGGTTAACTGACACACCGCTTTCGCGAGCAGGCTCGCTCCCACAGGGTTCGAGCCTGCTTTTGGTTATTTGGCCGACTTGATCGCCGCGCCGAGTTTCTTGGCGGTGTCAGCCGGGTCGGCTTTCGGGTCGTTGATGTAGTTGGTCACTACGTCAAAGAACGCGCCTTGCACGGCCAGCGTGGTCGCCATGTTGTGCGCCATGCTCGGCTGCAAACCGCCGGACTTGGCGTCGGCCAGGAAGTCCTTGGCAGCGGTCTGTGCGCAGGAGTCGAAACCGAGTTTCTCCATGTCGTTCAACATGTCGATACGTACCGGGATCGAGCCTTTGTTGATGCTGAAGACTTTCTGGAAGTTTTCACCCAGCACGACTTTGGCAATGTCCTTCTGACCCGCGGCAGTGCCGGCGTCTTTCTGCTTGAACACAGCGAGGGAGTCGATGTTGTAGGTGAACGCCTTGTCGGTGCCCGGGAAGGCTACGCACTGGTAATCCTTGCCGGCGATTTTCTTCGCGGCAGTCCATTCGGACTTGGCCCAGTCACCCATGATCTGCATGCCGGCCTTGCCGTTGATGACTTTGGCCGCTTCCAGGTTCCAGTCCTGGCCTTTGCCGTCGGCGTCCATGTAGGTCGCGACTTTCTTCAGTTCGGTCAGGGCCTTGACCATTTCCGGGCCAGTCAGCGCAGCGTTGTCCAGATCGACCAGGGCTTTCTTGTAGCCATCAACACCCATGACCGAGAGCACAACGGCTTCGAACACGGTGCTGTCCTGCCAAGGCTGACCGCCGTGAGCCAGCGGGATGAAGCCCGCAGACTTGAGCTTGTCGCCAGCGGCGTAGAATTCTTCGAGGGTGGTCGGGGCTTTTTCGATGCCGGCTTTCTTGAAGACTTCCGGGTTGATCCACAGCCAGTTCACACGGTGAATGTTCACCGGCACGGCCACGTAATCACCGTCGTACTTCACGGTATCGGAGACTTTCTTGTCGAGCAGGCTGTCCCACTTTTCCGACTTGGCAACGTCTTTCAGAACGTCGGTGTCGAGCAGGCCGGTCGACGCCCATTCCTGGATGTCCGGGCCTTTAATCTGGGCAACGCCTGGCGGGTTGCCGGCAACTGCACGGCTTTTCAGCACGGTCATGGCAGTCGCACCGCCACCACCGGCGACTGCGCCGTCTTTCCAGGTGAAACCGTCTTTTTCGACTTGGGCCTTGAGCACATCAACGGCAGCTTTTTCGCCACCGGAGGTCCACCAGTGCACGACTTCCACCGAACCTTTGGATTCGGCAGCGGAAACACTGAGAGGCAGAATTGCGAGCGGGAACAGGGAGGCGACAGAAATGACAGTAGCGAGGCGAGAAATCGCATTCATCTGAGATGTACCTTTCTTGTTGTTATGCGTTGCAAGTCTGGTGCTTGCGCTGCACAGGAGTTTAAACAGGGCGATTCCCCTCGCAGGTAACGAAGGGACGCGCGAATGTCACCACATGGTTACACAGGAATGCTCTGGGACAACTGTGCCAGCGCAGTGGCCATGCTCGGCGCCAAGGGTAGGCGCGGAATCAGCACCGCTTGCCAGGCGTGATACAGATCGGGTTTGCCCGGCCAGATATCGGCACTTGGAGTGTTTTGCGGATTGAGTTCGTGATGCCAGCTGCCGTCGCAGCGGTCGATGAAATTCACTTCGCAAAAATCCCAGAACAGTCGGTACCAGGTTTCGTATTGCTCATCGCCGGTGCGCTTGAGCAAAGCGCTGGCCGCGGCGCTGGCCTCGGCGTGCGTCCAGTGCAGGCGATGGCGGACCACGGCTTGGTTGTTCCAGTCGAGGGTGTAGACGATGCCCGGTGCACCATCGACGTTCCAGCCGTGACGGCAATTGTGTTCGAACAGTTTTTGCGCGTCGGTGGCTAGCCAGCCTGGCGTCAGCATGCCTGCCTGAACCCGCGCGGCTTCAAGGTGCAGCAACAGCCGCGCCCACTCAAAACCATGGCCCGGCGTGGTGCCGTAAGGGCGGAAACCGTCGGCCGGATTGTCCTGGTTGTACTCGCACAGCGGCTGCCAGTTTCGGTCGAAGTGTTCGATGACCATGTAACCGTTGGCGGCGGCGTGACCGTGGATCACACGCTCGACAATGCGTTGCGCACGTATCAGCCAACGCGGATCTTCGGTGACATCGGCCAGGGCGAGAAACGCTTCGGTGGCGTGCATGTTGCTGTTGGCACCGCGATAGGCTTCTTCTTCGCTCCAGTCGCGGTTGAAGAATTCGCGCATGGCGCCCTCTTCTTCGCTCCAGAAATACGTGTCGATGATGTCGATGGCGTCATCCAGCAAAGCCTGGGCGCCGGGACGTTGTGCGACCACGGCGGAACTCGCCGCCAGTGCAACGAACGCGTGCAGGTAGGCGTTCTTGCCGGTGTTGCCATCGCGGTGTTCAGCCACTGCAAACCAGCCACCGTGCAGGGCATCACGCAACGGCCCGCGCAGGGCTGCGATGCCGTGATCGACCAGCTCGGCAAAACCCGGCAGGCCCTGAATGTGGGCCATGGCGAAACTGTGCGTCATGCGCGCGGTGTTCATGGTTTCGGCCTGCGCGTGCGCCGGCAACTGGCCGCGTTCGTCGAGGTTGCCAAAGCCTTCGGGCAGCTTTGCAGCCTTGGCGAAATCCAGCAGGCGCACGCCTTCGGCGGCGAGCCATTGCTGGTGGGCAGGGGCATTCAGCCAACTGCTGAAGCCTGGGTGGAAGAGATCCATGGGTGGCCTTTTTTGTTGTTATGACTGCGGGGAGTCTAAACAACGGGCCGGGGTGGGCTTGTAACGAAGGGGACGGGTTTTGTCACCGATCTGTGACATTTGTGTTGAATGTGCCGACGCCTTCGCGAGCAAGCCCGCTCCCACATTCGACCGCATTCCTTCAGTTGGAACACGGTCGAATGTGGGAGCGAGACTGCTCGCGAAGAACGTTAACGCGGTCTGACTAGTCAACACTGCGCGGCAGTTGCAACGTCACCCGCAACCCACCCTCGCGCAAATTCTGCAACGTCACCTCACCACCATGGCTATGGGCAATGTTGCGCGCAATCCCGAGGCCAAGCCCATACCCCTGCTGCTGCCCCGCCAACCTGAAGTGCGGCTCAAACACCTGCTCCAGCCGCTGCTCCGGCACGCCCGGGCCTTCATCGTCGACGTGCAGGACAAACGCACTTTCATCGTCATCGATATGCAAATGCGCGTTCTGCCCGTACTTCAAGGCGTTGTCGATCAGGTTGCCGATGCAGCGTTTCAACGCCAGAGGCTTGCCCGGATACGCTGCCAGCGCCCGGCCATGCTGGGTCACGCGGCCATTGCCGTTGGGCGCCAGGTATGGCTCCACCAGACAATCGAGCACATGGTTGAGATCCACCGGTTCGATGTTCTCGTGAATATCGGTGTCCTTCACGCATTGCAGCGCGCCTTTGACCAGCAGTTCCAGCTCATCCAGATCGCGGCCGAATTTGGTTTGCAGTTGTTCGTCTTCCAGCAGTTCGACGCGCAGACGCAGGCGGGTGATCGGCGTGCGCAAGTCGTGGGAAATCGCACTGAACAACTGGCTGCGCTCGGTCAGGTAACGGCTGATACGCTCGCGCATGGTGTTGAACGCACGCCCCACTTCGACCACTTCACTGCCGCCGCCCTCGGCCACCGGTTCGACGTCGGCGCCCAGCGACAGGTCCCGCGCCGCGCGGGCCAGACGCTTGAGCGGCCGGCTCTGCCAGTGCACCAGCAAACCGATGAACAACAGCAAAAAGCCGCTGGTGAGCACGATAAACCACACCTGCTGCGAAGGCAGGCCTTGCTCTTCAAGGCTGGTGTAGGGCTCGGGCAACAGCGAGGCGATGTACAGCCATTCGCCCGGCGCCATCTGAATCTGCGTGACCAGCACCGGTGGATTCACCGGCTCCAGGGTCAACGCGTAATGCGCCCAGGAACGCGGCAGCTCATCGAGTTTCAGCCCGGCATTGAAGATGCGCAGATCCTCGGGGCTGACGAAGGTCACCGAGATGTCGGTGTCATGGCCGAGCGATTGACGCAGCACTTCGTCGACCGCTTTCATCACTGCCGCTTTGCGCGGTGTGACCGGCAAAACGTCCATGCCCAAAGGTTTGTCGTTGAGTGTTACGACAAACCGCGTGCCGCCCATGCTGCGCAATTGATCAAGCACAAGCGGCCGATAGGCCACCGGCAGGGAACGGAAGTAACTGACGCTGGCGGTCATCGAATGGGCAAGGCTGCGAGCGCTGGTGACCAGCCCTTCGAGTTGGGTGGCGCGTAGTTGCGAAACCCAGATCACGCTCGACAAGGTTTGCGCGAACAACACCGCCAGCAAGGTCAGCAGCAACATTCGCCCAAGCAGTGAGCGTGGCACCGGCACCCTGGCGGCGAGTTTGCGCAGCGACTCAGTGACCATTGCCGGCAACCACGTTGGCTGCCAGTTGGTAGCCGCTGCCGCGCACGGTGCGGATCAGCCGAGGCGGTTTTTCCGTGTCACGCAGGCGTTGGCGCAAGCGGCTGACGGCCATGTCGACGATCCGATCGAGCGGCATCAGATCGCGGCCACGGGTGGCGTTGCCGATGGTGTCGCGGTCGAGGATTTCCTGCGGGTGGTCGAGGAACAGTTTTAGCAGGGCGAAATCGGCGCCGGAGAGAATCACTTCTTCACCGTCAGTGTGGAACAGGCGATGGCTGACCATGTCCAGCCGCCAATCGTCGAAGGCCAGCACTTCGCTGCCGCTGCGTTCCTGACCGAATTGCGCGCGGCGCAGCAGGGCCTTGATCCGGGCTTGCAGTTCACGAGGGCTGAAAGGTTTGCCGAGGTAGTCGTCGGCGCCGAGTTCCAGACCAATCACGCGGTCAGCTTCGTCAGAACTGGCGGTGAGCATGATGATCGGCACCTGCGCCTGACGCGGATGCTGGCGCACCCAACGGCAGAGGCTGAAGCCGTCTTCGTCGGGGAGCATGACATCGAGGATCACCAGATCGCTCGGCGCCTCGTTGAGTGCCTGACGGAAACTGGCGCCATCGGCTGTGGCCCGCACCTGAAACCCGGCGCGGGTCAGGTAGGTTTCCAGCAACTCGCGTATTTCCTGGTCGTCATCGACCAACAATATCGACTTGTTGACTGAGCTCACTTCGAAGGCATCCTTGTTGTTGGAATTGGGGCGGATTATGCCTTAAGCATCGAACTTACAAACACCACAGAACCACTGTGGGAGCGGGCTTGCTCGCGAAAGCGGTGTGTCAGTCACCTTGATGTCTCTGATACACCTCTTTCGCGAGCAAGCCCGCTCCCACAATTTTTACCGTATTTCAGGTCGGGATTGATTGATCCAGGGCCACACCCGCGCCCACCAGGCCGGAATACGGCGCCGTCACCAGCCACACCGGAATCCCCTTGAAGTAATCGCTCATGCAGCCCTTGTCGGCGAAGCTGTGGGCAAAACCGCTTTCGACGAAGAAATCGGCAAAGCGTGGAATCACGCCACCGACGATGTACACCCCACCCCGACCGCCAGTGGTCAGCACGTTGTTGCCCGCGACACGCCCCAGCCAGCAGCAGAACTGTTCCAGCACTTCCAATGCTATCGGATCACCCGCAAGGCCTGCCGCCGTAATCGCTTCCGGCGTATCGAGTGTCGGCTCATGCCCGTCCACTGCGCAGATCGCCCGGTAAACCCGTGGCAAACCACCACCGCTCAACGCAGTTTCCGCGCTGACATGGCCGATCTCGTTATGGATGTGCTGCCACAGCTGGGTTTCACGCGGACTGCTCAACGGCAGATCGACGTGACCGCCCTCGCCCGGCAAAGCAGCAAAACGACCTTCACCGAGATCGAGCAGGGTGCCGACGCCGAGGCCAGTGCCCGGGCCGATCACCACCGCCGGCCGCAACGGCTCCGGCGTGCCTGCGCAGACCACGCGGAATTCGTCGGGCTGCAAACGGGTCATGCCCAGCGCCATCGCCGAGAAGTCGTTGACCAGCAACAACCGTTCGACCTGCAAGGTTTTGCAAAACGCCGTGCGGCTCAAACGCCAATGGTTGTTGGTGAACTTGAACTCATCACCGCTGACGGGACCTGCCACCGACAGGCACACCGAACCGATCGAACCTGGCGCCAGACCCAGCCCGCTCAGGTAGAGGCTGATCGCCTCCTCCGGGCTGGCGTGGTCGGCCGTGGCCAGCACTTGAATCGATTCGAGCTGCTGATTTTTCCACAACGCAAACCGCGCGTTGGTGCCTCCGATGTCACCGACCAAAGCCAGTTTCAATTAAGCGTCTCCAGGGCAGAAGTGAAGGCGCTGGCCCCCTGCTCCGCCGAGCTGAAGGCCAAACGCATGAAGCCGAACAGTTCGCGACCGCTGCCGATGTTGTTGCCCAACAGGCCTTTGGCAGGTTCGCGTGCGGCAAATTCTTCGGCGTCCACTTTGAGTTCCAAAGTACCTTTGACGCCATCGACGCGGATGATATCGCCCTCTTGCACGCGCGCCAAAGCGCCGCCGACATAAGCTTCAGGACTGACGTGGATCGCCGCCGGGATTTTCCCCGAGGCGCCGGACATACGCCCGTCGGTGACCAGCGCAACTTTGAAGCCGCGATCCTGCAGCACGCCGAGGAACGGCGTCATCTTGTGCAGCTCGGGCATGCCGTTGGAGCGCGGGCCCTGGAAGCGCATCACCGCGACAAAATCCTTCTCCAGCAAACCGGCCTTGAACGCATCGGCCAGATCCTGCTGATCCTGGAACACCATGGCCGGTGCTTCGACGATCTGGTTTTCCAGGGCCACGGCCGAGACTTTCATCACGCCGCGACCAAGGTTGCCTTCCATTACGCGCAGACCGCCCTCCGCCGAGAACGCGCGGGCGACTGGACGCAGGATGTTTTCGTCGAGGCTGTCGACCGGGCCTTCGCGCCACACCAGTTGACCGTTATCGAGGAACGGCTCTTTGGTGTATTTGCTCAAGCCGTGGCCAAGCACGGTGTTGACGTCTTCGTGCAGCAAGCCCGCAGCGAGCAGTTCGCGGATCAGGAAGGACATGCCGCCAGCGGCCTGGAAGTGGTTGATGTCGGCTTTGCCGTTCGGGTAGACGTGACTCAGGGTCGGCACGACTTCGGAGAGGTCGGCCATGTCCTGCCAGGTCAGTTGAATGCCCGCCGCCATGGCGATGGCCGGCATGTGCAGGGTGTGGTTGGTCGAACCGCCGGTGGCGTGCAACGCGACGATCGAGTTGACCAGCGACTTCTCGTCGACGATTTCGCCGATCGGCATGAAGTTGCCATTCTGTTTGGTCAGGCGCGTGACCTGATGCGCGGCTTCGCGGGTCAGGGCATCACGCAGCGGCGTGTTCGGGTTGACGAAAGACGCGCCCGGCAAGTGCAGGCCCATGACTTCCATCAGCAACTGGTTGGTGTTGGCGGTGCCGTAGAAGGTGCAGGTGCCCGGGCTATGGTAGGACTTCATCTCCGATTCCAGCAGCTCTTCGCGGGTCGCCTTGCCTTCAGCGTACTTCTGCCGCACGTCGGCTTTTTCCTTGTTGGAAATCCCCGAAACCATCGGCCCGCCCGGGACGAAAATCGTCGGCAGATGACCGAAACGCAGCGAGCCCATCATCAGGCCCGGCACGATCTTGTCGCAGATGCCGAGCATCAGCGCGCCATCGAACATGTTGTGCGACAGCGCCACTGCCGTGGACATGGCGATGACTTCGCGGCTCGGCAGGCTCAGTTCCATGCCCGGCTCGCCCTGGGTCACGCCGTCGCACATCGCCGGTGTACCGCCGGCGAATTGGCCGACCGAACCGATTTCGCGCAGGGCGTTCTTGATTTGTTCAGGAAAGACTTCGTACGGCTGATGCGCCGAGAGCATGTCGTTATAGGAAGAAACAATGGCGATGTTCGCCGAGTTCATCATCCGCAGGCTGTGCTTGTCTTCGCTGCCACACCCGGCCACGCCATGGGCGAAGTTGGCGCATTGCAGCTTGCCGCGCATCGGGCCGTCAGTGGCGGCGCCGCGAATCAGTGCAAGGTAAGCCTGACGCGTGGCGCGGCTGCGGGCGATAAGCCGTTCGGTGACCTCAAGAACGCGGGGATGCATGTGTAGAACTCCAGGCTAACGGATGTGGCGACCTGATTGTCTATGCTGATCAAACGCCGTTGTTATCGGAATGACAGACGGCTTTTTTGACCATTCGGACCAGTTGATTCAGGTCACTCGTTGTAGATAAAACAAAATATTGCCACTAAAAAGGCTTGTTTTCTATTTTTATGCGAATAATCTTGTAATTCCAACAACAAAACGACGGCGGCGCTGTTCCATGACTCTTCGAATTGCAATCAATGGTTTTGGCCGCATCGGCCGTAATGTCCTGCGCGCACTGTATACCCAAGGCTATCGACAGGATTTGCAGATCGTCGCCATCAACGATCTGGGCGACAGCTCGATCAACGCGCATCTGCTCAAATACGACACCGTTCACGGCACATTCGATGCACAAGTCGAGCATGACAACGAGAGCCTGACTGTCAATGGCGACCGCATTTCAGTCAGCGCCATTCGCAACCCGGCCGAGCTGCCCTGGGCTGCGGAAAAAATCGATGTGGTGTTCGAATGCACCGGTCTGTTCACCGACCGTGCCAAAGCCGCTGCGCATATTACTGCCGGCGCACGCAAAGTGATCATCTCGGCCCCGGCCAAAGGTGCCGACGCCACCGTGGTTTACGGTGTGAACCACGACATTCTGCGCCAGTCGCATCAGATCATCTCCAACGCTTCGTGCACCACCAACTGCCTGGCGCCTGTCGCGCAAGTGCTGCACCGTGAGCTGGGCATCGAAAGCGGTTTGATGACCACCATCCACGCCTACACCAACGACCAGAACCTGACCGACGTCTATCACACCGACCCGTACCGCGCGCGTTCGGCCACGCAGAACATGATTCCGAGCAAGACTGGCGCCGCTGAAGCGGTAGGCCTGGTGCTGCCGGAACTGGCGGGCAAGCTGACCGGCATGGCCGTGCGTGTGCCGGTGATCAATGTGTCGCTGGTGGATCTGACCGTTCAGCTGAAGAAAGAAGCCACCGCCGAGGAAGTGAATGCCCTGCTGAAAGCGGCCAGCCAGCATTCGAAAATTTTGGGCTACAACACCTTGCCGCTGGTTTCCAGCGACTTCAACCACAACCCGCTGTCGTCGATTTTCGACGCCAACCACACCAAATCCAGCGGCAAACTGCTGAAAGTGCTGGCCTGGTATGACAACGAGTGGGGCTTCTCCAACCGCATGCTGGATAACTGCCTGGCGTTGTGCAACGCCGAATAATCTCAAGTAATCCCCTATCCCTGTGGGAGCGAGCCTGCTCGCGAATACGATGTGTCATTCAACATTTATGTTGGCTGATACACCGCTTTCGCGAGCAGGCTCGCTCCCACAAGGTTTTCCGTTCTATTCAAAATCAGTACTTGACCATTCAGCTAGATGATAAGCATTATCATTCGCTTGAAATGGATCAGGTCTTCCCGTGAGTCAATCACACTTCAACCACGTCTTCCTCACCCAGCGCACGTCCTTGCTGCGTACGCTGGAACGGATGGTCAACAATCACAGCACCGCTGAAGATCTGTTGCAGGAAACCTACCTGCGCGTGACGCGGGCGCTGAGCGAGCGGGCCATCGATCATCTCGAACCCTTTGTCTTCCAGACCGCGCGCAATCTGGCCCTGGATCATCTGCGTGCGCGCAAGATCCATTCGCGGACCATGGTCGATGATGTGCCGCAGGCAGTTGTGCACAGCGTCGCCGCCCCCGCCAGCAGCGCCGAAGACGCCGCCCACGCCGAACAATTGCTGGAGCGCCTGAACGTGAGCCTCGGTCAACTCAGCCCGCGTCAGCAGCAGATTTTCATCCTCAGCCGCCTGCACGGTCATAGCTATCAGGAAATCGCCGACGAACTGAACGTGTCGCTCAGCACCGTGCAGAAAGAACTGAAACTGATCATGAGCATTTGCATCGGCGTCGCCGAACGCTTGAATGGCGACTGAGGCTGTAGGCCTTTTCTGTTTGTGCCAGGTTCAACTGCACTGATCATCGGGCTTTGTTACCCTTGCCCGACTTTTACGCTTCACTAAAAAAACAGCCGTGCGCAGACACTGCCGAGGAAACACCGTGACGGACACCCACCGCTCGCCTTCGCCCGAAACGGCGCAGGACGCCGCACTTGCAATGGACCAGGCGCTGGACTGGCTCATCGTGCTCGGCAGTCCGGACCAAGAGCAGACCCGGCAATTCCACGCGTGGCTGGCGGCTGATCCGTTGAATGCCGAGGCCTTCGCCAAGGCGCAGGCGATCTGGGACGGCCCGCAGATCGCCCAGTGCGCACAAAACCTCGCGGCCAAACCTGCGAAAGTCACTGTCCTCAAACGCCTGCGCCCCCACTGGAAACCGCTGGCGACCGCTGCGGTGCTGGTGCTCGGTCTGTTCAGTTTCAGCAATGTGCCGATGCGCCTTCAGGCCGATCATCTGACCGTGGTCGGCGAACGCCAGCGCCTGCAACTGGAGGACGGTTCGAAAGTCCTGCTCAATACCAACTCGGCGTTTTCCAGCACCATCAATGATCAACAGCGCGTTGCCCGGTTGTATCAGGGCGAAGCGTTTTTCGAGGTCGCGGCCAATCGCAATCAACCGCTGGAAATCGACGCCGGCCCGGTCAAGGCCAGCGTGCATGACACCGCGTTCGCCGTGCGCTATCTGGACGGTGTCGCGCAGGTCAATGTGCAGCGCGGCGATGTCGATCTGCGTGCGACCCATAACGATGCTCGGGTTCGCTTGAGCGCAGGGGAAAGTATCCGCATCGGCCCCAACGGTTTCGACCGCCCGGCCAAACTCGACGCCAATACCGATCTGGCCTGGGTGCAAGGTCGACTGGTGTTCGAGAACTGCCCGCTCAATCAGGTGCTGGCCGAACTGCGCCGCTACTATCCGGGCTGGATCATCAACAACAACGAGCAGTTGGCCGACGTTGCCGTGACCGGCAATTACCGCCTCGATCAACCGCTCGACGTGGTGCGCTCCCTCGCCCACATCACCTCCGCACGCCTGCAGGAATTCCCGGCGCTGGTGATCCTGAACTAAATGAGAATTATTTTTACTCGATAGCGTGAGCGCGTTCGTCTAGTTATAGCCAATGCAATTGATTCGCATCTTCGGACGCGAAATCAGCACCTATAAAGATTCGTGCGACACGGAGCGCTATCGATGTCCTCTCGCCTTACCCGCCAGACTGCTTCCCCTTCCCGCGTATTGTCGCTGCTGACCGCTGCCATCCTGATGGCCGGCAGCGCGCCGCTGCTGGCTGCCACTGAGCAACCGGCGCGCAACATGGGCGATTACTCGTTCGCCATCGGTCAGCAGCCGCTGGTGTCGGCCCTCAATGCCTTCACCGCCGTGACCGGCTGGCAAGTCGGCTTACCGGCAGAACTGGGTCAGGGCATATCGTCGCCGGGCGTACGCGGCTCGCTGCCACCGGAAAAAGCCCTTGAGCGCCTGTTGGTGGGGACCAACCTGAGCTTCCGCAAGCTGAGCAACAACAACGTCGTGCTGGAAAAACGCAGCACCAGCGGCGCGCTTAATCTGGATCAGGTGACCATCAGCGCCACCCGCCAGGAACAGTCGGTGAACAGCGTGCCGAGCACCGTCACCGTGCACAGCCGTGAAGAACTCGATCGCAACAACGTCAACACCATCAAGGATCTGGTGCGTTATGAGCCGGGGGTTTCCGTCGGTGGCGCCGGCCAGCGTGGTGGTATCAGCGGCTACAACATCCGTGGCATCGACGGCGACCGCATTCTGACTCAAGTCGATGGCGTGGAAATCCCCAACAGTTTCTTCAACGGCCCGTACGCCAAAAGCCAGCGCAATTACGTCGACCCGGAAATCGTCAAACGCGTGGAAATCCTTCGCGGCCCTGCCTCGGTGCTGTACGGCAGCAACGCCATTGGCGGCGCCGTCAGCTACTACACCCTCGATCCTGACGACATCATCAAGCCCGGCAAAGACGTCGGCGCCCGCCTGAAAACCGGTTACAGCTCCGCCGATGAGAGCTGGTTGAAGTCCGCCACCGTCGCTGGCCGTGCCGATCAGTTCGATGGCTTGCTGCACTTCAGCCGCCGTGACGGTCACGAGACCGACTCCTACGGCAGCAACAATGGCACCGGTCTTGAGCGCACCGCCGCCAACCCGGAAGACGTCAAGGCTACTAACGTGCTGGCCAAGATCGGCTGGAACTACAACGAAGATTCGCGCCTGGGCCTGACCTACGAAAAGTACAAGGATGATCGCGACACCGATCAAAAAAGCGCCTACGGCGGCCCGTACTTCAACGGCGCCCCGACCATTCCAGACAGCATGCTGCCCGGCGGCATGTACCAGTGGCGCACCGGTAACGACACCATCACCCGCGAGCGTTTCGGCATCGAACACAGCTTCGCCCTCGACAGCCTGCTGGTCGACAACGTGAAGTGGAGCCTCAACCACCAGATCGCCAAGACCGACCAGAGCACCGAAGAGTATTACTACCCGATGACCCGGAAAGTGCTGCGTACCCGCGACACGGTTTACGAGGAAAAGCAGTGGGTCTTCGATGCGCAACTGGACAAGGCCTTTGCCATCGGTGACACCGACCACGTGCTGACCTACGGCACCACGATCAAACAGCAGAAAGTCACCGGCTCGCGCAGCGGCGACGGCAAGTGCCTGGCCGTCGGTCGCGGCTGCACCGCGATTGGCGCCACCAGTGTCGCTGACGTCTTGAAAAAGGCCAGCGACTTCCCGGACCCGACCATCAACACCTACAGCCTGTTCGCCCAGGATCAGATCAGCTGGAACGACTGGACCTTCCTTCCAGGCCTGCGCTACGACTACACCCAACTCAAGCCGCACATCACCGAGGAATTCCTCAACACCGTGGCGGCGGATGGCCAGGGCACGGTCAGCGACAAGAACAAGACCTGGCATAAAGTCTCGCCCAAATTCGGCCTGACCTACGCCTTTAACGACAACTACACCTGGTACGGTCAATACGCCGAAGGCTTCCGCACGCCGACCGCGAAAGCGCTGTACGGTCGTTTCGAGAACAACACCACCGGTTACCAAGTGGCGCCGAACCCGGACCTGGAACCGGAAAAAAGCAAAAGCTACGAGACCGGTCTGCGCGGCAACTTCGAGTCTGGCTCGTTTGACGTGGCGGTGTTCTACAACAAGTACCGCGACTTCATCAACGAAGATGCGGTCACCCCGGGTTACAGCGAGCTGACCTTCCAGTCGAGCAACATCAAGCACGCGACCATCAAGGGCGCGGAAGTCAAAGGTCGCTTGAATCTGGATGCGTTCGGCGCGCCGCAAGGCCTGTATACCCAAGGCTCGATCGCCTACGCCTACGGCCGCAACGACGACAGCGGCGAACCGCTCAACAGCGTCAATCCGCTGACCGGTGTGTTCGGGCTCGGTTACGACCAGGACAACTACGGCGGTTTGCTGAGCTGGACATTGGTGAAGAAGAAGGATCGTGTCGACGACAGCAACTTCAAGTCGCCGGATGGCGTCAGCAGCCAGTTCAAGTCACCGGGCTTCGGTATTCTTGATCTGACCGGCTTCTACAAAGTCACGAACGACGTCACCGTCAGCGGCGGCATTTACAACCTGACCGACAAGAAATACTGGCTGTGGGATGACGTGCGCGGTTACGACAGCGTCGGCGAAGCCTCGGTAACGCAACCGGCCAACCTTGATCGCCTGACCCAGCCGGGCCGTAACTTCGCGATCAATCTGATCTGGGACATCTGATCCCGTCTGCCTCACTGCGCGTATTCATACGCCGCGCAGTGAGGCTTTTTTTACTGTCCGGCGCTATCCCGTTCGTCTCGTTATCAAGCGCCTCTTTTATCAAGGACACCCCATGACCACTTCGCAAAAAGCCCTGCGTTCGCAACGCCTGAACCAGATCACGCACGAGCCGCACAGCAAGCTCGACGCCCTGGTCAAAGCCCATGCGCCATTCGAGACTCGCGCCAACTTCACCCGGTTTGTGGTGGTGCAATACCTGTTTCAGTCGGAACTGGTCGACCTCTATAACAACGCCGAACTGACCGCGATCGTGCCGGACTTGCCAGCCCGTTGCCGTGCCGAAGCGGCCAAGGCAGATCTGGCGGATCTGGAAACTGAAGTGCCGGCACCTGTGGCTGGCGCGGTGAAGAACCCGAGCAAGGCTCGTGCGCTGGGCTGGGTCTTTGTCTCCGAAGGTTCGAAGCTCGGTGCGGCGTTTCTGATCAAGCGCGCCGTGGCGCTGGAGCTGAGCGAAACCTTTGGTGCGCGTCATTTGGGTGAGCCCGAAGGTGGTCGCGCCGAAGGCTGGAAAAGCTTTGTGCGCACCCTCGACTCGTTGCAGTTCAGTGCCGAGGAAGAAGCTGAAGTCGAGCAAGGCGCGATTGACGCGTTCAACCGCTTCACCGTGTTGTTGGAACAGGCTTATGCCACCGAAGCAGAACTTGCCTGAAGCAACACCTATTCCTTGTGGGAGCGAGCCTGCTCGCGAATACGGCAGCACATTCAACATTAATGTGACTGATCCACCGCTTTCGCGAGCAGGCTCGCTCCCACATGGGAACTGCAACAACCTGTAAGATCTCCATTCCGCTTCATAATCACTCGCTGAGCCCATGCCGCAACCCGCCACCTCAAAAATCGCCCGCCTGCTGTTCGGCCTGCTGGCCTATGTCAGCCTTGGCATCGGCCTGATTGCCATCGTCGTGCCCGGCCTGCCGACCACCGAGTTCATCCTGCTCGCCGCCTGGGCCGCGACGCGCAGTTCGCCGCGACTGAGTGCCTGGCTGGAACACCATCGCCTGTTTGGGCCGATCCTGAGCAACTGGCGCAACGGCAAAATCATTGCGCGCAAGGCCAAGGTCAGTGCGACGGTGAGCATGCTGCTGTGCGCGACGCTGATGGTGCTGATGCTCGATCACGGCTGGCCGGTCTATCTGGCGATTGCCGGGATGAGTTTGGGCAACCTGTGGATCTGGTCGCGACCGGAAACCTTGCCCCCCCCTTCCTGAGCCCGCGTAACACCCCTGAAACTTCTCTGTAATTAATCACCCTTGCAGCACATTCCCCTGCGCAAACGTTTAGCGCTGAATGGATTTGGCGAACCGGGTAGTTCATACCCGAATGCCACCCGTTTTATTCATTCGCGAGAACGCCCATGTTCGACTCTCTTTCCATTCGCCTGAAAATCGTTCTGCTCTCTGGTCTATGCCTGCTCGGTGTGGTTGCGCTGATCGTCGGCATGAACATTTACCAGACCAACCAGAACGATAAACTGGTCAGCGACTCCAGCAACAAGTTGCTCACCACCAGTGTGCAGAACCTGCTGCAGGCCAAAGCCGCCGAACAAGCGGTGCGCGTGCAGAAGACCTTTGGCGAAAGCCTGACGGTGATCACCGCGCTGGCCGACCAGATCAAGGACATGCGCGTAATGGCCGCCAAGCGTTCGCTGGACACCGGTGCCTTGCGTGAAGAGTTGAACCTGAACCTGAAAACCGCGTTCGAGCGTAACGACAAGGTGCTCGGCATCTGGCTCGCCTTTGAACCGAACGGGCTCGACGGCAAGGACAGCGAGTTCGCCAACGACGCGGCGCGCCAGTCCAACGAAGCCGGGCGTTTTGCCAGTTACTGGAGCCGCGCTGCCGGCTCCTCGCTGAACACAATCATGGTCGAAGAAGACATGACCAAGACCACGTTGAGTGTCAGCGGCACGCCGTACAACAGTTGGTACACCTGCCCTCGCGACAACAAACGCACCTGCCTGCTCGACCCGTATGCCGATACCGTCGGCGGCAAGGAAATGCTCATGACGACCATTTCCGTACCGTTGATCGTCGACGGCAAAGCCATCGGTGTGGTCGGCGTCGATATCGCCCTCGACGCCTTGCAAGCGGCCACCGCGGAGTCCCAGCGCAACCTGTTCAACAACGCCGGGCACATGCTGATTGTGTCCGGCAGTGGCGTGCTGGCGGCCGACAGTTCCGACGCCGCCAAGGTCGGCAAGAAAATCAGCGACACCCTCGGCGCCGACGGTAAGGATGTGCTGCAACTACTCGGCAGCGCCACGCCGAAGATCATCGAACAAGGCGATCTGATCCGAGCTGTGTATCCGGTCGAACCGATTGGCAACTCGCGCGCCTGGGGCGTGGTCATCGACCTGCCGAAACAAGTGTTGCTGGCCGATTCGGTCAAGCTGCAAGCGGTGCTCGATGACACTCAGGAAACCGGCGTATTCATGGCATTGGCAGTGGCGGTGGCTGCCGGTCTGATTGGCTTGTTGCTGATCTGGCTCACCGCTTCCGGTGTCACTCGTCCGATCAACAGCGTTGCCGAGATGCTGAAGAACATCGCCAGCGGTGAAGGCGATCTGACCCAGCGGCTCAATTACAGCAAGCAGGATGAACTGGGCGAACTGGTGAACTGGTTCAACCGCTTCCTCGACAAGCTGCAACCGACCATCGCGCAGATCAAACAGAGCATCACCGAAGCGCGCGGCACCGCCGACCAATCTTCGGAAATCGCCCGTCAGACCAGCGAAGGCATGCAGGTTCAGTTCCGCGAAATCGACCAGGTGGCCACCGCCTCCAACGAAATGAGCGCCACCGCCCATGACGTTGCCAACAGCGCGTCAAACGCGGCCAACGCCGCCAAGGGTGCCGATCAGTCGGCCAAGGACGGCATGTCGATCATCGAGCGCAGCACCCGCGACATCAATCAACTGGCCGATGAAGTCAGCAAAGCAGTGACCGAAGTCGAAGCACTGGCGGTCAACAGCGAGCAGATCGGCTCGGTGCTGGAGGTGATTCGCAGCATCGCCGAACAGACCAACCTGCTGGCGCTCAACGCCGCCATCGAAGCGGCCCGGGCCGGTGAGAGCGGGCGCGGGTTTGCCGTGGTGGCGGACGAGGTGCGCAACCTGGCCAAACGCACGCAGGATTCGGTGGAAGAAATTCGCATAGTCATCGAGAAGATCCAGACCGGCACCCGTGGCGTGGTCGCGACCATGCATTCGAGCCAGACCCAGGCGCACAACAACGCCGGGCAGATCCGTCAGGCGGTGGATGCGCTGGGCAAGATCAGCGATGCGGTCACCGTGATCAGCGACATGAACCTGCAAATTGCCAGCGCCGCCGAACAGCAGAGCGCGGTGGCTGAAGAGGTTAACCGCAACGTCTCGGCGATTCGGACCGTGACGGAGACGTTGACCGAGCAAGCCACCGAATCGGCAGCGATCAGCAGCCAGCTCAATGCCCTGGCGAGCCAGCAGATGAAATTGATGGATCAGTTCCGGGTATAACAATCCGGCACAAATCCCTGTGGGAGCGAGCCTGCTCGCGAAGAGGTCGTCAAATCCAACACCTTTGTTGACTGACACACCGCTTTCGCGAGCAGGCTCGCTCCCACAGGGGTACGTGTTCTGCCCAGGGAATTTCATCTGAGCTGACATTCTTTTGCACTATCATCGCCCTCTCGCTCCGGAGGGCCTTCGATGACTGATTTACTCACGTCCATTCAAGCCGCACTCGGCTTGCCGCACACGCCTATTCCGTTCACCGCCAGCGGCGCCCTGCCCTCGGCGTTCGCCGTCACCGATCTGGCCTGCGCGAGCATTGCCGCTGCCGGGCAAACGATCAGCGAACTGATCCAGCAACAAACCGCTTATCTGCCAAGCGTTGAAGTCGACCGGCGTCTGGCCTCGTTCTGGTTCGCCACCTCGCTGCGTCCGATGGGCTGGGAAGTGCCGCCGTTGTGGGATCCGGTCGCAGGTGACTATGCGACCCGCGACGGCTGGATCCGCCTGCACACCAACGCCTCGCATCACCGCGCTGCCGCTGAACGCGTACTGGGCGCCTGTGCCGACCGCGCAGCGATGGCGGCGAAAGTCGCGCAATGGGCGAGCAACGATCTGGAGCAAGCGGTGGTCGACGCCAAGGGCTGCGCTGCCGAAATGCGCAGTTGGGCGCAATGGCAACAGCATCCGCAAGGGTTGGCGGTGAATGCCGAACCGCTGGTTCAGTTCATTGATCAGCCGGACGAACGCCGCAAACCGTGGCAAGGCTCAGCGGCGCAACCGCTGGCCGGGATCAAGGTGCTGGACTTGACGCGGGTACTCGCCGGGCCCACCGCCAGCCGTTTTCTTGCAGGGTTTGGCGCCGATGTTTTGCGCATCGATCCGCCGACCTGGAACGAACCGGGCGTGGTCCCGGAAGTCACCCTCGGCAAACGCTGCGCGCGACTGGATCTGCATGATCCGACGGATCGCGCGGTGTTCGAAAACTTGTTGAAGGACGCCGACATTCTGCTCCACGGCTACCGCGCCGATGCGCTGGAGCACCTTGGCTTCGGTGTCGAGCGTCGTCGGCAACTGGCACCGGGACTGGTCGACGTCAGCCTCAACGCCTACGGCTGGAGCGGGCCGTGGCAGAACCGCCGAGGTTTCGACAGTCTGGTGCAGATGAGCAGCGGCATCGCCGAGGCCGGGCAGCGCTGGAAGCACGCCGACAAACCGACACCGTTGCCGGTGCAGGCGCTGGACCATGCGACCGGGTATTTGATGGCGGCGAGTGCGATCAGCTTGCTGAGCGAGCGGTTGCGCAGTGGTCGCGGAGGATCGGCACGGTTGTCGCTGGCGCGGACGGCGAAACTGTTGATCGAGCACGGACCGGGGACGAGTGAGGCGTTACGAGCGGAGGATGAGCAGGATCAGCGCTTGGAGATTGAGCAGACACCGTGGGGGCCGGCGCACCGGTTGCAGGTGCCGGTGAAGATCAGCGGGACGCCGCTGCAGTGGGCGCTGCCGGCCACCGAACTGGGTTCGCATCACCCAAAGTGGTGATGAACATACGGGCCTCTTCGCGAGCAAGCCCGCTCCCACATTTGACCGAGTCTCTTCTGACGGAACGCGATTGAATGTGGGAGCGGGCTTGCTCCCACATTTGACCGAGTTTCTTCTGACAGAACGCGATTGAATGTGGGAGCGGGCTTGCTCCCACATTTGACCGAGTCTCTTCTGACGGAACGCGATTGAATGTGAGAGCGGGCTTGCTCCCACATTTGACCGAGTCTCTTCTGACGGAACGCGATTGAATGTGAGAGCGGGCTTGCTCCCACATTTGACCGGGTTTCTTCTGACAGAACGCGATTGAATGTGGGAGCGGGCTTGCTCCCACATTTGACCGAGTCTCTTCTGACGGAACGCGATTGAATGTGAGAGCGGGCTTGCTCCCACATTTGACCGAGTCTCTTCTGACGGAACGCGATTGAATGTGGGAGCGGGCTTGCTCCCACATTTGACCGAGTCTCTTCTGACGGAACGCGATTGAATGTGGGAGCGGGCTTGCTCGCGAAGACGGCCGCACGGACACCTGCGATTCAGGGTCAATCCGTGCGGCTCGTCAACCTCACAACGACAGCACCCCGCTGTACAAACCATAAGCCGCCAACCCTGCCCCAATGATCACAGCGGTAAAAATCCCCTTCTCCACCGGGGTGAACAACGGCTCACCCTGCTCATGTTTGGCCTTGGCAAACAGGATCACCCCCGGCGCATACAACAACGCCGACAGCAGCAAATACTTGACTCCGCCGGCATACAACAACCACACCGCATAACACAGCGCGATGCCACCGATCAGCAGGTCCTTGGTGCGTTCGGCCGAGGCGTGTTCGTAGGTTTCGCCGCGCCCGCTCAACAACACCGCGTAGGCGGCCGACCACAGATACGGCACCAGAATCATCGACGATGCGAGGTAGATCAGGCTGGTGTAAGTGCCTGCCGAGAACAGGGTGATCAACAGGAAAATCTGGATCATCACGTTGGTCAGCCACAACGCATTGACCGGCACATGGTTGGCGTTTTCCTTTTTCAGGAATGCCGGCATGGTCTTGTCCCGAGCCGTGGCAAAAAGAATTTCCGCGCAGAGCAATGCCCACGACAGCAACGCGCCGAGTAGCGAGATCGCCAGACCGATACTGATCGCCAGCGCCCCCCACGGCCCGACGATATGCTCCAGCACCGCCGCCAGCGACGGGTTCTGCAAACTGGCCAGTTCCGGCTGGCTCATGATCCCCAGCGACAGCACATTGACCAACACCAGCAGCGCCAGCACGCCGATAAAACCGATCACCGTGGCGCGACCGACGTCACTGCGTTTCTGCGCCCGCGCCGAGTACACGCTGGCCCCCTCGATACCGATGAACACGAACACCGTCACCAGCATCATGTTGCGTACCTGATCCATCACCCCGCCAAACGTCGGGTTGCTGCGCCCCCAGATATCGCGAGTAAAAATATCAGCCTTGAACGCCACGGCAGCGATGACGATGAACATGATCAGCGGCACGATCTTGGCCACGGTAGTCACCTGGTTGATGAACGCCGCCTCCTTGATCCCGCGCATCACCAGAAAATGCACGGCCCACAGCAGCACCGAGGCGCAACCGATAGCGATGGGCGTGTTGCCCTGGCCGAACACCGGAAAGAAATAGCCGAGGGTGCTGAAGAGAAGAACGAAATAACCGACATTGCCCAGCCAGGCGCTGATCCAGTAACCCCACGCCGAGGAAAACCCCATGTAATCGCCAAAACCGGCCTTGGCGTAGGCGTACACCCCCGAATCCAGTTCGGGTTTGCGATTGGCCAGGGTCTGAAACACGAAAGCGAGGGTCAGCATGCCGATCGCGGTAATTCCCCAACCGATCAGAATTGCCCCGGCATCGGCGCGTGCCGCCATGTTCTGCGGCAGGGAAAAAATCCCCCCGCCAATCATCGACCCCACCACCAGGGCGATCAACGCCCCCAGTTGCAGCTTTTGCGTCGGTTGCGACATTCCAGTCTCCCTTTCCTGCTCTGGCACTCATCAAAAAGAGGCGGTTTTTAACTAAACGGATAAAGCGTAAGTACGTTTATTGAATAACGCCAATTAACGCCTTTTATATATAGCCAATGGCGCTAACGCCTAACACGGATAGTCGCTTTTGTGTGCGAATCCTGATTATTCGATTCTGTACTGAAAACAGATGCGGAAAATTTGCCAAAACCTGAAAAAGAACTAGCGTGATAATTCGAAAGTAATAGGAGCCTTTCCCAGTCATATCTGCCAAACGCCTATCGGACGGGCCTTTCAGGCAGCAGCTTTATGCCATCAGGCGCCGCCTAAGTCATTCATTAACAATGGAATGTGACCATGCACTGATCTAAATCAGTTGTTTGAACAGTCAACAGAACTACGCTGTGAACTCTTCTCTCCTGCAATGGAGTCATGCAAATGTCTGAAGCTCCCGGAAAACTTCGACTAGGTGCACTGGTTGCATTGGTAGTCGGTTCAATGATCGGCGGCGGGATATTCTCTCTGCCGCAAAACATGGCAGCCAGCGCAGACGTCGGCGCGGTACTCATCGGTTGGGCCATCACCGCTGTCGGCATGCTCACCCTCGCTTTTGTCTTTCAAACCCTCGCCAATCGCAAACCTGACCTGGACGGCGGCGTGTACGCCTACGCCAAGGCCGGGTTTGGCGATTACATGGGTTTTTCCTCGGCCTGGGGTTACTGGATCAGTGCCTGGCTGGGCAACGTCGGTTACTTCGTTCTGTTGTTCAGCACCCTCGGCTATTTCTTTCCGGTTTTCGGCGAAGGCAACACGGTTGCCGCCGTCATCGGCGCTTCGGTGCTGCTGTGGGCGGTGCATTTCCTGGTACTGCGCGGAATCAAAGAAGCGGCGTTCATCAACCTGGTGACTACCGTCGCCAAGGTCGTGCCACTGCTGCTGTTCGTTTTGATCGCGGTCTTCGCCTTCAAACTGGACATCTTCACCGCCGATATCTGGGGCGTGAAAAACCCTGATCTGGGCAGTGTGATGAACCAGGTGCGCAACATGATGCTGGTCACCGTGTGGGTGTTCATCGGTATCGAGGGCGCGAGCATCTTCTCGGCCCGTGCCGAAAAACGCTCGGACGTGGGTAAATCCACCGTGATCGGTTTCATCACCGTGCTGCTGTTCCTCGTGCTGGTGAACGTGCTGTCGCTGGGCATCATGACTCAGCCGGAACTGGCGAAACTGCAGAACCCGTCGATGGCCGCCGTGCTTGAGCATGTAGTCGGTCACTGGGGCGCGGTGCTGATCAGCGTCGGTCTGATCATCTCCTTGCTGGGAGCGCTGCTGTCGTGGGTGCTGCTGTGTGCGGAGATCATGTTCGCCGCAGCAAAAGACCACACCATGCCGGAGTTCCTGCGTAAGGAGAACGCCAACCACGTACCGGTCAACGCCCTGTGGCTGACCAATGCGATGGTGCAGATTTTCCTGATCATCACCCTGTTCTCGGCCAGCACTTATCTGTCGCTGATCTACCTCGCCACTTCGATGATTCTGGTGCCGTACCTGTGGTCGGCGGCCTATGCCCTGCTGCTGGCGGTGCGCGGCGAAAGCTACGAAGGCTTCGCGGCCGAACGGCGCAAAGACCTGATCATCGGCGGCATCGCCCTGATCTACGCGGTCTGGCTGCTGTACGCCGGCGGGGTCAAGTACCTGCTGCTCTCCGCCCTGCTCTATGCGCCCGGCGCGATCCTGTTCGCCAAAGCCAAGCTGGAACTCAAACAACCGATTTTCACTAACGTCGAGAAGCTGATTTTCGCCGCAGTGGTCGTGGGTGCCCTGGTGGCTGCCTACGGTCTCTACGACGGCTTCCTGACTCTGTAACCCCTGATTGTTTTGTTATCTGGAGGATCTGAAATGACCACGGAAAAAGTTAAGTACGGCGTCCATTCCGAAGCCGGCAAACTGCGCAAAGTCATGGTGTGCTCCCCAGGTCTGGCCCACCAGCGGCTGACCCCGAACAACTGCGATGAACTGCTGTTCGATGACGTGCTGTGGGTCGCCCAGGCCAAGCGCGACCACTTCGACTTCGTCACCAAGATGCGTGAACGCGGGATCGACGTGCTGGAAATGCACAACCTGCTGACCGACATCGTCGCCATCCCCGAAGCGCTGGACTGGATTCTCGAGCGCAAGGTCACCGCCGATTCGGTGGGCCTGGGCCTGATCAACGAAGTCAAATCCTGGCTGAAAAGCCTGGAGCCACGGCACATCGCCGAATTCCTGATTGGCGGCGTCTCCGCCGATGATCTGCCGGACAGCTTCGGTGGCAAGACCATCCAGATGTTCCGCGATTTCCTCGGTCACTCCAGCTTCATTCTGCCGCCGCTGCCGAACACCCAGTTCACCCGCGATACCACCTGCTGGATCTACGGTGGCGTGACGCTGAACCCGATGTACTGGCCGGCGCGCCGTCAGGAAACCCTGCTGACCACCGCCATCTACAAATTCCACCCGCAGTTCACCAACGCCGATTTCGAGATCTGGTACGGCGACCCGGACAAAGACCACGGCAGCTCCACCCTTGAGGGTGGCGACGTGATGCCGATCGGCAACGGCGTGGTGCTGATCGGCATGGGCGAGCGCTCGTCCCGTCAGGCCATCGGCCAACTGGCGCTGAACCTGTTCAAGAACAAGGCTGTGGAAAAAGTCATCGTCGCCGGCCTGCCGAAGTCCCGCGCGGCGATGCACCTGGACACCGTGTTCAGCTTCTGCGACCGCGACCTGGTGACGATTTTCCCGGAAGTGGTGAATCAGATCGTCGCCTTCACCCTGCGCCCTGACGAAAGCAAACAGGGCGGCATCGACATCCGCCGCGAAGAATCGAGCTTCCTCGACACCGTGGCCGCCGCCCTCAACCTGCCGAAACTGCGCGTGGTGGAAACCGGCGGCAACAGCTTCGCCGCCGAACGCGAGCAATGGGACGACGGCAACAATGTGGTGGCCGTGGAGCCGGGCGTGGTCATCGGCTACGACCGCAACACCTACACCAATACCCTGCTGCGCAAAGCGGGCGTGGAGGTCATCACCATCAGCGCCGGGGAACTGGGCCGTGGCCGTGGCGGCGGCCACTGCATGACCTGCCCGATCATCCGCGACCCGATTGACTACTAACTTTTTCTTAATACGACCCGGCGCTGTGAAAGCGTAGCGAGCGAAGGAAAGACAAGGCAAAAACAGGCGAGGAAGCGGAGTTTACTGGTTGTAAATGAGCATTCCGAGCCTGTTTTTAACGCAGTATTTCCGAGCGCAGTAGCTTTCACAGTGTCGGGCAAGGAGATCCATCATGGCTTTTAACATCCACAACCGTAACCTGCTCAGCCTGGAACACCACACCCCACGTGAGCTGCGGTACCTGCTTGACCTGTCGCGCGATCTGAAACGCGCCAAGTACACCGGCACCGAGCAACAACACTTGAAGGGCAACAACATCGCCCTGATCTTCGAAAAAACCTCGACCCGCACCCGTTGCGCCTTCGAAGTGGCAGCCTATGACCAAGGCGCCAACGTCACCTACATCGACCCGAATTCCTCGCAGATCGGCCACAAGGAAAGCATGAAAGACACGGCCCGCGTGCTGGGTCGCATGTACGACGCCATCGAGTACCGTGGCTTCAAACAGGAAATCGTCGAAGAGCTGGCCAAATTCGCCGGTGTGCCGGTATTCAACGGTTTGACCGATGAATATCACCCGACCCAAATGATCGCCGACGTGCTGACCATGCGTGAACACGCCGACAAGCCGATCCATGACATCAGCTACGCCTATCTGGGCGACGCGCGAAACAACATGGGCAACTCGCTGCTGCTGGTCGGCGCGAAACTGGGCATGGACGTGCGCATCTGCGCGCCGAAAGCCCTGTGGCCACTGGATGATCTGGTTGAGCGCTGCAAAAAATACGCGGAAGAAAGCGGCGCGCGCATCACCCTGACTGAGGATCCGAAAGCCGCCGTCAAAGGCGTCGACTTCATTCACACCGACGTCTGGGTGTCGATGGGCGAACCGGTGGAAGCCTGGGCCGAGCGTATCCAGCAACTGCTGCCGTACCAGGTCAACGCCGAGCTGATGAAAGCCACCGGCAACCCACGGACCAAGTTCATGCACTGCCTGCCGGCGTTCCACAACAGCGATACCAAGGTCGGCAAACAGATCGCCGAGCAGTATCCGCACCTGGCCAACGGCATCGAAGTCACCGACGACGTGTTCGAGTCGCCAGCCTGCATCGCCTTCGAGCAAGCGGAAAACCGCATGCACACCATCAAGGCGATTCTGGTCTCGACGCTGGCTGATCTGTAAGACCGGCCCGCTCCCACTGCCGGAACCGGGCCCTTGTGGGAGGGGGCTTGCTCCCGAAGGCGGCGGATCAGTCGACAATCACTGTTGAATGACACACCGCTTTCGGGAGCAAGCCCCCTCCCACAAGGGCCCGGTTCTGGCAGTGCGATCGAGTCGTTTGCCATTCCTCTGCTTTAGAAGGACAAGCACCATGCGTATCGTCGTAGCTCTGGGCGGTAACGCCCTGCTCCGCCGTGGTGAGCCGATGACCGCTGACAATCAGCGCGCCAACATCCGCATCGCCACCGAGCAAATCGCCAAGATCCATCCCGGCAATCAACTGGTCATCGCCCACGGCAATGGCCCGCAAGTCGGCCTGCTGTCACTGCAAGCCGCGGCCTACACCTCCGTCACCCCGTACCCGCTGGACGTGCTCGGTGCCGAAACCGAAGGCATGATCGGTTACATCATCGAGCAGGAACTGGGCAACCTGCTGGATTTCGAAGTGCCGTTCGCCACCCTGCTCACCCAGGTTGAAGTCGACGCCAACGACCCCGCGTTCAAGAACCCGACCAAACCGATCGGCCCGGTCTATGACAAGGCCGAGGCAGAAAAACTCGCCGCTGAAAAAGGCTGGGCGATTGCCCCGGACGGCGACAAGTTCCGCCGTGTGGTCGCCAGCCCCCGGCCGAAACGCATCTTCGAAATCCGCCCGATCAAGTGGCTGCTGGACAAGGGCAGCATCGTGATTTGCGCCGGTGGCGGCGGCATTCCGACCATGTATGACGAAAACCGCAACCTCAAGGGCATCGAGGCGGTGATCGACAAGGATCTGTGCTCCTCGCTGCTGGCCGAACAACTGGAAGCGGATTTGCTGGTGATCGCCACCGACGTCAACGCGGCGTTCATCGACTTCGGCAAACCAACGCAGAAAGCCATCGCCGAGGCGCACCCGGACGAACTCGAACGCCTCGGTTTTGCCGCCGGTTCCATGGGACCCAAGGTGCAGGCAGCCTGCGAATTCGCACGCCATACTGGCAAGGTAGCGGTGATCGGTTCGCTGGCGGACATCGAAGCCATCGTTCAGGGCACCGCCGGTACTCGCGTAACCACTGCGAAGCCCGGCATCACTTACCGATAATTAGAAACTCCGGGGGCAGGCCCAAGGTCTGCCCTTCTCCCATGCCTTGAAAGGAGAAACCCATGGCCCAGTTTGAACCCGGTCATTTGCACATCGAACGGCACGCGTTGACCCCGGACGATGTCAGTTACAACGTACACCTCGACTACGAGGTGTTCACCGATCCGCAAAAAGGCAAAGGCATCCAGTTCACGATGCATGGCAACCTTCAGGGCAAGGACATGAAAGAGGCGTTCTTCCTGCCCAAGGAAGAGGCCTACAACTTTGCCAACAACGTGACGCGAATCGCCGAGAAGTACGGCATTCCCAGGACCCACAGCCAGATCGGCTCGGTGCACAAGCACTACGACATGATGTTTGAAGACATCCGTAAGCAGCTGGATATGAAATCCGGCGACCCGGTCAATCTCGAGCGCTTCGAATAACCCGCACCCGCCACATTCCCCCTGTGGGAGCGAGCCTGCTCGCGAACGCCATCTGTCAGTCAACTTCTTCATTTCTGACACACCGCATTCGCGAGCAGGCTCGCTCCCACAAGGGAACTATGTAGCTCTGAAAATCGCCGTAAATTTCACCATTAGCCCGCCCCAAGGCATACTTGCCACCCTCCGCTCTGCAGATCACTGAATCGCCCCATGCGTATCCACGTCAGCTTCATCGACCGCGTCGGCATCACCCAGGAAGTCCTGGCCATACTCGGTGGGCGCAATCTCAATCTGGATGCGGTGGAGATGATTCCGCCCAACGTCTACATCGACGCGCCGACCCTCAGCCCGCAAGTGCTCGAAGAACTCAAAGATGCGCTGTTTCGCGTGCTGGGTGTAGAAGCGGTGACGGTGGTCGACATCCTCCCCGGCCAGCGTCGGCACTTACAACTCGATGCCTTGCTCGCAGCAATGACCGATCCGGTACTGGCCCTCGACAGCGCTGGCAAGGTGCTGCTGGCCAACCCGGCACTCATCGCGCTGTACGGTCGCGAACCGGCCGGGGAAAGTGTCGCGGAACTGTTCAACGATCCCGGCCTGCTCGACACCCTGCTCGAACAAGGCTTTCGCTTGCCGCTGCGCGAGATCACCGTCAACGGCCAGACCCTGTTGCTCGACGCCACGCCGATCACCGACGCCGGCGCCCTGCTAACGCTGTATCAACCGAACCGCATCGGCGAACAACTCTCGGCACTGCACCACGACCACGCCGAAGGTTTCGATGCACTGCTCGGCGAATCGCCGGCAATCCGCACGCTCAAAGCTCGTGCGCAGCGAGTGGCCGCACTGGATGCGCCGTTGTTGATTCAGGGCGAAACCGGTACCGGTAAAGAACTGGTCGCCCGCGCCTGCCACGCCATCAGTGCGCGGCACAGTGCCCCGTTCCTCGCGCTGAACTGCGCGGCCCTGCCGGAAAACCTCGCCGAGAGTGAACTGTTCGGCTACGCCCCCGGCGCCTTCACAGGTGCCGCACGCGGCGGCAAACCGGGGCTGATGGAACTGGCCAACCAGGGCACAGTGTTTCTCGATGAGATCGGCGAGATGTCGCCGTACTTGCAGGCCAAGCTGCTGCGCTTTTTGAATGACGGCAGCTTCCGTCGCGTCGGCGGTGATCGTGAGGTGAAGGTCAACGTACGGATTCTCAGCGCGACCCACCGCGATCTGGAAAAAATGGTCAGCGAAGGCCTGTTCCGCGAAGACCTGTTCTACCGCCTTAACGTGCTCAACGTTGAAGTGCCGCCGCTGCGCGAACGCGGTCAGGACATTCTGCTGCTCGCGCGTTATTTCATGCAGCAGGCCTGTGCGCAGATCCAGCGCCCGGTCTGCCGCCTGGCCCCCGGCACTTATCCGGCGCTGCTCGGTAACCGCTGGCCGGGCAACGTGCGGCAACTGCAGAACGTGATCTTCCGCGCCGCCGCGATCTGCGAAAGCAGCCTCGTCGACATCGGCGACCTCGACATTGCCGGCACTTCGATGGCGCGGCAGACCGACAGCGACGTCGACAGCCTCGAACAAGCCGTCGAATCCTTCGAAAGATCGCTGCTGGAAAAACTCTACGTCAGCTACCCCTCGACCCGCCAACTGGCCAGCCGCCTGCAAACCTCGCACACCGCCATCGCCCATCGGTTGCGCAAGTACGGCATTCCCAACAAACCCTGAGCCATCACTGTCCCTTTGTGGGAGCGAGCCTGCTCGCGAATGCGGTGTGTCAATTGACATTAATGTGCCTGATGCGCCGCTTTCGCGAGCAGGCTCGCTCCCACAAAGTATGTAACGGATTCGAAATCCGTTCAAAAACGACCTCCATCTGTACTGAAAGCGCTACAGTGGAACGATATCGATACACCTTCCTCCAGCCACCGCTTTGCAAGGCTTTGATCCGCTTCAGCTTTTTCTCTCGCCCCAAGCTGTAGCGATTTCGCTACAGAAGCGCGTTTTCATCCATCTCAAAAACAACGCAAGCCATTGATTTAAAACAACAAATCAACCTTGGCCGCGTTCTTGCTAATCAACCCCTCATAAATAAGGGCTTCCCTGCCCACGCTTTCCACCGCGTCCACCAGACGAGTCTGGCCCCTGAGGAGTTTCCATGAGCGAGTTGCGTTTTACTGAAGATCACGAATGGCTGCGCACCGAAGCTGACGGCAGCGTTACTGTCGGCATCACCGCTTTCGCGCAGAACGCCCTGGGCGACGTGGTATTCGTGCAACTGCCTGAGCTGCAGGCTTACGAAAAAGGCGCTGAAGCCGCCACCGTGGAATCGGTGAAAGCCGCCAGCGGCGTGTACATGCCACTCGATGGCGATGTGCTGGAAGTGAACCCGGCGCTGGAAGACGCCCCGGAACTGGTCAACGAAGATCCGCTGGGCGAAGGCTGGTTCTTCCGCTTCCAGCCAAGTGACGCCGCCGCTGTCGACAAACTGCTGGATCAGGATGCGTATGACCGTCTGATCAAAGCCCAAGCCGAAGCCTGAGGAGACCTGTCATGACTCAAGTAAACCTTGGCACCGCCAACGAATTCATCGCCCGTCACATCGGCCCGCGCGCCGGTGACGAGCAAGCCATGCTCAACAGCCTCGGCTTCGACTCGCTCGAAGCCCTTAGCGCCAGCGTCATCCCGGAAAGCATCAAGGGCACCAGCGTGCTCGGCATGGACGACGGTCTGAGCGAGGCCGACGCCCTGGCGATGATCAAATCCATCGCCGGCAAGAATCAGCTGTTCAAGACCTACATCGGCCAGGGCTACTACAACTGCCACACGCCGTCGCCAATCCTGCGCAACCTGCTGGAAAACCCGGCCTGGTACACCGCTTACACGCCGTACCAGCCAGAAATTTCCCAGGGCCGTCTCGAAGCGCTGCTGAACTTCCAGACCCTGATCAGCGACCTCACCGGCCTGCCGATCGCCAACGCCTCCCTGCTCGACGAAGCCACCGCCGCTGCCGAAGCCATGACCTTCTGCAAACGCCTGAGCAAGAACAAGGGCAGCCACCAATTCTTCGCCTCGATCCACAGCCACCCGCAAACCCTTGACGTGCTGCGCACCCGTGCCGAGCCGCTGGGCATTGAAGTGGTCGTGGGCGACGAGCGTGAACTGACCGACGTCACCCCGTTCTTCGGCGCCCTGCTGCAATACCCGGCGAGCAACGGTGATGTGTTCGACTACCGCGAACTGACCGAACGCTTCCACACCGCCAACGCTTTGGTGGCCGTGGCCGCTGACCTGCTGGCTCTGACTTTGCTGACCGCCCCGGGCGAATTTGGCGCTGACGTGGCCATCGGTTCCGCGCAACGTTTCGGTGTGCCGCTGGGCTTCGGTGGCCCGCACGCGGCTTACTTCTCGACTAAAGATGCGTTCAAGCGCGACATGCCGGGCCGTCTGGTCGGTGTCTCGGTTGACCGTTTCGGCAAGCCGGCGCTGCGTCTGGCGATGCAGACCCGCGAGCAACACATCCGCCGCGAGAAGGCCACCTCGAACATCTGCACCGCGCAAGTGCTGCTGGCCAACATTGCCAGCATGTACGCCGTCTACCACGGCCCGAAAGGTCTGACGCAGATCGCCAATCGCGTGCATCACCTGACCGCGATTCTGGCCAAGGGCCTGAGCACACTGGGTCTGAAGGTCGAGCAGGAAAGCTTCTTCGACACCCTGACTCTGGCCTCGGGCGCGCAAACCGCCGCGCTGCACGACAAGGCTCACGCCCAGCAGATCAACCTGCGCGTCGTCGATGCTCAGCGTGTCGGTCTGTCGGTCGACGAAACCACCACGGCGGCTGACATCGAAACCCTGTGGAGCCTGTTCGCCGACGGCAAGACCCTGCCGGACTTCGCCACCCTCGCCGCCTCGGTGCAAAGCACCATCCCGGCTGCACTGGTTCGTCAGTCGCCGATCCTCAGCCACCCGGTGTTCAACCGTTATCACTCGGAAACCGAGCTGATGCGCTACCTGCGCAAACTGGCCGACAAGGATCTGGCACTGGATCGCACCATGATCCCGCTGGGCTCGTGCACCATGAAACTCAACGCCGCCAGCGAAATGATCCCGGTCACCTGGGCTGAATTCGGTGCGCTGCACCCGTTCGCTCCGGCCGCACAAAGCGCCGGTTATCAGCAACTGACCGACGAACTTGAAGCGATGCTCTGCGCCGCCACCGGTTACGACTCGATCTCGCTGCAACCGAACGCCGGTTCGCAAGGTGAATACGCAGGACTGCTGGCGATCCGCGCCTATCACCAGAGCCGTGGCGATGAGCGTCGCGACATCTGCCTGATCCCGTCGTCGGCTCACGGCACCAACCCGGCCACCGCCAACATGGCCGGCATGCGCGTGGTCGTGACCGCGTGCGACGCTCGCGGCAACGTCGACATCGAAGACCTGCGCGCCAAAGCCATCGAGCACCGCGAACACCTCGCCGCGCTGATGATCACCTACCCGTCGACCCACGGTGTGTTCGAAGAAGGTATCCGCGAAATCTGCGGGATCATTCATGACAACGGCGGCCAGGTGTATATCGACGGCGCCAACATGAACGCGATGGTCGGCCTCTGCGCGCCGGGCAAGTTCGGCGGCGACGTATCGCACCTGAACCTGCACAAAACCTTCTGCATCCCCCACGGCGGTGGCGGCCCGGGCGTCGGCCCGATTGGCGTCAAGTCGCACCTGACACCGTTCCTGCCAGGGCACGGCACCATGGAGCGCAAAGAAGGCGCGGTCTGCGCGGCACCGTTCGGCAGCGCGAGCATTCTGCCGATCACCTGGATGTACATTCGCATGATGGGTGGCGCCGGTCTGAAGCGCGCTTCGCAACTGGCAATCCTCAATGCCAACTACATTTCCCGTCGCCTCGAAGAGCACTACCCAGTGCTGTACACCGGCAGCAACGGTCTGGTCGCGCACGAATGCATCCTCGACCTGCGCCCGTTGAAAGACAGCAGCGGCATCAGCGTCGATGACGTCGCCAAGCGTCTGATCGACTTCGGCTTCCACGCCCCGACCATGTCGTTCCCGGTCGCCGGCACGCTGATGATCGAGCCGACCGAAAGCGAATCCAAAGAAGAACTGGACCGCTTCTGCGACGCGATGATCCGCATCCGCGAAGAAATCCGCGCGGTGGAAAACGGCACCCTCGACAAGGACGACAACCCACTGAAGAACGCTCCGCACACGGCGGCGGAACTGGTTGGCGAGTGGACGCACCCGTACAGCCGCGAGCAAGCGGTTTACCCGGTTGCGTCGTTGATCGAGGGCAAATACTGGCCACCGGTCGGTCGCGTCGACAACGTGTTCGGCGATCGCAACCTGGTTTGCGCCTGCCCGTCGATCGAAAGCTACGCTTAAACGAATGAGGGGCGTTTTAATCGCCCCGATTTCTGCAACACCACAGATCCCCCTGTGGGAGCGAGCCTGCTCGCGAAAGCGTAGTGTCAGTTAATGAAAGGTTGTCTGACCCAGCGCTTTCGCGAGCAGGCTCGCTCCCACAAGGGATCTGCGACCGATTTCGGACTTCCGCCAATTCCTATAACAAGAAACCGGAGAACCACTCATGTCGTTAAGCGTGTTCGACCTGTTCAAGATTGGCATCGGCCCCTCCAGTTCCCACACCGTCGGCCCGATGCGTGCCGCCGCGCGCTTCGCCGAAGGCCTGCGCCGGGAAAACCTGCTGACTGTGACTGCGAGTGTTCGCGTCGAGCTGTACGGCTCGCTCGGCGCCACCGGCAAGGGTCACGGCAGCGACAAAGCCGTGCTGCTCGGCCTTGAAGGCGAACACCCGGACACCGTCGACACCGAAACCGTCGCGGCTCGATTACAAGAAATTCGCAGCAACACGCGCCTCAACCTGCTCGGTGAACACAGCATTGCGTTCAACGAAAAAGAACATCTGGCGATGATCCGCAAACCGTTGGCCTATCACCCCAACGGCATGATTTTCCGCGCGTTCGACGCGGCGGGCATTCAGATCCGCAGCCGCGAGTACTACTCGGTCGGCGGTGGTTTTGTTGTCGATGAGGACGCGGCCGGTGCCGATCGCATCGTCGAAGACGCCACGCCGCTAACCTTCCCGTTCAAAAGCGCCAAGGACTTGCTCGCGCATTGCAGCACGTATGGCCTGTCGATCAGCCAGGTGATGCTGACCAACGAAAGCGCCTGGCGCCCGGAAGCGGAAACCCGCGCCGGCCTGCTGAAAATCTGGCAGGTGATGCAGGACTGCGTCGCCGCAGGTTGTCGCAACGAAGGCATTCTGCCCGGCGGTTTGAAGGTCAAGCGCCGCGCGGCCGCACTGCACCGGCAACTGTGCAAGAACCCGGAATCGGCGCTGCGCGATCCACTGTCGGTGCTCGACTGGGTCAACCTCTACGCGCTGGCGGTCAACGAAGAAAACGCCAACGGCGGCCGGGTGGTCACCGCGCCAACCAATGGCGCGGCGGGGATCATTCCGGCGGTGCTGCATTACTACATGCGCTTCATTCCCGGCTCGAACGATGACGGCGTCGTGCGTTTTCTGCTCACCGCCGCTGCAATCGGCATTCTGTACAAGGAAAACGCCTCGATCTCCGGCGCCGAAGTCGGTTGTCAGGGAGAAGTCGGCGTGGCCTGTTCGATGGCGGCCGGGGCGTTGTGCGAAGTGCTCGGCGGCAGCGTTCAGCAAGTCGAGAACGCGGCGGAAATCGGTATGGAGCACAACCTCGGCCTGACCTGCGACCCGATTGGCGGGCTGGTGCAAGTGCCGTGCATCGAGCGCAATGCCATGGGTTCGGTGAAAGCGATCAATGCGGTGCGCATGGCCATGCGTGGCGACGGACAACATTTCGTTTCCCTCGACAAAGTCATCCGCACCATGCGCCAGACCGGCGCCGACATGAAAAGCAAATACAAAGAGACCGCCCGCGGCGGTCTGGCGGTCAACATTATCGAATGCTAATTAGCCCCTTCTCCCTTCGGGAGAGGGTTGGTGTGAATCAAGGAGTTCCGCATGTCCACCGAACAACTGTCGAAAACCCCGCTGCACGCTCTGCACCTCGAACTCGGCGCCCGCATGGTGCCATTCGCCGGCTACGACATGCCGGTGCAATACCCCTTGGGCGTGATGAAAGAACACCAGCACACCCGTGAGCAAGCCGGGCTGTTCGATGTCTCGCACATGGGGCAGATCCGCCTGACCGGCGCCAATGCCGCCAAGGCCCTGGAAACCCTGGTACCGGTGGACATCATCGATCTGCCGGTGGGCATGCAGCGCTACGCGATGTTCACCAACGATAGCGGCGGCATCCTCGACGACCTGATGGTCGCCAACCTCGGCAACGACGAACTGTTTCTGGTGGTCAACGCCGCGTGCAAGGATCAGGACCTGGCGCACCTGCAAAAGCACATCGGCGATCAGTGCACCATTACGGCGCTGTTCGAAGAGCGCGCCCTCTTGGCATTGCAGGGTCCGGCAGCCGTTACCGTGCTGGCGCGACTGGCGCCGGAAGTGGCGAAGATGACTTTTATGCAGTTCAACCGCGTGAACCTGTTGGGCGTGGACTGCTTTGTCAGCCGTTCGGGCTACACCGGCGAAGACGGTTTCGAAATCTCGGTACCGGCCGCCGATGCAGAGAAACTCGCCCGCGCCCTGCTCGCCGAACCGGAAGTCCAGGCCATCGGCCTCGGCGCACGCGACTCACTGCGTCTGGAAGCCGGCCTGTGCCTGTACGGCCACGACATGAACACCGAGACCACACCCATCGAAGCCAGCCTGCTGTGGGCGATCTCCAAGCCACGCCGCGCAGACGGCGCGCGTGCCGGCGGGTTCCCTGGGGCGGAGCAGGTTTTCACTCAGCAACAGAACGGTGTCGCGCGCAAACGTGTCGGCCTTCTACCTCAGGAGCGCACACCAGTGCGTGAGGGCGCAGAAATCGTCAACGAAGCAGGCGAGATCATCGGCAGTGTGTGCAGCGGCGGCTTCGGTCCTACCCTGGGCGGGCCGTTGGCAATGGGTTACCTCGACAGCGCCTATGTCACGCTCGATACCTCGGTTTGGGCCATAGTGCGTGGGAAAAAGGTGCAAATGCGTGTAAGCAAAATGCCATTTGTTCCGCAACGCTACTATCGTGGTTGATTGGCTGTTTCCATAAGTAACGCGATTGCGTTATGCGTGCACTAATGTGTAACGCAATCGCCACAAAAAAGTGCATTTTCTAACATCTGATTCGAATATGAACTTTGCTTATAACGATCGAAAACAATGGAACAAGCCAATCGTCTAAGCCCGCACTAGCGAACTGACTAATTGCCAGCAAGCGCAGCAAAACCGGGGCCTTCGCGGGGCTTGTTTTTTCTCCCGTAGTTGGCGTAGAGTTTGTCTACTGTGTTTGCATGGGTCAGCTTTGAATCGTGACCTGGGCAGTAGCCTACAAGTTAGCTACATCCCGTTCGACGTCTTCTTACTCTCCTGCAACCAGCCCCAGTACTCTTTCATGAGAAAGAGACTGTCATCAATTTATGCGTCAAAGGAAATAAGAAATGTCCACACGTCAGAGCGGTACCGTCAAGTGGTTTAACGACGAGAAAGGTTTTGGTTTTATCACTCCAGAAAGCGGTCCGGATCTGTTCGTGCATTTCCGCGCTATTCAGGGCAACGGCTTCAAGAGCCTGAAAGAAGGCCAGAAAGTGACTTTCGTTGCCGTGCAAGGCCAGAAAGGCATGCAGGCTGACGAAGTACAAGCCGAAGCCTGATCTCTGTAACGAAAAAGCCCCTGATATTGATATCAGGGGCTTTTTTGTGCGCGCGAATCCGTAAAATGGCGCTTCATTTTGCGTCCAGAGGCTGCCATGTCGAAAAACCTGCTCACGCCCCAGGGCGACTTTCCTGCCGTTGGCCTCGGCCGGCGTCTGGCGGCGATGTTCTATGACTTTCTGTTGTGCACCGCCCTGCTGATCGTCACCGGCTTCATCTACAAGCTCATTCAGGCGGCGATCATCGGCGAGGAGCGTCTGCGGGCGATGACCGATGCCGGGCAGATGGATGGTGATCCGCTGTACTCGACTGTGCTTTTGCTGGTGCTGTTTGGCTTCTTCGCCAAGTTCTGGACCCATGGTGGGCAGACACTCGGCATGCAAGTGTGGGGTATTCGCGTGCAGAACGCTGACGGCACAGCGATCAGTCTGTGGCAGGCGTTGTTGCGGTTCATGGTGTCGATTGCTTCATGGCTGTGCGTCGGCCTGGGATTCTTCTGGTCGCTGTACGACAAGCAGAAGCGCACGTGGCATGACATCTATTCCGATACTCGCGTGGTGCGGATCCCGAAAAAGACCAAGTAACCTCCAGACACCGAATACCAATGTGGGAGCGTGCTTGCTTGCGAAGGCGTCGTATCAGTCAATTTCAATGGTGACTGATACACCGCCTTCGCGAACAAGCCCGCTCCCACATTCGATTTGCGTTGCCTGGAAGATTCTACGCGTTACCGGCCAGCTTCATCCGCGCCGCCTGGGTAAAGTCCAGCATCCGCTTCAAAGGCCGAATCGCCTGAGGAATCAACGCCGGATCAACAAAGATCTCGTTCGTCCCTTCTTTCAAGCTCTTGAGCGTGCGCTCAAGGGTGTTCATGGCCATCCACGGGCAATGTGCGCAACTGCGGCACGCTGCGCCGTTACCGGCCGTTGGCGCCTCGATGAAGACCTTGTCCGGGCACAGCTGCTGCATCTTGTAGAAGATGCCACGGTCGGTGGCGACGATCAGGGTCTTGTTCGGCAGACTCTGGGCAGCAGCGATCAATTGACTGGTGGAGCCGACGGCATCCGCCAGTTCGATCACCGCCGTCGGCGACTCAGGGTGTACCAGAATCGCAGCGTCCGGGTACAAGGCCTTCATGTCTTCGAGTTGCTTGGACTTGAACTCTTCGTGGACGATGCAGGCACCGTCCCACAACAGCATGTCAGCGCCGGTCTTGCGCTGGATGTAGGTGCCCAGATGCTTGTCCGGGCCCCAGATGATCGTTTCGCCGTTGTCCATCAGGCTTTCGACGATTTCCAGCGCACAACTCGACGTCACTACCCAGTCGGCCCGGGCTTTGACGGCGGCGGACGTGTTGGCATACACCACCACCGTGCGCTCCGGGTGCTGATCGCAGAAGGCCGAGAACTCATCCACCGGGCAACCCAGATCGAGTGAACAGGTCGCTTCCAGGGTCGGCATCAGCACGCGTTTTTCAGGGTTGAGAATTTTTGCGGTCTCGCCCATGAACTTCACGCCGGCAACGACCACGGTCTTGGCCGGGTGGGCGTTGCCGAAGCGGGCCATTTCCAGGGAGTCGGACACACAGCCGCCGGTTTCTTCGGCCAGGGCCTGAATCACCGGATCGCAATAGAAGTGAGCCACCAGCACCGCGTCCTGAGCCTTGAGCTCGGCGGCGATGGCGGAACGGTAATAAGCCTCTTCCTCGGCGGTCAGCGGTTTGGGCTGTTTGGCATCGAGGTGAGCTTGAACCAGAAGGCGTTCGGAAATCTGCGTCATGTTCGCAAGACCTGCAGGCGCTTTCGCGCGAAAGTCGAGTATACACCCGGCTCCGGACCGCTTGAGGGTACCGCCGGGAGAGTGAGTTTTATCAGGCACGGACAGCGTTTAAGCTGCGCAAGGCTACAGAATATCCGGTTGATACAAAAGATGATTCTGACCTGCGTCAGCATCATCGTCGCCCAACGATCATCCGCCCGAATCCCAGGCAGAAAAAATCCGGAAAACCTCACTCTCATGAGTCTTTCCGGATGTCCTGAAATGCCAGACGCATCAGCCCGCGCGAATCACTCCCCTCTCGCCGACTGTGTCCCTGACCTAACGCAGCGGGTAGATGGACCCGCCACGTTTCTTTTTCTTACGCTTGAACAGACTCAAGATTTTTCGAATGATGCTCATGCTTTTGCTCCCGGTAGAGGCCTAGTTCGGCGCTGATAAGTATTGCCAGTTGCTCGTTGCCCATATCATTGAAATGGACGCGGTCAACAAACAGGGTTTCATTGAAGACAGGGGACTGCTTGAGCATGGCGTTCATGTCCAGGCAGCGGATGTCACCGGCCTTGGCCTGGATGTGCGCGAAAAATGGCGCATGCACTTCCTTGCCCAGTACACCGCTGAAAAGCCGATAGAAGTTGTTCGGGCAGCTGTCGATGGCATGGAATACCGCCTCTTCCTCTGCCGTCAGATGATCCCGGCACCAATGGGACAGAGGCTGAAGGACGAAACTCAGCGTGGCGCCACTGCCTGACAACAACAGCTGCCACTGCTTCAAGGCACCGGTGATGGATTCGGCCGCGCGCTCCAGACGCGCGTCCAGCGAGATACCCTCGTCGGTGATGACTTCATCCGCCGGATTTTCATAGAACAATGCCTTCTTGCAGCGCTGCAACCAGGATTCACCACCCTTTGAACCAAACGAGTTCTTCTTGCGCTGCATGTCTTCGTTGAACTTGTTCATGTAATGCTGGAATTCGAACGAGTAGTAATAACGCCCGTGCTCGCTGGCGAACTCGTCAGGAATGCCTTCTAGGGCCAAGGTATTGATGCCGCTTAACACCACGACACGGTTGATATCGCCCAGGCGATTTTGATGCATCAAGAACATCAGCAATTCCTGGGTGGAGTTGTATCCGCGCCCGGCAAAATTCAGCCAAACCTCGCCCGTCAACTCGCTGAGCCTGGAAGCCACGGTGAACGCATCGCGCGTAGCGCCCACACCCAATGCGGTCGAGCCGCCGACGAGCAAGTTGACCTTGCCATTCGTCGGTAGCTCGGTGACTGAAAATCTCTGCCCTTCATGTTCGCTATAGCGAAAACCGAACGCGTCGGTATTGATCGTCGGCGAACGAAAGTTCTTCTCATGGAAGTACATGGTGTAAGGCACCCAGCGTGCGCCGATGTGCATGAAACTGTCGTAATCACGGATTTGCGGGGTCCACCTGTAGACCTCCTGCACCGCTTGGTGGTGATTCAATGCGGGCTTGTCAGTCAAGGGCATAGTGCGTTCTCCAGTCGGTGTCTTCATTCCATTGAGGCTGGTCGGACTTGTTCACCAGAAAGTCCATTTCCGTGCGCATGAAACAGCGGTAGGCGTCTTCCGGACTTTCAACGATGGGCTCGCCCCGGACGTTGAATGAGGTGTTGATCAGTACCGGGCACCCGGTCAGCCGGGCAAACGCGCCGAGCAACTGACGGAACAGCGGATTGTGCTTCCCGTCCACGGTCTGCACCCTGGCGGAGAAGTCCACATGGGTAACTGCAGGTATTTGCGAGCGTTTGAGTTTGAGCTTCTCGATTCCGATGTAACCCACGTCATCAACGGTCGGGTCACGCTTGTCAGGCGTTACTGGCGCGACGATCAACATGTAAGGCGACGGTTGCTCCAGCCCAAACCATTCGTGCGCCTTTTCGGCCAACACCGCAGGCGCAAACGGGCGAAACGACTCACGGTTCTTGATTTTCAGGTTCATCACACTCTGCATGTGTTCGGAGCGGGGGTTGCCCAGAATCGATCGCGACCCGAGAGAGCGAGGGCCAAACTCCATGCGTCCTTGAAACCATCCAATCACTTTGTCATCAGCCAGGCGGGCCGCTGTCGCCTCTATCAACGCCGAAGGCTCAAGCTTCTGGTAGTTGGCGTTCATCTGGCGCAGATGCTGTTCAATCTCGGCATGACTGTAGGCATTCCCCAGGTAAGCCCCTTGCATCCGGTCCTCGACGCCATCCGCATGGCGTTGCCGGCCAGTCTTTTCGTAATGACATTGCAGTGCGGCGCCGAGGGAGCCACCGGAATCTCCCGAGGCCGGCTGGATGAACAGGCTTTTGAACAACCCGGACTGCGCCAGCTTGCCGTTGGCCACGCAGTTCAGGGCGACGCCGCCGGCGAGGCACAGATGCTCCGCTTGAGTCATCGCCTTGACCTTGCGCGCCAGGCCCAGCATGACTTGCTCGGTGACCACCTGGATCGAGGCGGCAAGGTCCATTTCCCGCTGAGTGATGCGGGCCTCCGGTTCGCGGGGCGGGCCAGCGAACAAGGCTTCGAACGCATCGCTGATCATCCGGTCGCCCACCTCAAAATCGAAGTACTGACGATTCAGCGTGAAACTGCCGTCGTCCTCGATCTGGATAAGATGTTCAAGGATGGTCTCGACATACTTGGGTTCACCGTAGGGTGCCAGCCCCATGAGCTTGTACTCGCCGGAATCGACTTTGAATCCGCAGTAATATGTGAACGCCGAATACAACAAGCCAAGGGAATGAGGAAAACGCGTCTCGAACAGCGGTTCGAGACGATTACCCGTGCCATGCCAAGCGGTGGTGGTCGACCACTCCCCGACGCCGTCGACGCACAGCACGGCGGCATCCTGGAACGGTGACGGATAGAACGCCGAAGCCGCGTGGCTCAGGTGATGCTGGCACAGATACAACGCTGGCATCGCCGCGCCGGGAAAAAGTGTCGCCAGTTCGCGAGCAATGATGCCTTTGACATCTTTTCGCGCGACAAACCGGGTGTAGTTTTGAGCGAACGCCAGAGCGCCTCGTGGAAAATTGTTCTTGTAGGTCTGGCAAATCCGCTCGAACTTTATTGCCGGGTCTTCGTAGTAGGCCAGCCAGCTGATATCGGCCAGGCCGATTCCCGCCTGATCAAGACAGGCGAGCAAGGCTTTGGCGGGGAAACGCTTGTCTTGTTTGATCCGCGAGAAACGCTCTTCCTGCAAGGCACAGACGATCTCTCCGTCCTTGAGCAAGGTCACTGCGCTGTCGTGGTAGAAGGCTGAAATGCCAAGGATGTAATTCATACCACCCCCTGCACGAACGCGAATACCGCAATGGCGAAAAACAGCACAGGCGGCAGATAGTCAAACCAGGTGGCGCGCTGGATCGCGCCCCTCAGCGAATGCGCCGTAAGCCCGACCGTCATGTTCACCAGAATCCCGCCAATATTAAAAATCAGTCCGTAGAGCAAAAAATGCAGCCAGGCAGGACTGGCATCAGGCGGTACGAATTGCGGCAGCAGGCTGATAAAAAACAGGCCGATCTTGGGGTTCGACAAGTTGATCAGCATGCCTTTAGTGAAGGCATGGTTGGCAGGGGCAGGAGCGTTTTCGCTGGCCGCAGTGGCGTCACCGACCGTTCGACGCGGCCAGGAAATATAGGCCAGGTACAACAGATAGAAAGCCCCGGCGATCTGCACCGTGCGGTATAGCAACGGTACTTCCTTGAAGATCAATACCAGGCCGAACGCCGCCAGCAATACATAGAAAAACACCCCGAACTCAACACCCGCCGCCGCTCGCAAACCGGTCCGCACGCCGTGCTTGAGCGATTGGTTCATCACATAAAGCATCGCGGGTCCGGGGGCCAGATTGATGACCAGTACCGCCAGTATGAAAGATAGAAATCCGTAGCTCATGATGCGTCCTGCTGTTGAGTGATTTTGTTGAAACTGCGTCGGGTAAAGTCTCGCAACGTGGACAGCAACGACTCGGCGGGAGGGCTTAATGCCCGATAGCCGACCCAGACGCGCTGCCAATGGCGGGCAAGCTCCGTGTGCCCGCCGTTTTGCGCCACATCATCCAGATGTTGTTTGATTGCCTCGATTGCCCACGCCGTATGGCCACTGACGACGTTATCGATGGTGTTGTGAAGATCGGTAAACATCGAGTTGAAGCCGTAGTGCCGCAATACGTCAGCCGAACGGCGATACTCGCCTCCCACGCCCGACAGCTCCATGGCGAGATTCAGGCCGAGGGTTTCCGGTTGGAAACTTTTCGGAAACAGCGAGATGGCCAGCCAGAACACCGGAACCTGCAAACATTCATCGTCGAAAAGCGCGGATGCGGCAAAGGACTGTGCGGTGAAATCCCCGACCTCGACGCCCATGCTGGCCAGCAGGTCCTGATAAATATTGCCGTGATGAAGCGCTGTATCGCCCTGCCCGAGTTCATCGATCAGGGTGCGGTACAGCAATGCGCCGATCGGGCTGGTGACACTGGCCGGCGCGACGATATTTCGCAGCCACGCCCCGTCGATCAGGGTCAGCGGCGCCAGCCGTGTTGCGTCGGCAATGATCTCGTCGCGAGTCTCTTGCGGGGCTTGCATCAATGGCCGATAACTGTCGACCTGGCGCTTGTGCTGCACCGACAACCAGCTATCCAATCGTTGATGGCTGTAGACGCTGAACGGCAGCCCCTCGCTCTGCACCGCCCGCTGATGACGGGCCAGCCAGCGCTCGGCAAAAAGCCGGGCCACAGGCAATGCATCGGGCGCTTTATCAATATGCAGGAACAGTGGATAAAGCTGCTGTAACGAATACCCGGAGTATTTGGCCAATGCTTGCTGCCTCGCCCTGGCCAGCGCTTTATCGCAGGGCATTGCAGCTTGGCAGGGTGATGCAGCCGCTGATGATCGAGGGGCAACCGGACTGATATTTTCGCTATTGAGCGTAGCGATCCAGGTGTAGACAACCTGGATGTCCTGCCTGGAAAAGACCCCGAACATCCTGCCTTTCGGGTGGCTGATGAGATTCATCAAAGCGCTCTTGCGCGGTTGACCGACCTTGACGTAACGAGAGTTCGCCAACGCCTGGATCGTCGCCTGCGCACTGAACGTTTGCGGCTCCAGCCAATGGTCGATGGGTTGGCCAGCCAGCTCTCCACGCTTGTGATAACCACAGCCGTGAGGGCCCAGTTTTTCAATCAGCGCGACCATGGCCGCGGCATTGCTGAAACGTGCTTCATCCCTCAGCTCGCTGACCAGGCGGTGTTCATTTTTCTGAATCAAATCCAGCGCGCAAGCAAAGCCCTTGTATATCCGCGCATGAGCCTGTGGTTCAACCTGAGCCAGGTAATAGTCAATGGCCGCCTCTGCCGTCGGCCGATACCGCTCAAGGGTTGAACACCCCAGCAGTGGCTCGCCGGCATCCTTGCTCAGGGTGTTGAGCTGATCCAGATACATGCACAACGCGAGATTGACACCCAAGGTTTCGGGGAATCGCGCCGCTGGGAAACATGCCAGGCCAAGCAAAAATACCGGCAGTTCGAAAGCGGCTTCCAGAATGTTCGGATCCTGACTGAAGCTGTTGGCGAACACTTCATTCAAATGCACCCCCGCCTGCCGTGCGGCTTGCTCGAACAGATAGCTCTGGCTAAGGCTCGGATGCCCTCCCCCCACCAGCTTTGCGTGGGTCTGCAATAACAGCCCGCCATCCCGGCGCCATGCGTACGCAATGGACGTTACACCGCAAAGCCACCCCCCCAGGGTCTTGAACAGCGGCGCCTGTTGAAAGAAGAAATGCCGACGCTGTTGGGCACTCACCAGCGTATCGGGAATGCCCTGCCGAAATGGCCTTCCCAACGTCTCGATAGACTGTTCTCCCTCAGCAATCAATGCCGCAAAGTTTGAGGCATCGACAACCGCACAATGACGGTTCAGGCACTGGTTGACGTTTCTCCAGACCAACTCCATCAGCCCGTGACACGCTTCCTGATTGACCAGCCTGAAAAACCACTGGCGCGGGCTCTGCGCAAGCGCTGCGAGATCTGTCGCGGGAATGGCGAGAAAACTCGGCGCGTTGTCATCAAACAAAACGGAAGTAGTACCAGCCATTGTTCGATCCTTGATTGATGGCATTGGACCTGCTCACAGAGTCAGGCAGCACAAGCATTTAACTCATGGCAGGCCGAATCAACTCGCGCACGTTGTAGATCAGTCCCAACAGAGCGACCAACAGCAAGGCGACCCCCGAACACCTGGAGATCAACGTGCCGTTGGTGTGATTCAGCAACTTTTGGTCATGACGATGTAGGTCCCCAGAATCAGCAGATCGATCACCACCCACAGAAACGACAGCAGTAACAAGCTGTGCTTCGCTGAAGACGTCACCTGGATGAACTGGGGAAAGAATGAGATGAAGAAGATGATGTCTTTGGGATTGGAGATGCCAACGATGAACCCGCGCCACAGACCACCGCGCTCTGCGTTTTTCACCGACGCCTGAGTATCCGTTGGTTCGCGAAGGCTATTGAGCGTATCAATCGCCAGATAACCAATAAACAGACAGCCCAGCAGGCTCAGAACATTCAACAACACGATGTTGATGGCGACACTGGTGACGATGATGTAAGACGCCAGCGCAATGAGCATCAAGGAAGCCCAGTTGGTTCCTATCGCCGTCGAGAGCGCCTTTTTCGGCCCGGCAGTGCTGGCGGTCGCAATCACTAATGCGACAACGGGGCCAGGCGTTGCTATCAGGAGCACGACGGTAAAAATATAGGTAAAGGCCAACGCGGTATTCAACGCTTGTTTGCCCCGCTTTCTGGTGACTTGATATTCATCCGAAAAGGGCATCGCTCATGACTCAGCGAACCCGGCTCTTCGAGTTGATACTGTTTGATTTCAAAACTGTCAGGCTCACCAAAGGCCCCCAGAGTCTGGGACTTGATGCCGTCGTTGTACGCTTCGGATCTCGAACGAATACGTGCACGAATGTGCTGACCACTCAGCGAGTTGCCGGCGGCGACCTGGTCAAAATTTTCCCGAGGATTGATCACGAATACGATATGAGCGCCCAGGTTTCTGCTTTTCATCAAGCGGTGACGGGGAAAGTTCATATTCACAAAGAGCGGCATGCCCATGAAAGAGAATGACCAATGCTCGCTGCTCAGATCAGTGGAAATCGACTTTGGCCACGGTCCCGGATCCTGATCGTGCAGTTGCTGTAGAAGGTCCCAGGCGTACAGCTGTTCCAGCGCCAGTGAAGCAAAAACGTTTTTTTCGAATAGCACGATTAACGGCTTGCGGACTCTGCTCTTCACCGTCCAGGACTTGACCTTGGTTATGTAGGAACCGAGGCCATCGATAAAATCGCTGACGTCCCTTTCTTTACTGACAAACAGCAATTCAATCGTCGAAGCGCTTACGGCCTTCTTTCCGAACAGACACGGAAAAGAGTCGTGACTGACAATGGATTCGAATACTTCCAGCGCTGTGGATGCCCACGCCGTCTTGAAAGACTCATACCTGTGCAGATTCTCAAGCCAATCCTGCTTGTTAAAACAACGTCCGTGTAAAGCTTGCATCGCATCTCCATGATGACGCTCAAAAAAAGTTATATGCATATAGCTTTTTGAGATGGGGCATTCTGGAAGCGCTTGGGTTCGTTGTAAAACGAGTTAGATTATGCTCTTTTATTAGCTTTACTCATGGTAGAGCGCGTTATGACGGAACGGATTCCAGCACTGTATTCTCTACGAGCGTTCGAAGTCGCAGCGCGCTTTGGCTCCTTCAGCAAGGCCGCCAGCGAGCTCTCGGTCACCCAAAGCGCCGTTAGCCATCACGTCAAAACCCTTGAAGAACTTTTCGGCTGTAGCCTCTTCGACCGACACGGCCCAAAAATCAGCCTGACTGAACATGGACGCCTGCTGGCGGATGAGCTGAAGGTCGGTTTCAAGATCATAGAAAGCGCGTGCGAACTCCTGAAGGTGGATCGCCATCGGCTGCGCCTCAAAGCGCCTTCGACGCTTACGATTCGCTGGTTACTCAGGGCGCTTGATACATTCAACAAAGACAACAGCCATTGCTGCGTCCAACTTTCCAGTGTCTGGATGGATGTCGATGAAGTGGACTTCTACTCAGAGCCATACGATTGCGCCATCCTCTTGGGGGACGGCAATTTCGGCGCTGGCCTGGAGAGCTTCAAACTGTTTGACGAGTGGCTGATTCCGATTTGCAGTCCTGGGTACAGACAGCCCGAGGAGTTTGAATTGTCGTCACTCAATAACCATGAGTTGCTGCACCCATCCACTGACCGACGAGACTGGCGGCGATGGTTGAAAAGGATGGGCAGCCTTGATACCACTCATCTTGAACGTGGCCAGCTGTTCGATACCCTGGATCAGGGAATTGCCGCTGCGGTTCAAGGTATGGGAATTTCCGTGGCTGATTTGGTCCTGGTGGTTCAGGAAATACAACTCGGCCAACTGCAGCTTCCATTCAAAAGCGCTGTGGCCACGGGTGACGGTTATTACATGACCTGGGTGAAAGCCAGCTCCAAGGCGCAACAGATGCGTCAGTTGCGCGATTTCCTGATGAGGCAGGTCCCAGCGCTACCCGCACAAGGTATCGATTACCTGATCTGATGATGGCGCGCGCTTCACCGCCGCTGTTGTAGAAGAGGTGCTCGATCCAGTCTTCACAGACATCGAGCCTTTCCCTTCCCCGCGGCCGATAAAGCCAACACGCCGAACAGCGCACTCGCCGAATTTCAAGCAAAAAAAAACCCGGAAATCCTCACTTTCGTGGGCCTTCCGGATTTTCTAAACCGCCAAATATGGTGGGTCGTGTGGGATTCGAACCTACGACCAATTGGTTAAAAGCCAACTGCTCTACCAACTGAGCTAACGACCCGCTGTGTGGTGGCGCGTATAATACTGATTTTTAAGGACTATTCAACACCTTTTTGAAAATAATCAAAAATAAGGTGTTGGATCACTGACACCAGCCGCTGCAAAGCCTTCCGCACGCAGCCGGCAGCTGTCGCATTTGCCGCAGGCACGGCCTTCATCATCGGCCTGATAGCAAGAAACGGTCAGCCCATAATCAACGCCAAGCTTCACGCCCGCCTGGACGATCTGCGCCTTGCTCAGATTCTGCAGCGGCGCCTGAATACGGAAACCGCTACCTTCAACACCAGCCTTGGTCGCCAGGTTGGCCATGCGCTCGAACGACGCGATGAACTCGGGACGGCAATCGGGGTAACCGGAGTAATCCACAGCATTCACGCCGATAAAGATGTCGCGGGCACCGAGCACTTCAGCCCAACCCAGTGCCAGAGACAGGAACACCGTGTTGCGCGCTGGCACGTAAGTCACCGGAATGCCTTCACCCTGCTCTTCTGGAATATCAATGCTGCTGTCAGTCAGCGCAGAACCGCCCATGCCATTCAAATTAAGGCCGATCACCTTGTGTTCGACCACACCCAGGTCGCGAGCGACGCGAGCAGCAGCGTGCAATTCGGCGTGCGAGCGCTGACCGTAATCAAAACTCATGGTGTAGCAGCTGTAACCTTCGGCGCGCGCCATGGCCACAACAGTGGCCGAATCGAGGCCGCCAGACAGCAGAATCACTGCACGTTTTTCGGTGGTGTTCAGTTGCTCAGCCATGTCAGCGCCCCGGCTCGTCATTCCAAAGATATTTATGCAGTTGCAATTGCAGGCGCACCGGCAGGTTATCCGCTACGACCCAATCTGCCAGATCCCGAGCATTCAGGTCATGGTGGCTTGGGGAAAACAGTACTTCACCGGCACGTCGGTCAAGACCGTACTGGATCAGTTTGGAAACGGCCCAGTCGTAGTCTTCCCGCGAGCAGATGACAAACTTCACCTGATCGTTCGGGGTCAGCAGTTCGATATTCTCGTAACGATTGCGATGGGCTTCTTTCGAACCCGGCGTTTTCAGGTCGACCACACGACTGACGCGCGTATCGACAGCCGAAATATCGAGGGCGCCACTGGTTTCCAGCGAGACCTCGTAGCCGGCATCACACAACTGTTTAAGCAAAGGAATGGCGTTCGGCTGTGCCAACGGCTCGCCGCCGGTGACGCAGACGTAGCGCGGACGGACTCCGGCTACTTGCTCGAGGATATCGTCGAGGGTACGGATTGTGCCGCCACTGAAGGCGTAGGCACTGTCGCAGTATTGGCAACGCAATGGGCAACCGGTCAGGCGCACAAAAACAGTGGGCAGCCCGGCAGTCCGCGTTTCCCCCTGCAACGAGTAGAAAACTTCGGTGATTCTCAATGTGTCTTGCATAGTCGCCACGGGCGTAACAGCTAAACAGGCTGTCCGCCTCCGTCAGGCACTTCAGGTAATCCCGCCAACGCGTAGACCACAAGAAGCGTGTTTCAGAAAAAGGGCGTGAATTCTAACGAAAAAACCCGCGACAGGCGCGGGTTTCTTCTAAACGGGTGCGGCACGCTTACATGCGTTGCAGATCGCGCTGGGCCAACTGAGCGGCAGACGTGCCCGGATATTGGGCCACCACCTGTTGTAGTATGCCTTTTACCTTGTCGGTGTGACCGAGGCGGCGCTCTACATCAGCCAGCTTGTACAGCGAATCCGGCACTTTGGCGTGCTTGGGATACAGCTGCGAAACCTTGGCAAATGCCTGACCTGCACCTTGCAGATCACCTTTGGCCAGGTTCACTTCACCCAACCAGTACTGGGCGTTGCCCGCGTATTGGCTGTTCGGGTATTTGCGCAGGAAAGCGGCGAAAGCCTGGCTGGCCTTGTCGAAATCCTTGGCTTTGATCAGGTCGAAAGCGGCATCGTAATACAGCTTTTCCTTGGCCGGATCACCCGATTCACTACTTGCAGCAGGTGCCTGGGCAGCAGCCCCGGCGCCAGCGGCAGCACCGGCAGCAGCACTTGCATCGCCACCGGCAGAAGAATTCTCAGGAGTCGCGGCAGGTGCAACGCCGGATCCTATGCGCCGATCAAGATCCTGGTATCGCTCCAGGGATTCTTGCTTCATGCGCGCAACCTGATTCTGCAGTTCTTCTATCACACCTTGCTGGCGCGAAATCTGATCCTGCATCTGTTGCAGTTGGTTGAACAGCATGCCTTGTGCCGAGGCAGGGGCCGAAGCCGCTCCCCCGGCATAGGCGCCGTTCGTACCGTAACCCGCAGGCGGATAACTGCTCCCGCTATTGTTATAACCGGAGTTGTCATCGACCACAGGAACCGCAGCCCACGCCGCAAGCGGCGCGAGGCTGAGAGCCAGAACAGTTACAGCACGACGGCACGTTCGCATATCGAATTACTTACGCAGTTCGACGCGACGGTTTTGAGCCCAGGACTGCTCGTCGTTGCCGGTAGCAACTGGACGCTCTTCGCCGTAGGAAACCAGTTCCAGCTGAGCTGGGGAAACACCTTGCAGTACCAGGTAGCGTTGAACGGCTTTCGCACGACGCTCGCCCAGTGCCATGTTGTACTCACGAGTACCACGTTCGTCGGTGTTGCCTTCCAGAACAACGCGAGCGCCGTTTGCTTTCAGGTCTTTGGCGTGAACGTCCAGAGCGCGCATGGCTTCTGGCTTCAGGTCCGAGCTGTCGTATTCGAAGTAGAAGGTGGTGATTGCGCGCAGAGCAGCTTCTTCGCTCAGGGAACCGTCAACGGCACCAGTGTTTGCGCCGTAACCAGCGTTTGGATCAACAGCGCCTTCACCGGCGTTGTCGCCGCCTTTGGACGAGCAACCTACAGCTACAGCCATGGCCAGAGCCAGCGCAGCAAATTTACCAAACTTCAGCATTTCCATCGTGAAACTCCTAATGAACCCCAGTGTGTTAAGTAAAACGTGTAGCGCCGCGTCAGTTCAGGTAAGGGGACCAGGACGGTTCTCTGACTTCGCCTTGAGCGGTAGGAAGCGGGAGCCTCACGCGTCCATTAATGGACACGAGCATCAAGACTCCCCGGCCCTGCTGGCGGGTGGCGTAGATTACCATGGTGCCGTTGGGCGCAACAGTGGGTGACTCGTCCAGAGTGCTATCAGTGAGGATCTTTACACTACCTCGCTGCAAATCCTGGGCCGCCACCTTGAAATTGGTGAAGCCGTCCTGACGATGGATCATCACCAGGGTCTTTTCATCAGCCGAAAGTTTCGGGTTGGCGTTGTAGTTACCGATGAAGGTCACTCGCTCCGCACCGCCACCACTGGCGCTGGTTTTGTAGATCTGAGGTTTGCCGCCACGGTCCGAGGTGAAGTAGATGGTCGAACCATCCTTGCCCCAGTACGGTTCGGTGTTGATGCCAGGGCCGGCAGTCACGCGAGTGATCTGACGCGAACCGAGGTTCATCACGTAGATGTCCGGGTTACCGTCTTTCGACAAGACGAACGCCAGACGATTGCCATCCGGCGACCAGGCTGGCGCGCCATTCAGGCCTTCGAAGTTGGTGATCTGCTCACGGCGACCGGTGTCAATGTTCTGCATGAAGATGCGCGGACGCTTCTGTTCGAACGACACGTAGGCGATGCGCTTGCCATCCGGTGCGAAACGCGGCGACAGGATCGGCTCACGCGATTGCAGCAGAGTGACTGCGCGAGCACCGTCGTAGTCCGAACGCTGCAGGGTGTAGCGAGTGTTCTTTTCGGAGAAACGCTCAGCTGTCACGTACAGCAGACGGGTCGAAAACGCACCTTTGATACCGGTGAGCTTTTCGAACGACTGGTCCGAGATGAAGTGCGCCATGTCGCGCAATTGCTCGGTGGTGCCGGAAACACTGCCATCAGCCACTTTCTGCTCGGTGGCCACGTTGAACAGCGCCCATTGCACCTGCAGGCGACCGCCCGCTGGAGCGATGCTGCCGACCATCATGTACTGAGCACCCACCGCCTTCCAGTCACGGAAGATGATTTCACTCGGCTGGCTTGGCTGGCTGATCATGTTTTGCTTTGGAATCGGCGAGTAGTAGCCCGAGTTGCGCAAATCGTTACCAATGATTTCAGCCATATCGTCCGGCAGCACGGCACCGCCCTGCATGCCGAACGGAACAACGGCGATCGGAGTGGCCCGATCGCTGCCGCTGGTGACCAGAATGTTCTTTTCATCAGCCATCGCGATCCCTGCCATGCAGCAGATCACGACCAGCATTCCTCGAAGAAGGTTTCTCACAAGGCTAGATCCTCAGGTGTGAATGTCATCTTGAATGAACGATACGGAGCGAAATCGCTCGGCTTCATTCCCTGCATTTCTGTCAAACGTCCAATATTCTTGACTGCCGCCACTGCCGAAGCATCGAACGGACCGTCGCCGCTGGACTTGGCCACGCTGACCGAGGTCACCGTACCGTCCGGCAACATGCCGATCTGCAGCACAACCGTCATGCCTTTGCGTGCCGAAGGAGGACGCGCCCAACCTTCTGCAGCTCGCGCACGAATCAGGTCATCAAAACTGCCCGCGACCTCGTCACCCTGCTCATCGGCCAAGGCCTGCTGACGCTGTGGCGTGTCGGAAAGCAAATCGGCCAAGGCCTGAGCCTTTTTGTCTTCGGTCGATTTACGTGCCGCATCCTGCGCTTTCTTCTTCGCAGCATCGGCAGCAGCTTTCTTCTTCGCTTCGTCGGCGATTTTCTTCTTCGCCTCTTCAGCTTCAGCTTTCTTCTTGGCGTCTTCGGCGGCTTTCTTCTTCGCGTCTTCGACGATTTTCTTCTTGGCTTCTTCAGCGGCCTCTTTCTTGGCCTCTTCCTTCGCCTCTTCTTCAGCCTTCTTCTTGGCTATATCAGCCAATTGTTTCTCTTCTGCCTTCTTGGCCTCGGCTTTTTTGGCGTCGTCGGCTTTTTTGGCTTCATCAGCCTTTTTCGCCTCGTCCGTTTTTTTCGACTCGTCGGCCTTCTTGGCTTCCTCGGCCTTTTGAGCCGCTTCTTCTTTCTTTTGTTCCGCAGCTTTCACCGCTTCCTGCTCGACCTTTTTCTGCTCCATCTGCTCGACTTCGGTCTGGCGCGCGGCGGATTTCTTCGCCTCACCCGCAATCTTCTGATTGGTCTGGGTGGTTGCCTGACTTTTCGATTTCAGTTGGTACAGGGTCGCCTGGACAATCGGTTTAGCCGGCGGCAGCTCTGGTGTGAAGGCGAAACTGACAAACAGCATGCCGAACACCAGCACGTGCAAGACAATCGCCCAGACACTAGGCCAGAAGAAGCTTTCCGAGGCGGACGGCTCTCGCACTTGCTGCATCAGGGGGCCTCGGTAATCAAACCAACATTACCGACCCCGGCTTTCTGCAACCCGCCCATGGCGCCCATGACGGAACCATAATCGACGGTTTTATCGCCGCGGATAAAGACTTGGGTACGCTTGCCGCCTTCGGTGCCGGCGCGAATGATCTTGGTCACCGCATCGGTCATTTGCGGCAGGGTCATGGCCCTGTCCTGTTGCTTCTCGGTGTCGACTTCGCTGCCAAGGTTCCAGTAATAGGTCTTGTCAGCCTTGATCGAAATGGTCAGGACCTGGGTGTTGTTGTCCTGCGGCAAGGCTTCGCTGGAAACCTTGGGCAGATCAACTTTCACGCCCTGATTGAGCATCGGCGCGGTCACCATGAAAATGACCAGCAGTACCAACATCACGTCGATGTAAGGCACCACGTTCATCTCGGCGACCGGCTTGCGCTTTTTGCGAGCTCGAGCGATTAAAGCCATTGGAAATTACCTGCTTATTCTTCGCTGGTGTGCACTTTGCGGTGCAGGATCGCCTGGAATTCATCGGCGAAGGTGTAGTAACGGCCCAGCAGGGTTTCGCTGCGAGCAGCAAAACGGTTGTAAGCGATTACTGCAGGAATTGCTGCGAACAGACCGATCGCCGTGGCGATCAGTGCTTCGGCAATACCCGGGGCCACGGTGGCCAGGGTGGCTTGCTGGGCGCTGGCCAGACCGCGGAAGGAGTTCATGATCCCCCACACGGTACCGAACAGACCGATGTACGGGCTGACCGAACCGACGGTGGCAAGAAACGGCAGACTCTGCTCCAGCTTCTCTTCTTCGCGGGAGATGGCCACGCGCATGGCGCGGGCCACGCCTTCCATCACGGCTTCAGGATCGACGCCTGGCTGCTGACGCAGACGGGAGAACTCTTTGAATCCGGCGCGAAAGATTTGCTCGACGCCCGAATCAGGATCCGGGTTGCTGCCGGCCTGACGGTACAGTTTGGACAGGTCGATACCCGACCAGAAGCGCTCCTCGAAGCTCTCCAGGGCACGTCGACCGGCACGCAGCAGGTTGCTGCGCTGAAAGATCATGATCCATGAGGTCACCGATGCAGCAACCAGAGTCAACATTACCAACTGCACCACGATGCTGGCATTGCTGACCAGGCTCCACATGGAGGAATGGTCGACGACGTTAGCTTCCACGCTTTATCTCCTGCTTTGAGTGTGTACCCGGGCCGCCCGCGTCGGCGAAGGCCGCACGCAGGTCTTCGGGAAGGGCCCGGGGTTTCAAACTGTTAGTGCGCACACAGGCCACCAAAAACTGCCCTTCACAGAGCAGCACATTATCCGTAGCCCGCCTGACCTGCTGTTTAAAGCGCAGGCTGGCACGGTTCAATTCGATTACTTCAGCGCTTACCAGCAATTCGTCGTCCAGTCGCGCCGGCGCGTGGTAGCGCGCTTCGCTGGAGTGCACGACAAACAACAGGTCCTCCCCGGCAAGCGCAGATTGGGCAAAGCCCAGCTCGCGGAGCCGCTCGGTTCGAGCCCGTTCCATAAACTTGAGGTAATTAACGTAATACACGATGCCGCCCGCATCGGTGTCCTCGTAATAAACGCGACAACGATGTGCGAAAGGCTCAAGCCCGTTTTGCGCGCGCATACTCTAGTGCTTACTCCTCAGGTTGCCAATCCGGCCAGGCAACTGTTTTTCATTGTTCGAGGGCTTTACCGCAAAAGTACCGTCCTCTGACAGCACAAACCCTGAATAAATCGACAACAAATGTGTATTAGTCGTCCACGGCATCGAGAAACTCGTCTTCCACGGGCATTTCACCCATTCGTGACGGAATGTTTAAACCGAAATGCAGATACGCATGCCGCGTCACCACCCTGCCCCGTGGCGTGCGCATGATGTAGCCCTGCTGAATCAGGTACGGCTCCAGCACGTCTTCGATGGTGTGGCGCTCTTCGCTGATCGCGGCCGCGAGGCTGTCGATCCCGACCGGGCCGCCATCGAACTTCTCGATCATGGTCAGCAGTAAACGCCGGTCCTGGTGATCGAAACCATGTTCGTCGACATCCAGCAGGTTCAGCGCCAGATCGGCAACCGACTTGGTAATGTGCCCCTTGGCCCGCACTTCAGCAAAATCGCGCACGCGACGCAGCAGGCGGTTGGCGATCCGCGGCGTACCACGGGCGCGGCGAGCAATTTCGAAGGCCCCCTCCGGATCCAGCGGCAGCCCGAGAATATTCGCCGAACGACCGACAATCGTCGCCAGATCTGCGGTGCTGTAGAACTCAAGACGCTGGACGATACCGAAGCGGTCACGCAAAGGATTGGTCAGCATGCCAGCGCGAGTCGTCGCACCCACCAACGTGAAGGGCGGCAGATCGAGCTTGATCGAGCGCGCTGCCGGCCCTTCGCCGATCATGATGTCGAGCTGGAAATCTTCCATCGCCGGGTACAGCACTTCTTCAACGATGGGCGACAGGCGATGGATTTCGTCGATAAACAACACGTCGTGCGGCTCAAGGTTGGTCAACAACGCAGCCAGATCGCCGGGACGCTCCAGCACCGGGCCCGAGGTGCTCTTGATCGACACGCCCATTTCCTGGGCAATGATGTTGGCCAGCGTGGTCTTGCCCAGACCCGGCGGGCCGAAGATCAGCGTGTGATCGAGGGATTCACTGCGGCCACGGGCGGCCTGGATGAACAGCTCCATCTGCTCGCGCACGGTCGGCTGGCCAATGTAGTCGGCCAGACTGACCGGACGGATGGCCCGGTCCTGGACTTCTTCGCGCTCACGCGGGCTGTGCGCGGCGGCGATCAGACGATCAGCTTCAATCACTTAAATCATTCCCTTCAGGGCGCGGCGGATCAGGTCTTCACTGCTCAAATTCTTGTCCTTGATGGCGGTAATCGCCTTGCTCGCTTCCTGCGGCTTGTAGCCCAGGGAAATCAGCGCGCTGACCGCATCGTTTTCAGCGGTGTTGACCGCCGCCGGCCCGTCCGGCTGGTTCGGCACCAGGGCAAACATGGCCGGCGAGGTTTCCCAGGCCTTGAAGCGATCTTTGAGCTCGACCAGCAGACGCTCGGCGGTTTTCTTGCCAACGCCGGGCACCTTGGTCAGCGCCGAGGTGTCCTGGGATTGCACACAGCGGATCAGTTCGTCGACTTCAAGACTCGACATTAGCGCCAGCGCCAATTTTGGCCCGACACCATTGAGACGGATCAACTCGCGAAAAAAGTCTCGCTCACGCTTGCCGGCAAAACCATAGAGTAATTGCGCATCTTCGCGTACGACCAAATGGGTGTGCAGGGTCAGTGGTTCACCGACCGACGGCAACCGATAAAGCGTGGTCATGGGCACTTCCAGCTCATACCCGAGGCCGTTTACATCCAGAATCAGGTGCGGCGGCTGTTTCTCAGCCAGGGTGCCGCGCAAGCGTCCAATCACGTTTCAGATCCTTGAGCGTTGGCCAGCCGTAGGCTGGCGACTAGCGCATGGCGAGCTTCAGGCCGACGACCCAGGCGCGAAACTCACCTTGCGGAAAATTTGATTGCTGATGCTATCAGAGACGCAGGCGCCCGCCACGACTGCGTGCGGTTCCCAAGCCATGCGGAAGCAGACTTGAACGGGTGTGCGCGTGACAAATGGCGATCGCCAGGGCATCGGAGGCGTCGATTTGCGGTTTACTGGTCAGTTTGAGCATGTGCATGACCATCATCTGCACCTGCTCTTTATTGGCTGCGCCGGTGCCGACCACGGCTTGTTTGACCTGGGTCGCGGTGTACTCGGCAATCTCCAGACACTCTTCTGCGCCGGCGACAATGGCGGCCCCACGCGCCTGCCCCAGTTTCAGCGCCGAATCGGCGTTTTTCGCCATGAACACCTTTTCAATGCCCATGGTGACCGGGCCGTAGGTCTGAATGATTTCGCGCACACCGCGATAGACGATTTGCAGACGCTCATGCAGCTCGCCCGCCCCCGTACGAATACACCCCGAGGCCACATAGATGCAGCCGCCGCGGCCGGTATCGCGAACAATGCCGTAACCGGTGATACGCGAACCGGGGTCGATACCAAGAATTAAAGTCATAGCGCCTGCGGATTCGGTAAAGCACGAATTTCAAATCAACCCATAACAAATGTGGGAGCGAGCCTGCTCGCGAAAGCGGTTTCATCATCAGCAACGATGCTGCCTGAAAATCCGCCTTCGCGAGCAGGCTCGCTCCCACATTGAATCGTAGTCGGCCTTAGCCGAGCTGAGCGGCCACGTCTTCCGGAATATCTGCGTTGGAATAGACGTTCTGCACGTCGTCCAGGTCTTCCAGCATGTCGATCAGCTTGAGTACCTTCTCCGCACCTTCCAGATCCAGTTCGGCGCTGGTGGTCGGCTGCATCACGATCTCTGCGTCATCACCTTTGAAACCAGCGGCTTCGAGAGCGTTACGCACGGCGTAGAAGCTGGTGAACGAGGTGAACACGTCGATCGAGCCGTCTTCATGAGTCACCACGTCATCGGCATCGGCTTCCAGCGCTGCTTCCGTCAGTGCATCCTCATCGATACCCGGCGCGAAGCTGATCTGCCCCTTGCGCTCGAACAGATAGGCGACCGACCCGTCGGTGCCGAGGTTGCCACCACATTTGCTGAACGCATGGCGTACGGCAGCTGCAGTACGGTTGCGGTTGTCGGTCATGCATTCGACCATCACCGCTACACCGCCCGGGCCGTAGCCTTCGTAGGTCAGCTCTTCAACATTGTCCGCTTCGGTCGCACCGGCGCCACGCGCAACGGCGCGATCGATGATGTCGCGACTCATGTTCGCGCTCAGCGCCTTGTCCAGGGCCAGACGCAGACGCGGGTTGGAACCCGGGTCACCGCCACCCTGACGGGCCGCAACGGTCAGCTCACGGATCCACTTGGTGAAGATCTTGCCTCTCTTGGCATCCTGACGTTCTTTGCGGTGCTTGATGTTCGCCCACTTGGAATGACCTGCCATAACTCGCTCCGAATTCTCTTTGAAACGTTGCCCGCCCTGCTCATGCAGCGGCCAGCAAACAAAAAATCTCGACCTGTTCTCTCTAGAAAGAAAAAAGGCGCATCCGAAGATGCGCCTTCAGGCCCGTCTTACTCAGCCTTTGGCGTTTCGCGCAAACGAATGTGCAGCTCGCGCAGTGCCTTGGCATCCACGACACCCGGCGCTTGCGTCATCACGTCGGCAGCGCTCTGGGTTTTCGGGAAGGCGATCACTTCACGGATCGACTGGGCGCCGGTCATCAGCATCACCAGACGGTCCAGACCGAACGCCAGACCACCGTGCGGCGGTGCACCGTACTTCAGCGCGTCGAGCAGGAAGCCGAATTTCTCTTCCTGTTCAGCTTCCTCAATACCCAGCAGGCGGAAAACCGCTTGCTGCATTTCCTTGCGGTGGATACGGATCGAACCGCCGCCCAACTCAGTGCCGTTCAGCACCATGTCGTAAGCACGGGACAGAGCACCAGCCGGGTTGGCTTCCAGCTCTTGCGGCGTGCACTTCGGCGCGGTGAACGGGTGGTGCAGCGCGGAGAAGCTGCCGTCGTCGTTTTCTTCGAACATCGGGAAGTCGACAACCCACATCGGGGCCCACTTGCAAGTCAGCAGGTTCAGGTCGTGACCCAGCTTGATACGCAGCGCGCCCAAGGCTTCGCTGACGATCTTGGCCTTGTCGGCGCCGAAGAACACGATGTCGCCATCGACTGCGCCAACGCGATCAAGAATGGCATTGAGGTTGTCCAGCGGGATGTTTTTCACGATCGGCGATTGCAGACCTTCAACACCGGCGGCGCGCTCGTTGACCTTGATGTACGCCAGGCCCTTGGCACCGTAAATGCCGACGAACTTGGTGTAATCGTCGATCTGCTTGCGCGGCATGCTGGCGCCGCCTGGAACGCGCAGAGCGGCGATGCGGCATTTAGGGTCGTTGGCCGGGCCGCTGAACACCTTGAAGTCGACTTCTTTGAGTTGATCGGCAACGTCGACCAGCTCCAGCGGAATACGCAGGTCTGGCTTGTCGGAACCGTAGCGGCGCATGGCTTCTTCGAAGGTCATGTGCGGGAATTCGCCGAATTCCAGATCCAGCACTTCCTTGAACAGGTTGCGGATCATTTGCTCGGTGAGGCCCATGATCTCTTTTTCATCGAGGAAACTGGTCTCGATGTCGATCTGGGTGAACTCTGGCTGACGGTCGGCACGCAGGTCTTCGTCGCGAAAGCACTTGGCGATCTGGTAGTAACGGTCGAAGCCGGCCACCATCAGCAGTTGCTTGAACAGTTGCGGCGATTGCGGCAGGGCGAAGAACGAGCCGGCGTGAGTACGGCTTGGCACCAGATAGTCACGTGCGCCTTCCGGCGTAGCACGGGTCAGGATCGGCGTCTCAACGTCGAGGAAGCCGTTCTCGTCGAGGAAGCGACGGATGCTGGTGGTCATGCGCGAACGCAGACGCAGCTTCTCGGCCATTTCCGGACGACGCAGGTCCAGGAAGCGATAGCGCAGACGGGTTTCTTCGCCCACGTCGGAGAACTCGTTCAGCGGGAACGGCGGGGTTTCCGACTCGTTCAACACTTCCAGTTCGTAGCCCAGCACTTCGATCATGCCCGACGCCATGTTGGCGTTGGTGGCACCGGCCGGACGCAGACGCACCTTGCCGGTGATCTTCACGACGTATTCGCTGCGCACGCGGTCGGCGGCGGCAAAGCTCTCGGCGCGATCCGGATCGAATACCACCTGGGCCAGACCGTCACGATCACGGATGTCGAGGAAAATCACCCCGCCGTGGTCGCGGCGACGGTGAACCCATCCGCAAAGGGTAATTTCCTGGCCTTCCAGGCTTTCGTTCAGTTGGCCGCAATAGTGGCTGCGCATCATGATAATGGTTCGCTTCTCGTCATTCGATATTCGTTGGAGATCCCGGCGCCCTCAGGCGGTCTGGAAGCTCACGCGTGTCGTTCAACCTGGGTTTGAACCCTAGTCAGATTTGTCGCCACCGGCCAGGTTCTTCTTGGCTCCGGTCTTGAAATCGGTTTCGTACCAACCGCTGCCGCTGAGGCGAAAGCCCGGCATGGACAGCTGTTTCTTGAGCTCTGGCGCCTGGCAGGCAGGGCAGTCGACCAGCGGTGCCTCGCTGATCTTTTGAATGGCTTCCAGTTGATGACCACAGGAAGCGCATTGGTAATCGTACATCGGCATGGGGGTGTCTCGGCGATCAGATTGCCACCGCGCGCAGGGCTTTGCGGCGAAAGAGCGGGATTATATCCATTAAACGCGGCCTGTGCAGCCGTAAGACTGCACAGGCCGCGACGTTATCCGCAACCCCAGCCTTCAGACAACAACAGGCGGCGGCGCATCCTTGACTCCATTCATCACGCAGACCACCCGCACCAGTGCACTGAAGTTTTTCACCCCGCCGTGGCGCAGATGCACTTCACGATCGACGTGGGACAACAACGTACTGATCGAACAGCAATTGTCTTCGGCCATGTTGCCGAGGATGTTCCAGTAAACCTGCTCCAGCCGCAGGCAGGTCGCATAACCGTTCAAACGCACAGATCGCGACAATGGCCGAATCAGTGACATGTCGAATTCGCTGACGAACGGATCGACTTTTATAGCGTGTCGCGAGCTGACATCCCTGTCGCCTCGCCTGTCTCCCTCTACCATATCGTTGACACTCCTTTGCCATTGCTGCTTGTTTTAAAAGCCACATCCTGTGCCTTCATAAAAACGCAGACGCAAAGTTATATCCAGATGACTTATTGACCATCAACGTAGGATAAGCCAACGACGCAAGTAGGAGGCTGGACAGCGCGCGAGCAGGCCTTTGACGTGCCCGCGCAACTTGGTTACGCCTCGAGCAAGGCGCGCAGCATCCACGCCGTTTTTTCGTGCACTTGCATCCGCTGAGTCAGCAGGTCGGCCGTCGGCTCGTCACTGACCTTGTCCAGCAGCGGGAAGATGCCACGCGCAGTGCGGGTCACCGCTTCCTGACCGTCGACCAGCTGCTTGATCATGTCTTCGGCACTCGGCACCCCCTCCTCTTCCTTAATAGAAGAAAGACGTGCGTAAGTGGCGTAGGCGCCCGGCGCGGGAAAACCCAGCGCGCGAATGCGCTCGGCGATCAGGTCCACGGCCAGCGCCAGTTCGTTGTATTGCTCTTCGAACATCAGGTGCAGCGTGCGGAACATCGGGCCGGTGACGTTCCAGTGGAAGTTATGGGTTTTCAGATACAGCACGTAGGTGTCCGACAGCAGCCGCGACAGCCCTTCGACGATGGACTTGCGATCTTCTTCACTGATACCGATATCGATTGCCATGTTTACCCCCTAACGGCGATTGAATTCATCCAACAGGTGCAGACCCACTCTAGCAAGGCTGTCGCCACCCCGCAGCCCCGAAAGCCTGAACAGGCTGCGACAAAACGACTGACGCTCTGCCGCTGGCCGGGCTGATTTGAGTAGCTGCAGGCTTTGCTGTTAAATAGGCAGTGTGTCGCCATGCCCCATTTTTCGGGGCGTTGCGCATAGGCTGATGCCGTGTACGTGCCTACCGCCTCTTATTTTGTTGTGAAGCGAACCGTGCGCCTTCAGCTCTTCCTTGTGAGCCGTCATAACGTGAGCCAATTAAAATGTTGAAAATCGTCCACCTGCTAATGGGCGCAGCAGCCTTGCTGCTGTCGTTCATACCTAGCTTGAAATCCGAAGCCGTTCCCTACCTGCAACAACCCGATGCACTTTACCTGGCCTTTTTCGGCCTGCTGAACCTGGTCATCGCTCCAGTGATTCCTTACTGGAACAAAGGCCCGCGCCAGCATCTGCAAAATCTGGTCAGCGCTCTTCTGGTGCTGACTGTCGTCCTGCAAACCTTGACCCTGATCGCGCCGATGCCTGTCATCGCCGGCCAGCCAGCCGTGTTGTTCAGTCTGGTGATTGCCCTGGTTGCCGTGGTCCTGCACCTGGCCGTCAGTTTCTATCGTTCTTCACCGGCTGCCGCGCCAACCAGCTACGACATGACCAACCGCGATACCGGCACCGTCAAGTGGTTCAACACCTCCAAAGGCTTCGGCTTTATCTCCCGGGATTCCGGCGATGATATTTTCGTGCACTTTCGTGCAATCCGTGGCGAAGGCCACCGCGTTCTGGTCGAAGGCCAGCGCGTGGAGTTCTCGGTGATGAACCGGGACAAGGGCCTGCAAGCCGAGGACGTGATCGCCGCCCTGCCACGGCGCTGATCCAAGGCACAAAAAAACCGCGAGCAGCGTGCTGTTCGCGGTTTTTTTATGCCTGGCGAAAACACCGGCCTCAATAATGTGGCGGCGGCGCTTCTTCTTCGAAGGACTCGAACTGGCCGACCATTTCTTCCTGACGCTTGAGCAGTGCAGCCATCTGCAATTGCAGGCGCTCGACCACCCGCTGCTGCGCCACCAGCACGTCGTTCAACGCCTGAATGGTGTCATCCTGAAACGCCAGACGGCTTTCCAGATCGGTAACGCGATCTTCAAGGCTCATGACTCAGCCCTCCAGAAAAGTGAAGTCTTCGGTCAACACCACACGCAAGCGATCGCGAATGGCCGCCACCTCCTCGCCATTATAAGGCCTGGCTGGGTGCTTGCCCCAGACCGGCGCTGGCCAGGCGGCGTCGTCGCGCTTACGCACAATCACATGCATGTGCATCTGACTGACAACGTTACCCAGGGTCGCGACGTTCATTTTGTCGGCGTCGAACAAATCCTTGAGCAACTCGGCCAGCGCGGTGGTTTCCCGCCATAGCTGCTGCTGATCTTCGACATCCAACTGAAACAACTCGCTGATATCGTCCCGGCGTGGCACCAGAATGAACCACGGGTAGTTGGCGTCATTGGACAGCAGCAGTCGGCAGAGCGGGAAGTCGCCGAGGGTCAGCGTGTCCTGTTGAAGTCGTGAATCTAAAGCAAACACCGCGCGCACTCCCGGCTGATCTACATGATAGAGCTTAGCGGCCTCGCCCGAGGGCGACGCACCAAGCGACAGACCGGCAGCATACCTGCGAAAGCGCTCGCCTTCACGACTACAGACTTCTGTCACTCTCCTGGCGCCCTGACATGTGACATTTTTCGACGGTCCGCACCAGTACGGAACCCGAATCGACGAGCCCTCTGCTGAAATGACCGAGAAACCGTCACGCGCTCACGATAATGAGCAACCTGAACTGTATGAATACGGTACAGCCCGTAAATTTTTTTGCACCAAAACCGCACAGTGCGTCTACGCTCAGTGCGGCAGGCATCCGCCGAATACTCACTGGCGGGGTGAACCGGTAACGTTTTTGGTTGTCTCGCGCAGTTGGCTGGGTGGCAACACCATACGAACAATCGCGTCAAGCCCTGAAAGAATGGGACTTGGCGCCCAGTATTTATGAGGTTTTTACAGGTAAAGACAGGTGCGCAGAAAAATAACCGCAGCGACATCGCGGTTTGTGCACGGTTGTTGCATTCGTACTCATATGGGCTATAAGCGCACCACGAGAAGTGGAGGCCTCAAGCCCAACAAAAACAGTGGCAGGGTTGCCCGATGGAGATTCAAGTGTTTTGCCAGGGACTCTTTTTTAGCAATGCAAACGGCAAAAAAAACAGCTAGAAAGTTGTCGGTCCGGTTGCATCGGTACTGTGAATTTGCGACATCTACAAAGCCGTCTGCGACAGCGTCGTAAAGAAGGTGAAAGGTTGGATTCGCAAGTATCGCCAACAATGTCGGCGTGATATAAGTTTGCGCCGACACAAAAAGAAAGAGCCGCCCAGATAATAAAACAGGTGGGACGGCAGTACTCTTCTAAAAACCAAAGGAGCAAATCACGATGCGCGTGATGAAGTGGAGCATGATCGCCCTGGCTGTTTCAGCAGGCACCTCGCAGTTCGCAATGGCGTCCGCCCAGGATGATTCCAAAGGCTTCGTTGAAGACAGTAGCTTCAATGTAAAAACCCGCATGCTGTATATGAACCGTGATTTCAAGAATGAAAACTTGAAAACCAGTCCATCGGGTGAGCGTCAAGGCTATCGCGAAGAAACCGGTATTGGCATGCACGCCATTTTCGAATCCGGCTTCACTCAAGGCACCATCGGTGTCGGTGTTGACGCTTTCGGTCTGGGCTCTATCAAGCTCGACAGCGGCCGCGGCCGCACCGGCAACGGCTTGTTCGCCACCGATAGCGATGGCGTTCCAGAGGACACCCAATCCAAAGCGGGTGGTGCAGTCAAATTCCGCCTGTCCAACACCGTATTGAAATATGGCGACCAGTTCGTTGCCAGCCCGGTTTTCTCCACCGACGACAGCCGTTTGCTGCCTGAAGCCACTACCGGTACCTTGCTCGTTTCCAAGGAAATCCCTGGGCTTGAGCTGAGCGCTGGTCGCTTCACCGCGATGAGCTCCCAGACCGGCATGGGCCATGACACTATCGTTGATGGCGGCCTGAAATCTGCCAACATCGGTGGTGCAACCTACCAGTTCACCGACAACTTTGTCGCGGGCGTTGCGGCTTCCGACGTGGATGACCACTTCAAGAAGCAGTACCTCAACGCCAACTACACCCTGCCGATCAACGATGAACAATCGCTGAACTTCGACTTCAACGGGTACAAGAGCAAGAGCCAAGGTCAGGAACTGTCGGGCGATATCGACAACCGTATCTGGTCCCTGGCTGCCGCTTACAGCATCGGCGCCCACAAGTTCACCATCGCTCACCAGCGTTCGACCGGCGATACCGGTTACGTGTACGGCGTAGACGGCGGCGGCACCATTTTCCTCGCCAACTCCATTCAATACTCCGACTTCAACGGCGCAGACGAGCGTTCGTGGCAGGGTCGCTACGACCTGAACATGAAAACCTACGGCGTACCGGGCCTGAGCTTCATGACCCGTTACGTCAAAGGCGACAACATCTCTACCGGTGCTGAAGAAGGCAAGGAACACGAGCTGGACTTCGAAACCAAATACGTCATGCAGAATGGTCCGGCCAAAGACCTGTCCTTCCGCCTGCGTAGCGCCTGGTACCGTTCCAACACTGCTTACAATGGTGGCGACAACAACGACCTGCGTCTGATCGTTGAGTACCCGCTGAGCATCCTGTAATCCGGATGTAATTCGGCTGTACTGTAGAGCCTTGCTGTAACATGAACCGCTCCCCCTCACAGGTGAGCGGTTTTTTTTTGTAAACTCAATAGCAACCTAATCAATTTTGTATAGCAAGCTAATTATATAAGTCATGCACACCTTTACCGAGAATAATAAAAAAACCCGAGAGACAGTGCTTCTCTCGGGTTTAATTGACTACTTGACCAGCATGCCAAGTAACAAAACGCTTACTGTGTAGCAGTTTCCTGAACCACACGAATAACTCGCTGCGGAAAAGGAATATCAATCCCTGCAGTCTTTAAACGATCACGAGACTGCTCGTTAAACATGAACATCACATCCCAATAGTCTGCGGTTTTAACCCACACACGCAGGGAAACGGTGATCGAACTGTCACCCAAGGTCGAAATCACGGCCTGTGGCGCCGGATCCTGCAATACGCGCTCATCCTTGGCCAGATCCAGCAGCACCTGACGGGCCTTTTGCAGATCAGCTTCGTAATCCACACCCACATCGAACACAACCTTACGGGTTGGCTGACGGTTGGTGTTGGTGATGATGCCGTTCGACAGGTTGCCGTTTGGCACGATGATGGTCTTGTTATCGCCGGTACGCAGCACCGTGTGGAAAATCTGGATGCTGTCGACAGTCCCCGCCACACCCTGCGCTTCAATCCAGTCACCAATACGGAATGGACGGAACAGCAGAATCAGCACGCCACCGGCGAAGTTCGCCAGGCTGCCCTGCAAGGCCAGACCGATGGCCAGACCGGCCGCACCGATCGCAGCAACGAACGAGGTGGTTTCAACGCCGATCATCGAAGCGACGCTGACAATCAGCAGCACCTTGAGAATGATGTTCGCCAGGCTGCTGATAAAGCCTTGCAGGGCCAGATCAGCGTTACGCAGAGCCAGCAGGCCGCCGAGTTTTTGCGTGACCTTGTTGATCAGCCACCAGCCAATGGCCAGCGTGATCACTGCCAGCAGCACGCGGCTGCCGTATTCCATGATCATCGGAATCCACGCCTGGGATGCCTTGACCAGGTTGTCTACCTCAGCATTCAAATCCATGTTCTATCTCCTGATTTCCGGCTACCCGGGGTGTATTCAAAACAAATGTGGGAGCGGGCTTGCTCGCGAAAGCGGTGTGTCAGTCAACTCATTAGCTGAATGACCCACCGCTTTCGCGAGCAAGCCCGCTCCCACAGGTCATCTGACCGAGCTTAGTCGCGGAAGTTGTTGAACTGCAGTGGCATGCCGAATTCCTTGGCACGCAGGGCCGCAATGGCTTCTTGCAGGTCATCACGCTTCTTGCCCGTCACACGTACCTGCTCGCCCTGAATGGCGGCCTGCACTTTGAGCTTGGCGTCCTTGATGTGGCCGACGATTTTCTTCGCCAGCTCCTTGTCGATGCCTTCCTTGAGCACGGCGTCCTGCTTCATCAGCTTGCCCGAGGCGTACTCGTCTTTGACTTCAAGGCACTGTACGTCGATCTTGCGCTTGACCAGCGCCAGCTTGAGGATTTCGATCATCGCTTCCAGCTGGAACCCGGCTTCAGCGGTCAGGCTGACGGTGAGGTCCTTTTCCTTGAACTCGAAGCTGCCTTTGCCTTTCAGGTCATAGCGACGATCGAGTTCCTTCACGGCGTTCTCGACCGCGTTGGTGAGTTCGTGTTTGTCCAGTTCGGATACCACGTCGAACGACGGCATGTAATCTTCTCCAATAAAAAGGCGCGCTCGATGGGGATGGAGCGCGCTTGGCTTGCGGTTAAAATCGGGCTCATTATAACGGGTCTTTTCCTGTCGACACGGCGAGCCGCACATGCCTGCAACCATTCGAGCAAAAAACTGATGTCTACCCCCTGGCATGTTCTCGGCGCCGGCAGTCTCGGCACTCTATGGGCGACACGTCTGGCCCGGGCCGGGTTGCCGGTCAGGCTGATCGTGCGCGACGCGATGCGCTTGCGCAGCTATAACGCGGCAGGTGGTTTGACGCTCGTGGAACAGGGACACGCCAGCACTTATTCAGTTCCCGGCGAAACCCCGGACAGCCCGCAACCGATCCGGCGCCTGCTGGTGGCCTGCAAAGCCTACGATGCCGAAAGCGCAGTCGCCCTCCTCGCGCCACGACTGGCAGCGGATGCCGAACTGATCCTGCTGCAAAACGGTCTCGGCAGTCAGGACGCCGTCGCCGCGCGAGTGCCGCACGCCCGCTGTATCAGCGCCTCCAGCACCGAAGGCGCTTTTCGCGATGGCGACTGGCGCGTGGTGTTCGCCGGCCACGGTTACACCTGGCTCGGCGATGTCGCGCATCCGGTCGCGCCGATCTGGCTGGATGATCTGCAAGCCGCAAAAATCCCTCACGAGTGGAGCACCGACATCCTCACCCGGCTGTGGCGCAAGCTGGCGCTCAACTGCGCGATCAATCCGCTGACCGTGCTGCATAACTGCCGCAACGGCGGATTGCAGGCGCATCATTGCGAAGTCGCCACGCTGTGCGCGGAACTGGCCGAGTTACTGCAGCGCTGCGGCCAACCGGCAGCGGCCGACAATCTGCAACAGGAAGTCGAACGGGTGATCCTGGCCACCGCCGCCAACTACTCATCGATGTACCAGGACGTCGCCAATCAACGCCGCACCGAGATCAGCTATCTGTTGGGCCACGCCTGCAAAGTCGCTGCGCGTCACCAGTTGAATCTGCCGCATCTGAATCAATTACAGCAACGCCTGGTCGCGCATCTGCACAGCCTCGGATTGCCCAGCGACTGAGCAGCGGCTACGCTGGCCACTTGTTCCTTTGCTGCGATAAACCTGATGCCATTGCGCCAGCGCCTTGAAAACCTGCCGGTCGGCCAGAAACTGCTGGCCGCCCTGCTGGTGCTGATGACCACTGTTCTGCTGGTCGCTAACCTGACCTTTATCAGCGCCGCCTATTACATTTCCCAGGAAAGCATGGCCCCGCAGGCCTTGCAGACCATCGGCCGACTGATCTCCAACCCCAGTCTGGTCAGCGAAGCCCTGCAATCACCGCAAAGCGCCGAACGTCTGCTCAAGGAGCTCGACAGCTATTCGCCGTTACGCGCTGCTGCCCTCTATGACGGCAAGGGCGAGCGCCTGGCGCAAGTACAACACGGCGAAAAACTCAGCCTGCCGGAGCGTTACCGGCACATCGAAGCCTGGCAGCTCACCGAATTTCGCAGTAACCAGTTGATCACCCTGCCCCGCCCTGGCACCGCGCCGGGCCATCTGTTGCTGGTGGCCAGCAGCGAACTGCCGATGGCGTTCTACACCGGCACGCTGACGGCGAGTCTCGGCATTCTGATCTTCAGTGTGCTGCTGTGGCTGGTGATTGCCCGGCAGATCAAACGCCTGATCACCCGCCCGATCCATCAACTGGAAGAGTTGTCTCGCCAGGTCACCCGCGAAGAGAACTATGCCCTGCGCGCCTCGCGCGGTAACCACGACGAAATCGGCAGCCTCGCCGAGGCGTTCAATACCATGCTGTCGCGCATCGAAGCCCGTGAGCAGCAACTCAAGCGCGCCCGCGATGACTCGCAAGCCGCTTACGATCAGGCGCAGGGGCTGGCAGAAGAAACCCGCCACACCAACCGCAAACTGGAACTGGAAGTTCAGGTGCGCAGCAAGATCGAAAAGAAACTCACCGGCTTCCAGAACTACCTCAACAGCATCATCGACTCCATGCCTTCGGCGCTGATCGCCCTCGACGAGCAGCTCTACGTCACCCAATGGAATCAGGAAGCCAGCGCCCTCTCCGGCACACGCCTGGACGAAGCGCTGAACCAGCCGATCTTTCTCGCGTTCGAACCGCTCAAGCCGTTTTTGCCGCAGCTCAAGCAGACCGTCGAGCAACACACGGTGGCGAAGATTGAACGGGTGACGTGGTTCAAGGACGACGAACCCAAGCATTACGCCCTGACGTTCTATCCGCTGATGGGCGGCGCCGGGCGTGGCGTGGTGATCCGTATCGACGACATCACCCAGCGCCTGTCACTGGAAGAAATGATGGTGCAGTCGGAGAAAATGCTCTCGGTCGGTGGCCTCGCGGCGGGCATGGCCCACGAAATCAACAACCCGCTGGGCGCGATCCTGCACAACGTGCAGAACATCCGCCGACGCCTGTCGACAGACCTGCCGAAAAACCTCGAAACCGCTGAGCAACTGGGCATCGAACTGGATACCGTCAATCGCTACCTGCAAGGCCGCGAAGTCCCGCAACTGCTCGATGGCATTCAACAGGCCGGCGCAAGGGCGGCGAAAATCGTCACCCACATGCTCAGTTTCAGTCGCCGCAGTACGCGGCAAATGGCCCCTTGCGACTTGCCGGCGCTGATCGATCAAGCGGTGGAGATCGCTGGCAACGATTTCGATCTGGCCATCGGTTTTGACTTCAAGGGTCAGGCGATCATTCGTCAGTTCGACCCGGCGCTCGGGCCAGTGCCGGGCACCGCCAACGAACTGGAACAAGTGCTGCTCAACCTGCTGAAAAACGCCGCCCAGGCGATTCACCAGCGCGAAGAGGACAGCGAACCGGGGCGAATCATCCTGCGCACCAGGCTCAATCCGCCGTGGGCCGAGATTCAGGTCGAGGACAACGGCATCGGCATGAGCGAGAACGTGCGCAAACGTACTTTCGAGCCGTTCTTCACCACCAAGGAAATCGGCCAGGGCACCGGTCTTGGCCTGTCGGTGTCGTACTTCATCATCACCAACAATCACAAAGGGCAGATGGAAGTGCAGTCGGCGCCGGGGCAAGGCACATGCTTCACCTTGCGCCTGCCGCTGGCGCAGCCCACTCCCGTCGCCACAGAAACCAATCAACTATCGAGGTAACCCATGGGCTTTCGCCTGTCGAAGATCTACACCCGCACCGGCGACAAAGGTGAAACCGGCCTGGGCGATGGCCGCCGCGTGCCGAAGGATCACCCGCGCATCGAAGCGATTGGTGAAGTCGATACGCTGAACAGTCAGGTCGGCGTGTTGCTGGCCGGGTTGATTGCCGAACGTGAGGCCTGTCCGGGTTTGAATGAACTGATCGAAGTGTTGGCGCCTTGTCAGCATCGGTTGTTCGATTTGGGCGGCGAGTTGGCGATGCCTGAATATCAAGCGCTGAACGCGGCGGAAATCGAACGGCTGGAAGCGGCGATCGATGTATGGAATGAAGAGTTGGGGCCGCTGGAGAATTTCATTTTGCCGGGCGGCTCGATGCTGATTGCTCAGGCCCATGTGTGCCGCAGCCTGGCGCGGAGTGCCGAGCGCCGGTGTCAGCATTTGAATGCGACTGAACCGTTGGCCGGGGTTGGCCTGGCGTATATCAATCGGTTGTCGGATTTGTTGTTTGTGGTGGCAAGGGTGATTGCGCGGCGCCAAGGGATTGCGGAGATTCTGTGGCAGCCTGCGGCCAAACCTTAGATTTGCAGCGATTTGAAGGACGCCTTCGCGAGCAAGCCCGCTCCCACATTTGATTGCATTCCAACTGAAGGAACACGGTCAACTGTGGGAGAGGGCTTGCTCGCTCCCACGTTTGATTGCATTCCAACTGAAGGAACACGGTCAACTGTGGGAGCGGGCTTGCTCGCGAAGAGGCCAGTAGCCTCGATACACAATCAGGCCTCAGGCCAGAACGCCCGAATCCCCGCCACACCCTGAGCCCCATGGCTCCAGGCCTTCTCACGCTCAGCCGGACCAACCCCGCCCAATAAAAACACCGGCTTACTGAATCCCTCGATCAACGCCGAAGCCTGTTCCCAACCCAACGGCTGCGCATCCGGGTGAGTCAAGGTCGGCTGCACCGGCGACAGGGTGACGAAATCCACGCCCATCTGCTCGGCCAGTGCCAGTTCTTCGGCATTGTGGCAAGACGCCGCCAACCAACGCTCTGCCGGCAATGGGCGCCCTGCCGCTGCGTATTTACGCAACTGCGCGGACGTGATGTGCCACCCCGCAGACGGGAAATCACCGAGCCATTCGAACGGCCCCTTGATCATCAACTGCGCCTTGCCTGCGCAAAGACCGGCCGCATCCACCGCCAGATCGCGATACTTCGGGTCGTAGCCATTTGGCGCCCGCAACTGGATCAGCTTGATCCCGCCGGCAATCGCCTTCTGGATGCCACGCAGCAGGGCCGGCGCCTCCAGATCCTCCGGGGTGATCAGGTATTCAGCGGGCAACCGCGCCGCCGCAACAATCGGGTCGTTGGCCGCCGGGAACTCATAATTCGCCAGCTCCTTCGCCGTTACCCAAGCCAATGGCTGGCCCTCAGCACCGTGAGGTTCGCCGCTAAAGCTCGAGACTTCCCAGACGTCCAGCAAAACCTGCTTGTCCGGGTAATCGTGACGAATCTTGATCAATGGCCGGGCGCTGCCTACAACGATGCCCAACTCTTCGTGCAGCTCTCGGGCGAGCGCGGTTTCGACCGACTCGTCAGCCTCGACCTTGCCGCCGGGAAACTCCCACAAGCCGCCCTGATGCTGAGTGTCGGCACGGCGAGCGATGAGGATTTTGCCGCTGTCATCACGAATGACGGCAGCGGCGACGTGTACGCGTTTCACGGGTTCAACTCCTCCAGTCCGGCCTGCTGCCATGCCTTGAAGGCAGGCCATTGGTAGATGGTTTCAACATAGGCTTCGTCGGCGGCCGGCAGCTTCACCTGATAGGTGCGCAGACGAACGGCAATCGGCGCGAAAAACGCATCGGCCAGGCTTACGCGGCCAAACAGATAAGGCCCGTCTTCGCTGGCCGCTGCACGGCATTCGGCCCACAGTGCGAGCATGCGCTCGATATCGACCTTCACTTCAGGCGGCACCGGGTTCAGCGGTGCGTTGTGGCTCAGGTTGAACGGCATGTGATTGCGCATGACGAAGAAGCCGCTGTGCATTTGCGCGCAGGCGGATCGGGCCTGGGCACGGGCGTAAATATCGCCAGGCCAAAGCTGTTCGGACGGGAACTGCTCGGCAAGATATTCGGCAATCGCCAGCGAATCTGCCACGGTGCCACGCGTGGTCTTCAGCAGGGGCACTTTGGCAGTCGGCGAATGCTTGAGCAGACGCTCGCGGGTGTCGGGCTTGCCGAGTTTGATCAGTTCTTCGGTGTAGGGCGCGCCGGTCAGTTCCAGCGCCAGGGCGGCGCGCAGGGACCAGGAGGAAAGCAGTTTGTCGCCGATGATCAGGTGCAAGGACATGGTGTGGCGCCTTTTCGTCAGTGGAGAAACCTGGAGACTTGCATACTTGAGCTGCCGTCTTCGCGAGCAGGCTCGCTCCCACATTGGATCGTGTTGTCACAAATCCCCTGTGGGAGCGAGCCTGCTCGCGAAAGAAGCGACCCGGTCTTGGATCAGGTGCGGTATTCGGCGTTGATCTTCACGTATTCATGCGACAGATCGGTGGTCCAGATGGTTTCGCTGCAATCGCCGCGGCCCAGTTCGATGCGGATGGTGATTTCTTCCTGCTGCATCACCGCCGAACCCTGCGCTTCAGTGTAGGTCGCGGCGCGAGCGCCACGGCTGGCAATGCACACGTCGCCAAGGAACACGTCGATCTTGCTCACATCCAGATCCGGCACGCCGGCACGGCCGACAGCGGCCAGAATGCGGCCCCAGTTCGGGTCGGAGGCAAACAGCGCGGTCTTGATCAGTGGCGAGTGGGCCACGGTGTAACCGACGTCCAGGCACTCCTGGTGATTGCCGCCGCCATTGACTTCAACGGTGACAAACTTGGTGGCGCCTTCGCCGTCACGCACGATGGCCTGGGCCACGTCCATGCACACTTCGAACACCGCTTGCTTCAACTTGGCGAACAGCTCGCCTTCAGCACGGGTGATCTCCGGCAGTGCAGCCTTGCCGGTGGCAATCAGCATGCAGCAGTCGTTGGTCGACGTGTCACCGTCGATGGTGATGCGGTTGAACGACTTGTTGGCGCCGTCGAGCATCAGGTTGTGCAGCACGTCTCGGGAAACTTTGGCGTCGGTGGCGATGTAGCCGAGCATGGTTGCCATGTTCGGGCGGATCATGCCCGCGCCTTTGCTGATGCCGGTGACGGTGATGGTCACGCCGTCATGCTGGAACTGGCGGCTGGCGCCTTTAGGCAGCGTGTCGGTGGTCATGATGCCGGTAGCGGCCGCTTCCCAGTTGTTTTCCGACAGATCGTCCAGCGCGGCTTGCAATGCACCTTCGATCTTCTCGACCGGCAGTGGCTCACCGATCACGCCGGTGGAGTACGGCAGGATCTGCTCAGCAGCAACGCCGGTCAGCTCCGCGAGCTTGGCGGTGGTGCGTTCGGCAGCGGCCAGGCCTGGCTCGCCGGTGCCGGCGTTGGCGTTACCGGTGTTGGTCAGCAAGTAGCGCACAGCGTTCTGCACACGTTTTTTCGCGAGGATCACCGGCGCTGCACAAAAGGCGTTCAGGGTGAACACGCCCGCCACGGTCGAACCTTCGGCGCAGCGCATCACCACGACATCCTTGCGCCCGGGGCGCTTGATGCCGGCCGAGGCGATACCGAGTTCAAAACCGGCAACCGGGTGCAACGTTGGCAAAGGACCAAGACCAACAGCCATGAATGCGCTCCTTACTCAATGAAGTCAGCACCGCCATTTGAAAGCGGTGGTTTAAATGGCAAAACGCCGCGACGGCAGGAGCCGGTCGCGGCGCGGGTATTTCAGCGATTGAAACGGGTTTTACTGAATCTGCCCGTGGCAATGCTTGAATTTCTTGCCCGAACCGCAGTAGCACAGTTCGTTACGGCCCAGCTTCTGCTCGTTGCGAACCGGTGCGGCGGCGAGGGCCACATCGACCTCTTCACCGAGCAATTCCGGTTGCTCCAGACCTGGCGCTTCAGCGTGTTCGAACTGCATGCGGGCGGCCAGTGCTTCAGCTTCCTCACGCAGACGTTGCTCTTCGGCTTCCGGATCTTCGCGGCGAACCTGAACGTGCGACAGCACACGGATCGAGTCGCGCTTGATCGAGTCCAGCAGTTCGGAGAACAGCGTGAACGACTCGCGCTTGTATTCCTGCTTCGGATTCTTCTGGGCGTAGCCACGCAGGTGGATGCCGTGACGCAGGTGATCCATGGTCGACAGGTGGTCTTTCCACAGATCGTCGAGTACGCGCAGAACGATTTGCTTCTCGAACGAGCGCAGTGCGTCGGCACCGGCCTGATCTTCTTTCTCGTTGTACGCGGCCATCAGCTCGACCATCAGCTTCTCGCGCAGGGTCTCTTCGTACAGGTGATCGTCTTCGTCGAGCCATTGCTGGATCGGCAGTTTCACCCCGAAATCGCTGGCCAGCGAAGCTTCCAGACCGGCAACGTCCCACTGCTCAGGCAGCGATTGCGGCGGAATGTGGGCGCTGACGGTAGCGTTGAGGACGTCCTGACGGAAATCAGCGATGGTTTCACCGATGTTGTCGGCGGCCAGCAACGTGTTACGCATGTGATAGATCACTTTACGCTGTTCGTTGTTGACGTCGTCGAACTCAAGCAATTGCTTACGGATATCGAAGTTGCGGCCTTCAACCTTGCGCTGCGCCTTCTCGATCGCGTTGGTCACCATGCGGTGCTCGATCGCTTCGCCCGGCTGCATGCCCAGGGCTTTCATGAAGTTCTTCACCCGGTCAGAGGCGAAGATGCGCATCAGGCTGTCTTCCAGCGACAGGTAGAAGCGGCTGGAACCGGCGTCACCCTGACGACCGGCACGACCACGCAGCTGGTTGTCGATACGACGGGATTCGTGACGCTCGGAAGCGATGACCTGCAAGCCGCCGGACTCCAGCACTTGCTGGTGACGCTTCTGCCAGTCGGCCTTGATCTGCGCGATCTGCTCAGGGGTCGGGTTTTCCAGCGAAGCAACTTCAACTTCCCAGTTGCCGCCCAACAGGATGTCGGTACCACGACCGGCCATGTTGGTGGCGATGGTCAGTGCGCCCGGACGACCGGCCTGCGCGATGATCTCGGCTTCTTTTTCGTGGAACTTGGCGTTCAGAACCTTGTGTTCGATGCCTTCCTTCACGAGCAATGCGGACATGTGCTCGGAGGTTTCGATGGTGGCAGTACCCACCAGCACAGGACGCCCAGCGGCCATGCTTTCCTTGATGTCAGCCACGATTGCCGCGTACTTCTCTTCGGCCGTCAGGAACACCAGGTCGTTGAAGTCTTTACGCGCCAACGGTTTGTTCGGCGGAATGACCATGACTTCCAGACCATAGATCTGGTGGAATTCGAACGCTTCGGTGTCGGCGGTACCGGTCATGCCGGACAGCTTGGTGTACAGACGGAAGTAGTTCTGGAACGTGGTCGAGGCCAGGGTCTGGCTCTCGGCCTGAATGTTCAGACCTTCTTTCGCTTCGATGGCCTGGTGCAGGCCTTCGGAGAGACGACGGCCCGGCATGGTACGACCGGTGTGTTCGTCGACCAGTACGACCTGACCGTCCTGCACAATGTATTCGATGTTGCGGTTGAACAGCTTGTGCGCACGCAGACCGGCATACACGTGGGTCAGCAGGCCCAGGTTATGCGCCGAGTACAGGCTCTCGCCCTCAGCCAGCAGGCCGACGCGGGTGAGCATGTCTTCGATGAACTGGTGACCGGCTTCGTTGAGCTCGACCTGACGGGTCTTCTCGTCAACGGTGTAGTGGCCAGCCTTGGTGACTTCGCCTTCGACTTCTTCGACGTGCAGTTCCATCTGCGGGATCAGTTTGTTGATCTCCATGTACAGCTTGGAGCTGTCCTCGGCCTGACCGGAAATGATCAGCGGGGTACGCGCTTCGTCGATGAGGATGGAGTCGACTTCGTCGATCACGGCAAAGTTGAGTTCGCGCTGGAATTTTTCTTCCATGCTGAACGCCATGTTGTCGCGCAGATAGTCGAAACCGAATTCGTTGTTGGTGCCGTAGGTGATGTCGGCGGCGTACGCCTGGCGCTTCTCTTCCGGCGGCTGGAACGGCGTCACGACGCCGACGGTCAGGCCGAGGAATTCATACAGCGGGCGCATCCAGTTGGCGTCACGGCGGGCCAGGTAGTCGTTCACCGTCACAACGTGCACGCCCTTGCCGGACAGTGCGTTGAGGTAAACACCCAAAGTGGCCACGAGGGTTTTACCCTCACCGGTGCGCATTTCGGCGATCTTGCCTTCATGCAAGGTCATGCCGCCGACGAGTTGCACGTCGAAGTGGCGCATACCCATGACGCGCTTGCCGGCTTCGCGAGCGACCGCAAAGGCTTCTGGCAACAGCTTGTCGAGGGTTTCCCCTTTGGCGATGCGGGCCTTGAACTCAGCGGTCTTGGCGCGCAATTGATCGTCCGAAAGGGCCACCATTTGCTCTTCGAAGGCATTGACGAGCTGCACCGTCTTGAGCATGCGTTTGACTTCACGCTCGTTCTTGCTTCCAAAAAGTTTCTTTAACAAAGGCGCAAACATATCGGCAGGATCTTCCACACTAAAGGGATGGAGGGCGGCCCCGTGAGCGTCGCCCGTGCAGCCCTCATGGCCGCATGCGAACGAGCATTCTACCCGGAAACGGTGGTGAGGAAAGTGGCGATATTCCACGATGCTGGCACTGCGCTTTGACGGGGCTCACTTAAAATAGGGGCGTTTTGCTCAACTTCAAGGCATTGAACCAAGAAGTTAGTCATTGATTTAATGGGCAAAGCAGGTGCAAAAGCAATGGGCGAGTGATTTCGCTGCTTTCTGCTACCATGGCGCTTCTGTTACCTCAGGTGTTCGATCATGGCGTTTCGCCCTCTTACGGCCAGAGCACCCGCCGTTTTGCTACGCGAAGCCAAGCCGCTCAAAGCCATTCTCGGCCATGCCCAACGACTGGGTCATCTGCAACGCCTGCTTGAAAGCCAACTGCAACCCGCCGCCCGCGAACACTGCCATGTGGCCTCGTGGCGTGAAGGCAGTCTGTTGTTGATTGTCACCGACGGCCACTGGGCCACGCGCCTGCGTTATCAGCAGAAACGCCTGCAACGACAATTGCAGATGTTCGACGAGTTCGCCAGCCTGACGCGGATTCTGTTCAAGGTGCAGCCGCCGACGGTGCAGCGCGGAGTTGTCGGCAATACGATGGATTTGTCGACGGATGCGGCGGCAACGATCCAGGCGACGGCAGACGGGATCAGTGATCCGGGATTGCGGGCGGCGCTGGAGCGACTGGCGGCGCACGCCAAAGACAAATCCTGAGATCTATCTAAATGTGGGCGCCGGTCCACTGTGAGAGCGGGCTTGCTCGCGAAAGCGGTGTGTCATTCAACCTATGTGGCGTCTGACACGGCGCCTTCGCGAGCAAGCCCGCTCCCACAATTGGATCTTCTGCAACATGATCTCAGCGGCGTTTGCTGCCACCGAGTAATGAGCCCATCAGGCCGCGCACCAATTGTTTGCCGAGGTTGTTGGCGGCCTGACGCATCGCCGATTTCAGCGCTTGCCCGGCGGCCGTGCCGAGAAACTCCCCCGCCCTGTCGGCCAGGCTTGGCTCTTCAACGGCAGGTTTTCCGGCAGGGGCTTCAGCCTCCGGCGCCAATCCCTTACGCCCCATCAGAATTTCATAAGCCGACTCCCGATCAATCGGCTTGTCATAGCGCCCCTTGAACGGCGAGCCGGCGATCAGCAGCGTGCGCTCGGTTTCCGTCAGCGGCCCGATCCGCGACTGCGGCGGTGCCACCAGCACGCGCTGAACCATTTCCGGGGTGCCTTTCTCGGCCAACGTGCCGACCAGTGCCTCACCGATGCCCAGTTCAGTCAGTACAGACAAACTGTCGAACGCCGGATTCGGCCGGAACCCATCCGCCACCGCGCGCAGGGATTTCTGCTCTTTAGCGGTGAATGCGCGCAAGCCATGCTGAACACGCAGGCCCAACTGCGCCAGCACATCATCCGGCAAGTCCGCCGGCGACTGGGTGACGAAATACACGCCAACACCCTTGGAACGGATCAACCGCACCACTTGCTCCAACCGCTCCTGCAACGCTTTGGGTGTATCGCCGAACAACAAATGCGCCTCATCGAAAAACAGCGCCAGCAGCGGTTTGTCGGCATCGCCGCGCTCCGGCAACTGCTCGAACAACTCGGCCAGCAGCCACAACAGGAACGTCGCATAAACCTTCGGCGCCTCGTGTACCAGACGGCTGGCGTCGAGCAGATGAATGCGCCCACGGCCATCGGCGGCGGGTTGCAGAATGTCTTCGAGCTGCAATGCCGGTTCGCCGAACAAGGCTTCGGCGCCTTGCTGTTCCAGAGTCGCCAGGCGCCGCAACAACGCCTGACTGGAGCCGGTGGTCATCAGCGCCGCGTCTTCGCCCAACAGTTGCGGATTGTCCTTGAGGTGATTGAGCAGCGCTTTCAGGTCTTTCAAATCCAGCAGCAACAGGCCTTCGCGATCGGCGACCTTGAACGCGGCATACAGCGCCGATTGCTGACTGTCGGTCAGTTCCAGCAGGCTGCCGATCAATAGCGGGCCCATTTCACTCAGCGTGGTACGTAACGGATGGCCGGACTGACCGTGAATGTCCCACAAGGTCACCGGATAAGCCTGCGGCTTGTGGTTGAGCCACGGCATGCCAGCGATGCGCTCGGCGACCTTGCCCTGCGGGTTGCCGGCGGCGCCGAGGCCGCACAGGTCACCCTTGATATCCGCCGCGAACACCGCGACCCCGGCGTCGCTGAAGGCTTCGGCCAGACGCTGCAAAGTGACGGTTTTACCAGTACCGGTCGCGCCGGCAACCAGCCCGTGGCGGTTGGCCAGGCGCATGGCCTGGGCGATCGGTTGCCCGGCGAGATCGGCGCCGATTACGAGTTGCGATGAGTCAGGCATTTTGTCACCCAATGTTTAATCTTTAATTCGCTGTGGCCGATAAATAAAGGCGAGAAGCCGGCTGAAAAGTCGGGCCGGACATTTCCCTAAGGAGAGACGGAAATATCAGCTTGTTTTCAACCTTGCCCATATTGCACGTCTTTATAAAAGCACGCCTCGGACATTAAGACCTTAGCGGAACCCCAAGCCATGAACAAAAACCTGCGCTTCAGCCATAAAATTTTGCTTGCCGCCGCCCTCATCGTCATCGCTGCCTTCGCCTCCTTCACGTTGTACAACGACTGGTTGCAGCGCAACGCGATCCGCGATGACCTGAACAACTATCTCAACGAGATGGGCGAAGTCACCGCCGGCAACATCCAGACCTGGCTCAGCGGGCGCATTCTGCTGGTCGAGAACGCGGCCCAGAACATCGCCATCAACCCGGAACCGGCCACCGTCGCCAGCCTGCTGGAACAGAAATCCCTGACCTCGACGTTCATGGCAACCTATCTGGGTGACGCCACAGGTCACTTCACCATCCGCCCCGATGTGAAGATGCCGGACGGTTTCGATCCACGCGTCCGCCCTTGGTATAAAGGTGCCGAGAGCAGCAGCACCTCGACCCTGACCGAACCGTACATCGACGCGGCCACCGGCCAACTGATCATCTCCATCGCCACTGCTTCGAAAAAGGCTGGCCAGAGCGTTGGCGTGGTCGGCGGTGACTTGAGCCTGCAATCGCTGGTCGACACCCTCGCCGCCCGGGACTTCGACGGCATGGGTTACGTGTTTCTGGTCAGCGCCGACGGCAAGATTCTGGTGCACCCGGACAAGGCCTTGGTGATGAAATCACTCAAGGAAGCCTATCCGCAGGACACCCCGCGCATCAGCAGCGACTTCAGCGAAGTCACCGTCGATGGCAAGACCCGCATCGTCACCTTTGCCCCGATCAAGGGCCTGCCATCGGTGAACTGGTACATCGGCCTGTCGGTGGACAAGGACAAAGCCTTTGCGATGCTCAGCGAATTTCGCACCTCGGCGGTGATCGCCACGGTGATTGCCGTGGCGATCATTATTGCCCTGCTGGGTATGTTGATCCGCATCCTGATCCAGCCGCTGCACGTCATGACCCGCGCCATGGAAGACATCGCCGATGGCGAAGGCGACCTGACCAAGCGCCTGACCATCGTCAATAACGATGAGTTCGGTGTGCTCGGTACCGCGTTCAACCGCTTCGTCGAACGTATTCATCGCTCGATCCGCGAAGTGTCGTCGGCCACCGGCCAGGTCAACGAAGTCGCCCTGCGCGTGGTCGCGGCGTCGAACTCGTCGATGTACAACTCTGACCAGCAAGCCTCGCGCACCAGCAGTGTCGCCGCCGCGATCAACCAGCTCGGCGCCGCCGCGCAGGAAATCGCCCGCAATGCCGCGCAAGCTTCGAACCAGGCCAGTGACGCTCGCGGCCTCGCCGAAGACGGCCAGCAAGTGGTGGATCGCAGCATCAAGGCGATGAATCAACTGTCGAGCATGCTCAGTGCGTCGAGCAGCAACATTGAGTCGCTGAACAGCAAAACCGTGAACATCGGCCAGATTCTCGAAGTGATCACCAGCATTTCCCAGCAAACCAACCTGCTGGCGCTCAACGCAGCGATCGAAGCGGCGCGCGCCGGTGAGGCCGGCCGTGGTTTTGCCGTGGTGGCGGATGAAGTGCGTAACCTCGCCCACCGCACCCAGGAATCGGCGCAGCAGGTGCAGACCATGATCGAGGAGCTGCAAGTCGGCGCCCGTGAATCGGTGAGCACCATGAGCGACAGCCAGCGTCACAGCCAGGACAGCGTAGAAATCGCCAACCTTGCCGGCGAGCGCTTGAACAGCGTGACCCAGCGCATTGGCGAGATCGACGGGATGAACCAGTCGGTGGCAACGGCGACCGAGGAGCAAACCGCCGTGGTCGAGTCGATCAACGTCGATATCACCGAGATCAATACGCTAAACCAGGAAGGCGTGGAGAACCTGCACGCGACGTTGCGTGCCTGCTCGGATCTGGAGCAGCAGGCTTCGCGGTTGAAGCAGTTGGTGGGCAGTTTCCGCATTTAAAGTCTGTACGGCCCTCATCGCCAGCAGGCTGGCTCCCACATTGGATATGTGTTGTCGCAAATCCCCTGTGGGAGCTAGCCTGCTAGCGATGGCGGCCTGCAAAGCGCAGCAGAACTTTACTGACACCCTACCGCGCAATCCCGACCGAACATCTATTCTGGATAAAGGTCAACCAAGGGAGACCCACGCAGCGGAGGGACGATCACCGTGCACATCGCCGACATCACCATGTTCTACGCCCCGGCCAGCGGTGGCGTACGCACTTATCTGGATGCCAAGCATCGCCGTTTGCTGATCAAACCCCGGATTCGCCACAGCTTGCTGATCCCCGGCGCCCACCTTGGTGAGCACGATGGCGTCTACACGGTTCCCGCGCCCGCCCTGCCCTTCGGCAAGGGTTATCGCTTCCCTGTGCGTCTGGCTCCTTGGCGAAACGTCCTGCAGGATTTGCAGCCTGATCTGATCGAAGTCGGTGATCCCTACCTCACCGCCTGGGCGGCGCTGGATGCCCGGCGGCAACTGGATGTGCCGGTGATCGGCTTTTATCACTCCGACCTGCCGCTGTTGGTCAGTAATCGCATGGGCCATTGGGTCACGCCCAACGTCGAGGCCTATGTCACCAGGCTTTACGGCAATTTCGACCGGGTGCTTGCGCCAAGTCAGGTGATGGCGGACAAGCTCACAGGCCTGGGCGTGCGCAACGTCTTCGTACAGCCGTTGGGCGTTGATCTGCAAACCTTTCACCCCGGCGCCCGCGACCCGGACTTGCGGGCCGAACTGGGTATCGCCGAAGACACGCGCCTGCTGATCTTCGCCGGGCGCGGTTCGAAAGAGAAAAACCTGCCAATCCTGCTCAAATGCATGCAACGCCTCGGCCCGCGTTATCACTTGCTGCTGGTCGGCTCATCAATGCCCGCCGTAGTCCCGGATAACGTCAGCGTAATCGATGAATTCTGCCCGGCGCCGACCGTCGCACGCTTGATGGCCAGCGCCGATGCGCTGGTGCATGCCGGCGACCAGGAAACATTCGGTCTGGTGATTCTCGAAGCCATGGCCTGCGGCATTCCGGTAGTGGCGGTGGCCGCCGGTGCCTTTGAAGAAATTGTCACAGAGCCCTGCGGCCTGCTGTGCGCGCCGAACAACCCGCAAGCCATGGCCAATGCCGTGCGCGAGTTGTTCAGCAGGGGCGTGACAAAGCTCGGTCAGCAAGCGCGCCAGCATGTTGAACGGCACTACGCCTGGGACACGGTGGTCGACAGCCTGCTCAGTCACTATCACGCCGTCCTCGGCCACACCTTGCCGCGGGTGGCGAATGGCTGACTCGCTCAATCGCCCGGCCGTGCTGCTGGTGCTGCACGACGTGGCCCCGTCGACCTGGGCCGATTATCGACCGTTTGTCGAGGCCGTCGATGCCTTGGGCGAAGTACCGATGACCTGGCTGGTAGTGCCGGATTTCCATCGCCACGACAGCCTCGATGCCCACGCAGATTTGCGCCGACTACTGAGCGCGCGCCTCAGCCGTGGCGATGAGTTGGTCCTGCACGGCTATTTTCATGATGACCAGGAACCGCGGCCGACCACGCCGCGCGACTGGTTCATGCGGCGCATTTATACTCATGAAGGCGAGTTCTATCGCTTGTCTCGCGACGCCGCTCTCGCCCGACTGCGCGCCGGCATTGAGTTGTTTCAGCGCTACGACTGGCCGCTGCATGGCTTCGTTGCCCCGGCCTGGCTGATGAGCGACGGCACGCGTGAGGCACTGCGCCAATTGCCGCTGCGCTACACCAGTGATCCGCAGTATCTTTATCGCTTGCCGGATTTCTCTGCAATCGATGCGCCGGGACTGGTCTGGAGTGCCCGCAGTGCGTGGCGGCGCGGTTTATCGAAGATCATCAGCGACCAGCGCGAACAGCAGTGGCGCCAGGCGCCGGTGATTCGGCTAGGCTTGCACCCGGTGGACATGCGCCACGAATTCTCCCGCCATTACTGGCTGAACACGCTCGAACGACTGCTCAATGAAGGACGAGTACCGATGACCAAAGTGAACTGGCTCGCCCAACAGCGCGATCGACAGGAACGCGCCGCATGAGTCGTGGCATTGTCTTGTTGATCGGCCTGCTCGCGGCGGTGCTGATCCCGCTGCTGCTCGGTGGCAGCGAGATCTGGGCGCGCCTGCAAAGCTTTCCGCTGGATTGGCTGCTGATCATGTTCGGCATGATCCTGCTGTGCTGGGGCATCAACACCCTGCGCCTGCGCTTGCTGCTCGGTGATCAACGCGATCGCGTCACGCCGATGAAAAGCCTCGGCGTGGTCATGGCCGCCGAGTTCGCCTATTGCGCGACACCCGGCGGCAGCGGCGGGCCGCTGACGATCATGGCATTGCTCGCCCGTTGCGGCGTGCGCCCGGCCAGGGGCAGCGCGGTGTTTGCCATGGATCAGTTGAGCGACTTGCTGTTTTTCCTCTGCGCCCTCAGCGGGATTCTGATTTACGCGCTGTTCCAGCACCTCAGCGACCGCATGGAATGGTTATTGATTGTCAGCGCCGTGTCGTTGTTCGGCGGTTTGTGCAGTTGCGTGCTGCTGGCGCGCTACCACCGCCCTCTGATACGCCTGAGCGGACGCCTGCTGGCCCGCATGAACGTGCGCCCCGCCACGCGCCGCCGCTGGGCGCGCAAGCTGCTGCATTTTCTCGCAGCGTTTATCGACACGTTGAAGTTGCCTTGGCAGACCTTGAGCAAAGTGTTTGCTTTGACCTGCGTGCATTGGCTACTGCGCTATAGCGTGCTGTACCTGGCGCTGCGCGGGCTGGGAGCGGATTTGCAGTGGGCGTGGAGCTTTCTGGTGCAGATGCTTTCGCTGGGCGCCGGACAGTTCAGTCTGTTGCCCGGTGGTGCAGGCGCGGCAGAGCTGACCTCGGCGGCGCTGTTGGCGCCCATGGTCGGCAAATCCACCGCGGCGGCGGCGATTCTGATCTGGCGGGTGGTGACGTTCTATTTCTATCTGGTGGTGGGCGGGCCGGTGTTTGTGCTGATGCTCGGGCGGCCGTTGCTCAGGAAGCTGATGAAGGTCCGGCAGGCTTCTTAGGCGCTGGCTGTTCGTCCTTGATTTGCTCCCACAACTCGGCAGCCCCGGGAAACTCGGTGCCATCTTCCGGGCTCATGTCATCCGGGTCATAGCGACTCAAACAGCCCTCGCCCAATGTTGCGGGCGCTTTGGACGTGGCTTTGTCCAGTGGATCGGTCATCGGCATGTCCTCGGATTCTGAAACGACGAAGGGCCTGGACGACTCAACGCCCAAGCCCTTCGTTTTTCAACCGTCAAATGGTTCGATCAGAACACCACGGTCTTGTTGCCGTGCACCAGCACGCGATCTTCCAGGTGATAACGCAAGCCGCGTGCCAGCACCATCTTCTCGACGTCACGGCCGAACCGCACCATGTCTTCGATGCTGTCGCTGTGGCTGACGCGCACAACGTCCTGCTCGATGATCGGACCGGCATCGAGCTCTTCGGTCACGTAATGGCAGGTCGCACCGATCAGCTTCACCCCACGCAGGGAGGCCTGGTGGTATGGCTTGGCGCCGACGAACGATGGCAGGAAGCTGTGGTGAATGTTGATGACCTTGTGCGCATATTCGCGGCACATGTCCGGCGGCAGGATTTGCATGTAGCGCGCCAGTACCACCACTTCGGCATCGTGCTGTTTGACCAGACGCGACACTTCGTCGAAGGCCGGTTGCTTGTCCTGCGGATTGACCGGGACATGGTAGTAAGGAATGCCGTGCCACTCGACCATGCTGCGCAGGTCGTCGTGGTTGGAAATCACGCAGGAGATTTCGCAGTCCAGTTCATCGCTGTGCCAGCGGTGCAGCAGGTCGGCCAGGCAGTGGGATTCGCGGCTGGCCATCAGCACGACACGCTTTTTCTGCTCAGTGTCGGTAATACGCCAGTCCATCGAAAACTCTTCGGCGATCGGCGCAAACTTCTCGCGCAGGACTTCAATACCGAAAGGCAGCGAATCGGCACGAATTTCGTGACGCATGAAGAACCAGCCGACCTGATTGTCCGAATGGTGGCTCGCTTCGGTGATCCAGCCGTTGTGGGATGCCAGAAAATTACTGACTTTGGCAACAATGCCAACGCGGTCCGGGCAAGAGATCACCAGCCGAAAAGTGCGCATGAGGGGGAAACTCCAGAACTTTCGCAAAGGCCGCCATTCTAGCGACTGCGCAGCAAAACTGCAGTATTGATCAGCACTGCCAGCAAAGTCCTTACGACTTATGCTGATTTGGCAGAGTAATCACCTGCGTCATGGCCGATCAATGGCACCGCCGCCCAGGCAATTGTGAATATCTGTGCTGACTGCATCACACTATTTAACTGAACATTCAATTTACGGCTGTTCTTCGTAACTAATTCAAATAAAAACCCCGGTTAAATGTTTACTTGATGAAACAGCCTGACTATTATTGCGACACTGTACCCTGCCATCCAAAGCCTCCACATAAGGTAGTTCCCATGTCCTTGATCAACGAATATCGCGCCACCGAAGAAGCTATCAAAGAGCTGCAAGCCCGTTTGAAGAACCTGTCGCAAGACGACAAACTGCAAACCGAGCTGGAATTCGAAGGCAAACTGCGCACCCTGATGGGCGAATACTCCAAGTCCCTGCGTGACATCATCGCCCTGCTGGATCCAGAATCCAAAACCAAGGCGCCACGCGGCGGCGCAGTAAAAGCGACCGGCACCAAGCGTGCCCGCAAAGTTAAACAATACAAAAACCCGCACAACGGCGAAGTCATCGAAACCAAAGGTGGCAACCACAAAACTCTGAAAGAGTGGAAAGCCAAGTGGGGCGGTGACGTGGTTGAAGGCTGGGCTACCCTGCTGGGCTAAGCCGCAGCGCCGTCGCAGACTCATCTGCCGCGAACAGAAACGCCAGCGAAAGCTGGCGTTTTTTTTATCCACGGAATTTGCCCGCGGTCATGTTCGATTTCAAAGATTCAAACGTTTGCGTAATGCCTGGACATAATTCTGCCATTCATCGAGTACCGCTCTCTGCATCGGTGTCGCACTAAGCATCCATTGCTCCGCAGCCTCTGTAAAAGATTGCAAGGTATTCGGTGCGCCCCATTCAGGCACGGACAAACGCTGCTGACAAAATATCCGCCAGCGTTCCTGCTCTTCAAAACTCAAGGTGTCGGGAAAGTTACGCGCTCGATAGCGAAAGAGTAATTCAGGCAAACGTTCATCATCGAAAGGCCATTGTTCTTGCGCTAAGTGCGCAGGGTCGACTGTCCTCACTTGCTCACATAGACGCCGATCGCGGTCACCGATAAATCCGTCGTACAACTGCTGTTCCGGATCCTCGCTCGGGGTGAAATCTTCGCTGACATAAATCGCCGCAACTTTATCTTTCCAAACTTGTTGTGCGTCAGTTAGTCGCAGCGCTCGTTCCTGATAAAGCGCCATGTCCAGACCGAGCCTCTGCTGATCCTGGGCACGCAGTACCGCCAACGGGGCCACCACCGGGCAACGATTGATATGAATCAGCTTGAGCGGCACCGGCAACTCGCCCTCAAGCAAGTCGTCGCGGCGGGTGTACAGGCGCTGGCGCAGGGTTTGCGCATCCAGATCGAGCAGGCCCTGCGGATCCAGATGCAAGTCGCAGACGATCAACGCGTTGCGGTTTTTCGGGTGCCAGGCCAGCGGCAGCACCACGCCGACATAACTGCGCGCCGCTGAGAAACGCCCGGAAATATGCACCAGCGGCTGCAACAGACGAATCTGATCCATGACCTTTTGCTTGCTGCGCAACTGAAACAGCCAGTCATACAGCTTGGGCTGTTTCTCGCGGATCAGCCGCGCCAGCGCGATGGTCGCGCGCACGTCGGACAGTGCTTCGTGGGCGTTGCCGTGATCAATGTTGTTGGCAGCGGTCAGGCGTTCGAGCTTGAGCGTTACCCGGCCCTCGTCATCGGTCGGCCAGACCAGACCGTCCGGGCGCAGCGCATAGGCGGCACGCACGACATCAATCAGATCCCAGCGACTGTTGCCGCCCTGCCATTCGCGGGCGTACGGGTCGAAGAAATTGCGGTACAAGCTGTAGCGGGTCATCTCGTCGTCGAAACGCAAGGTGTTGTAACCCGCACCACAGGTGCCGGGCGCTGCCAGTTGTGCGTGCACCCGGGTCATGAAGTCGGCTTCGCTCAAGCCCTTTGCGGCGAGCTGGCTCGGGGTAATGCCGGTGATCGCGCACGCGGCGGGATGCGGCAGGATGTCTTCGCTGGGCTGGCAATAGAGATTGACCGGCTCGTCGATTTCGTTGAGCTCATGGTCGGTGCGAATCCCGGCGACCTGCAGCGGCCGGTCGCAACGGGGATTGATGCCGGTGGTTTCGTAGTCGTACCAGAAGATTGAAGTCACGGGCGGTTCCTGAACTGAAGATCGGCGAAGTCTAGGCGTTCAACCGCGGTCGCGGCCAGCCTCGCGTCATTCAAGCAGCTCTGGCCACACGCGGTGCAATACATAGTTATGTCGTTTTCCCCCGAGAGGCTGCTAGCATCGGACTCACTTGCACCCCGAACAGGCGAACATCAGGTAGCCCATGCTCGAGCCCACAGCACCGCCAAGGAAAGCACCGCTGGATACGCGGCATCAGGTCGAAACGCCGGAAGGCATCGACTTGCCGTTACGTCCGGCCGGGCTGATGGTGCGGGCCATGGCGTTCGCAATCGATCTGGGCCTGCGCGGCGTGATCATGGGCGTGCTGTTTATCGTCCTGGCGTTTCTCGGCAAGCTCGGCATGGGCCTTGGCTCGCTGTTGTTGTTCGCGATCAGCTGGTGGTACATGGTGCTGTTTGAAGTGCTGCGCCAAGGACGCTCACCGGGCAAACAATGGATGGGCCTGCGCGTGGTACACGATGACGGCACCCACATCGGCTGGTCCGCCTCCTTGCTGCGCAACCTGTTGCGCTTTGTCGATCTGCTGCCGTTCGGCTACTTTCTCGGCGCCATCAGTTGCCTGCAACATCCAACCTTCAAACGACTGGGCGACATCGCCGCCGGCACACTGGTGGTGTACAGCGAACAGCGACTCACCCGCCCGCAACTGCCCGCCGCCGAACCCCGCCGCGCACCGATTGCACTGACCCTCAGCGAACAGCGCGCCCTGCTCGGATTCGCCGAGCGTCAGACCGAGCTGACCCCGGCGCGGGTCAACGAGCTGGCGGCGCTGCTGGCCCAGCCACTGCATATCTCTGCGCCCAAGGCCGTCGCTGAACTCAACGGCATCGCCCGTGGTTTGTTGGGCCCGACATGAAGCAAAGTCTTTTCGAAAGTCGTCACAAGGCCGAATGGGAGCGTTTTGCGCTGGCCCTCGAACGCCTCGAACGCGGCAAGGAAACTTCACAAGTGACAGGTTTCCCCAAGGCTTATCGCCGTCTCTGCCAGCAGCTGGCGTTGGCGCAGGAGCGCGGTTACAGCAGTTTCCTCATCGACTCGTTGCAACAGCAAGTGCTGCGCGGTCATCAACAGCTTTATCGGCATCGCAGTCGACTCGGTGCCAACCTGCTTGCTTTCATTCTCGCCGACTTCCCGCGGCTGGTGCGCGCCGAATGGCACTTTGTGGTAGCCGCCGGCCTGTTGTTTTTCGGCAGTCTGATCGGTGTTGGAGTGCTGGTGTATCTGTTTCCCGAGCTGGTCTACAACCTGATCCCCGCTGATCAGGTGCGGGAAATGCAAGGCATGTACGACCCCGTTGCCGGTCACCTCGGACGCCCCGCCGAGCGTGCGGCCAGCGAAGACTGGGTGATGTTCGGTTATTACGTGATGCACAACATCGGCATTGCCTTCCAGACGTTCGCCAGCGGTTTGCTGCTGGGCGTCGGCAGCGCGTTTTTCCTGTTTTACAACGGTATGGTCATCGGCGCGGTGGCCGGGCACCTGAGTGAAATCGGCTTTGGCCAGACCTTCTGGTCATTCGTGATCGCCCATGGCGCGTTCGAACTGACGGCCATTGCCCTGGCCGGCGCGGCGGGCCTGCAATTGGGCTGGGCCTTGATCGCGCCGGGACGCCTGACCCGCGCCGAAGCGTTGAAACGCGCCGCGCGCAAAAGCGTATTACTGATCTGCGGGGTCATGCTGTTCTTGCTGATCGCCGCGTTCATCGAAGCTTATTGGTCATCGAAAACCAGTGTCGCACCGCTGACCAAATACCTGGTCGGTGCCACGCTCTGGGCGTTGGTGGCGAGCTACTTGTTGCTGGCCGGAAGGACACCCCATGCGCCTGAGTGACGCCACCGTGGTGATCCGTCCGCGTACCACCTGGGAAGCCATGGATCTGGGCGTGCTCATGAGCCAGCAGCATCGACGCCTGTTGATGACCAGTTGGGCGATCGTCACCCTGCCGCTGTTCGTCTTGCTCAGTGTGTTGCTGTGGAATTCGCCGTCGCTGGCAATGTTTATCTTCTGGTGGCTTAAACCGGCCTACGAACGCCTGCCGTTATACATCCTCTCCAAAGCACTGTTTGGCGAAACGCCAACGCTCAGGCAAGCCCTGCGTGAATGGCCGCGCCTGCTCAAACCGCAACTGCTGGCCAGCCTGACCTGGCGCCGCTTGAGCTTGAGCCGCAGTTTTGTGATGCCGGTGGTGCAACTCGAAGGTCTGAATGGCGACGCCCGACAACAACGTCTGCAAGTGCTGCTGCAACGCAATGCCGGCGCCGCGCAGTGGCTGACCATCATCGGCGTGCATTTGGAGACCGCGCTGTGGATCGGTTTGATGGTGCTGTTCTATATGCTGTTGCCGCAGCAGATCGAAATCGACTGGGACTGGCAGTCGCTGATCCTCGAAGCGGATCACCCGTGGCGCTGGCTGGAACACCTGACCAACGCTTTCTATGCGCTGGTGCTGGTGGTGTGGGAGCCGGTTTATGTGGCCTGCGGATTCAGTCTGTATCTGAATCGGCGCACACAACTGGAGGCGTGGGACATTGAACTGGTGTTCCGCCGCTTGCGCCAACGCCTGAACAGCAGCGTGCTCGGTGTGCTGCTGGCGGTGTGCTTGCTGCTGCCGAACGTGCCCTCGGTGTGGGCGGCCGAGCCGGACAGCAACCCGCAGGCGCCGCGCTTGCTGAATCAGCCGCTGACCAGCCAGGCCTCACGCGACAGCATCAAAGCACTGCTCGAACAACCGCCGTTCAAGAACCAGGAGTCCGTCACCCGCTATCGCTTTGGCGAGGACCCGGCAGCCCCGGCCAAATCAGCGGAACCCGGCGAAGCCCCGCAATGGCTGAAAACCCTGCTGGGCTGGCTTGACGGCCAACACCTCAATGCCTTGGCCAAGGTAATTGAAGTACTGCTGTGGGGCGCATTGATTGCCGGGCTCGGTGGGTTGATCTGGCGTTATCGCGAGTTTCTGCAAGCGTTCGTCAGTCGTCGCCCGAAACTGCCCAGCCGCACCAGGCGAGCAGCGCCGCAGCAAGCTTTTGGTCTGGATTTGAACCGTGACAGCCTGCCCGAGGATATCGCCGCCCACGCCGAACAACTCTGGCAGAGTCAGCCACGGCTGGCGTTGAGTCTGCTTTATCGGGGTCTGCTCAGCCATTTGCTGCATGATTTTGATCTACCGCTGAATGCCGCCGACACCGAAAACCAGGTGCTCAAGCGGGTTGAACAATTGCAGCGCCCGGAGCTGCTCGCCTTCAGCCGGACCCTCACCGCTCACTGGCAAAACATGGCTTACGGGCATCGCGTACCCGCGGCGCCTCTGCAACAGGAACTGTGCGATGGCTGGCGCGCCTTGTTCGGTCACGGAGTATCGCGTTGAGCCGGCGCAGTCTGTGGTGGCTCGGCGGCCTGATCGTCGCCCTGCTGGCGGCGTTAAGCGTTTATCTGTTTCTGCTGGCCAGGCCTTATCAGGAGCAGATCGATCACGGCCCCTCGCCCGCCGCGCAGGCCAACCCGTATCTGGCGGCGGAAATGTTTTTGCGCGAGCGCGGCATCCATGTCACGCATGCCGAAAGCCTGTCGCTGCTGCCGGATGTCGAACCACGCGGCAACACCTTGCTGCTGTTCAACGACCGCTCGCGGATGACCCCGCGTCAGGTCGATCAAGTCTTGAACTGGACCCGGGCTGGCGGGCGGCTGGTGTTTGTCGCCGAATCGCTGTGGGACGAACAGACCAGACAAAGCAATGACCTGTTGCTTGATCGGGTGCAACTGCATCAGTCCTTAAGCAAGGAACTGAAAGATCCCCCGGCCGATGTGGAGCAGGATCCTTACCCGACACTGACCAAACTGTATCTGGAAGATGAAGAGGCACCGGCTTACGCCGGCTTCGACACCGACTTCCACCTCGACGACCCGAAAAACCTTGCGCAAGCCTGGGCCAACAGCGCCAAGGCCACACACATGATGCAACTGCCCTACAGCCTCGGTTCGATCACCGTGGTCACCGACGCCGAATTGTGGAAAGCCCCGGCCATCGCCGAGTACGACAACGCCTGGCTGCTGTGGTATCTGAGCGCCGACACCGACGTCACGCTGATCTACAACACCGCACACGATGGCCTGGCGACCCTGCTATGGCGCTACTTCCCGCAAGCCATCGTCGCCCTGCTAGCGCTCATCGGTCTGTGGCTCTGGCACGTCGGAGTGCGCCAGGGCCCGCTGCAAGCACCGGCACCGATTGGCCGGCGACAACTACAGGAACACCTGCGCGCCAGCGCCGATTTCATCCTGCGCCATAACGGTCAGCACACATTGCTGCTGGCCCTGCAACAGGACGTGTTACGTCGCGCCCGCCGCCGCCATCCCGGCTTCGACCAATTGAACGTTGCCGAACAATGGCTGGTGCTGTCGCGCCTGAGCCGGCAACCGACCCGCGCCATCAGTCAGGCCCTGACGCCTCGAACCCATCAGCGTCTGTCCAGCGCCGAGTTCAGCCGTCAGGTCGCCCACCTGCAAACCTTGAGGAACACGCTATGAGTGAACAGATCGAGCCCGGCAGCGCGAGCCACGCGGCCCAGCAACGCCAGCGTGCCAGTCAGTTGGCGCAAGCGCTGCGCAACGAACTGCACAAGGCCCTGATCGGCCAGGACGCGGTGATCGACGACGTGCTGACCGCGCTGATTGCCGGTGGCCATGTGCTGCTCGAAGGCGTACCCGGCCTGGGCAAGACCTTGCTGGTGCGGGCCTTGGCCAAGTGCTTCGGCGGTGAGTTTGCACGGATCCAGTTCACCCCCGACCTGATGCCCAGCGACGTCACCGGCCACGCCGTGTATGACCTGCAAACCGAACAGTTCAAACTGCGCAAGGGCCCGTTGTTCACCAACCTGCTGCTGGCCGACGAGATCAACCGCGCACCGGCGAAAACTCAGGCCGCGTTGCTTGAAGCCATGCAGGAACGTCAGGTCACCCTCGAAGGGCGCGCCCTGCCGATCGCCCAACCGTTCATGGTGCTGGCCACGCAGAACCCGATCGAACAGGAAGGCACTTACCCGCTGCCCGAAGCCGAGCTTGACCGCTTCATGCTCAAGGTGCGCATGGACTACCCCGAGGCCGATCATGAGCTGAGCATGGTCCGCCAGGTGTGCCGCTCGACCCGCGCCGACATGCTGGATGTGCAACCGTTGCGCACCGTGTTGCAGGCCAAGGATGTGCAAGCCTTGCAGCGCATCGCCAGCGACTTGCCGCTGGACGATCAAGTGCTCGACTACGCCGTGCGCCTGGCCCGCAGCACCCGCACCTGGCCGGGCCTGACCCTCGGCGCCGGGCCGCGCGCATCGATCGCGCTGGTGCGTTGCGCCCGAGCCAGGGCATTGTTGCGTGGCGGCGAATTCGTGATTCCCGATGACATCAAGGGCTGCGCGCTGGCGGTGTTGCGCCATCGCGTGCGCATCGCCCCGGAACTGGACATTGAAGGCTTGCAAGTCGATCAGGTGCTCCAGCAATTGCTCGACCAAGTCGCGGCGCCGCGCCTGTGAAACCCTCGCGTCTGCTGTTGATCTGGCTGGCGGTGCTGCTCGCCGTCGGCATTGTGCTGGGCACCTTTCAGGCGCTGGAGATGGATGTCCCGGCGAGCCTGATCTCGATCAACTGGGGATTGTTGCTGGCACTGTTGGCCTTGGCGACGCTTGATGCCGTTCGCCTCAAGCGCCTGCCGGCACTGCGGATCAAACGCCAGATGCCCGGCAGCCTCGCCCTCGGTCGCTGGGGGGAGGTACAACTCAAGGTTGAACACGACTTTTGCGCGCCGTTGCAGGTGCAGATTTTCGACCATGTGCCGCCGGGTTTGAGCTTTGAGAATCTGCCGCTGTGCGTCGAGTTGCAGCCCGGTCAATACAGCCAGACCGGTTACCGACTGCGCCCGATACAGCGCGGGCACTTCACCTTCGAACACTGCGAAATCAACCTGCCGAGCCCCTTGGGCCTGTGGTCCGGCAAGCGTCTGCTCAAGGTCCTCGACAACACCCGCGTCTACCCCGACTTCGCCCGCCTGTATGGCGGCGAGCTGCAGGCGGTGGACAACTGGCTCAGTCAGCTCGGCGTACGCCAGCACCAACGTCGCGGCCAGGGTCTGGAATTTCACCAACTGCGCGAATTTCGCGAAGGCGACAGCCTGCGCCAGATTGACTGGAAGGCCACCGCGCGCCAGCGCACACCGATTGCCCGCGAATACCAGGACGAACGCGACCAGCAGATCATTTTCCTGCTCGATTGCGGGCGACGCATGCGCAGCCAGGACGACGAACTGTCGCACTTCGATCACGCACTCAACGCCTGCCTGCTGCTCAGCTACGTAGCCCTGCGCCAGGGCGATGCCGTGGGCCTGAGCACCTTCGCCAGCGACCAGCCGCGCTACCTCGCGCCGGTCAAAGGCAGCGGACAACTGAATGTGTTGCTCAACCGTGTGTATGACCTCGACAGCAGTCAGCACACGGCTGATTACCAGAGCGCCGTAACGCAACTGCTCACCCGGCAAAAGCGCCGGGCGCTGGTGTTGCTGGTGACCAACCTGGGTGATGAGGAGGATGGCGAGCTTTCAAGCGCGGTTAAACGGCTGAGCCAGCAGCATCGGGTGTTGCTGGTCAGTTTGCGGGAGATCGTGCTCGACACCCTGCGCCAGACACCGGTGCAAACCTTGCCCGAGGCATTGGCCTATTGTGGCACCGTGAACTACTTGAATGATCGTAACGAACGCCTTGAGCGCATGACCGCCCATGGCATACCCGTGGTGGATGCCCGGCCCCCGCAGTTGGGGGCCGAACTGGTGACACGTTATTTGAGCTGGAAAAGATCAGGGGGCATCTGATCGTCAGTCTGATCTGTTGCCAGCAACTCGTCGTCAGCAGCATCTGAAGCAATGACGGCGAATCTGACCCCGATTGACCCGGCAAAATCCGGAGAGGTCATCGCTATTGCAAACTCGTCACCAATCGACGCCGTGACCGACATCCTCCACGTAAAATTTGCGCCAACTGTTATCAGTTTGCCTGCAGACGGTTCGAAGGCAATGTCATCCCGTGAGCAAGCGATCGAAAACTGTCGTCCTGTCAGCTCTTCTGCAAACGTCAGTCCAACGTCAACCACCTTGTTCAGTCGAACAGGGACAACGACCTGAGCAGGAAACAGAACAATAACTTTGTTGATGAAAAGGGCTGCGCCTTTTATCACGGCATTGTTTGTGTCCGTCACCCAGATACGCGTCGTCATGGACGCTGATACGGGTACATCCGTCACTGTCACTTCGGCCTGAACCACACCGAAACCTCCCGCCGGAAATGTCCTCGGCGTAAAGGTGTGTCTTGCCCATCCATCGGCACCGATGGGGGTTTGAGCATCGTCAGCATCTGGATACCGCCAGCGAACCTGCGCGCCTTCGGGCGCTCTCTCCACACGCGCACTGACTATAGCCGCGCTGCCCAATAGCACTAGACGGCTGGACGCGGTGATTTCCATCACCTCAGGGATTTCCCCGCCATATGCCAAAGCGGCCACTTCCCAACCCGCAATCCCACCTTTTACCGTGGCAGTCAGAATGCCATGAGTCTCCTCGGAGTAAGAAAAGATCAGACTTGCTATCCCGTTGGGGTCCGTTTCCGTCGCTACCAAATCAAGGGTTTCATACTTCCACTGCACCTTAACACCTGGCAACGGCTCTTGAGTGCTTGCCGAAACCACCAAGGCGTGGGCATGGGCTCTCGACGTATCAGGAGGCTGCCTTGAAAAGGTCGGCTCGTACAATTCAAGAATGCGCACTGGCTCCATGAGCGTGCAATCCCACGCCACAGACTCCGAATGCAGGTCATCTCCGACGGTTGCCGTTACCACAAACGAAGTGGCCCTCGTCGGGGCAAAATCAAGCTTTGCCACCCCGTAAGCATTGGTGACCGCTTTCTTCTCCCCAAGCTCACTCGTGCTGAAGGTCACGGTCACACCCGACATCGGTTTGCCGCTGATGACCGAGATCACTTTGACCTTCCCGAAAAAATGCTCTCCCCACAGCAATGTCTGCCGGGTGCGCTGATGATCAGCGATCTTCATGACCTGCGAGGCCGGCCCCACCGACATCGCATTCTCGGGCGACAAGCTCGCCAGCCGATCAGCAGCAAAAAGCACACTGGTGCTGCCGTTCTGCACATCAGCGACCCTAAAGTCGATGACGAGTCCATTCTCGCCGAGAAAATTCCTCACACCGAGCGCCGGGGGGTCGAAGCTGATCCCCAATGGGGTGGGTCCGTTTCTGGCCATGCCCAGCGTCAGGTACTTTCCGAACAAGGGACTGCTTTGGGGGGCGTGCACATGGATTTTGTGTTTGCCCGAGCGACGCGCAAACCAGGTTTTCGCCCCCAAGGGCTGCGCCGGCTGATCATCGAAACTGACCGTCAAATGGCGCCAGGGATCACTCCCCAGCGCCTTGACCGAAAACGTTCGAACATCTTCATAGCCGTCATAGTTATTACGCAGCGAAGCAATCACCACGACGTCGCCCGCACTCTTTGGCGCAACCGCATGTCGGCTCCAGCCATTCTCATCGGTAGGTTCATCTTTCCCTTCCCCTGCGAACCATCTCACCGGGACCTGGCTAACCGGACGCTCCGTGAAATGTGAATACACCCGTGCGGCCAACCACACAGGCGCCTGCCCGACGACAGGATCCACCGCATCCTCAAGCGTTGCCTCGAAACGGACTTTGTTATGGCCCAGATCCATCGGCTTGGCAGTGGCGATAAAATTCAGCTGTGGTAGCGCCACGGTCAGCTCGAAGCGACCGGGTTGCTCGCTGGCGGAGAAATCCAGTATCCAGACCACACCGCTGTCACTCAGGACTTGCACGGCGCCAAGGTCAGGTTGCACCGTCGCCTGCAAGTCCTCGGCTGATTTGCCCGACCAGGCGAGTGATACCTGCAGGCCCACCAACGGGCTCAGTGCATTGGGCGAGACATTGAAGCGGTGACGAGCACCCAGACACGGGTAGAGTACTTGCTCGTCCAATGGCGTGAGGACCTGATCAAGCAACAGTCTCATTTCTTGCTTCAGGTCCACAGAGACCAAGCGTCCAGACAACTCACGCACGGTGCCGACGTTTTCAAGTCGTAGCTCAAGCTCGAACAAGCTACTGAGGCTAGTCTCGGCCAGCGACTGCAGTTCCCACTGCACGCCCTCTGCGAGCAGTGGGAACTGCACGCCCAAACCAGCAGGCATGAGACCGATATCGGGATCAATTGCGCCTCGCCAATGCAGGCTGATGTTTTTGCCTGTCCACGGGCTACCTTCAACCGGCTCGACCCTCAGGGTATGTGTCTGCCCTCGCCGACAAAGAACGCCGAGGGTATTGCGCTCGACTAACTCATCATCCAGCCAGATGCTGACCTGGTTTTTCCAGGGACTAGTGGCAATCGCCTGCACCGGGAATGACCAAGTACTCGCCTGCGCCTCGGGATACGCCTTGATGTTGACCGTGACAGTGTGATCACCAGCGCTTGTCGGGGTGTAATGGAGACTCGTCCAGCCATAGGGACCGGTCACATCCGAAAAGTCCCCTTCAGGCGTTTTCCACTCGACCAAGGCGTTGCCGACCGGGTCGCCATTACCGGCGGTGATGTCGTGCACCACCCTCACCCGCAACAACACGCTTTCGTTTTCATCGACTATCGGAAACTTGTTGGCCTCGCGCACCTCCTCGATCCGCAGGCGGTTGCGCGCCAGCGACATGGGTTTGCTCGGTGATGGCAACAACAATTTCGAGCAGACCAGCGACAGATCGAATTTTCCGTCCTGCCTATCACCGCTGTCCAATGTCCAGGCAGTGTCACTGTTGACGGGCACTGGAGTATCGAGCTCGGGACTGATCACCACGTCGAGTTGCTCATGATGGTCACCTTTCCAGCGCAGCGAAAATTGGCTGCCCAACAAAGGACTGCCGGCAGGCAAGCGCACCAGAAGACCATATTCGCTGCCCCGGTTCGGGTAACCGGTCGCGCCCCACTCGGTAGGCGCACCGTCGACAATGGCCAGAAGCTCACGCCAAGGGTCCGTGGCCAGCACCTTGACGCCGAACGTGTGGGTGGCGACACCCTCGGCGTAGTAAGGGCTGCTCACCGAAGCCGTGACGAAAAAATCTCCGTCAGCGGTCGGATCGTAAGTGAAGTCAGCCCAGCCGTGCTCGTCACTAACAACATCAACATTGACACCTTGCGCTGCGACCGACCAGGTCACCGTGCGTCCACCAAGCGCCTGACCTGTATAAAAAGAAGCCACTTGCACGCCCAGACGCACGGTCTGCTTATATTCCAGCACCGGGTAATAGGCCGCCTCCAGCGGGTCGCGAAAGACCACGCGGTGATGCCCCAACGATACAGGGATCGTGTAAGGCTCGGCGTTGTACCGGTTGACCACTTTCAAATTGATATCAAAGGGACCTTCATCGCCGACCAACGGGCATATCAGCTTCCACTGCGACCCAAGGTCGTTATCTTCACCCAAGGGGGGATCAGCGGTAACCGTCTCACCAGGATTGCCTTCAAGAAACAGCGCTGCAGCGGTATCCAGCCAGGCGTTGCCTGTTTCAGGAATGATGGTGAACCGGTGGTTGTCAAGGGGTACAGCACCCAGACACAAGTGCAACGTGCCACCCGGGGCGAAGCTTTCCTCATCCAGCTGCACGGATTGCAGCTTCAACGGTTGCAGATGCAATTGCAGGTTGATCCTGGTGATACGGATCCGCGAAAAATAGTCGCCATGGTCGTTGCGCGGGCAAACTATCTCCAGGCGTAAAACGTCATCACGCTTGAAACCCTTATCCAGCTGCATATTGTAGGCTTTCGGTAAAAACACCAAGGGTTGCCCAGCCCCCAGACCCGCCGTGGCGTGCTCGTTTTTGCGTTGCGGATCAGGCGTGAGTTCTATCGCCGACAACTCAACGTCCCCGTTGAAGATACGCATCCAGCCGGAGCGGGGATGATCCACCTCACACAGAAAACTCAATATGTATTGAGCATTGTCGTCTGGCCCCTTGGGTACGATGATCTCCTGCCAGATCGAACCAGCATCCTGCAGAATTAGAAGACTGACCCATTTATTTTCATATAGATCACCACCTACCGCGTAAAACCCCTTGGTCGTCCAGCCCGTCGTTGCATTGCGGAACTCGCCATTGACCACCAGACTCTCATTTGCGTTAACAATGGGATCAGTCATGATTGCCCGCTCCTGTGACTTTGTTGTAGCCGCGTGGCGTTTTCCGCCTCGGTGACCATGTCCTGCACCTGGCGGGTAAACGTCGGTTCACCAGACTTGGCCGTGTAGCGAATACGCACAATGATGTCAGTCAAGGCGCTCAGCATGGCCGCCTGCGGTTGTTTTGCCGGCCACGGGAAATTCAGCTGAAAGGTGGAGACCGCGCCGCTGCTCTCGAAGGGATTGAGCAAGCCTTCATCAGGTTTGCTTCCCGTCAGACCGTTGTCGGCAATGCCTGCCGACAAGGCGATCTGTTGCCCGCTACGCAGGTTGATCACCACGTCGGCGGGGGCCACCAGCGTCTGGTCTTGCATGTACTGCACTGATTGCGCCGTGGCCTTGGTCGCCGTCATGCTGCTGATCTGCCGCAAGATACTGCGCACGTCCTGATAGGGGCCGACCAGCGCCGGCAGATCGACTTCCACCGCGCTGATCTGCCGGCAGTAATGCCCTGGATGATCACGATCAAACAGCAACTGCGACAGTCTGAACTGCAGTGAACCGGTCTTGCGCAGTTGGTCCAAGGCGTGCGTCCAGTTATCAGAACCTGTTTGCCGTTCGACGGGGTCGTCAAACAACTTGCGCAAGGAAATGGTCTTGACCAGTTCCAGCCGGCGCTCATACCGTTGCAGGTATTCACGCTCCATCCGCAATAGATGCCCGCGCAAGTGCTCGCCCGCGGTCAAGCCATGACGATTGTCCTGCCACACCTGAGGCAACGGAATCTGCGCATCGTAATCGCCTGTTTCAGCGCTCAACGAAGCCTGAGCATTAAGACACAGGCTGATGACCGCATCGTAGGCCTGAGAGTGCAACGCCTTGAGCTGTGCGAGCATCCAGCCAAACAATTCGGCATTGGTCGCCCGTTTTTTCAGAAAGTTGTAAAGCGTCAGGGCCTGCTCGTTGGCTCTGAGGGTTTGTGCAAGGCTGGCTCGGGCCGCAGCGACGGCATGGCTCAGCGCAACGATTTGCGCATCAATCGCACGCATTTCCGCCCGGGCCTGATCGCGGCTCAGTGCCCATTCGTTGCGACGGCGGCGGTAGCCTTCGGTGGTGGCCTGTTTATCGGCATCGATTTGCAGCAGCGAGGCAGCGATCTCAAGGCCAAAACACACCGCATCGGTCACCTTCTCGATCCGGGCATTGCCATTGGCCAGGCCAAATATGTTCGGCAACGCCGCCAATGCCGCCCCCACCGGCTTGGTGATTTTGGCTGTCAACGCGAACACTTTTGACTGCTCCAGGCTATCCATGACTTTGTACTCGACGGCCGAGATATTTTCTACATAACGCCGTTCGTAGGCATCGGCGCGTTCTTGCGCCATCAAACGACTCTGACCAAGGGCTGCCACATTCGCTTCCAGTTGCGCGATGGATTGCTCCTGTACCGTTTGCGCATAACGGCCCAGTTCGACCAGATGGTTCTGCTGTATTTCCTCCTGTTCGGCGCGATCGCGTCGTTCAAGCAGGCTCAGCACCTGACTGCCGATATCCTGCAGAGCCTGCACCGCACGCAATGCGACCTCGAAAGTCACCCGCCAACGGAACGCGTTGACCACCAGCCGCCCGCCCATCGGTCGTGGTCCACCGCTACCGCCAGCCACTTGGTCACGCAGCAATTGGTCCGGATCTGTCGGCGGACTGAACAACGCAATATTGCGCGGCTGGCCGTCGATGGTGAGATTTTGGCGCAGGTTATCCAGGCGCATTTGCGGCGCCGCAAACAGGTCGAGCAAAGGCTGATTGATCTCTGGCTTGAAAGGCTCGAACCCTATCAACCCGAGCCGTGGGGCGATGTCGGAGCCGGCCGCGATATCCGCCAGTGAGTAGGGCAGCGTCCGTTCAAACGCCTCCAGCGCCGTACGCCTGATGGACCGGTTCAAAAGATTTTCGACCGTATCGGTTTCCCACTGCGTCACTGCACGGGCAATGGGTGTCTTGCCCATCAGAAACTTGGCTTGCACGTAACACAGCTTGGCTGCCACCAGGCTGTCGCTGGTCAGTTGCCGGTAATACCAGTCGCCCCACGCCATTAGATTTTTCACATAGTCGCAGAACACCAGAATCTTGAAATGCTCTGGCGTCGAGTAGCCGATAGCGTCCGGGTCAGTGGGCGCCAGGGCTTCATTGCCCGGATCGCCCTTTCCTGTTGCCAATGGTCGGCAGCGCCAATACAGCACTTTCGCACCAGGCGGAGGTTTGCTCGGATCGGCCACAACGTCGGCAATGGCCTGCGGATCAAACAGGTAATGCAACCAGCGTTGCGCCTCGGGGAACCGCCCTTCGTCGCGCAGACGTGTCGCCATCAAATGCGGCAGGTGAAAAAACAACTCCCAGAAGAACAGGCCGTTTGCCCCGTCAAAAGCACCGTTGGGCTCGTCAAACGTGAGACCGGTCGGCACTGGCTCGGCCAGAAACTGCGACTCCCAATCCAGAATCGCGTCCACCGAGACATTGGCGCGTTGCACCAGTTCCGCGCCAAACAGCGAATTCAGGCGGGTATATTTCAGCGTCAGCGCTGCTTGGTTGAACTGGAGAAACTGCGCGGCGTCCGTGGTATTTTTCACCAGTATTGGCGGGATGAAATCCATGAGGTTGCGAATGGTGAGCGTGAACTCTTTGACGCCAAACGAAGTGGGTGGGGTGGTGGCCGTGTCACCAAAAGAAAATATGGGTAGTGTCGACCATCCGCCTGGATCTCGCTCGAACGAAGTACTGAACGCCATGTGCCAATCGCCCGCCTCCGATTGGTTCTTTGTCACATCAACAGGGTCACCGCTGTTTCTGTTAATTAATGCCAGTTTGATTTGTGGAGTGGCATCTTTCGCCGGCACCCTGGGTTTGCAAAAGCCCCGGACAGTCAGTACATCTTTTTCCTTGCCCTCGCCATTCAACCCCCGATAAGCGTTGACCAGCAGCTCCAGATAAGGCGTCAAATCGCCCTCAGCCGCCACTTTGGAGAGAACCGTCACCTGACTGGGCAGCGGGTGCTGAACTGTTTCGGGGGTTTTGAATCGGTGAGTCAATGCAGCGTCCAGCCACAGGCCGCCGTCGTGTTCGAGGGGACGCATCAACACATCGTGGACCGCATGCACCCGTTGCGTCACATCGTCTATATCCGTGAACAAAATCCCCAGGTTGCCCTTCGGATGCAGATAGTCGGTGCGCACGCTTGCGACCATCATGGGCTTCGCGGGGCGGTTTGCCGGCTCTGAACAGCACATCGGCAGTGGCGCCGACCATTGGCCACTTTGGGTCATGAACGCCAGCTTGATACTCAGTTGAGCAGGTATGAACTCACCCTGCGTCTTACCCTGAACCTTATCGCGCCACTCGGCCCAGCACAGGCACAACCGGCCATTCCAGAACACCGGACGCATCTCCAGCACCTCGGCGTCGGGCTGCAACTCGATAGCCTGCCACTCACTCCACGCAGCGGGGTTGACCGCCTTGCTCGTGGGTGTGAGGTTAACGTCCGCTTTACGCCAGAAGTACTGAAACGGCTGCACACGTTGTCGCCCGACAAAGTAGTAAACGGCGCGAGCAGGCGTGGTGCCGTCCATGTAGCAACTGATGACCTCCAGGTCACAGGTCTGCTCGAAAGTTTGCAGATAATTGCGCACCGCCATTTGTGCCGAGTCGACGCTTAATTGCGCCGAGTTCAGTTCGTTTTCAAGGGTTTTGAACAGACTTGTCTTGCGCAGACGCACAGCGGCATTCATGAAATTTTCTGGATACAGAGCAAGCTTCTGAAGCGCCGCCCAGTCTGAATAGTTGCTGTAGAACTCCCATGTCTGCAGATCATCGACGTGGAACTGATGCTTCTCGAAACCGGGCTCCAGCTTGCGGTAAACCGCGTGGATGTAATGTTGCGCACAACTGATCGCTTCGGCTACTCGGGAACTGCGCACCGCAGAGGAATCCAATGGATCCATGCGCAATAGTTCAAAGAGATCCTCCGGGGTTTGCACAAACGGATAATCCTTCTGGCTGACATGCCCGATGCAGTATTCGAGCAGTGCCCAACGGCGTTTCTCCAACAGCCCGCCAGTGACGTTCGGTTCCATGATTTTTGCTCCGTGTGAGGCCCGGGGACATCGGTTTGACAGGCGCTAAAGATCACTGCCTGTTAGCGGCTGCTTCAAATGTAATAGGGGGGAAATCAACCGCTTGTTCACTGCTTTGGCTGAGCACGCTGAAAATGAATGTTCCTGTGACGGTGCTGGAGACAAACACCCGTGTAAGCCCATCCTGGTCGGTGAAACCGTTAGCGGGTCGAATCGCTGGCCCATCCACGGCGTCCGGGTCGTCAACCGTCTTGGTGCTCACGGACGCCCATGTCACAAGATTGTCGCGCCCCACGTTGCCATAGCGGTCCATTAACCGGGCATACAGTTCAACCTCATGCCCTGTTGGCACAGAGTCCAGAGGCACTTTAGACATAAAAGCGAGCGGGAACAGTAGATTGCGGTTGTCGGCATTGATGTTGATTGATTGAGCAGTCTTCGGCTCAAACATGTCCAGCCAGTATCGTGGCGTATCGGTGCCCGTGACCTTGCCCGGGAAATACTCGGCCTTGAGTGTTCCATCTACCTGGGTTTTCTTTGTTTCGATGTGGCCAAGCGTGGTTTGCCAATACACTGTGACATCGCTCAAGGGCTCGCCTGCGGCATCCTTGACCGTTACCGTGAAGGTGACCTTCTCACCCGGCTTTCCTGCGATGACATCGGTGTTATCCGGGACGCACGTTATCGTCACAAGCTGGCTCAGGTCAGCCGGCAACTGGGCAACCGGAGCCCGCGAGCGTGTCTCGCTGAGCAGAGCGAGTTCGGCGGCTTCGGCATAGGCCGACAGGTCCACTTCTTCAGACAACGTACCGACTTTTATAATGGTCTGCGCTTCCATGCCGCTGTTGGCCGACAACGCACGCACGCGCATCAACAGATCCAGTTGGCTGAGATTCTTCAGTACCTTGAGACCTTCTGGAAGGATGTGGCTGACACACTCGCGCACTTCCTGCGCGCTCCAGCCAAAAAACTCCGCCAGCATGATCGCGGCAGCCTGTTCCGCCAGCCGTGCGGCATCGACACTCAAGTCAGCGTCAGCGGGCAGATGATTCACCCGGCGCAGGTAGGTCAGGAGTTTCTGTGCAGGCAACTGACTCATGCTGAACGCCCGGGTCAGCACGCTCAGGTAATAAAGCGTGCGCACCGACAACGCGTGTTTGTCGGCCTGACCGATCCAGGCCCGATGACCATATTCGAGATAGTCCTGCAGCAGTACGGTACTCAGGTCCAGCGTCTCGACTACATCAGCGCGTCGACGCACATCGGCCAGCAGAGTGAGCAACGGATCGATAGGTTCGTTGCTCGCACGTCTTGATACATCCGGACTGAGATCGGGTCGTTGATTGACCTGCTGCAACAGCTGATACACCGTCGAGTTGGCCCAGTTCAGCACGAGGATTGCCTGATCCACTGCAACCCCGGCGTAGACGGACAGCGTTTCCCTGACCAGAGAAACCTGCGCATCGCGGGCCTGCAAAAGCACACTGAGCATGGTTTCGACCAGAGCAGCGCGCACCGTCTCGTCGATTTTGCCCAGAGCATCGTCGAGCGCCCGTGCGAGTTTGGCGCGGGCAAAGATCAAATACTGCTCTGGCGTCCCGGCCCCAGCCAGCACCAGACCGTTGGCGTCGATGACCGGATCCAGGCCATCGGCCGAGCTTGCCAGGAAGTCCATCCAACTGGCGGGACCTGCCGATGGCACGCCCGCCATCAACAGATTGGCATTGGAAAACAGCGCCATGGGCAGCAAGTTGTGAATCTGATCGAAAAACTGCAGATCCTGCTCGGTCGCATCGCCCGCCGGCTGCGCTTGGGCCACATGTTGCAACACCCACAGCACCGGTAACCGCGCTTGCTCACACCATTGCGCAAAAGCCTGCATGGCATCGATCAGGTTCAGCGCATCCGGGGTGTCGTGCGCAGAGGCGTTGATTTTGGGTGGACCCGCCAGACCATTGACCCACTTCTCGCCCCCCACTAATGTCAGCACCAACACCCCCTCGACCGGGGTCATGTTCAGCAACCTGGGCAGCTTCACCAATCGATAAAAACTGGAGATGATCGGCGCGCTGCGCTTTAGCGTGTCAGTCAGGCAGTGCGCTTTGGCTACCGTCAGCGCCAGGTACTGGTACGTCTGCGGGTCGATGCCCAAACCGAAGCACAGTTGATTGATCGTCAGATTGGCCTCGCCCGGCGCAGGCGTCACCGCAAAGGGTGCGTCATCCAGTTTGAAGGGCTCGCGATACGCCCCCTGGTTGTTGAACACCTGATCAAATTGTGAGAGCGCCTCGCCGTGGCCGTAAACGCCCAATTCATCAAGAAACACTGCGAAATCGGCGTCCGTGCAGTTGTAGCGCTCGTGCAAGGTGCGATACAGCCCCAGGGCGTGCACGGTGTTCTTCGATATCCACCACTGGCCCGGCGTTGCTCCGCCTCGTACCTCAGCCCTGATCGCGGCCACCAGCAACGCATCCACTGAATCACTGGACAGCTCCAGCCAGTTACACAGACGCACCATGCGGTTCATCCGGTCGTAACGATCAAGCCCTGGAACATCATCGGGCTGGGCACTCAACTCATACACGGTCGCCGGGGGATCCTCGCTTACGAGGCTATGCACGGCCGCAGGAACGTCCTCGCTTACCCGGATATGCACGGCGGGGTGGGTATTCTGATTAAGGTATACCGAACCGGAACGCCCGCTTTCTGGCTCATTGGGGGCTGCAGTGGCGTAAGAGACATTGAGCGAACGCTCCGGTGCGAAGTCGCGAATCGACAAAAAGCGTTCGATCCCCCGCGTGTCGAGTTTGGTCTGCGCACCGAAGATGGGAACCTGCTTGAGTTTCTTCCAGTCATCCCCGGTGCCATAGTTATCCTGGTAAAACTTCACTTGCCCTACGGGGTCCGGGCCGGCTTCCGTCAGCAGTTGGCGCTGGTAAGGCCCCAATCGCGAGGCATGCGCCAGAGCTCGCTCGGCACGGTCGGTCCAGCTCTCTGATTGCACAAACCAGGGATAAGACAGCTCAACCGTGCGGGCAAAATCACCCACCGACAAGCCATTGGCACGGGCAACGCCGTCTAGTGTGACCCAGTGCTGATAGTAAGGCAGGCCGTTGGGGTAACGCGCTGTGTACAGAGCGTCCTCAATGGATCCGTCCTGCTTTTGCGCCTTGATGAACGTCTCCAGTACCGAGACGGTGATGTCCACCGAGGACACCAACTGATACACCGCGTTCAAGTCAACGCGCATCGGCTTCAGGTCTTGACGACGCTGATGGAGGCGGTAGATGTCTTTTTGCAGACCGGTTGAGTCGATGTTGTCGCGAATCCAGCGCAGCAAATCAATCAGATAGGCGGCGGGCGACCAGTACGACTCCAGGGCTCCGGGTGGGCACATCGCGTCGAACGCGGTGGGGAATACTGTCTCGTACTTCGGGCCGTCGACTATCGCCAACAATCCGCTCTTGGGTTGTGGTTGCGCGCGATTGCCGCCCCTCAAGGTCTGTTCGATAAACTGACGCCGCACGTACGTCGCCATGCTGTTGGCGCGGTGCAGGAACTGCCGGGCGTCATCGGCATTCAACTGGAACTCCCTCACCAGCCCCTGTACGCCCTTCTCCACCAGAGGAAAAATCGAACCGTCCTGCGCGAGATAGCTTCGAAGCTGGTTCAGGCCAGCGTCCTGGACGAGTCGTTTTGTTTCAAACAACTCATCGAACAATTCCACGGAGGGACGGGGCGAATCAGCCATGATCAGGTTCCTTTGAGGCGATAGCGGGTATTGGCCAGCGGATGTGACCGGGTAGCTGCATAGGCATACGAACAAACTTTGCGCCTGATAACGGCGGGCGTAACCTGTCATAAATGACAGTTTTTTCGACCGTTCGTCGGAGTTACCGGGTCAGGTTTTTTTCTCGCCCGTCAGGTCGACCTCGAAGCGATTGCTGAGCACCCAATCGGAAACCGTTTCGCCATTGGCATCGTCCGTGAGGGTTTGCCTGAACCAGCACCAGCAGCCGTTGCCAGGCAAGGACTGCGTGGCGGTGGCGTGCCATGCGCCATCAGTGACAATGACCTGCGACACCCATTTCAGGTCCGGGTCATACCAGCTGCGCACCTCGCCGATACCCGCCCGTCCCTGCCCTGCAAACTGCACCGGGTTAGCGACCCTGCGTCCCGCCTCCGGTCTGCTGAGCGTTGGCAAGTACGTACCCTGAACGACCGTTTGTTTAGCCGGTGCCGATTCGAAATCACTGCATGTGCTCACCACGACCAGATCACGAACGCCACCGATCTGGTCAGCGTCCAGCGTTATTGACCAGGTGCGATCCGGCTTCACTTCATCGTTTCCCATGGCAGCACCGAGCGTGGCCATGACCGTGTCCCCGACCACACCGAAGCCCGACACCACCATTCGCCGTCCCACGTGTTCATCTGCGGCGGGTGATTCGATGAAGGGCGCCGCCGGGACGACCGCGTAGGTCACAGGTTCCGTGTTTTGGGATTCATGGGTTTTGCCGTCAAGAACGAACGTTTGCCGGGCCCAGAGGGTTTTGTTACCCACCGGTAGCGACACGTGCATTTCCCAATCACCGTTTGCGCGCACGTCAATATTGGTGTGCCAAGGTGAGGTCATGCCCGCCAGCCATAGCTCCACGTTGCCAAAAGGGATGCCGGTGCCCCTGACCAGCGAAGTCCGTTCACGCGTGTCGTTTTGCTCAGGAACGGTTATTTCCGGCGGCAACAGCACCACATCAAAAGCAACCGGTTGACTGCGCGCAGACAACCGCCCGTCAAGTGTCTGCTGGGCATCAATAGTGTGGAGATCAAACACCAGCCCAACCACCTTGATCGACCATGCACCGTCCGTGATCAGCACGACGGGGGGCCCCAGGTCCCGGCCGGACCGGACGTTGCGCAATTGCATCGTGGCGCCCTTCATACCGCCATCGCCACTGACAGTCACATCGCGCCCCACCTTGGCGTTTGGGCCTGGATAGGTGATGCGCGGTTGAACCATTGGGCGATAGACCACGAACGTTCCGGATGCCGGCGACGATGTCTGCCCTGCATAGTGCTGGATCACGGTGAATCTGTGAGTCAGACCCGGCTCAAAGGGCAGAGTACGTTTAAACTCCCAACGACCATTATTATTGGGCGGCTTGTGAAATATCCCGTCCACGTTGTACACAAGCGTCAGTATCGCGCCCGGCCAGCCAGTACCGATAATTTTCGGGGAAAGCTCATATTCAAGCACCTCAGTCACCTCAGGCGCCCGTGGAGCAATGGTGACCGGTACATCGATCCATTTGGCCGAGGATTGTCCATTCAGGTACTGCTTGATATACACCTTGCGATTGAGCGTCGGCCCCCACACGTCTGTTGCCGTTGTCTTCCACTTGCCCTCGTACACCTTGACTTCGGGCGCAATGGGGGTCACTCCGTCAGCGTTAAACAGCTTCACGGTGGCGCCGGTGTAGCCCTGACCGCTGAAGATCGGCTGATAGTCGGCAATGACCTCTACCGCGCTGACATCCGGCAGCACGTGGTCGACTGTCAAGGGCAAGGGCTCCGACTCGATCCAGCGGCTCGCGTTGTCGGGGACCTTTTGGATCACCTCGAGCTTGTACGTACCATAGGGCCAGTTGGGGGCTGTTGTTTTCCATTCACCACCTACCACTTCAACAATACGCGGTGGTGAGGCTCCAGCAGGCCCGCTGGTAATCCGGATCTCCACCGACGCCCCCGTGTACCCCAACCCGGAAAAACTCACCACTTTGTTGTCAGTAGGAGTGTCGAATGTTGCCGTCTCCACCTTCGGGGGACGGATTCTGAAGGCGCGCGGGATACTCCGACCGGAGGCCATGCCGTTCAGCGTTTGCTCAACCACAAGTGAGCGAGTGCCCGGAGGCAGTTCGATATCTGCCTGCCAGAAATTGTCTCTGGCAGTTGTCTCCCCTCTTGGAATATTTTCACCATCTAAAAAACACTTGACCTTGGCACCCGCAACTCCACCATAACCCCATGCTGGGAATTTCTGATTCTGAATACTCAGAATATCTGGAGAGTTGATGTCAGGTACGCGGGGTGGGTCAGACAGGTTTTTTACTATGAACGTTATTTTTGGCCCTAAGCCGTAAGTGAGGTCAGGCAGACGGAACATGGTTTGAACGGTTCGAGGACCCGACGGTAAATCCATGTCCGATTTAAGTGTCAGCTTCCAATGGGTGGTATCAAAAAACTTGCCTTCGGTGTAAGCAAAGTTCTGATCGTTACCATCAACTACGGCAATCAACATTCCAGGCGTACAATTACCCTCAAAGTCTATCCCTCTACCAGGAACAATTTGGTTTACTCCTGGTTTGGTAATCGTGGGCGTCAAATAATACTTAATCTTTATCGCTCTCGAAAAGACTTCGCCGAGCCAGCCGGGCATTGCTTCCTTCACTACCAGTGTATTCAACCCCTGTTGCAATCCGGGCGAGATGACGGATAACTGCCATTTACCGGTAGTGGAAACCTCGCCTTCGGCACTTACCGGAGTGACTCGGTCCTCTTTATAGAGCCTGACAGTAGCGCCTGGATGACCTGTCCCATCAAGAAGCGGAAGACGTATTAGCGAATGTATGAGATTTCCATACCCATGTTCAGGAGGCTTGATTACAAAAAATTCCCCGGTCCTGTACCAGGGAGTCCATAAATTCAAACTTAAAGCTTTATAGCAATGGTGAATTTCATGTTGGCCATGTCTTAGATTCACTGGCGCTTGATATCTGACAGGGTTGGAAGTGGCGTTTCGCTCAATCTCGTTATAGCTATCATCGCCATGTTTGAAATGCCATTTGTACATACTGATAGGAATCGATACCGTCGGCCCCACGAACTCCTCACCCAGCGGGAAGATGCGCCCCCTGTTGGGCTCATGAAACTGCATGATCTCCAGCTTCAGAACGCCCTCCTCCCCTTCCTGCGGCATCGAGGGTGCCTTATCGTCATCCGAATGCTCTGCCATGATTGCGCGCCCCCAAGTCCTGATCTGCCGACATTCCGTGCTCGGCAATCTAGAACCGGGAAGCTTTTTTGCGCACCTGTAAGATCTGACAGTCCCGACGAACGGTAACGTAGAAAAAGGGTGTATTGCACAACCTTTCAAGGCCGGGTTATCGAGGCTACAACGCCTTGCGCCTTTGCCTACAGATCCCTCAGAATCCGCTGGCTTGTGCACTTTGCCGATGCCCCGTAACTTGATCCGTGCCGCTGCCAATCAGTGGTCGGGTTTAGTCGCCCGGGAATTACATGCAAGTGCGTAAGCGTCATCCAATCGGGTATTCCCTATCCCCGTACTCGATGGTGGCTGTTCGCAGGGCGCCCTAGGGCGCGCCGTTTTTTTGCATGTCTTTCCCGGTCGACTAACCTGCGTTCAGCCGCCACCCCCTCGTTTAGTCGCGAGAAAGTGGCGGCACTACTTACGAGGACATGTACATGATCAAAGACACCCCAAATCCCCCAAAAACCGGCGACTCGGTTTCCCCCTACGAATCCGCAAATTCAAAAAAACTCCACGAGGCCGCCGAAAAGGCCCTCGACCATTACCTCAAACCCGAAGCCCCGCCCTCGCGCAATTCCGTAGACCGCGGCATGCAGATGTTCATGGTCGCACCCGACATGAACCGCGAAGCGGTGGCCATCCAGACCTACGAAACCTTTTCGTCGGTGAACATTCTGCTGCTGGATCTGGCAGACAGCCTGGAAGACCAGCCGCGGCATCTGGCGATGGCGATTTATCAGCTCAGTGAGATGGGGCTGTTGCTGGCGGAGAAGACGCTGGATAACGAGCGCGCGATTGCCGTGACCTGATCGTTAACCCTGCGGCGCCTTCACTATGGCCGCGGCCGGCAACGGCTGAAAACTGAAGTACTGGCGCAACGCATCGACCAATTGTCCGTACTCCGGCGGTGGCCGTTGCAGGCCGAAACCGGCGTCATAATGCAGCGGGGTGGCGTCTTCGTGGCACCACAGGCAGCACGCGATGAGATCGATCACTTGCAGGCATCCGTCGCCACTGGGGATTTTCAGGCGCAGATGAAACTCCACGCCGATCATCATCGGCAACGGGCTGATCAGCATCAAGCCGTCGGCGGACACGTTGCCCAGAAAGCCAATGGGTTTGTCGGTGACGCTATTGAACACTCTAAGGAAATACGGCAGTTGATGCCGCTCGATCCGGCGGTCGGTAAACATGCGCAGTTCGCCATGCAAGGCCCCTCACAGAGCCGCACCTTTGCTTCGGAACGAACCTGTGCGCAGGCTCGCTCTCCCCGCTTCCGGTGTGACGATCGCGACATCGCCGTCACCTTACAACTGCCAGTCGCAGGTGTTGCACGGGCACATTAGAGACTCGGCTCTAAACCCGATTCATTCGACTATAGCTCAGGTTGTACAACCGGCCAGATTTTGTATGACAACTGCCATCAAAAGCGCGTTGGACGCACGACGGCGGCAGCGCTGCGGGTCGGGTAATGGCCCAGGCTCTGCAGGGTTTCCAGGCGTGCACGGGCACGGTAGGCATACTCGCTATTGGGGTACGAAGCGATGATGAACTGATAGGTCTGCGCTGCATCGACAAACATCTTCTGCCGCTCAAGGCACTGGCCGCGCATCATCGACACTTCCGGCCACACATACGGGCGCGCCCGGCTGGCACGTTCGACCTTGGACAGCTCGAGCATCACCTGCTCGCAATTGCCGCGGTCATAGGCGCTGTAGGCGTTGTTCAAATGATGGTTCATCGACCAACGGGTGCAGCCCGTGACGGCGGCGACGCTGAGGGCAAGGGCGGCAATGGGCAACAATCGCATGGGGGTTCTCCTGTCTTGAGCTCTGTATCGACCCATCGTCGGAAATCTTCAGGCGCGTTTGTCCCAAAGTTGCCACGTTCAATAAAGAAAACGATAAGTAGTGCATTCGAACAATGACTACACCCCAAGAGCATAGTAGCCTCTGCCTGCGCTTGAACTCAGGAGTCTTTGCATGTCCGTCCGTCGTACCAAAATCGTCGCTACCCTTGGCCCGGCCAGTAACTCGCCGGAAGTTCTCGAACAGCTGATTCTGGCTGGTCTGGACGTCGCCCGTCTGAACTTCTCCCACGGCACCCCCGACGAGCACAAGGCTCGCGCGAAGCTGGTGCGTGACCTTGCTGCCAAGCACGGCCGCTTCGTCGCCCTGCTCGGTGACCTGCAAGGCCCGAAAATTCGTATCGCCAAATTCGCCAACAAAAAGATCGAGCTGAAGATCGGTGACCAGTTCACTTTCTCCACCAGCCATCCATTGACCGAAGGCAACCAGCAAGTGGTCGGCATCGACTACCCGGATCTGGTCAAGGACTGCGGCGTGGGCGACGAGCTTCTGCTCGACGACGGCCGCGTGGTGATGCGCGTTGATACCGCCACTGCCACTGAACTGCATTGCACTGTGACCATCGGCGGCCCGCTGTCCGACCACAAAGGCATCAACCGTCGCGGTGGCGGCCTGACCGCACCGGCCCTGACTGAAAAAGACAAGGCCGACATCAAGCTCGCCGCGGAAATGGAAGTCGACTACCTCGCGGTGTCCTTCCCGCGTGACGCTGCCGACATGGAATACGCCCGTCAACTGCGCGACGAAGCCGGCGGCACCGCCTGGCTGGTGGCGAAGATCGAACGCGCCGAAGCCGTGGCCGACGACGAAACCCTCGACGGCCTGATCAAGGCCTCCGATGCGGTGATGGTTGCCCGTGGTGACCTCGGTGTGGAAATCGGCGACGCCGAGCTGGTGGGCATTCAGAAGAAAATCATTCTGCACGCACGCCGCCACAACAAGGCTGTGATCGTTGCGACCCAGATGATGGAGTCGATGATCCAGAACCCGATGCCGACCCGTGCCGAAGTGTCCGACGTGGCCAACGCCGTGCTCGACTACACCGACGCCGTGATGCTCTCGGCCGAATCCGCCGCTGGCCTGTATCCGCTGGAAGCCGTGCAAGCGATGGCGCGCATCTGCGTCGGCGCTGAAAAGCACCCGACCGGCAAGACCTCCAGCCACCGTATCGGCAAGGAGTTCACCCGCTGCGACGAAAGCATCGCGCTGGCGACCATGTACACCGCCAACCACTTCCCGGGCGTCAAGGCGATCATCGCCCTGACCGAAAGTGGCTACACCCCGCTGATCATGTCGCGCATCCGTTCTTCGGTGCCGATCTACGCCTACTCGCCACACCGCGAGACCCAGGCGCGCGCAGCGATGTTCCGTGGCGTGTACACCATTCCGTTCGACCCGGCTTCGCTGGAACCGCACGAAGTCAGCCAGAAGGCGATCGACGAGCTGGTCAAACGCGGCGTTGTGGAAAAAGGCGACTGGGTCATCCTGACCAAGGGCGACAGCTACCACACCACCGGCGGCACCAACGGCATGAAGATCCTGCACGTGGGCGACCCGCAGGTCTGAGTTCCGGCCTCTTCGCGGGCAAGCCCGCTCCCACAGGGTTTGTGTGGGTCGAGTGACCGGCTGCTGAAAAAAGAAAAGCCCCGCCATGTGAATGGCGGGGCTTTTCTTTATCTGCTGAGATTGATCATCTCACTTTGAAAGCACAAACAAAAACGAATATCAACTGTCAGACCTGCCAGTAGACGCGTCAGGAGGATGGGCAGCTACTTGAGCCGCAAACAATCCATTCAAGGAGCGTTATATGGACACCCTCAGCCCGTCAGCCCGACTCGCCGGTACGCTTGATGACAGCTTTGGCGATAAAGGCGTTTTTCACCTGAACATTCCTGACGTCGGATCGCGAACCCTGCTTTTCGGCGTTACAGCGCAACCCCCTTCAACACTGGAGCGCATTTATTTTACCGGCGATGCCAAGAATGACTTCCCCACGAGCTACATATTAGGCCGTTTGTTAACAGAAGGGCGGCTGGATGAAACCTTTGCCGTAGATGGCATTGCCACCGGTTCATTTGGCAGCCACCCGTTCTCCACTGGTCTTTCCATCATCCTGCTGGCCGATGGCAAACTTCTCCTGATAGGAGAGTCAGGTACAACCCCCATACTGGCGCGGTTCTTCAGCGACGGCACACTGGACCGCAAATTCGGATCCGACGGCCAGGTGACTTTGCCAGGCCCCCAAGACGTGCAGACTCAGGCCCCCGAACAATCGAAACGTCAGAACCAAGACGCTTCATACAGCGTCAGCGCATCGGCAGACGGTCAGATCCTGATCGTAAGAACCTTCACGGCCGTTGACTCGACCCCCATACCCTACGCCTATTTGCTGAACATTGATGGCACTCTGGACACTACCTTCAATGGAAAGGGTTACCTCCAGGTGGTTCATCCGGAACACGACCCCAATGCCATAACAATCAGCAGCGGTTACATCGACGAAATGGGCAGGATCATGGTCGGTGGCAATCTTTTGCTCCGTTCCGGGCGCTCAATGCCCTTCTTCGCGTACTACACCCCGGACGGTCGGCCTGATCCCGCTTTTGCCAACGGCGGATTTCTCGTTTACTCATCGCCGTCAACGCAGTACACGACCATCAGAGCGATTATTCGCCAACCAAACAATCGGCTGCTGGCGATCGGGTGGGCAGCCGCGAGAGAGCAAGGCCTTTTGATCAGCCTTGAACCGGATGGCAAATCCAATATTCAGTTCCACCATGGGCAACCTTTGCTGACCCAACTGGATTTCCAGTACACCTCATGGGATCGCGCCGTCATGCAGCCCGACGGCAAAATCGTTCTGCTCGGCAGCACCCGCGACCCAGGCGCAAATAAAGAAGACGTCATCGTGGCCAGACTGCTGAGCGACGCGAAATATGATCTCTCTTTCAACGGTAAAGGTTGGGCCAGCCATGCAACCGAGGCCATTAGCCTTTTGGGCGCCCTCACTCTGCAGGATGATGGAAAAATCCTCGTTGGGGGCTTTCAGTTGAAGTCGTTGACTCAGGGCGTGATCTTTCGTTTCCATGGGTAGAGTTGAACCCGACACAAAGTTTGCCTGCTCTGCGTCACCCCGCCCTGTGAAGGGCGGGGCTTTTTTTCATCTCCACATCGGTGGAGGGCCCACTTGTCCGACAAGCAGCGTGCTCCCCATACATCAATGCCTTGTTTCGTTCGACTCAACAGTGGCGACCAGACGATAGCCATGAGCCAGCTGTCAACCATGACAGTTACCTGCTGTCTTAAAATGAGCTAAATCACGCCTACCCCCTGCGCTGCGCAAGGGAATCCTCTTGGAGGCGTCATGATTGAGTCAACACATGCACCCAGTACCCTGGATTTCAGCTTTGGGGAGTTCGGGACTCGAATACTGGAAGGAACCGAAGTCAAAGCCATTGCGGTATTGACCCGCGTGGGCCCTGATCAAGGCAAGATCGTTGGCGTTATCAACGGCACCAACAGCTTCAAGTTATTCCGGCTCGATAAGGAGGGGCTGCTCGATACCACCTTCGGACCTGACGGCACCGGCTACTCGGAAGACAGATTCGGTGCCCCCGGGAGCTTTTCAACACCCTCCACACTGACCATCGTCAACGACGACCAGATTTTAGTAACCGGGCATGTCCGTGACAGCAGTCTGGCTCCCCACTATCCAGCGGTTGCGCTTTTCAATGGCAATGGCTCCGCGAATCTGGTCTTCGGGAAATTCAAGTTCGATGTGCCTCCACCCTCTCCCCCCCAGGCAACGACCTCACTTTCCACCTCGGCAACGATTACTGACGCGGTAAAGATCCTCGTCTCCTTCAATAACAGCGCACCCGGACCCTGTCAGCACTGGGGCCTGGTGCTGCAACTGACGCTTGACGGCAAGCTGGATACCGCTCTCGACGGGCGAGGCTATATCTTCTTCCGGTATAAGGGGCAGGACACTTCGACCGTCGGGGTGGCAGCACAAGTCAGCGGTCGAATCGTTTTGGCAGGATCGACGGCCGATCAGGGTTTTATCGCCGGATATACGTCAACCGGTCAGCCTGACCCGACCTTTGGCAAAGAGGGCGGCATCACAGCATTTTCATCAAGCGAAGGCCCTGTCCGAGTCACCAGACTGCTGCTCCAGACGGATGACCGCCTCATCGCCGTCGGGGCGATTGCAAAGGGTGACAGCGGCTGGGTGACACGAAAACTCAGGGATGGCACCGATGACATCAGCTTCAATGACGGCAAGGATGTCATTAGTAAAATAGCCTTTAGAAAGTTGCGATGGAGCTCGGCAGTGATTGATCCAGAGGGCTCGATTGTCATGGCGGGAGAGGTCGACACGCGCTTGACTGTCGTAGGTCGCATTACCCGAGATGGCCAGATTGACACAAGCTTTTCTACCACCGGCCTTAGCAATCCGAATGCTGAACATACCCCTCACCAACTAAGCGATGTGGGCGTCCAGACAACCTCTCGAATCGTCGTTGTCGGGAGAAAAACAAATCAGCCGTCCGTCACGCGATATCACGGTTGAATGGACTTGATCAACGCTCTCGTTGTTTGAAAAACAGCAGCCCCGCCGCCATGGGCGTGGCAGGGCTGCTTGCTTGCTGATGCTGGCGACGGCGACCCTTGGCGTACATTTTCTGCAGATGTCTACTGTCAGAGTTGACAGTAGACCGCGCCCTCCCCGCGCACTCTAATCGAGGCTGGTTTTTCCTTTAGTGCTGGAGCGTGAACGATGACAATTCAAAACAAGACGGGGGCGGGACAGCTCGACCCGACATTCGGTATCGAGGGTGTCAAACGCATCAGTGTCCCCGGCTATCCGAATTTCCGCATCGACTGCGTCGCCATCGGCCCGGATCAGCAGATCTACTGCGCGGGTACCAGCGATCGCCAAGAGCGCCCGACGCTCATCCTCGGTCGTTTCCATTTAGACGGCACACTCGATACCCGTTTTGGCAATGACGGTTTCGCAAAAGGAGCGTATGGCGACTTCTCGCTGTTACGGGTCAACGCAATCACGTTCGGGCCGGCCGGCAAAATACTGGTGTTTTGCACGGTTGCCGGTTCTGCAGCACAGGACGCAGCCGCCTTTTCGCGCTTCGATACCAAGGGCTTGCCCGATCGGACATTCGCTGGTCAGGGCAACGCCGTATTCGATATTGTCCTCTCGCCACCTGCAGCAACATCCCCCACGGCCACGACGCAGGCGAGCAGTGCCAGCGCCAGCGCCCGATCAGGCATGCAAGTGTTGTCGGACGGAAAGATCCTGGCGCACATCAATTATTTTTTTAACTGGGGAACACTACAAGGCCTGATTATTAGGCTGAATGAGGACGGAACGCTCGATCTGAGCCTCAATCAGATTGGCTACTTCATGGTCTTTCATCCTGATGACCGGTTCACCGGCACGGTACTGCGAAACCTCCTGGTTCAGGAGGACGGCAAGTACCTGTGCTGCGGTAATTTGATTACGGAAATGTCTGTACCGAGTCCGGCCATGTTCGCGCGCTATAACACTAACGGAGACCGGGACCCCTCGTTTGGTGTTGATGGATTCGCAACTGTAACCGACGACACGAACGCAAATCTGATTGACAGTATTGTTAACCTGCCCAACCAAAAAATTCTCGGCGTGGGTTTTACCGGCAACGACGCCGGCGTGATGATCAGCCTTGAAAGTGATGGCAGCGAAAACAAAGACTTCAACGGCGGCAAACCGCTTTACACCCGACTGGAGCCGAATGCGATCACCGTCTGGCGGGGGGTAGCCATTCAAAAAGACGGGAAGATCATCCTGACTGGCGCCGTGGGTCCACTAAATGGTCAGACCGACATCGTTGTCGCGCGATTTATCAACGCCAACCTCGATCACGACTTCAATAATGGCCAGGGCTGGACCCGCACCCACGTGGAAAGTGGCACGGAGTACGCTGTCGGCAACACCTTGCAGGATGACGGCAAGATTCTTGTCTGCGCCCGTTTGTCCCAGAGTAAAAGCGCGCTGTTGCGCTATAACACCTGAGCTTGCATAAGCCGTCGCAAAACAACAAAAGCCCTGCCTTGTGAGAGGCAGGGCTTTTTACTGTCTGGTCCACTAAAGGTCTTGTCGGGTCGAGCGACCGTAAAACCTTTCACTGGCTGTGTGTCAACTGTCAGGTCTGACAGTAGATATCCCAAGCGTATCGGTATCCAATCGGGGACCAGACAAATGGTTTCCAAAGGTGCAGGCATGAATAGTCTCGTCAACAATGCAGGATCGCTGGATACAGGATTTGCCGAGGCGGGTATTTTTACGCTCAAACTGGAGGGCTATTCGGAAACGCTGATTCTTGGTGGACGAATCGACCCTGCAAGCCAGGCCATCTATTTCACCGGTCAGGCGCGTAACGGCGTATCTGACCGATCCTGGTTCATCGGCTGCTTAACGCCCGATGGAAACCTGGACCCCGATTTTGGAACCCGGGGCATCACGTCGGGCAAGTTTGGCAACCTGTCTGAATCAAAGGGATTGTCCATTGCCTTCCTGTCTCAGGGAAAAATTCTGTTAATCGCAGAAACACTCAGCTCCCTTGCCCTTGCTCGTTTGCATCCCGACGGTTCACCGGACACGACTTATGGCGAGCAAGGGCAGCTCATCATCGGCAATCCAGCTGCGACGAATGATACCGTCGCTGCCAGTGCACCCAGTCAACAGCACGGCGGACAGAGTATCGCCACCGCTCAGGCAGACGGCCGGATCGTGGTTGCTCATACCTATCAAGAACGAGGTAACGCGGGCGGTGCTTACTTGTTCATGCTCAAGAGCGATGGAACCCTCGATCTGTCTTTCAATCATCGGGGCCATGTGAAAGTGGAACACCCTGATCATCAATCCGCTGCGGTCAACTTGCTCAGTGGGCTGATGGATGAGGATGGCAACGCTGTGGCTTGCGGATTGCTGACGACGGGCACTTCATCGGCAGCGCTGTTCGTTCGTTATACACGTGAGGGCTATCCTGATCCTGCATTCGGCGACAGGGGATTCGTCATCAATAACGGGACGGGCCAATATTCACGACTGGTAGACCTGACCCTGCAAGGGAACAAGCGAATGCTGGGCTGCGGTCGGGTCGCTGATCGCTCATATTCGGGTCTGTTGATAAGTCTGGAACGAGACGGCAAGTTCAATATTCAGTTCAACCAGGCAAAACCTTTACTGACCCGGCTGGGTAACAACGATACCCAGTGGTCAGGCGCCAGGCAGCAGTCCGACGGCAAAATCGTCGTGGTGGGTAGTATGAAACCAGCATCAGCATCAGCATCAGCATCAGTGTTGGTCGTAGCTCGCTTTCAGAGTAACGGTGACAGCGATCCCACGTTCGCCAATGGCGCCGGGTGGGTGGCCACGCCGGTAGGCTCTGGTTCCTTCAACTCCCGCGGAGTGATGTTGCAGGGCGATGGCAAGATAGTCGCCTTCGGCTATTCCACCCCATCAGGAGATGTAGCAGGCTCTGTGCTTCGTTATTTCGCCAACTAGAAGTCTGCCGTCCTCCCGCAGCACAATGCGACTCGCGGTGAGGACAGCCCGGCCACCCGAAGGCTCAATGCCGTTTGATAAACCCGGTCAACGCCACCCGGGCTTCCGGCGAGCGCAGCCTTTGGGTGAACAACACGCCCTCCTCTTCGATCACTTTGCGAATCTGTTCGCGGTCCGGCGCTTTCATCAGTTGTTTGCTGATGCGCACCGCTTCCGGCGGCAATTGCTCGAAACGCAGCGCCATCTCCCGCGCCTTGGCCAATGCCGCTTCGCCGCTGCCCAGCGCCTCGGTCGCGATACCCCAGTCAGCGGCTTGTTCGCCGCTGAAGCCTTCACCGAGCAGCAACAGTTCTGCGGCTTTGGCCTGGCCGAGCAAGCGCGGCAGGATCAGGCTGGAGCCGAACTCCGGACACAATCCAAGGTTGACGAACGGCATGCGCAACCGCGCATCACGCGCCACGTAGACCAGATCGCAATGCAGTAACAACGTGGTGCCGATGCCCACCGCCGCACCGGCCACGGCAGCGATCACCGGTTTGCGGCACTCAAGCAGATTGAGCATGAAGTGGAACACCGGGCTGTCGAGGTCGCTCGGCGGTTGCTGGATGAAGTCGGCGATGTCGTTGCCGGCGGTAAAGCATTCGCTGCTGCCGGTGATCAGGACGGCGTTGATTTCGGGGTCGCTGTCGGCCTGTTTCAACGCCTCGGCGAGGCAGCTGTACATGGCGCGGGTCAGGGCGTTTTTCTTGTCCGGGCGGTTAAGGCGCAGGATCAGTAAACCGCGTTCGCGTTCCAGCAGGATGGCTTCGGTCATGACAACTCTCGACAGTGCGGGCCGGGAAAGTTCCCCTCACCTCGTACCCATGAATTCAGCGCTTAACCACGGGACAGAAACACATCCGCCAGCAGTTGATTGCGCGGCAATCCAGCCAGATACAGGCGTCGGGCGAAGGCGTCGACACTGGCGGGTGAGCCGCAGACTAAGGCCAGGGTTTGCCTTGAAACAAGGCGCAGTTGCGCCAAAGCGGCGGCTGACTCGGCCGCCGTCCACAGCTCGACACTGAGGTTTTCACGCTGGGCGGCCAGTGCGGCAAGGGGTTTGGCCAGATAGTGTTCGCTGGCGTCATGGGCTTGGTGAATGACGCGAATGGCGCCCTGGTGATCCTGGCGCAAGGCTTCGCGCAACACACCGAACAGCGGGCCTAAACCGGTGCCGGCGGCCAGCAGCCAGAGCGGTCGGGTGTGCCAGTCAGCATCGTAGTGCAAGGCACCACCGCGCAGTTCGCCGAGGCGGATCGGATCGCCAATCTGCAAGCGCCGGGCAGCATCGCTGAATTCGCCGGGCTGACGGCAATCGAGGTGGAATTCAAGAAATCGGTCTTCTTCCGGCAGGCTGGCCAGCGAATACGGCCGCGCGATGTGCTTGATCCACAACACCAGATGCTGGCCGGCGCTGTAGCGCAGGGGCCGTTGCGGGGTCAGGCGCAGGCGCAGGACATTGGCGCTGAGCCAGTCCAGTGCCTCGACCACCGCCGGGCGACCATCCTCGAACGGATCAAAGGTGTGCACCTGCAAATCTTCGGTCACCTGACACTGGCACGCCAGCCGCCAGCCCTGCTGACGCTGCTCGGCGCTCAAGGCGTCCGGGCGATTGTCCGCAGGCAAACCTTGCACGCACTGCACCAGACAGGCATGGCAACTGCCGGCGCGGCAGCTATAGGGCACTGCGACACCGTTCTGATTCAGCGCATCGAGCAGATTGCTACCCGCCGCCACCGACCATTGCCGTTCACCGACGCGAAGTTCAGGCATCGACGTTCTCCCATGCCGCCGCACAGCGATTGCGCCCGTCACGCTTGGCCCGATAGAGCGCCTGATCGGCGCGTTGCAGGGCCTCGTCCAGATCGTCGGCCAGTTCCAGCAGGGTCATGCCGACCGACAGACTGAGATTACGCACATTCAAACCCACCAGTTCAACGTCGGTAAAGGCGATGCGCAGCCGTTCGCAGCAGGCGGTCAGGCGCTCGGCGTCGCAATCGGGCAGCAGCACGACAAATTCCTCACCACCATAGCGCGCCAACACGTCGCCGTCGCGCAGGCAGGCCTGAGCAACCCCGGCGAAGGCCTGCAATACCTGATCGCCGGCCGCGTGACCGTGCAAGTCATTGATGCGTTTGAAGTGATCGAGATCGATCAGCGCCAGACCGTGCACCACGCCCACATCCATCGCCTCCAGTTCCCGTGAGGCCAGACGCAGGAAATGCCGGCGGTTGAACAGCCCGGTCAGTTCGTCGGTGGCGACCAGGTCTTCGAGCTGGCGCATCATCCCGCGCAAGGTGTCCTGATGCGCCTGCAAGGCGAACCGGCGCTGGCGCATGCGTTGCCGGGAAACCTGGACGAAGCGTGCGTAAATCACCAGCCACGCCAGCACCATCGCCAGAATGCACACCTGCAAGGCCGCAAGCGCAGGATCGGCCAAGCGCAAGTGGTAACCGTCCCACAGGGTGATCGCGCAAAAACTGAAGAACACCAGCAGCGCACAGCGGATGAACGCCCGTCGGCTCAGGTGGAACAGGCCGAACAGCAGAATCAATACGTAAAACACCAGAAACTCGCCGCGCGCCTCGTCCAGGTGCGCGATCAGCCAGGTTTGCCAGCCGAGCCCGAGCAACACTTGCACTTCGGTCAGGCTGGGGTCGGCAAAACGCTGGTTGCGCCCGGACCAGAACAGGCCGAACAGGGTCGCCTGACAGATCACCACCAGCGCGCTGCCGATGGCCACAGCGTTCAAGGTCTGGTCGTAATGCCCGGTAAAAAACGCCAGCCACAGCAGCAGCAAAGCCAATCCATAGGTGGCCGCAGCGAGGGCAAAGCGTTTAAGCAAAAGACGTTGAATGGCGTTATGGGTCAATCGTTGACTCACCGTGCGATAAGAGGCTGACCGAGTGTCCTACTCTACAGACCGGCTGCCACTTTAGAGGCGTAGTCGATAAATGACCACCGATTTTCGGGCTCGAAAATTGACGTCAAAAACCCACATGTTCCCGGTAGGAGCTGCCGCAGGTTCGGGCCGCGATCGGACGAACTTTTGATCTTGTTGTTAAAACCAGCCTGCGGCAGCTCCTGCAGGATTATGCGAAAGACATGCGACCAACGAATGACTGCCGGCGCGTGTATGCCCCTTGGATGCGCGGTATACTGCCGCGCCTTTTTAGCGTCGCGCCAGCAACCCCGGCGTGCCTTGAAAGGTGCTTGCAACCGACCGATGCACCCAAGCTGCAAGCACCTTATTGAATGTTCCCGTCTTTTAGAGGAGCGCGACTCATGACCGTGATCAAGCAAGACGACCTGATTCAGAGCGTTGCCGACGCCCTGCAGTTCATTTCCTATTACCACCCGGTGGATTTCATCCAGGCGATGCACGAAGCCTACCTGCGCGAAGAATCGCCAGCGGCCCGTGATTCGATCGCGCAGATCCTGATCAACTCGCGCATGTGCGCCACCGGCCACCGCCCGATCTGCCAGGACACCGGCATCGTCACCGTGTTCGTGCGTGTGGGTATGGACGTACGTTGGGATGGCGCCACCATGGGCCTGGACGACATGATCAACGAAGGCGTGCGTCGCGCCTACAACCTGCCGGAAAACGTCCTGCGTGCCTCGATCCTCGCCGACCCGGCGGGCGCTCGTAAAAACACCAAGGACAACACTCCGGCGGTCATCCACTACTCCATCGTCCCGGGCAACACTGTGGAAGTGGACGTGGCGGCCAAGGGTGGCGGTTCCGAGAACAAGTCGAAAATGGCCATGCTCAACCCGTCCGACTCGATCGTCGACTGGGTACTGAAGACCGTTCCGACCATGGGCGCCGGCTGGTGCCCACCGGGCATGCTGGGCATCGGCATCGGCGGCACCGCCGAGAAAGCCGCGGTCATGGCCAAGGAAGTGTTGATGGAATCCATCGACATCCACGAGCTGAAAGCCCGTGGCCCGCAGAACCGCATCGAAGAAATGCGCCTGGAGTTGTTCGAGAAGGTCAACCAGTTGGGCATCGGTGCCCAGGGCCTCGGTGGCCTGACCACCGTGCTCGACGTGAAGATCATGGATTACCCGACCCACGCGGCTTCGCTGCCGGTGTGCATGATCCCGAACTGCGCCGCCACCCGTCACGCGCACTTCGTGCTCGACGGTTCCGGCCCGGCCTCGCTGGAAGCGCCACCGCTGGACGCCTACCCGGAAATCGTCTGGGAAGCCGGCCCGTCGGCCCGTCGCGTCAACCTCGACACCCTGACCCCGGAAGACGTGCAGAGCTGGAAGCCGGGCGAAACCGTGCTGCTCAATGGCAAGATGCTCACCGGTCGCGACGCTGCGCACAAACGCATGGTCGAGATGCTCAACAAAGGCGAAACCCTGCCGGTCGATCTGAAAGGTCGCTTCATTTACTACGTCGGCCCGGTTGATCCGGTTGGCGACGAAGTGGTGGGCCCTGCCGGTCCGACCACCGCGACGCGGATGGACAAGTTCACCCGTCAGATCCTTGAGCAGACCGGCCTGTTGGGCATGATCGGCAAGTCCGAGCGCGGCCCGACCGCAATCGAAGCGATCAAGGACAACAAAGCCGTGTACCTGATGGCTGTCGGCGGCGCCGCTTATCTGGTGGCGCAAGCGATCAAGAAGTCCAAGGTGCTGGCGTTCGCCGAGCTGGGCATGGAAGCGATCTACGAGTTCGAGGTCAAGGACATGCCGGTCACCGTCGCGGTGGACAGCAACGGTGAGTCGGTCCACATCACCGGCCCTGCGATCTGGCAGCAGAAGATTGCCGAAAGCCTGGCGGTGGAAGTGCAGTAAGCGCTTCAACCGTAAATAAAGAAGGCCGGCCCGTCACACACGACGGGCCGGCCTTTTTTGTGCCCCGTTTTCGACTCACCGTGCTCGGGGCGGCGATAAAAAGCCGCGACAAAGCACATAAATCGATCGTTCGCACCTGTCAGGTTTGACAGGTTACGCCCTGCTCCTTTCTTGCTAGCGTCAGCCTACCCACGCCCACCGCGTGCGCAAGGACGAGAACATGGCTGATCAGGACCTGAGCATTACCCCCCCGAGCATCGCCAAAAGCTCATCGATCGCCACCATCGGCAAAAGCTGGGACAGCGTCGGCCCGACCGGCATGGCGTCGTTCGAGTTGCCGCTTCCGCTGTCCGCCGGACGCGGTTTTGATCCGCAGTTGTCCCTGACCTACAGCAGCCAGAGTGGCAACGGGGTCTGTGGCCTGGGCTTCGCTGTCAGCCTCAGTCAGATCAGCCGCCGCACCAGCAAGGGCGTGCCGCGTTACACCCCTTTCGATGAGATGCTCGGCCACGATGGCCAAGTCTTGATGTCTGAGCTTGAGGCCGACGGCACGCCCAAGTCGCGCACCGAAACCGGCTACGACTGCGTCGACATCGGCACGCACAGCGTGGTGCGTTACTGGCCACGGGTCGAAAGCGATTTTGCCTTGCGAGAGTATTGGCAACCCGAAGGTGCCAGCGCAGGATTCTGGCTGATACATGGCGCGGACGGTTCGCTGCACGTCTACGGCAAAACCGAGGCATCGCGCCTTGCAGACCCGGATGACCCCAGCCGCATCAACGCCTGGCTGCTCTGCGAAAGCATGAACGCCCACGGCGAACACATCTGTTACCTGTACAAGGCCGACGATCAGGACCCCGACCCGATCCATGACTGCCGCGCCCAGCGTTATCCGCACAAAGTGCTGTATGGCAACTTCACGGCCAGCAAGGATCTGTATGCCTGGAAGGTAGCAGACCCAGGCACTCTGGATTGGCACTTTCACCTGTTGTTCGACTACGGCGAGCGCAGCACCTCGCTGAGCGAGGTGCCGGTGTACGACGGCCCCACACTGAAACCGTGGCTCACCCGTGCCGACCCGTTCTCGACCTACGGCCAGGGTTTTGAAATCCGCACGCGCAGGCTGTGCCAGCAGGCGCTGATGTTTCATTATTTCCCCGAGGAGCCGCAGCTGGGTGCCACACCGAAACTGGTGCGTCGCCTGCTGCTGGAGTATCGACCGCCAAATTCCGGGGAGTGGACCTACAGCCAGCTTAGCGCCGCCCACTATCAAGCGTTTGATGCCTCAGGCGTTGTCGAAAACACGCCGCCGGTGGAGTTTGACCATTCGGACTTCGAGATCAATAAGACCCCGTCCCGTTTGTTCCAATCGCAAAACCAGCCCGGTATCGAGGACGGCGAGGTTTACCAGTGTGTCGACCTGCGCGGTGAAGGGCTGCCGGGGTTTCTTTGCCGATATGAGCAAGCCTGGTATTACCGCGAACCCTTGCGTGCACGCGAAGGAGGTGATGCGATTGAGTACGGGCCCTTGACGTTACTGGACAGAATTCCCGTAGCCGATCACAACAGCTCGGTGCAGCAACTGCTCACCGACCTGACCGGTAACGGACGACTGGACTTCATCATTGCCCAGCCCGGCCACAGCGGATACTACGCGCTGACGGAGCAGCATGATTTTGCTGCATTCGTCGCGTTTAAAAACTTTCCACTGGAGTTTTTCAAAACACTCTCGACCCTCGGCGATTTGAGCGGTGACGGCCTGAATTCGCTGGCAATGATCGGCCCGAACTCGGTGCGCCTGTACGCCAACCGCCGCGAAGAAGGCTTCGCCGCTGCCGAAGAAGTGCCCCACCAGCCTGAAGATGACCGCTTGCCCGTGTTCAGTAACTCCCGTACTGAACTGGTAATGCTCAGCAATCTGCTCGGCAGCGACATGCCCGAGTTGTGCCGTATTCGCCACAACGAAATCCGCTGCTGGGCAAACCTGGGCCACGGTCGGTTCGGCAAAGGTTTCAAGCTCGGCGACCTGCCGTTTTCCTATGATGAATTCGATTCGTCACGGGTGCGCATCGCTGACCTCGACGGGTCTGGCGCACCCGCGCTGATCTATCTGCGGTTCGATGGTTTTGAGATCTATATGAACCGCGGCGGCAACGGTTTTGAACAGATCCCGCGGTTTGTGAAATGGCCCGATGGCGTACGTTACGACCGCTTGTGTCAGGTCAGCTTCGCCGACCTGCAGGGGCTGGGCTGCGCCAGCCTGATCCTGACGGTCACGCATATGCAGCCGCAACACTGGCGTTACGATTTCGTCACGGCCAAGCCCTATCTGCTGACCGCCAGTAACAACAACATGGGTTGCAGCACGAGTGTGGTCTACCGCAGTTCGGCGCAGGAATGGCTGGATGAAAAACAGCGGATACTCAAGCTCAAACGTCTGCCGGTCTGCCGCTTGCCATTCCCGGTGGCCGTGGTCAAAAAACAACAGCAACTGGATGAGATCACCGGTAATTGCCTGACTCAGCTGTTCACCTGGCGCGAAGGTGTGTACGACGGCAAGGAGCGCGAATTCCGCGGCTTCGGGTACTTGCAACAAACCGACAGCGAGAGCGCCTCCGGCACTGAAGACGTCGGCTTCAGCGCGCCGGTACGGGCCTGTACCTGGTTTCATACCGGGCGATCCCTGGACCGACCGCGTGAGGATTATTTCAATGCCGACGCCCACGCGTCCCCCTTGAGGGCCACGCTGTTCAGCCGTTATCACCCCGAGGACGAGTTCGATGAGCTGATTGAGCCACATGACACCGAAAGCGAATACCAGATAGCGCGGGCGCTGGTCGGTTCGGTGATCCGCATCGAAACTTACGCCGAAGCAGACATGGACAAGCCGGGCACTCCCACACCGTATGCCGTGGAGGAGCTGCGTTATCTGGTGCGTGAAGTCCGTCCGCAGGGGCAGTACGCGGCAGCCGTTTTGCTGCCGCTTGTGCTGGAAAAGATCAGTTATCAGTACGACCGTTTCACGGACGATCCGCTGTGCCGGCATGACGTCAACCTGCGCTTTAACCTGTACGGCCTGACCACGCATGCCCTGACGGTGAGCTATGCTCGCCGGTTGACCGACAAGGACACCCCGCCCTTCAGCGACCCGGACGAACGACAGTGGTGGCTCGATGCCCATGACCCGGCGCAGCAATCGTTTTATCTGAGTGAAACCCGGGCGAAGTTCATCGACCTGGACAAGGACCCTCAGCACTGGCGCCTGGGTTTGCCCTACCAACAGCGTGGCAATGCGCTAGTTCTGCCCAAGGGCACGCTGCCGACGGGACTTGGGGCGCAGCAGGTTTGCTACGAGGAGTTGACGGCGCATCAGAATTCGCCGCACTGGAACGCCGTGCGAGTACTGACGAGCCAGTCCATACAGCGTTACCTCGATACCGACGGCACACCGCTGGCTGAGGGGGTGGCCGGGTTCGAAGCGCTGGTAGCGTGGCTGGAAATGGCGCAACTGGACAAGACCGCGCTGCAGGCCTACAGCGTCGCGCCGCCGCCCTTCGACATCCGTGCCGAACTGGTGAAAATCGGTTTTATCGCGATGCCCTTTCTGTTTGAACCCGCCGCCCCGCCTGATGCTGAGCCAGAACTGTACTCGTCGCGATTTGGCTACGCCAAGTACGCCAGGCTTGAGGGTTTCTTCAAGGTGCTCGGCTACCAGGAAACCACCAGCCACGGCGTCACCATCGCCAAATACGACGCCTACCAACTCGCCATCACCCGCGTCGAGTTACCCGATGGCTGCACCACGCAGATCGCCTACGATTATCACGCCCTGCAACCGCTGCGCATCACCGACCCCAACGACAACATCGAAGAGGCGATTTACGAGCCGTCGGGCCAGCCGCTGGCGACCAGTTTTCACGGTACCGAGAACAACATCCCTGCCGGCTTCAAACCGCTGAGCGAATATCGGCGTCCGGAGGATCTTCGTCCGGATGCCGCCATCGCCGATCCGGCGGCTGCCGTGCAACAAGCCGCCAGTACCCTGCGCAAGGATGTGTTCAGCTGGATGGGGCTCATTGCCGCGACAGCACAATGGGTGGACGCCGGTTATCTGCTGCCCAGCGGCCACATCCGTGCCAGTGCCCGACTGCGTCTTGCACGACTCAGTACGTTGACGGCGGCGGAACAGGCTTTGCACGAAGCCATCAAGTCAGCCCACCGCGAGCCGGTGCACAGCGTGGCCCTCAGTGCCGACCGCTATCCTGGCGATGTTACCGCGGCGCAGATTCAAATCGTCAAAGCCTGCGTCGACGGCTTCGGCCGCCCGCTGCAAACCCAGCAGCTGGTTGATCCGGGCATGGCGTACAAGGTCGTCGATGGCGCACTGGTCATCGAGGACGGCCACTATGTCGAGGTGCACGCCAATCCGCGCTGGCGGATCAGCGAGCGCATCGAATACAACAATAAAGGTTTGCCGGTCCGCCAGTTCCGGCCGTTTTTGGCCAATACCCATGGCTACGTCAATGATGAGTCGCTGCGTAAACTCGGCTACTTTGATCAACTGTTCTATGACCCGCTCGGCCGGCCAATAAAACTGATCAACGCCAAGGGTGACTTTTCTCGCGAGGCATACCATCCCTGGTATCACACCAGTGAAGATTTCAACGATACGGCCGAGCCGACCGCTTCGAAGGTATCTCGGTCATGAGTGCCGCACTTGATTGGCGCACGCCGTCGATCCGCGTGCACGACAGCCGTGACTTGCCTGTGCGCCAAATCGCCTATCTGCGCACGCACGCCGAAGTTCCGGCCACCGCGCTGATCACCCGTCAACACCATGACGCTGCCGGTCACTTGGTGAAGCAATGGGATCCCCGCCTGGCGACCCCCAACCTCACGACGGTCTACGGCCTGGGCGGTGAAGCGCTGATGTCCGACAGTGTCGACGCCGGCTGGCGCCTGAACCTGCCTGGGCTCGCGGGTCAGCCGCTGGAGCGCTGGGACGAGCGCGGCAGCCATTGGCGTACGACCTTCGACACGCTATTACGCGTGGTGGCAATCGAGGAAAAGGCTGTCAATGTCGAGACGTTTACCTACGCCGATGCCAACGCCGACGCCGGGCAAAACCTGCGCGGCAAATTGTGCAAGCAGAAGGACGCAGTGGGCGAGCTTCAAATGGAAAGCTTTGCCCTCACCGGCCAGCCGCTGAAAGAAACCCGCACGTTCAACGTTGGTCCGCCGGTCACCACTCAGCGCGTATTCAGCCCCCTCGGCGCGGTGCTGGAGCAGACTGACGCCGGGGGCCATCGACAAACGTCACACTACGGTCTGGCCGGGCATCTCAAACAGCTGAAGTTGCTGATCAAGGGTGCGCCTGAATCGATAGATGTTTTGCTCGACACGCAATACAACGCCGCCGAACAGATCACCGAACAACTGGACGGCAATGGCGTATGCAGCCGCTGGACGTACGACTCGGCCGATGGCCGATTGCATTCGCAGTCCAGCCATAAAGACACCGGGGAGGTGTTGCAAAACTTCAAGTATTTTTACGACCCGGTCGGCAATATCATCCGTATCGAGGATCACGCCTTTGCGGCGGTTTACTTTGCAAACCAGCGCGTTGATGGCCATCGCGATTTTGGCTATGACTCGCTGTACCGGCTGACCAGCGCCAGCGGTTACAACGACGCCACGCCCCCGGGCTTCCCGGGGCTGCCAACGCCGAGCGACAAGAAAAACCGCCTCAACTATACCGAGACTTATGATTACGACCCGGGCGACAACCTGATCAGAACCGTCCATGTACGAGACGGCGCCAACCGTACCTTCGAGATGGCCATCGACCCAAACAGCAACCGCGGCGTGCGCTGCAAGCCGGGCGATCCCCCGCCGGAGTTCGACAAACTGTTCGACCTTCACGGCAACCTCAAGGCCTTGCAGGCGGGCCAGGACTTGCAATGGAACGCCCGCGACGAGTTGATGCGGGTAACGCTGATCGCTCGCGGTGGCGGTCGCGACGACGCCGAACACTACCTTTACAGCCAGGGCGCGCGGGTGTTCAAACGCCACGAAACCTTCACCGCCACCGCCGAACATTTTCACCAGGTTCATTATCTGCCGGGCCTGGAAATCCGCAGCAAAGACACTGGCGAAGAACTGCACGTCATCAGCGTCGGCAACGCTCGCTGCCTGCATTGGGTCACAGGACAACCCGCCGAGATCCCCAACAATCAAATGCGCTACAGCCTCGAGGATCACTTGGGGTCTTGCACGATGGAGCTGGATCAGAACGCCCGAATCATCAGCCAGGAAGGTTATTACCCGTTCGGCGCAACCGCGTGGCTGAGGGCCGAATCGGAGACTGAGGTCAGCTACAAATTCATCCGCTATTCGGGCAAGGAGATGGATGTCAGCGGCCTTTACTATTATGGCGCGCGCTACTACGCACCGTGGTTGCAACGCTGGATCAGCCCTGACCCGGCGGGGGATGTGGACGGGCTGAATCTGTATGGGTTTGTAGGGAACAATCCGATCATTCATGTCGATCAGACAGGTAATTCGAAGGTCTTTTCCGAAATATTGAATAGCGCCGAATGGATCGGAAAAAAAGCTGTCGGCGCAATCGATAAAGCAAAAACATTGACAGATCAGGTACACAATCTTGCCACTGAATTCGATGGGCTGATCCCCGACGATGCTGATATAGGAGAGTTGCGCAAGAGCATGACGCTCGGCAAGTTCCTCATGTCCAAGCATGGCTTGAGCTCGGCCGCCAAGGGCGCCGTGAAAGGTTTCTTGGCCGGAGGCACCATTGGCACAGCAGTTCCGGGGATAGGTAATGGCATTGGAGCTGGCGTGGGTGCGGTCGTCGGCCTGATCGCTTTCCCGTTGTTGCGCTATTACTTTCTGAAGAAAGGTTTGAAACTTGCGCACACGCTGCGTACACAGGAAATCAAGGATGGCTTGAATACCGTTTCAAACGGCGTGGAGGTAGCAAAAGATCTGATTAATAAAGGCGCTGCCGGCGCCAACGGTTTAACAGACCTTGCAGAAACCTTAAAAGCACTTCCGTCCCAAGCCAAAGAATTACTCGATAAACAACTGAACGCTTTTACCGATGAGCAGAAGCTTGAGTTCTATGCGCTAGTGGAGGACGGAACCAAACCGATACGAGCAATCATGCAGGTAAAGAACACCGTCCAGACCACACTGGACAACCCCAGCGAAGCAGACGGCGTAACCGGTCGACTGCAAGCGCTGGCCGCCACCATTGCCGAAGACCCGAGACCAAGACCGGTGCCCAAACCCCGGACGAAATTCAATCTTCGCAAGCCTGGCGCGGAATCATTCGCGTGATATCCATGACCGGACTGATCAACGCGCCGGGCCACCGCGGCGCGTGCTATCGTGCCCGCCCGACCTGCCATCCGTTCGCCCAGCATGCTGCCGACTTCCCGTACTCTGCGTCTGTCGTTGTATACCCTGCTGATCATCGCCGGTGCCGCGCTCGCCGCAACCTTGGCCATCCGCCATGCCGAACGCCAGGCGCTGGAAGAGGACGCGGCCCGCGCCAACCAGCAACTGGCGCTGTATGCCAACTCGCTGCACACCCTGATCGACCGCTATCGCGCCCTCCCCGCCGTATTGGCGCTGGACCCGCAATTGCGCTCGGCACTGGCAGGCCCGGTGGAGGCCGAGGAACAAGCGGCGCTGAACCTGAAACTGGAAAAGATCAACGGCGCGGCGCAGTCCTCGACCCTTGAACTGCTCGATCACACCGGCCTTGCCGTGGCCGCAAGCAACTGGCGTCTGCCGAGCAGTTATGTCGGCCACAACTATGGCTTTCGGCCCTATTTCAGCCAGACCCGCACCCAAGGTACCGGGCGTTTTTACGCCGTCGGCGTCACCAGCGGCATACCCGGGTACTTCCTCTCCAGCGCCGTGCTCGGCGACAACGACGAGTTCCTCGGGGCGATGGTGGTCAAGCTGGAATTCCCCGAGCTTGAACGCGAATGGAGCCAGGGCAGCGACACCCTGCTGGTCAGCGATGCACGCGGCATCATCTTCATCGCCAACCAGCCTGGCTGGCGCTATCGCGCGTTGCGGCCACTGAACACTCACGACCTGGCTGAAATCAAAGCCACTCGCCAATACGACAAACAAACGCTGCAGCAACTGACGCATCTGACGCTGCGCCGCTTCGACGACAACAGCGATTTGCGCCGGGTCGAGGGCCCGCAAGGCACGGCGGATTATTTGTGGGAGTCGCTGCCACTGACCGCCGAAGGCTGGACCTTGCATCTGCTAAGGCGTCCGCAAGTGGCGTTTGAAGACCTGCGCAACGCCGGCCTCGCCGCCGCTGGCGTGTGGCTGGCGCTGGTATTTCTGCTGCTGTTCCTCAACCAGCGCTGGCGGCTGTCGAAAATCCGCCAGCGCAATCGCCAAGAGCTGGAGCAACTGGTCGAGGCGCGCACCCGCGATCTGCGCACCGCCCAGGATAGCTTGGTGCAGTCGGCCAAACTCGCCGCGCTGGGGCAGATGTCCGCCGCGCTCGCTCACGAAATCAATCAACCGCTAACCGCCCAGCGCATGCAACTGGCAACCCTGCGTCTGTTGCTCGAGCATGGCCGCGTCGACGATGCGTACAAGGCACTCAAACCGGTGGACGACATGCTCACGCGCATGGCCGCCCTCACCGGCCACCTGAAAACCTTCGCCCGCAAGACCCCCGGCGGCTTGCGCGAACGCCTGGATCTGGCAACGGTGGTGGATCAATCCCTGCAATTGCTCGACGCACGCCTGCGTGACGAGCAGGTCAGTCTGGTGCTGCACCTGACCCGCCCGGCGTGGGTGCGCGGGGATGCGATCCGCCTGGAACAAGTACTGATCAACCTGCTGCGCAACGCCCTCGACGCCATGCAGGGCAAACCGTGCAAGCGCCTGGAAATCCGCCTGGAAGCCGATGAGCAACTGTGGCGACTGAGCGTCAGCGACAATGGCGGTGGCATTGCCGACGAACATCTGGGCCAGGTGTTCGACCCGTTCTTCACCACCAAGCCTGTGGGTGACGGCCTGGGTCTGGGGCTGGCAGTATCCTTCGCCATCGTGCATGAATCCGGCGGCCGCTTGAGTGTGGAGAATGGCGAGAGCGGCGCGGTGTTCGCCCTGACCTTGCCGATCGATCTGGAGGCACACCTCTGATGCTCAACTCAGTGATGGTAGTCGACGACGAAAGCAGCATTCGCAGCGCGGTCGAACAGTGGCTGAGCCTGTCGGGGTTCGAGGTGCAGCTGTTCAGCCGCGCCGAAGAATGCCTCGCTGCCCTGCCCGCGCATTTTCCCGGGGTGATCCTCAGCGACGTGCGCATGCCCGGCCTCAGTGGTCTTGAGCTGCTGGCCGAGGTGCAGCGCCGCGATGCCGACCTGCCAGTGATCCTGCTCACCGGCCACGGCGATGTACCGATGGCGGTCGAAGCGATGCGCGACGGCGCCTACGACTTTCTGGAGAAACCGTTCAGTCCCGAAACCCTGCTCGGCAGCTTGCGCCGGGCCTTGGAAAAACGTCGGCTTGTTCTGGAAAACCGTGCCCTGCACGAGCAGGCCGACAACCGCGCCAAACTCGATGCGACGTTGCTCGGTGTGTCCCGTGGCTTGCAAACCTTGCGCCGACAGGTACTGGATCTGGCGGCGTTGCCGGTCAACGTGCTGATTCGCGGTGAAACCGGTAGCGGCAAGGAACTGGTTGCCCGTTGCCTGCACGATTTCGGCCCGCGTGCGGACAAGCCGTTCGTGGCGTTGAACTGTGCCGCGATCCCCGAGCAACTGTTCGAAGCCGAACTGTTCGGCCATGAGAGCGGTGCGTTTACCGGCGCCTCCGGCAAACGCATCGGTAAGCTGGAATACGCCGATGGCGGCACGTTGTTTCTTGATGAAATCGAAAGCATGCCGCTGGCCCAGCAAGTAAAACTGCTGCGCGTGTTGCAAGAGCAGAAGCTTGAACGGCTGGGGTCGAACCAGAGTATTCGCGTGGATCTACGGATCGTTGCGGCAACCAAACCCGACCTGCTCGATGAGGCCCGGGCCGGACGCTTTCGCGAAGACCTGGCGTATCGTCTGAACGTCGCGCAGTTGCGTTTGCCGCCGCTGCGTGACCGGCGCGAAGACATTCCGTTGTTGTTCGAAAACTTTGCCCAGAGTGCGGCTCAGCGTCTGGGGCGCACTTTCCCACCGTTGACGGGTGCGCAGTTGAGCCACCTGCTCAGCCACGACTGGCCGGGCAATGTGCGCGAACTGGCGAACGTCGCCGAACGGCAAGTGCTGGGGCTGGATGAGCCGGCGCCGGGGATTGATCCGGGCCAGTCATTGGCGGCGCAACAGGAAGCGTTTGAGGCGCAGTGTTTGCGTGCGGCATTGACCCGGCACAAGGGTGATGTGAAAGCGGTGCTTGAAGAACTGCAACTGCCACGCCGCACGTTCAATGAAAAGATGCAGCGGCATGGGTTGAGTCGGGAGATGTTTGTTCAAGGCAGCTGACTTTTGCAGTGTTTGATCGGGCCTCTTCGCGGGCAAGCCCGCTCCCACAATGGTCGGTGGAGGTCACAAATTCAGGTTCAGCACAAAACCCTGTGGGAGCGGGCTTGCCCGCGAAGGGGCCAGCACAGGCAACATTGATCTATCAGCCTGAATGAGCAACTTTCCGCTCACCGCAATCCATGCATAAGCGGATTTCCGCTCACCAGATTCCTCTACCCCCTCTAAACCGCCCCTCTCCCCGTTGGCACACCTCCTGCTATAGCCCTCGCAGGCTGCGTTTTAACGCGCTCCACAAAAACAATTAAACGAAGGATCCTTCAATGGATAACTCCAACGCCCTGCCCCTTGGGTCGGCTGCCGTGCCCGCCAAAGAAAGAACCACCGCCAGCCGGATCAAATCGATCTTCAGCGGTTCCGTCGGCAACATGGTCGAGTGGTACGACTGGTACGTCTACGCCGCCTTCTCGCTGTACTTCGCCAAAGCCTTTTTCCCCAAAGGCGACACCACCGCCCAACTGCTCAATACCGCCGCGATCTTCGCCGTGGGCTTTTTGATGCGCCCGATCGGTGGCTGGTTGATGGGGCTGTACGCCGACAAAGTCGGGCGCAAGAAAGCGCTGATGGCCTCGGTCTATCTGATGTGCTTCGGCTCGCTGATCATTGCCCTGAGCCCGGGTTATGAAACCATCGGTGTCGGCGCGCCGATCCTGCTGGTGTTCGCCCGTCTGCTGCAAGGCCTGTCGGTCGGCGGCGAATACGGCACCTCCGCCACTTACCTGTCTGAAATGGCGACCAAGGAACGTCGCGGCTTCTTCTCCAGTTTCCAGTACGTGACCCTGATCTCCGGCCAGCTCATCGCGCTGGGCGTGCTGATAGTGCTGCAGAATGTCCTCACCACTGAAGAGCTGTACGCATGGGGCTGGCGTATCCCGTTCGCCATCGGCGCGCTGTGCGCCATCGTTGCGCTGTACCTGCGTCGCGGCATGGAAGAAACCGAGTCGTTCACCAAGAAAGAGAAGGCCAAGGAAAGCGCGATGCGCACCTTGATGCGTCACCCGAAAGAGCTGTTGACCGTGGTCGGCCTGACCATGGGCGGCACGCTGGCGTTCTACACCTACACCACCTACATGCAGAAGTATCTGGTGAACACCGTCGGCATGAGCATCTCCGACTCGACCACCATTTCTGCGGCCACGCTGTTCCTGTTCATGTGCCTGCAACCGATCATCGGTGGCCTGTCGGACAAGATCGGTCGTCGCCCGATCCTGATCGCCTTCGGCGTATTGGGGACGATCTTCACCGTGCCGATCCTGATGACTCTGCACACCATCCAGACCTGGTGGGGCGCGTTCTTCCTGATCATGGCGGCGCTGATCATCGTCAGCGGTTACACCTCGATCAACGCGGTGGTGAAAGCCGAACTGTTCCCGACTGAAATCCGCGCCCTGGGCGTCGGCCTGCCATACGCACTGACCGTGTCGATCTTCGGCGGCACTGCCGAATACATCGCGCTGTGGTTCAAGAGCATCGGCATGGAAACCGGTTACTACTGGTACGTGACCGCGTGCATCGCAGTGTCGTTGCTGGTGTACATCACTATGAAAGACACCCAGAAACATTCGCGGATCGTCACTGACTGATTGACTGACTGAACGTCACGCAAGATCAAAAGATCGCAGCCTTCGGCAGCTCCTACAGGGGTTGTCGGAGGCTGCGATTTTTTGTTTTCGGCGATTAATCGCCGGTTAATTCTGCCTCGGCATCCTGTGCCCACTTAATCGATTACCTGCGCGACGTTCGCTCCTGATGATGGAAGCCATTTAATGCGTCGCCCTTAACATCTATTTAATCGATAGTTTTTAGCATTATTTTGCGCTTTTTAATCAATTTAGTTGGCGTAGCATGAAACCCATGCAAGACACACCTCGCCAACGAATCTGGAGTGACAAACATGAAAACCAAACTGATCCTCGCTTTCGCCCTGTCCGTACTGGCCGCCAACACCTTTGCCGCCGACGGTTTTGATCGCACTGGCTCGGCCGTGGCTGCCGATGGTTATGACCGCACAGGCTCCGCCACTGTCGCTGCTGACGGTTACGACCGCACCGGTTCCGCCACTGTCGCCGCTGACGGCTTCGACCGCACCGGTTCCGCCACTGTCGCCGCTGACGGCTATGACCGCACCGGTTCTGCCACTGTCGCTGAAGACGGCTATGACCGTACTCAATCCGCTTCCATCAGTTAAGCGCCGCTGTAAAGCGCACAGCCCGGCCTTGGCCGGGCTTAGTCATTTCTGGGGAATGGAAAAGGTCTGGAATGCACACGATCCCCTGTGGGAGCGAGCCTGCTCGCGAAGGCGGTGGCCCATTCAACATTAATGTCGACTGAAGAGCCGTCTTCGCGAGCAGGCTCGCTCCCACAATTGATCTTCAACGGCCAGCCTTGCACTATTGCTCTCTGACAAATGCCCTCCCTGGATTCCAAGCCATGCCCGATGACATCCACTTCTACGAACCCGCCAACGGCCACGGCCTGCCGCACGATCCGTTCAACGCCATCGTCGGCCCGCGCCCTATCGGCTGGATCTCCTCGCAGGATGCCAACGGCCAGTTGAACCTGGCGCCATACAGTTTTTTCAACGCCTTCAACTACATCCCGCCGATCATTGGTTTCTCCAGCGTCGGGCGCAAAGACAGCTTGAACAACATTGAACAGACTGGCGAATTCGTCTGGAACCTCGCCACCCGCCCATTGGCCGAGCAGATGAACCAGAGCTGCGCGATGGTTGCACCTGAGGTCAACGAGTTTGAGTTGGCGGGGCTGACCACCGTGGCGTCGAAAGTGATCTCAGTGCCACGGGTAGCCGAAAGCCCGGTGTCCTTCGAGTGCAAGGTCACGCAGATCATTCAGTTGCAACGCGCTGATGGCGAGACGGTGCCGAGCTGGCTGATTCTGGGCGAAGTGGTCGCCGTGCATATCGCCAAGTGGCTGTTGAAGGACGGCATCTACGACACCGCCGCGGCAGAACCGATTCTGCGCGGCGGCGGGCCGGCGGACTATTTTCAGTTGGGGCCTGAAGCCCTGTTCAAGATGTGGCGTCCGGGTGCCGCCAAGTAACTGATTACCAGATCAGCTCGGCGTCTTCAGTAACACCCTTGAGGCGATCCAGTTCATTGATGGCGGCCTCATCGGCAGCAATGGCGCCGGGGAATACCTGATCACCCAGCAGTTTGTGAAAACGTGGTGCACCGCCATCGACCAGGGCCTTGACCGCGATTGCCGCGTGATAGCCCTTGTTGCCACCCAGTTCGACGGGGACGACTGCCGATACTGCTTCGAAGTGTTCGAACTCTTTACGTGCCATGTCGCAAGTCCTGGCTCAGTCAATTAAGCCGGACATTAAACCCTCAACCGGCAAGTTTGTGTACCGGTGCCGAAGACTGGCCGAGGGCCTGCGCCGCCGACACATCCTTGAAGGTGTGGAAATCCAGACTGTTGACCACCAGCTCCTGCACCAGCTCGGCGAAGATTTCCATCGACGGGCTGTTGAAGTAAGCGGTCATCATTTGCTGATTGCTCCAGAACCCGGAGACCAGCCACAACTCGGGATCACACTGCGAATGCTGCAAGGCAAAGCTCAGGCAACCGGGGGCGGCGCGGGACGGCTCGATCAACGCGCTCAGGCGTACACCGAGTTCCGCCGAGCGCCCGGCGCGCGCTCGAACGAACGCCATATGACTGACGGGAATCTGCTTGGACATGTTCAACCCTCCCAAGGAGTCGCGTGGCAGCCGGGGGACGGGCTGCGACAGGATCCAAGGTTAAGGGCCGCGCGCAAGGCGCCGTTAGTCGATTCCTGCCGCCCTGTTGCACAATCCTGCGAAAGTGTATTCAGCATCAGACCTGCAGCTCCTACAGGTATGGGTTGATCGCTCTACGTTTTCGGGGACATGAATAACGTGGTGCAGAATCAGGCAAGCATTTCGCAGAATGTGTCTACCGCTCGTACTTGCACAAACATATGCTCTGCTCCATTCCACCTCCCTTGCCGAGGACGCCGTGCATGTCGTCATTCGATCGTTTTCAAGCCGAACCCACCGCAGACATGGAAAAGCAGCGCGCGGAACTCGCGGCGATCATCCGTCGCAACACCACCGATGATGGCTGTTACGAGACCGCCATCGGCTCGCTGTTCATGTCGCGCCACACCCAATCCCACGACTTCGCCCCAGTGCTCGCACAACCAGCGCTGTGCATCATGGCGCAGGGGCGTAAAGAGGTGCGGCTGGCCGATGAGTTCTTCAATTACGACCCGCTCAATTACCTGGTGGTCTCGGTTTCGATGCCGTTGAGTGGGCGCGTGGTCAATGTCTCGCCGCAAGACCCGATCCTTGCCGTGCGTCTGGACATCGATCCGGCGGAAATCACCGCGCTGATCGCCGACGCCGGCCCGATGGGCGTACCGACCCGGCCGACCGGCCGCGGCTTGTACGTGGAAAAAATCGACAGCGCGATGCTCGACGCGGTGCTGCGTCTGGCGCGTCTGCTGGATGCGCCGAAAGACATCGCCATGCTCGCGCCGCTGATTCGCCGGGAGATTCTCTATCGCCTGTTGCGCAGTCCGCAGGGCCATCGCTTGTACGAGATCGCGATTGCCAACAGTCAGAGCCATCGCATCAGTCAGGCGATCAAGTGGCTCAACGGCAATTTCGAGCAGCCGCTGCGCATCGATGATCTGGCCAAGGAAGTGAACCTCAGCGTGTCGACCCTGCATCACCGTTTCAAGGCGATGACGGCGATGAGTCCGCTGCAGTATCAGAAGCAATTGCGCCTGCAAGAGGCGCGGCGCTTGATGCTGACTGAGGGGCTGGAGGCATCGGCGGCGGGCTATCGAGTGGGGTATGAGAGTCCGTCGCAGTTCAGCCGTGAGTACAGCCGCTTGTTCGGCGCGCCGCCGTTGCGCGATCTGGCGCGGTTGCGGCAGTCGGTTTGATCCGCAATTTTCGCTATCACAACTGACGCCTTCGCGGGCAAGCCCGCTCCCACAGGTTTTTGTGTTGAACACAAGATTTGCGCTCAATACCTCTCACTGTGGGAGCGGGCTTGCCCGCGAAGAGGTCAGTCCAGTCAACACATCTCTGTGATCAAACCGCCCGGATCACATGCTTGATCTCCTGGAACGCCGCCAATCCCCAAGGCCCCAACTCACGGCCGATGCTGCTCTGCTTGTAACCGCCCCACGCCGTTTGCGGGAAGATCACCTGCGGCGCGTTGAGCCACACCAGACCGGCCTGCAGGGCGTTGGCGACCCGGTCGGCGATCTCGGTGTTACGCGTCACCACACTGGCGACCAGACCGAACGGACTGTCGTTGGCCAGCGCGATCGCCTCGGCTTCGCTACTGAAACGGCGCACGCACAGCACCGGGCCGAAAATCTCTTCACACCACAACGCGCTGTCGAGGGGCACGTCGGTGAACACCGTCGGCTGCAAAAAATAGCCGCGCGGCAGATCCGCCGGACGATTGCCACCGCAAATCAGCTTCGCCCCGGCACTCAACCCACGGTCGATGTGGCCGAGCACGCGTTGGTATTGCGCCTGATTGACCAGTGCGCCCATTTCCACGTCCGGATCGAACGGCTCAGCCACCCGGATTTTTTCCGCACGGGCCTTCAGACGCAGGAGAAACTCATCCGCCAGTTCATCGGCGACCAACACGCGGCTGGTGGCTGAACACATCTGCCCGGCATTGAAAAATCCGCCGCCGCAGGCCAGCTCCACCGCCAGATCGAGGTCGGCATCTTCGAGCACCAACAACGACGATTTACCGCCCAGTTCCAGGCTCACGCCCTTCACGGTTTCGGCGGCGCGCTGCATCACTTGCACCCCCACGGCATTGCTGCCGGTGAAGGAAATCTTCGCGATACGCGGATCCGCCGACAGCGGCGCACCGACCGCCAGCCCGGTACCGCAAACCAGGTTGAACACGCCTTTGGGCAGGCCGGACTCGGCAATGATCGCCGCCAGTTCCAGCTCCGGCAGCGGCGTGACTTCCGACGGCTTGAGCACCACGCAGCAACCGGCGGCCAGAGCCGGCGCGAGTTTCCACGCGGTGGTGACCATCGGGAAATTCCACGGCACGATCAGCCCGACCACACCGCACGGTTCGCGGCGCAGACGTGCGCTGAAATCATCGCTGGGCAGCGGCACATTGCTGTCCTGTTTGCCATCAAGGCCCTCAGCCAGTTCAGCGTAATACTCGAAGGTGGCGATCACGTCGTCGACGTCGATAGCCGCTTCGAACTGCGGTTTGCCGTTGTTGCTAGACTGCAACTTCATCAACTGATCGCGACCGTTGCGCACGCCGTTGGCGATGTTGCGCAGGATCGCGCCGCGCTCGGCGCCCGTGGTTTTCGACCAATCCTTGAAGGCTTTGACGGCCACGCTCACCGCGTGATCGACGGCCAGTTCATCACCGCCATTGACCGTGGTCAGCAGCGCTTCGGTGGCCGGGTTGATCACCCGCAAATGCTCACGGCCGGCGGACCATTGGCCGTTGATGTAGAGGCCGTCGAGTGTGGTGGGGAAATTCATCATTTGGCCACCGCCTGCATCCATTGGTTCTGGTCGATTTCTATCACGGTCGGGCCTTGGCGATCGGTCGCGGCACGCAGCGCAACACGCAATTGTTCAACCGAGCTGATCGCCTCGGCCGCGCAACCCAGAGCCTTGGCCACGCCAATGAAGTCCGGGGTGTAAATATCGACGCCGACCGGCTCGATGGCGCGGTTGACCATGTACTTCTTGATCTCTTCGTAGCCCTGGTTATTCCACAACAGGACGATCACCGGCGTGCGCGCTTCGACGGCGCTGGCCAGTTCCGGCAGGGTGAATTGCAAACCGCCATCGCCGATCAGGCACACCACTGGCGGACGTGCGCCACCTTCGACGCTGCCACCGAGCCATGCACCGATGGCTGCCGGCAAGGCGTAGCCGAGGGTGCCGTAACCGGTCGACGAGTTGAACCAGCGGCGCGGGCGCTCCGGGTTGAAGGTGAGGTTGCCGGTGTACACCGGTTGCGTGGAGTCGCCGACAAACACGGCGTCCGGCAATTCGTGCAGAACGGTTTCGAGGAAACGGGTCTGCGCCACGGTCGGGGCATCCCAAGTGGCGGTCAGATCATCACGCAGGCGTGCGGCACGCACCTGACCCCAATCGTTGCGACGCTCGGCCAATGATTTGTGCGACAAGGCGCTGAGCAGCGCTTGTGCGGCATTACGTGAATCAGCGACCAACGCGAGGTGCGGCGGATAGTTGCGCACGGTCTGATCGGCATCGATATCAATGCGCAGCAGCTTGCCGGGAATCTCGAAACCGCCGGCGAAGGTGACGTCGTAATCGGTCTCGGCCAGTTCGGTGCCGATCGCCAGCACCACGTCGGCATCGGCGACCAGCGCGCGGGTGGCGACCAGGCTCTGGGTCGAGCCGATCAAAAGCGGATGGCTGGACGGCAACATGCCTTTGGCGTTGATGGTCAGCGCGACCGGCGCGTCGAGCAATTCGGCCAACTCAGTGAGTTCAGCGGCGGCATCAATGGCCCCGCCACCGGCGAGGATCAATGGACGCTGGGCGCCGGCGAGCAGTTCGGTCATGCGGCTCACGGCGGCGGGTGCAGCGCCGGCCCGATCGATATTGACCGGGTGGCTTGCGAGCAACTCATCGGCGTCTTCAACCAATACGTCCAGCGGGATTTCGATGTGTACCGGACGCGGACGCCCGGCCTGGAACAGGGCAAAGGCGCGGGCCAACACGCCCGGCAATTCCGCCGCCGACATCAGGGTGTGGGAGAACGCAGCGACGCCACCGACCAGCGCGCTTTGGTTCGGCAGCTCGTGGAGCTTGCCGCGACCGCCGCCCAACTGACTGCGCGACTGCACGCTGGAGATCACCAGCATCGGGATCGAGTCGGCGTACGCCTGGCCCATCGCCGTGGTGATGTTGGTCATGCCCGGGCCGGTAATGATGAAGCACACGCCCGGTTTGCCGCTGGTGCGGGCGTAACCGTCGGCCATGAAACCGGCGCCCTGCTCATGCCGTGGGGTGACATGGTTGATGCTCGAACGGGCCAGCCCGCGATACAGCTCCACGGTATGCACCCCGGGAATGCCGAACACCTGCTCGACCCCATAACCTTCGAGTAACTTGACCAGTACTTCGCCACACGTCGCCATGTCATTGCCCTTCTTGTTCGTTGAAGACACCGAACCCAGTGGGAGCGAGCCTGCTCGCGAAAGCGGTTTCATATTCAACAAAGTTGTTGGCTGATCCGACGCTTTCGCGAGCAGGCTCGCTCCCACAGGGTTTGTGGAATGACTGCATTGGAACGGTGGGCAGGTAGCCGCAACAATCGATTAAAAGTCATACTAGCCATGTCCTCACGTCATACCTTGGATCCACATGAAACGCATGCCTCCCCTGCCCGCCCTGCACACGTTCTGGATCACGGCGCAGTGCTGCAACTTCACCCGGGCGGCCGAGCAGTTGCATATCACCCAGGGGGCGGTGAGCCGGCAGATCGCCGGGCTTGAGGATCATCTGGGGTATGAACTGTTTATCCGCCAGGCCCGTGGTCTGGAGCTGACGGCCGAAGGTCGAGAATGGCTGCCGCGGGTGGAAAAGGTGTTCGGCTTGATCAGCGAAGCCACCGAGCAGATCGGTCTCAAGCGCGAAACCCTGCAACTCAAGGCACCCAGTTGTGTGATGCGCTGGCTGGTGCCACGCCTGTTGCAATGGCAGAAGGAGCGCCCGGACGTACCGGTGAAACTGACCACAACCCTCGCCCACGGCGTCGATTTTGCGCGCGAGCCATTCGATGCCGCCGTCATCTATGGCACGCCCCCGGACAACTCAGCGACCGCCCTGCATCTGTTCGATGAGCAACTGACACCGGTCTGTTCGCCCGCGCTATTGCAAGGTCCACCGGCGTTAGCCACACCGGCCGATCTGCAACACCATCTTTTGCTACATCCGACCCGCGATACCCAGGACTGGACGGCGTGGCTGACCGCCGCCGAGCAGCAATTGAACAACGTCAACACGGGCCAGCATTTCGAGACGCTGGATCAGGCGATGTCGATGGCGTCGCATGGCACGGGGGTGGCGATTGGGGACTGGTCGTTGATCGGCGATGACCTGCGTGCCGAAAGACTGGTGATGCCGTTTGCGCTGAAGGTGAAGACGGGGTTGGCGTATTACGTGGTGCTGCCGCACGCAACGGAACCGTCGCCGCAGCTGGAGGAATTGATGATCTGGCTGGTAGAGCAGGCGCATACCCGCTGAAACACACCAATAACCCTGTGGGAGCGGGCTTGCTCGCGAAGAGGGTGTGTCATTCTCCGTTGATATCGACTGACACTCCCTCTTCGCGAGCAAGCCCGCTCCCACATTTGTTCTGCGTCGTTGCTTAATACCCGACCGTAAACCGCTGGCGCGAATACTTCGGCGCTTCCACTTCGTCGATCAACGCAATCGCGTAATCGGCAAAAGTAATCCAGCTGCGCCCTTCTCCACTCACCAGCAAATGATCCTTGCCGAGACGGAACGTACCGCTGCGCTCACCTTCGACAAACTCCGCCGACGGCGACAGAAAACTCCAGTCCAATTCCTTTTCCTGACGCAACGCCTCAAGAAACACCGCACCGGCGCTGGCCTCGGTTTTGTACTCTGCCGGGAAACCTGCGCTGTCGATTACCCGAGTGTCGTCCGGCAGCAACAGCGAACCGGCACCGCCGACCACCAACAGACGTTTCACACCCGCCAGTTTCACCGGCCCGACAATCGCGCTGGCCGGCACTGTGGTGAAGTGCGCGGCGGTGATCACCACGTCGTGACCGGCAACGGCCTCTTGCAGAGCCGCCGCATTCAGCACATCGACGTTCTTGCTGACCACACCGGCACGGGCGCCGATCTTCGAGGTGTCGCGGGCGATGGCGGTAACGCTGTGGCCGCGACGCAGGGTTTCTTCCAGCAGTTGGCTACCGGCACGGCCGGTGGCACCAATGATTGCGATCTTGCTCATGACATTCTCCAGTTGGCTTGAGAGTGCTGCGTATTCAGAATCGGGTTACCACTGCATTTCGCCCTTGGCGACTTTGGCGCTCAGCTCCAGCGAGCTTTCCTCACCGAGTTTCGGGTAGCGTTTTTTCATGGCCTTGATAAGTGCGGCGGAATCCTTGGCCTTGGCGGTTTCTGCATCGAACGCTTTGATGTAATCGGCGGTAAATTTCACGCTGGTCAGCGAACGGCTGCTGTTACCCAGGTAATGACCCGGCACCACGGTGTTCGGCTTCAGGGTTTCGATCGAGTGCAGGGTTTGCAGCCAGTCGGCGTGGGATTGTGCGGTCTGGGTGTCGGCCATCCACACGTGGATGTTCTCGGCGACGACGACACCACCGACCACGGCTTTAAGCGATGGAATCCAAACAAAGCTGCGATCCGGTTGTTTGCCCTCAAGCCCGACCACCTGCAGTTTCTGCCCTTCAAGCATCAGGCTGTCGCCCTTGAGCACGCCCGGGACGATGGTTTTTGCCGGCACGTCGGCGCCCATTTTCGGGCCCCAGAACGCCAGTTTGCCTTCGACGGTTTTGTTGATGTGATCGACGGTCGGCTGCGAGGCCAGCACCTTGGCATCGGGGAAGGCTTTGGTCAGGGTATCGAGACCGAAGTAGTAATCCGGGTCACCGTGGCTGATGTAGATGGTGGTCAGGTGCTTGCCGCTGGCGCGGATCTTTTCCACGACTTGCTCGGCCTGGGATTTGCCGAACTGTGCGTCGACCAGAATCGCGTCTTTTTCGCCGCTGACCAGCACCGAAGTGACCGGAAAAATGGCGTTGGTGCCTGGGTTGTAGACATCGAGGGTCAGGTTGGCAGCGGCTGCATGGGCAGCGAAACCGAGGGAAGCGGTGGCAAGTAGAACGCGTTTGATTGTAGTGAAGCCGATCATCTGTTGCTCCGGTGTCCGAATGCCGTGTCTGGCGATGGGACAGAGCTTAGTTGCCTGACTCGATACAAAAAATGCGATGCTTGGACATAGTTTGTTTCTGAAAGCGGGCAAATCATGGATCGTCTCCAAGCAATGCGGGTGTTTGTCACGGTGGTGGATCTGGGCAGCCAGTCGGCTGCGGCCGATCACCTGGACCTTTCACGCCCGGTGGTTTCACGTTATCTGGCCGAGCTTGAGGACTGGGTTGGCGCACGCCTGATGCACCGCACCACGCGCAAGTTGAGCCTGACCGCCGCCGGCAGTGAAATCCTGCCGCGCTGTCGGCAGATGCTTGAACTGTCGACCGACATGCAGGCCGCCGTCAGCGAACCCCACGACGCCCCGCGCGGCTTGCTGCGAATCAGCGTCAGCACCTCGTTCGGCCAGGCGCAACTGGCCGATGCGATGGCGGCGTACGTCAAGCGCTACCCCGGCGTCAGCATCGATATGCAGATGCTTGATCGCACGGTGAATCTGGTGGATGAACGCATCGATCTGGCGATCCGCACCAGCAATGATCTGGACCCCAACCTGATCGCCCGGCGCCTGACCGTGTGCCGCTCGGTGGTCTGTGCCGCCCCGGCTTATTTGCGGGAAAATCCCGCCCCGCATCGGGTTGAAGAGCTCAGCCGGCACAACTGCCTGACCCACTCGTATTTCGGCAAAAGCCTGTGGCATTTCGAGGAGGATGGCGAGCCCGTGTCGGTGCCGGTACAGGGCAACATCAGCGCCAATGAGGCCAGCACGCTGTTGCGCGCGACGCTGGCCGGCGCGGGCGTGGCGATGCTGCCAACCTACCAGGCCGGGGTGCATATTCACTCAGGCGAGCTGATTCGCTTGTTGCCTGACGCCGAGCCCCGGCAGATGAACATCTACGCGGTGTATGCCTCGCGTAAACACATGCCGGCGGCGCTGCGCAGCATGCTGGATTTTCTGGTAGAGCGTTTTCCAGAGCATCCGCAATGGGACGTTGATCTCTAAACCCGATCCAAAGTGGGAGCGAGCCTGCTCGCGAAGGCGTCCGTTCAGCCAACTTTTCAGTAACTGAGACACCGCTTTCGCGAGCAGGCTCGCTCCCACAAAGGGTTCATCAGCATGCTGAATGGCCGGTTACAAGCTCAAGCACACTCGCTGGCAACTCCCCACCGCTGACCTATGCTGAAAGTAATACCAGAGGGTATACGTTCAGAGGTCGAACACCATGAACATCAAAACAAGAAGGTACTTTGCGATTTTCATCACCTGTGCCGCCAGCCTGGCGCTCTACGGCACTGCCGCCTGGCGGGTCGAGCAAATGCGACAGCTGCCGCGTGAATACGCGAGTTGCAACTTCGAGCGCTGCATCCCGCACAACGCTACGCTGAATGCGTTGCGCTGATTGAGCTGAACTGGGCTGGAATGGGATCCTGTGGGAGGGGGCTTGCTCCCGAAAGCAGTGTGTCATTCAGCATTGATGCAATCTGATACACCGCCTTCGGGAGCAAGCCCCCTCCCACAAGTTTTGCAGCGTTTACACAATCACTGCTCGGCTTTCAGACGGTCGCGGAAAGCTTTTGGTGAAATACCGACTCTGCGCCGGAACAGGCGCGTGAAGTTGGTCGGATCGGAAAACCCCAGCAATTCCGACATCTCGTAAATGGTCATGCTGGTGTAGGTCAGCAGGCGCTTGGCTTCCAGTAACTGGCGCTCATGCATGATCTGCAGCGCCGGTTGCCCCGCCAGCTCACGACACGTGCCGTTGAGGTGCGACACCGAAATCCCCAACCGATGCGCCAGATCCTCGACCTTCACATGCTGGCGGTAAGTCTCTTCGACCAATTGAATAAACCCGGCGAGGTATTCGCGCTGGCGCTGTGGTCGCTGGCTGGCGTTATGGCGCACGATCGCCTGACGGCTGACCCAGACCATGATCACGCTGACCAGCGAATGCATGAGCATTTCGCGCGCCGGTTGATGGCCGTTGTACTCGCCCTGCAACGCCGAAAACAGGCTGTTGAGATAGTCGCCGTCCTTGCCCGCCGGATAGCTATCGGCCTGGGCCAGCGCGTGTACCGCGTTGCCCAGTTGCGCCTGCAAGTGATTGATCAGCGGTGTGGCGAGGGTAACGACGAACCCTTCGACGTCCTCGGAAAAACGAAAGCCGTGCACCGACAACGGCGGCAGGACTTGAATCGCGGGGGTTTGCAGGTGTGTGCGCTGACCTTCGATCTCAAGCTCTGCCTGACCTTTGAAGACGAAGAGCAATTGACACAAATCAGCATGGCGGTGGGGTTTGATTTCCCATTGATGTTCGCGACTGCGCGAGGAAATGGTTTCACAGTGCAGCAAGTCAGGGGTCGGCCAGTCCAGGCTTTCACCGTAGAGCTTGAACACAGGAATCGAAGGCAGCTCGGGCTTGTTCATCACTTCAATCCAGGCCTCGGAGGTTACGGGCGATAATCGCACCGATTGGCAGAATGTACAGGTATCGGCTCAGTTTTCACCTTCAATTGACAGACCCGCAAGGGAAAAATGCAAGCACTCGATCCATAAAAATCATTCACCGGCGATTGTCGCGTGAAGCTTGCGAGTCATAAAAACAATGAAAACGCTGAAAACCCAAGTCGCCATTATTGGCGCCGGTCCATCCGGATTACTCCTCGGTCAGTTGCTGCATAACGCCGGCATCGACACCCTCATCCTCGAACGCCAGACACCCGATTATGTCCTCGGCCGAATCCGCGCCGGTGTGCTTGAACAAGGCATGGTAGAGCTGTTGCGCCAGGCTGGCGTGAGTCAGCGCATGGATGCCGAAGGTCTGGTTCACGAAGGGTTCGATCTGGCACTGGACGGGCGTCAGGTACATATCGATCTGCACGCTTTGACCGGCGGCAAGACCGTGATGATCTACGGCCAGACCGAAGTCACCCGCGACCTGATGGCCGCTCGTCGGGAGGCAGGAGCGCTGTCGTTTTATCAGGTGAGCAATGTCGTTCCCCACGGCATGAAAAGCGACGAAACCTTTGTCACGTTCGAAAAGGACGGCGAAACCTGGCGTGTCGATTGCGATTACATCGCCGGTTGCGACGGTTTCCACGGCGTCGCCCGGCAGTCGATTCCGGCTGATTGCCTGAAAGTGTTCGAGCGGGTGTATCCATTCGGCTGGCTGGGGATTCTGGCCGACACCCCGCCGGTGCATGAAGAGTTGGTCTACGCCCGCCACGAGCGTGGTTTCGCCCTGTGCAGCATGCGTTCGGCGGTTCGCACGCGTTACTACCTGCAAGTGCCTGCGGATGAAAACGTCGATGACTGGAGCGATCAGCGCTTCTGGGATGAGCTCAAACAGCGCCTGCCGTCGGAGCTGGCAGAGAAACTGGTCACCGGTCCGTCGATTGAAAAAAGCATCGCACCACTGCGAAGTTTCGTAGTGGAGCCGATGCAGTACGGGCGGATGTTCCTGGTCGGCGACGCAGCGCACATCGTCCCGCCTACTGGTGCCAAGGGTTTGAACCTGGCCGCCAGCGACGTCAGCACGTTGTTCAATATTCTGCTGAAAGTTTATCGCGAGGGGCGCACAGAGCTGCTGGAAAAATACTCCGAGATCTGCCTGCGCCGGGTCTGGAAGGCCGAGCGTTTTTCCTGGTGGATGACCTCGATGCTGCATCGCTTCGACGATCACGATGCTTTCAGCCAACGCATCAGCGCCTCGGAACTGGACTACTTCGTCAGTTCAGAAGCCGGCCGAAAAACCATTGCAGAAAATTACGTCGGACTTCCGTACGAGGCTATCGAATAGCCTGCTACCGACTTACACTGGCGAGCACTTACCCGCTCGCCCTCGCCTTGCGGGTCAATCAATGCCCGCAGGTTTTGCCCGTGCCCCATCTCAATCACCCCGAAACGCCCAAACCGGCCATTCGCAGCGTGCTGCTTGCGCTGATGATGGCGATTTTTCTGGGTGCGCTGGATCAGACCATCGTCGCCGTGTCGATGCCGGCCATCTCCGCACAATTCAAGGACGTCAGTCTGCTGGCCTGGGTGATTTCCGGGTACATGGTGGCGATGACCGTGGCGGTGCCGATCTACGGCAAGCTCGGCGACTTGTACGGGCGGCGCAAACTGATGCTGTTCGGCATGGGCCTGTTTACGTTGGCCTCGCTGTTCTGCGGCATGGCGCAAAGCATGGAGCAACTGGTGCTGGCGCGGATTCTTCAGGGGGTTGGTGCTGGCGGGATGATCTCGGTCAGCCAGGCGATCATCGGCGACATCGTGCCGCCGCGCGAACGTGGGCGCTATCAGGGTTATTTCAGCAGCATGTACGCGGTGGCCAGCGTCGCCGGCCCGGTGCTCGGCGGCTACATGACCGAGTACCTGTCGTGGCGCTGGGTGTTTCTGATCAACCTGCCGCTGGGCCTTGGCGCCTGGTGGGTGGCCAACCGCAATCTGCGCGGGCTGCCGATTCCGCAGCGCAAACCGATCATCGATTACCTCGGCACACTGCTGATGATCATCGGCCTGACGGCACTGTTGCTCGGCATCACGCAGGTCGGTCAGGGCCATTCGTGGCGCAGCAGCGAAGTGCTGGGGCTGTTCGCTTGTGCGGTCGTGGTGTTGGCTGTTTTTGTCTGGCACGAGCGTCGCGCACGGGAGCCGTTGTTGCCGATGCATCTGTTCGCCAACCGTAATGCGTTGCTGTGCTGGTGCACGATTTTCTTCACCAGTTTCCAGGCGATCTCGCTGATCGTATTGATGCCGCTGCGCTTTCAAACCGTCACCGGTGCCGGCGCCGACAGTGCTGCATTGCACTTGCTGCCGTTGGCCATGGGGTTACCGATCGGTGCCTTCTTTGCGGGTCGTCGCACGTCGGTGACCGGGCGCTACAAACCGCAGATTCTGACCGGCGCCATCCTCATGCCGATCTCGATTATCGGCATGGCGTTCAGCCCGCCCGAGGCAACGCTGATGAGCGGTTTGTTCATGTTGCTCAGCGGCATTGCCGGCGGCATGCAATTCCCGACTTCATTGGTCGGTACACAGAATTCGGTGGAACAGCGCGACATCGGCGTGGCCACCAGCACCACCAATCTGTTCCGTTCGCTGGGCGGCGCCGTGGGTGTGGCGTTGATGTCGGCGCTGCTGTTGGCGTTGTTGCAGGATTCAAACTTCGCCCATCTGGCGAGCAGTTCGCTGATGAGCGAGGGGCATTCGGGCAACGTGCTGCTCGATGGTTTGAACGCCGCTCCGGGTGACGCGCAGAACGCCTTGCGTGCGGAGCTTTCGGTGACCTTCCGGCATTTGCTGTGGGTCAGTGCGGCGGTGTCGCTGCTGGGGCTGGCGGCGGCGATTGCCATGCCGAACAACTTGCTGCGTGGGCGCGAGCACGGCGCTAAGTAGGCACAAGTGCCACGAAAACCTGTGGGAGCGAGCCTGCTCGCGAAAGCGGTGTGTCATTCAACTGTGATGTCAGCTGACACTGTGCCTTCGCGAGCAGGCTCGCTCCCACCAGGGAAGATGCGTTTCAAGGGCTGTAGTAACCCACCGCGACCAGAAAGTGCCCGACCTTCTTCAGGTAGGCATGCTTGTCCTCGACCTTGCCGGTCACCGGGTTTTTCCAGCGGTAGGCGTATTCGCCGTAATCCTGTTTGGCGATCAGGGCCAGAATCGGCTCGCCCACCGGTTTGCCTTCCGGGTCCTTGATCTTGCTGAAGTCGGTGTTGATCAGGCGCAGATTGGTACCATGTGCGACATAGCGCTGGGTATCCAGATCGACCACAAACACATACAGGTCATCCTGCAGATAACCGCCCTTGAGCGAGTTGATCGCTGTCAGCGTGCCCTTCTCGTCTTTGCCCAGATCAGTCGCGGCCTTGTTCAGCAACGCCATCGCCTGCTCGGCCGACGCCCGCGGCAAGTAATAACCGACTGCCAGAATCCGCTGACCGACGCGCTGGTAGAACACATGTTTGCGCTCGACCTTGCCATCCGACCAGTTCTGCCAGCGGTACTCGGCTTGCTGGATACCGTTGCCCTCCGGCACTTTCAAGGCATCCTTGAAGGCTTTTTGCAGATCCGGGCCGAGCACTTCGCTCACATCACGGCCAATCAACGCCGACGATGGCCCGCCGCTGGCGAGCATCACGCCTTTTGTATCGACCACAAACACGTAGCGGTCCTTGTCGACAAACTCGCCCTGACGGCTGAACGCGGCGAATGCCTTGTCGCCGTTGTCGTGGTAATAGGCCAGGGCCTTTTCCAGCAAGGCGATCGCAGCCTGGCTGTCATCCTTGGCAGTTGTCGCGGCGCTGGCCTGGCCGAACCCCGCCAATAACATCACGCCAAGCCAGGCCACTTTATGCAAAAACCCCATAGCGCATCCCTCGTTCTTGTTGGTGTTTCAAGAGCGTAGACGGCTTGGGGCGATGTATGGATATTCAGAATGATGCAGGGGATTACACAATCCCCTGCATCACGGGTAATCAAGCACTAAGGCCGCGCATTGATTTGCTGCTGCAGGTTCTGGATCTGTGCCGACAGGGTATTGATGTTGCGGGTCATCTGCCCACGGAACGCGTCGAACTCGGCCGTGTTGCTACCCCCCTGCGGGGTGGCCGGGCGGTTGTCCTGTTCGCTTTTGAGGACAATGATTTCCTGCTCCAGACGATCAATTGCCGCGCCCGGATTACCCTGCTTCTTCAGTGCCGCGATATCAGCGCCGAGGCTTTTGAACTGCGCATCGAACGCCTTGAGCTGGGCATCGACCTTGCTGGTATCGGCCGGCGCGCTTTTGAGCGACGCCAGTTCTGCACTCAGGGCTTTGACCTGCGCCTGCAACTGACTATTGGCGTTCTGCTGTTCGGTAGTCTGCGCGGTCATTTGCGCCAGACGCTTGTCCAGGTCGCTGGCCTGACCGGCCACGCCCTGCTGCTGTTTTCCCTGATCGAGCAACTTGCCTTCGAGCTGTTTGATTTGCAGCTTCAAGGCTTCACTGTCACTGGTGACATTGCTCTGGCTGGCGACGACCTTGCCGGAAATGTCCTGCAGACGCCCCGCCGCTTCCTCACTGATACGCGCGAAACTTTCCTGGGTCGCGACCAGTTGCTGCTCCATCAGCGAAATCTGCTGAAAGCTCCACCAGGCCAGACCGATGAAAGCAAAAAACAGCGCGCCAACCAACGCCCACAGCGGCCCGGTGCTGGCCGCTTTGACCTTGACTACGGGCGCTGTGCGCGAGTGCACGGAGGTGCGGGCAGTGGTCGGAATGTCATCGTCGTCGAAGGTGTCGGCACGCAGGCTCGGTACATCATCGAAATCGTCGTGGGCATCATTACGCATGGACATTGAGGCAACCTTTGTGAATCGCGGTGATGGCAGATTGACGCGAAGTATAAACCCCACAGCCGCAGGGATTGACCCTCAACCGGCGGTGCGGTTCATTGCCGGCCGGCCGATTCGTTTCAACGAGTTTCAGCGAATGTCCTGGGCTTTCCACCAACCGCAGAACTCGTCGAGGGCCGTCCACAGGCTGACTTTCGGATCGTATTCCAGATAATGCCGTGCGCGACTGATGTCGAGGGTGAAATTTTTCTTCATGACCTGCATGCCCAGCCGCGACAGGGTCGGCTCCGGGCGTCCTGGCCAGAGTTTGCACGCGCCCTCGTTGAGTGCCGCAACGCTGTAGGCCAGTCCATAGGAACGGTATTGGGTGACCTGTGGCACTTCCATTTTGCGCATCACGTAATTGACCACATCCCACAACGGCACCGGCGCACCATTACTGATGTTGTAGGCCTTGCCCAACGCGGAACCGGCGGCCAGCAGACTGCTGAGCATGGCTTCGTTGAGGTTGTGCACACTGGTGAAATCGACCTTGTTCAAACCGTTGCCGATGATCGCCAGACGCCCCTTGCGCTGCATGTTCAACAGGCGCGGAAAGATGCTCATGTCGCCGGCACCGGTGACGAAACGCGGGCGCAGGGCGATGGTTTCGAGGCCGAATTCCTGCGCACCAAAGACCTTTTGTTCGGCCAGGTATTTGGTCGCGGCGTAGTGATGCTTGAAGCGCTTGGGCACTTGCTCTTCGGTCAGGTTGAAGTGGTCGCGGCCATCGAAATAAATCGACGGCGACGACAAATGCACCAGCCGTCGAACCCGCTGCTTCAGGCAGGCCTCGACGACGTTTTCGGTAACCTGCACGTTACCCTGATGAAAGTCCTGATAACGCCCCCACAGACCGACGGCACCGGCGCAATGCACCACGGCTTCGACGTCACCACAGAGGTCACGCACCCGTTCCGGGTCGGTCAGATCGCCGGGGACAAACTCGGCGCCGCGGCGTACCAGATGTTCGACGCTCTCGGCCCGGCGACCATTGACCCGCACGTCCAGGCCCTGCTCCAGAGCGAAACGCGCAAAGCGTCCGCCAATGAAGCCGCTTGCGCCGGTGACCAGAATTTTCATGTAGAGCTCCGCTGTCTTTCGTTTTGCCTGATTCGTGTGACTTGACGCTTGCCGTCAGTTCAACGGCACCAACCATTGTGGCGAAGAGCGCACCAGTTGCTCGGTCAGCAAGCCGAGCAACTGGCCGCCATTGCGCCAATGATGCCAGTACAACGGCACGTCGATCGGTTTATCTGGCAACAGTTCGCGCAACACGCCGCTTTGCAATTGCTCGCGCACTTGCAGTTCCGGGACCAGCCCCCAACCGAGTCCGGCCTCGGTCAGGCGAATAAAACCTTCGGAGGACGGACACAAGTGGTGCTCGAATCCGCCATCCACACCGAGCGCTGCGAGATAGCGATGCTGGAGGAAGTCGTCGGGGCCGAACACCAGCGCCGGGGTGCGCGGTAGCTTTTCGGCGCGCACACCATCAGGGAAATGCCGCGCGATAAATGCAGGACTGGCCAGCGCACGATAACGCATCGCCCCAAGCAACACGCTACGCGCGCCAGCCACTGGCCGTTCACTGGCGCACAGGCACGCCGCCACTTCACCGGCGCGCATGCGTTTGAGGCCGACGGTCTGGTCTTCGACGACCATATCCAGCAGCAAATGCTGTTCGGCGCAGAAATCTCCCACCGCTGGCGCCCACCAAGTGGCGAGACTGTCGGCGTTGAGTGCGATGCGCAGTCGCTCCGGCAAGCCCTCTTCGTCCAGCGCGGGCACCAGCGTTTGCAAATCCCGTTCGAGCAGACGCACTTGTTGCACATGATTGAGCAGCCGTCGGCCAATCTCGGTGGGCGACGGCGGCGTGCCGCGCACCAGCACCGGTTGGCCGACCCGCGCCTCGAGCAGTTTGATCCGCTGCGAAATCGCCGACTGCGACAGGCCCAGCACCTGGGCCGCGCGTTCGAACCCGGCTTGCTCGACCACGGCGGCCAGAGCGGAAAGCAATTTGTAGTCGAACATCAGTTTTCCTAATGAGCGATCAGCACTATTGGTTTTTCTTATACAGCTACCGACCGGAGAATAGCCAGCAAGCACTCTTTCACAAGCTTTCTTCTCAAGGACTTTTCAATGGCTGGCGAAACTTCACTCTCGACTCTCCTGCGCAGCATGAGTCCACAACTCAACGCCGGCGAATACGTGTTCTGCACCCTGCGTGACGGGCAGTTGCCGAGCGGTCTGGAGATTGTCGGCAGCTTTCGCGAACAGGAGGGGCTGACCGTCATTCTGCAACGTAGCCAGGCTGAAGACGCCGGTTTCAATTTCGACTACGTCGCCGCGTGGATCACTTTGAATGTGCACTCGGCGCTGCAAGCCGTCGGCCTGACCGCTGCGTTCGCCACGGCATTAGGCAAGGCCGGGATCAGTTGCAACGTGATCGCCGGTTACTACCACGATCATTTATTCGTCGGCCAGGCCGACGCCGAACGCGCCATGCAAGTGCTGCGCGATCTTGCAGCCAACGCGGAGTAAAACCTTATGTGGCAAAGCTATGTAAACGGCCTGCTGGTGGCGTTCGGACTGATCATGGCGATCGGCACGCAAAACGCATTTGTCCTGGCGCAAAGCCTGCGCCGGGAGCATCACCTGCCCGTGGCGACATTGTGTGTGGTGTGTGATGCTCTGCTGGTCGCTGCCGGTGTATTCGGTCTGGCGACGCTCCTGGCGCAGAACCCGACCCTGTTGGCGATCGCCCGTTGGGGCGGTGCGACTTTCCTGATCTGGTACGGCACCCAGGCCCTGCGTCGGGCGTTTTCGAAACAGAGTCTGAATCAGGCTGAAAACCAGACAGTGCGTTCGCTGCGCGCGGTGATGCTCAGTGCGTTGGCGGTGACATTGCTCAACCCGCATGTGTATCTGGACACCGTGCTGCTGATCGGCTCGCTGGGCGCCCAGCAATCGGTGCCTGGGGCCTATGTGGTGGGCGCGGCAAGTGCGTCGTTGCTATGGTTTTTCACCCTGGCGCTGGGTGCCGCATGGCTGGCGCCGTGGCTCGCTCGGCCGAGTACGTGGCGGATTCTCGATCTGTTGGTGGCAGTGATGATGTTCACAGTGGCCGGGCAATTGATTATCGCTGGCTGATTTATTCCAAAGGCCAAGGGGATGCCCTCACTCAATGACGATCCGTCATTGAGTGAGGGCATCCCCTTGAACCTCTATCCCACACAGTTGTTGCGTGGTTAAGCCGTGACCCCGGTGCTATGATCCGAACCCTGCGCCGCAAAGAGTAAAAACTCGCCGGTGCATTTCTGGCCGCCCGTGATCGGCCTTGCGCTCACCGCAACAGACCTGATTAGGAGAATCATCATGGCTTTCGAATTGCCGCCGCTGCCTTACGCACACGATGCCCTGCAGCCGCACATTTCCAAGGAAACCCTGGAATTTCACCACGACAAGCACCACAACACCTACGTCGTGAACCTGAACAACCTGGTGCCAGGCACCGAGTTCGAAGGCAAGACCCTGGAAGAAATCGTCAAGACTTCCTCGGGCGGCATCTTCAACAACGCCGCTCAGGTCTGGAACCACACTTTCTACTGGAACTGCCTGGCGCCAAACGCCGGCGGTCAACCAACCGGCGCACTGGCTGATGCCATCAACGCTGCGTTCGGTTCGTTCGACAAGTTCAAGGAAGAGTTCAGCAAAACCTCGATCGGTACCTTCGGTTCCGGTTGGGGCTGGCTGGTGAAAAAGGCTGACGGCTCCCTGGCCCTGGCCAGCACCATCGGCGCCGGCAACCCGCTGACCAGCGGCGACACCCCGCTGCTGACCTGCGATGTGTGGGAACACGCCTACTACATCGACTACCGCAACGTTCGTCCGAAGTACGTCGAAGCGTTCTGGAACCTGGTCAACTGGAAGTTCGTTGCTGAGCAGTTCGAAGGCAAAACCTTCACCGCTTAAGCTGCGCGCCAGTCAAAAAACCCGGCTATTGCCGTAATGCTGTTCACTTAAGCATTTGAATCCTCGCCGGGCTTCTTCGAAAATCCGATGTCAGATCTCTGGCATCGGATTTTTTATGTCTGTTCAACAGGACTTGCTCGACCTCGGCGACCTTTTCAACTTCTGTGACTTGAGCACATTCACTCAAAATATTCCCATCGAGTGGGTCGCGTCTGCGCTGGATCTGTCCAGCCAGGCCACTATCCGACGGCGTCGCTTGCCTGCCGACCAAGTGCTCTGGCTGGTGCTCGGCATGGCACTGTTTCGTGACGAGCCGGTTCATGAGGTTGCCCGACGTTTGAACATCTGCGCCCAAGGTCTGGCTTCTGACCATCTATTGGCCCGTAGCGGTGTAACCGAAGCCCGCAAGCGGCTGGGGGCCGACCCGGTTGAGTGGTTGTTTCGCAAAACGGGTACTCAATGGGGCGCGCAGCGCTATCCCGATGATGCCTGGCAGGATCTGCAAGTATTTGCAGTCGATGGTGCGCTTCTGCGCACGCCGGATACGCCGGAGTTGCGAGACCATTTCGGTTCTGGAAACACCTCGACCGACCGCCAGACTCCCTTTCCCATGCTGCGCCTGGTGGCGCTGATGAATGTGCGTTCACACCTGATCCTGGATGCACAGCTTAGCCCTTACCGACGCAGCGAAATGCGTCTGGCCGATGAGTTTTTGCAGCAGATCCCCGACCACTCCGTGACGCTGTTCGATAAAGGGTTCTGGAGCGCCGATCTCATGCTCAGCCTGAGCGGCGACGGCAGTCACCGTCATTGGCTGATTCCGGCAAAAAAGGGATTGGTTTGCGAGGAGGTAGCCCGTTACAACGAGCATGATCGTTTGGTGCGTATGAACGTGTCGCCGCAAGCCAGAAAGCGAAATCCGACTCTTCCTACACACTGGGAGGCGCGTGAAGTCAGTTATGAAATTCAAGGCAAAGTAAAAACAGTCATGACGTCGTTGCCGGCCAAGATCTACAGCACCAAGTCTGTTGCCAAGCTTTATCAGGAGCGCTGGGAAATCGAATTGGGCTTCAGGGATATCAAAAGCTCAATGCAGCAAAACGCAATGACCTTGCGCAGCAAAAAGGTCGATCTGATCTACCAGGAAGTGTGGGGGTTGTTGCTGGCTTACAACGTGATTCGTCGGGAGGCAAGTCAGGCAGCAGTCGCGTTTGGTCGAGCGCCGTCGGACATCCGTTTCAAGCCGGCTTGCCAGTACATCGCCGTGCAGTTGATCGTGATGGCAGCGGCCAATCCTGTTTCAGCGACGGGTAGACGGTTGGCGGAACTTAGAAAAGGCGTTGGCGGGCTATTTCTGGATCACCGCCCAAGGCCTTCGAGGCCAAGGACGGTGAAGATTTCAAAAACCCGGTTTCCGGTGGAGCGTAAGGCTGCTCCGCTTAAGTGAACAGCATTAGGGCTATTGCCGGGTTTTTTATGCCTGTGATTCCTGTAGGCGCTGTTCTTGTGATGAAAGCTCGCGCCCGCCTCTTGCTGCCGATCGATGGAAAACCAGCATCAAACAGAGGAATTTTATCCCAAACCGCTCAAGTTGAGTGCCTGAACTACCGACATAGTACAAATAGGGCTAATACTCCAAACAGCAGCATTTTGGCCAAGGCCAGAGGTGAATCCTCCTGAGCCTGATTGTCCCTTTGACTGCCATCACGGGATTGCCAATACTCATGGCAACTTGACGCTACGCACGGAACAAGGAATCCCCCTTTGAAGCTGGAACTCAAGAACAGCTTGTCGGTGAAGTTGCTCCGGGTCGTGCTCCTGTCGGCATTGATCGTTGGCGTGGTCTTGAGCTGCGCGCAGATCGTGTTCGATGCCTATAAAACACGCCAGGCGGTTGCCGGCGACGCCCAGCGTATTCTCGACATGTTCCGTGACCCTTCCACTCAGGCCGTCTATAGCCTGGATCGGGAGATGGGCATGCAGGTGATCGAAGGCCTGTTTCAGGACGACGCCGTGCGCCAGGCGTCCATCGGCCATCCCAATGAAGTGATGCTCGCGCAAAAGTCCCGCGAGTTGCAGCATTCCAACAGCCGCTGGCTGACCGACCTGATTCTCGGCCAGGAGCGCACGTTCACCACGCAATTGGTAGGACGCGGCCCGTACAGCGAGTATTACGGCGACCTGAGCATCACCCTCGACACCGCCACCTATGGCGAGAGCTTTATCGTCAGCTCGGTGATCATTTTCATTTCCGGCGTGCTGCGCGCCTTGGCCATGGGCCTGGTGTTGTATCTGGTTTACCACTGGCTGCTGACTAAACCGCTGTCGCGGATCATCGAGCATCTGACCGAAATCAACCCGGATCGCCCCAGCGAACACAAGATTCCGCAGCTCAAGGGCCACGAGAAAAACGAACTGGGTCTGTGGATCAATACCGCCAACCAGTTGCTCGAATCCATCGAGCGCAATACCCATCTGCGCCACGAAGCGGAAAACAGCCTGCTGCGCATGGCTCAGTACGATTTCCTCACCGGCCTGCCGAACCGCCAGCAATTGCAGCAGCAACTGGACAAGATTCTGGTCGACGCCGGCAAATTGCAGCGCCGGGTCGCGGTGTTGTGTGTAGGGCTGGACGATTTCAAAGGCATCAACGAGCAGTTCAGTTATCAGACCGGCGACCAGTTATTGCTGGCCCTGGCCGATCGACTGCGTGCCCACAGCGGCCGCCTCGGCGCCCTCGCCCGTCTGGGTGGCGACCAGTTCGCGCTGGTGCAGGCGGATATCGAACAGCCTTACGAAGCCGCCGAACTGGCGCAAAGCATTCTCGATGACCTGGAAGCGGCGTTTGCCCTCGATCATCAGGAAATCCGCCTGCGCGCGACCATCGGCATCACCCTGTTCCCGGAGGACGGCGACAGCACCGAGAAGCTGTTGCAGAAGGCCGAGCAGACCATGACCCTGGCCAAGACCCGCTCGCGCAACCGGTATCAGTTCTACATCGCCAGCGTCGACAGCGAGATGCGCCGTCGTCGTGAACTGGAAAAAGACCTGCGTGACGCACTGATCCGCGATCAGTTCTACCTCGTCTATCAACCACAGATCAGCTATCGCGATCACCGCGTGGTCGGCGTCGAGGCGTTGATTCGCTGGCAGCATCCGGAGCACGGTCTGGTGCCGCCCGACCTGTTCATTCCGCTGGCCGAGCAGAACGGCACGATCATCGCCATCGGCGAATGGGTACTCGATCAGGCCTGCAAGCAGTTGCGCGAGTGGCACGATCAGGGCTTCGCCGATCTGCGCATGGCGGTCAATCTGTCCACCGTGCAACTGCACCACGCCGAGTTGCCGCGGGTGGTCAACAACCTGTTGCAGATGTACCGCCTGCCGCCGCGCAGTCTGGAACTGGAAGTCACCGAAACCGGCCTGATGGAAGACATCAGCACCGCCGCCCAGCATTTGCTGAGCCTGCGTCGCTCCGGCGCGTTGATTGCCATTGACGACTTCGGCACCGGTTATTCATCGCTCAGTTATCTGAAGAGCCTGCCGCTGGACAAGATCAAGATCGACAAGAGCTTCGTCCAGGATCTGCTGGATGACGACGACGATGCGACCATCGTTCGCGCGATCATTCAACTGGGCAAGAGCCTCGGCATGCAAGTGATTGCCGAGGGCGTGGAAACCGCTGAACAGGAGAGCTACATCATCTCCGAAGGCTGCCATGAAGGTCAGGGCTACCACTACAGCAAACCGCTGCCGGCGCGGGAACTGAGCGCCTACCTCAAACAGGCGCAACGCAGTAACGCGGCCATTCTCTAGAAGATCAAAAGATCGCAGCCTCGTTTCACTCGACAGCTCCTACATTTGCAATGCGTTCTCCTGTAGGAGCTGCCGCAGGCTCGGGCCGCGATGGGACGATCTTTTGATCTTGATGCGCGAATAAGAAATATTTCCAAGCACTACCCTTTACACATAATGCGAAAGATTTGCATTATGTCGCAGTTTTGCGCCCCCAGCGCGAGTCCACTCAACTACCGAAGCAGGATGTTCGCCATGATTCGTATGCCTCTGGCTACCGCCAGTCTGCTGGCCATCGCTATTTCCCTCGCCGGTTGCGGCGAAGGCAAAGACAAAGCTGCCGCCCCGGCCACGCCGACTCCAGCCGCCACCGCCGCCGCTCCAGCAGCTGCGCCTGCCGCTGCCGGTAAAGTCGACGAAGCCGCTGCCAAGGCAGTGGTCGCGCACTACGCCGACATGGTCTTCGCCGTTTACAGCGATGCCGAATCCACTGCGAAAACCCTGCAAACCGCGGTCGATGCTTTCCTCGCCAAGCCGAACGCCGACACCCTCAAAGCCGCCAAGGCTGCCTGGGTCGCTGCTCGCGTGCCTTACCTGCAGAGCGAAGTGTTCCGCTTCGGCAACACCATCATCGACGACTGGGAAGGTCAGGTTAACGCCTGGCCACTGGACGAGGGTCTGATCGACTACGTCGACAAATCCTACGAACACGCACTGGGTAACCCGGGCGCTACCGCCAACATCATCGCCAACACCGAAGTACAGGTCGGCGAAGACAAGGTCGACGTCAAGGACATCACGCCGGAAAAACTCGCCAGCCTCAATGAGCTGGGCGGTTCCGAAGCCAACGTTGCCACTGGCTACCACGCCATCGAATTCCTGCTGTGGGGCCAGGATCTGAACGGCACCGGCCCTGGCGCTGGCAACCGTCCTGCTTCGGACTACCTGGAAGGCGCCGGCGCCACTGGCGGTCACAACGATCGTCGTCGCGCTTACCTGAAAGCCGTGACCCAACTGCTGGTCAGCGATCTGGAAGAAATGGTCGGCAACTGGAAGCCGAACGTGGCGGACAACTACCGCGCCACCCTGGAAGCCGAGCCGGGCGAAACCGGTCTGCGCAAAATGCTCTTCGGCATGGGTAGCCTGTCCCTGGGTGAACTGGCGGGCGAGCGCATGAAGGTTTCCCTGGAAGCCAACTCCCCGGAAGACGAACATGATTGCTTCAGCGACAACACCCACTACTCGCACTTCTACGACGCCAAAGGCATTCGTAACGTTTACCTGGGCGAGTACACCCGTGTTGACGGCACCAAGATGACTGGCGCCAGCCTGTCGTCGCTGGTGGCCAAGGCCGACCCGGCTGCCGACACCGCACTGAAAGCCGATCTGGCCGCTACCGAAGCCAAGATCCAGGTCATGGTTGACCACGCCAACAAGGGTGAGCACTACGACCAACTGATCGCCGCCGGTAACACCGCTGGCAACCAGGTCGTTCGCGACGCTATCGCATCGCTGGTCAAGCAGACCGGTTCGATCGAAGCCGCTGCCGGCAAGCTGGGCATCAGCGACCTGAACCCGGACAACGCTGATCACGAGTTCTGATCAACGCGTCTGAGTTAAAGAAGGCGACCTTCGGGTCGCCTTTTTCATGCCTGCTCTACACATAACCCTGTGGGAGCGAGCCTGCTCGCGAAGGCTGTATCTGCCGCCACATTTTCAGCGCGTCCGACACCGCTTTCGCGAGCAGGCTCGCTCCCACAGGGTTTGCTTGGGGTTTAGAGGTTGCGCCATATCAAGCAAACGATAATTCCTCTTATTCAAACTCCCTCGCCCTGTTAGACTTTGCGCCTTTGTTTTCGCACCTCTAGCAGGATGTCTGATGCCTTCGCTGCCTCTTCGCTTGTCCGCACTGTTGCTGGCCCTGGGCCTGAGTGCCTGCGATGACGCCCCGCGTTTCACCCAGGCCGAGCCCGGTGAAGCGCGTTCGGGTGGTGCGGCGACCGTGCGCAAGACCGATCAGAACGCGTTTTCCCTGCCTTCGGCCAACCTGCCGCCATCGCGTCGGGTGGATTTCAGTGTCGGTAACAGCTTCTTTCGCAGCCCGTGGGTGATCGCCCCGTCGACCACCACCGCCCGCGACGGCCTCGGGCCGCTGTTCAATACCAACGCTTGCCAGAACTGCCACATCAAGGACGGCCGCGGTCATCCGCCAGAAACCGGCGCGACCAACGCGGTATCGATGCTGGTGCGCCTGTCGATCCCCGATGCGCCGCAGTACGCCAAGCTGATCGAGCAGGTCGGTGTGGTGCCGGAGCCGGTCTACGGCGGCCAGTTTCAGGACATGGCGGTGCCCGGCGTTGCTCCGGAAGGCAAAGTGAGGGTCGACTACACGCCAGTGCCCGTTCGTTTCAAGGACGGCACCGAAGTCGAGCTGCGCAAACCGGTGTTGCAGATCACCCAGCTCGGCTACGGCCCGATGCACCCGGACACGCGCTTCTCCGCGCGGGTCGCTCCACCGATGATCGGCCTGGGCCTGCTCGAAGCGATCCCCGAAGAAGCGATCCTCGCCAACGCCGCCGTGCAGGCCAAAGAGAAAAACGGCATCAACGGCCGGCCTAACCGGGTCTGGGACGATGAGTTGCAGAAAACCGTGATCGGTCGCTTCGGCTGGAAGGCCGGGCAGCCGAACCTCAATCAACAGAATGTTCACGCGTTTTCGGGTGATATGGGCCTCACCACCAGCCTGAGACCCTTCGATGACTGCACCGACGCGCAAACCGCCTGCAAGCAGGCACCGAACGGCAATGGCCCGGACGGCGAACCTGAAGTCAGCGATAACATCCTGCGTCTGGTGCTGTTCTACAGCCGCAACCTCGCCGTCCCCGCGCGGCGCGGCGTCAACGATGAACAAGTGCTGGCCGGCAAGAATCTGTTTTTCCAGGCCGGCTGCCAGTCGTGTCACACACCGAAATACACCACCGCCGCCAACGCGGCCGAACCTGAACTGGCCAATCAAGTGATTCGCCCGTACAGCGATCTGCTGCTGCATGACATGGGCGACGGTCTGGCCGACAACCGCACCGAGTTCCAGGCCTCCGGCCGCGACTGGCGCACGCCGCCGTTGTGGGGCGTCGGCCTGACGCAAGCGGTCAGTGGCCACACGCAGTTTTTGCACGACGGCCGCGCACGCAATCTGCTCGAAGCGGTGCTCTGGCACGGCGGTGAAGCAAAAGCGGCGCAGCAACAGGTTTTATCGTTCAATGCCGAGCAGCGTGCTGCGCTGCTGGCGTTTCTGAATTCACTTTAAACACTTAAAAGAATCGGGAGCCCGACATGTTCCGTCCCAAGCTACTGTTCACCAGCCTTGCCGCGCTCGCCCTCGGCGCTTGCTCGCCGCAGGATCCGCAAGCCGTTACTTCGGCCGCCATCGCCAAATCGGTGATCCTGCCGACGTACACCCGTTGGGTTGAAGCCGACAAGCAACTGGCGGTCAGCGCCCTCGCCTACTGCCAGGGCAAAGAAACCCTGGAAACCGCTCGCGCCGACTTCCTGCACGCGCAGAAAGCCTGGGCCGAGTTGCAACCGCTGCTGATCGGCCCGCTGGCCGAGGGCAACCGTTCGTGGCAGGTACAGTTCTGGCCGGACAAGAAAAACCTCGTCGGCCGTCAGGTCGAGCAACTGGTCGTCGCCCAGCCGCAGATCGATGCCGCCGCACTGGCCAAATCGAGCGTGGTGGTTCAGGGCCTGTCGGCTTACGAGTACATCCTGTTCGATGCCAAGCCTGACGTTGCCAACGAAGAACAGAAAGCCAAGTACTGCCCACTGCTGATCGCCATCGGCGAACGCCAGAAGCAACTGGCCGAAGAGATTCTGCAAAGCTGGAACAACACCGACGGCATGCTCGCGCAAATGAGCAAGTTCCCCAACCAGCGCTACGCCGACTCCCACGAAGCGATCGCCGATCTGCTGCGTGTACAGGTCACGGCACTCGACACCCTGAAGAAAAAACTCGGCACGCCGATGGGCCGCCAGAGCAAAGGCGTGCCACAGCCGTTCCAGGCCGATGCATGGCGTAGCCAGTCGTCGCTGACCGCGCTGGAAGCGAGCCTCGCCGCCGCCAAAACCGTTTGGGAAGGCGTCGACAACAAAGGCCTGCGCGGCCTGCTGCCGGCTGAGCAAAAACCGCTGGCGGACAAGATCGACGCTGCCTACGCCGCTTCGCTGAAACTGTTCGACAGCACCCAGCGTTCGCTTGGTGAAATGCTCGAAGATGACGCCGGTCGTCAGCAACTCAACGATATCTACGACAGCCTCAACGTCGTCCATCGCCTGCACGAAGGCGAACTGGCCAAGGCGCTGGGCATCCAACTGGGCTTCAACGCCAACGACGGTGACTGATGAGGGCAAGTGCCATGCTGCGACGCCAGGCTCTGACTTTAGGTAGTTTGCTGCTGGGAGCAGTGACACTGGGCGGCTGGACGCTGTTCAAGCGCAAGGATCAGAGCCCGCTGTTGCTCTCGGCTCGCGATGACACCGATGGCAAGCATTACGCCGTCGGCTATCGGCTGGATGGCACGCGGGTGTTCGCCACGCAAGTCGGCCAGCGTTGCCACGACATCATCAACCACCCGACGCTGTCGATTGCGCTGTTCGTCGCCCGCCGGCCGGGTACCGAAAGCTATCTGATCGACCTGCGCGACGGGGCGTTGTTGCAAACCGTGACGTCGCAGCCGAACCGGCATTTCTACGGCCACGCCGTGGTGCACAAGGACGGCGAATACCTGTACGCCACCGAAAACGACACCACTGATCCCGGTCGTGGCCTGCTCGGGGTGTACAAGTTCGAAGGCGAGCGGCTGGTGCACAGCGGCGAAATTTCCACCCACGGCCTCGGCCCGCATCAGGTGTCATGGATGCCGGATGGCGAGACGCTGGTAGTGGCCAACGGCGGGATTCGTACCGAGGCGGAAAGCCGCGTCGACATGAACCTCAACGCCATGGAACCAAGCCTGGTACTGATGCAGCGCGACGGTACCTTGCTGAGCAAGGAAACCCTCGCCCAGCAGATGAACAGCGTGCGCCACCTGGGGATTGCCAGCGACGGCACCATCGTCGCCGGTCAGCAATTCATGGGGGCCTCGCACGAGCGCTCGGAACTGCTGGCGATCAAGCGTCCGGGCCAGCCATTCGTGGCGTTCCCGGTGCCGGAGCATCAGTTGCAATCGATGGGTCACTACACCGCCAGCGTTGCGGTACACAGCGACTTGCGTCTGGTGGCGCTGACGGCGCCGCGTGGCAACCGCTTCTTCATCTGGGATCTGGACAGCGGCGAAGTACGCCTCGACGCACCGCTGCCCGATTGCGCCGGTGTCGGCGCGGTGAAGGATGGCTTTGTCGTGACCTCGGGTCAGGGGCGTTGCCGTTACTACGATTGCCGTCAGGATGAACTGCTGGCCAAGCCGCTGGAATTGCCCGCAGGGCTCTGGGACAACCATCTTCATCTGATGGCGTGAAACGCCCTTAAAAGATCGCAGCCTGCGGCAGTTCCTACATTGGAATGCAACTCCCTGTAGGAGCTGCCACAGGCTGCGATCTTTTACATCACCTGTAAAAACTGCCAGTTGGAATCCCCCCTGCACTCGGAGTAATGTTCCCGCCTGTCTCGCCTGATTTATCCAAGGAACTGGAAATATGCTGCGTCGCCGCATGCTGATCATGTTGGGGGTTGTGTTGCTGATCGTCCTGGTGCTGGGCGGTTATAAAGCCTTTTCGATCTACACCATGATCCAGGGCTTCTCCAAGCCGAAACCGCCGATCAGCGTCGCCGTGGCTAATGCCAGCGAGCAGCCGTGGCAGATGCGCTTGCCCACCGTCGGCACGCTCAAGGCGCTGCAAGGGGTCGAGCTGAGCCTGGAAGTCGCCGGCACCGTCACCGAGCTCAAGTTTGAATCAGGGCAGAAGGTCAAGGCCGGTCAACCGCTGCTGCAACTCGACAGCGCCGTCGAAACAGCCCTGCTGGAAACCGCCAAAGCTGATCTTGGCCTGGCGCAACTGGACTTCGGGCGTGGCAGCCAACTGGTCGACAGCCGCGCGATTTCCAAAGGTGAATACGACCGCCTCTCCGCCGTTCTGCAAAAGAACAAAGCCACGGTCAATCAGCTCAATGCCTCGCTGGCGAAAAAACGCATCCTCGCGCCGTTCAGCGGCACCATCGGCATCCGTCAGGTCGATATCGGCGACTACCTCGCCAGCGGCAGCAAAATCGCCACATTGCAGGATCTCAGCAGCCTCTACGCCGACTTCTATGTGCCCGAGCAATCGGTACCGAAACTGGCTGTCGGCCAACCGGTGAATATCTCGGCCGCCGCTTATCCCGGCCAGATTTTTCCGGGCAAGATCAGCGCGATCAACCCGCTCGTCGAAAGCACCACACGCAACATTCTGGTCCGCGCGACGCTGGCCAACCCCGACGGCAAATTGCTGCCCGGCATGTTCGCCAGCCTCGAAGTGCTGCTGCCGGATCCGCAGAAGTACGTCGTGGTACCGGAGAGCGCGATCACCTACACCCTCTACGGCAATTCGATCTACGTGGTCGGGCAGAAGAAAGCCGAGGACGGCAGCGTCGAGAAAGACGACAAGGGCCAACCGGTGCTGATCGCCGAGCGGCGCTTCATCGAAACCGGTGAGCGCCGCGATGGCCTGGTAATGATCAACAAGGGCGTGCAGAGCGGCGAACAAGTGGTGACGGCCGGCCAGATCAAACTGGACAACGGCGCCCACATTGCCATCAGCGACGACAAGACCCTCGGCGAGCAGAACAGTCCGCGCCGCGCCGACTGATCAAGGAAACCCCATGGCTTTTACCGATCCGTTCATCCGCCGCCCGGTGCTCGCCACCGTGGTCAGCCTGCTGATTGTGCTGCTGGGTTTTCAGGCCTGGAGCAAGTTGCCGCTGCGCCAATACCCGCAAATGGAAAACGCCCTGATCACGGTGACCACCGCGTACCCCGGGGCCAACGCCGAAACCATTCAGGGCTACATCACCCAGCCGATGCAACAGAGCCTGGCCAGCGCCGAGGGCATCGACTACATGACCTCGGTCAGTCGGCAGAATTTCTCGACGATTTCGATCTACGCGCGCATCGGCTCGAACACCGACCGCCTGTTTACCGAGCTGCTGGCCAAGGCCAACGAGGTGAAGAACAAACTACCGCAAGACGCCGAAGACCCGGTGCTGAGCAAAGAGTCTGCCGACGCCTCGGCACTGATGTACATCAGTTTCTTCAGCAAGGACTTGAGCAATCCGCAGATCACCGATTATTTGTCGCGAGTCATTCAGCCAAAACTGGCGACCCTGCCGGGCATGGCCGAAGCGGAGATTCTCGGCAATCAGGTGTTCGCCATGCGCCTGTGGCTCGACCCGGTAAAACTCGCCGGTTTCGGCCTCAGCGCCGCCGACGTGACCAGCGCCGTGCGCCAGTACAACTTTCTCTCCGCCGCAGGCGAAGTGAAAGGCGAGTACGTGGTCACCAGCATCAACGCCAACACTGAGTTGAAATCCGCCGAGGCCTTCGCGGCGATTCCGCTCAAGGTCAGTGGCGACAGCCGTGTGCTGCTCAGCGATGTCGCGCGGGTCGAAATGGGCGCGGAAAACTACGACTCGGTCAGCTCGTTTGGCGGTACGCCGTCGGTGTACATCGGTATCAAGTCGTCGCCGGGGGCCAACCCGCTGGACGTGATCAAAGAAGTGCGCAAGATCATGCCGGAGCTTGAGGCGCAACTGCCGCCCAACCTCAAGAGCGAGATCGCCTACGACGCCACTCTGTTCATCCAGGCCTCCATCGACGAAGTGGTGAAAACCCTTTTCGAAGCGGTGCTGATCGTCATCGTCGTGGTGTTCCTGTTCCTCGGCGCGCTGCGTTCGGTGGTGATCCCGGTGGTAACCATTCCGCTGTCGATGATCGGCGTGATGTTCTTCATGCAGATGATGGGCTATTCGATGAACCTGCTGACGCTGCTGGCGATGGTGCTGGCCATCGGTCTGGTGGTCGACGATGCAATTGTCGTGGTGGAAAACATCCACCGGCACATCGAGGAAGGCAAGACGCCGTTCGATGCGGCGCTGGAAGGCGCGCGGGAAATCGCCCTGCCGGTGGTGTCGATGACCATCACCCTGGCAGCGGTGTATGCGCCGATCGGCTTCCTCACCGGGCTGACCGGGGCGCTGTTCAAGGAGTTCGCCCTGACGCTGGCCGGTGCCGTGGTGATTTCTGGCGTTGTTGCCCTGACCCTGTCGCCGATGATGTGCGCCTTTTTGCTGCGCCACGAGGAAAACCCCAGCGGCCTGGCGCACCGCCTCGACCGTATCTTCGACGGCCTCAAGCGCCGCTATCAGAGCATGCTCCACGGGACGCTGAATACCCGGCCGGTGGTGTTGGTGTTCGCCCTGATCGTGCTGTGTCTGATTCCGGTGTTTCTCAAGTTCACCAAATCGGAACTGGCACCGGACGAAGACCAAGGCATCATTTTCATGATGGCCAGCGCGCCGCAGCCAACCAACCTCGATTATCTGAACACCTACACCGATGAATTCATCAAGATCTTCAAGGAATTCCCGGAGTACTACTCCTCGTTCCAGATCAACGGCTACAACGGCGTACAAGCGGGCATCGGCGGCTTTCTGCTCAAGCCCTGGAACGAGCGCAGCCGCACCCAGATGCAAATCCTTCCCGAGGTGCAAGGCAAACTGGAAGGCATCCCTGGCCTGCAGGTCTTCGGTTTCAACCTGCCCTCCCTGCCCGGCACCGGTGAAGGCTTGCCGTTCGAATTCGTGATCAACACCGCCAACGACTATGAACTGCTGCTGCAAGTGGCCGACCGGATCAAGAAGCGCGCCATGGAATCGGGCAAGTTCGCTTTCGTCGACCTTGATCTGGCCTTCGACAAACCGGAAGTGGTGGTCGATATCGACCGCGCCAAAGCGGCACAGATGGGCGTTTCGATGCTGGATCTGGGCGGCACCCTGGCGACGCTGCTCGGCGAGGCGGAAATCAACCGCTTCACCATCGACGGTCGCAGCTACAAGGTCATCGCTCAGGTCGAGCGGCCGTACCGTGACAACCCGGACTGGCTGAACAATTACTACGTGAAAAACACCCAGGGCGAGTTGCTGCCGCTGTCGACGCTGATCAAGATCAGCGACCGCGCGCGACCAAGACAACTCAATCAGTTCCAGCAACTCAACGCGGCGAAGATCTCCGGGGTCCCGCTGGTGAGCATGGGCGAAGCGATTGACACCGTATTGCAGATTGCGCGGGAAGAAGCCCCCGCCGGGTTTGCCTTCGATTATGGCGGTGCATCGCGGCAGTTCGTGCAGGAAGGCAGTGCCTTGTGGGTAACGTTTGCATTGGCGCTGGCGATCATTTTCCTGGTGCTGGCGGCGCAGTTTGAAAGCTTCCGCGACCCGCTGGTGATTCTGGTGACAGTGCCGCTGTCCATTTGCGGGGCGCTGATTCCGCTGTTCCTCGGCTGGTCGAGCATGAACATCTATACCCAGGTCGGGTTGGTGACACTGATCGGACTGATCAGCAAGCACGGGATCCTGATCGTCGAGTTCGCCAACCAGTTGCGCAAGGACAAAGGCCTGACGGCGCGTGAAGCCGTAGAGCAAGCAGCGGCGATTCGTTTACGGCCAGTGCTGATGACCACGGCGGCGATGGTGTTCGGCATGGTGCCGTTGATTCTGGCGACCGGTGCGGGGGCCGTCAGCCGGTTCGATATAGGGATGGTGATTGCGACGGGGATGTCGATCGGCACGTTGTTTACCCTGTTTGTTCTGCCGTGCGTTTACACCCTGCTGGCCAAACCCGATCCCAAGTAGCACATACATTCCCTGGTGGGAGCGAGCCTGCTCGCGAAGGAGTGTCAGTCGACACACATGTGACTGAAACACCGTATTCGCGAGCAGGCTCGCTCCCACATTGGTTGGCGTATATCCATAAAATCCGCACGTAAAAAAGGCCTCGCATTGGCGAGGCCTTTTATGTGAGCTTCAATCGGTTCAACTCTGCGGCCTCATCCCTTGAGAAAGTCCGAACATGAACAACAACAGATCATGATCGGGTTTGGTCGCCACGGAAGCTTTTGCCACCCGCGGGACAGCGCAGTGAGCATCGTCTACAGACGCGCCAACCACCTGCATGCGGGGCTGCTCCCAGGCAGCCACCGCCAGTGAAGCAACTGCCAAGGCCCCAACCAAAAACAAACCTCGTGCAATTTCGAGTTTCATCGCTATAAACCTTTGATAGCGCTGCCAAACGCCGTCTCATAAAAGTAGACGAGCTTCTTCCAGTCCGCGTCGCTGAACGACGAATGGCGACGCAATTGCTTCATGTCATGGGAAGCTGCGCGATGAGCGGTCAGACGCTGGCGGCATTTCTCCAGATCGATCAAGGCCACTTCGACCTTGACTGACTGACCTTCACCGGTCACCCGTACGAAAACGTGCTTGATATAAATGCAGCTGTGCTGCCAGCGCCCCCTGTGCATGCGTGCCAGGTTCAACGCGAGATCTTGGAGGACCCGCTCGTAAACAGCTTCGCCATACTGTGCGCGGCCGCCGCCGGCCTCCCAATGTTCGAGCTCCTGAAAACCGTCCAGCGATTTGGTCACCAGCAGAGCACGCCATTTGTGCTGCGGATCAGGCTGGGCACCGCAAAAAACGATTTCCGGCACCCGTACGCCGAGGCGGCTTACGCCAGTCAGCGCGTCCAGTTCACGCAGTACCGTTGGCCGCCCGAAGGGGTGCAACCAGCTGCGGTAGATATGTCCGGTCTGGCGCTTGGCATACAGCAGTTGACCATCGCGCCCCACAACCCGCTGAACACCACTTTCGCCGCCACGGCGCACATTGGGTTCTTCCACACACTCGCCGCGTTGGTTCCAGTAGTAGTCGAAGCGTTCCTGGGGAGCGACTTCATTTTCTGCCGCAAATTCAACCGCCATCCTGTTACCTCTTGCGTAATACGTAAACCCGCCACATGGCATAGAGCGGAATAAAGTCCAGTTGTTCCTGGATACGAAAACCTGCCGCTTCGAATTCCTTCTCAACGGTAGCTGCCGGCAACACAAATCGATTCTGGTAACCTTCCTGGCCACGCTTCTGCTCGGCGCGCTTGCGTTTCCACGCCTTGAAGTTGCCATCCACCCACAGCGAAATAATGACGCTGTCGCGAGTGACGCGTTCAAACTCACGCAGAATGGCCCGGCGATGCTCGGCTTCACCGATGTGATGAAGCAGGCGCATGCAGAAAATGCTGTCGACGGCGTTATCCGGCAAGGCAATGTCGAACGCGGAGGTGTGCAAGGGTTGTACCCGCTTCACCACGTCAGCTGGTTGCGCCTGCATCGCGGTCTTGATCATCGACTCGGAGTTGTCCGCACCAATAATCACCCGATTGGGCTTTTCCGCCAGCAATGGCCAGAAGCGTCCGGCACCGCAGGGCAAATCCAGTACCAGGCCGGGCTCGCCCGCCAGCGTCAGCGCCTTGCGGGCCAACTGTTCGTCACGCCAATGGGACAACCGACGACCGAGACCGTCCTGGTGCTTGCGCAAATATTTTTGCGCGTGGGTGTCATCATACTTTTCGGAAAAATCGAGTTTGATCGGACCGGCCATCACCAGGACTCCTGAATTGCTGATGTCACCACCTTAAGTAACGGCGTGTCATCTTCAGGTCATCCAGTTGTGAAAATTTCGTCCGGTAAACCAGCAAAGTATTTCAGAGTTATACAGGATTTAGACAGGTTGACGGGAGTAGCATCGAGCCACTATCTGCGTCAGATTTTCCCCAGATCTACCTCGAAGCGGCAGCCATTGGGCTCCATCGTGCTCAGGCTGACATTCCAGCCCTGGTTTTCGCAGATGCGCTGTACCAGCGACAATCCCAGCCCCAAGCCTTCACCGCGCTTCTCGCTACCACGCACGAACGGCTCGAACATCGCCTCGCGTTTCTCCTCCGGAATGCCCACGCCGGAGTCCTCGACCCTGAATCCGTTGGCAGTGAGCGTCAGGCGGATAAAACCGTGTTCGGTGTAATGGCAGGCATTACGCAGCAGGTTGCCCATCACCGCCGTCAGCAAAGTGGCGTTGTAGCGCGTGTCCGGCGGGTGACCGGGTTCGAATTGCAACGTCAGCCCTTTGCTTTCGATCGGCTCACGCCATACGCACAGCAAGCTGTCAGCCACTTGGGCAAGATTCTGTTGCGGTGCCGACTCGGCGTCCTCGCGTTGAGCCCGGGCAAGCATCAGGAAGGTCTGCACCAGTTCGCGCATTTCCTCACTGGCGCGAGCAATGCGTTCTACCTGGGAGCGACCGCGCTGATCGATCGCCGGGTTCTCCAGCAGCAACTCGCAAGAGCTGGCCAGCACCATCAGCGGTGTGCGCAATTCGTGGCTGACATCGCTGGTGAACAGCCGCTCGCGGGTCAGCGCCTGGCGCAAGCGGCCTAGCGTGGCGTCGAACGCTACCGCAAGTTCGCCGACCTCGTCAGCCGCGTAGTCCGGCGCCAACGGGGGCGCCAGCCCCAGCAACTGATCGCGGTGGCGAACCTGACGCGCCAGACGTACGACCGGCGCCATCACTTTGCGCGCGAGCACCCAGCCGAGGAACACCGCCAAGGCCAGGCTGAGCACGAAGCCCACCAGCACCACGGCAAACAGCACACGCTCACGTTCTTCAAAATCACTTTGGTCCTGCAGCAGGACGTAGCGCCGACCATCGACGACTTCAACCATCGCGTGGTACGACAGCTGCTCGCGGAACACTTCGTGGAAACCCGCGTCGAGATGGCGCAGATCCTTGGGCAGCTCGAAATCGCCCGGCCCGCCGCTGAAATAGAACAACTGGTCCGGCTCGGGGCGATGGCTCCAGTCCGAGACGTTGTCCATCAGCAACAGGCGCTGCAAATCGCCGCCCAGCCCCGCTGAAATCAATTTCTCCTCTACCAGATGCACCGTCGCGACAATGCCCATGGCGAACGCGCCGGCCACCAGTGCGCTCATCAGCGCAAAAGCAATGATGATCCGCTGGGAAAGGCTTTGCTTAAACTCCATCACGGCCCTCGGCCAAGCGGTAACCCACGCCGTGCACGGTGTGCAGCAATGGCTTGGCGAACGGTTTGTCGATCACCTGACGCAATTGGTGGACATGGCTGCGCAGGCTGTCGCTGTCCGGACAGTCATCGCCCCATAGCGCTTCTTCGAGAATTTCCCGGCGCAGCACGTGTGGGCTCTTTTGCATCAACACTGCCAGCAGCTTCAGGCCGACCGGGTTGAGTTTGAGGAACTTGCCTTCACGCGTCACTTCCAGGGTGTCGAGGTCATAGCTCAGATCAGCGACTTGCAACGTGCGGCGCCCGCCGCCCTGGGTTCGGCGCATCACCGCCTCGACGCGCGCGGCCAGTTCGGACAAGGCGAACGGTTTGACCAGGTAATCGTCCGCGCCGGACTTGAAGCCCTGCAAGCGGTCGTCGAGTTGATCGCGCGCGGTGAGCATGATCACCGGGGTGTCGCGCCGGGCGTCTTCGCGCAAGCGCTTGCACAGCGTGTAGCCATCAATACCGGGCAGCATGATGTCGAGGACGATCAGGTCGTAATGCTCGGTGGCCGCCAGATGCAGGCCTGACAGACCGTCCTGGGCGCAATCGACGGTGTAGCCCTTGAGACCCAGGTAATCGGCCAGATTGGCCAGGATATCGCGGTTGTCTTCAACCAATAAAATTCGCATGGGCACCTCTTCCGTACACAGTAACGGCCGTCATGGCCCGCGCAGCTTACGGCCAAGTGTGGCTCAGGGCTAGGCGTGTGTCGGGTTGTTTATCAATAAAGATGTGGATTGCGCCAGCCAACGTTTTTTTCACTTTCGGTTAACAAATCAGCAACGCCATCACACGCAGACTCCGCGCAATTGCGCTCATCGAACCCACTTAACGCCCAAGGAATTGCCATGGTGTCGACCTCTGCCCGCCCCGTTTCAAGGCCGCTGAATTTCTGGTTGTGCCTGGGCATTCCCGCCTTCGCCGCGTTCATTCTGGTGCTGCTGGAGTTGACCGATCTGGACATGGATCTGGCCCGGCTGTTTTACGACCCTATCGCGGGCGACTTCATTGGCCGGCACAGTTTCTTCCTTGAAGACATCCTTCACGACCGCGCAAAAGAGGTGGTGATCGCGTTCTCGGTGTTTGCGGTTCTCGGCTTCATCGGTTCGTTTTTCATCGGCCGGCTGCAACCGTTCAAGCGTGAACTGGGCTGCCTGGTGCTGTCGCTGGCGCTGGCCACTTCGTTCGTGACCCCGGTAAAAGCAATGACTGCCGTGCAGTGTCCGTGGAGCCTGGAACAATTCGGCGGCCACGAAACCTACAGCAAACTGCTGGACCATCGCCCACCTACCGACAAGCCCGGCCGTTGCTGGCCTGGTGGCCATGCGGCGACGGGGTTCACCTTGTTTGCGTTGTTCTTTGTGCTGCGAGATCGGCGTCCACGTCTGGCCAGGCAGGCGTTCATCTTTGCCTTTGCGTTGGGCTCGGTGTTTTCGATCAGCCGCATGATGCAGGGCGCGCACTTCTTTTCGCACAACGTGTGGACGGCGATTTTCTGCTGGCTGATTTGTCTGGGCTCGTATTACTGGGTGCTGTATCGCCCGGCGGCAAGGGCTGAAGCGGCGGTGAAGGCACAACCGGTCAGCGTCTGAAACACAGATCCAAATGTGGGAGCGAGCCTGCTCGCGAATGCGGTGTGTTATTCAGCATTCATGTTGACTGATTCGACGCCTTCGCGAGCAGGCTCGCTCCCACAGGGTTTGGTGCGAAGCTGAAATTCGGGCAATAAAAAACCCCGCTGGCTTTCGCCAGCGGGGTTTTTGCGTTACGGGGGTAAGGCTGGCTTACATCATGCCGCCCATGCCACCCATGCCGCCCATGTCTGGCATGCCACCACCAGCGCCACCGTCTTTCTTCGGTGCGTCGGCAATGGCCGCTTCGGTGGTCAGGATCAGACCGCCGATCGACGATGCAGCTTGCAGAGCCGAGCGGGTCACCTTGGTTGGGTCCAGGATGCCCATTTCGATCATGTCGCCGTACTCGCCAGTCGCAGCGTTGTAACCGAAGTTACCTTTGCCGTTCTTGACTTCGTTGACCACAACGCTTGGCTCGTCACCGCTGTTGGCAGCGATCTGACGCATCGGTGCTTCAACAGCACGACGCAGAACAGCGATACCGACGTCCTGATCAGCGTTTTCGCCTTTCAGGTCGAGGATGGCTTCCAGAGCACGGATCAGCGCAACGCCACCACCAGGTACCACGCCTTCTTCAACGGCTGCGCGGGTTGCGTGCAGGGCGTCTTCAACGCGGGCTTTCTTCTCTTTCATTTCAACTTCGGAACCCGCGCCAACCTTGATCACTGCAACGCCGCCGGACAGCTTGGCCAGACGCTCTTGCAGTTTTTCACGGTCGTAATCGGACGAAGTTTCGCCAACCTGAGCACGGATCTGAGCGATACGCGCCTGGATGTCGGCTTCTACGCCAGCACCGTCAACGATGATGGTGTTTTCCTTGGAGATGGTCACGCGCTTGGCGCTGCCCAGGTTTTCCAGGGTGGCGCTTTCCAGGCTCAGGCCGATCTCTTCGGAGATAACGGTACCGCCGGTCAGAACGGCGATGTCCTGCAGCATGGCCTTGCGACGGTCGCCGAAGCCTGGAGCCTTGACGGCTGCAACCTTGACGATGCCACGCATGTTGTTCACGACCAGAGTCGCCAGGGCTTCGCCTTCAACGTCTTCCGATACGATCAGCAGTGGACGGCCGGCTTTGGCAACGGCTTCCAGTACTGGCAGCATTTCGCGGATGTTGGAGATCTTTTTGTCGACCAGCAGGATCAGCGGGCTGTCCAGCTCGGCAACCATGGTTTCCGGCTTGTTGACGAAGTACGGGGACAGGTAGCCACGGTCGAACTGCATGCCTTCTACAACCGACAGTTCGTTTTCCAGGCCAGTGCCTTCTTCAACGGTGATCACGCCTTCTTTACCGACTTTTTCCATGGCTTCGGCAATGATGTCGCCGATGGAGCTGTCGGAGTTGGCCGAGATGGTGCCGACCTGAGCGATGGCCTTGGTGTCAGCGCATGGCTTGGACAGGTTTTTCAGCTCTTTGACAATGGCGATGGTCGCCTTGTCGATGCCGCGCTTGAGGTCCATCGGGTTCATGCCGGCAGCGACGGCTTTCAGGCCTTCGTTGACGATCGACTGAGCCAGAACGGTCGCGGTGGTAGTACCGTCACCGGCGTCATCGTTGGCACGGGAGGCAACGTCTTTGACCAGCTGCGCGCCCATGTTTTCGAAACGGTCTTCGAGTTCGATTTCTTTGGCGACGGAAACGCCGTCCTTGGTGATGGTCGGAGCGCCGAAGCTCTTCTCGATGATCACGTTACGGCCTTTCGGGCCCAGGGTCGCTTTTACTGCGTCAGCCAGGACGTTTACACCGGTGAGCATTTTTTTGCGGGCGGAATCGCCGAATTTAACTTCTTTAGCAGCCATGATCGATATTCCTTAAATACTTTGTAGTAGCGGGAAAATGAGCGGGAAATCAGCCTTCCAGTACAGCGAGAATCTCGTTCTCAGCCATTACCAGCAGGTCTTCGCCGTCGACTTTCACAGTGTTGCTGCCGGAGTAAGGACCGAACACAACCTTGTCGCCGACTTTAACGGCCAGCGCACGCACTTCACCGTTTTCCAGAGTCTTGCCTGGGCCTGCAGCGACGATCACACCGTGGTTGGCTTTTTCAGCAGCCGAACCTGGCAGGACGATACCGCCAGCGGTTTTCTTTTCTTCTTCGCTGCGACGGATAACGACGCGGTCATGCAGAGGACGAAGCTTCATTGTCGATCTCTCCTAATTGTGGTTTTCATCGGCCGGTGTAGTCCCGGCGGGTTTAACAAATCCGGCCTGCGCCGGTTGCGATTCGTCGAGCGAACCGCGGAAGTCTGTCCGACTCGAATGTCGGAAACCTTTCGGTGACCGTTACATAGGGGCGCATAAGCTTATTACAAGGGCGGGGCTAAAAATTTTTCGCGAATACTCTTCACAAAAACAGCCCATAAACGAGCACGGCACCCGAAGGTGCCGTGTCGATATACAGGTTACTTGGTGTCGCGGTGTTCGAACTCACCTTCGATCACATCACCCTCTCGGCCGATAGGCTGGCGCGGTGCTGGACCGCCGCGAGGTTGCAGGTCGTCGGCGAACGCACGCTGGCGCATGGCCTGATCTTCGGCACGCTGGCGCATTTTATTGGCCAGCAGACGCCGGGTGAATGGCAGCAGCATCACCAGACCCACCACGTCGCTGATGAAGCCCGGCAGGATCAACAGACCACCGGCCAGTGCCAGCATCAGGCCTTCGAGCATGGTTTGCGCGGGCAGTTCGCCGCGGTTCAGGCTTTCACGGGCACGCAGGGCCGTGGCCAGACCGGCGACGCGCAGCACGAACACACCGAACATCGAGCCGAGAATGATCAGCAGCAGGGCCGGAAAAAACCCGATAGCCCCTGCCACTTTGACGAATACGAACAGCTCCAGCACCGGAAACAGCAGAAAGAGCAACAAAAAAGGGCGCATCAAAGATTCCTCAACGCAAGAAATGCCTTGCAGTAAGCCTTAGATGACGTCGCCCTTTCGTGAATTCAAGCGTCGGCCACTGCATTTTTTGGCCAAACCTCTGCGTGAGCCAGAGAAACCAAGGCTTCGCGCACTTGTATCGGCGTATGACATGGTGCTTGAAACGGTAACCAGTACAACGCCTGACCGATGCGCAGGTGCATGCCTTCGGTGTCGATCCCGGCCAGTTGCGCCGGCACGGTTTTCGGCAGACCGGCCAGTTCTACGTAGTGCGCGATGGCTTTGGCGTGGTCGCTGTTCATGTGTTCGACCATGCTGATTTCAGCCTTGCCGGCGAACGGATTGGCCAAGGTCAGTTGGTCGATCCAATGAATGGCGCCGAAACCGCCGATGTAGCGATGGCGCACCGGATTGAGCACCCAGAAATCGAAGTCATGGGCCTTGTGGTAGTTCTGGGAGTCCGGGAAGTAGCGGTAGTAACGCTCGGCGGCCGCTTCGATGGCGGCGGGGTCTTGGAGCTTTTGCGCCTCAGCCAGATAGGTCAGGCGACCAACGGCCTGCACGTCATCGGCTTCGCGCTCACCCACCAGCATCGAACACTTCGGGTCTTTCTGCAGGTTGTGGGTGTGCTGGGCGATGCGGCTGATCAGGATCAACGGCCGGCCCTGCTCGTCCAGGCAATAAGGCACGACTGAGCCAAAGGGAAAACCGGGCATCGACTTGGAGTGGGTCGACAGCACTCCCCGGTATTCCTTGAGAAGCAATTCTCGGGCATTCTTCGCCACTTCAACGCTCAATTTATGACTCCTTAAATAGAATCCGTCGAAAAAACGGACAGGTGCCCGGGATAAGTTCCGGCCACCATCGGGGCATTTCTCATGTGCAGCCAGACCACGTCGGGCGCAGATTGAGAGGCTCTCTTAAGGGAAAACCACTCTGACCTGCTATCGGGGCATGCGCATGCAACTCAACGACAAAGTAATCATTATCACTGGCGGTTGCCAGGGTTTGGGCCGCTCGATGGCCGAGTATTTCGCCGGCAAAGGCGCGAAGCTGGCGCTGGTCGATCTTAACCAGGAAAAACTCGACGACGCAGTGGCTACCTGCAAAGCCAAGGGTGTCGAGGCGCGCAGTTATCTGTGCAACGTCGCCAATGAAGAGCAGGTCGAGCACATGGTTGCCCAGGTCGCCGAAGATTTCGGCGCGATCCATGGTTTGATCAATAACGCCGGGATCCTGCGCGATGGGCTGCTGCTCAAGGTCAAGGACGGCGAAATGACCAAGATGAGCCTGGCCCAGTGGCAAGCAGTGATCGACGTCAACCTGACCGGCGTGTTCCTGTGCACCCGTGAAGTGGCAGCAAAAATGGTCGAGCTGAAGAACAGCGGTGCGATCATCAACATCTCGTCGATCTCGCGTGCGGGCAACGTTGGCCAGACCAACTACTCCGCCGCCAAGGCTGGCGTAGCGGCGGCCACCGTGACCTGGGCCAAGGAGCTGGCGCGCTATGGCATTCGCGTGGCGGGTATTGCCCCGGGCTTCATCGAAACCGAAATGACCCTGGGCATGAAGCCCGAAGCGCTGGAGAAAATGACCGCGGGGATTCCGCTCAAGCGTATGGGCAAGCCTGAAGAAATCGCCCATTCAGCGGCGTATATCTTCGAGAACGACTACTACACCGGGCGGATTCTGGAGATGGATGGCGGGTTGCGGATCTAAGTCTCACCACACAAAACAATGTGGGAGCGAGCCTGCTCGCGAATGCGGTGTGTCATTCAACCCATTGGTTGTCTGATCCACCGCATTCGCGAGCAGGCTCGCTCCCACAGTTTTGTCTTGCGCTTTACAGATAGTTTTCAATCGTCGCTGATGGTGATGTTCGGCATCGCCGGCGTTGCCGCTTCCTGCAACACAATCCGCGCGCCAACGTGGCGGGCCAGTTCCTGATAGACCATGGCAATCTGGCTGTCCGGCTCGGCGATCACCGTCGGCTTGCCGCCATCGGCCTGTTCGCGGATCAGCATCGATAACGGCAGCGAAGCCAGCAGTTCGACGCCGTATTGAGTCGCCAGCTTCTCACCACCGCCCTCACCGAACAGATGCTCGGCATGGCCGCAGTTCGAGCAGATGTGTACGGCCATGTTTTCCACCACGCCCAGCACCGGAATGTTGACCTTGCGGAACATTTCCACGCCTTTGCGCGCGTCAAGCAGAGCCAGATCCTGCGGTGTGGTGACGATGACCGCACCGGCCACCGGGACTTTCTGCGCCAGGGTCAGCTGGATATCGCCAGTGCCTGGCGGCATGTCGATCACCAGATAATCCAGATCACCCCAAGCAGTTTGCGTGACCAGTTGCAGCAACGCACCGGAGACCATCGGCCCACGCCAGACCATCGGCGTGTTGTCGTCGGTCAGGAAGGCCATCGACATGACTTCGACGCCGTGGGCCTTGAGCGGTACGAACCATTTCTGATCCTTGATTTCAGGGCGGGTGCGCTCGGGGATGCCGAACATGATGCCCTGGCTCGGGCCGTAGATATCGGCGTCGAGAATGCCGACCTTGGCGCCTTCGCGGGCCAGGGCCAGCGCAAGGTTGGCCGCGGTGGTCGATTTACCGACACCGCCCTTGCCCGACGCCACGGCGACCACGTTCTTGACGTTGGCCAGCCCCGGAATCTGCGCCTGGGCCTTGTGCGCGGCGATCACGCTGTTGACCTCAACCTTGGCGATAACCACACCGTCGATGTTTTCGATGGCCAATTGCAGCAGTTGCGCCCAGCCGCTCTTGAACAGACCGGCGGCGTAACCGATTTCCAGCTGAACATTGACGCGGTCACCGACGATCTCGATGTTTTTCACGCAACCGGCGCTGACCGGGTCCTGGTTCAGGTAAGGGTCGGTGTATTGGCTGAGGACGGCTTCCACCGCTGCGCGAGTGACGGCACTCATGGGCAACTCCGATAACAAGACTGGGAAAAGATGGCGAGTATCGTACCTGAAAAGATCGCAGCCTTCGGCAGCGCCTACAGCAGATCGGCATACATCTGCAGGCGCTGCCGAAGGCCGCGATCTTTTCTGTCTGCTCATCCAATGAAACAGGTGCACAGGGTGAAAAATATGCGCCAGCGCTTTATAGTGGCCGACCTCCGTTTCATCAAGTAGCGAAGCCCCACATGTCCGAACCACGCAAGATCCTCGTCACCAGCGCCCTGCCCTACGCCAACGGTTCGATCCACCTTGGCCATATGCTGGAATATATCCAGACCGATATGTGGGTGCGCTTCCAGAAGCATCGCGGCAATCAATGCATCTATGTCTGCGCCGACGACGCCCACGGTTCGGCGATCATGCTGCGCGCGGAAAAGGAAGGCATCACCCCGGAACAACTGATCGCCAACGTGCAGGCTGAACACAGCGCCGACTTTGCCGAGTTCCTGGTTGATTTCGACAACTTCCACTCCACTCACGCCGAAGAAAACCGTGAGCTGTCGAGCCAGATCTACCTCAAGCTGCGTGACGCCGGGCACATTGCCCAGCGCTCGATCACCCAGTATTTCGACCCGGAAAAGAAAATGTTCCTGGCCGACCGCTTCATCAAGGGCACCTGCCCGAAATGCGGCACCGAAGACCAGTACGGCGACAACTGCGAAAAATGCGGTGCGACCTACGCACCAACCGACCTGAAGGATCCGAAGTCGGCCATCTCCGGCGCCACCCCGGTGCTCAAGGATTCCCAGCACTTCTTCTTCAAGCTCCCGGACTTCCAGGAAATGCTGCAGGCATGGACCCGCAGCGGCACCCTGCAAGACGCCGTAGCCAACAAGATCGCCGAGTGGCTGGACGCTGGCTTGCAGCAGTGGGACATCTCCCGCGATGCGCCATACTTCGGCTTCGAGATCCCGGGCGAGCCGGGCAAGTATTTCTACGTGTGGCTGGATGCGCCGATCGGTTACATGGCCAGCTTCAAGAACCTTTGCGACCGCACGCCTGCGCTGGATTTCGACGCGTTCTGGGGCAAGGATTCCACCGCCGAGCTGTACCACTTCATCGGCAAGGACATCGTCAACTTCCACGCCCTGTTCTGGCCGGCGATGCTCGAAGGCGCCGGTTTCCGCAAGCCGACCGGGATCAACGTGCACGGTTACCTGACCGTCAACGGGCAAAAAATGTCCAAGTCTCGCGGCACGTTCATCAAGGCCCGTACTTACCTGGATCACCTGTCACCGGAATACCTGCGTTACTACTACGCGGCCAAGCTGGGCCGTGGCGTCGATGACCTCGACCTGAACCTCGAAGACTTCGTGCAGAAGGTCAACTCCGACCTGGTCGGCAAAGTGGTCAACATCGCCAGCCGTTGCGCCGGCTTCATTCAGAAAGGCAACGCCGGTCTGTTGATCGACAACAATGCCGCGCCAGAGCTGACTGAAGCATTCCTGGCCGCAGCGCCAAGCATTGCCGACGCCTATGAAGCCCGCGATTTTGCCCGTGCCATGCGTGAAACCATGGCCCTGGCCGACCGCGCCAACGCGTGGATCGCCGACAAGGCGCCATGGTCGTTGAACAAGCAGGAAGGCAAGCAGGATGAAGTCCAGGCGATCTGCGCCACCGGCATCAACCTGTTCCGCCAACTGGTGATCTTCCTCAAACCGGTGCTGCCGCTGCTGGCCGCCGATGCAGAGGCGTTCCTCAACGTCGCGCCGCTGACCTGGAACGACCACACCACCCTGCTGGCCAACCATCAGCTCAATGAATTCAAGCCGCTGATGACCCGCATCGACCCGGTAAAAGTACAAGCCATGAGCGACGCCTCCAAAGAAGACCTGACCGCCAGCCAGACCGACACCGGTGCCGCTGCCCCTGCTGGCAACGGTGAACTGGCCAAGGATCCGCTGTCGGCGGAAATCGACTTCGACACCTTTGCTGCCGTCGACCTGCGCGTCGCGCTGATCGTCAAGGCTGAACACGTGGAAGGCGCCGACAAACTTCTGCGCCTGACCCTGGACATCGGTGACGAGCAACGCAACGTGTTCTCCGGGATCAAGAGCGCCTACCCGGATCCGTCCAAACTCGACGGTCGCCTGACCATGATGATCGCCAACCTCAAGCCACGGAAAATGAAGTTCGGCATCTCCGAAGGCATGGTGATGGCGGCCGGCCCCGGCGGTAAAGAAATCTACCTGTTGAGCCCGGACAGCGGCGCCAAGCCCGGTCAACGCATCAAGTAAGACTGTTCAGTAAATCGATCCCACCGACGTGCCCCGCATGCCGGTGGGATTTTTCATATCTGGCCCACCCTCCATGGCGGCCGGATAATGCCTAACCTTATGAGACATCCGCCCGTTTCACCGGCAGAACAATGACCGAACTCGTGCTTACGCTTTTCAGTGCTGCGCTGCTCAACAACTTCGTGTTGCACTGGCCGCTGGGTGTCGATCCGCTGCTGGCAGGCAATCGCCGCCAAGTGCATGCGCTGGGTCTGGCGACGTTGTGCCTGATGGCGGTGGTCGGCGTGCTCAGTTACGCCGCCTGGCACTGGCTGTTGGTGCCGCTGCAACTTGAAGCCCTGCGCCTGTTCGTGTTTCTGCCGCTGAGCGTGCTGCTGATCGCGCCGATCCTGAAATGGCTGGCGCGCGGACTGCCCGACTGGCCATTCGATGGATTGTGGCCGTTACTGCTGAGCAATGCCGGCGTGCTCGGCCTGGCGCTGATCAATGCGCAGAACGATCAGGGCCTGTTGCAGGCGACAGCGCTGAGTTTCGGTGCCGGGCTGGGTTTCTGGCTGGTGCTGAGCCTGTTCAGTGATTTGCGCGAACGCAGCGCCGACAACGATATTCCCCTGCCCTTTCGCGGATTGCCGATCGATCTGATCAGCGCCGGACTGATGGCAGTGATTTTTCTCGGATTCAGTGGACTGATCAAAACATGAGTCTGATTCAACGCATCGATGCCCTGCTGCCGCAGACCCAATGCGGCAAGTGCGGCCACCCCGGATGCAAACCCTACGCGCAAGGCATCGTTGACGGCGAGCCGATCAACAAATGCCCGCCGGGCGGCGACGAAACGGTCGCGGCGCTGGCCGAACTGTTGAAAGTGCCGGTGCTGGAACTGGACGTCAGTCGCGGCACGGCACCGCCGCAAGTGGCGTACATCCGCGAAGCCGAATGCATCGGTTGCACCAAGTGCATTCAGGCCTGCCCGATCGACGCGATCGTTGGCGCCGCCAAACTGATGCACACGGTGATCATCGACGAATGCACCGGTTGCGATCTGTGCGTGGCGCCGTGCCCGGTGGACTGCATCGAAATGCATCCACTGCCGCTCGGCACGCTGCCAGTGGTCGGTGGCCTCGCCTTCAGCCTCGAAGACCAACGCGCCCGCGCCGCCAAACGCGATCATGCACGCCAGCGCTTCGAGCGACGCAACGCCCGCCTGCAACGGGAGGAACAGCAGAAACAGGCTGAGCGCGAGGCGCGGGCGAAAAAAACCGTGCAAGCCGAAGTCACGGCCACCGACCCGGTGCAAGCTGCCCTTGAACGCGTGCGCGCGCAGAAAATCGCCACCGCTGACGCCGCGCTGAAAAAAGCCAAGATCGACGTGGCGATGAGCCGCGCGCAATTGCACAAATCGCTGAAAGCCTTCGGCCATCCGCCGACGTTTGAGCAACAGTCGCAACTGATCGTTTTGCAGCAACAATTCGAAGCGGCTGAACAGGCGTTGGCGAACCTTGAAAGCACCGCACCTGCCGTTCCGCTCGCGTCAGCACCAGCCCCGGCGAAGGACGCTGATCTGAAGCGGGCGAAAATCCAGCTGGCCATGCGCCGCGCCGAACTGAAAAAGGTCCAGACCGCCGAAGCGCCGACGGAGCAGATCGCCACACTGGAACAAGCCCTGCGTGACGCAGAGCAAGCTCTGCACGCCGCCGAATCCTCAAGCGATCAGCCCGCGCCGGACCTCGTGCGCGTGGAAAAGCGCCCTATCGACAGCCAACTGCGCCAGTTGAAAACCGAATTGGCCTACGCCCGCGCCGACCTGAGCAAACTCGAACGTAGCGGCGACACGCCAAGCGAAATTCTCGACAAGGCCCGCGCCCGCCTGCAAGACGCCGAGCGCCAGGTGCAAGACCATGTCGCCCCTTGAGACACCTGACGAGCGCCTGCAACAGGCGATGAAAATGGTGTTGCTCGCCATGCTGCCGGGCTTATTGGCGTTGTTCTGGTTTTTCGGTTGGGGCGTGTTGATCAACCTGATCCTCGCCGTCAGCACCGCATTGATCGTCGAGGCAGGCATCACACGCTTGCGTCGACAACCCTTGTTGCCAACGCTGAGCGACGGCAGTGCACTGGTCAGCGCGACACTGCTGGCCGCCGCCCTGCCGCCTTATTGCCCGTGGTGGCTGACAGTGACCGCGATGGCCTCGGGCCTGTTGTTTGGCAAACACCTTTACGGCGGCGTTGGCAAAAACCCGTTCAACCCGGCCATGCTCGGTTTTGCCATGGCCATCGTCATGTTCCCGCAACCCATGACCCACTGGCCGGCCCACGGCATGGCGCTGCTCGATGCCGTGCAGCAGGTGTTCAACCCAGGTCAGGCGCCGGACGCCTGGGTTCAGGCAACCGCGCTGGACAGCCTGCGCATCAATAAAAGCCTGACCATCGACGAACTCTTCGCCGCCAACCCGGCGTTCGGGCGATTCGGCGGGCGTGGTGCGGAGTGGGTGAACCTGGCGTTTCTCGTCGGTGGTCTGTTTCTGCTGCAACGGCGGGTGTTCGCCTGGCACGCGCCGGTCGGCATGCTCGCCAGCCTGTTTGTGGTCAGCTTGCTGTTCTGGAATGGCTCTGGCTCCGATTCTCACGGCTCGCCACTGTTTCATCTGCTGAGCGGGGCGACCATGCTCGGCGCGTTTTTCATCATCACTGAACCGATATCCGGCGCAAAAAGCGCACTCGCTCGCCTGTTGTTTGGCGTCGGAGTCGGGGTGCTGACTTATCTGATCCGCACCTGGGGCGGTTACCCGGACGGTGTCGCGTTTGCCGTACTGCTGATGAATCTCTGCGTGCCGGCACTGGAGCGCTTTGCCGCTGGCCGCCCGGCCCAGGTGCGCCCATGAACCGCACGACCAACGCACTCACCCTGCTGCTGTTGGCCGTGCTCGGCATCGGTACGACGTATCTGGTACAACACAGCAATGCGCCGCAGATTGCCGCCGGGCAACGGCTGCTCGACAGTCGCAAACTGCTCGATGTCCTCGCGCCCGAGACTTACGACAACCAACCGCTGGCACAGCCGCTGGCATTGGCCGACACGGCCTTGAGCCATAGCAACCTGAGCGGCGGCTATCGCGCGACCAAGGCGGGGCGAACGATTGCAGTGCTACTGCGTAGCCAGACCGAAGGCTATGCCGGCAGCATTGAACTGCTGATCGCGATTGATGCCAACGGAAAAATGCTCGGAGTGAAAACCCTCAAACAATCAGAAACCCCGGCGCTCGGCGGGCATCTGGGCGATTGGCCGAATACCTGGCTCCAGGCATTTACCGGCAAATCGAGCAACGAGCCGACGGCTTCAGGTTGGGCGTTGAAAAAGGATCAAGGGCAATTTGATCAACTAGCCGGGGCGACCATCACGTCTCGCGCGGCGGTCAATGCGATCCATGATGCCCTGCGCTACTTCGACGAACATCGTGCAGTACTGCTGGGGAGCGAACAATGAACCGGACAACGCACCCGGCGAACGCATTGATGCTCGCGCTGGTGCTGGGCACGACCGGTTCGCTGGCTGGCGCGTCGGGAGCAGTCTTGATGTTTGCCAGTGTCGTGGTGGCTTACGGCCTGTGCATGCCCCCCTGCGGCAGCGTCTGACGGGAGCAAGTGCAGGGCTGGCCAGCGTTCTGCTCGCGGCGACCTTGACCAGTTGTGCCGAGATTTTCGCGCAACGCTGGATGTTGCCATGGCATCAGGCTTTCGGGCTCTATGCCGGTCTGATTGCCTTGCAGTGTGTGGTGCTGGAACACAATGGATTCTTCAGCCAGACGCTGCCTCGTCGTCTCAAGCTCGGCCTTGTGTTTGGTGGATTGATGTTGATACTCGCCGCGCTGCGTGAACTCGCAGGCCGGGGCAGCCTCGGTCGAGGACTTTTCGAACACGGGCAAGGACTTGTTTTATTCAGTGAGGGCCTGCATCTGGTCACTCTGGTTCCCGGCGCCTTCATCGTCCTGGGTCTGCTGCTCGCGGCCCGTCAGGCGTGGACTCGCACGAACTCAATTTCCAAGGAAACGCATCGCCCATGAATGCCGCAAAACGTCTTGAGATCTTTCGCCGACTGCATGAAGACAATCCGGAGCCGAAAACCGAGCTGGCTTATTCCTCGCCGTTCGAACTGCTGATCGCCGTGATTCTGTCGGCGCAGTCGACTGATGTCGGCGTCAACAAGGCGACGGCGAAGTTGTTCCCGATGGCCAATACCCCTGCGGCGATCCATGCGTTGGGTGTCGAAGGTCTGTCCGAATACATCAAGACCATCGGGCTCTACAACAGCAAGGCCAAGAACGTCATCGAGACCTGCCGTTTGCTGGTCGAACGACATGGCGGTGAGGTGCCGCAGACCCGCGAGGAGCTCGAAGCCCTGCCCGGCGTAGGCCGAAAAACCGCGAACGTGGTGCTCAATACGGCGTTCCGTCAACTGACCATGGCCGTCGACACGCATATTTTCCGCGTCAGCAACCGCACTGGCATTGCGCCCGGCAAAAACGTGGTTGAGGTAGAAAACAAGCTGATGAAGTTTGTCCCCAAGCAATTTCTGCTCGACTCCCACCATTGGCTGATTCTTCACGGACGTTATGTGTGTCTGGCGCGCAAGCCACGCTGTGGTAGCTGTCGGATCGAAGACTTGTGCGAGTACAAGGCCAAAACGTCGGACGATTGACCCGCTATTGGATTTATTAACTGATCGATTGAAAAAATCTTTTTTACCCGTCGCTGCATTACCGATATAAGGAGCGCCAAAGGCAGTATTAGCCGGGAGTCAACCTTGTATGAGTACTGACAAAGAAACACTGGATGTAGAAGACGACTTCGTTGCCGCAGAGCCTGATGCCGAACCGGTGGTCGAAGTCGCTAAAACCAATCTAAACAAGCGCCGCACTATCGATAACATGCTTGAGGAGCGCCGACTGCAAAAGCAATTGGCCGATTACGATTTTGATCTCTGATACTTGAAAGCCTCCCGAAACGGAGGCTTTTCACTTTCTGCGGCTAGCTGGTTTGATCGGCCCATGACCCCATCAGCGCAAAACCAGCTCAGACCAGACCATTACGTTGCGCCAACTCGATCAGGTCCACCAGAGAGCGTGCATTGAGTTTGAGTAACAAACGGGTTTTATAGGTGCTGACCGTCTTGTTGCTGAGAAACATGCCATCGGCAATTTCCTTGTTGGTCTTTCCCCGGGCCAATTGCTGCAAGACCATCATTTCACGCCCGGAAAGACGGTCCACCATATCCGCTTCGCTGGCATTGCCCAGACTGGTACGTACGGTATGCAGGGCCTGATTGGGAAAATAACTGTAGCCGGACAGTACCGCCTTGATGGCGCTGAGCAGCTCGGTCAAATCCTGTTGTTTGCACACATATCCCGCCGCCCCGGACTGCATGCAGCGCATTGAAAAATGACCCGGTGCCTGAGACGTCAGCACCAGAACCTTCATCGGCATCGCGGTCGACGCCAAACGCGCAATAACTTCCAGACCATCAAGTTTCGGTATTCCAATATCCAGAATGACAATATCCGGCATTTGTTCGCGAGCCAGTTGTAACGCATCCACGCCATTATCCGTTTCTGCAATAACTTCGTAGCCATGACGTTCCATCAGCATACGCACAGCAAGACGAATGACGGGGTGATCATCCACGATCAGCACTTTATTCATGGGCAAGTCCAGTTTCGCTGTTCGAATTTTTAGAACAGGCACAATAGCCGACTCAACTGATCGATGGCATGCCAAGGTTAGCGAGCACTTGCAGCGAGAGACATTCCCTACAAGCATTGAGGATTATTCCCACAAAAAACCGACCACCACCAAACACAGACTGCCTTCAGACCCCGGCGATCGGTTTAATCCCTGCGCGATTTTGTGACTATATGCAACCTCTTCAATAGGCGCTTGCGCAACGCTCCTACGGCCATAAACGCTCTAAATCCGGGTCAGACGCTGTTACTTGCTGGCGATATCCACAATAACATTCCGCTGTTATTCGACAAAAACAAACCCGCTCACACACTAAATCCCAACAATGATCAAACATTGATCTGGCAGCACTTATATTAACTGCCAAGACCTTGTTACGAAGCCCATAGCGTTAGTTACCTACAATACTTAAAAAGCACACCTGCCCATTTTTAGAAGCAGTAAACCCATGAGAAAAAATATATTGAAGATACCCAAAAAAATCACTAACCCAATGACCATCATTGCCATCTTCGCACTCATCTCGGAAACCTCGGCCGCCATCTCGCTGCCCTTCCTGGATGGTGAGGATCGGCAAACTTATTTATGGTTTCTGATCAGCTTTCCGTTCTACTTGTTGTTTCTTTTCTTTCTCACCCTTAACTTTAATTACCGTTCACTCTACTCGCCTTCTGATTTCAGCGATGACAAGGCGTTCCTGAAAAACCTCGAAAAAAAGGACCGTGACAATAAGCGCAACTGTGCAGTGCAAGAGTCGCTCTTGCGACCCGTTACGGGTGTCTCGATCTCCGTCCTGTTCTGTGAAGAGGCATCGGCACCGAGCAAGAACTCACAACGTACCGATAACACTTCAGACCCACCGTCAAACCGGAATAAGTTGTTTGTACGACACAACATTCAACTGTCTGGATCAACCTCCAATCTGGACATCATTGATGCGCGCCAGATGGGTACGCAAACCGATTTCGCCACCGTTCTGGAAAAAATCCGACAGAGCAACAAGCAACACTCTCGACTTATCGTATTTCTTTCCAATGACGTGTCGGATTTTTTACTCAAGGAAAACATACTGCGGAACAATAAACATTCGAAGAAAAGCGCAAATTTGACGTTTTGTATTATTTACAACACCAGCTCGCAGAACGTCTGCGTATTGGAAAGTTTTTGACCAACGAACAGGTATAAAAGCGCGAGCGGCTGAGAAGGGACGGCTATCAGAAGCCGCAAGGAGAAGATTTTGCACAATGGCGACCTTGCTCTACACAAGGTCGCCATTTTATTGCGCGTCTGAAGGACTCAGAACAGTTTGCGGCCCTTGTTGGCAGCAATGCGCATGCGCAGCGCGTTGAGCTTGATGAAGCCCGCCGCGTCGGCCTGGTTGTAAGCACCGCCGTCTTCTTCGAAGGTCGCGATGTTGGCGTCGAACAGCGAATCGTCGGACTTGCGGCCGGTGACGATGACGTTGCCTTTATACAGTTTCAAGCGAACCACACCGTTCACGTTGACCTGCGAAGCATCGATCATCTGCTGCAGCATCAGACGCTCAGGGCTCCACCAGTAGCCGGTGTAGATCAGGCTGGCGTATTTGGGCATCAACTCGTCTTTGAGGTGAGCGACTTCGCGATCCAGGGTGATCGACTCAATGGCGCGGTGAGCGCGCAGCATGATAGTGCCGCCCGGGGTTTCGTAGCAGCCACGGGACTTCATGCCGACGTAACGGTTTTCAACGATGTCCAGACGACCGATACCGTGTTCGCCACCGATCTTGTTCAGCGTCGCCAGCACGGTGGCCGGAGTCATTTCGACACCGTCCAGCGCAACGATGTCGCCGTTGCGGTAGGTCAGTTCCAGGTATTGCGGTTTGTCAGGCGCGTTCTCCGGGGAGACGGTCCAACGCCACATGTCTTCTTCGTGCTCGGTCCAGGTGTCTTCCAGCACGCCGCCTTCATAGGAGATGTGCAGCAGGTTGGCATCCATCGAGTACGGGGATTTCTTCTTGCCGTGGCGCTCGATCGGAATCGCGTGCTTCTCGGCGTAGTCCATCAGCTTCTCGCGGGACAGCAGGTCCCACTCACGCCATGGAGCAATCACCTTCACGCCTGGCTTGAGCGCGTAGGCACCCAGTTCGAAACGTACCTGGTCATTGCCCTTGCCGGTGGCACCATGGGAAATGGCGTCAGCGCCGGTTTCGTTGGCGATTTCGATCAGACGTTTGGCGATCAGCGGACGCGCGATGGAAGTACCCAGCAGGTACTCGCCTTCGTAAACGGTGTTGGCGCGGAACATCGGGAACACGAAGTCACGCACGAATTCTTCGCGCAGGTCGTCGATGTAGATTTCTTTGACGCCCATGGCCTGCGCCTTGGCGCGAGCCGGCTCGACCTCTTCGCCTTGACCCAGGTCAGCGGTGAACGTCACCACTTCACAGTTATAAGTATCCTGCAGCCACTTGAGGATCACCGAAGTGTCCAGGCCGCCGGAATACGCCAGAACGACCTTGTTTACGTCCGCCATGCCATCACTCCACGGGGTTCTACGGAAAGCCGAGGAGTCTACCGCCCAAACGCGATAATTTACAGAGGCGCGACAGCTTAAGACGACAAAGCGACAGAATCTGTCGAGAGCGCGACGATGACCGGCGGGTCAGGAAGTTGCTGCGGTGCTGGCAGGGGTGCTCGCCTGAGGCGCTGGAGCGGTGGTCGGCGCCACGCGTGCAAGCTTCACCGCAACCCGACGGTTCTTCGCCCGGTTGGCCGCATTGGTGTTCGGAACCAATGGGTATTGTTCACCGTGAAAACGTACTGTGATCTGCGATTCGGCGATGCCATTGGCCTTGAAGAAGTCGACCACCGCCAGTGCCCGGCGGCGCGACAATTCACGGTTGGTCAGGCGATTGCCGCTGTTATCGGAATGGCCGTCGAGTTCGATGTGATTGACCGTCGGATCGGCCTTCATGAATTCGAGCATCACTTGCAGTTTGGCCTTGGCGGCGGAGTCCAGATCAACGCCCTCGCCGGGGAAACCGATCTGCGACTGCTTGATCTGGTCAAAATTCTGCGGCAGCAATTTCGCCACACAGGTCTGATAGTCGTTAAACGCCTTGCTGAACTTGACCGGCAACAAACGCACTTCCGACACGCGTCCATCGCCCGAAGCACGGCGCACCACCGGGCTGCGACCATCCATCAGGCCGCTGATCAGACCTCCGGCCTGGGACTGAGAGCTGTTGAACAACACGTTACCACTGCCCAGTCTGACGGTGCCCAGATTGATGTCACCGCGTCCCGGCTGCCACGGCGCGGCTGCCGCGAGCAACGTCGCCGCCCCACCGCCCAGCATGGCGTTATAGGCGTTCAGACGAAATACCGCCTGCTCGCCTGCCTTGCGCACGAACTCCCCCGAGCCGAAATCAGTGATCGGCTGTGTCAGACGACATTCGAACTTGTCGCCGGCGACCGTCCACTCAATATTCTCCAGGCGGGTCTGGTACGTGAGCGCCATGGCGGGAAAGCTGGCAAACACACTGAGCAAGGCTAAATATCGCTGGCGCACGGGAGGCTCCATTGGCTTCTGAAACACAAAGACCGATTCACACTATGTTTACGGCATACCTACGGGATATCGGAAGGTTCCTGCAAAACTTGATAGCGAGTGCCTGCAAGAGTCTTTTCCGGTAGCATTCGCCTCAGTTTGACCCGCCTGGAATCCCCTCATGTCCGACCGCCTGACCCTGCTGCGTCCCGACGACTGGCACATTCATCTTCGCGATGGTGCCGTGTTGACCAATACCGTTGCCGATGTTGCGCGCACGTTTGGTCGCGCCATCATCATGCCCAACCTGGTACCTCCGGTGCGCAACGCCGCTGAAGCCGACGGCTATCGCCAGCGGATTCTCGCTGCCCGCCCGGCCGGCAGTCGTTTCGAGCCGCTGATGGTGCTGTACCTCACCGACCGCACCCAGCCCGAAGAAATTCGTGAGGCCAAGGCCAGCGGTTTCGTGCACGCCGCCAAGCTGTACCCGGCTGGCGCCACCACCAACTCCGACTCCGGGGTTACCAGCATCGACAAGATTTTCCCGGCGCTGGAAGCCATGGCCGAAGTCGGTATGCCGCTGCTGATCCACGGCGAAGTCACTCGTGGCGACGTCGATGTCTTCGACCGCGAAAAGATTTTCATCGATGAACACATGCGTCGTGTGGTCGAGCGTTTCCCGACCTTGAAAGTCGTGTTCGAACACATCACCACCGGCGATGCCGTGCAGTTCGTCAACGAGGCTTCGGCCAACGTTGGCGCGACCATCACCGCGCATCACCTGCTCTACAACCGCAACCACATGCTGGTTGGCGGGATTCGGCCGCACTTCTATTGCCTGCCGATCCTCAAGCGCAATACGCACCAGGAAGCCCTGCTCGATGCCGCCACCAGCGGCAGCGCGAAGTTCTTCCTCGGTACCGATTCGGCACCGCACGCCCAGCACGCCAAGGAAGCCGCTTGCGGCTGCGCCGGCTGCTACACCGCGTACGCCGCCATCGAACTGTATGCCGAAGCATTCGAACAGCGTAATGCGCTGGACAAGCTCGAAGCCTTCGCCAGCCTCAACGGCCCACGCTTCTATGGCCTGCCGGCGAACACCGATCGCATCACCCTGGTTCGCGAAGAATGGACCGCCCCAACCAGCCTGCCATTTGGCGAGCTGACCGTTATCCCGCTGCGCGCCGGTGAAAAACTGCGCTGGCGCCTGCTGGAGGAACACGCGTGAGTGAAGACCATTTCGACGACGAACTGGAAGGTCAAGGTGGCGGCGGCGGTTCCCGTCATCCGATGGCAGCGCGTTTTCGCGGTTACCTGCCGGTTGTCGTCGACGTAGAAACCGGTGGCTTCAACTCGGCCACCGATGCATTGCTGGAGATTGCCGCGACCACCATCGCCATGGATGAAAAGGGTTTCGTTTACCCGGATCACACCTACTTCTTCCGCGTTGAGCCTTTCGAAGGCGCCAACATCGAAGCGGCGGCGCTGGAGTTCACCGGCATCAAGCTCGATCACCCGCTGCGCATGGCCGTCAGCGAAGAAACGGCGCTGACCGACATCTTCCGTGGCATCCGCAAGGCGCTTAAGGCCAACGGCTGCAAGCGTGCGATTCTGGTCGGCCACAACAGCAGCTTCGACCTCGGCTTCCTCAATGCTGCCGTTGCGCGACTGGACATGAAGCGCAATCCGTTCCACCCGTTCTCCAGTTTCGATACCGCGACCCTGGCCGGTCTGGCTTATGGCCAAACCGTCCTGGCGAAAGCCTGTCAGGCAGCAGACATCGATTTCGACGGCCGTGAGGCGCATTCGGCGCGTTACGACACCGAAAAAACCGCTGAGCTGTTCTGCGGCATCGTCAATCGCTGGAAGCAGATGGGCGGCTGGGAAGATTTCAACGACTGATTGTCGCCGTTTCAACCGCGCATAAAAAAACCGGCCACGTGGGCCGGTTTTTTTGTACCTCGACGTTGCGCCTTACAGGGCTGCAGCGTTCTCGGTCAGGTAGGCCGCAACGCCTTCTGGCGAAGCGTTCATGCCTTTGTCGCCTTTTTTCCAGTTGGCAGGGCAGACTTCGCCGTGCTCTTCGTGGAATTGCAGAGCGTCGACCAGACGGATCAGCTCTTCCATGTTACGGCCCAGTGGCAGGTCGTTGATGATCTGCGAGCGGACAACGCCTTTGTCGTCGATCAGGAACGCGCCACGGAAAGCTACGCCGCCTTCGGACTCAACGTCGTAGGCCTTGGCGATGTCGTGCTTCATGTCGGCAGCCATGGTGTATTTCACCTGACCGATGCCGCCATTGTTCACTGGAGTGTTGCGCCAGGCGTTGTGGGTGAAGTGCGAGTCGATCGACACCGCGATCACTTCAACGTTGCGCGCCTTGAAGTCGGCCATGCGGTTGTCCAGAGCGATCAGCTCGGACGGGCAGACGAAGGTGAAGTCCAGTGGGTAGAAGAACACCAGGCCGTATTTGCCTTTGATGGCCGAGGACAGGGTGAAGCTGTCAACGATCTCGCCATTGCCGAGTACGGCCGGGACGGTGAAGTCAGGGGCTTGTTTGCCTACGAGTACGCTCATTGATATCTCCTGGTGTAAAAACTTGAAGTTCAGGGTCCGGCCAGCCTGCCATCCTCGGACGACAGCCCTGTGACACGACCCCCCTTCGCAAGGGCCGACCATCATACACTGCGTTTTTGGCCTGTCCTTAACGGTTTTTTAAAGTAAGCGGATAGCAGTGCTGCATTTACGGGGCCAGGCAGATGGCCAGTCATTACCGCTCGTCAGTCCCTCACTCATCTCGGCAAAACCTTTCCGAAAGCACTTTGACAATCATTCTCGTTAACATTAAGATCCATCGCAATTGAGTCACAACCAGCGACGGTTCTCACTTATGTATGTTTGTCTCTGCACTGGCGTCACCGACGGACAGATCCGCGAAGCGATCTATGAAGGTTGCTGCAGCTATAAAGAAGTCCGCCAGGCCACCGGCGTCGCCAGCCAGTGCGGCAAATGTGCCTGCCTTGCCAAGGAAGTGGTTCGCGAAACCCTGACCAAGCTGCAAACCGCCCAGGCCGCGATTCCTTATCCGGTAGAATTTACTGCTGCGTAATTACCCCTATTTCAAAGAACCGGACTTATGTCCGGTTTTTTTATGCCTGTAAATCAAGCGCTTAGGCTCCAGACGCGGAACACAAACATTCTTATTCCGATTAATTTTCATATATTATTCAATAACTTAGGTTTGACACTTATAAATACGAAGCTCAAACTCCGCCTTATATACAGCTATTACAGGGCAGGACTCCGATCATGAAAGGCGACATTACAGTCATCCAGCATCTCAACAAGATCCTTGCCAATGAGCTGGTCGCGATCAATCAGTACTTCCTGCATGCGCGCATGTATGAAGATTGGGGCCTGAACAAGCTGGGCAAGCACGAATACAAAGAATCCATCGACGAGATGAAGCACGCGGACAAGCTGATCAAGCGCATCCTGTTCCTTGAAGGCCTGCCGAACGTCCAGGACCTGGGCAAGCTGCACATCGGCGAGCACACCCAGGAAATGCTGGAATGCGATCTGCGCATCGAGAAGACCGGCCACGCCGACCTGAAAGCCGCGATCGCCCACTGCGAAACCGTTGGCGACTTTGGCAGCTGTGAACTGCTCGAAGATATCCTCGAATCCGAAGAAGAACATATCGACTGGCTGGAAACCCAACTGGGCCTGATCGGTAAAGTCGGTCTTGAGAACTACCTGCAGTCGCAGATGGGCGAAGAGTGATTTAACACTCGCCAGATTCAAGACATTAAAAAGCCCCGCCCTCTTTCGAGGTGCGGGGCTTTTTATTGGCTGGAGATCAAAAGATCGCAGCCTCGTTTCACTCGACAGCTCCTACAGGGGAAGCGTTGTCGAATGAACCTGCGAGGAAGCAAAGAAGCTTGCTTCCCTACAAGCCGGTCAGGCTTCGGACTTGTTCGCAGCAGCCGCTTCAACAGCCGCCTTGATGGTGCTTTGCAGCGAACCGTCTGCCGACATCTCAGTCATGATGTCGCTGCCGCCGACCAGCTCACCACCGACCCACAGTTGTGGGAAAGTCGGCCAGTTGGCGTACTTTGGCAGGTTGGCGCGGATTTCCGGGTTCTGCAGGATGTCCACGTACGCAAACTTTTCGCCACACGCCATCACAGCCTGCGCAGCTTTCGCGGAGAAGCCACACTGTGGGGCATTCGGCGAGCCTTTCATGTAAAGCAGAATGGTGTTGTTGGCAATCTGCTCTTTAATCGTTTCGATGATATCCATGGAGCACCTCGGCTGAACTTTCCGACTCATGGGTCGGCACGGTGGCGCATTGTAACGGAATCCCGAGCGCCATGCTCGGTCTCCCCGACAGACATGCTCAAGCCGCCGCTACCTTCACCGGCACGCCATTGAGCGCCGCATTGCCGGACAACTCATCGAGCTGACATTCATCGGTCAAGTCGTTGGCACTCGACCCCGGCTGGCCGCTGGCAATCGTCATCTGCACACCCGGCCGCGCATGGCCCCAACCGTGCGGCAGGCTGACCACGCCCTTCATCATGTCCAGACTGCCGAGCACTTCCACTTCGATCTGTCCGACCCGCGAACTGACGCGCACCAACTGACCGTCATTGAGGCCGCGACTGGCGAGATCATCCGGGTGCATCAGCAATTGATGACGCGGCTTGCCCTTCACCAGTCGATGATAGTTGTGCATCCACGAATTGTTGCTGCGCACATGGCGGCGGCCAATCATCAGCAATTCATCAGCAGCCGGTGCCTGCAAGGCGGCGAAGCGTGCGAGATCAGCAAGGATCTCCGGCGGCGCAGCTTGCACGCGCTGATCAGGTGTTTTCAAACGCTTCGCCAGATTCGGTTTCAACGCGCCCAGATCAACGCCGTGGGGATGATCGAACAGCGTTGCCAGTGACAGTTTTTGCTCGGCGGCGTCACCGTACATGCCCAAGCGCAGGCCCATGTCGATCATCTTCGCTGGCGGCATGGTTGGCTTCAGTTCCTTGCCGGTCTTCTCGGCAAAGGCCTTGGCCAGGCCCACAAAGATCTCCCAGTCATGCAAAGCGCCCTCGGGTTTGGCGAGGATCGCGCGATTGAAGCGAGTGACGTTGCGCACCGCGAACAGGTTGAACGTGGTGTCGTAATGATCGTTCTCCAGCGCCGAGGTCGACGGCAGGATCAGGTCGGCATAACGCGTGGTTTCGTTGATGTACAAGTCAATACTGACCATGAACTCCAGACCGTCCAGCGCCTGTTCCAATTGCCGCCCGTTCGGGGTCGACAACACCGGGTTGCCGGCTACGGTGATCAGCGCGCGGATCTGGCCTTCGCCGCCAGTGAGCATCTCTTCGGCCAGCGCCGCAACTGGCAACTCGCCGCCGTACTCGGGACGCCCGGAAACACGGCTCTGCCACTTATTGAAGTGCCCTCCCGAAGTCGACGCCACCAAATCCACCGCCGGCTCGGTGCACAGTGCCCCCCCACACGGTCGAGGTTGCCGGTAACCAGATTGATCAACTGCACGACCCAATGGCAAAGCGTGCCGAATGCCTGCGTCGACACGCCCATTCGCCCATAACAAACCGCACTCGGCGCCGCGGCAAAGTCGCGGGCCAACTGACGTATCTGTTCAGCGGGAACGGCACATAGCGGACTCATCGCCTCGGCAGTAAACGTCGCCACTGCTGCGCGCACTTCGTCCAGCCCCTCGATCGGCAAGTGACTGTCGCGCGTCAGTCCTTCGCTAAACAGCGTGTTGAGCAGCCCAAACAGTAACGCCGCATCGCCACCGGGGCGCACGAACAGATGCTGATCGGCCATCGCCGCCGTTTCGCTGCGCCGTGGATCGACCACCACGACTTTGCCGCCCCGGGCCTGAATGGCTTTCAGGCGCTTCTCGACGTCAGGCACGGTCATGATGCTGCCGTTGGAGGCCAGAGGATTGCCGCCGAGGATCAGCATGAAATGGGTGTGGTCGATGTCCGGAATCGGCAGCAACAGGCCATGGCCGTACATCAGGTAACTGCTCAAGTGATGCGGCAACTGATCGACCGAGGTCGCCGAAAAGCGATTGCGCGTCTTCAGCAAGCCGAGGAAGTAATTGCTGTGGGTCATCAGCCCGTAGTTATGCACGCTCGGGTTGCCTTGATAGACCGCCACGGCGTTCTGCCCATGACGCTCCTGAATCGCCGCCAGTTTTTCCGCCACCAAGGCAAATGCCTCGTCCCACGCGATCGGCAGCCATTCGCTGCCAACCCGACGCATCGGCTGGCGCAGGCGATCCGGATCATTCTGAATGTCTTGCAAAGCCACAGCCTTGGGACAGATGTGGCCACGGCTGAACGTGTCGAGGGCATCGCCCTTGATCGAAGTGATCGCCACATCGCCATCGGTTTCGGTGGTCTCGATGGTCAGGCCGCAGATGGCTTCGCACAGGTGGCAGGCACGGTGATGGAGAGTCTTGGTCATGGCCAGTCTCTGTCTTGTTCTGGGCAGGCAACGGTAATGCCTGCGGGAACAAAACTATGGCCCGTGTGCCAGTGCAGCGCCAGCGACGTTCGTCTTGTGAATCGACGGCTATCAGGCGTCCCGATAACCCGCCACGATCAGTTGGACGGCAGTTGCGGCGGCGCCTGCAACTGGATTTCCTGAATGGTTTCGATCTGCTCGTGGGCGACGTGCACGCCGGTGAGTTCGCCGATCAGGCGCCAGTGCTCGTCGAGGCCGGCGCTGATGGTCGCCATGCGGTCGATCATCTGGCGGCTGGCGGCCTTGACCACTTCGTCTTCGCTGCGCAGCAGTTCGAACGACATTGAGGTGACCGAGGCGGTGAGATGGGTCAGAGAGCGAGCCGTGTGGCCCAGCAATTCCATTAACAGTTGTTCTTTCGATTCCATGCGGAGGGCTTCCTGCGTCGCTCGAAAGGTAGTTATAACCCAGCACTTTGCTTTAGCAAATGTTTCAGCCCGAGCACCCGACCAAGTGGTCGCATCGCGCTCTGGTCGAAAACCGACCAGCCCGGCGCCATCCCCGCCACGCCGGATTGCCAAGCCCTGCGAGGCCAGTGTACAAAGAGGCTCGCTGCTCTACTGAACCCGGCTTCAAATGCGTAACTGATACGTTCAGTCCGCCCTCAGAATCCCGCAAAAAAAGTAGCCTATTGGAAAAACGCGACATTTAGTGTCAATATCGCGCCTTCCCCTATTTCGTCGCCCCGTGCGGCTTACGCCGCAGGTCTCGCCCGTTGTTCCGATAAACAAGGCTTTGAGCATCTGCGGTTTGTAGCAAAAGGTAGTCAATGATGAGCGCAAGGCACTTTCTCTCCCTGATGGATTGCACGCCCGAAGAGCTGGTCAGCGTGATCCGTCGAGGCGTTGAGCTCAAGGACCTGCGTAACCGCGGCGTACTGTTCGAGCCTCTGAAAAACCGCGTGCTGGGGATGATCTTCGAGAAATCCTCGACCCGCACACGGATCTCCTTCGAAGCCGGCATGATCCAGCTCGGCGGCCAGGCGATCTTCCTTTCGCCGCGCGACACCCAACTGGGCCGTGGCGAGCCGATCGGCGACTGCGCCATCGTCATGTCGAGCATGCTCGACGCGGTGATGATCCGTACCTTTGCCCACAGCACCCTGACTGAATTCGCCGCCAACTCGCGCGTACCGGTGATCAACGGCCTGTCCGATGACCTGCACCCGTGCCAGTTGCTGGCCGACATGCAGACGTTCCTCGAACACCGTGGCTCGATCCAGGGCAAGACCGTGGCCTGGATCGGCGACGGCAACAACATGTGCAACAGCTATATAGAAGCGGCGATCCAGTTCGACTTCCAGTTGCGCATCGCCTGCCCCGAAGGCTACGAGCCGAACCCTGAATTCGTCGCCAAGGCCGGCGATCGCGTGACCATCGTCCGCGATCCGCAGGACGCCGTGCGTGGCGCGCACCTGGTCAGTACCGACGTCTGGACCTCCATGGGCCAGGAAGAGGAAACTGCCAAGCGCCTGAAGTTGTTCGCACCGTTTCAGGTCAACCGCGCCCTGCTCGATCTCGCCGCCGAGGACGTGCTGTTCATGCACTGTCTGCCAGCGCACCGTGGCGAAGAAATCAGCCTCGACCTGCTTGATGACCCGCGCTCCGTCGCCTGGGATCAGGCAGAAAACCGTCTCCACGCACAGAAGGCCCTGCTCGAGTTCCTCGTCGAACCGGCATATCACCACGCATGAGCCATGAATTACTGCTGAACCTGCGCAACCTCGCTTGCGGCTATCAAGACCAACGCGTGGTGCAGAACCTCAATCTGCACCTCAATGCCGGTGACATCGGCTGCCTGCTCGGCTCGTCCGGTTGCGGCAAGACCACCACCCTGCGCGCGATTGCCGGTTTCGAACCGGTGCACGAAGGCGAAATCACCTTGGGTGGCGAGACCATTTCCAGCGCCGGTTTCACCTTGGCGCCGGAGAAACGCCGGATCGGCATGGTGTTCCAGGACTACGCGCTGTTCCCGCACCTGAGCGTCGCGGACAACATCGCCTTCGGCATCCGCAAGCACCCGCAAAAGGATCGCGTGACCGAAGAGCTGCTGGAACTGGTCAACCTGAAGAACCTCGGCAAGCGTTTCCCGCACGAATTGTCCGGCGGCCAGCAACAGCGCGTCGCCCTCGCCCGCGCCTTGGCACCGGAGCCGCAACTGCTGTTGCTCGATGAACCGTTCTCCAACCTCGATGGCGAATTGCGCCGCAAGCTCAGCCACGAAGTGCGTGACATCCTCAAGGCCCGTGGCACCAGTGCGATTCTGGTGACTCACGACCAGGAAGAAGCCTTCGCCGTGAGCGATCACGTGGGCGTCTTCAAGGAAGGTCGACTGGAACAGTGGGACACGCCCTACAACCTCTATCACGAACCGGCGACGCCGTTTGTGGCCAGCTTCATCGGTCAGGGTTATTTCATTCGCGGCCAACTGAACAGTCCGGAATCGGTGCAGACCGAACTGGGTGAACTGCGCGGCAATCGTGCCTACACCTGGCCGATTGGCGGTGCGGTGGATGTGTTGCTGCGTCCGGATGACATCGTTTATGCGCCGGACAGTGCGTTGAAGGCGCGGATTGTGGGCAAGACGTTCCTGGGGGCATCGACACTGTATCGCCTGCAATTGCCGACGGGTGCGCAGCTGGAGTCGATATTCCCGAGTCATGCTGATCATCAGGTTGGCGCAGAGGTGGGGATTCGTGTTGCAGCCGAGCATTTGGTGTTGTTCCAGGCTTCGGGCAGCACTGCGGCGCAGATTCCGGCAGTAGAAAACGGCGTGCGCCGCTACAACACAGTCCTCTGATCGGTCCTGGATCAGTACTGTGGGAGCGGGCTTGCTTGCGAAGGCGTTGTGTCAGTCAACGATAATGGTGACTGATACAACGCCTTCGCGAGCAAGCCCGCTCCCACAGTTGGTTTTGGGTTTATCCCAATAACAGGGTGCCGCTGGCTACCAGCGTTGCATGCCCGCCAATCTTCACCCGCTCGCCCTCCAGCCGACAGAACAACTCCCCGCCCCGCGCCGAACGCTGGCAAGCGGTCAGGCTGGATTTGCCCAGGCGCTTCGACCAATACGGAATCAGGCTGCAATGGGTCGAACCGGTCACCGGATCTTCATTGATGCCGATGGCCGGAGCGAAGTAGCGCGACACGAAATCATGCTGGTTGCCGCGCGCGGTAACGATCGCTCCCAGCCACGGCAGCTTGGCCAGTGCGACCATATCCGGCTTACAGTCGAGCACCGCTTGTTCAGACTCCAGCACCACGAACAGTTCATTTGAACCCAGCACATCCACCGCTTCGACACCCAGCGCACGCTCGACATCCAGGGTCACGCCGATCTCTGATGGCACCATCGACGGGAAGTCCAGCCACAAGCGGCCATCCTCTCGACTGACACTCAGCGGCCCGGACTTGCAGACGAAATCCAGACGTTCAGTGCTTTCCTTGTAAATGTCGAACAACACGTAGGCACTGGCCAGCGTGGCGTGGCCGCACAACGGTACTTCCGTGGTCGGCGTGAACCAGCGGATATGCCAGGCCTGACCTTCACGCACCAGAAATGCGGTTTCCGCCAGATTGTGTTCGGCGGCGATTTTCTGCATCAACTCGTCCGCCAGCCATGCATCGAGCCGATAGACCATCGCGGGATTGCCACTGAACGGTCGATCACTGAATGCGTCGACCTGATAAAACTCGAGCTGCATAACCTTCTCCCTAAGTCCGTCGGCAGAGCATGCAGCGCGGGCCGGATCAGCGCCAGTGACAGAATCGGCCAATTTTCTTCATACAGTGCAGGCTTTTCTTACGCGCGACCGATGTCGGCGAATCTGGCCTGGGTGTGCTCAGCGAGCACCGCCGGCGCCAGCTCGACTTCCAGTCCACGCCGACCGGCACTGACATAAATAGTCGCAAAAGCCTGGGCCGAGTTATCGATGAACGTGCGCAAGCGCTTCTTCTGGCCCAAAGGGCTGATGCCGCCCAACAGATAACCGGTGGAGCGCTGAGCAGCCGCCGGATCAGCCATCTCGACTTTTTTCACGCCAGCCGCATGCGCCAGACCTTTGAGATCGAGACTTCCGACGACCGGCACCACCGCCACCAACAATTCACCCTTTTCACTGGCCGCCAGCAGCGTCTTGAACACCTGAGCCGGCGCAAGTGCCAGTTTTTCTGCAGCCTCCAGCCCATAGGACGCGGCCTTCGGGTCATGTTCGTAACTGTGCACGCGATGTTCGGCACGAACTTTTTTCAACAAGTTCAACGCAGGGGTCATGGCAGCTCCAGGCTCGGCAGTAACAGAAAAATCCTGCGCAGGATTCTAGGCGATCAGATCACAAAAGGCTCTATTCCAACGCCGCGTTTCCCGTGGCTTGCAGACAGGTCGGCGGGACGAAAATCGTCGTTCGCCGAGGATCATTCACCGCGCCAATAGTTTTATTGTGACCGACGGTTCACTTTCGACCTTTGACAGGTTTGTTTCTTGTCTATATTTTTTCGAATCTGAATAATGTAAGAATTGTGGTTATCGCAGCACCCAGCAGTAAACCGGGATCAGGATGGGGATCCTGCCCTGGTGAAAATCGCGCCTTGCCCTGTTGGCAGAGCGCCAGACAACAACAAAAATCGAGGTTTTCAATGACAACTGCTTTACAGCAACCAACGCTCTCGGGCCAATGCATGGCCGAGTTTCTGGGTACTGCACTGCTGATCTTTTTCGGCACCGGCTGCGTCGCCGCGCTCAAGGTCGCCGGCGCCAGCTTCGGTCTGTGGGAAATCAGCATCATCTGGGGCGTCGGCGTCAGCATGGCGATCTACCTCACCGCCGGCGTTTCCGGTGCGCATCTGAACCCTGCCGTGAGCATCGCCCTGACGATCTTCGCCGACTTCGAAAAGCGCAAACTGCCGTTCTATATCCTCGCGCAAATCGCCGGCGCCTTCTGCGGTGCACTGTTGGTTTACACGCTGTACAGCAACCTGTTCTTCGATTTCGAACAAACTCACCAAATGGTTCGTGGTTCGGCAGCCAGCCTTGAACTGGCGTCGGTGTTCTCCACCTTCCCGAACCCGGTGCTGTCCACCGCTCAGGCGTTCCTCGTCGAGATGATCATCACCGCGATCCTGATGGGCGTGATCATGGCCCTGACCGACGACAACAATGGCCTGCCGAAAGGCCCGATGGCGCCGCTGCTGATCGGTTTGCTGATCGCGGTAATCGGCAGCTCGATGGGCCCGCTGACCGGTTTTGCGATGAACCCGGCACGTGACTTCGGTCCAAAGCTAATGACTTTCTTCGCCGGTTGGGGTGAAATTTCCTTCACTGGCGGCCGCGATATTCCGTATTTCCTGATTCCGATTTTTGCACCGATTGTCGGTGCCTGCCTCGGTGCTGCCGGGTATCGCGGGCTCATTGCCCGTCACCTGACCGGCGTCACACCTGCTACAAAGGATGCAGAACCGGCCATTGACGGCAAACCAAGAACTTCTTGAAACAGTCGGCGCAGGTTCCTGCCCGTTAGAACCTGCGCCCCGGCCCACTCACCCTTATTTCGTCCAAGGCAATCGACATGACCGACATTCAGAATAAGAACTACATCATTGCCCTTGATCAGGGTACGACCAGCTCCCGCGCGATCATTTTCGACCGCGACGCGAACGTGGTCTGCACTGCGCAGCGCGAATTCGCTCAGCACTATCCGCAAGCCGGTTGGGTTGAACACGACCCGATGGAAATCTTCGCCACCCAGAGCGCGGTGATGGTTGAAGCGCTGGCCCAGGCCGGCCTGCATCACGATCAGGTGGCCGCCATCGGCATCACCAACCAGCGTGAAACCACCGTGGTCTGGGACAAGACCACCGGCCGCCCTGTGTACAACGCCATCGTCTGGCAGTGCCGCCGCAGCACCGAGATCTGCCAGCAACTCAAGCGTGATGGCCACGAAGAATACATCCGCGACACCACCGGCCTGGTCACCGACCCGTATTTCTCCGGCACCAAATTGAAGTGGATCCTCGACAACGTCGAAGGCAGTCGCGAGCGTGCGCGCAACGGCGAACTGCTGTTCGGCACCGTCGATAGCTGGCTGATCTGGAAATTCACCGGCGGCAAGGTGCACGTCACCGACTACACCAACGCCTCGCGCACCATGCTCTTCAACATCCATTCGCTTGAGTGGGATTCGAAGATGCTCGAGATCCTCGACATCCCGCGCGAAATGCTCCCGCAAGTCAAAGCCTCCTCGGAAATCTACGGTCGCACCAAGAGCGGCATCGCCATCGGCGGTATCGCCGGCGACCAGCAAGCGGCACTGTTCGGTCAGATGTGCGTCGAGCCGGGCCAGGCGAAAAACACCTACGGCACCGGTTGCTTCCTGCTGATGAACACCGGCGACAAAGCGGTGAAATCCAAGCACGGCATGCTCACCACCATCGCTTGCGGCCCGCGCGGCGAAGTCGCTTACGCGCTCGAAGGTGCGGTGTTCAACGGCGGTTCGACCGTGCAGTGGCTGCGTGACGAGCTGAAAATCATCAACGACGCCCACGACACCGAATACTTCGCCAACAAGGTCAAGGACAGCAACGGCGTGTACCTGGTGCCGGCCTTCACAGGTTTAGGCGCTCCGTACTGGGACCCGTATGCCCGTGGCGCGCTGTTCGGCCTGACTCGCGGCGTGCGCGTGGATCACATCATCCGCGCCGCGCTGGAGTCGATCGCCTACCAGACCCGCGACGTGCTCGACGCCATGCAACAGGACTCCGGCGAACGCCTCAAGGCCCTGCGCGTGGACGGCGGCGCAGTGGCGAACAACTTCCTCATGCAGTTCCAGGCCGACATCCTCGGCACTCAGGTCGAGCGCCCGCAAATGCGCGAAACCACGGCACTTGGCGCGGCTTACCTGGCCGGTCTGGCGTGCGGCTTCTGGGGCAGCCTGGAAGAACTGCGCGGTAAAGCGGTGATCGAGCGCGAGTTCGAACCGAGCCTGGACGAAGTCGAGAAAGAGAAGCTGTACAAAGGCTGGAAAAAAGCCGTCAGCCGTACCCGTGACTGGGCGCGTGAAGACGCTGAATAAGCCAACCTTCAGAGACTGAAAGGCAACTAACTGGTCGGGAGCGGATTCCTGCGGCATCATGGGCAAATTTTGCACGGCAGCCCAAAGGAAGCCCCATGAATCTGCCTCCCCGTCAGCAGCAAATCCTCGAGCTGGTCCGCGAACGCGGCTATGTGAGCATCGAGGAAATGGCCACGCTGTTCGTTGTTACCCCGCAAACCATCCGCCGCGACATCAATCAGCTCGCGGAAGCCAATTTGCTCCGCCGTTACCATGGCGGCGCCGCCTATGATTCCAGCGTTGAAAACACCGCCTATGCGATGCGCGCCGATCAGATGCGCGATGAAAAACAACGCATCGGTGAAGCCATCGCCGCCCAGATCCCCGATCACGCCTCGCTGTTCATCAACATCGGTACCACCACCGAATCCATCGCCCGCGCCCTGCTCAATCACAACCACCTGAAGATCATCACCAACAACCTGCACGTAGCGTCGATGCTCAGTGCCAAGGATGATTTCGATGTGCTGCTGACTGGCGGTAACGTGCGCCGTGATGGCGGTGTGGTGGGTCAGGCGAGTGTAGATTTCATCAACCAGTTCAAGGTCGATTTTGCCCTGGTCGGCATCAGTGGTATCGACGAGGACGGCAGCCTGCTCGACTTCGATTATCAGGAAGTGCGCGTTTCCCAGGCGATCATTGCCAATGCGCGGCAGGTGATTCTGGCGGCGGACTCGAGCAAGTTCGGGCGTAACGCGATGATTCGTTTGGGGCCGATCAGCCTGATCGATTGCCTGGTCACCGATCAGCAGCCGGTGCCGGCGCTGGCGCAGTTGTTGAGTCAGCACAAGATTCGTCTGGAAGTCGTTTAACCCTTCATATATTCATTGGCTGCACCGACGCCTTCGTCGGATCGCCGCCCGGAGCCGGCTCGCTCCCACCTTGGAATACGCTTTTAACTGTGGGAGCGAGCCTGCTCGCGAAAGCGATCACTCAAACAGCACACTTCTCGCGTCATTACGCGAATCTCATGTTCGAAAATTTTCCTTTCCTTGTCCTTCGATGAGTTTTTTCAATCGAAGGCGACTGGCTGTGCGCCTGTTTATGGGCTACCATTTTCGCAAATGAACATTTATGTTCAATTTCCAAACAGAAAATCAAAAGAGCCCGAGGCCAGCCGATGTCCACATCTACCTTGCGTACGCCCCCTATCTCCGAGATCTACGACGTTGCCGTCATCGGCGGCGGGATCAATGGGGTGGGGATCGCAGCGGATGCCGCCGGTCGCGGTCTCTCGGTGTTCCTTTGCGAAAAGGATGACCTGGCCAGCCACACCTCGTCAGCCAGCAGCAAGCTGATCCACGGTGGCCTGCGCTACCTCGAACATTACGAATTCCGTCTGGTGCGCGAAGCACTGGCCGAGCGCGAAGTGCTGCTGGCCAAGGCGCCGCACATCGTCAAGCCGATGCGCTTTGTGTTGCCGCACCGTCCGCACCTGCGTCCGGCGTGGATGATCCGTGCCGGTCTGTTCCTGTATGACAACCTCGGCAAGCGCGAAAAACTGCCAGGCTCGAAAAGTTTGAAATTCGGCGCCGACAGCGCGCTGAAAAGCGAAATCACCAAGGGCTTCGAATACTCCGATTGCTGGGTCGATGACGCCCGGCTCGTTGTACTCAACGCCATGGCCGCCCGTGAAAAAGGCGCCCACGTGCACACCCAGACCCGTTGCGTCAGCGCCCGCCGTGCCAAGGGCCTGTGGCATCTGAATCTGGAGCGTGCCGACGGCAGCCTGTTTTCGATCACCGCCAAGGCGCTGGTGAACGCTGCTGGCCCATGGGTCGCCAAGTTCATTCGTGACGACTTGAAGATGGAATCGCCCTACGGCATCCGTCTGATTCAGGGCAGCCACATCATCGTGCCGAAACTGTACGAAGGTGAAAACGCGCACATTCTGCAAAACGAAGATCAGCGCATCGTCTTCACCATTCCGTACCTGAACCACTTCACCCTGATCGGTACCACCGACCGTGAGTACACCGGCGATCCGGCCAAAGTGGCGATCACCGATGGCGAAACCGAATACCTGTTGAAAGTGGTCAACGCCCACTTCAAGAAGCAGATCAGCCGTGACGACATCCAGCACAGCTACTCGGGCGTACGTCCGCTGTGCAACGACGAATCGGACAACCCGTCGGCGGTGACCCGCGATTACACCTTGGCACTGTCGGGTGGCGGTGAAGAAGCACCGCTGCTGTCGGTATTCGGCGGCAAGCTGACCACCTACCGCAAACTCGCCGAGTCGGCGATGGCGCAACTGCTGCCATTCTTCACCCAAATGCGCCGAAGCTGGACGGCCACCGCCACCCTGCCCGGCGGTGAAGACATGACCACCCCACAGGCCTTGAGCGCGCTGATCCGCGACAAGTTCGACTTCGTCCCGACCGAGATCGCCCGCCGCTGGTCGACCACCTACGGCAGCCGCACCTGGCGCATGCTCGAAGGCGTGGAAACCCTCGCCGACATGGGCGAACACCTGGGTGGCGGGCTCTACACCCGTGAAGTCGATTACCTGTGCAGCGAAGAGTGGGCGACCACGGCGCATGACATTCTGTGGCGCCGCAGCAAGCTGGGGTTGTTCACCACCCCGGCTGAGCAGGAGAAACTGGCGGCGTATCTGGGCCAGGTTGAGCAGAACCGCAAGATTGAAGCGGCCTGATCTTCGGATCATCGCTTGAATGAAAAAGCCCCTGAATCGTGAGGTTCAGGGGCTTTTTGTTGCGCCAATGAAATCCGCCCCTCTCCCTCGGGGAGGGCTGGAGCGAGGGGCGGTTGGACCGACCTCAATTCGCCAGATGCAACAACAGAAAATCAATAAACACCCGCGACTTGTGCGGCAGGTGCGGGCTGCTGGGGAAAACCACATTGATCGATCGCGACGGCAACGAATATTCCGGCAACAAACGGATCAGGCGTCCGCTGGCAAGGTCATCCTCGATCAGCCACTGCGGTAACACCGATACACCAAGCGACGACAGTGTCATCGCACGCATGGCCGCCGAAGAATTCGATTCGAAGTAATGCGCGCCGCTGACTTCCATGCCCTGCCCTTGCCGATCACGCAACAACCACTGCGTCGGTGTCTGCAGATTGCTGTTGGCGATCCATGGCACGCCATTAAGATCCAGTGGATCACGCACCGGATGACGCGAGAGAAATTGCTCGGTGGCCACCAGCACGATTTCATAGTCAGCAATTTTGCGACTCTTGAACGCCGAGTCGGCCAGGCTGCCCAGACGAATCACCAGATCGAGTTTCTCGGCGACCAAGTCATTGAGTGAAGAATTGACGTGGTAACTCAGCCGGATCTCCGGATACGTCTGCGAAAACAACGGTAGCAGCGGCAGGATGTATTTCTCGCCGTACTCACTGGTCGAACTGATCCGCAACTTTCCCGAAACCCGATTACTGCCCTTCAAGACGTTCTCAAAGGCACTGTCGATGTCCGCGACAATGCCTTTGAACTCGGCATAAAAACTCTGCCCGGTTTCAGTCAGCGCTATCGTGCGGGTATTACGGATCAGCAGCGTGGTGGCCAGCGCCTGTTCCAGCGCCTTGACGTGCAGGCTGGCCATGGCCCGGCTGATGTTCAGGTAATCCGCAGCCTTGGTGAACGAACCCAGATCGACGATCGCGAGGAACGTCTGCACCCGATTCATATGCGTATGCATGGCGCCGTGATTCACTGTCAAATCCTGTCAAACATTGTGTTCAGCCCCATTGCATCGACGGTCGGAGTCTATCGCCCCTATCCTCGTCGACAAAGGGGAAACACCATGAGTTACCGCTACAAAGTTGCGTCAATCTTTCTGCTCGGGTTCTTTATCGACTGCATCAACATCTTCATGTCGGCGGTGGCATTGCCCAGTTTGTCGGTGAGTTTACAAGTCAGTACTTCCTCGGTTGCCTGGGTGGCCAACGCTTACATTCTCGGGCTGACGTTGATCATTCCGCTGAGCACCTGGCTGGCGGCTCGTTTCGGTAGCCGGAAGATTCTCACGGTGTCCATGCTGGTGTTCAGCGGATCGGTGTGGATGTGTGGTCTGGCCGAGCAGTTCCCGGCACTGGTGTTCTGGCGCTTCGTGCAGGGCATCGGCGGCGGCTTGCTGATTCCGGTCGGACAGGCGCTGACCTTCAATCTGTTTCACGGCGAGCAACGGACAAAAATCTCTACTCTGGTGATGGCTGTAGCACTGATTGCTCCGGCGATTTCGCCGACCCTCGGCGGGGCCATCGTCGACAGCAGCTCGTGGCGCTGGGTGTTCTACAGCAATATTCCGTTCTCGTTGATTGCCGCCGGATTGTCGTGGTGGTGGATCAAGGAAGCCAGACCGGCCAGCCTGCCGCGCCCAGACATTAAAGGTCTGCTGCTGGTGAGCGCAGCACTCGCCACTCTGCTGATGGGCATGTCGTTGTATGGCGGCGACTATCCGCCGTTGATGGCACTTGCCTGGGTGACGGTGGGCCTGCTGTTTATTGTTCTGTACCTGCGCCATTACCGCCAAGCTAACCAGCCGATCATCGATCTGGGCCTGCTCAAAAGCACCAGGCTCAGCACTTCGATCTTCATCTATTACGCCATTCCGGGTGTGTTCACCGGGGTCAATCTGCTGAGCATGTTCTTTCTGCAGAACATCCTGCACTTCAGCGCCCGACTGACCGGGATGTTCATGATCGTCTACGCCATCGGCGCGTTCATCGCGATGCTGATCGGTGGCCGGGTCTATAACCAGGTCGGCGCCAAACGCCTGTTCACGCTTGGCCTGCTGCTACACAGCGCCGGCATCGCCACACTGACGCTGGTGAATGCGCCAGCCAGTATCGGGGTAATTGTCATCGCCTATGGCTTGATGGGCATTGGCGGTGGCCTCGGCGCGAACACCGCGCAAGCCACTGCGCTGCTGGATTTCAGCGGCAGCGACACGCACAAGGCCAGTGTGATCTGGAACATCAGTCGGCAGCTGTCGTTCAGCTTCGGTGCGGCGCTGTTGCTGATGATCTTCAACCTGCTGCTCAAGCCGTTCGGCACGACCGATGCCTACCACGCGACGTTTGTGATAGCGGCGCTGGCCGGACTGCTCCCGCTTTTTTCGATGAGTCAATTGAACCCTGCAAAGGCACCCCATGAACGACAACCTGATTGAACAAGCGCAATACAGCATTCACCACGTGCATGAACTGATTCATCGCGTATTTACCGATAGCGACGGCAGCGGCGAAGCCGCCATCGCGCCACTGATGAGCGTCTTCGCCAACGACTTCGCCATGGTCACCACCTCGGGCATGAAGGTTGATCGCGCGCAAGTGGAGCAATTGTTCAAAGCAACAGTGGGAGGCAGGCCTGGCCTGAAGATCGAGATCAGCGACCTGCATACGGTCTGGCAAGAAGGCGAGACCATTGCGTTGAGTTATATCGAAACGCATTACCAGGGCGACACCGTCCACGCTCGACTTTCTGTGGCGATCCTTCAGGCTCAGGCAGGTCACGTCGAATGGCAGTACCTGCATGAAACGGCGCTCAGCGCGAACAGCGGCTGACCGTTCATTCGGTTTTCCGAACGCGACTTTCCGGTCGGTTCGGTTAACCGGATCATCCGTGGCAAAAAATATCGCCACAAAAAATTAATCACTATACAGATCAAAGAGTTAAGTCTTGTCGACTGGTCTGGCACGACTCATGCTCTACACTCTCTCGACGAATGCCTGTGAGCCAACACTTCAGGAGCCGTCAGGCATTCGAAGCACAAAAGGGCCGACAAACTGGCTCCATAAAAAAAACAATTCGAGGAAAATTTGATGCGCATCGTTCCCCATATCCTGGGCGCAGCCATTGCTGCCGCTCTGATCAGCACGCCAGTTTTCGCCGCCGAGCTCACCGGCACCCTGAAGAAGATCAAAGAGTCGGGTGTGATCACTCTGGGTCACCGCGACGCCTCCATCCCGTTTTCCTACATCGCTGACGCTTCCGGCAAACCAGTGGGCTACTCCCACGACATCCAGCTGGCCATCGTCGAAGCCATCAAGAAAGACCTCGACCTGCCGAACCTGCAAGTCAAATACAACCTGGTGACCTCGCAAACCCGTATCCCGCTGGTGCAGAACGGCACCGTGGACGTCGAGTGCGGTTCCACCACCAACAACGTCGAGCGTCAGCAGCAAGTTGACTTCTCCGTCGGCATCTTCGAAATCGGTACCCGTCTGCTGTCCAAGGCTGACTCCAAGTACAAGGATTTCGACGACCTCAAAGGCAAGAACGTCGTGACCACCGCTGGCACCACGTCCGAGCGCATCCTCAAGGCGATGAACGCCGACAAGCAGATGGGCATGAACGTCATCTCCGCCAAAGACCACGGCGAATCCTTCCAGATGCTGGAATCGGGCCGTGCCGTTGCGTTCATGATGGACGACGCCCTGCTGGCCGGCGAAGCCGCCAAGGCCAAGAAAGCCACCGACTGGGCCGTCACCGGCACACCACAGTCGTACGAAATCTACGGCTGCATGATGCGCAAAGGCGACGAGCCGTTCAAAAAGGCTGTCGATGACGCCATCGTGGCGACCTACAAGTCGGGCGCGATCAACAAGATCTACGAGAAGTGGTTCATGCAGCCGATTCCGCCAAAAGGCCTGAACCTGAACTTCCCGATGAGCGACGAGCTCAAGGCCCTGATCGCCAATCCGACCGACAAAGCGGCTGACGACAAGAAATCCTGATTTCTGACTAACCTTATCTCCTGAAGGGGCGCCGCCCTTTCAGGAGTTTGTCACTCCCTGCTGCACTTTTTGGAAACACTCGAACCGGTGGCTGTCGAGCCGATCGCGTGTGCCTGATCTACACGATCAGAGGGAACGGAGTTTCCCGGGCGGGCACTTGTACATTGATCGAATCGAGGGGAGACCCTAATGAATTACAACTGGGACTGGGGCGTGTTCTTCAAGTCCACCGGCGTGGGCAGCGAGACCTATCTCGACTGGTTCATCTCCGGGCTGGGCTGGACCATCGCCATCGCCATCGTGGCCTGGATCATCGCCCTGCTGCTGGGCTCGATACTGGGCGTCATGCGTACTGTGCCGAACCGCATCGTGTCGGGCATCGCCACCTGCTACGTCGAACTCTTCCGTAACGTGCCGCTGCTGGTTCAACTGTTCATCTGGTACTTCCTGGTGCCCGACTTGCTGCCGGCGGATCTGCAGGAGTGGTACAAGCAGGATCTTAACCCGACCACCTCGGCTTACCTGAGTGTTGTCGTGTGCCTGGGTCTGTTCACCGCCGCCCGTGTCTGCGAACAGGTACGCACCGGTATCCAGGCGCTGCCACGCGGCCAGGAATCGGCGGCCCGCGCCATGGGTTTCAAGCTGCCGCAGATCTACTGGAACGTGCTGCTGCCCCAGGCCTACCGGATCATCATTCCGCCGCTTACCTCGGAATTCCTGAACGTCTTCAAGAACTCCTCCGTGGCTTCGCTGATCGGTTTGATGGAGCTGCTCGCGCAGACCAAACAGACCGCCGAGTTCTCGGCCAACCTGTTCGAAGCGTTCACCCTGGCGACGCTGATCTATTTCACCCTGAACATGAGCCTCATGCTGCTGATGCGCGTGGTCGAGAAGAAAGTCGCCGTGCCCGGCCTGATCTCCGTGGGGGGTAAATAATGGAATTCGATTTCAGTGGCATCGTCCCGGCCATTCCCGGTTTGTGGAACGGCATGGTGATGACCCTCAAGCTGATGGCCATGGGCGTGGTCGGCGGGATCATTCTCGGCACCATCCTTGCACTGTGCCGGCTGTCGCATAACAAACTGCTGTCCAACGTTGCCGGCGCGTACGTCAACTATTTCCGTTCGATCCCGCTGCTGCTGGTGATCACCTGGTTCTATCTGGCGGTGCCGTTCGTGCTGCGCTGGATCACCGGCGAAGACACCCCGATCGGTGCGTTCACCTCGTGCATCGTGGCGTTCATGATGTTCGAAGCGGCGTACTTCTGCGAAATCGTCCGGGCCGGCGTGCAGTCGATTCCCAAAGGCCAGATGGGTGCTGCGCAAGCGCTGGGCATGAGCTACGGCCAGATGATGCGTCTGATCATCCTGCCGCAGGCCTTTCGCAAGATGACCCCGCTGCTGCTGCAGCAGAGCATCATTCTGTTCCAGGACACCTCGCTGGTTTACACCGTGGGCCTGGTGGATTTCCTCAACGCCTCCCGCGCCAGCGGCGACATCATTGGTCGTTCCAATGAGTTCCTGATTTTCGCCGGTGTCGTGTACTTCATCATCAGCTTTGCCGCCTCGCTGCTGGTCAAGCGTCTGCAAAAAAGGTTCGCCGTATGATCTCTATCAAAAACATCAACAAGTGGTATGGGGACTTCCAGGTGCTGACTGATTGCAGCACCGAGGTCAAAAAAGGCGAAGTGATCGTGGTCTGCGGCCCGTCGGGTTCCGGCAAATCGACCCTGATCAAGTGCGTCAACGCGCTGGAGCCGTTCCAGAAAGGCGACATCGTCGTCGACGGCACTTCGATTGCCGACCCGAAGACCAACCTGCCGAAACTGCGTTCGCGCGTGGGCATGGTGTTCCAGCATTTCGAACTGTTCCCGCACCTGACCATCACCGAAAACCTGACCATCGCGCAGATCAAGGTGTTGGGCCGCAGCAAGGAAGAGGCGACCAACAAAGGTCTGCAACTGCTTGAGCGTGTAGGTCTGTCTGCTCACGCCCACAAGCACCCGGGCCAATTGTCCGGCGGTCAGCAACAGCGTGTGGCGATTGCCCGTGCGCTGGCGATGGACCCGATCGTCATGCTGTTCGACGAACCGACCTCGGCGCTCGACCCGGAAATGGTCAACGAAGTGCTCGACGTGATGGTGCAACTGGCCCACGAAGGCATGACCATGATGTGCGTGACCCACGAAATGGGCTTCGCCCGCAAAGTGGCGGACCGGGTGATCTTCATGGACGCCGGCAAGATCATCGAAGACTGCCCGAAAGAGGAGTTCTTCGGCGACATCAGCGCCCGCTCCGAACGCGCGCAGCACTTCCTCGAGAAAATCCTGCAGCACTAAAAGCAACACACCCGCCGGGGCATTGCTCCTTCCCTGTGGGAGCGAGCCTGCTCGCGAAGAGGCCATTACATTCAGCCTGGATGTTGAATGTCAGTCCGCTTTCGCGAGCAGGCTCGCTCCCACAAGGGCCGGCGTTGCCCTCGCAACAAGTGTGGTGGTTGACCCAAGGCATCTGTGATGAAATGCGACCCCAATCTCTATCGCGCAGCGCCGCCATCACTTGCCGTGAAGCCCCGTCTGATTCGCCATCTGTTCCTGCCGCCGCTGGTCATCGCCCTGATGATCGGTCTGGGTTTTGTCGGCTTCTGGACCAGTGAACATTTCGGTATCCGCAGCCTCGGCGAGAACGGCCAGCGCCAGCTGGAACTGCACGCCCGTGCGGTCGAGAGCGAGATCAGCAAATACACCTATCTGCCCAGCCTGCTGGAACTGGAAACCAGTGTCCCGCAACTGCTGACCGACCCGACCCCGGAACACCGGCAAACGGTCAACGAATACCTTGAAGGCCTGAACCGGCGCAGCCGCAGTCGGGCCATCTACGTGATGGACACCACCGGCCGCGTCATGGCCACCAGCAACTGGCGCGATGTCGACAGTTACCTGGGGGAAGACCTGTCCTTCCGCGCCTACTTTCAAAAAGCCGTGCGTGGCGAACCGGGCCGGTTCTACGGGATCGGCAGCACCAACGGCGAACCTGGTTACTACCTGGCCCATGGCCTGGAAGAACACGGCAAGATCGTCGGCGTCGCCGTGGTCAAAGTGCGTCTGGAAGCCATGGAAGAACGCTGGCAGCGGGCGCGCCTCGAAGCCTTCGTCAGCGACGAAAACGGCATCATCATTCTCTCCAGCGATCCGGCCCGGCGCCTGAAATCGGTGATTGCGTTGAGTGACGAGATCAAGGAAAAACTCGCCCGCAGCCTGCAGTACTACTGGTTCCCGCTCAATGAACTGCAACCGCTGGCCCGAGAAACACTCTCCGAAGGCGTAGAAAAACTCACCTTCCCGGCCAACAGCGAAGTGCAGTCCGGCGAAGACGACATCAGCTATCTGGCGCAGACCCGGCCGTTGAGCGATACGCCGTGGAATTTCACCCTGCTGACGCCGTTGCAGGATCTGCGTCGCGAGGCCATCAATCAGGGGATTCTGGTGGCCGTGGCGTTTGCGCTGGTGGCGTTCCTGCTGATCGCCTGGAACGAGCGACGCAAGGTCATCGCCACGCGCCTCGCCGCCCGCGAAGCCTTGCAGGAAGCCAACAATCAACTGGAGCGTCGGATTACCGAACGCACCGCCGACCTGCGCGCGAGCAATGAGCGCCTCAAGAGCCAGATCCGCGAACGCCGGCAGGCCGAAGAAACCTTGCGCCGCGCTCAGGATGAACTGGTGCAGGCCGGCAAACTCGCCGCCATCGGCCAAATGTCGACCAGCATCGCCCACGAATTGAACCAGCCACTGGCGGCGATGCGCACGCTGTCGGGCAATACCGTGCGCTTTCTGGAGCGTGGTCAACTGGATGTCGCCAGCACCAACCTCAAGACCATCAACGACCTGATCGACCGCATGGGCCGGATCACCGCGAGCCTGCGTTCGTTTGCCCGGCGCGGTGACAATCAGGGCCAGGCCAGCCTCGGCAAAGCCGTGGACGCCGCACTGCAATTGCTCGGCGCCCGTCTGGAAAACCCGGCACTGCAACTGCACCGGCAATTCATCGATGTGCAGTTGCACATCGACCAGACCCGCCTCGAACAGATTCTGGTCAACCTGATCGGTAATGCCCTCGACGCCATGCAGGCACAACCGCTGCCGCAACTGTGGCTGGAGGGTGAGGAATTCAACGGCAAATATCGCCTGCGGGTGCGCGACAACGGCCATGGTGTCGACGCCGAAGCACGTAAGCATCTGTTCGAACCGTTCTTCACCACCAAGCCCGGCGAGCAAGGCCTGGGTCTGGGCCTGACCCTCTCGGCCAGCCTCGCCGCTGCCACCGGCGGCCACCTGGGTGTCGAACACCCTGGCGGTGGTGGCACCACCTTCGTCCTCAGTTTACCGTTGGTAAGCCCTACTCCTGCCGAGCCAATATGAATCACGACCTTAGTGTGCTGATCGTCGAAGACGACCCCCATGTGTTGCTCGGCTGCCAGCAAGCGCTGACGCTGGAAGACATTCCCTGCATCGGCGTCGGCAGTGCCGAAGAAGCGCTGGAGCGCGTCGGCGACAACTTTGCCGGCATCGTCATCAGCGACATTCGCCTGCCCGGCATCGATGGCCTGGAACTGCTGACCCGCCTCAAGCAACGCGACCGCAGCTTGCCCGTGGTGTTGATCACCGGCCACGGCGACATCTCCATGGCCGTCGGCGCAATGCAGAAAGGCGCCTACGACTTCATGGAAAAACCGTTCTCGCCGGAGCGTCTGGTGGACGTTGCACGCCGCGCGCTGGAGCAACGCAGCCTGGCGCGCGAAGTCTCGTCGTTGCGTCGGCAACTGGCTGAGCGTGATTCCCTTGAAGGGCGGATCATCGGGCGCTCGCCGGCCATGCAGAAGCTGCGCGAACTGATCGCCAACGTCGCCGACACCTCGGCCAACGTGTTGATCGAAGGCGAGACCGGTACCGGTAAAGAACTGGTCGCCCGTTGTCTGCACGATTTCAGCCGCCGTCACAGCAAACAATTCGTTGCGCTGAACTGCGGCGGCCTGCCGGAAAACCTTTTTGAAAGCGAGATTTTCGGCCACGAAGCCAACGCCTTCACCGGCGCAGGCAAACGCCGCATCGGCAAGATCGAACACGCCGACGGTGGCACGCTGTTCCTCGACGAAGTGGAAAGCATGCCGCTGCCATTGCAGATCAAATTGCTGCGGGTGTTGCAGGAACGCACCCTCGAACGCCTCGGTTCGAACCAGAGCGTGGCGGTGGATTGCCGGGTGATTGCGGCGACCAAATCCGATCTCGACGAGTCGAGCAAGGCCGGCGAATTCCGTAGCGACCTGTATTACCGCCTCAACGTGGTAACGCTGGAATTGCCGCCATTGCGCGAACGCCGCGAAGATATCCTGCAACTGTTCGAACACTTCACCCAGCAGTCGGCGCTGCGCTTTGACCGTGCAATGCCGGAACTGGATAACCAGACGCTGTCACACCTGATGAGCCACGACTGGCCGGGCAACGTGCGTGAACTGCGCAACGTCGCCGAGCGCTTCGCCCTCGGCCTGCCAGCCTTCAAAAAATCCGGCGCGGGCAGCGCGGGCCAGGGCCTGGCGTTTGCCGAAGCGGTGGAAGCCTTCGAGCGCAACCTGCTCAGCGATGCCCTGCAACGCAGCGGCGGCAACCTGACCCAGGCCAGCCTGGAACTGGGTATGGCCAAAACCACACTGTTCGACAAAGTTAAAAAATACGGGTTGAGCCACTGATGGATCTGCTACTGAAAGCTGCACTCGGCGCCGCCGTGGTGGTGATACTGGCGGCGCTGGCCAAGACCAAAAACTACTACATCGCAGGTTTGGTGCCGCTGTTTCCGACCTTTGCCTTGATCGCGCATTACATCGTCGGCAAGGGGCGTTCGATTGACGATTTGAAGACCACCATCGTGTTCGGGATGTGGTCGATCATTCCGTATTTTGTGTACCTGGCGACGTTGTATGTGATGGTCGATCGAATGAGCCTGGAGGCTTCGCTGGCGGTGGCGGCGGTGGCGTGGTTGATGGCGGCGACCGTACTGGTGACGGTTTGGGTCCGCATTCACTCGTGACCACTCCCCCTGGAGCTGCCGCAGGCGGCGATCTTTTGATCTTGTCTTGATCATGCTCCGCGTTTTAATGGGACGCAGAGCGTCCGGGGCTGCATTCCCACGCAAAGCGTGGGAACGATCAAGATCAAAACCACACGGCGGGCGATTAGCGACTGACAGTGCCGCCCTTGGCTTCGGCCATGATCTGCCGAATCGCCCCGACAAACGTCTCCACCGGTTGGCCCCCAGTCACCGCGTATTGACCGTTGAAGACCACCGTCGGCACTGAACTCACCCCGCGTTGCAGCCACACCTGCTCTTCTTCACGCACCTCATCAGTAAATTCGTCCGAGGCCAGAATCGCCGCGGCCCGCTGGCGATCCAGCCCGACGCTTTCAGCTATCTGCACCAACTGCGCGTGATCCGAGGGGTTGCCGCCATCGGTGAAATACGCTTTGAACAGCGCCTCCTTCAGCGGCAATTGCACACCTTCCAGCCCCGCCCAATGCAGCAAACGGTGCGCATCGAAGGTGTTGTAGATGCGGCTGTTGCCATCGGTGCGAAAGGCAAATCCGAGTTCGGCGCCACGGGCGCGAATGGCCTCGCGATTCTTCTGCGATTGCTCCGGCGTCGAGCCGTACTTCTCTTGAATGTGTTCAGCGATGTTCTGGCCCTCGGCGCCCATCTTCGGATTCAACTCGAACGGTTGAAAATGGATCTCGGCCTGCACCTCGTTACGCAGGATTTCCAGTGCCTGCTGCAAGCCACGCAGCCCCACCACGCACCAGGGGCAGGAGACGTCGCTGACAAAGTCGATTTTCAGAGTGGAATTCATGAACCACCTCGCGCCGCAAAACCCAGACGATACACCTGTCCGGTCTTGCGGCGACAGTGATGACCCCTTCGGGAGCAAGCCCCCTCCCACATTGGCAATGCGTTCCCCTGTGGGAGGGGGCTTGCTCCCGAAGGGGCCAGTACAGACACCGCGAAACCTCAGCTACAAGAGATTCCCGCCCGCCACCGGCTCAATCTGCGCCCAGTGCGAAGTGTCCTCACGATGCGCCTGCAAGTACGGCAACACCGCCGCCAGCAACGGTTCCTTGAACGCTTCCTGAAAACGGTGCGCCAGCCCCGGGATCAGTTTCAACTGACTGCCACGAATATGTGCCGCCAGATGCACGCCATGCATCACCGGCAGTAACGGATCGGCCGTGCCGTGCACCACCAGCGTCGGCACGCGCAACTGGTTGAGCAACGCCACCCGGCTCGGTTCGGCGAGGATGGCCATGATCTGGCGTTTCACGCCTTCGGGATTGAAGGCCCGGTCATAGGAGGCAGCAGCCTGTTGCAGCAACGCCTGGCGATCATCGCTGACCGCCGGGCTGCCCAGCGCTGCCAGCAGATCGGCCTGCTGTTCCAGCGCCACTTGACGGTTCGGCGCGCCACGGCGCGACAACAATTGCACCAACGCCGCACTCGGCGCCGGCAAGCCTTCGGCCCCGGAAGTGGTCATGATCAGGGTCAGGCTCTCGACCCGTTGCGGCGCCATGGCCGCCATGTGCTGGGCGATCATCCCGCCCATGCTGGCACCCAGTACATGGAACTGTTCGACGTGCAGCGCACTCATCAACCCCAATGCGTCATCGGCCATGTCCGTCAGGCTGTACGGCGCCGATACCGGTAAACCAAGTTTGTAGCGCAGCACTTCAAACGTCAGGTTGGCCTCGACCGGCGCCTGACGCCAGGTCGACAAACCGACATCGCGATTGTCGTAACGAATCACCCGGAAGCCTTGCTGACACAGCGCGACCACCACTTCGTCCGGCCAGTGAATCAATTGCCCGCCCAGGCCCATCACCAGCAACAACGCCGGGTCCGAAGCCCGACCGATGCTCTGGTAAGCGATGCTGACTTGCTGCAGATCGACGTGCTCGGTCGGCACATTGACATCGCAGCGCGGCGCGGAGAATGACGGCGCCGCGAACAAAAGCGCGGCCAACATGGCCGCGATTGATAAAAAAGCCTTATGCATGAAAAACACCGAAACGCAGAACCCCAGTAGAGCGCGAGTCTGATGAACTTTGTTCAAGCGCGCTGCCACAGTTGCATGACAGTTTGATGAAGAGTGCCGAGCGGTCGTGACGGGCCACGGTCGACAGGTCGCGCAACATGAGACAAACTCACCAGTATTGCCTTATCCACAAATTTTACTCATGGAGCCTGCGGTGCTTGAGATCCGTCACCTGAAAACCCTGCACGCCCTGCGCGAAGCCGACAGCCTGGTGGATGCCGCCGACCGCCTGCACCTGACCCAATCGGCGCTGTCCCACCAATTCAAGGAGCTCGAAGAGCGGCTGGGGATGCCGTTGTTCGTGCGCAAGACCAAACCGGTGCGCTTCACCAGCGCCGGCCTGCGCCTGCTGCAACTGGCCGACGCGACCCTGCCGCTGCTGCGCGCCGCCGAGCGTGACATCAGCCGTCTCGCGGGTGGGACGGCCGGGCGTCTGCACATGGCGATCGAGTGCCACAGTTGCTTCCAGTGGCTGATGCCGACCATCGACCAGTTCCGCGATGCCTGGCCGGAAGTCGAACTCGACCTCGCTTCAGGCTTTTCGTTTGCGCCACTGCCGGCGCTGGCCCGTGGCGATCTGGACCTGGTGGTCACCTCTGATCCACTGGAAATTGCCGGCATCACGTATGTGCCGCTGTTCACCTACGAAGCCATGCTTGCGGTCGCCAACCAGCATGCGCTGGCGAGCAAACCGTACATCGTCCCGGAAGACTTGCTGGCCGAAACCCTGATCACCTACCCGGTGGAACGGGATCGGCTGGACATCTTCACGCGCTTCCTCGAACCGGCCGACATCGAACCGGCACAAGTACGCACCTCGGAACTGACAGTGATGATGATGCAACTGGTCGCCAGCGGCCGTGGCGTCTGCGGCATGCCGCACTGGGCACTGCATGAATACAGCTCGCGCGGTTACGTCAAAGCCAAGCGGCTGGGTGAAAAAGGCCTGTTTGCGACGTTGTACGCGGCGATTCGGGCGGACATGCTCGATGCGCCGTACATGCGCGATTTCCTGCTGACGGCCAAGGACACATCGTTCTCGACCCTGGATGGCGTCAGCGCGGTGCGCTGACTCGTTTCCCCGCGCATGGAGCTGCTCGACGTGCAACGCATCAAACAGCTCCATGCGTGAGATGCGCCGCCCAAGAACCATGATTGTTGCAAAGACATTCGTTTATTCAGTAACGGTCACCGACTACCGGTGGTCGGAAAAACACCTTTACCTGTAATTTCTGACAGTTGTCAGCCTGTGCGATAGCGAATCCAATCCCCTTCTGGCCAGCACGACACCAGTCCGGTTCACGTACTCGGGCCACATTGGGAGAACAACATGAGCATATACACCCTCTTTACGCTGCTGGAATTGAAAAAGATGGCAGTCGAAAGTCCTCAGGAGGAGCTCGACCCTTTCGCGGAATACCTGAGGCCCAGTCTTTTTATGGAAAACGGTGCAACGCGGCTTGTTCCCATTGATATCCCGGGTAAGAAGTCCGTTGTGTTCTTGCCCGCGACGTATGGGATAAGTGCTGACAAAACCGCTGTGGTGGGGTGGTTCGCAACCATTCACGCCTATATCAACCAGCAAACGGGGGACACGCTCCGCATGTACCGTGGCAACCGACTGGAACCTGGCCAGAATCCAGACCCTGCAGAGCCCGGCACGCTGATCAAAACCGAAGTTGTCCCAGAGGATCACAAAGATAGAAACATGCTCACCACCATCCTGGATATTTTCTTCGACAGGCCAGGCATTTACCCGTTCTGGTACACCATAGAACGTCCGAGCGGACAAGGTCCTGAACCCTCCGAGCGCATCAATATATGGGTCAAAACCACGTACCCGGACAGTCTCGATCCGACCGGAAAAAGTGGCGAACGGGTTGCGCTACTTCCCCCTGTCTTCCCCCGCTCGATTGATAAGCAAATGGTCGAAGACGGTATTGATGTCATCGTTCCCAAGTGGTCGATCATGACCCGCGGGGACGTGATCAAGCTGACCATCGGCGATCAGGACGTCTTATACACCATCACCGCCGAACAAGAAGGTCAGGAAATCAAAGTCCCTGTTCCGTCAGAGGTACTCAAGGCGATCCAGACCGCCGACCCATTGCTCGTGAGCTACATAATCCAGGACCAGGTATCCAACATCAGTCGGAACTCTGCCATCGGCGTGGGCACACTTGATCCGAAGCAGAACTGGTTAGAGGCACCGTCATTGGGTTTGGCTCAGGACGATGTACTCGACCTCGACGATTTGCACGGTGAACAGGCGCAATGTCACATATCGGTGAGGCGCTCGGACGCCATCCCCGCAGACCAGGTGGAGTTGATTTTTTCCGATAAAGCCAGCGGGTTCACCGAAACCTATGGCCCGGTACCGTACAAGACAGGCGTCGTAACGTTCCCGATTGCTTATGCGCTCCTGCAAAGAATCGCCCCATCGACGATCACACTCAAATACAACAGAATCAGAGTGGAGGGTGAAACGACAACGCACACTCCCTCCTTCCCTTATTGCCCAAGACTGATCGCCGAAAAATACCGTGCTCCCGCCCCCTCGGTCCCTCAGGCACAAGGCGCGGTATTGGCGCCAGAGCTCAAGGAAATAGTCGTCTATGCCGGGCCGGATATCAAAGGCATCAAAATCAGTGACTATGTAACACTGACAATCATAACCACCAGTGCCGGAGGGACGACTCGACTGCAAACTGCTGGACGATATGTCACTGAGTCAATGGACATCCCTCAAATAGGGTTCGTGATACCCTTTATAGTCGATACCGATCACTTTGGCAGTTTTCCAGGCGCCACGATCAATCTTTCCTATGAGATCTCTGGCGAAGGGCATATCCCAGCGCTGGAGTCCCACATCCGCAGGCTGCGTATCGGCCCTGTGAGCAACGTGCTGGACATCGTCGACGTAGCAAAAGATGACAAGGGCATACTGGATCCGAAGGATATTCCCTTTGGCACGCCTGCGACTTGTCCGTCCGCGGGTCGTACCCAGCTCAATGATATTGTGCGCTTCGAAGTCTGGCGCCAAGGCGATAATCTTGAGACGCCTGACACCCTCATTTTTGCCGATTCATTGCCCATCACCGCCCACAACGTTGGCAGGGACCTTGAGTTCTGGCTGGACCTGGAATTGATCCAGTCGCAGCTTCATCATGTGATCCATGTGATCTGGCATATCGAGCGCCCAAGGGAACTGCCGCTCACGGCTCCCCCACTGATATTGCGAATCGGCGCCAAGGCACTGTCATTGTCGGCCCCGGTACTCTTGGAGGCCGGGCCTGGCGATGTCATAAATCCGATGGATACCAGGATCAATGCGACCGTCACGCTTGCCTTCACCGGGATGGATCCCAAACAGCGCATCACACTCTTCATAAAGGGGCGCGAAGGTTTTGGTAGCCCTGCGATTGACTCGGTTGCCGGGAGCAAAAACGGGACGTTGCGCTTTGTGCTGCCACGCACCGTAGTCGCAGCCAATATTGGCACCTTCTTGAGTATTTGGTATGTCGTGTCCCAGGAAGGTATTCCGGACCAAACCTCCCCTGCCACTAAATACCGTGTCACTGACATTCCCGAGCCGAACCTGCACTACCCCGGCATGAGCATCACCGAGGCTGTGGATCACGAGGTACTCAACCTCAACAACTTCAAGGGCGACGCACACTGGGCGCTGATGGCCTGGTTGTTCATTGCCATCGGCACGCGGATGCGGGTGGCCTTGAGCGGCGTCACGAACGAAGACAACGAATACGTCCTCATGCTATTTGACGGTGTGATCACTGCAAACCACGTTAATACCGGGCTGAGCGGAGTCATCAAACGCGACGACCTCGCCTTGTTCAAAGACGGCACGCTGGTTTATTGCCTGGCTATCTCCAATTTCAGTAACAAGGGGGGGGTCGATACCTTCTTCCCGGTGAAAGAGCTGACAATAAAGACGCTGATGCTGGCTCCTCCGGTCATCACCCAAGTTAACGACCGGAAAGGGCCAAAGACCGGACCCGTTGCCAACGGCGGTACCTGCGATGACCCCGCTCCCGAACTGGTGGGAACCGCCGCGCCGGGAACCGATGTCGAGCTGTACAACGACAAAGGGAGAATAGGGATTGCAAAGGCAGATAAGGATGGCATTTGGCAGGCCATCGTCAATATCGGGTTCGGTCGCCACAACCTTGTCGCGAAACTGCCCAATAACCAATTCGTGTCCAACACATGGATTGTGACGGTTGCAAACGACCTGAGTGCTGGCAATAACGCCTCGTTGTATCTGCCCTACCTTTACCTGGTGCCGGGGCGCCCCCCTTTGCACACTCCACCGGGCAGTATTCATTCGCAACCGGCCTCGGGAGGCAGCGGTCCTTATTCGTACAGCTCGTCCAACACCGGCATCGCAAAGATCCTCGATGCCAATGGCAGGGTTGCCGCCATCGGCAACGGCACGGCGACTATTACCGTGACAGACCAGTCAGGGCAGCGCGCGTCCTATATCCTGACCATCTACGGCATAAAAAACGTCACGTTCTGGGGGTATGTCACCTGGCACGGACACCTGCAACATCAATGGCGCCCCTATTGCCTGACGCTGTCGCAGTTTCAGACGTTCTGGCAGACCTACGCCTCGGTAGGAAACATCCCGGCGTATTTTGGCTGGCCGCAATCGATCTACTGGACTTCCACCAACAACGACTATGTCTACGATGTGGCGTGGGCGTTCAACTTGAACAACGGAAGCGGGTTTCAACACTCACCCGGTGGCCAACCTCTACCGACACTGCGAGTTTATTAAGCTGCCCCTAACCGAGTCGGGCGTAGGGGTGAGGGGTTCAATCCCCTTACCCCGACGGGTGCTTCACTCGTGGTGGATGTCAGAGTTCACGCCACATGTGGATCTTGTCGAAGTAATCTTCACCCACCCGCACGGCCAAAGGTTCGAGGCCGAACTGGATGAAGCCGCAGCGTTGGTAGAGCTTGAGCGCGGCGTCGTTGCCGGCCGTGACGGTCAACTGGATGAGTTTCAGCTCCGGGTGGTTTTGAGCTTCGCTCACAGCTGCCTGCACCAGCTCGAAGCCCAATCCGTGCTGACGAAAATCAGCCGACACGTACATGCCAAACAGCGTTGCCTTGTGCCTGGCCTTCTCTCGCGGTTCGAACGCCAGGCCGACGATGCCTGCCAATCTGCCGTCTGCAAACGCGCCGAGCACCACGTCGAGTTTGCTGGTCAATCGGCCTTCCCACCAACTCAGCGGCATCACTGCCCGCTCACGCACGCTGGAGGTGAACGCCTGGGGATGACGGTCGTACGCTTCGAGCATCAGCTCGCGGTAGGCCAGGGCATGGCTGGCGTCCAGCCGTTCGCTCCACATCTCAAGCGCCTCGCCGCTGTTCAAGCATCAACCGCACGGCCAGACCGCCGAGCACCATGCCCATGAAATAACGCTGCAGCGCCAGCCACGTCGGGTTGCGCACGAACCACGAAGCAATGCCTGCCGCGAACAGCGCAATCAGCAAATTGACGCAAAAACTGACGCTGATCTGGGTCAGGCCAAGGATGATGCTTTGGGTGAACACCGAGCCATGTTCGGGTGTGATGAATTGCGGAAACACCGAGAGGTAGAACACGGCAATTTTCGGGTTCAGGGCGCTGGTAAGAAAGCCCATGGTGATCAGTTTGCGTGATGAATCCGGCGGCAATTGCTGCGCTTCGAACGGCGAACGTGCGCCGGGTTTCACCGCTTGCCAGGCCAGCCACAGCAGGTACAGCGCACCGGCCCACTTCAACACTTCATAAGCCATCGGCACGGCGAGAAACACCGCAGTCAAACCGGCCGCCGCCGCGAACATATGCACAAAGAAACCGGCCACCACGCCGAGCAAGGATGTCACCCCGGCCTTGCGCCCCTGACAGATCGAACGCGAGATCAGGTAGATCATGTTCGGCCCCGGCGTCAGCACCATCAGCAACGCGGCGGCGGCGAAGATCAGCAGGTCTTGAAGCGGGATCATGGCAAAGTCCTTTGCGTGGATGATCAAGCGATGGCGGTGAGCGAGGCTCGATAAAACGGCAGGATCAGGTCGCGTGTCAATGGCGCCAGTTCGACATCGCCGTCGGTGACCGGGTCGATCCAGATCACTTCTTCGATTTCAGCCGCCGGGGAGACGCGGCTGTCGATGCTCAGTTGAAAGATTTCAGCCTGAACAATGAATCCCGGTTCGTTGGCAGCAGGCGCGCAGAACTGCCCGAGGAAAGTCGCCTGCGTGGGGTCGATCTCCAGCCCCAGCTCTTCCTCCAGCTCACGGGCCAGCGCCTGCACCGGCAACTCATGCGCCTCGATCTTGCCGCCCGGTTGCATGAACGCTGTGGTGCCGCGCTTGCGCACCAACAAGGTCTGGCCATCGGCGTTGAGCAACAGGGCGGCGGCGATACGGAGGGTGGAAGAACCTAGCATACGAAAAACCCTTGGCGCAAAAGCCGCAAGCATCACACGCGCCAAGCCGAACGCCAACCCCGTGCAGGAAAGCGAATCAGGTGGCTTCCTGGAAATCCATTTCCGGTGGCTGGCGACGGAAGCCGTGTTTCGTTGTTTTTTTGTGTTCAACGATGTGCGTCGTCTAGACGGGCCTCTTCGCGGGCAAGCCCGCTCCCACAGGGATTTGGGGTGTACATCACATTTGTATCCACCACGGACACTGTGGGAGCGGGCTTGCCCGCGAAGGCGTCAGCCCGAGCGACGCAACATCCGGATCAGCGCGCAGGAATCAGCAACTCGCGCAATCCACAGACGTGGTCCACCACTTCCCCCGGCAACGTCAGGCGCTGATCATCCAGATAGCGGTAATCCTTGCGCGCTATCTCCAACTGGCTGAAATCCAGCTCAACCGTGAACTGCCCTTCCTCACGCCCCGCCTCGAACAGCAAAGTCCCCAGCGGATCGACCAGCGCGCTGCCGCCGGCAAACATCAAGCCGTCATCCCCCGCCTCCACGCGATTGACCATCAGCGCAAACGCCTGATTCTCCTGGGCACGTGCGGTGATCGCCGTGCGATGAGTCGATGCGTAGGGGTCCATGTTGCCGTTGGTGACGATCAGCAACTCGGCGCCCAGTTGCGCCAAGGCGCGGGCAGTTTCCGGGAACTCGATGTCGTAGCAGATCAGCAGCCCCACCCGCACACCGTTCCACAGGCAAGTGGCAAAACGGTCGCCCGCCTCGAACACACCTCGATCCGAAGCCCACAAATGCGTCTTGCGGTATTTCAGGGCGATGCCGTCGGGGGTGATCAGCAGCGTGGTGTTGTAGAACCGGCCGTTGTCGTTTTCGGCCATGCCGATCACCACGGCGATGTTGCGTTCGCGAGCCGCTGCCAGCACAGCGCTGACGGTCGGGCCGTCCACCGCTTCGGATGTCTGCGCAACAGTGTCGGCGGTGGGGAAGCCCATCAGGTGGGTTTCCGGGAACACGATCAGTTGCGTGTCGGCCGCGCACGCGGCAATCGCGGCGAGGGCGCGCTGAAGGTTGTACGCGGTGCCATTGTCACGGCCCGCCAGTTGGGCGAGTTCGACTTTCATCAGGAGTCCTTGTTCTCTTGGTCGGGCGCTGAAGGATTGCCCGGTGGCTGTCTGTGGGCCAGTATGCTCAGCTGCGACCGGTCGGGGAATCACGCGGCCGGGGTAACCCGATAGGGGTAGATCGATGACACTTTCGTTGGACGACATCACCTGGCACCGCGCCGTCGGGCAACTGATCGATGCGCTGGACAAGCCCAATTTCTGGGCGCAACTGGTGCGCCTGCTCGACCAGTACGTGCCGTTCGATAGCTGGGTCGCGCTGCTGTTCAGCGCCGACCAACACCCGCAGGTCTTTGCCGAATGCCCCGGCGAAGACGGCAGTCCTGACCCGTTGTTTCAGGATTACCTGCGCGGCCTGTACCTGCTCGACCCGTTCTACATCGCCTGCCGCGAGCAATCGCGCACCGGGCTGTATCGCCTCTGGGAAGTGGCACCGGAGCATTTCGAGCTGACCGAGTATTACCAGCGATACTTTCGTCTGAATGTGGTCGCCGACGAAATCCAGTTCAATTGCCAACTCGAAGGCGAGCGCACGTTGTGCCTGTCACTGGGCAGTGAAAAACCTTTCACTGGCGAGCAGATCGCTTTGCTGTCATTGATCCAGCCGTGGGTCTTGGGCCTGTTGCGCCAGCGCCTGCCGTACGAGATCAACGAAACCGTGGCCCTCGCGGCGTCACCCGCCCCCACGGATTGGCGCGTGCAACTGGAGGCCTCGGTGCAACAACTCAAGGGCGCGCAACTGACCGCCCGGGAACTGGACGTCGGCCGCTTGATGCTCAGCGGTTGCTCCAGCAAAGAAATCGCCCGTAAGCTGGAAATCTCCGTAGAAACCGTGAAAGTTCATAAGAAACACATGTACAGCAAGCTGGGGATCAAGTCCCAGTCCGAGCTGTTTTCGATTTTTCTCCAGGCACAAACCGCCTGAACATTTAGTGGAGAGGCTTTTTGTGGGAGCGAGCCTGCTCGCGATGGCGTCGTATCAGACAATAATTTCTCTACTGACAGGCCGCTATCGCGAGCAGGCTCGCTCCCACAGGGATTTTGCCCATCCCCTGGTCCCTCGCTGAAAACAACTGAGTCCGAACCAAGGAAACCGTATGAGCCTGTCACTCCTGAGCCGCTACGCCTTCTTTGCCGTCTGCGTGATGTTCACCCTCGCCAGCCTGCCTTTTCTCGAACACGACTGGCTGTGGCCAATCACCGCGGTGACCGGCGTGTTGAGCCTGATCGGTGTGTTCGACCTGCTGCAGAGCCCCCACGCGGTGCGGCGCAATTACCCGATCCTGGGCAACATCCGTTATCTGGTCGAAGGCATCCGCCCGGAGATCCGCCAATACCTGCTCGAATCCGACAGCGATGCCCTGCCCTTCTCCCGTGCCCAGCGCTCGCTGGTGTATTCGCGGGCGAAGAATGAAAGCGCCGACAAACCGTTCGGCACGCTGATCGATGTCTACCAATCCGGATTTGAGTTCATCGGCCATTCGATGCGCCCGGCGCCATTGAGCGACCCGAGCAGTTTCCGCGTCACCGTTGGCGGCCCGCAGTGCACCCAGCCGTACTCGGCCTCGGTGTTCAATATCTCGGCGATGAGCTTCGGCTCGCTCAGCGCCAACGCCATCCGTGCGTTGAACCAGGGTGCGAAACTCGGCAACTTCGCCCACGACACCGGCGAAGGCAGCATCAGCCCGTATCACCGCGAACACGGCGGCGACCTGACTTGGGAGCTGGGCAGCGGCTATTTCGGCTGCCGCACCAGCGATGGCCGCTTCGACCCGGAACGCTTCGCCGTACAGGCGCAAAACCCGCAAGTGCGAATGATCGAAATCAAGATGAGCCAGGGCGCCAAACCCGGTCACGGCGGCATTCTGCCCAAGCACAAAGTCACCCGGGAAATCGCTGAAACCCGCGGCATCATGATGGGTGAAGACTGCGTCTCGCCGTCACGTCACAGCGCCTTTTCCACGCCGCTGGAAATGATGCAGTTCATCCAGCAACTGCGTGAACTGTCCGGTGGCAAACCGGTGGGTTTCAAGTTCTGCCTCGGTCATCCGTGGGAGTTCATGGGCATCGCCAAGGCCATGCTGGAGACCGGCATTCTCCCGGACTTCATCGTCGTCGACGGCAAGGAAGGCGGCACCGGCGCCGCACCCGTGGAGTTCACCGACCACATCGGCGTACCGATGCGCGAAGGCTTGCTGTTCGTACACAACACGCTGGTCGGTCTGAACCTGCGCGACAAGATCAAACTTGGCGCCAGCGGCAAGATCGTCAGCGCCTTCGACATTGCCAGCGTGCTGGCCATCGGCGCCGACTGGGCCAACTCCGCACGCGGCTTCATGTTCGCCATCGGCTGCATCCAGTCGCAGTCGTGCCACACCAACAAATGTCCGACCGGTGTGGCGACTCAAGATGCCTTGCGCCAACGTGCCCTCGTCGTGCCGGACAAGGCGCAGCGTGTGTTCAATTTCCATCGCAACACCTTGAAGGCTTTGGCTGAAATGCTCGCCGCGGCCGGGCTGGACCATCCCTCGCAACTGTCGGCCAAGCATCTGGTACGACGCATGTCGGCGACCGAGATCAAGCTGTTCTCGCAGTTGCATGTGTTTTTGAAACCGGGGGAATTGCTCACCGGGGAAGTGAACGGCGAGTTCTATTCGCGGATGTGGCAAATGGCGCGGGCGGACAGTTTTGAGCCGCAGGACGTCGCGGCAGCGTAAATCCTTTCAGTGCCTGGCCGGTTGGCCTTACCCAAAAATACAAAAGCCCCGATCTCTCGACCGGGGCTTTGTCTTTTCAGCCTCTGCAAACTACGAAGCCGAATGCACCGCGCCTTGCGACGCATTGGTCGGTTGCAGCTTGAACACGTAGAACAACACGGTCAGCAACACCAGGAACGCGGGGCCGACATACAGCGCCACGCGCGTGTCCGGGAAGTACGCCATCAGGCCGACCACCAGCACCAGGAATGCCAGTGCACAGTACGAACTGGCCGGGTACAGCCACATCTTGTATTTCAGGCCGGCACGCTCGCTGGCGCTCAGGCCTTTGCGGAATTTCAGTTGCGCCAGCAGGATCATTACCCAGGTCCAGATCGCGCCGAAGGTAGCAATCGAGGTCACCCAGACGAAGACTTTTTCCGGTACCAGGTAGTTGAGCAGCACGCCCAGCAGCAGCGCAAAAATCGACAGCAGCAATGCGCGACGCGGTACGCCGTTATTCGAGGTCTTGGCGAAACCGGCCGGAGCCTGGCCGTTCTGCGCCAGGCTGTAGAGCATGCGCCCGGTGCTGAAGATGCCGCCGTTGCAGGAAGACAATGCAGCAGTGATCACCACGAAGTTGATGATGCCGGCCGCCGTCTTGATGCCCAGACGCTCGAAGGTCATCACGAACGGGCTGCCCTGGGTGCCGATTTCGTTCCACGGGTAGATCGACAGAATCACGAACAAGGCGCCGACGTAGAACAGCAGAATCCGCCAGAACACCGAGCCGATCGCATTCGGAATGGTCTTCTGCGGGTTCTTCGCTTCACCGGCGGTCAGGCCGATCATCTCGACACCGAGGTAGGCGAACATGACCATTTGTAGCGACATCAGCACCCCCGTCACGCCGTTAGGCATGAACCCGCCGTGGCTCCACAGGTTGGAAATCCCCAGTGCCACGCCGTCGTTGCCGAAACCGAAAGCGATGATGCCGATACCGCCGATCACCATGGCGATGATGGTGACGATCTTGATCAGGGCGAACCAGAATTCGAACTCACCGAAGGCCTTGACCGCGATCAGGTTGATCGAGCCCATGCTGATCAGCGCGGCGAGGGCCCAGATCCAGCGCGGTACGTCCGGGAACCAGATGCCCATGTACACGGCAACGGCGGTGATTTCCGCGACGCAGGTCACCAGCCACAGGAACCAGTAGTTCCAACCGGTGAGGAAGCCCGCCAACGGCCCGAGATAGTCTTGTGCGTAGCGGCTGAACGAACCGGCCACCGGGTTGTGTACGGCCATCTCGCCGAGGGCGCGCATGATCACCAGGATCGCCAGACCGCCGAGAATATACGAGAGCATGATCGCCGGGCCGGCCATTTCGATGGCCTTGGCCGAGCCCAGAAACAGACCGACGCCGATGCAGGCACCGAGCGCCATCAGGCGAATATGCCGTTCGCCGAGTTCGCGTTTAAGCGGACCGCCCTGAGCGGTTTCGCCGTGAGGCAGGTGATTGCCGACTGGCATAGGGGTACAACCTCGTCTTGTTATTGGATGTGACCGCCGAGTGTCGAAGCCTCGGCCGGTAGGCCTTGGCTTGTAAGAAAACCGCGCCTGCTTCGTGGGCAAACGCGTCTTGTAGGACAAAACCTGCAAGATCAGCGGGGCGTGCAGTATAAAAAGCCTTGGGCAGGTCTTTTCACTCTATAAACCACAACATTCAGCGACAACTCTCGGCAAAAGCCCGGTTTACGGAGAGGCATTACCTGTTTTTCGCAGGAATACTCGCCGCCAAAAAAGGTGCCGAGTATTGCACAGCATTGGTGCATCGTCATGCCCCTGCTTTAGCAGTATTCACCGCGAAAAGGCTCTACCCATTGTCTTGGCGACACAGCTCCCTCGCCACAGCGTCGTTCAATCCAGATTTTCAGCAATCCCCCTCCCCATCCCCTCACATTTTTTTCCCCACCGCCAACCACCGTCTAAGCTTCAGACAAGTCCGATCAATCTGCGTGAATGGATCAATCGACTATGGGCGCTTTGTGGCAAACCGATTCGAGTAAAGCCGTGGTTCCGACTGAACGTGTGGATGAAGCGCCTATCCCTGAAAAACCACGCCGCAGCCGGCATGGCTGGAAGGCTTTCTGGTTATTGCTGCTGATTATCGCGATTGTCGTGGGACTGGCGGCGAGCAAGGAAATGCGCACCTCGCGCTTTCAATCCCGGCAACTGAGCCAGTACGCCCAATCGTTGACCTACAAGCTGGAGCCCGGGCCCAGCGAAGCGATTCGCTATCCGGGCAACGGGCCGTTCGATCTGCGTCTGGGCTACAGCTCGCTTGATGAATTTCTGCCGCGCCTGCTCAAACGCGATTACGTGATCACCGAGCAGGCCCGCTTCTCGCCAGCCTTGCTCAGCTATACCGACAAGGGCTTGTTCGTGCCCTATGCGGAGAAGATTCAGGCCGGGCTGTCGATCACCGATTGCCGGGCCGCGCCGCTGTACAAGTACAACTACCCGCAACAGCTGTATGCGAGCTTCGCGGCGATACCGCCGGTGGTGGTCAGCAGCTTGCTGTTCATCGAAAACCGCTTTCTGCTCGACCCCGGACAACCCTTGGCCAACCCGGCTGTGGACTGGCCGCGCTTCGGCATGGCGGCGTGGTCGCAAGTGGCCAAGTTGCTGCACCTGCCCGGGCAATCCGCTGGCGGCAGTACCCTGGCCACGCAGCTGGAGAAGTATCGCCATTCGCCCGATGGCTTGACGGTGTCCGGTGCGGAGAAGATCCGCCAGATGATTTCCGCCAGTGTCCGCGCCTATCAGCCCGGCGCACAAACACTGGGGGCGCGGCAGAACATCGTGCGCGATTACCTCAACAGCGTGCCGCTGTCGGCGGTCCCGGGGCATGGCGAAGTGCATGGCATGGCCGAAGGCCTGCGCGTCTGGTACGGCAGTGATTTCAACACGGCCAACGCACAGTTGAACAGCCCGGCCACCGACCCGAAAACCATGGCCGACAAAGGCCTGGTCTTGCGCGAAATGCTCTCGCTGATGATCGCCCAGCGGCGCCCGTCGCATTACCTGACCAAGGGCCGCGATGAACTCGCCAACCTCACCGACAGCCACTTGCGCCTGCTCAAGCAGAACGGCGTGATCGACACCGCCCTGGCCGACGCCGCGCTCGCCGCCAAGGTCAGTTACCGCGACTGGCAGACCCAGCCGACCCTTCAACCGATTGAAACCAACAAAGGCATCAGCGTCGCCCGCAGCCGTCTGGCCAGCATGCTCAATCGTCCGCTGTACGACCTCGATCGTCTCGACCTGTCAGCCACCAGCACCCTGCAAGGTGAGTTGCAAAGCCAGGCCACGGCATACCTGAAGAAACTCGCCGACCCGGCTTATGCCGCCGAAATCGGCCTGCTCGGTGAGCGTCTGCTGACACCGACCAGCACCACCCAGGTGCGTTACAGCTTCACCCTGTTCGAACTGACGCCGGACGGTTCGCGAGTGCGCGTGCAGACCGACAGCACCGACCAGCCGTTTGATATCAACGAAGGCAGCAAACTCGAACTCGGCTCGACCGCAAAGATGCGTGTGCTCACCACCTACCTGCAGATCATTGCCGAACTGCATGACAAGTACGGCGCCATGAGCGTGCCGGAACTGAAGAAAGTCGAGGTGCCCGATCAGGATCGCTTGAGTCAGTGGGTCATCGATTACCTGATCCAGAACAAGGACCACGACTTGTCGAAAATGCTCGGCGCAGCGCTGGACCGCAAATACTCGGCCAGCCCCGGAGAAGCGTTTTTCACCGGCGGCGGCCTGCATGTGTTCCATAACTTTCGCAAGGAAGACAACGGCCGCATGCCGACTCTGCGCGATGCGCTGCGCGAGTCGATCAACCTGCCGTTCATTCGTCTGATGCGTGATCTGGTGCGTTACACCACCTACTCCGGCCCCAACAACAGCGCCGAACTGCTCAAGGATGACCGCGACCCGCGGCGTCAGGAATACCTGGCGAACTTCGCCGACCGCGAAGGCACGTCGTTTCTGCTCAAATTCTGGAAGAAGTACAAAAACAAGGACACCCAGGCGCGCCTCGACACCTTCCTCGACAGCATGCGCCCGACGCCGATCCGCATGGCCGCCGTGCATCGTTATCTGCTGCCGAACGCCAGTCAGGAAGACTTCAACAGCTTCGTGCGCTCGCACCTCAAGGGCGCCAAGCTCACTGAAAAACTCACCGACGACCGCCTGATCCGGCTCTACGACGCCTACGGTCCAGGCACCTACGACTTGCCGGATCAGGGGTTCATCGCCAAGGTTCACCCGCTGGACCTGTGGCTGATGGGTTACCTGCTCAACAACCCCGACACGACCTTCAGCCAGATCGTCAAAGCCAGTCAATTTGAACGTCAGGAAGTCTACAGCTGGCTGTTCAAGAGCAAACACAAGGGCGCTCGCGACAGCCGGATCCGCACGATGCTCGAGATCCAGGCATTCCTCGACATTCATCAGCGCTGGAAGAGCGTCGGCTACCCGTTCGATCACCTGGTGCCGTCACTGGCCACCGCCATCGGCAGTTCCGGCGACCGTCCGGCAGCGCTGGCCGAGTTGATCGGCACCATCCTCAACGACGGCGTACGCATGCCGACCCTGCGCATCGACAGCCTGCATTTTGCCGCCGGCACGCCCTATGAAACACGCCTGGTCAACGATCCTCACGTCGGCAAACGGGTGATGCCGTCAGAGGTGGCGACTGCCCTGCGCGAAGCGCTGTCGCAGGTGGTGGATGCCGGCACGGCGAAACGGGTGTCCGGCAGTTTCAAACTGGCCGACGGCACCCCGCTGGCCATGGGCGGTAAAACCGGCACCGGTGACAACCGTATCGAAGCGATCGGCTCGGGCGGACGGATTCTCAGTTCGAAGTCGATCAACCGTACGGCGACGTTCGTGTTCTACATCGGCGATCACCACTTCGGCACGCTCACCGCGTTCGTCCCGGGGCGTACGGCGGAGAACTTCAAGTTCACCTCGGCGTTGCCGGTGCAAGTGCTCAAAGGCATGGCGCCGATCCTCACCTCGTATCTGCAACCGGGCAGCGACACGGCCTGCCGCCCCGCTGAGGTCGCCCAGCGCTGAACGTTCGCGGCGTGGTGGTAGCCGGCTGTTTTTTCGTCGCGGTTTTTCAATGTTCAAGCGCCGTTAAAGGCGCTTAACCAACTGATATTCAGGCTTTTATTCTGAGCCAGCAGCGCTAGCCTGATCATCCTTATCGAGATTCAAGGATGATCACGATGTCTGACGTAACCCCGCTTGCCTCGCCCCTGAACAAGGGCAAACACCACGCGCTTATCAAAGCCAGTTTCAGTGATTGTTTCCAGTCCGCACCGCCACTGCGGACCGAAGCCCTGACGCGCCTGAAACTGAAGTTCGAGCACTGGCACACCCGGGATGCCGAACTTCGCGAAGCCAACAAACAGGCATGGATCACGCAAAACCGCGTGGATCGGTTCTTCAGCAAAGTGCAGAACGTGCAGGCCTTTGCCGCCCCGCTTCTGCAAGCCAGACTCAAGGAAAAGTACGGCGTGGAGGATGATGTCCAGAGCACTTTTCTGCGCCTGTATATTCCGAAAAACAGCGACTGGTGGGTCATCGACACCTCCGCCGGCGTGACGACTCGCACCGTTTCGCTGCTGGATGCGGCGCTGCATAACTTTGCCAGCAATGAAGCCTTCACCGACGACTCCACCTTCATCAGCCAACCCGATGTGCGCGGGCACTTCACGATCAAGCCGATCAAAAGCCGAATGAGCGTCAAACAGTTCCAGGTGTTGTGTCGAGAACTGGACATCGGCCAGCAATACACGGCGCATCTGAAAGAAACTTTACAATCGCCGGGCATCGTCGCCCGCGAATCACTCAAGGCAAAACTCCTCGCCAATGAAACGGCGGCGCTGACCGCCGCAGCCGCCCTGGCGCGGATCAAAGGTGACATCACGGCAGACGCGCACCGGGTGGTGACGCAAGTGCTGGCGGGCGCGCACAAGCCTGTCCTGAAAGGTAAAGTCATGGGGCATAGCGCCCTTTCCCTGCTGGGGACGACCCTGACCGGCATCGTGATTTTCGGCACCGCCGACAAGCTGCTGCCCGATCTCTATCCGGTCATCGCGTACGTCCCTCACGACCCGGATCACCCGTTGAAGCTGTACCGCTCGCACCTCGACTTTCTGCGCGAGCTGAGCTGCCAGTTGCGCGAAAACCGGGTGTCGGCTGCGTCCGGGATGAGCTACCGGCAGTTCTTCAGTCAGTTTGTCGACCATCAGCAGCGCGGGCATTTTTTCACCGCCCTGCAAAGCCAGCTCAGCCGTCTTGCCTGGCACAGCAACGAGCCGCTGGATCAACGCCCGAACTGGCGTGAAGAAGCGGTGGCCGAACCTGACCTGCAACACCGACGGATTTTTCGCAGTGGCCCCCTCGCCGAGCAGCTGTACCAGCGCAAGATCGACAAAGTGCTCAGGGACGCCCGTGACATCGCCGTGTCTACCGCCCACGCCGACAGCCAGGCCCGCAAAACCTGGTGGGACAATGTGCTAAAGATTGCTGCGGATCTGTTCAACGTCGCGCTGCTGGTCGTCACCCCGTTTGTGCCGGTGATTGGCCAAATGATGTTGGCCTACACGGCTTATCAGTTGAGCTGCGAAGTCATCGAGGGCGTCGTCGACCTGGCCGAAGGACAGTGGGTGGAGGCCACCGAACACCTGATCGGCGTGTTGAACGAGGTGGCACAAATGGCCGCTCTGGGCGCCGGTATGGCCATCGGCCAAATTGTCACGGCGAAGTTTTCCGCCTTCGTCGACGGTATGCTCCCGGTCAAGTCAGCCACGGGCAAAACCCGTCTGTGGAACCCCGATCTCGCCCCCTATCAACACCCGCAAACAGATCTGCCCCTCGATGCCAAACCGGCGCAAAACGGCCTGTATGCGCACAAGGGCAAACAGATTCTGCGCAAGGCGAACAAGCACTACGAAGTCGCAAGAAATACACAAACCGGCGAACACTTCCTGCAGCATCCCACCCGCAGTGACGCTTACCAGCCGCGTGTCGAGCTCAATGGCGCAGGCGCTCACGTACTTGCGTTCGAGCAACCGCGCAGTTGGGACAACGCCACTTTGCTACGCCGTATCGGTCCGTCGGTGGAGCGTTTGAGCGATGCACAGCTGGAAACGGCTCGCCTGATCAGCGCAACCGATCCCGGCGAGTTGCGCGCCATGTACATCGACAACCAGCATGCGCCCGTCTTGCTGACCGACACCCTCGAACGCCTGAGCATCGATCAGGACATTCAGACCTTCATCGAGCACCTGAGCAGTGACGACCCGCTGGTCTATGGCAAAGCCGATGCCGTCACTCAGTTGCGGGGGCTTACCGCCCACAACATGTGGCCGGAAAAAGCTTCAATGCGCATCATCGATGGCCACAACCAAACGATCTGGGCCCACACCGGCACCGAAGCCCCAGCCGGCAAAAAGCTGGTGGTGCAACTGCAGGAACGGCAGTTGCGTAACGGTGAGCTGCTGAAAATCGTCATGGAAACGCTGGATGAAAACGGCACCTCGGTCATTCTCGATTTGCCCGCCGACCAGCTGCCGGCCTCGCTCGACGTACGTACCCGCGCCCTGCGTAAACGGCTCGTTGCGGTGACCGAGAGCGAACGGGCGAAACTGTTCGATGAGGATTACGCCAACCGTACCCAAGTCGCCGAACCCCTGACGCAAAAGGTCACGAGCACATTCCCGGAGATTGCACCGCAAGGGGTGAAAAACCTCTTGGCGAACGCCGGGGAAAACGAACGCAAAATAATCACCGAAGAAGGCCGCCTGCCCCTGCGCCTGAAAACCATCGCTCGCGACCTGCAACTGGAAACCCGCACCGCGCGCAGCCATGAAGGCTTTTACCGCGACGCGCTGATCACCGCCGACACCGAGCGCCTGACCCTTAACGCCTTGCGTCTGTACAGCGATGCCCTGGGCGATCTGCGCATCGAGATTCGCACCGACAGCATTGAGGGTGAATTGCGCTGCAAGGCAGGTCCGGACGACGCTGGCCGCGTGCGCATCCTGATCCGGTACTCCGGCAATCGCTACGAAGTGTGTGACGCCGCGGGCAACACGCTGCACGAGGCGGCAGATCTCTATCGCTCGGTGTTGCAAGCGCTGCCAAAGGACACGCTTGCAGCGCTTGGCTATCAGCCGCACGAGGGGGAAATGTTCAAGCAATGGGTGATGGTCAAGACCGAGTCGGCCGCCACACGCCGCATCGCGCTTGACGACCGCGGGCCACTGCCGCCGCCGGCGCGGGAAAACCTCTTGCTGGTGCGCGGCCCCGCACTCTCAAGATGGGCCGCGACCCTGGAGGAACGCGTGTCGGACCTGTACCCGCACTTCAGCGATCAGGAACTGCGCACCTTCAACGAATCGCTGCGGACGACGGACGATCCGGCCGCGACCCTGGATCGTCTGGAAAAGGAAATCGATGACCTGCACGTCATGCTCAGGCAGTGGCAATTTCAGCAGCTCGACAGCTGGGCTGGCACCGTGTCCATCCGAAATAACGGCCAACACATCATCGAGCGGCTGATTACATGCTTCGAGCGCAAATCCACGGTCTTTGGCAAGCGCAGTGCCCATCTGGAAGAAGGTTATGCGCTGGACCTGTCCACCGAGATCGCGCAAAACGATCTTGATCTGTGGTGGAACAAGCTACCCGAACTGGGCCAATACCTTGAGCAGGTCACCACTCTGAATCTGGACAACACACGATTTTCCACCGACACCACGGGCTTGTTGAACGACTTCCGCCATGTGCGTCAATTCAGTGCCAGACAATGTGGGCTGAGCGAAATCCCGCAAAGCATCGGCAACATGCATGTGCTCGAAACCCTGCGCCTGAGCGATAACCAGATCCACCTGGCCGCGGCGGATGTCGAGCGCCTGCGCAACCTGACCCGCCTGGAAATCATCAGGCTGGACAACAACCCGCTGGGGAGTTCGGTGAATGTCGGGCGCATGCCGCGACTCAGGGTTCTGAGCCTGAACAACACCGGCATCGAAACCTGGCCGGAGGGCCTGTTCGACAAGCGTCGGCCGCGAAGCTTTTTCCTCGATATGCAGCAAAACCCCATCAGCCGTTTGCCGCAAGTGGTGGCCGGTTCGGATCAGGCGCTGATCATCGCCCGCACCCGCATTTTCACCGAAAGCCTTTCCGACGCGAACCGGATCGCTTACCGCGCTTACCGCACATCAGTCGGTATCGACCCGAATATTTACTACTCCAAAGCGGCTGGCGAGGAAATGCGCTGGTGGACACCCGACCATGACGTGCTCTGGAACAGCCAACCGCCGGGTCTGGGTGCGCTGAGACCGGAAGCCTGGTCCGACCTGGAGATGGATGTCGAATCCGAGGGCCTGTTCAAAGTCATTAAAAAACTGCACCTGTCGGCGGACTATCAACGGGGCGGTGAGGCACGCCAACAGCTGGCCGACCGGGTGTGGCGGTTGATCGATGCGGCCTATCTCGACGCCGGACTGCGCGAAGAGCTGTACATCATGTCCACCGCCCCCGTGACTTGCGCGGATGCCGGTGCACAACTGTTCAACAACATGGGCATCAAAGTCCTCGTCTCCGAGGCCTATTCTGCCTCGACCACCCACGCACAACTGCAGGGCGAACTGGTGAAGCTGGCAACGGGGGCCGCCCGCCTGGAACGGGTCAATGCCATCGCCGAGGCCGACATTGCGTCACGCGACGGCACGCCGGATGAGGTGGAAGTGCATCTGGCCTATGAAACCGGACTGGCGGTGCGCCTGAATTTGCCCTGGCAGTCGCAACGCATGCTTTCCCGTCAGGTGGCCGGGGTTTCCAACGCAGCGATCGCCCAGGCTTACGACACGGTCATCGAGCTGGAACAGGGCGATGGTTTGGTCAATGGCATGCTCGACCAGTCGTTCTGGAGTCATTATTTGCGCGAAACCTGGCCCGCCGCATTCAGGAACAACGCCCTCACTTACGAAGGCAAAGCCGATCTGCTCGACCAGTTGCGTCAGGCACAAAAGGCCTGGGCAGACGCCAAAACCTTGCCGGAGGCGCAAAAAGCACCGATCCGACAACAGCTGAAAACCCTGGCAGACGCGTTCCCCTTGCCGCAAAACGAGGTGTTCACCGGTGCGGCCATGACCGAACAAACCTACGAACGGTTGATCAGCGAGCTGGGGTACAACGAGCAGGAACTGGGTCGGCGACTGACCCGGGCAGCGCTGAAAAAGGCCAAGGAATAAAGACGCCCTGACGGTAGCCGTGCTGCCGTCAGGGTGTTGTTTCAGACTTCCGAATCCCAGACCACCGTGGCGGTACCGGAATACTGGCTACCGCCATGCTTGAGCATCTCTTTGGTATCCTCGCGCCCCACCTCGAAATGCAAGATGCCGGGTTTGCGATCGACATAAAAACCCGGTTGAAACAACTCCGTGCCCGCGCCACTGAGCAACAACGGCTGGCGATTGACCGGCGTGCCGTCAGCGCGGGTCAGCCCGTTGGGCAGGCTCACGCTGATCTGCATCGGCACCTGATGATTGGCGGCATTGCGCAGGCCACAGGTGTCGCCCATCTCCTGCCCGCATTCAAGCTTCATCTTGAAACGCGACGAGGCCGAAATATTGAACGTCTGATCACGAAACAGGCGTGCCGGCTGGCGATTGTTATTCAGCCAGGATTGCCAGCCACCCTGTGGCAACAGTTCCACCCGGTTGCCGCCGGGCGGGACTTCAACCTTGAGCTGATGCTGCACGTCAAGGGTGAAGCTCAGCGTCAGGCTATTGTCACTGGGGATCATAAAATTGCCCATATCGAAGTCGGCGCCGGGACCGATGGAGTAAGTGATGTTTCCACGGTACTCGCCGGTCTCCATGCCCAAGGGGTTGGGCGTCTTCAACTCGTAGGCATATTCCATGTGCTGATATACCAGCGAAACCAGCGTCTGACCGACTTGCCGATAGCACAGGCCGGCATTCTCCGGAACGATCCAGAACCACAGCATCATCGTGATGCCCGCTGCCAGGTAGTTCACGCCAATGCAAGGGCTGGGCGCGTCCCTGAACATATTGCCGCCGCCCACCCAAGCGTCCTGCCCCGGTGGTCTGGGGAAATCCATACGCGTGCCGATCGCCGCGATCCGCACCTGCAGCGTCTCGACTTTTCCAGTCGCGGTATGCGTGACCTGAACATCCCTGAATTCGGACGGCACTTTAAACATGGTGCCTTCCTGCGGCGTGGCGTGCCCACCGATGATCGACCCACTGTTACGGAATCTGATCGCGGTGTTGCGCAGGCTGAAAATATTGCGCGCTTTGCACTGCACCGTAGCCGGTGGGTGCCAGGCGCAAAGACCGCTTTCCGGGGTCGTGTTTACGAACTTGTTGGACATCGGATTGGCGGGATCAGGCTTGAACACGGCGCTGATTTCATCGACTGCCGCCTGAGCCCCTCCCCCGCTATAACTCAACGCTGCGGCAAGTAACACTTGCGTGTAAACCTTGCGATTGAACATGTTGAACCTCTGGAGAATCAAGGCGCCAGCGCCTCGAAAATCATGTGTACGCTGCCAAAGTAGTTGCCCGGCCTGTAGCCCTCCGGCGCTGGCGCCGCAGCCACTTGCAAGCCGACACGCTTGCCCGGGCGGGCATCGAGTTCCGAGACCACAAGGTCAGAGTCGACCGTCAGGCGTTTGTGATTGAAGGTCACGATCAGCGCAATGTTGTCGCTGTCACGGCCGTTGCTCAGAAACGGCTCGGCACTGATCCGCGCGGCAATCGCGCCATTGCTGTTCTTCACATCGAAGAACTTGCGCAACGGCGTGAATTGCCCCGACTGCGTGTTGAACGGCAGGCTTTGCTCCAGATGAATCCAGTCAGGTTCTGACGGGATCACATAAAACTGTGCGGTGGGAATGGTCACCGAGACCTCGAACGTTTCGCGCTCGGTGATGGCCTGCACGCCTTCACTGACCAGCAGCAGCGGCAGCCATCGGATTAAACGTTTTGCCTTGAACATGGTGATCACCTGAAACGCTCTGGTTGCGCGCTCATCCCTTGACTTCCAGGGGTTTGCTGTCCTTGCCTTCGATCAGCGTAAAGCTGTACTCACGCCCGTTCTGCTTGTCGAACTCGAACGTACGTCCCGGCAAAATGTGGTGCTTGGTGGTTGGCTGGCAGTCGCTTTCATTCTTTACCGAACAGTCGCGAAACTCATCGATCACCACCACCGAATTACCGCGGTTGCGGATCCGGTATTGCCCGGCACCGTCATTGATCACGCTGTCGAACTGCGTCTGCGCAGGCCTGACGAAGAACACCGTGCCGTAACCGGCGAGCACGTTGACGCCAGCGGAGAGGCCTTTTTTGTATTCCTCGCGCTCCTCGCTGGAGACCACGAATTCGTCTTCCTTTTCCGGCACCACCGGCACGAAGCGCACACGGAAATAGCGTTCCTGATCACGCTTGCCCATGTACACCAGACGGGTGCCCTGCATGCCATTGGCCGGGACGATCAAACGCGCCGGACTGGCCATCAGGCCATTGCGTGCGGCGTTTTCGCTCTGCGACAGCAAGGGGATTTCCTGCGGGTTGCCATCGGCGTCATAAACGATCTCGAGAATGTTGACCTTGACGAAAGCCGTGGAGGCGCCGCCATTGAACACGCGCTTGAGGTAGGTGCTTTTGTCGGCATCAAGATAGTCGTACACCACCCCGACATTGATCGCCGGTGAGGCGTTGCCCAACAACGGCAACCCGGCGGTAAACAGCAGTGCCCAGCGAAGTTTCATTTTCTGCCCTCTGATGGATAAACAGTGAACGGTCGGCGCCTCAGACTTCCGAGTCCCAGACCACCGTGACATTGCCTCTGTAGGTTTTGCCGGTCCCGGTGAGCATTTGCTCGACATCCTTGCTGGCGATTTCGAAGTGCAGGGCTCCCGGTTGGCGATCCAGGTAGTAGCCCGGCATGAACAACTCGGTGCCGCTGCCATCACGGGCCAGTCGGCGGCGGGTGACCGGTTGCCCCGAGGCATCGGTAAGGCCGCCGGGAAGGCTGACGAAGACACTCAACGGCACACCGTGGCCGCTCAATGGCTCATACAACGAGCAGTCGTTGCCGCCATTGCTGTACTCGCATTCCAGGTGCATTTTGAAACGGCTGGACGTCGACAGATTGAAGGTCTGGTCGCGGAACAACCGCTCCGGACGCTGATTGCGCTGCAACCAGCCCTGCCAGCCACCTTGCGGCAGCAATTCGATGCGGTTGCCGCCCGGCGGCACTTCAACCTTGAGGGTGTGTTCGACGCTCAAGACAAAATCGATGGTGACCGCCGAATCGTGGGGCCGGACCGCATCGCCAATGTCAAAGTCCATGCCCGGCCCGACGCTGTAATGGATACTGCCGCGATAAGTCCCGGTGGGCATTTTCAGCGGGTTGGGCGTGCGCAGTTCGTAACCGAAAAACAGATAGCGGTATTCGAAGTGCGGCAGATCAAACAAGGCCGTTGTGGCACAGGCGCCGGCATTTTCCGGCACCATCCACATGAAAATGACGTAATAACTGTTGCCGTTCAGCCCGCCGCCTGCAATGCACGGAAAAGGCGCCTTGTGCCACCGGCCGGTGCTCCACAAGTGCTCGTAGTTACCGCCCCCGGTCATCTCCACCACGTCGCCACCGTGATCGGCGCGGCCACCGACACCTGAAATACGCACTTCGAGCTCATCTGTATCGCCGTTCTCATTGGTAACCGTCAGGCGTCGCCAGTCAGAGGGCACCTTCAGAAAAGCGCCTTGGCGCGGATCGGTATGGTTGGCCTGCACCCTCATCCCGGTGGTCTGCGGAAAACCACCCAAAGGCAAGGTCAGGCTGAACAGATCGCGGCTTTCGCAGTACGCGGCGAAATGCGCGCAGTAACCTTCGCTGGGCTTGGTGTTCTTGAATCTGTTGACCATCGGATTGCCCGGATCCGGGCGAAACACCGCGGTGACTTCAACAATGCCAGCCTCTGAGCACAGCGGTAATGTCGCCAGCAGCAGGGCTGACAGGTATCGCCCGAGGCCGGGCTTGAGCGAACGCAAACGTTTCATCGTGTAATCCCAAATCATGCCATTAACCTGCGAGTGCCGGCTGCGTGGTGGTCTCTGCCAGGGTGTCGGGCGAGCAACGCAAATCACCGATCATCAGCACGTTGTTCTCACTGCGCGCATTGGCAGGATCAAGGCGGAACTGGCAGAGCAACTGATCACCGCGACGCACTTCCAGCGTCGGAGCACCGGCGTTCATTTCCATCGAGAAGAAGCCGTCCACCTCGGTCACCCCACGACTGGCGTGGTTGATGACGTGATGGCCCTTGAGCGGCTTGCCCTGCGGGTCGAGCAGACGCCCGAGCACGGTCAGGGTCTTGCTCACGGTGATCTTGCGGTAGTCGACCCCGCCCTTGTTCAAGTGGTAGCGCGCCCGTGCCGGCTGGATGCTCGCCGAAGGCGCGTGGTTGCCTTCGAAGTCGAAGCTGACCGAACTGTTTTTATAAGCGGTGAGCGGTATGTAATTGCGCCCTGGGCGCAGCGTCGCGCTGCCGCCACTGAGGTCGTCGGCGCGCAGGGTTATCTCATCGAGATCGGTTTCGACATCAACGATCATCCCGGCGCCACCGCCATGTTGCTGGCTGGTCATGACCATGTGCTCGCCGCCCACCGCCACGATGCTGTCGAGGTTCAAGCCACCGGTGTAATTACCGTTGTAGGAAGAACGCTGGAGGAATGCATCGCCATTGAAACTCTCGGCCTCGAAACTGCTGAGGCCGGATAACCCGACGCCATAGGTATCCGCCAGTGCGGTGACCGAGACGCTTTGCAGCACATGGTTCTCAAGGGTTTTGCGGTACGACAGCGAGCCATTGTTGTCACGCCCGCCCTCGCGCGCCGTGCGCGTGCCGATGCTGCCCGACCATTGCTCACCCGGCCCGCCCAGCGCCACGCTGACACTCAGGTCGACCCCGCGATTGCGTGCATCGCCGCTGCTGTAGCTGCCCGGCCGGTCGAACAGCGACAGGCGCCAGTTGGCGTCACTGCCGAACAGCACGGTGCGTTGCGACCACCCCAGATCGAGCGCGGTACCGCTGACATTGCCTTCGCTGTAGGAGACGCGGCCGTTGATGGAGTTCTTGCTGCTCAGGCGATGATTGATCGCCAGCGATGAACTGCTGGTCTGGCCAATGAACACGTTGCGTTGGCGCACACGAGTGCCATCGGGCAGGGTTTCGTAGGTGTTGGTGGTGTCCAGCCAACTGCGGTTGTGCGTGGCGAACAGGTTGCCGGAGCCATAGCTGTAGATGCCCTGCAGGTCCATGCCGGTGCCGTGTTCCTCGGTCTGATAGACGTTGGCGTACAGGCTGGCGTTGTCGACCACGCTCCAGTCGATGGACGATCCATATTGCTGCTTGCCCTGAATCTGCCGCGCCGACAGCCCGAGAATCACCCGCGGATGCAGCAGGTAATTGACCGCCGCCCCGGCCGTCATGTCGCCACTGGACTGTTCATCCCAGTTGCTGAGCAATTTGCTTTCCTGCCCGGCAAACAGGCTGTAGCGCCAGCGCTCATCGAGGTTGCGCCAGTTGGTCGGTTTGTACACCAGCTCCTGCGTGGTCGACGTGATCTGGCCATCTTCGATCAGGCGCACTTCGACCTCGTAAATGCCCCCCGGCAGCGGCCGGGTATCGAGGGTCTGCAAACCGGCCGCGACCGCTTGGGTATTGACCAGCACGCCATTGCGGTAGATCTCCACCGAGGCCTGCCGATTGGCCGTGACGTAGATCGGATAGACACTCGGCCGGGGGCTGTTGATCGCCAGACTGTCGGAACTGCCGTACATCAGGCCCACCGCCGTATCGGGGCTGGCGCCAAAGGTGCGCAGCTGGCGGCTCAAGCCTTCGGAGTTGGGCGTGAAATAACCCATGCGCAGAAACGTCCCCGGCATTTCACGCTGGCCATACAACTCATGCACGGCGTGATAGAGCTTGTCGTCCGGATCGCCGAGTTTGGCCAGTTGCAAATTGACCCGCTGCGTCCAGTTACCCAGGCTGCTGCTGGCTTCCAGACCATAACGTCCGCCCAGGTCCTGATCCTGACCACCGTTGAGGTTCAACTGATTACGCACGATCAGCCCGGTGCTGCCGTTCTCCGGAACGTCGTAGTAGCGCTTGGCTTCGGCGTCGCGCTCGGCATTTTCCGTGGCAATCGACAGCAGCGAACTCTGCAGGTTGTAATGCACGGCGATCATCTGCGCCGGGCAACTGCTCTGGCAGGCACCCAACAGCACGCCTTGTTGTAAATAAGCCGCCCACGTTTCGCGCTCACTGGCCGCAATCGTGCTCTCGGCCGTGTCGGTAAATTCCAGCAGGGTGACGCGATCATCTTTGCCCAGCACGATCATCGCCTCACCGAGAAATTGTTGATCACGTTCCACCCGAACGGCTAATGGCACATCGAAGAAGTGTTCTTCGAAATCCGCCGGCAACCCTTTGGCCTGAGCGAGCAGACTGCGGGGCGTCGTGGCATTGTCATTGGGCGCAGCCCAGGCACCGGCACATAAAAAAAGTGCGAGCGCAGCCGCGATGGGAGTCATCGGAAACATGATCGTAATATCCAGGTAACTAAAGAAGCCGACACCCACCGACCATCAATGATGGTCAGTGGGGCAAGACTATTGAACAAATAACTTCTTATTCAGAAGCGTACTGGCTCAGGACTTGATGACCGGCTCGAAGATCACCGAGAAACTGCCGCTGTAGTTACCGCTCTGGGTCGCTGACGGGGTCGCGGCCTTGATGCGCAGCGAACGTTGAACCCCCGGTACCGAATCGGTTTCGTTAACGATTTCAGTGGTGGTGCTGCCCAGTTCCACACCACCGACCGAAACGGTCAGCGGGAGGCTGTCACGGCCGTTGTACAGCGCCGGAGTGCCTTCAATCAAAGCGTTGATCGCACCCTTCGGATCGGTGTGTTTGAGGTTGAAAATGTGGTCGATGGTGCTCATTTCACCGCTGTCGAGCTGGCTCATGACTTCGTCGCGACCGAAGTTCGGATCCTGGGGCTTGATCACGAACAGCGACGTCGGCACGAACGCCTTGATGCTGATGCTCTGGCTGATGGGATCGACAGCGAAAGCCATGGAAGAGCTCATGGCCAGGCCAGCGAGTGAAGCGCCGATTGCGAGTTTCTTGAACATCGTTCAGTACCTGTTTGCTTGATAGTGGTTAGGTCATTGAAAGTTCAAACAACGTCTGCCTGAAGGGGAGCCGTGTTGCTTTGAACTCTCAACGCCGAGGCATGATCGGCTGTTGGTTCTTGAAAGTAAGCAGGCAACTTCCGATGACCGCGTAGTTAAACCACCCCACGACCAGCAAGAAAAAAGAACAAAAAATCAAAATACAAAACAGCGACTGTAAGTTATGCCTTACATACAGTTTCTGTAATAAAACCATACAGCGAATACAACTAATTAATACGGGACTTAAACCGGCTAAAGAATATAAGCCGGTGATTAATAGAGTGATAGCTTTAACTTTCCGGACATTGTTTTTATCAGCGAAAATTTAGCGTTAAAAAATGTGCATCGACGGCATTACGCCGCTTTCAGCGCGGGCGCCGCTCGTCGACTGAAGGCAGGTTCCGACAAAAAACGCCTTGCCTGCGCCTTAAGATATATCTTAAGTTGTATCTAAATACGACGAGAGAGAGAAAGCAAAAATGAGAGACCCTCATTCCCCCCACCGCGAACACGGTGACGGCCGTGACGGCTTCGAGAAACGCCCCGGCCGCGAACGCGGCGGCCGTGGCCCGCGGGTGTTTGCCCCCGGCGATCTGAAATTGCTGTTGCTGGCGCTGGTCGCCGAGCAGCCCTGCCACGGCTACGACCTGATCCGCCAGATCGAAGGCATGTTCGACGGCGCCTACAGCCCGAGCCCCGGCGTGATCTACCCGACCCTGACCTTTCTGGAAGAAAGCGAACTGATCACGGGCGATGCCGAGGGCGGCAAAAAACGCTACAGCGTGACCGACGCCGGGCGCCTGTCCCTGGGCGAGCAAGCGGTGGCGCTGGATGGCGTGCGCATGCGTATCGACGTCAGCAAACGTTCACTGCGCGGCCACGACCGGCCGCCAGAAATTCACGAGGCGGTGCATAACCTGCGCCATGCCCTGCAACTGCACCACGGGCGCTGGAGCGCGGAAGAAATCCTGCGTGTACGCGATCTGCTCAACGACACCGCCAAAGCCATCGTCGACGGCCCCGCCGTTCAACTTGCCTCGGAGAAAGCCGAATGACTGCAGTCGATACTCAAACCATTCACCGTGTGATGCACGAAATCAAACGCCGTCGCCTCGAAGTGCTGCGCGTGGTCGATATCACCCCACGCATGCGCCGTATCACCCTTGGCGGGCCCGAACTGGCCGGCTTCATCAGCCTCGGTACCGACGATCACGTCAAACTGCTGTTCCCGCAGAACGCCGAACAAACCGCTGCCCTGGAGACGATGGTGCTCGGCGGCAAGAACGAAGGCCCGATGCCCGAAATGCGCGACTACACCCCGCGCCGCTACGACCTCGACACGCTTGAGCTGGACATTGATTTCGTCCTGCACGGTGACGGGCCTGCCTCGACCTGGGCCGAACAGGCTACACCCGGGCAGTTCCTGCACATCGGCGGGCCGCGTGGCTCGATGATCGTGCCGGACATCTTCGACAGCTACCTGCTGATCGGCGACGAAACCGCCCTGCCCGCCATCGCCCGCCGCCTCGAAGGCCTGGCGGCCAATCGCAAGGCGCTGGTGGTGATCGAAGTGGCAAACGGCGGCGAGCAGCAAGTGCTGGAAAGTGCAGCGCAGGTCAATGTGATCTGGGTATTGCGCGAAGGCGGGAAGGACAACCTGCTGACCACCGTCAAGCAGTTGCAGGTGCCTAAAGGCAATCTGTATGCGTGGGTGGCCACCGAGACCAAGGTTTCCCGGCAGGTTCGGCGGGTGTTGCTCGATGAGCATGGCCTCGACGAGAAGCTGGTGAAAGCCGTCGGCTACTGGCGCGCCGAAGGATCCGAAGAAGAGTGATATCCCTGTGGGAGCGGGCTTGCTCGCGAATGCGGTGGGTCAGAGAGTGTCAGATTTTTTGTGTGCGGGCCGGTAATGGCCTGCCGTCAGGCAGGCCGGGTTTTACCAGGTCGGCCTGATAAATCGATCTCCGTACAGAATCGCAAATTGGTTCATCGCACTCTTCCAGTCATGAGCCGCCGAGCCCCAGTTTGCCGTGATGTTACGCAGCCCAAGCCAGATCAGCTTGGTCGCTGCGTCATCCGTCGGGAAGTGGCCCCGGGTCTTGATGATCTTGCGTAGCTGAGCGTTGATGCTTTCGATAGCGTTGGTCGTATAGATCACTTTTCGAATGGCAGGCGGGAAGACAAAAAATGGAATCACTCGATCCCAGGCTCGTCTCCAGGCCGCCACCACCGTTGGGTATTGCTTACCCCAAGGGCCATTTTCAAAGGCATCCAGTGCTTCCTCAGCCGCTTCTGCGTTGATGGCTTGATAGATCGGTTTTAGCGCCTTGGCCAGCTCACGGCGCTTGTCCCACGCCGCGTAATCGAGGCTGTTGCGGATCAAGTGGACGATGCATGTTTGCAGCGTTGTTGCCGGAAATACTGCGCTTAGCGCCTCTGGCATGCCTTTGAGACCGTCAGTCACGGCGATCAGCACGTCCTCTACGCCGCGGGTCTTGAGGTCGTTGAAGACCTTCATCCAGAACTTCGCACCCTCGGTGTTTTCGATCCAGATACCAAGAATATCGCGCGTTCCATCGGGTAAAACACCCAGCGCCAAGTAAATCGCCTTGTTGCGGACAAGGCCTTCTTCTCGGATCTTGACCCGCAGCGCATCGAAGAAAATGACTGGGTACATCGGCTCAAGCGGTCGCTGTTGCCACGCACCAATTTCCTCCATCACCTCGTGCGTGACTGAGCTGATGAAGTCATGGGAAACGTCCGTCCCGTATTGCTCAGAGAGGAAAGCGCGGATTTCTCGAACGGTCATGCCTCGGGCATACATGGCGATGATCTTGTCATCAAAACCGGTGTAACGCCGCTCATGCTTGGGGATCAGAATGGGGGCAAAACTGCCATCCCGATCACGGGGAATCTCCAGCCGCAGCGGGCCATCCCCCGTCAAAATCGTCTTGCCCGTTTTGCCATTGCGCTGGTTGGTTTCATCCTCTGGGCGCTGCGCGCCCGGCGGATACCCCAGGTGGTGACCGAGCTCGGCACTCAATGCTCGCTCAATCAAGGCCTTCTTGAAGGCCGCAGAAGCGTCTTCAATAGCCTCTGCGGTAATCAGCCCCTCACCGAACTCTTCGAGCAGCTCCTTGGGGATTTTTGGTAGGTCACGCAGGGGTTTCTTTTTGGTTGGCATACATGCACCTCTTACTCATGTTATGCCCGAACACAAAATTTCTGACACCCCCGTGGGTCAGGTTGAAAAAGGTTGACTGACCCACCGCCTTCGCGAGCAAGCCCGCTCCCACACAGGAATTCAACGTCGTACAGATCGCCAGCGGTCTATGCCAATCACCGCTAACCCAATCACCACAAACCCCACCAATATCCCCCCGGCATTGATAAACACCTGTGGATAACCCAGCACCGCCACATCAATGAACGGATACGCATAAGCGCCCAGCAAATGCCCGCGCAGCAAGGCGTAGATGAAATACACCAGCGGATAAATCAGCCACAACGGCAGATGCCACAACCGCAACGTGCCTTTGGGTACGCACAACCACCAATAGCCCAGAAACAGCAGCGGCATTACGTCGTGGAGCAATTCGTCGGCGATAAATTGCCAGCCTTCGGGGTGCCACAAATGCCGCAGCAGAACGCTATAGGCGAGGCCGACCACGGCAATGCTCACAGCAACGCCACTGCTCACCCACGGCTGCAGGAGCCAGCGCCGTGCGGCGGATTCACGCAACGTGACGAAGCAGGTCAGCACCGTTGCCGCCAGCGTATTGGTCAACACCGTGAAGTAACTGAAGAAACTCACCAGCCCGCCCAACAGACTGGCGCCGACACTCAAGCGCGCAAAAAAAATCAGGTACAGCTGAATCGCCAATCCCGCCCAGCCCAGCACGGCGGCGAGGGTAGTCAGGCGGCGCCGCCACACGGCGTCCATCTCAGAGCGGTCGCTTGGTGCGCGCAAGCTTCACGTACAGACGCTCGACCTTCTCCCGCGCCCATGGGGTCTTGCGCAAAAACGTCAGGCTCGACTTGATGCTCGGATCGCTCTTGAAGCAACGGATGTCGATACGCTCGGCCAGCCCCGACCATTCGTAGTGGGCCACCAAGGCGGTGAGGATCTGTTCGAGGGTCACGCCGTGCAGCGGATCGGGGGATTGTTCGTTCATGCCAGGCCTTTGGGCGAAGTGAAATGCAGAAGCCGCGCACCTTAGCCGAGGGGGTGATCGGGTGGAAGGCCTTCCTGCAAATGTAGGCCAACCCGAGAAGATCGCAGCCTGCGAACGGTCCCACAATGCGCCCGTTTGCCGCACTGTTACCGAATCCGAAACGGTTCATGTCAGCAAAACCCCTTTGTCTTTTTGTTACAGATCATTATCCTGCCGCCTTTCCGCTGAATCGCTTCACTGCCTGCGTCAAATCGTAGCGCTCAGCTCACCCCCAAAAAAAGATCAAGAAAGACCCTTTTTATGCCCGATTTTCCGTTTTTCCGAGACAGCGCTATCTCATCCCTGCGCCTGATCGGCGGCTGCACCGCCCTTGGCCTCGCCACCTGCGCCCAAGCGGCTCCCGCGTTCGACAGTGAATCACCGTACATGCTCGGTGACTGGAACGGCACGCGCACCGAACTCGCGGAAAAAGGCTACGACTTCAAGCTCGATTACACCGGCGAAATGGGCAGCAACCTGCACGGTGGCTACGACCACGACCGCACCGCACGCTACAGCGACCAGTTCGGCCTCGGCACGCATCTGGACTTGCAGAAGATCCTCGGCTGGGACGACGCCGAGTTTCAACTGACCATCACCAAGCGCAGCGGCAACAACATCAGCAACGACCGCATCAACGATCCGCGCGTTGGCGGCTTTACCTCCGCCCAGGAAGTCTGGGGCCGTGGCCAGACCACGCGTCTGACGCAGATGTGGTATCAGCAGAAATTCTTCGATCAGAAACTCGACATCAAGGTCGGCCGTTTCGGCGAAGGCGAAGACTTCAACAGCTTCCCCTGCGACTTCCAGAACCTGGCGTTCTGCGGTTCGCAGGTCGGCAACTGGGTCGGCGGCATCTGGTACAACTGGCCGGTCAGCCAGTGGGCCCTGCGCGTCAAATATCACCTGACGCCGGAGCTGTACGCACAGGTCGGCGCCTACGAGCAGAACCCGTCGAACCTCGATCGCGGCAACGGCTTCAAACTCAGTGGTAGCGGCACCCAAGGCGCGATTCTGCCGATTGAAGTGGTATGGACGCCGAAACTCAATGGCCTGCCGGGCGAATACCGTGCCGGTTACTACTACAGCAACGCCAAGGCCAACGACGTCTATAAAGACAGCCACGGCCAACCGGCAGCGCTGAGCGGTGAAGCCTATCGCAGTGCGTCGAGCAAACACGGCGTGTGGCTCGGTGTGCAACAGCAAATCACCAGCATGGCCAGCGACAACTCCCGTGGCCTGAGCGTGTTCGCCAACGCCACGATGCACGACAAGAAAACCAACGCCATCGACAACTATGTGCAGGCCGGCCTCATCTACAAAGGCCCGTTCGATGCGCGCGCCAAGGACGACATCGGCTTCGCCCTCGCCCGCGTCCACGTCAACCCGGCCTTCCGTAAAAACGCCGAAGCGAGCAACCGCGCCAACGCCGTGTACAACTACGACGATCCGTCGTTCCTGCCGCCGCAAGACACCGAATACAGCGCTGAGCTCTATTACGGCGTGCACGTCACGAACTGGCTGACCGTACGCCCGAACCTGCAATACATCCGCCATCCGGGCGGCGTGGACAAGGTCGATGACGCGCTGATCGGCGGGATCAAGATCCAGTCCTCGTTCTAACTGACACCGCTGTACCCCTGTGGGAGGGGGCTTGCTCCCGAATGCGTCGTATCAGCCAACACACCAGCCATCTGACACACCGCTTTCGGGAGCAAGCCCCCTCCCACGCAAGAATTTAGTTAGCCAAACAAGTTTTATCTGAACCATGCCCACGCCAAATCGTCATCTAAAGTGACTACAGCGCGGGACTACATAAACGTCACGGAGAATCACACTATGAGCACCGAAAGTGCTTCGAGTCGGGGCCGTCTGCTACCGAGCCTGCTCGGCATTCTGCTTCTACTGATGGGCCTGGCCATGTTGGCCGGTGGGGTCAAGCTGAGCATGCTCGGCGGCTCGCTGTACTACCTGCTGGCCGGTATCGGCATCGCGCTGACCGGCATTCTGATGCTGCTGCGCCGTCGTGCGGCGCTGGGCCTGTACGCCATCGTGCTGTTTGCCAGCACCGTTTGGGCGCTGTGGGAAGTCGGTCTGGACTGGTGGCAACTGGTGCCACGTCTGGCGCTGTGGTTTGTCCTCGGCTTCGTGATGTTGCTGCCGTGGTTCCGTCGTCCACTGCTGCTCGCCGGCCCTGCGCCAATGGGCACCGGCGGTCTGACCGTGGCCGTGGTTCTGGCCGGCGTCACCGCTCTGGCCAGCCTGTTCACCCACCCGGGCGAAACCTTCGGCGAACTGGGCCGCGACACTGCCGACATGACCAGCACCGCGCCAGCCATGCCGGATGGCGACTGGCAGGCCTACGGCCGCAGCGAATTCGGCGACCGTTACTCGCCACTGAAGCAGATCACCCCGGAAAACGTCGGCAAGCTGCAAGAAGCCTGGCGCATCCAGACCGGCGACCTGCCGACCGCTGATGACCCGGTTGAGCTGACCAACGAAAACACCCCGCTCAAAGCCAACGGCATGATCTATGCCTGCACCGCGCACAGCAAAGTGCTGGCGCTGGACCCGGACACCGGCAAGGAACTGTGGCGCTTCGACCCGCAGATCAAGAGCCCGGTCGGCTTCAAAGGCTTCGCCCACATGACCTGCCGTGGCGTGTCGTACTACGACGAAGCCGCTTACGCCAAGTCTGAAAACGCTGCCTCCGCCGTAATTTCCGAAGCTGGCAAAGCCGTTGCTCAGGCCTGCCCGCGTCGTCTGTACCTGCCAACCGCTGATGCTCGCCTGATCGCACTGAACGCCGACACCGGCAAAATCTGCGAAGGCTTCGGCAAAAACGGCGTGGTTGACCTGACCCAAGGCATCGGCCCGTTCACCGCCGGTGGTTACTACTCCACCTCACCAGCGGCGATTACCCGTGATCTGGTGATCATGGGCGGTCACGTTACCGACAACGAGTCGACCAACGAGCCATCGGGCGTGATCCGCGCCTTCGACGTGCGCGACGGCCACCTCGTGTGGAACTGGGACAGCGACAAGCCAGACGCCACCGAACCATTGGCTCCGGGCGAAACCTACAGCCGCAACTCGGCCAACATGTGGTCGCTGGCCAGCGTCGACGAAAAACTCGGCATGGTTTACCTGCCACTGGGCAACCAGACCCCAGACCAATGGGGCGCTGACCGCACCCCGGGCGCCGAGAAATTCAGCGCCGGTGTCGTTGCGCTGGACCTGGCCACCGGTAAAGTGCGCTGGAACTACCAGTTCACCCACCACGACCTGTGGGACATGGACGTTGGCAGCCAGCCAACCCTGCTCGACATGAAAACCGCCGATGGTGTGAAACCTGCGCTGATCGCCCCGACCAAACAGGGCAGCCTGTACGTCCTCGACCGTCGTGACGGCACGCCGATCATCCCGATCAAGGAAATCCCGGTACCGCAAGGCGCCGTCAAAGGCGACTTCACCGCACCGACCCAGGCCCGTTCGGACCTCAACCTGCTGGCCCCGGAACTGACCGAAAAAGCCATGTGGGGCGCGAGCCCGTTCGACCAGATGCTGTGCCGCATCCAGTTCAAGGAACTGCGTTATGAAGGTCAGTACACCCCTCCGTCGGAACAGGGCAGCCTGATCTACCCGGGTAACGTTGGCGTGTTCAACTGGGGCGGCGTGTCGGTCGACCCGGTTCGCCAAATGCTGTTCACCAGCCCGAACTACATGGCCTTCGTTTCGAAAATGGTGCCGCGCGAGAAAGTCGCCGCCGGTAGCAAACGCGAAAGCGAAACCGCTGGCGTGCAACCGAACACCGGCGCGCCTTACGCGGTGATCATGCACCCGTTCATGTCGCCACTCGGCGTACCGTGCCAGGCTCCGGCCTGGGGCTACGTCGCCGGTATCGACCTGACCACCAGCAAAGTCGTGTGGAAACGCAAGAACGGCACCAGCCGCGACAGCTCGCCAATCCCGATCGGCTTCAACCTGGGCGTGCCTAGCATGGGCGGCTCGATCGTGACGGCCGGTGGCGTTGGCTTCCTCAGCGGCACCCTCGACCAGTACCTGCGCGCCTACGACGTCAACTCCGGTAAAGAGTTGTGGAAAACGCGTCTGCCAGCAGGTGGTCAAGCGACTCCGATGACCTACACCGGCAAGGACGGCAAACAATACGTGCTGCTCGTTGTCGGCGGCCACGGCTCGCTGGGCACCAAGATGGGTGACTATGTGATTGCGTACAAACTGCCGGAATAAGCTTTAGCGGCGGTAAAACAAAGGCGATGTCTCGTGAGGGACATCGCCTTTTTTGTGCACGCCATTTCTGCATACACCTGGAACCCTGTGGGAGCGAGCCTGCTCGCGAAGGCGTCAGCACATTCAACATCTACGGTGCCTGACACACCGCTTTCGCGAGCAGGCTCGCTCCCACAGGTTGAAAAGTGTTTATCTGTGGGAAATGTGCTCGTCCTACAGACGTTGAAAGTGGCGCGGAGTTTTCCGACAAGTCGCGTCGGTTGTGCCTCGGAAATTGGCTGGATAGGCTCTGGTGGTCGCTGCAAATTCAGCGAACGGGCGTCGCGGCCCGACTTCTGAGGCATAATTGCCGCCGCTTAACAGCAGCACCCCGAGTGCTTGTTTTATGGTGGCTGTACGCGGGATACCTTGGGGGTGTCAGAAATTTTGTGTTCGGGCATAACATGAGTAAGAGGTGCATGTATGCCAACCAAAAAGAAACCCCTGCGTGACCTACCAAAAATCCCCAAGGAGCTGCTCGAAGAGTTCGGTGAGGGGCTGATTACCGCAGAGGCTATTGAAGACGCTTCTGCGGCCTTCAAGAAGGCCTTGATTGAGCGAGCATTGAGTGCCGAGCTCGGTCACCACCTGGGGTATCCGCCGGGCGCGCAGCGCCCAGAGGATGAAACCAACCAGCGCAATGGCAAAACGGGCAAGACGATTTTGACGGGGGATGGCCCGCTGCGGCTGGAGATTCCCCGTGATCGGGATGGCAGTTTTGCCCCCATTCTGATCCCCAAGCATGAGCGGCGTTACACCGGTTTTGATGACAAGATCATCGCCATGTATGCCCGAGGCATGACCGTTCGAGAAATCCGCGCTTTCCTCTCTGAGCAATACGGGACGGACGTTTCCCATGACTTCATCAGCTCAGTCACGCACGAGGTGATGGAGGAAATTGGTGCGTGGCAACAGCGACCGCTTGAGCCGATGTACCCAGTCATTTTCTTCGATGCGCTGCGGGTCAAGATCCGAGAAGAAGGCCTTGTCCGCAACAAGGCGATTTACTTGGCGCTGGGTGTTTTACCCGATGGAACGCGCGATATTCTTGGTATCTGGATCGAAAACACCGAGGGTGCGAAGTTCTGGATGAAGGTCTTCAACGACCTCAAGACCCGCGGCGTAGAGGACGTGCTGATCGCCGTGACTGACGGTCTCAAAGGCATGCCAGAGGCGCTAAGCGCAGTATTTCCGGCAACAACGCTGCAAACATGCATCGTCCACTTGATCCGCAACAGCCTCGATTACGCGGCGTGGGACAAGCGCCGTGAGCTGGCCAAGGCGCTAAAACCGATCTATCAAGCCATCAACGCAGAAGCGGCTGAGGAAGCACTGGATGCCTTTGAAAATGGCCCTTGGGGTAAGCAATACCCAACGGTGGTGGCGGCCTGGAGACGAGCCTGGGATCGAGTGATTCCATTTTTTGTCTTCCCGCCTGCCATTCGAAAAGTGATCTATACGACCAACGCTATCGAAAGCATCAACGCTCAGCTACGCAAGATCATCAAGACCCGGGGCCACTTCCCGACGGATGACGCAGCGACCAAGCTGATCTGGCTTGGGCTGCGTAACATCACGGCAAACTGGGGCTCGGCGGCTCATGACTGGAAGAGTGCGATGAACCAATTTGCGATTCTGTACGGAGATCGATTTATCAGGCCGACCTGGTAAAACCCGGCCTGCCTGACGGCAGGCCATTACCGGCCCGCACACAAAAAATCTGACACTCTCACCCCCCCCAAGAACCTGGTCGGCCCAAAGGCCGCCAAGCCCAAAAGCGTGCCCCCTGTCAAAACCCTGAACACACAACCAGAAACACCCACCCCCATTGAAACCACCCAAACCCTGCCCCATCTAAGACCCATACCCCATTGCGCAGGTGCCCCATGAGCGACCAGCAAGAATTCCCCGATAATTCCGACGACTACACCGAAGCCAGCGAAGACCACATCGAACACACCGCCTCCGGCAAAGGCCTCGCCCTGCCCGGCCAGAACCTGCCGGACAAGGTCTACATCATCCCGATCCACAACCGCCCGTTCTTCCCGGCGCAAGTCCTGCCGGTCATCGTCAACGAAGAACCCTGGGCCGAAACCCTCGAACTGGTCAGCAAATCCGAACACCACTCCCTGGCCCTGTTCTTCATGGACACGCCTCAGGAAGACCCGCGCCACTTCAACACCGACGCCCTGCCGCAATACGGCACCCTGGTCAAAGTCCACCACGCCAGCCGCGAAAACGGCAAACTCCAGTTCGTCGCCCAGGGCCTGAGCCGCGTACGCATCAAGACCTGGCTCAAACACCATCGCCCGCCGTATCTGGTGGAAGTCGAATACCCGCACCAGCCCACCGAGCCGACCGACGAGGTCAAGGCCTACGGCATGGCGCTGATCAACGCGATCAAGGAACTGCTGCCGCTCAACCCGCTGTACAGCGAAGAGCTGAAAAACTACCTCAACCGCTTCAGCCCCAACGACCCGTCGCCGCTGACCGACTTCGCCGCCGCCCTGACCTCCGCCACCGGCCTGGAATTGCAGGAAGTGCTCGACTGCGTGCCCATGCTCAAGCGCATGGAAAAAGTCCTGCCGATGCTGCGCAAGGAAGTCGAAGTCGCGCGCCTGCAAAAAGAGATCTCGGCAGAAGTTAACCGCAAGATCGGCGAGCATCAGCGCGAGTTCTTCCTCAAGGAACAACTCAAAGTCATTCAGCAGGAACTCGGCCTGACCAAGGACGACCGCAGTGCGGACATCGAACAGTTCGAGCAACGCCTGGAAGGCAAAGTCCTGCCGGCGCAGGTGCAGAAACGCCTCGAAGAAGAAATGCACAAACTGTCGATCCTCGAAACCGGCTCACCCGAGTACGCAGTCACCCGCAACTATCTCGACTGGGCGACGTCCGTGCCATGGGGCGTATACGGCGAAGACAAACTCGACCTCAAGCACGCGCGCAAAGTCCTCGACAAACACCACGCTGGGCTTGATGACATCAAGGATCGCATCCTCGAATTCCTCGCCGTCGGTGCCTACAAAGGCGAGATCAGCGGTTCCATCGTGCTGCTGGTCGGCCCGCCGGGTGTGGGTAAAACCAGCGTCGGCAAATCCATCGCCGAATCCCTCGGTCGGCCGTTCTACCGCTTCAGCCTCGGCGGCATGCGCGACGAAGCCGAGATCAAGGGCCACCGCCGCACCTACATCGGCGCGCAGCCGGGCAAACTGGTGCAGGCGCTGAAAGACGTCGAAGTGATGAACCCGGTGATCATGCTCGACGAGATCGACAAGATGGGCCAAAGCTATCAGGGCGACCCGGCCTCGGCACTGCTGGAAACCCTCGACCCGGAGCAGAACGTCGAATTCCTCGACCACTACCTCGACCTGCGCATGGACTTGTCGAAAGTCCTCTTTGTCTGCACCGCCAACACATTGGATTCCATCCCCGGCCCGCTGCTCGACCGCATGGAAGTGATTCGTCTGTCGGGCTACATCACCGAAGAAAAAGTCGCCATCGCCAAGCGTCACTTGTGGCCGAAACTGCTGGAAAAGGCCGGCGTATCCAAGGGCAGCCTGAGCATCAACGATAGCGCGCTCAAGGCGTTGATCGACGGTTACGCCCGTGAAGCCGGCGTGCGCCAGCTCGAAAAGCAAATGGGCAAACTGGTACGCAAAGCGGTGATGAAGCTGATCGACGACCCGAAAGCGGTAATCAAGCTCGGGCCGAAAGACCTGGAGGCCTCGCTCGGTCATCCGGTGTTCCGCAACGAACAAGTGCTGTCCGGCACCGGTGTCATTACCGGCCTTGCGTGGACCAGCATGGGCGGCGCGACGTTACCGATCGAGGCCACGCGGATTCACACACTCAATCGCGGTTTCAAACTAACCGGGCAACTGGGTGATGTGATGAAGGAATCGGCAGAGATCGCCTACAGCTACGTCAGCTCGCACCTGAAACAGTTCGGCGGCGACGCGAAGTTCTTCGACGAGGCCTTCGTCCACCTGCACGTGCCGGAAGGCGCAACGCCGAAGGACGGCCCAAGCGCCGGTGTGACCATGGCCAGCGCCCTGCTCTCGCTCGCACGCAATCAAGCGCCGAAAAAAGGCGTGGCCATGACCGGCGAACTGACGCTGACCGGGCATGTGCTGCCGATTGGCGGGGTGCGCGAGAAGGTGATTGCGGCGCGTCGGCAGAAGATTTTCGAACTGATTCTGCCGGAGCCGAACCGGGGTAATTTTGAGGAATTGCCGGATTATTTGAAGGAAGGGATTACTGTGCACTTTGCGAAGAAATTTGCGGATGTGGCGAAGGTGCTCTTCTGATAACTCGATAGCGCCGGGTCTACCGCTTTCGCGAGCAGGCTCGCTCCCACAGGGTTGTGCAGTGAACACAGAAATTGTGAACACCGTTGCCCACTGTGGGAGCGAGCCTGCTCGCGAAGGCGTCAGTCCTGACACCCACCCCCCCTGACTGTCACACTTTGTCTCATCTTCAGTTATGCTCGCCGTTCGTCGTAAACGCCGGAGCCGCTGACACCATGTCCCCCACTCGCCTGTTTGTCCCCCTCGCCCTTTCCTTGCTGGCCGCTTGCGCCACGCAGCCGAAACACAACGTGACCGTGGAAAAACAAAGCGAATGCCCCGTCCAGCTCAGCAACGGGCAAAACCTGATTGTGACGCTGCCAAGCAACCCGACCACGGGCTACCGCTGGGCCATTCAGGATTCGGCAGGCGGTGTATTGCGCGCCCTCAGCCCCGAGGTCTATAGCAATCCGGAGGATGCTGGCGTAGTCGGCGCGGCGGGCGTATCGACCTGGCGCTTTCAAGCATTTGCCCCCGGCACCGGGCGTCTGCGCCTGACCTCGCAACAGCCGTGGGCGCCGGAAGTGTTGCCGGTGGAAACCTTTGACTGCGCCATTTCGGTGAACTGATCGTGGGCTGGCTGATCCTGGCGCTGATGGGCGCGGTGACTTTTCTCTACGGTGTGAGCACCCACGCGGCGCTGCTTTGCCTGTTGGTCAAACCGTTACCGGTGCTGGCGCTGCTCGGCTGGCTACACGACGCCCCGCCCAGTGACTATCGCCGCTGGATCAGCCTGGGTCTGATTTTCTCGCTGCTCGGCGACGTGTTGCTGGCATGGCCGGGGGACTTGTTTGTGTTCGGCCTCGGCGCGTTTCTGATCGCGCATCTGGCGTATCTGAAGGCTTATCTGAGTGACTGCAAGCGTCTGGCGGTGCTGCCCTTAGTGCTCGCGCTCGGTGTTGGCGCGGTCTTACTGGGGATTCTGATTTCCAGCGGTCTCGGGCCGTTGCTGATACCAGTGATTGTTTATGGCACCGCGATCAGTGCGATGCTCTGGCGCGCCCTCGCTCGCCTCGGCACCGATGTGCCGAAACGTTCGGCGCTACTCGCGGCGGGTGGTGCGCTGGCGTTTGTATTTTCGGATAGCGTGATCGGTATCGACCGTTTCGTCGCCCCTTTCCACGCCGCACCTTACGTCATCATCCTCAGCTACTGGCTGGGCCAATGGGGCATCGCGGCCTCGGCGTTCTCCCAGACTAAACGGATCTGATCGTTCCCACGCTCCGCGTGGGAATGCATCCTGTGACGCTCTGCGTCATTTGCGCAGGGACGCGGAGCGTCCGGGGCGGCATTCCCACGCAGAGCGTGGGAACGATCACCGGCAAAAAAACGCTTTATCAGACAACCCGCGCATCCCCGCGCCACTTTGGCTAAAATGCCGGCCTTTTCCACCGACACCGCCGGACACCGCCGTGAGCAAAGAACCCGATCGCATTTTCGCCCAGCCTTTGGCCCAGGTGCCTGACTTCGCCTTCAACGAAGACGTGGTGCGGGTGTTCCCGGACATGATCAAGCGCTCGGTGCCGGGTTACCCGACCATCGTTGAAAATCTCGGCGTGCTCGCTGCGCAATTTGCCCAGCCAAACAGCGTGCTCTACGACCTCGGCGCCTCGCTCGGTGCGGTGACCCAAGCGCTGCGCCGCCATGTCCGCACCGACGGTTGCCGGGTGATCGCTGTGGATAACTCGGCGGCGATGGTCGAGCGTTGCCGCGAATACCTTAACGGTCAGAATTCGATGTTCCAGGAGTTGCTGCCGGTCGAAGTGATCGAAGGCGATATCCTCGCGCTCGACTTCCAGCCTGCTTCTGTGGTGGCGCTGAACTTCACCCTGCAATTCATCGCCCCGGATCAGCGCACCGCGTTGCTCTCGCGCATCCGTCAATCGTTGCTGCCGGGTGGCGCGCTGATTCTGTCGGAGAAGCTGCGCTTCAACGATGCCGAAGAACACGCGCTGCTCACCGATCTGCACGTCGCGTTCAAACGCGCCAACGGCTACAGCGAACTGGAAATCGCCCAGAAGCGCAGCGCCATCGAAAACGTCATGAAGCCCGACAGCCTCGAAGAACACCGCGAACGCCTGCTGGCCGCCGGTTTCTCGAAAGTCGTGCCGTGGTTCCAGTGTCTTAACTTTGCCTCGTTGATTGCCTTGCCATGATTGATCTGTCCCCCCTCGCCCGCCGTCTGGCCGGTACACCGCTGGCCGACTGGGCCAACACCCTGCAAGCGCAACTCGACAAAAAAATGGAGAAAGGCCACGGCGATCTGGAGCGCTGGCAAAGTGCACTGGATGCGCTGCCGAAGATCCAGCCGAGCGAAGTCGATCTGCTTGACGGTCTGAAGCTCGACACCGATTGCGACGACGCAACCCGTGCGCAAATGCACACCGCGCTGATGGGCCTGTCGCCATGGCGCAAAGGGCCGTTTGATCTGTTTGGCGTGCATGTCGACACCGAATGGCGTTCGGACTGGAAGTGGTCGCGCGTCGCCCCGCATCTGGATCTGAAAGGCAAACGCATTCTCGATGTCGGTTGCGGCAATGGTTACTACATGTGGCGCATGCTCGGCGCCGGCGCGGACAGCGTGATCGGTGTCGATCCGAACTGGCTGTTCTTCTGCCAGTTCCAGGCTGTGCAGCGTTACCTGTCGGAGCCGAATGCCTGGCACCTGCCGTTCCCGTTTGAAGACCTGCCACCGAACCTTGAAGGTTTCGACACGGTGTTTTCCATGGGCGTGTTCTACCACCGTCGCTCGCCGATCGAGCATTTACTGGCGCTGAAGGATTGCCTGGTCAAGGGCGGCGAACTGGTGCTGGAAACCCTGGTGGTCGAAGGCGACAAGCATCAAGTGCTAGTGCCGGAAGATCGTTACGCGCAAATGCGCAACGTGTGGTTCCTGCCGTCGGTGCCGGCGCTGGAGTTGTGGATGCGCCGCGCCGGTTTCACTGACATTCGTTGCGTCGATGTCAGCACGACAACGGTCGAGGAACAGCGCGGCACCGAGTGGATGAAGTATCAGTCGCTGAGTGACTTCCTGGATCCTGAGGATCACAGCAAGACGATCGAAGGACTGCCGGCGCCGATGCGGGCGGTGATCGTCGCGAAGAAGTAGTCCGATCTACCCTACAAAGGAGATCCTCCTGTGGGAGCGGGCTTGCTCGCTCCCACTTTGGGGTTGGTGTTTATTCAGTGGCTTTGGCTCGGCGAGCCCGGAAGAACTCGGTCAACACCGCGCCACACTCCTCCGCCAGCACCCCGCCCTCATACAACACCCGATGATTCAAAAAGCCCTGGGTAAAAAACTGTCCCTGGCTCTGCACAATCCCGGCCTTCGGCTCCAGCGCGCCGTACACCACGCGCGACACTCGAGAATGCACGATCAACCCCGCGCACATGCTGCACGGCTCCAGCGTCACGTACAGCGTGCTGCCCGGCAGGCGATAGTTGTTCACGGCTTGCGCAGCAGCGCGGATCGCGACCATTTCTGCGTGGGCGCTGGGGTCGCTTCCGGTGATCGGGCAGTTGAAGCCACGCCCGATAATCTCGCCATCCTGCACCAGCACCGCGCCCACAGGCACTTCGCCGAGGGCTGCGCCTTGCGCGGCGAGGGCCAGGGCTTCGCGCATGAAATCACGATCACGGCTGCGGTCGATGATCGCCGCGGGGCGAATCTGGCGCATCACTTCACCTCGATGGCGGCCATCAGGCCGGTTTCCATGTGGTCGATCACGTGGCAATGGAACATCCATACCCCCGGGTTATCCGCCACCAGCGCCACTTGCGCACGCTCGTTCTTGCCCAGCAGATACGTGTCGGTGAAATACGGAATGATCTTGTGGCGGTTCGACGCAATCACCTTGAAGCTCATGCCGTGCAGGTGGATCGGGTGCTGGTACTGGGTCATGTTCTTCAGTTCGAAAATATAGCTCTGGCCCAGTTTCAGGCTGGCAATCGGTCGATCGGCGCACGTCTTGTCGGTGATGTCCCAGGCCTTGCCGTTGATCTGCCACAGGCTCGGCGGCCTGCCGTTGTCGACGTTGACCGACACCGAACCGACCCATTCGAAATTGAAGTTGAGTTTCTCGGCATTGGCCAGATCGGGCTCGGCCACCGGGTTGGCCGGCAGCGCGGGCGGCCACTCGGTCGGTGCATCGGAGTTGGCCACTGAACGTAGCGTACCCAGCCGTACCGGACCGTTGCGCAGCGACAGTTCTTCGCCCGCTGCCGGGGCCTTGATCGCCAGGCAAATACGCATGCCCGGGCCGAGCCAGTATTCCTTGCCCAGCGGCCGCGGTTCGACCGGGTTGCCGTCCAGCGCATAGATCTGCGCTTCGACACCGGGAATGTTGATGCGATAGGTCAGCGTGTTGTCGAGATTGAGCAGACGCACGCGGGTGATCTGCCCGGCCGGCAAATCAATCACCGGCAACGGCACGCCATTGATGGTCGACAGGCGTCCCGCCGTACCACCGCGCGCGGCTTCACGGGGAATGCTGAACTCGACGAAATTGCCTTCCTCGTCGATGTGCCAGTTTTTCAGGCTAAGGGTTTTTTCGTATTTGAAACCGGTCGGCTCGCGCTCTTCGATGATCAACGGCCCGACCAGCCCGCGCCCCAGCTCTTCGCTGCTACTGACGTGCGGGTGATACCAGTAGCTGCCGGCGTCGGGCACGCGGAATTTGTAATCGAAGTATTCGCCCGGCAACACCGGCAGTTGCGACACGTACGGCACGCCGTCCATTTCCAGCGGCAGGCGAATGCCGTGCCAGTGAATGGTGGTCGCCACCGGCAGATGGTTGATGAAGCGCACCCGCAGCCATTCACCCTGACGCACACGCAACTCGGTACCCGGCGCCGACGGGCCGAACGCCCAGGCTTCGGTCTTGTGCCCCGGCACCAGCTCAACGTCCAGCGGCGCGGCGATCAGCTCGTAGTCGTGACCAGCCTCAGCGTCAGCCATTTTGCCCAGCCAGTAACGCGACGCGCCCCCCGCTCCCACGCCAACGACAACAAGACCGGCCAGGCCACCGAGGATTTGGCGACGGGTAAAGGACATGAACTCAACTACCTCACGTATCAGCGACGGGCCCGCAGACCCGTAAAGGGCGAATACGATACACCTGCAATTGCGAAACAGTAAGGGTGACCCGGGGCCGCACAGGGCGAAAAATCACTTGCAGAGCGTACTGGCAATTCTCCAATAGGGGGGGTTGATGTATGGATAAAATAGTGGCACTTTGATCGCAACCCTTCATTGGATCCAAATAAAAACACAAGGACTGTGCATGCCTGCATACCCGGGATGGCTCGACAGGGTAATCGACCAAGTGGTCAACGACCCAATTAACGCCGACTGTCGAACTACAGCCGATACGTATTTGGGATGGCCGCGAGACACGGTTTTTTTTGAAGTCATTAAGGGTGGACAAGCTAACTTTGATGCCCCTCAAAAAAAACTCGCAGGCCCGGACAAAGCTCTTCTTTATGCAAAATACAACCAAAGTCGACATCTGGATGAACTCAGATGTGCTTTCGACCAGCTCTTCAAAACCTCGGTTTTGAGCAACCGCCCGACGGTAATCGATCTCGGCTGCGGCCCATTTACTGCGGGCCTGTCTCTGGCTTCGGTGCTGGGACCAGAAAAGATGTTCCGTTATTACGGCGTGGATCGGTATGAATCCATGCTCTCTCTGGGAAACCAGATGGCAGATGCCACAAAGGCCCAAGGCGCTCTGCACCCTCAAACGCACCTTCAGTTCACCGACGATCTGTCGGATATCGACTTCGGAGCCGTGCGAGGTGAACTCACTATCTTCGTTGCGTCGTACCTGCTTGCCAGCCCAACTCTGGATCCGGAGGAATTGGTTGCTGACATCCTTGCCGCTCACAAGCGCATAGGTCCTGGTCCATGCGCGGTGCTCTATACCAACAGTTCAAGCCCAAAAGCCCGGGAAAAATTCCCTGCGTTCAGTGACTCCCTGATCGCCGGCGGTTTTCAGTCCTTTCGCGAGAAAGTCGAGCGGTTTGAGCTCACGCGTAACCCTAAAGATCTTCATTACGCCCTCTTCTTCAAGAGTGCGACAAATTAAATTTTCAGAGATGATCGTTCATGAAACTCCCGCTCTTAGATGATTTGATCGACGAACAAATGCAGATTTACGATGCGCCACCGGATAGGAACTTGTTTGTACTGGGGCCACCAGGTTCAGGAAAAACGACCATGGCCGTTCACCGCACCCAATATCTGAGAAATCTGAAACGTAGTGCTGTACTCATTACCAGAAATAGAATGCTTGCTGCACTTGCGGCTCAGTTGGGTAATGGGACCGTCGCGACAAAAACTATGAGCACGTTCTTCACCACAGACTTCTTCACTCGATTCAATTTCGCCGCCCCTCAACCAGTCAGACCTTTTCACTACGATTGGCCTGCCGTGATGGCACAGTATGAGGCTGCGAATGTTGAGCCTACGCTTGACCATCTGATCATTGATGAAGGTCAAAACTTACCCGCTGAATTCTACGCGTGGGCAGTGCGATACGGCGCAAAAACCGTCACTGTTTTTGCCGATGAAGATCAAACCACGGATAGTCAGCGAGCCTCTATTCAGGATATCCGCAATGCGCCGATGCCTAATCCAGTAAGGCTGAAGGAAAACCATCGGAACACCGAAGAAATTGCGTGGGTCGCTGAACACTTCCATCATCGCGCCAATACATTGCCACCCGGCATTATCCGACGCGGACGCGGAGGCTCGGTACCACGCCTCGAACCTATTTCCAGCTGGGCGGATGCTGTGAGCTTGATCGCCAATGGTTACCGTAACCGAGGTGGATCAATCGGTGTGATCGTACATAAAGTCAAAGATGCCCAGACGCTGCAAACGCTTTTGCAGGCTGCGTTGCCTCCTGATACACGAGTCGATGCTTACACCCACGAGTCTCCTAGGGGCAGCGAGCATCGAATTAAGCTGATGACGCCCGGAATTACTGTTCTGACAAGCCTCGCGGTGATTGGCCTTGAATTCAATGCTGTCTACTTGCAAGATCTCTTTCGCTCAACTCCGGAAAGCCTCACCGATGAGCAAAGACGCCTGTACATGCTCTGCGCGCGAGCACGGGATCACCTCACCATTTTCAACGGTCTGCCTCCTTTGACTCAGCATCAAATCTCCCGATTACCCGCTCCGAACCTTTTGAACAGATGATTGCGAAGCCGCAGGCGCCAATGACAACGATGCCATTGTTCCTTGAAAGCGAACAGGAAGACGCTCGCCCTGAAAATCCTCAGCCACCCGAAAGCCGATTGGCTCTCTCGCTCGACCACAGGGCTTGGCTGAGTTTTCTGGCTGATGAGTGGTGCATGCCTGCGAACGAGCCGGGCTTGTACCTCGGTGTAAGTAAGCCTTTAGAGCGTAATTTCCCAGAGGATCGAATCGCCGTTACCGTCTGGTTTGATTCGAGCCTGCTTCCAACAATTAAAGTACTGAGACACCGAAACCGAGCCTGGTCCAACGGTTTGATTGATATGGACCAAGACAAGAAAGTCTGCTGGCCTAGCGCATTACCTCTATTCGCAGTAAGCCACTTCTGCGTGAAGTCTGAATCTGACAAAGAACGTTTGATCGCAATGGTTCAGGGCTTCTCGAATCTTGCGTTGCCAGAACAGCCAATTCTCGTTGCCGATGAGGTCACTCAGGCTTTTAATCCACCCAAAAAATCGCCAAGCACGCCTGCGTTCCCACCAAATCGATGGAATGCATTGCGAGGCGCTGCAACGATGGCTGTCTGGGCTATTCCGACCATAGAACCGTGGCTGGATGCTCTATGCGACTCACTTTCAGAGCATCAGACGCCTGAGGTTATCGCGGCACTGGATGCGCCATGGCTCAATCATTTGCCATGGCATCAGCCTTGCAATCCGACAAACATGACGCCGGCAATAGCCTTGTGGCGCGCCATGCTGGAAACCTTTTCCGAAATCAATGTACGAGAGGCATGGCGCCCTTCGGATCTGCTTGAAACGATATGCGACAAAGCACGGTGCGCCGCCATTGAGCCAGGAACTCTCGACGATCTGCTGCTGCAAACGAGTGCGATTCTGGAAGACAAACAGGTCGTGCAAAAAGAAAGAGGTGACTACGATCCGGTAGGTCTGGTGTTGCAACTGATTCTGTTGCGTCCTAAACCTGATCAATTCATCACATGGAAAAATGACATGCCTGCCCTACCACCGGCTATTTGGTGGTCAGGGGCGATTTTGAGTGGGCTGGTCACCGGCTATCGAAACCTGGAGCTACGCTTCAGAGGTCTAACCGAATCGAGTAGACGGTTAGCACTCCTCACTTGGCAATCGGGATCGAGTGCAAAGTCTCCGGCACCGCAATGGCCCACTCACAAGACCGGAGCACTTGATTGGAGACTCGCTGACGGCCAGATAGAGCTTTTATGTGCCGATCAAGTTTGGGCACAACGCCCGCTAGGTAAGCGCGGAAACTGGTATAGCGCCGACTTCGACAATCCTCTAGTTCAGGATAAAGCTATCGAGATTGCCAAACGTCTCTACCCGGCAGCAATTCGCCCTAGCTTGCGCATTCAAAACGCAACTATCCAGCTATCGGGGGATGGCCAAATTCAAATTGATCAAGACTCTCGACTGTTGAAGGTCATGGGAGATCTTTATCTTTCTCTGCCCGAAAATATCGAGCATGTCGACCGGTTTGACTCAGATATTTTCAAGAAATGGCTGGCGACCGGAAGTATTGCGCAAAAGCTGCCTTTGCCACCTACCGAATATGTCCTTCCTGTGGTGACGGACCCTCTTGCCCCGAAAGGTCTTAAGGTCATTCGTGACTTCATAACCGAAGCAGAAGAGCTCCGTTTGCTCGACTGGGTCGAGCTAGGTGAGTGGTTATCTGACTTGAAACGCAGGGTCCAGCACTATGGTTGGAAGTACAATTACAAGCTTCGCAAAGTTGACTCTGCCTCGTACTTGGGACCTTTGCCGAAGTGGGCACAAACTCTGGGACAGCGGTTACTTGATCTAGGCTTGGTCAAAGAGTTACCTGATCAAGTCATCGTGAACGAGTACATAGGAAATCAAGGGATCAGTAAGCACATTGATTGCCCTGACTGCTTCCGCGGCCCTATCGTTACCATCAGTCTGTGCGAAACGTGGCAAATGACGTTCAGATCGGGCGATGAAAAATTCGAGACTAACCTTTTTCAACGAAGCGCGGTTTCAATGGATGGTCCGGCCCGATACGAATGGTCTCATGAGATACCACAGCGCAAAAATGAGCAGGGCAACCTACGCGGCCGTCGAATTTCGTTAACGTTCAGAAAAGTTGATCGGGAGCCTCCAATTGACGTCACCTAACTCGACAAATACACACTTTAAAAAACTCCTGATCTTTTGATTTGGAGGTTTGTTATTAACGACGGATTTAGAAAATCAAACCTCGATAGGGATCACGCACATCCCCACCCCTGAGGGCAAACTTGGCCAATATCGCCGCTGCCCGTCAGGACGATGGACGCGCGCTTTGTCGCTCGTCAGCACCTATTTTTCTGGTGACGCAGCTTGTTACCGTTGAGATGCGAAGCAACCTGACAACCGGGGAGAACTTTCCGTAGAATGCCGGCGTGGCTATGGAACACCTTCCTTCTAAACCCTATGAACTAGGGGTTCCGCTCTCCACACCGCGCCTGCTCCCAGCAGGCGTTTTCATATCGGCTGTAGACATGACGCTGCAGCTCGCTTACGACGGCGACCCAGGGAGAAAATCAAGCATGAATCAGGAGTTGTTCCTGCGTCGCCGCAGCAAAGTTCACGTCCCGATGGGCACTGGTGGTGCCACGCGCGCTCAGGTCGCGTCGGCTGTCCGGGAAATCGCGGCGTTCCGGTGCGTACTGTCAGAGCCTCTGATTGAGCAAATCGGCCTGTTGTCGCCGACAGAGCTCAAGTACTGGTTGCGTGACATTGTCGGAGTTCTTCGGCACAGGAGTGGCGCACATGTGCACCACCGGCCGTTTTACCCTGACTTTCCTGAGCAGGTTCTGACGGCCTCGGAGGCCGAGCTGTACCTCGACGCCGTCATGCATTACCACACGCTTCGACGTTTACCCGCGACTGAAGACTCTCGACCTCCAATGCTTGAAGGCAACTTCATTCCTTGGGTTATCGAACCGGGAAGCATCCCTGAGTTCGAGTCACTGCTCGAGCCGCTGGTTTCATCAAGCACCTCGCTCTCCGAGGAGGAAGCGGCCGATGTCATCTGGTTTATCCGCGAGTACAAAAGTGATGTGTTCCGTCTGCTGCCTGAGGTCGTCCCGTTCCGGGAGATACGGGCACAGGTTGGCGGCGCACTGATCCTGCATGTAGCTGGCGATGCTCGGGTGGAAGCATTTCTGGAGCAAAACGTAGAAACGGCGACTGACGTGCTACGACTGGCGATCGCGCTGAATGGAGGAGACGTATCACTGGCAACTGCTACGACACGTTTCAAAGCGATGAAGCGCCCGATTCGCCGTCTGCTGTTGAGTCTGCTAGATCAAATACCCAATGCTATGGAAGACGTAATGCGGCATGCCGAGCGATGGAAACGCCTGGCTGAAGTACTTCATCCGGGCGATTACGCCGATAAATACCCACGAGCGCTGGCCGCCATTACGGCGGCGCGTCGCAACGAAGCGCCTGCCTCGTTTGGTTCACGTGTCGAAACATTGTTCGCCCAGCGCGATATTGCCGAGCTTGTGCCAGTGCTACAGAGTCGTCCCGGTGAGTTCGCACGACGGCTGGACGCAACATTGCGGCGCGCGACGGAACCAGAGCCGGTTCTCGATGCGTTCGAGGCTGTTGCACCACAAGTGTCCTCGCCTGTCCTGCTGCAGTTGCTGGCCCAGTCACGTGCGCCACGCCCCCTGCCACTTCGGGCGTTCACACCGAAAGGCTCATTCGCCAAAGTCTATGGCATCAAGGATGGCCGAGAGCTTCTCGCACCCGAGGTGCTGGCTCGTGCAGCCCGAATCTGCGAGGACGCTCTGGTAACGCGGTTTGCGACACTCCCGCCATTGGGTCGCTGTTACATCGATCCAGAATTACTCGAATACAGGGTACCGCTGGCACAACGCGCTTCTTCGAAATCGCTACGGACACTGGTGCGGGGCAGTCGTCTGCCGATGCCTGACACACGCTTCATTCGTCTGTTCCTGTGGTGGAAAAACGGTCGTTCACGCACGGACATCGATTTGTCAGCCGCATTTTTCGATGCCAACTTCGTGTTCAGAGAAACGGTTGCGTACTACAACCTGAGAGATTACGGTGGCTGCCACAGCGGCGACATCGTCGACGCACCCGAAGGGGCTTCGGAGTTCATCGACCTCGACCTTGATGTCCTCGTCGAGAAAGGTATCCGTTATGTCGTCACGTCCATCAACTCGTACACCCAGCAACCGTACTGCGATCTTCCAGAATGCTTCGCTGGCTGGATGGCCCGCGCCGATACCGCATCGGGAGAAGTATTCGAGCCGCGAACGGTGTTCGATCGTATCGATATCGCATCCGACACAGAGATCTGCCTGCCATTTGTGATGGACTTGCAGGAGCGGCGCGTGATCTGGGCCGACCTGGGACTGACCTCAGCTCCCCGGTGGAACAATGTCGGGAACAACCTCAGCGGGATTTCGTTGATGCTACGGGCTTTGGTACATACACCACGGCCTGATCTGGAGACATTGTTCGATTTGCATGTACGAGCACGAGGCGAACGAGTGGCTTCGCCGCAGCAGGCACAAGCGGTGTTTGCAACTGATCAAGGAATAACGCCGTTCGATACGGATTTGATTCGGTCACAGTTCCTCTAATACCTGCGCCTGCCTCCGCACTTTCCACCAAAAACAAAAATGCCAGTCAGATTAACTGACTGGCATTTTCTATAACCCCTCTTGCGCCTCTGCGAATCCAACCATGAATTCTAGAGGTCGCGACGCGGGATCACTCCCACTCAATCGTCGCCGGCGGCTTGCTCGACACGTCGTAAGTCACGCGCGAAATGCCTTCGATTTCATTGATGATGCGGCCGGATACGGTTTCCAGCAGTTCGTAAGGCAGGTGTGCCCAACGCGCGGTCATGAAGTCGATGGTTTCCACGGCACGCAGGGCAACCACCCAGGCGTAACGACGACCGTCGCCAACAACGCCAACCGATTTCACTGGCTGGAACACTACGAACGCCTGGCTGACTTTGTGGTACCAGTCGGCTTTGCGCAGTTCTTCGATGAAGATGTGGTCGGCACGACGCAGCAGGTCGGCGTATTCCTTCTTCACTTCACCGAGGATGCGCACGCCCAGACCCGGGCCCGGGAACGGGTGACGGTAGACCATGTCGTACGGCAGGCCCAGTTCCAGGCCCAGACGACGGACTTCGTCCTTGAACAGTTCGCGCAGTGGCTCGACCAGTTTCAGGTTCATCTCTTCCGGCAGACCGCCCACATTGTGGTGCGATTTGATCACGTGCGCCTTGCCGCTTTTCGCGCCAGCCGACTCGATCACGTCCGGGTAGATGGTGCCCTGAGCGAGGTACTTGATGTTTTCCAGTTTGTTGGACTGAGCATCGAAGACGTCGATGAAGGTGCGACCGATGATCTTGCGCTTCTTCTCAGGATCCGCTTCGCCGGCCAGGTTGTTGAGGAACTGGTCTTCAGCGTTGGCGCGAATCACTTTGACGCCCATGTTCTCGGCGAACATGGCCATCACTTGCTCGCCTTCGTGCAGACGCAGCAGGCCGTTGTCGACGAACACGCAGGTCAGTTGATCGCCAATGGCTTTGTGCAGCAGTGCAGCAACCACCGAGGAGTCAACGCCGCCGGACAGACCCAGCAGCACGTTGTCGGTGCCGACCTGAGCGCGGATGTTGGCGATGGCGTCTTCAGCGATCTTCGACGGCGTCCACAGGGCTTCACAGCCGCAGATGTCGAGAACGAAGCGCGACAGGATGCGACCGCCCTGCTTGGTGTGCGTCACTTCCGGGTGGAACTGCACGCCGTAGTAGGCGCGATCGTCGTTGAACATGCCGGCGATCGGGCAGCTCGGGGTGCTGGCCAGGATGTGGAAGTCTTCCGGCATCTTGGTGACCTTGTCACCGTGGCTCATCCACACGTCGAGGCCGAACAGGCCATCAGCGTCGATGTGATCCTCGATGCCGTCGAGCAGACGGCTCTTGCCGACCACGTCGACACGGGCGTAACCGAACTCGCGCAGTTCGGAACCTTCAACTTTGCCGCCCAGTTGCTCGGCCATGGTCTGCATGCCGTAGCAGATACCGAAGACCGGGACGCCCAGGTCAAACACCGCCTGCGGGCAGCGCGGGCTGTTGGCTTCGTGCACGGACTCGGGGCCGCCGGCGAGGATGACGCCTTTAGGCGCGAATTCGCGGATCGCATCTTCGTCCATGTCGAACGGGTGCAGTTCGCAGTACACACCGATCTCACGCACGCGGCGGGCGATCAGTTGGGTGTACTGGGAACCGAAGTCGAGGATCAGGATGCGGTGAGCGTGAATATCGAGGGCCATGATTCAGTCTCGTCTAAGTCGTTCAGAAACAGTCGTGATTCAGAAACAACTCGGGGCTGAATCAAACAGCCCCGGTTGCTTACTTTATTGCTTGAAGGCTCAACCTACGCGGTAGTTTGGCGCTTCTTTAGTGATCTGCACGTCGTGAACGTGGGATTCGGCCATACCAGCGCCGGTGATCCGCACGAACTCAGGCTTGGTGCGCATTTCTTCGATGTTGGCGCTACCGGTGTAGCCCATCGAGGAACGCAGACCGCCCATCAACTGGTGAATGATCGCGCTCAGGGTGCCTTTGTACGGCACACGGCCTTCGATGCCTTCCGGAACGAGTTTCTCGGCGCCTGCCGAGGAGTCCTGGAAGTAACGGTCGGAAGAGCCTTGCGCCTGGGACATGGCGCCCAGCGAACCCATGCCGCGATAAGCCTTGTACGAACGGCCCTGGAACAGTTCGATCTCGCCCGGCGCCTCTTCAGTACCGGCGAACATCGAGCCCATCATCACGCAGGAAGCACCGGCCACGATGGCCTTGGACAGGTCACCGGAGAAACGGATGCCGCCGTCGGCGATCAACGGTACGCCGGTGCCTTCAAGGGCAGCGGCAACGTTGGCGATGGCACTGATTTGCGGAACGCCGACACCGGCGACGATGCGGGTGGTGCAGATCGAGCCAGGGCCGATACCGACCTTGACTGCGTCAGCGCCTGCTTCGGCCAGAGCCTTGGCAGCGGCGCCGGTGGCGATGTTGCCGCCGATCACCTGCACTTCAGGGAAATTCTGTTTGACCCAGCGAACGCGGTCGATCACGCCTTTGGAGTGGCCGTGCGCGGTATCGACTACCACGACGTCTACGCCAGCGTTGACCAGAGCGGCTACGCGATCACCGGTGTCTTTACCGGTACCGACCGCAGCGCCAACGCGCAGACGACCTTGATCGTCCTTGCTGGCCAGCGGGTAGGCTTTGGCTTTTTCGATGTCGTTGACGGTCATCATGCCTTTGAGGGCGAATTTGTCGTCGACGATCAGCACGCGCTCGATGCGGTGCTTGTGCAGCAGTTCGCGTGCTTCGTCCTTGCTCGCGCCTTCCTTGATCGTGACCAGACGCTCTTTGGGCGTCATCACTTCACGGACGGTGGCTTCCAGACGGCTTTCGAAACGCACGTCACGGGAAGTGACGATGCCGACCAGGTCGCCATCGTGCAGTACCGGAACGCCGGAAATGTTATGCATGCGGGTCAATTCGAACAGGTCACGAACCGTGGCATCTGCCTCGATGGTGATCGGATCCTTGACGACGCCGGCTTCGAACTTCTTGACCTTGCGCACTTCGGCAGCTTGCTGCTCGATGGTCATGTTCTTGTGGATAATGCCGATGCCACCTTCCTGAGCCATGGCGATTGCCAGACGGGCTTCAGTAACGGTGTCCATGGCGGCAGAAACCAGAGGAATGTTCAGTTCGATGCCACGGGTAAGGCGGGTCTTGAGACTGACTTCGTTAGGAAGCACCTCGGAATAACCGGGCACTAGGAGAATGTCGTCGAATGTCAGAGCTTCTTGGCTGATACGCAGCATCGCGGGGGCTCCCGAGCGGGAAAATGGAAGCGCGCCATTATAGTCAGACACCCCCTGCTGTTCAATGTAAAACTCAGCTTAATATCAATGTTGCTGATGTACGGGGATCCCCGCCGCTACAGCTCCACCTTGACCCAAGAGACAGGTTGATCGAGCCAATCAGCGAACTCATCGATAAAGCTTTGCTTGAAGCCGGCCTCAAGCCAGTTATTGAAGATGAAACCAAGGTTGGAAAACGCGCATTCCTGCAAAAACAGAAAACCGTTGATGTCATCTTCATGCCCGCATTCGGGGCAAGTGAAGTTGTCTGTGCGGCCCGGGAACCAGTCTTCCAGGCTTTCGAACAGTGCTTCGCCGACTTCACGACGGCACTCGGCGCAACCGGCTTCTTCGAGAAAACCTTTGGCCGGGGTATAGATGCAGCGCTTGGTGACGATCTCCAACCCGTTGATCGGCTCGCCGAAGGGCAGCGCCTCGGGATGCAACACCACGGCGCGGGCGCCATCAGCGATGGCGTGGGCCATGCGGTTGCCGGTGCGACCGCAGGTGGTCAGTTCTTCTTCGATGATGTTCTTGCGCACCAGCCAGCGCACGATCGCCCGGGCCCGGGGTTCGTGGACCGGCAGGGTGGAGATTTTCGGGACGATGATGCTTTGCGAGTTCATGGACAGTCCTGCGGTATGGCTTCTGACGCCTTCGCGAGCAAGCCCGCTCCCACATTGGAATGCATTTCCCTGTGGGAGCGGGCTTGCCCGCGAAGGGGCCCTGAAGGCCGGCAGCTTAATCCCTGACAAAATCCGGTCAAGTACTCAAATAGCGCCCGATCAACGCCAGACCACTGGCCAGCACCAGCCAGGTCACCAGTCGCACAAACGCCTCGCGGGATAAACGCATCGTCAACCGCCGCCCGATCCACAACCCCAGCGCCATGGCCGGCAACAGACACAGCGCCAGCATCAACAAGGGTAGCTCGGCATACACACCTGCGATGGCGAACAGACTCAAACGCACCACCGTGCTGCAACTGATCAGCGCACTTTGCGTGGCCCGGGCTGCGTCTTTCGGCAAACGGCTATTGAGATAGATCGCATAAAGAAAGCCGCCACTGCCAAACAACGCCCCGAACAGGCCACCCACCGTGCCCATCGGCACTGCCCACCCTGCGGACAATTGCGCGGGCCGCGCTTTGACCCACAAGCTGTAAACCGCATAAGCGCTGATGAACACCCCCATCAACAGCAACAACAGATCGGATTTAAGGTTGAGCAAAAAAATAACCCCCAACGTACACCCCACCGCCATGCACGGCAGCAGCCGCAACAGCTCCGGTTTAGCCACATCGCGCCGCGACGGCAGCAGATTGCCGAACGCGGCGACGAAATCCAGCAGCACCAGCAACGGCACGATTTTCGACAACGGCATGAACAGAATCAGAATTGGCCCCGCCACCAATGCCGTGCCGAACCCGGCAATGCCGAACACGATATAAGCCAAGGCGATCCCCAACGCGATCACCGCCCAGCCTCCTGCGCCCCATGTCCATTCACTCAACAACGCCACCGCACTCATCGATCCGCTTCCTTAACAAGCCTGTGACGACTTTAGCCAGCGCAGAGGGTTGCGACTAATATCTTCCAGGCCGCTTACCCATCTCGAAAAGGCATACCTGTGCTTTCAACCCGCCAATTACGTTACTTCGTGGAAATTGCCGAATGCGGCAGTTTCAGTGCTGCAGCTGAACGTTTGTTCGTTGCGCAATCGGCGCTGAGCCGGCAGATCAAGGACATGGAAACCCGCCTGCAAACCCCGCTGTTCGAGCGCACCGCGCGCCAGCCTCGCCTCACAGCGGCTGGGGAAGCATTTCTGCCGCGAGCAAGAAATCTGCTGAACGAGCTGAGCAAGGCCAGCGCCATGGCCACCGAGGTCGGCAATGGCCAGCTCGGCACATTGCGCCTCAGTCACTCCAGCACTGTGTCTATCAGTGGCCGGCTGCTCAGTGACATTGGCGCTTATCTGCAGCAACAGCCCGGCGTGTCACTGGATATCGGCAAGTTGTCTTCCGAGGCGCAATTGGAAGAGTTGGCCGAAGGACGCCTCGATGTCGGCCTGCTGCGCCTGCCCGTATTGCGTCAGCGTGAAGGGATTCAGGTGGTGCCGCTGTTTATTGAGCGCTTGCTGCTGGCAGTTCCGATGGGGCATCGGTTGGCTGCAGCCGAACGTGTCGACTTGGCCCAACTGAAGGACGAGGCGTTCATCTCGATCCCGCACCCGCAACGCGGCGGCCTGAGTTATCTGTGTGCCGAGCTGTGCATGCGTCACGGCTTCTTCCCGAAAGCCGCGCGGGTGATGTCGCGCAAAACCACGCAATTGCAGTTGATCCAGGCCGGTTTTGGCATCGCTCTGCTGCCCGAATCCATGCAGGACATCGCCCCGAGCGGCGTGCGCTTTCTGCCCCTGGCCGATCCACACTGCCACAGCACCGTCGCCCTCGCCTATCGCCAGAATCCAACACCCCTGACGCACCACTTCATCCAGACCTTCACAAATCCCTCCTGTGGGAGCGAGCCTGCTCGCGAAGGCGCCGTGTCAGTCATCATCTGAATCGTCTGTAACGCCGCTTTCGCGAGCAGGCTCGCTCCCACAGGGTTTTGTGTTGTGTCATGGTGATTGACTGGCAAATGCCTTTAAACTGCGCCCCATGATTAAAGATCCCTTTGCAAGACTTGGCCTGGACCGTGAAGTCCTGACCGTCAGCCAGCTCAACGGCCGCGCGCGGGTGTTGCTTGAAGACGTGTTCAGCAACATCTGGGTCGAGGGCGAAATCTCCAACCTCGCCCGTCCGGCGTCCGGCCACATCTATTTCACCCTCAAGGACAGCGGTGCTCAGGTGCGCTGCGCACTGTTCCGGCAGAACGCGGCGCGGGTGCGTCAGGCGTTGAAAGACGGCCTGGCGGTGAAGGTGCGCGGCAAGGTTTCGCTGTTTGAAGGCCGTGGCGACTATCAACTGATTCTCGACACCGTGGAACCGGCGGGTGACGGCGCCCTGCGTCTGGCCTTCGATGCGCTGAAGGAAAAGCTCAGCGCCGAAGGCCTGTTCAGTGCCGAGCGCAAAGTGCCGCTGCCGGCGCATCCACAGCGCATCGGCATCATCAGTTCGCCGACCGGCGCGGTGATCCGCGACATCATCAGCGTGTTCCGCCGCCGTGCGCCGCAAGTGCAACTGACGTTGATTCCGACCGCCGTGCAGGGTCGCGAGGCCACCGCACAGATCGTTCGCGCCTTGAAGATGGCGGACGCGCGTGGCTTCGACGCACTGATCCTCGCCCGTGGCGGCGGCTCGCTGGAAGACCTCTGGTGCTTCAACGAAGAAGCCGTAGCGCGCGCAGTCGATGCCTGTGTGACACCGATTGTCAGCGCCGTTGGCCATGAAACCGATGTGTCGATCAGTGACTTTGTCGCCGACGTGCGCGCACCGACGCCCTCCGCTGCCGCCGAACTGCTCGCCCCCGATTCCAGCCACCTGATCCGCCAGGTCGAAAGCCTGCATCGCCGCTTGGTGATGCGCATGCGTGACCGCTTGATGCGCGATCACCTGCGCCTGGAAGGCATGGCCCGTCGCCTGCGCCATCCCGGCGAACGACTGCGCCAGCAGGCTCAGCGCCTGGATGATCTGGACATGCGTATGCGCCGGGCATTCGAACGCAGCCTCAATACCCGTCGCGAACGCCTGATACGCCTGGAGACCCGCCTCGCCGGGCAGCATCCGGGGCGGCAACTGGCGATGTTGCGCCAACGTCTGGACAGCCTCGCCGAACGCTTGCCGCGCGCCATGCGCGAAGGTCTGAAGAACCGCCGCCTGCAACTGCACAGTCAGATGCAGACGCTGCATGTGGTCAGCCCACTGGCGACCCTTGGCCGTGGTTACAGCATTCTGCTCGACGAACGCGGCCATGCGATCCGCAACGCCGCGCAAACCCATACTGGCCAGCGCCTGAAAGCCAAACTCGGCGAAGGCGAACTGCAAGTGCGCGTCGAGGACAATCACCTCACGCCTGTCACCCTTTCTTTACTGGACTGATCCATGCCGCGTTTTCTCGCTCCACTGTTTTTGCTCTGTCTGACCTTCAATGCCCACGCCGACAGTTACATCACCCGGCTGCTGAACAAACCGGTGCCGGGCGGCGTGGCAGTGGTTGATCTGGGCGCCGCTGCGCAGGCACCGAAAGCCACTTATCAGGGCAAACCGGTGCTGGTGGTGAAAGAACAGAACAATTGGCTGGCGATTGTTGGCGTGCCGCTGACCGTTAAACCCGGCGCACAGCAGATCAGCAGTGGTGGGCGTAATCTGCCGTTCACGGTTGGTAACAAGAAATACCCGGAACAGCGCATCACCCTGAAGAATACCCAGCAGGTCAATCCGAACCCGGCCAACCTCAAGCGCATCGAAGGCGAGCTGGCCGAGCAGATCAAGGCTTACCGCAGCTTCAGCCCGAACACCCCGAGCAATCTGCTGCTGGACAAACCGGTCAACGGGCCGCTGTCGAGCAAGTTCGGTGTGCGTCGATTCTTCAACGGTGAAGAGCGCAACCCGCATGCTGGCCTCGACTTTGCGGTGCCGGCGGGCACGCCGATCAAGACCCCGGCGGGAGGCAAGGTGATTCTGACCGGTAACTACTTCTTCAACGGCAACACGGTATTTGTCGACCATGGCCAGGGCTTTATCAGCATGTTCTGCCATATGTCGAAAATTGACGTGAAGGTTGGCGATCAACTGGCGCGTGGCGCGGTGGTGGGCAAGGTCGGTTCGACGGGGCGGGCGACCGGGCCGCATATGCACTGGAATATCAGCCTGAACGATGCGCGGGTGGATCCGGCGATTTTCATTGGTGCATTCCAGCCCTGATTCCTCAGTGAAGGCTGCTGGCCTCTTCGGGAGCAAGCCCCCTCCCACACGTTTCTCCGGTGTACACAAGATTTTCGAACATCCCGGATCATTGTGGGAGGGGGCTTGCTCCCGAAGGCGGTCTTCCATACACCGAAATATGCACAGACAAACCACTCCACCCCAAATCATGAAGAGCCCATCTTCCTGAATTGCGCAGCTATCAAACCCTGCGCAAAACTAACAACGATCTATGGCATTAAGCACAATAAAATCGCGCAAAATCCAGCTTTTCGAGTATTCCTCTCAATTTTTTTCGACTGCTTGCCATCCTCCCCACCCGCGGTTAGGGTTGAAGGCATGAAAACCTCTCACACCCTTATTCAGCTTCGCCAGCACCGCAGCCTGTGCCTCGTCAGCGCACGACTGCCAGGCTGAATCGCGGCACCTCGTCCCACGCTTTCCCTGAACATTCGTAACACCGGCAGGCCGCCTCTTTTCGGCCCAGACAATAAGGAATTTCCCGATGAGCATGCTCAAAGATCCGTCTTCGAAATACCGCGCGTTCCCCGTCATCAACCTGCCGGATCGCACCTGGCCGTCGAAAACCATCGACGCCGCGCCGATCTGGTGCAGCTCCGACCTGCGCGACGGCAACCAGTCGCTGATCGAGCCAATGGACGCTGTGAAGAAACTGCGCTTCTGGAAGACCCTGGTGCAGGTCGGCGTGAAGGAAATCGAAGCGTCCTTCCCGGCCGCTTCGCAAACCGATTTCGACTTCGTGCGTACCCTGATCGAAGAAGGCCACATCCCGGACGACACCACCATTCAGGTGCTGACCCAGGGTCGTGAAGACTTGATCGAGCGCACGTTCGAATCCCTGCGCGGTGCGAAAAAAGCCATCGTTCACCTGTACAACGCCACCTCGCCGTCTTTCCGTCGCATCGTCTTCAATCAGGACAAGGACGGCATCAAGGCCATCGCAGTCAACGCCGCCAAGCTGTTCGTCAAATACGCAGCGATGCAGCCGGACACCGAGTGGACGTTCGAATACTCGCCGGAAACCTTCAGCGCCACCGAGCTGGAATTCGCCAAGGAAGTCTGTGACGCAGTGATCGAGGTCTGGAACCCGACGCCTGAGCACAAGATGATCCTCAACCTGCCGGCCACCGTTGAATGCGCGACCCCGAACATTTACGCCGATCAGATCGAATGGTTCGGCCGTAACATCAACCGTCGTGACAGCGTGATCATCAGCCTGCACACCCACAACGACCGTGGCACCGGCGTGGCCGCCACCGAACTGGGCCTGATGGCCGGCGCCGACCGTGTCGAAGGCTGCCTGTTCGGTAACGGCGAGCGTACCGGTAACGTCGACCTCGTCACCGTAGCCCTGAACATGTACACCCAGGGCGTTGACCCTGAGCTGGACTTTTCCGACATCGACGGCGTGCGCAAAGTCGTCGAAGAGTGCAACCAGATCCAGGTTCACCCTCGTCACCCGTACGTCGGCGACCTGGTCCACACCGCGTTCTCCGGCTCGCACCAGGATGCGATCCGCAAGGGCTTTGCCCAGCAAAAATCCGACACCCTGTGGGAAGTGCCGTACTTGCCGATCGACCCGGCCGACATCGGCCGCAGCTACGAGGCAGTGATTCGTGTGAACAGCCAGTCGGGCAAGGGCGGCATCGCTTACTTGCTGGAACAGGAATACGGCATCAGCCTGCCGCGTCGCATGCAGATCGAGTTCAGCCAGGTCGTGCAGCGTGAAACCGACCGTCTGGGTCTGGAGATGACCGCCAAGCAGATTCACTCGCTGTTGATCAGCGAATACCTGCAAGCCAACACCCCGTACGCGCTGGTCAGCCATCGCCTGCAGGAAGAAAACGGCAACAGCGCCGTCGAAGTGGAAGTGGCCAGCCAGGGTCAGGGCGAAACCAATCTGCACTGGCGCGGCAAAGGCAACGGTGCGCTGGAAGCACTGGTGGCCGGTCTGCCGATTCCGGTGGAAATCATGGACTACAACGAACACGCGATCGGCGCGGGCACCAACGCCAAGGCAGCGGCGTACATCGAGCTGCGCGTGAACGGCGAACGTGCGGTACACGGCGTGGGTATCGATGAAAACATCACCACCGCCAGCTTCAAGGCACTGTTCAGTGCACTGAACCGCTCGCTGAGCCAGCCGGAAGCGAAAGCGGCGTAAGCCATCGCTGAAATGCAAAGGGCCCCGAAGTGCGAACTTCGGGGCCTTTTTTTGCCTGATGTTTTTTGTATTGCCTGGTCTGGCCCCTTCGCGAGCAGGCTCGCTCCCACAGTGGTCGCGGTGTACATGAAATCGGGTGTACACCCACAATCCCTGTGGGAGCGGGCTTGCCCGCGAAGAGGTCCGCACAGACAACCCGCAAATCAGGTGAACTCGAACGTGTCCGCATCCAGATTCGCCGGAAAACGCTCGCGGTAAGCCGCCAGTGGTGCCGCTTCCAGCACTGCCTTGAACACGCCGTCAGCCTCCCCCGCCGCCAGCAGGCTCTCACCCTGGAAATCGAGTACCTGACTGTCGCCGGTGTAGGCAAAGCCCTTGCCGTCAGTCCCCACTCGATTCACCGCCGCCACGTAGCAGAGGTTTTCGATGGCGCGTGCTGGCAGCAGACGATTCCAGTGCAGGCGTCGCGCACCCGGCCAGTTGGCGGTGTACAGCAGCAGATCGGTGTCCTGTGCATCGCGGCTCCACACCGGGAAGCGCAGGTCATAGCAAATCAGCGGACGAATCCGCCAACCCTTGAGCTCAAACTGCACCTGGCGCTCGCCGGGTGTGTAGTGGTTGTGCTCGCCGGCCATGCGGAACAGGTGACGCTTGTCGTAATGCAGCACTTCGCCGTCGGGCCGCGCCCAGAGCAGGCGATTGCGATGACTACCGTCGGCCGCCTGAATGATCACGCTGCCGGTGATCACCGCATTCAGCTTGGCTGCCTGCACTTTCAGCCATTTGCTGGTCGGACCATTCTCGACTTCGGCGAGGGTTTGCGACTCCATGGAGAAACCGGTGGTGAACATCTCCGGCAGGATAATCAGATCCGCCCCCCGCGCCTGCTCCAGCAATGCATCAAAATGCTCAAGATTGGCCTGGCGATCATGCCAAGCCAGGCTGGTCTGGATCAGCGCCAGATTGAGATCGGGCAAGGTACTCAGATCGCGCATAATTTGGCCGCCGCTTCGCGCAGCGTCTCCTCGCGTTTGGCAAAGCACAGGCGCACAAGGCGCTGGCCTTCGGGTGGGCTCTGATAGAACACCGACACCGGAATACTCGCCACACCGTGCTCGCGGGTCATCCACATGGCCATCTCGACGTCGTTCAGGTCGGGACGAATCTGCGAGTAATCGACCAGTTGGAAGTACGTACCGGTGACACGGGTAAAGCTGAATCGCGACGGTGCCAGCAGATCGCAGAACAGATCACGTTTGGCCTGATAGAAACCCGGCAACTCTTCGACGTGTTCCGGGTGCTCGGCCATGTAATCGGCCAAGGCGTATTGCAGCGGCGTGACGCCGCAGAAACTGACGTACTGATGCACCTTGCGCAGTTCCGCAGTCAACGCTGGCGGTGCGACGACATAGCCGGTTTTCCAGCCAGTGACGTGGTAAGTCTTGCCGAACGAGCTGACCACAAAGGCACGCCGATACAGCTCCTCGTGGGCGAGCACGCTGACATGCGGCACGCCGTCGAACACCAGGTGTTCGTAGACTTCGTCGCTGATCAGATAGATATCACGATCACGAATCAACGCCGCCAACTGATCCAGTTCGGCGCGGCTGATCAAGGCACCGCTCGGGTTGTGCGGGGTGTTGAGGACGATCATTTTCGTGCGTGGGGTCAGGGCCGCTGCAAGCTTGCCGAAATCGATGGAGAAATCGTCTGGCCTCAACTGCACATGCACGCAACGACCGCCCGCCAGCTCCGTCGCGGGCTCGTAACTGTCGTAGCACGGGTCGAACACGATGACTTCGTCACCGCTGTGGATAACCGCCTGAATGGCGCAGAAGATCGCCTGGGTCGCGCCCGGCGTCACCGTCACCTCATGGTCAGCATCGACATTCACGCCGTAACTGTGGGCGATCTTCGCGGAGATCTGCTCGCGCAGTGCCGGCAGGCCGGTCATCGGCGAATACTGGTTGTGGCCACTGGCAATATGCCGACCTACCGCATCGCGCAGGGACTGCGGGCCGTCGAAATCAGGAAAACCCTGGGACAGGTTGATGGCTCCGGTCTGCGCCGCGAGCTGAGACATCTGCGTGAAAATAGTGATGCCGACATTCGGCAGCTTACTGGTGATCATCGGGGGTTCCCTGCTCTGCACCCGGCTCTGACGACGGCGCGGGAGAGCCCGAGGATAGCCCATCCGGCGCCCATAAAAAAAGGGCGCTCTGGTGAGCACCCTTCTTATCGCCGAACCCATGTAGGAGCTGCCGAAGGCTGCGATCCTTTGATCTTGTCTTTAAAGCAAAATCAAAAGATCGCAGCCTGCGGCAGCTCCTACACGAAGTGATAAATCACTTCTTGTCGCGGCGCTTCTTGTCGGCTTTCTTTGTGTGCGACATCATCCGACGCTTCCTGTTGACCTGGCGATCGGTCAGCGTGTTTTTGTTGCCTTCGTACGGGTTCTCGCCGCCCTTGAACTCGATGCGGATCGGCGTACCGACCAGCTTCAGCACACGACGGTAAGTGTTCTCCAGATAGCGCACGTACGACTTCGGCACTTTCTCGATCTGGTTACCGTGGATCACGATGATCGGCGGGTTCGCGCCACCCAAGTGGGCGTAACGCAGCTTGATCCGGCGGTTGTTGACCATCGGTGGCGCGTGCTCGCCAACCGCGTCTTCCAGAATCTGGGTCAGACGGTTGGTCGGCCAGCGGGTGACCGCCGACTTGAACGAGTTCTGTACGGAAGCGTAGAGGTTGCCCACGCCAGTGCCGTGCAGTGCCGAGATGAAGTGGATGTCGGCGTAGTCAACGAAGAACAGGCGACGCTGCAGCTCGACCTTGACGAAGTCGCGCTCGCTCGGCGTCATGCCGTCCCACTTGTTGATCGCGATCACCAGCGCACGACCGGCCTCGATCGCGAAGCCCAGCAGGTTGAGGTCGTGATCGACCACGCCTTCGCGGGCGTCCATCACGAAGATCACCACGTTGGCGTCTTTGATCGCCTGCAGGGTTTTGACCACGGAGAACTTTTCGACTTCTTCGTGGATCTTGCCGCGCTTGCGTACACCGGCGGTGTCGATCAGCGTGTACTTCTCTTCATTGCGTTCGAACGGGATGTAGATACTGTCGCGCGTGGTGCCGGGTTGGTCGTAGACGATTACCCGGTCTTCACCGAGCATCCGGTTGACCAGAGTCGACTTGCCGACGTTCGGACGACCGATGATGGCGATCTTGATCCCGTCTTTTTCGCTCGGGCCAGGAATGCGCTTGGCTTCCTCACCTTCGGCAACGACTTCTTCTTCGCCGTCTTCCGGCTCTTCTGCGTCTCTCGGGAAATCACCCAAGGCGATTTCCAGCATCTGAGTGATGCCACGGCCGTGAGCACCGGCGATCGGAATCGCGTGGCCCATGCCTAACGGAGCAAACTCAGCGCGGGCCATTTCCGGGTCGATGTTGTCGACCTTGTTGGCAACCACATAGGAGCGCTTGTTACGTTTGCGCAAGTGTTCGGCGATCATCTGGTCGGCGGCGGTAAAACCGGCCTTGGCATCTACCAGGAACAGCACAACATCTGCTTCTTCAATGGCCAGCAGCGACTGCTCGGCCATTTTTTCGTCCATACCGTGCTCGTCACCGGAGATACCACCGGTGTCGACCAGAATGTAGGAACGCCCTTGCCACTTGGCCTCACCGTACTGGCGATCACGGGTCAGACCGGACAAGTCGCCGACGATGGCGTCGCGAGTCCTGGTCAGGCGGTTGAACAAGGTGGATTTGCCGACGTTCGGTCGGCCCACCAGGGCGATTACGGGAACCATGCGGCTCTCCACTTCGTTATTTCAGAAAATACAAAAGCCGCTGCGTGGCAGCGGCTGGTGCTCGGGGCAACACTGTGGGGGCGAACAGGTTCACTCCCACAAGTGAAGCTGCCTGGGGTGTTATCCCCAAGCATAGTTGTTACTTGATGGTCAGGGCTTCCAGTTTGCCGCTGTTGCCATACACATAAATCGTGTCACCCACCACCAGCGGACGGGCACGCAGGCCGTCGCTGTCGATGCGCTCACGGCCGACGAAACGACCGTCAACCTGACTCAACAGGTGCAGATAACCTTCCAGGTCACCCACTGCCACATAGCTGGAGAACACTTCCGGAGCCGACAGTTGACGACGGGCCAGCGAGTCGTTGCTCCACAATGCTGTGGTGGAACGTTCGTCGACGCCTTCAACGGTGCCCGAAGACAGGCTCACGTAAACACTGCCGAAACCTTGGGCGATACCGGCGTAGCTCGACGCATCGCGCTGCCAGAGTTGACGGCCGCTTTCCAGATCCAGTGCCGCAACGCGACCCTGATAGCTGGCAACGTACAGCGTACCGCCGGACAGCAGCAGGCCACCGTCGATGTCGACCACGCGCTCCAGTTCCGAACGACCTTGTGGAATCGCGATCCGTTGTTCCCAGACCGGCACGCCGTTGGAAATATCCAGAGCGACCACTTTACCCGTCGACAGACCCGCTACCGCGAGACGGTTGGTCACCAGCGGTGCACTGGTGCCACGCAGGGTCAGAACGGCCGGCGTGCTGTCGTACACCCAGCGTTGCGTACCGGTGGATGCATCCAGACCGATCAGACGATCGTCCTGGGTCTGCACCACTACCACGTCACCGTTGTTGGCCGGTGGCGCGAGAACTTCGCTGTTGACGCGAGCGCGCCACTTCTCTTCACCATTGCTGGTGTCCAGAGCGACAACTTCGCCACGCAACGTACCGATCAGCACCAGACCGTAACCCACGCCAACGGCGCCGGAGACAGGCAAATCAAGATCCTGTTTCCACTTCACGTCGCCATTGCCGCGATCCATGGCCATCACCACGCCGGTTACATCGGCGGCGTAGATGGTGTCACCGTCGATCGCCGGTACCAGCATGTTGTAGGTTTCGCCCTGACCGTCACCGATCGAACGACTCCACTGCTTTTGCAGAACCACTTCTTCTTTGAAGTCGGTCAGTTCAGCCGGTGGCAATTCTTTTTTGCTGTTGCTGCTGCAACCCGCGGCCAAAATGGCCAGAGCCAGCAATGCTGCATGCTTCCAACGGATCACGTCACGCATCCCCTTTGGCCAGGTCGTCGAGCTTGATTTGAAGGCCACCGACCGCCGCTTCATCCGACAGTGCCGCCTTGGCTTTTTGATACGCCTTGTTCGCGTCGTCGGTACGACCCAGCCGCACCAGCAGGTCGCCCTTGAGTTCTTCGCGGGTGGCCAGGAACGCTTTGTCAGCGTCGCCGTCGAGCAGTTTCAAAGCGTCTTCAGCCTTGTCCTGCGCGCCCAGCACCTGCGCCAGGCGCTGACGGGCGATTTCGCCCAGCGCCGGGTTGGCCGGTTTGTCGACGATGGCTTTAAGCTCGGTTGCGGCGTCATCCAGCTTGCCGCTGTCGACTGCAACCTTGGCCACGAACAGGCTGCCGTACTGCGCGTAGGCAGTGCCGCCGAATTCGCTGTTGAGCTTGCCGGCCAGGTCCGCAACGCGGGCAGCATCAGGCTTGCCGTCAGGCGTCAGCGTGGTTTCCAGCAGTTGCTGGTAAAGCACCGAGGCGCCTTGCGACTGGTTGCTCTGATACTTGTGATAAGCCTGCCAGCCGAACACGATGACCAGCGCCAACAGGCCGCCAGTGACCAGAGGTTTGCCGTTGCGTGTCCACCAGTCCTTCAAATCCGCCAACTGTTCGTCTTCGGTACTCGACACCCCAATACTCCTTAATCGCTAAATCGGCTGTTTAGACAGCTTCAACCCTGCACGACGCAGGTGGCCAGGTGAGCGGCAAGCGCATCCCAAGCAATGCTTTGTTGTTCGCCCTGGCCACGCAGGGGTTTGAAACCTACCACTTGCTGGGCCATTTCGTCGTCACCCAGGATCAGTGCGTACAACGCACCGCTCTTGTCGGCTTTCTTGAACTGGCTTTTGAAACTGCCGGCGCCAGCATTGACTTGCAGACGCAGGTTTGGAAGTTGATCGCGTACCCGTTCGGCCAGAGCCAGACCGGCCAGCTCGGCTTCTTCACCGAAGGCGCAGAGGTAGACATCGACCTGACGGGAGATTTCTTCCGGGATCTGCTCCAGGGTTTCGAGCATCAGCACCAGACGTTCGATGCCCATGGCGAAACCGACGCCTGTGGTCGGCTTGCCGCCCATTTGCTCGACCAGACCGTCGTAACGGCCGCCCGCGCACACAGTGCCCTGGGCGCCGAGCTTGTCGGTGACCCATTCGAAAACGGTTTTGCTGTAGTAGTCGAGGCCGCGAACAAGTTTCGGGTTAAGCACGTAAGGAATGCCAACAGCATCCAGACGAGCCTTCAGGCCTTCGAAGTGAGCACGGGACTCGTCGTCGAGGTAATCCGCCATCTTCGGCGCATCGACCAGCACGGCCTGGGTGTCGGCATTTTTGGTGTCGAGCACGCGTAGCGGGTTGGTTTTCAGACGACGCTGGCTGTCTTCGTCGAGCTTGTCGTGGTGCGCCGAGAGGTACTCGACCAGCGCTTCACGATAACGACCACGGGACTCGCTGGTGCCGAGGCTGTTCAGTTCGAGTTTGACCGCATCACGGATACCCAGCTCGCCCCACAGGCGCCAGGTCATGATGATCAGTTCGGCATCGATGTCCGGACCGTCGAGGTTGAACACTTCCAGACCGATCTGGTGGAACTGGCGATAACGGCCTTTCTGCGGGCGCTCGTGACGGAACATCGGGCCGATGTACCAGAGTTTCTGCACCTGGCCACCGCCGGTGATGCCGTGCTCGAGCACCGCACGCACGCACGCCGCGGTGCCTTCCGGGCGCAGGGTCAGGGAGTCGCCGTTGCGGTCTTCGAAGGTGTACATCTCTTTTTCGACGATGTCGGTCACTTCACCGATCGAGCGTTTGAACAGCTCGGTGAATTCGACGATCGGCATGCGGATCTGCTTGTAACCGTAGTTATCCAGCAGACGCGCCACAGTGCCCTCCAGATAACGCCACAGCGGGGTCTGTTCGGGCAGGATGTCATTCATGCCACGAATGGCTTGCAGAGACTTGCTCACTTTAAATCCTTAAATTCGTTCGGCGTTCAGTCAGCTCAGCCGCGCGCGATAACCGCTGCGTCAGCTTCGACCTTCTCGGCCGCTTTCTGGCGGATCAGCCTTTCCAGCTCGTCCACCAGATTGTCATTCGTCAGTTTCTGCGACGGCTTGCCGTCGATATAAATCAGGTTTGGCGTGCCGCCGGTCAAGCCGATATGGGCTTCCTTGGCTTCACCGGGGCCGTTGACCACACAACCGATCACCGCGACATCCAGCGGCACCAGCAGGTCTTCAAGACGCCCTTCCAGCTCGTTCATGGTCTTGACCACATCGAAGTTCTGCCGCGAGCAGCTCGGGCAGGCGATGAAGTTGATGCCACGGGAACGCAGATGCAAAGACTTGAGAATGTCGTAACCGACCTTCACTTCCTCGACCGGGTCGGCCGCCAGCGAGATGCGGATAGTATCGCCAATCCCCTCGGCGAGCAGCATACCTAGGCCCACGGCGGATTTCACTGTGCCCGAACGCAATCCACCGGCTTCGGTGATGCCCAGGTGCAGCGGCTGGACAATTTCTTTCGCCAGCAAGCGGTAGGCTTCAACGGCCATGAACACGTCGGAAGCCTTCACGCTGACCTTGAAGTCCTGGAAATTCAGGCGTTCGAGGTGTTCAACGTGACGCAAGGCGGACTCGACCAGCGCGGCCGGGGTCGGCTCGCCGTATTTCTTTTGCAGGTCTTTTTCCAGCGAGCCGGCGTTGACGCCGATGCGGATCGGGATCCCGCGGTCACGGGCGGCATCGACCACGGCACGCACGCGGTCTTCACGACCGATGTTGCCCGGGTTGATCCGCAGGCAGTCCACACCCAGCTCGGCTACGCGCAACGCGATCTTGTAGTCGAAGTGAATGTCGGCAACCAACGGCACCTTGACCAGTTGCTTGATTCTGCCGAACGCCTCGGCGGCGTCCATGTCCGGCACCGATACGCGAACGATGTCGACGCCGGCGGCTTCCAGACGATTGATCTGCGCAACGGTGGCGGCCACGTCATTGGTGTCACTGTTGGTCATGCTCTGCACAGCAATCGGCGCATCGCCGCCCACCGGTACGTTGCCGACCCAGATCTTGCGCGATTCGCGACGTTTGATTGGAGATTCGCCGTGCATGACTTATTGACCCAACTTCAGGCGAGCAGTCTCGCCACTGGTGAACGGAGCGATATCGACCGGCTGGCCGTTGTAGCTGACCTGTGCGGCGCGGGCAACGCCCAGACGCACGTTCAGCGGCAGCTTGCCGCTGACAGCCACGCTGTCGCCTTTATGTTTCAGACCACTGAACAGCACTTTGCCGCGACCATCGGTAACTTGCGCCCAGCAATCGCCGGTGAACTGCAATTGCACCTGGCCGTCGCCGGCAACTGGAGCGGTCGCTTGCGCGGTTGGCGCAGGCGTCGCAGGAACGACTGGCGCCGTGGCGGTCGGCGCTTGCGTCGCGGGAACGTTCGGTGCAGGAGTGGCCGGGGTGGCGACAACCGGGGCCGGTGTGTTAACCGGTGCTGTTGGCGTCGCCGGCGCTGCTGGCGCAGTTGCCGGAGCAGCAGGCTCGGCGCCAGCAGCGCCGGCGGTGGTTTCCGATTGCGGCAGCGCCAGGGCAGTGGCGCCCTCGGTCTGAGCTTCGGCGACAGCCTGATCTTCCGGCTCGTCAATCGGATGGATCTGGGTGGTGCCGTCGGCGCCTTCGACTTCGACGTGCTCTGGTGTCAGGCTGGCCAGGTCTTTGGTGCGCTGCGACGTCTGATCCTGCCACCAGACGAAACCGCCGCCGATGACCGCGATCAGCAACAGCAAGCTGACGATACGCAAAATGGTGTGGGAAACCCGCACCGGCTCTTCGATACGACCCAGAGCGTGGACGTTGCTGCCTTGGGAATCGGTGCCGGTGGACTGGTCGAATTGCTGGACCAGAACGGTCTGGTCCATGCCGAGCAATTTGGCATAAGCGCGAATGTAACCGCGAGCGAAGGTATGCCCCGGCAGCTTGTCGAAAGCGCCGGCTTCAAGATTGCTCAGGGAAGTCACGGTGAGGTTGAGCTTGAGGGCCACTTCGGCCAGCGACCAGCCATTGCTTTCGCGGGCCTGGCGCAGGGTCTCACCGGGGTTAACGCGATTCGCTGCTACAACTTCGGGATGCGCCGCTTTCATCATTGCTCCGACAGGTATTGCTGATATTCCGGCGTACCGGGATAGAGTCGTTTTAATTGCAGGCCATAACTGGCGGCCTTGTCGCGATCTTCAAACACTTTTGCCAGCCGAACGCCGAGCAATAGACTACGTGCATTTTGTTCGGTCAGCAGGCTGAAACGGTCGTAATAGTCTCGCGCGGGCACATAATGCCTGTCTTCGAAGGACAACTCAGCCATTTCCAGCAATGCGCGTGGCTGTTGGCGGTTCAAACGCAGCGCCTTTTCCAGCTGCTGCTGCGCCAGATCACGCTGACCGAGCTTCGCCGCCGTCATGCCGAGGTTCTCGAACACACGCGAACGCTCAGGATACAGGGTATCGGCGGCGGCCTGTTCAAAACGCTCGTAGGCTTCTTTATAACGCTGTTGTTCGTAGAGAAAACTGCCGTAGTTGTTGAGGATGCGCGCATCGGCAGGACGGGAGGACAAAGCCTTGCGGAAGTGTTCGTCGGCCAGCTCAGGCTCCATTTCGGACTGGAACACCAAGCCGAGAGCAGCATTGGCATCAGGATCGGAACCGTCGATTTCCAGCGCCTTCTTCAGCGGCACCTTGGCCCGCTCGCTCATGCCTTGCTGCAAGTACCCCAGCCCCAACTGCACGTAGGCAGCCCGCGCTTCATCGCGGCCCTTGCTGGTCTTCATCGGGTTGTAGTCACCCGACAGGACACAACCAGCACACAGGCTGGTCAACAGCAACAGCAGCGCAAAGCGCAGGGACATAGAGATCCTCTCTTAGTTAGTGTTCGCAGCGTTCTGTGCCAGATCGCTGTCGGCGCTCAACTCACGCACGGCGATGTAACGTTCGCTGCGACGGGTGCGATCCAGCACCTGCCCTACCAATTGACCACACGCAGCGTCGATGTCTTCACCACGGGTGGTGCGGACAGTGACGTTGAAACCGGCCTGATGCAACTGATCCTGGAACCGTCGGATAGCATTGTTGCTCGGCCGCTCGTACCCGGAATGCGGGAACGGGTTGAACGGAATCAGGTTGATCTTGCACGGAATGTTCTTCAGCAGCTCGATCATTTCCACCGCATGCTCAACTTTATCGTTGATGTCCTTGAGCAAGGTGTACTCGATGGTCAGCACACGCTTCTCGCCAAGGGCGGACATGTAGCGCTTGCACGACTCGAGCAGCATCTTAAGCGGATATTTCTTGTTGATCGGCACCAATTGGTTACGCAATGCGTCATTCGGTGCGTGCAGGGACAACGCCAGGGATACGTCGATGTGCTTGGCCAGCTCATCGATCATCGGCACCACACCCGACGTGGACAGGGTCACGCGGCGCTTGGAAATCCCGTAGCCGAGGTCATCCATCATCAGATGCATGGCGGCGACGACGTTGTCGAAGTTCAGCAGCGGCTCACCCATGCCCATCATCACCACGTTGGTGATGGCACGGTCGACGGTTGCCGGGACACTGCCGAAAGATTTGTTGGCAATCCACACCTGACCGATGACTTCGGCGGCGGTGAGGTTGCTATTGAAGCCTTGCTTGCCGGTGGAGCAGAAACTGCAATCCAGGGCACAGCCTGCCTGGGACGAAACGCACAGAGTGCCGCGCTTGCCCTGGGGAATGTATACGGTCTCGACGCAGCTGCCGGACGCCACGCGCACCACCCACTTACGGGTGCCGTCGCTGGAAATGTCCTCGCTGACCACTTCGGGACCACGGACCTCGGCAATAGCCTTGAGCTTGTCGCGCAAGGCCTTGCTGACGTTCGTCATGGCGTCGAAATCATCGACACCAAAATGGTGAATCCATTTCATTACCTGACCGGCACGGAAACGCTTCTCCCCGATTGAGTCGAAGAATTTTTCCATTTCCTGTTGAGTCAGCCCCAGCAGGTTGGTTTTTACAGTCGATGTAGTCATGGATTCACCTTCACTCTTAAGCCAATGCTTAGCGAGTGGTTACTTCAGTAGCTGCGAAGAAGTACGAGATTTCACGAGCAGCTGCGGCTTCGGAGTCCGAACCGTGAACAGCGTTGGCGTCGATGGAATCAGCGAAATCAGCGCGGATGGTACCGGCAGCAGCTTCTTTAGGGTTGGTAGCGCCCATCAGCTCACGGTTCAGAGCGATAGCGTTTTCGCCTTCCAGAACCTGAACGACAACAGGACCGGAGATCATGAAAGCAACCAGGTCGCCGAAGAAACCACGAGCGCTGTGCTCAGCGTAGAAGCCTTCAGCTTCAGCTTTGGACAGTTGCTTCAGTTTCGAAGCTACAACGCGCAGGCCTGCTTTTTCGAAACGAGTGGTGATCTCGCCGATGACGTTTTTTGCAACAGCGTCAGGCTTGATGATGGAGAAAGTACGTTGAACAGCCATGGTGTAACTCCAGAAACGGTAATTTGCGAAAAATTAAACCCGCGAATTATACGCGGGTTCTTGGGTATTGCCTAACCTGCGAGGACGATCAGTCTACTTCTTCGATCCAGAGCGCCTGAACCGCTTCCAACACCTTCTCGCCAACACGGCCAGAGGTGTCGTCGAAGTCAGGCAGTTCCTTGATCCATCGCTGCAGGTCGACGAAATTGACAGAAAGCGGATCCACATCCAGCTTGGCTTCAGCCAATTCTTCTGCAATGCGTTGAACATCATTCCAACCGTAGCTCATGACAGTCTTACCAGTCAGTGCGGCGCTTCGGCCGCATGGTTAAGCGAATATTTCGGAATTTCGACGGTGATGTCTTCTTCACCCACGATAGCCTGACAGGCCAGGCGCGATTGCGCTTCCAGACCCCAGGCACGATCGAGGAAATCTTCTTCCAGCTCGTCAGCCTCTTCCATCGAGTCGAAACCCTCGCGGATGATGCAATGGCAAGTGGTGCAGGCGCAGACGCCACCGCAGGCGCTTTCCATCTCGATGTGGTGTTCATGGGCCAGTTCGAGAATCGATGTGCCGGGCGCAGCCTCGACCACCATGCCTTCAGGGCAGAACTTCTCGTGGGGCAGAAAAATGACCTGCGGCATCAGATATCCTCGATTTCATTCAGGTTGCGCCCCGACAGAGCGGCTTTCACCGTCAGATCCATGCGGCGGGCAGCAAAAGCGTCGGTCACTTGCGACAGACGCTTGGTCTGCTGCTCGATGGCGTAACCATCAGTACCTTTCATCAGTTCGGCCAGTTCCTGCAACTGCAAGTCGATGACCATGCGCTCTTCGGCGTCGAGCAATCGCTCGCCGTCCACTTCCAGAGCGCCCTGCACCGCTTCAATCAGACGCTGGGCATCGACTTGCTGCTCACGCAGGACGCGGGCAACCTTGTCGTCATTGGCGTGCTGGAACGAATCTTTCAACATCTTGGCGATTTCGCCGTCGGTCAGACCGTAGGACGGCTTGACCTGAATGCTCGCCTCAACGCCCGAACCCAGTTCACGGGCGGAAACGCTGAGCAGACCGTCGGCATCGACCTGGAAGGTCACGCGAATCTTCGCCGCACCGGCCACCATCGCCGGAATACCGCGCAACTCGAAGCGCGCCAGCGAGCGGCAGTCGCTGATCAGTTCACGCTCGCCCTGCAAGACGTGAATGGCCATGGCCGACTGACCATCTTTATAAGTAGTGAAATCCTGAGCACGGGCGACGGGGATGGTGGTATTGCGCGGAATCACCTTCTCCATCAGGCCACCCATGGTTTCCAGCCCCAGGGACAGCGGAATCACGTCGAGCAACAGCAGCTCGCCGCCATCGCGCTTGTTGCCAGCCAGGGTATCGGCCTGGATCGCAGCACCGATGGCCACCACTTGATCCGGATCGATTTCAGTCAACGGCTGACGACCGAAGGCTTCGGCAACGGATTCACGAACCCGTGGTACGCGAGTCGAACCGCCGACCATGACCACGGCGTGAACGTCTTCCAGCTCAACACCGGAATCACGAACGGCGCGACGGCAGGCTTTCAGGCTGCGAGCGACCATCGGCTCGATCAGCGCATCAAAGGCCTCGCGAGTCAGTTGGGCTTTCCAGTCACCGTAGGCAACTTCAACACTCGCCGCATCGGTCAGGGCTTCTTTTGCTGCGCAGGCGGTTTGCAGCAGATTGCGCTGCGCACCCGGATCGAGATCGGCGGACAGGCCGGCGCTCTCGATGATCCAGCCGGCAATCGCGTGATCGAAGTCATCGCCGCCCAGCGCGCTGTCACCGCCAGTGGCCAGCACTTCGAAAACACCACCGGTCAGACGCAGAATCGAAATATCGAAGGTGCCACCGCCCAGGTCATAAATGGCCACCAGGCCTTCGGCATGCTGATCCAGACCGTAAGCCACAGCGGCGGCGGTCGGTTCATTGAGCAGGCGCAGCACGTTCAGGCCGGCGAGTTTCGCCGCATCCTTGGTGGCCTGACGTTGAGCATCGTCGAAATAGGCAGGAACAGTGATCACCGCACCAACCAGCTCGCCACCCAAGGTCGCTTCAGCGCGCTGACGCAGGACCTTGAGGATATCAGCGGAGACTTCGACAGGGCTTTTCGGCCCCTGAATGGTGTCGATGAACGGCATGTGCGATTCGCCGCCGACAAAGCGGTACGGCAGTTGCTCGCCCAATTGCTTGACGTCGGACAGACCACGACCCATCAAGCGCTTGACCGAGAGCACAGTGTTCAGAGGATCGGAGGACGCGGCCAGCTTGGCCGACTCGCCGACTTCGACGCGATCGGCGTGATAACGCACGGCAGACGGCAGGATGACCTGCCCGTCAGCGTCGGCCAGCGGCTCGGAAAGACCACTGCGCAACGCAGCGACCAGCGAATTGGTAGTGCCCAAGTCGATCCCCACAGCCAGACGACGCTGGTGCGGTTGAGGACTTTGGCCGGGTTCGGCGATCTGCAGTAGGGCCATCGTGATCAGGACTTATCTGTATATCAGGCGTGCGACCGGAGCGGCACTGGGTTAATCGTCGAGGCGCTCTTCTAACTGGCGCACTTCGTAGGTGAGCTTGTCGAGGAACTGCATGCGTCGCATCAGGCGTTCGGCCTGTTCGCGCTGCGCTGCATCATCCCAACAGGCTGCGAAGCTTTCGTTGAGTTCTTCCTGAGCCACTTTCAAGCGACGCTTGAACACCGCGACACCGTCGAGATCGGCGCTGTCCTGGAGGTCTTCGAGTTCTTCGCGCCACTGCATCTGCTGCAAAAGAAACTCGGGGTCATGGACCGTGACTTCCATCGGCACTTCATGCCCGCTGACTTTCAGCAGGTAGCGCGCACGCTGGGGCGGGCTCTTGAGCGTCTGATAGGCCTCATTGAGGCGTGCAGACTGCTCGAGCGCCAACCGTTGCTCGCGCTCGGAAGCATCGGCAAAACGGTCAGGATGAACGCCGCGCGCCAACTCTCGGTAGCGCGTGGCCAACTGCTCGAGATCCAGACGGAAACTCGGTTGCAGCTCGAATAAAGCGAAATGACAAGGAATACCCACGACAAGCCTCAGATGTTGAAGCTTTCGCCGCAGCCACACTCACCGCGTACGTTGGGGTTGTTGAACTTGAAGCCTTCGTTCAACCCTTCCTTGACGAAATCGAGCTCGGTGCCGTCCAGGTAGGCCAGGCTTTTCGGGTCGATAATCACTTTTTCGCCGTGACTTTCGAACACCTGATCCTCTGCAACCACCTCGTCGACAAACTCCAGCACGTAGGCAAGGCCGGAACAACCTGTGGTGCGAACACCCAGACGAATCCCTTCACCTTTGCCGCGCCCGTTGAGGGAGCGTCGCACGTGCTGAGCAGCCGCTTCTGTCATGCTGATAGCCATCGTTGACTCCTTACTCGTCGCCAAATCCAGAAAGTCAGATCAAGCCTTTCTTCTGCTTGTAATCGCGAACAGCCGCTTTGATAGCGTCTTCAGCCAGTACCGAGCAGTGAATCTTCACTGGTGGCAGGGCCAATTCTTCGGCCAGCTGAGTGTTCTTGATGGTTTCGGCTTCGTCCAGGGTCTTGCCCTTCATCCACTCGGTGGCGAGGGAGCTGGAAGCGATTGCCGAACCGCAGCCGTAGGTCTTGAACTTGGCGTCTTCGATAACGCCCTGATCGTTGACCTTGATTTGCAGGCGCATGACGTCGCCGCACGCCGGAGCGCCGACCATGCCGGTGCCGACATCAGGATCTTCCGCGTTCATCTTGCCGACGTTGCGCGGGTTTTCGTAGTGGTCGATGACCTTTTCGCTGTAAGCCATGATGCTTAATCCTCACTCATCAGAGAGTCGCTCTTAAAGCCCTGCAACCTGGGTGACAGGGCCGGTTCGCGGCGACTTGAAATCAGTGTGCCGCCCACTCGATTTTCGAAATGTCGACACCGTCTTTGTACATGTCCCAAAGCGGCGACAGAGCGCGCAGCTTGGTAACAGCCTCGCAGACTTTCTGCGCGGCGTAGTCGATTTCTTCTTCGGTCGTGAAGCGGCCGAAAGTGAAGCGGATCGAGCTGTGTGCCAGTTCGTCGTTGCGGCCCAGGGCGCGCAGCACGTACGAAGGCTCAAGCGATGCCGAGGTGCAGGCCGAACCGGACGAAACCGCCAGATCCTTGAGCGCCATGATCAGCGACTCGCCTTCAACGTAGTTGAAGCTCAGGTTCAGGTTGTGCGGAACGCGGGCAATCAGGCTACCGTTGACGTACAGCTCTTCCAGATGCTCGACCTGCTTGTAGAAACGGTCGCTCAAGGCTTTGATACGAACGTTTTCAGCGGCCATGTCTTCTTTTGCGACACGGAACGCTTCGCCCATGCCAACGATCTGGTGGGTCGCCAGGGTGCCGGAACGCATGCCACGCTCGTGACCGCCACCGTGCATGGTCGCTTCAATGCGCACACGCGGCTTGCGGCTGACGTACAACGCGCCGATGCCTTTAGGGCCGTAGGTTTTGTGAGCAGAGAACGACATCATGTCGACTTTCAGTTTCTGCAGGTCGATCTCGACCTTGCCAGTGGACTGAGCAGCGTCAACATGGAACAGGATGCCCTTCGAACGAAGCAGCTCGCCGATGGCAGCGATATCGTTGACGGTGCCGATTTCGTTGTTCACGTGCATGGCCGACACGAGGATGGTGTCTTCGCGCAACGCAGCTTCGATCATGGCCGGAGTGATCAGACCGTCTTCAGTCGGATCAAGGTAGGTGACTTCGAAACCTTCACGCTCCAGTTGGCGCATGGTGTCGAGGACAGCCTTGTGCTCGATCTTGGAGGTGATCAGGTGCTTGCCCTTGGAGGCGTAGAAATGTGCCGCACCCTTGATTGCCAGGTTGTTGGACTCGGTAGCACCGGACGTCCAGACGATTTCACGCGGATCAGCGTTGACCAGATCGGCCACCTGACGACGGGCGTTTTCTACGGACTCTTCAGCCTTCCAGCCGAACACGTGGGAACGGGAAGCCGGGTTACCGAAGTTTCCGTCGACCAGCAGGCATTCACTCATTTTTTGCGCAACGCGCGGATCGACCGGGGTGGTCGCAGAGTAATCAAGGTAAATCGGCAATTTCATGGACTATCTCCTAAATCAGGCTGGCTGGCGTGCCGCTAGCTCTTTGGCTGTCATTCGACGGCGGACGCTTCAATCTTGTCCAGGCGCGGCGCCTTGCCATTGCAACGACGCTGATCCTGGCGCTGGGCTACTTCTTGCACCTCACGGCGAGTCACAAGATCAGCCAAGCTGATACCGCTGAGAAATTCGTGAATCTGCAGGCTAAGGTCGCACCACAGGTGATGGGTCAGGCAGGTGTCGCCGGAATGGCAATCGCCCTGGCCCTGGCATTTGGTGGCATCGACCGATTCGTTCACCGCATCGATCACCTGAGCCACCTGGATACCCTGCATGTCGCGGGACAACTGGTAGCCACCGCCCGGACCGCGAACACTGGAAACCAGGTTGCTGCGGCGCAGCTTGGCGAAAAGCTGTTCGAGATAGGACAGGGAGATGCCTTGGCGCTCGGAGATATCGGCCAGGGACACCGGCCCGTGCTGCGCGTGCAACGCCAGGTCAAGCATGGCGGTCACGGCGTATCGGCCTTTTGTAGTCAGTCGCATGGACAGTTACCACGGAGTTCAGAATGGGCGGGAGTATGCAATTCCCGAGCATTTAAGTCAACTATAAGACCTAGTGCTTTAGTCGGGTTTACCCGCAAAAGAGCGCGCGCATCATAGCAAAGGCTGTCGGCGTACAGCCAGTGGTTGCGCGTTATCGTTCTTCGCGAGCAGGCTCACTCCCACAGGAGAACGCACTCCAAAGTGGGAGCGAGCCTGCTCGCGAAGAAGTCGACGCGATTTAGCTGGCCTGACTCTGATCCTTGCCCTTCACGCAGGCGAAGTCTTCTTCGCGCAGCGAAGGCAGATCTTTCGCACAGTAATTGCTGCCCAGATCCTTCAGTGCGCCGCACATCCCCTCCAGACGCCCATCCACCGCTTGCAGGTGATCGAGCAACTGCCCAATGGCGCGCGCCACCGGGTCAGGCATGTCTTCGCTCACACCATAGGCATCGAAACCGATCTTCTCGGCCATGGCCTTGCGCTTGGCGTCCTGCTCCTCATCGGATTTGACGATGATCCGCCCTGGAATACCCACAACCGTGGCGCCCGGCGGCACTTCCTTGGTCACTACCGCATTGGAGCCGACCTTGGCACCGGCGCCGACAGTGAACGGTCCCAACACTTTCGCGCCGGCACCGACGACGACACCGTCACCCAACGTCGGATGGCGCTTGCCTTTATTCCAACTGGTGCCACCGAGGGTCACGCCCTGATAAATCGTGACGTCATCGCCAATCTCGGCGGTTTCGCCGATGACGATGCCCATACCGTGGTCGATAAAGAAGCGACGACCGACTTTCGCCCCCGGATGAATCTCGATCCCGGTCAACCAGCGGCCGAAATTCGACACCAGACGCGCCAGCCATTTCAGATCATGGCGCCACAGCATCCCGGCCAGTCGATGAATCCAGATCGCATGCATGCCGGGGTAGCACGTCAGGACTTCAAAAGCGTTACGCGCCGCCGGGTCTCGATGGAATACGCTTTGGATATCTTCACGCAAACGCTCAAACATCATTTAGTCCTTCCGCTTAAGAAGCTCACCACGGGCCGCTTTTTGGGTTTCCGTGAGGATGCCACGCAAAATATTCATTTCCGCTCGACTGACCGAGCTGCGTCCGTACAACCGGCGCAGGCGCGCCATCAAGTGCCGCGGTTTTTCCGGATCGAGGAATTCGATGGCGACCAAGGTTTGCTCCAGGTGCTCATAGAATCGCTCCAGCTCATCCATGGTCGCCAGCTCGGCGCTTTTCACCGAGGCCACTTCTTCCTTCTCGATCTTGCTTGGCTGACCTTGCGCGACCAACCACGCCATGCGCACTTCATAGCTCAACACCTGCACCGCCGCGCCGAGATTCAGCGAGCTGAACTCAGGATCGGAGGGGATGTGTACGTGAACGTGACATCGCTGCAGCTCGTCGTTGGTCAGGCCGGAATCTTCACGACCAAACACCAAAGCGATTTCAGCGCCCTGCCCGGCCTCTTCGACCACTTTGGTGCCACACTCGCGCGGATCCAGCAGCGGCCAGGGAATGCGCCGGTCGCGGGCACTGGTGCCAAGCACCAGATTGCAGCCGACCAAGGCATCTTCCAGGGTGGCGACGACCTGGGCGTTTTCAAGGATGTCACCGGCACCGGAAGCGCGAGCATCGGCTTCGTGGTGCGGGAATAGCCGCGGTTCGACCAGCACCAGCCGCGACAGACCCATGTTTTTCATGGCGCGCGCGGCCCCGCCGATGTTGCCGGGGTGGCTGGTATTGACCAGGACGACACGAATATTCTGCAGCAAGGGAGGCGCTCTCGGACACAGGAAAGGGGTGCAAATCTTACAGAACAGCCTACCGTTAAGCTATGAAAGCGAACAGCGACCTTCACCTGAAGAAAAGTTCTGATAGAATGCGCGGCTTTCTTTAACAACCTTAGGTGACACATCCATGCAGCCCATGCTGAATATCGCGCTGCGCGCCGCCCGCAGCGCCAGTGAACTGATCTTCCGCTCCATCGAGCGCCTGGATACCATCAAGGTCGACGAAAAAGACGCCAAGGATTATGTATCCGAGGTCGATCGCGCCGCCGAACAGAAAATCATCGATGCCCTGCGCAAGGCTTACCCGAATCATTCGATCCAGGGTGAAGAGACTGGCCTGCACGCCGGCACCGGGATCGAAGGCGAAGAATACCTGTGGATCATCGACCCACTGGACGGTACCACCAACTTCCTGCGCGGTATTCCTCACTTCGCTGTCAGCATTGCCTGCAAATACCGCGGTCGCCTGGAACACGCTGTTGTTCTGGACCCGGTTCGCCAGGAAGAATTCACCGCCAGCCGTGGTCGCGGCGCTCAACTGAACGGTCGTCGTCTGCGCGTCAGCGGTCGCACCAGCCTTGACGGCGCTCTGCTCGGCACTGGCTTCCCGTTCCGTGACGACCAGATGGACAACCTCGACAACTACCTGGGCATGTTCCGCGCCTTGGTTGGCCAGACTGCCGGCATCCGCCGCGCCGGCTCGGCAAGCCTGGACCTGGCTTATGTGGCTGCCGGTCGTTTCGATGCATTCTGGGAGTCGGGCCTGTCCGAGTGGGACATGGCTGCAGGCGCCCTGCTGATCCAGGAAGCTGGTGGTCTGGTGAGCGACTTCACCGGCGGTCACGACTTCCTTGAGAAAGGCCACATCGTTGCCGGCAACACCAAATGCTTCAAGGCAGTCCTGACGGCGATCCAGCCGCACCTGCCGGCCTCGCTGAAGCGCTAAGCTTCCCGCGAAACGAAAAAAGCACCCTTCGGGGTGCTTTTTTTAGGTTCTTCACGGAATCCCGGGAAACACAGAAACAAGAACGCCGATTTGATTGATGATGTTCGTGCGAGCAAACACATCTAACAAACCGGCGTTCTTATGCACGATATTAATACTTTCCTTCCTTTTTGGGAGGGCTTTTCTGTCGTCACGATCAAGCCTGATGGTGATGCCCTCCAGATCGATCTGACACCCCACGCCACCCGATTCCCTTCCTGTGGTGGGTGCCAAAAACCCTGTTCAACCACGCATGAGTATTGCCAGCGAGTCATTCGTGATTTACCCATTCTCGGTCGCGCAGTACGCCTGAGCGTTTTGCTCCGACGCGTTGGTTGCCGCGACTGTGGCAAACGCATGGAGGCCGTCAGTTGGCTGGATCGCTATGCCCGTATGACACGGCGTCTGGCAGAGGCGGTCATTCAAGCCTGTGAACGCCTTCCCACGTTGCACGTAGCGCAGATGTTTGGGCTGCATTGGGAGACCGTTCGGGTGCTGGAGCGTCGAGCCTTGCAAGCAGCATTGAGCGTTTTGCCAAAGGCGCAACCGCGACGCTTGGTGATGGACGAGTTCGCATTATTCAAAGGTCATCGTTATGCCAGCGTTGTTCTGGACGCGGATACGCGACGGGTGCTGTGGATCGGCGAAGGCCGCAGCCGGGCGGCGGTCAGGCCATTTTTCGAAGAGCTGGGGCCAGAGGGGTGCGCCCGAATCGAAGCGGTGGCAATGGACATGAACACCGCTTTTGATCTGGAGGTTCGTCAGCACTGCCCAAAAGCGCGAGTGGTCTACGATCTTTTCCATGTGGTGGCCAAATATGGCCGAGAGGTGATTGATCGGGTTCGCGTCGACGAAGCCAATCGACTGCGTCACGACAAGCCGGCCCGAAAGGTCATCAAGCAAGCGCGTTGGCTGCTCCTGCGCAACCCGCAGAACCTGAAAACACCGGAGCAACAGGTCCGCTTGGAGGATTTGCTGGCGGCCAACCAAGCGTTGATGACGGTCTACTTGATGAAAGCTGAACTCAAAACGCTCTGGACGCCAAGTACCGCCTGGGGCTGGAGATCAGCCTGGAAGCAATGGCTGCGCCACGCTGATGAAAGCGCGATACCGGCTCTGATCCTGTTCGCCAAACGGCTAAAGGGTTACTGGCGGGGAATCGTCAGCCGGGTTCGCTGGCCGATGCACACGGGGCAGTTGGAAGGCATAAACAATCGAATAAAGGTTATCAAACGGATGGCGTACGGTTACCGGGATAGCGAATTCTTTTTCATGAAAATCAAGAGCGTCTTTCCCGGTAATCCGTGAAGAACCTTTTTTTATGCCTGGGATTCGATCTTCAGATCACCAAAATCTTCATGTGGGAGCGAGCCTGCTCGCGAATGCGGCATGCCAGCCGACATCAATGTTGACTGTCAGAATGCATTCGCGAGCAGGCTCGCTCCCACAAGGGATCACGGCAAAGCCAGAAATGGCGGGCACAAAAAAGCACCCCGCAGGGTGCTTCTTTTTAAAACAGTCGGTACTTACTGACCCGGCTCATTCTGCGACAGAACCAGCTTACCTTCCTTGTCGACCGGAATCTGGTTGCCCGGATCGCGATCCATCCGCACTTTGCCTTCCTTGCCGTCCAGCGAGTAACGCACGTCGTAACCAACGACTTTGTCGCTGATGTCATTCACGGTGTTACAGCGAGTTTGTGTCGTGGTGTAGGTGTCACGGTTTTGCATGCCTTCCTGCACCTTGTTACCGGCATAACCACCACCGACAGCACCAGCGACCGTGGCAATCTTCTTGCCGGTGCCGCCGCCGACCTGGTTACCCAGCAAACCACCCGCTACGGCACCAATGGCGGTACCGAGAATCTGGTGTTGATCCTTGACCGGCGCCTGCCGGGTCACCGCAACGTCCTTGCATACTTCACGTGGCGTCTTGATCTGTGTCTTGACCGGTTCAACGGCCAGCACTTGCGCATACTCAGGGCCGCTTTTAACCAGGCTGTAGGTGGCAACAGCACCCCCGGCAGTTACACCGACAGCACCCAATACCGCACCAACCAGCAACGACTTGTTCACATGAACCTCCTGACCATCACATGCGGGACGCGCCCGCGCTTCTCCCAGCCTTGGAGCATAAAAAAAGGCGCGAGTTCAACTCGCGCCTTTTCTGGCTGACAGCTGGAAAAGCGATGGCCGTTATGGACGGTCGTCGACTTCCTTCTCGGTGTTGGCCGGAGGAATCAGATCCTCAGTCGTCAGGTTCAGCCAGATCAACACCACGTTCGCGATGTAGATCGACGAGTAAGTACCCGCCAGTACACCGATGAACAGGGCAATCGAGAAGCCGAACAGGTTGTCGCCACCAAAGAACAACAGCGCTGCGATTGCCAGCAAGGTGGAGATCGACGTCGCCATGGTGCGCAGCAGGGTCTGGGTGGTCGAGATGTTGATGTTCTCGATCAGCGTCGCCTTGCGCAGCACGCGGAAGTTCTCACGAACCCGGTCGAATACCACGATGGTGTCGTTCAGCGAGTAACCAATGATCGCCAGCACCGCCGCCAGTACGGTCAGATCGAACGTGATCTGGAAGTACGACAGGATACCGATGGTCACGATCACGTCGTGGATCAGCGAAACGATGGCGCCGACCGCGAACTTCCATTGAAAGCGGAACGCCAGGTAGATCAGGATGCCGCCGAGCGCCAGCAGCATGCCGAGGCCGCCCTGGTCGCGCAGCTCTTCGCCGACCTGCGGGCCGACGAACTCGACACGCTTGACCGTTGCCGGGTTGTCGCCGCCGACCTTCAGCAGCGCTTCCGCCACCTGGTGGCCCAACTGCGGATCTTCACCCGGCATGCGCACCAGCAGATCAGTAGTCGCACCGAAGCTCTGCACGATGGCTTCGTGATAACCCGAAGTCACCAGCTGCTCGCGCACCTTGGTGACATCGGCCGGACGCTCGTAGGTCAGCTCGATGAGCGTACCGCCGGTGAAGTCCAGACCCCAGTTCATACCCTTGGTGGCGACACTGAAGATCGCCAGCAGGGTGAGGAATACTGTGACGCCGAACGCAAAGTTGCGAACGCCCATGAAGTTGATTGTACGTAACATGGCAGCCCCTTAAATCCACAACTTCTTGAAGTCACGTCCGCCGAAGATCAGGTTGACCATTGCGCGGGTCACCATGATGGCCGTGAACATCGAGGTAAAGATCCCGAGGGACATGGTCACTGCGAAACCTTTGACCGGGCCGGTGCCCATGGCAAAGAGAATCCCGCCGACCAACAGAGTGGTCAGGTTGGCGTCGAGAATCGCGGTGAATGCCCGGCCGAAGCCTTCGTTGATTGCACGCTGCACGGTCATGCCGGCGGCGATCTCTTCACGGATCCGCGAGAAGATCAGCACGTTGGCGTCGACCGCCATACCCATGGTCAGCACGATACCGGCGATACCCGGCAGGGTCAGCGTTGCCCCCAGCAGCGACATCAGGGCCAGCAACAGCACCATGTTCACCGCCAGTGCGACGGTGGCGATGACGCCGAAGAAGCGGTAGATGGCGATGATGAACAGCGACACGAACAGCATGCCCCACAGCGACGCATCGATACCTTTGGTGATGTTGTCAGCACCCAGGCTCGGGCCGATTGTGCGCTCTTCAGCGAAGTACATCGGCGCCGCCAGACCACCGGCTCGCAGCAGCAGCGCCAGCTCGGAGGATTCGCCCTGACCGTTCAGGCCAGTGATGCGGAACTGAGCACCCAGTGGCGACTGAATGGTCGCCAGGCTGATGATCTTCTTCTCTTCTTTAAAGGTCTGAACAGCAACGTCTTTCTCGACGCCATTAACCACTTGCTTGGTGTAAGTGGTGACCGGACGCTGCTCGATGAAGATCACCGCCATGCTGCGACCGACGTTCGAACGGGTCGCGCGGCTCATCAGCTCGCCACCGTGGCCATCCAGACGGATGTTCACTTCAGGCGTGCCGTGCTCGCCGAAACCGGCCTTGGCATCGGTCACCTGGTCACCGGTGATGATCAGGCCACGCTCGATCTGCGCCGGAGGACGATTGCCTTCACGGAACTCGAACGTTTCGGAAGTGGCTTTCGAAGCGCCCGGCTCTGCCGCCAGACGGAACTCAAGGTTGGCCGTCTTGCCCAGAATACGCTTGGCTTCGGCAGTGTCCTGCACGCCCGGCAGCTCAACCACGATGCGGTTGGCGCCCTGACGCTGGACGATCGGTTCGGCAACACCCAGCTCGTTGACGCGGTTACGTACCGTGGTCAAGTTCTGCTTGATGGAGTATTCACGGATTTCCGCCAGCTTGGCCGGGGTCATCGCCAGACGCAGCACCGGTTGACCGTTGAGGTCGGCCGGAACAATGTCGAAATCGTTGAAATTCTTGCGGATCAGCGCACGGGCCTGTTCGCGGGCATCTTCATCGCTGAAGCCCAACTGAATGGCACCGCCCAGTTGCGGCAGGCTGCGATAGCGCAGCTTCTCTTTACGCAGCAGGCTCTTGACGTCGCCTTCGTAGACTTTCAGGCGTGCATCGAGGGCTTTGTCCATGTCCACTTCCAGCAGGAAGTGCACACCACCGGACAAGTCCAGACCCAGCTTCATCGGGTGCGCGCCCAGATTGCGCAGCCATTGCGGGGTGGTCTGTGCCAGGTTCAGCGCGACGACGTAGTCATCACCCAATGCCTTGCGCACAACGTCTTTGGCCGGCAGTTGGTCTTCAGCCTTGGTCAGACGGATCAGACCGCCCTTGCCGTTGGCCGCCAGCGTGGCTGCCTTGACGTTGATCCCGGACTCTTTGAGCGCGGTGCTTACGCGATCCAGATCGGCCTGATTGACCTGCAGTGCCGTGCTGGCGCCGCTGACCTGAATGGCCGGGTCATCGGGGTATAGATTGGGAGCGGAATAAATCAGACCGATCGCCAGCACCGCCAGGATCAGAATGTATTTCCACAGAGGGTATTTGTTCAGCATCACGCCGCCCGTTATGAACGCGGGGCGCCTTGCGCGCCCCGTCGATTGAGTAGAAGTTGGAACCTTAGATCGCTTTCAGCGTGCCTTTTGGCAGCGTGGCGGCGATGGCGCCTTTCTGGAACTTCATTTCCACGGTGTCGGAAACTTCCAGAACCACGAAGTCATCGGCCACTTTGGTGATCTTGCCGGCGATGCCGCCGGTGGTGACCACTTCGTCGCCCTTTTGCAGGCTGCTCAGCAGGTTCTTCTGCTCTTTGGCGCGCTTGGCCTGTGGACGCCAGATCATCAGGTAGAAGATGACCAGGAAGCCGACCAGGAAAATCCACTCGAAACCGCCACCCATTGGGCCGGCAGCAGCCGGTGCAGCGGCGTCAGCCATGGCATTAGAGATAAAAAAGCTCATTTAGCACTCCAGTTGCAAATGTTGAATCTTGGGGTCAGAAAACTCAGTCCAAAGGCGGAACGGGGAGCCCGCGTTTGGCGTAGAAGGCATCGACAAAGGCGGCCAATGTACCCTGTTGAATAGCCTCGCGCAAACCAGCCATCAGCACCTGATAATGGCGCAAGTTATGGATGGTATTGAGCATGCTTCCCAGCATTTCGCCGCACTTGTCCAGGTGATGCAGATAAGCGCGGGAGAAGTTCTGGCAGGTATAGCAATCGCAGGTCGGATCGAGCGGCGAATCATCATGGCGATGGAACGCGTTACGGATCTTCAGCACGCCGGTATCAATGAACAGATGCCCATTGCGGGCATTACGGGTTGGCATCACGCAATCGAACATGTCCACACCGCGGCGCACACCCTCAACCAGATCTTCCGGTTTGCCAACGCCCATAAGGTAACGAGGTTTGTCAGCGGGCATCATGCCCGGCAGATAATCCAGCACCTTGATCATTTCGTGCTTCGGTTCGCCCACCGACAGACCGCCAATGGCGAGGCCGTCAAAGCCGATCTTGTCCAGGCCTTCCAGCGAACGCATGCGCAGATCCTGGTGCATGCCACCCTGCACAATGCCGAACAGTGCCGCGGTGTTTTCACCGTGGGCGTTTTTCGAACGCTGGGCCCAACGCAGCGACAACTCCATCGACACACGGGCGACGTCTTCGTCAGCCGGGTACGGCGTGCATTCGTCGAAGATCATCACGATGTCGGAACCCAGATCGCGCTGAACCTGCATCGACTCTTCCGGGCCCATGAACACTTTCGAGCCATCGACCGGAGAGGCGAAGGTCACGCCCCCTTCCTTGATCTTGCGCATCGCGCCGAGGCTGAACACCTGGAAACCGCCGGAGTCGGTCAGGATCGGGCCTTTCCACTGCATGAAGTCATGCAGGTCGCCGTGCGCCTTGATCACTTCGGTGCCGGGGCGCAGCCACAGGTGGAAGGTGTTGCCCAGGATGATCTCCGCGCCAGTGGCGACGATGTCACGCGGCAACATGCCCTTGACCGTGCCGTAAGTACCGACCGGCATGAAAGCCGGGGTCTCGACGGTGCCACGCGGGAAAGTCAGCCGACCACGACGGGCCTTGCCATCGGTGGCCAGGAGCTCAAAGGACATGCGACATTCGCGACTCATTCTGTTTCCTCTGGGCCGGTTTGTTTAGGGGCAGTAGGTGCGGGGTTACGGGTGATGAACATCGCATCACCGTAGCTGAAAAAGCGGTAACCGTTGTCGACGGCAGCCTTGTAGGCGGCCATGGTCTCGGGATAACCGGCGAATGCCGAAACCAGCATCAACAGCGTGGATTCCGGCAAATGGAAATTGGTCACCAGGGCATCGACCACATGGAACGGCCGGCCTGGGTAGATAAAGATGTCGGTGTCGCCACTGAACGGTTTGAGCACGCCATCGCGCGCCGCACTTTCCAGCGAACGCACGCTGGTGGTGCCCACGGCAATCACCCGACCACCGCGCGCACGACAGGCCGCGACGGCATCGACCACGTCCTGGCCGACTTCCAGCCACTCACTGTGCATGTGGTGATCTTCGATCTTGTCGACGCGCACGGGCTGGAACGTACCGGCGCCCACGTGCAACGTGACGAATGCAGTCTCGACGCCTTTGGCGGCAATCGCCTCCATCAGCGGCTGATCGAAGTGCAACCCCGCCGTCGGCGCCGCTACAGCGCCCAAGCGCTCGGCATACACAGTCTGATAGCGCTCGCGATCCGAGCCCTCATCCGGGCGATCTATATAAGGAGGCAACGGCATGTGCCCGACGCGATCGAGCAGCGGCAGCACCTCTTCATCGAAGCCCAGCTCGAACAGCGCGTCGTGACGCGCGAGCATCTCGGCTTCGCCACCGCCGTCGATGAGAATCTTCGAACCCGGCTTCGGCGACTTGCTGGAACGCACATGGGCCAGCACGCGATGCGCATCGAGCACCCGCTCAATGAGGATTTCCAGCTTGCCGCCGGACGCTTTCTGCCCGAACAGCCGCGCCGGAATCACCCGGGTATTGTTGAACACCATCAAATCGCCCGGGCGCAAATGCTCAAGCAAATCAGTGAATTGACGGTGTGCGAGGGCGCCGCTGACCCCATCCAGGGTCAACAGGCGACTACCGCGACGCTCAGCCAAAGGGTGGCGAGCGATCAGCGAATCAGGGAGTTCGAAGGTAAAGTCAGCAACGCGCATGATGGGGTTCGTCTAGCAGGGCCCGAAAGTCTAGCGGAAATATCGAAAATTGACCATGAAACGTGATTGACCAACGGTAATCACCTCTCTATACTTCGCCGCCATTGAGCCCTGATGGCGGAATTGGTAGACGCGGCGGATTCAAAATCCGTTTTCGAAAGGAGTGGGAGTTCGAGTCTCCCTCGGGGCACCAAAATTAAGAAAGGTCTTGCTTAGCAAGGCCTTTTTTTTCGTCTGCTGGAAAGTGGTACGCCCTCCCCCTATTCATTCCCGACACGGCATTGCACCGCACGGTGTTACCTACCCTTTAATTAACAACAGCCCCCTGCCGACTCGAACCGGTTGCGCCATTCACTCTAATTTCGACCCAGCCCCTAAAACCTATTCGCATAACTGACATTGGCATCTAGTTAGATCTAACTGGTGCATCCGCAAAGACGCCCTGTCTTATTCCGCGCGAAATCCACCGACGACCTCTCGATACCTAATTCACTCAACATCCGCGTCCGTATCACCGGGATGCTGACGGACCGCTGCTGCTCGCGTGAGCCTAAAACCTGGCCAAAGGTGCGGGGCGGCGCCGGTAACTTCGAGGGTGATGCGATCTTGGCGCGCCTGCGCCAGGTCATCGAACGTTTCGGCGAAAGCCGCTTCACCCGTTGGGAATCGGCGGCGGCCAAGATCGACGAACACGGCCCGCGCACCATCGATCGTCTCGGCTTTCGCAAGACGCTGGAGCACGGCATGGGCGACACCATGCATACCACCAACACCTATTACGTACTGCCCGAAGCGTGGCGCTCGGAGATCTTCCGGGGCATGAACATCAACGCCGTGAACAAGGAACTGCTGCAACGCGGAGTGCTGGAGCCGGCCAGCGACGGCAAGGCATCGAGCTTGGTCCGGTTACCCGGTCTGGGGCCGCAGCGCTGCTACATCGTGAAGACGATTCCGGGAAAGGATGAGAGCGAGGCTCGGGCTGCCTGAGGGCATCTCTGCTGATCGAGGTAGCGCCGGCTTATTCCCGGCCTCGCCAGCCGCTCATTCGTAAGCGTATGGGGAATACGCCTTGCGTAGATCAGCCAGGCATCCATTGATGCGGCAGTAGATGCTCGATCTCACTGGCTTTCTGCGTCGGCAATCGCGTCAGTACATCCTTGAGATACGCGTACGGATCATGCCCGTTCATGCGTGCCGACTGGATCAAACTCATGATCGCTGCCGCTCGTTTGCCACTGCGCAGAGACCCTGCGAACAACCAATTGGAGCGCCCAAGCGCCCATGGCCTGATCGTGTTCTCCACCGGGTTGTTGTCGATGGGCACGGCACCATCATCCAGGTAGCGCGTCAGCGCTACCCAGCGTTTCAAGCTGTAATCCAGAGCCTTGGTCGTGGCCGAGCCCTCGGGCACGAGGTCGCGCTGAGCCAGCATCCACTCATGTAATTTCTGTGCAATGGGCACCGCTATTTCTTGGCGTAATCGCCATCGTTCTTCATCACTTATGTCTTTGGCCTGCCGTTCAACTTCGTACAGCCCGCCGATTGAGTGCAGCGCTTGCTCGGCCAACTGGCTTTTGTTCGTCACATGCAGGTCGAAGAACTTACGGCGGGCATGCGCCATGCAGCCGATTTCGGTGATGCCCAGCTCGAAGCTGGCCTTGTAACCCGCGAAGTCATCACAGACCAGCTTGCCGTTCCACGTGCCAAGGAAGTTCCGTGCATGTTCGCCAGCACGGCTGGGGCTGAAGTCGTAGACAACGGCCTTCAGTGCCGAGAACGGCGTGGTGCAATAAGCCCAGACATAAGCTCGGTGCGTTTTCTTCTCGCCGGGCGCCAGCATCTGCACCGGCGTTTCATCGGCATGCACGACTCGCTGAGCCAGCACCGCTTCGCGCAGTGCATCCACCAGCGGTTGTAGCTGTACGCCAGTTTGGCCCACCCACTGAGCCAGCGTTGAACGCGGGATCGCCAGGCCTGCACGGCCAAAGATCTTTTCTTGCCGGTACAGCGGCAGATGATCAGCGAATTTGGCCACCATCACATGCGCCAGCAGGCCTGCGGTCGGGATGCCCTTGTCGATCACCTGGGCCGGCACCGGTGCTTGGATCAGTGTTTCGCACTGGCGGCAGGCCCACTTTCCACGTACATGCTGCTCAACGGTAAACACGCCCGGCGTGTAATCCAGCTTCTCGCTGACGTCTTCGCCGATGCGCTGAAGCTGACACCCGCAGACACACTGGGTGTTCTCTGGCTCGTGACGAATGACGGTACGTGGGAACTGCGGCGGCAGCGGCGCGCGCTTGGGTTTTTGGCGGGTTTCGTCCGACGTTGGGGCGGGACGAAGCGCGTTCAGTTCTGCCTCGATAGCCTCAAGGTCAGTGGTGAGCAGGTCATCGAGCAAGTTGCCTTGCGCCAGGCTGATCTGTTCGCTGCGCTTGGCGAACTTGTGCCGCTTGAGGATGGCAATCTCGTGAGAGAGCTGCTCGATGATCGTCTCGTCACGATGGATTTTTCGGCCCATGGTGTCGACCTTCGACAGCAACTGCGCAGCGAGTGCGCGCAGTTGTTCGGGTGTCATTTGGTCGAGATTGGGAGAGGAAGTCATGCCGTGGATTTTACCAAAGCGATCCACCTGCCACAGCTGAAAAGCAAGGCTAAATCATTGTGATTGCGCCGTTAGCGCCAACTCGCTGCCATGGCAAACCGAGCACCAGCGCTTGAAGTTGTTCAGCGTCGAGCCCGACTTCCAAACCGCGATGAGTGCCAGGCCAGTGAAACTTGCCTTGGTTCAAACGCCGTGCGGCAAGCCAGATGCCCACGCCATCGTGCACCAGCACCTTCATCCGGTTGGCCCGGCGGTTGGCGAACAGATAAGCGCAGTGCGGCTTCGCCGCACCGAACACGGCGACCACGCGGGCCAACGCAGTTTCGGTGCCGGCGCGCATGTCCATGGGCTCAGTGGCGAGCCAGATGGCGTCGATGCGTATCATTGCGAGAGGCTGCGGATAAAACGTGCGCAGCCGTCCGGGTCGGTGATGGGCCATTTGACCGTGATGGCTTTGTCGCCCAGCGGCAGTGCGATCACCACCGCTTCATCAGCGTGCCGTTTAGGCATTGGTTGCAGCGGTACAAACGCGGGAAGTGGCGCGACAGGTTTATCACGGTAAATCGGCAGCCACTTGCGAATCACGTTGGCATTGATGCCGTGGCTGATGGCGACGCTGGAAACTGAGGCACCGGGTTTCAGGCATTCCTGCACAACCTGGGCCTTGAAGGGTTTGGGATAGGAGCTTCGTTGGCGCATGGAAATCCTGGCGATAAGGGTGATCGCGTCCGCTTAAAAATAGGCGGACACCATCGCCCTTAATTCCGGATTTCTGAAGGTGTGTTCGCTGGCCGCTTACCGCGTGGCAGCGTTCCTAAGCTCTTAAATAAATCGGATGGCCGTGTGTAGGCTCTAGCCAGGTGATCGACTAAACTGGGTAGCTAACCCTACGACCCATTGATAGGACATGGACGGCGATGGCTACGGCCCAACAAATCATTGCTCTGCTGAGTAGTCACAACCAAGGTGATGAGGAACAGTTTCTCTCTATCGCTCTACAGGTTGCTGCAGCAGAGGCGCGTAGAGGCCGACGCGATACTGCCGATGAGCTTAAAGCGCTTGTTGATTCAGCTAGAAAGCGCGATCCCCTCACCAAGGCGCAAAAGCCTGGACCGAACCAGCAGGTTGCGATCCCAATCTCCAAGCCACGTGGTGAGCTGGAGGCTCTGCTGTCGGTCAGTTATCCGAAGTCTCAACTGCGAGATTTGATTCTTGACCGTCCGAAACAAGAGCGCCTTACCCGTCTGATTCATCAGCAGCGTCAGCGAGATAAATTGCGCAGCCACGGCCTAGCTCCTAGCTCCAAGTTGTTGCTAGTGGGGCCTCCAGGTTCCGGAAAGACACTTACTGCTTCGATCTTGGCAGGTGAATTGCGACTCCCACTTTTTACCATACGTCTAGACGCTTTGATGACACGCTTTATGGGAGAAACAGCATCTAAGCTGCGTCTGATTTTTGATCAAATAGCCTCTGTTAGAGCCGTATATCTTTTTGATGAGTTTGATGCAATTGGGGGGCGCCGAAACGCCGACAACGATGTTGGTGAAATGCGCCGTGTGCTTAACTCCTTCCTCCAGTTCCTTGAGGAGGCGAATAGTACGGACAGCCTCGTTCTAGCGACCACCAACCATCCTGAGCTTCTTGATCGTGCTTTATTTCGGCGATTTGATGACATAGTTGAGTATTCTCTTCCTGACGCAAATGGTATTAAAGAAATACTGGAAATGCGAATACACAGCTATTTACCAAGTAGAGTGCCGTGGGCGAAACTTGTAGCTGCTGCGAAGGGGCTCAGTCAGGCGGAGATCACTAGGGCTGCCTCCGAGATAATCAAAGATGTCATACTCTTGGAAGAGAAACATGCATCGACTGAAGCAATAGTTAATGCGTTGAAAGAGCGCCACAGTCTGAAAGAAACCATGTCCGGACTTACCCTTGGCTAGGTTGCTCAGAATAAAAAGCCTTGGATTAGGGAAATATCCGGTATGGCGTCCACCTACGAGCTTCCACATTTTAGAGTTGATCGATACAAGGTTGATCGACCTTACCAGCGCCGTGATCGTGATCTAAGCAGTGTAGTGAATATCAGGGAAGAGGGACATGGCACTCGTCTCCGCGAAAAGCTTTCACTTGCATTTTCTGCAGCACGGAGTGGGCAGAATGGTTACTTTGCAGATGACATCAGCGAGTCTCCTCAAGCGTGTTACTTGGAAGTGGAACTTGAAGCGGACTCGCCGGTTCCTGACCTAAACTGGAAAACGCAAAATATTCGACTGTCAGCGCTTCGCATTCTCGAAGACGGTTCGACTCTCGGAGCGCTCTACGTTCCTCACCATGCTATGGATTTTCTGGAACTGAAGTTGCAGGAATACGCCGAGGAGAGAACAGATTCTGGAAAGCCAAAAAATGATCTTAAATTCTCCCCTATAGAAAATTTTACGTTGGGAGATATTCAAACTCTTTGGACGGACTCTCGACCTTTCCCGGAAGGTTTATCAGCGACGCTGTGGTGGGAATGTTGGTGTGTATCATCGAGAGCTGACCAAGTTCGGCGTATAGCTAAAAATCTAAAGCTTCGCGTCAGCGAGAATTCTCTAAGTTTTCCGGATACAGAAGTAGTGTTGATTTACGCTAATACTCTTGAGGTATCTATTCTTGTTGCAAATTCTGACGGCGTAGAAGAGCTACGAAAGGCAAGTGATAACCCTTATTTCTTTACACGTTTAACTTCTAGAGAGAAGTCCGAGTGGACTCTTGATCTCGTGAGTAGACTGATTCCCCCTAGAGCGGAGAGTCCGGCCATTTGCGTGCTAGATCATGGCGTCAACTATACTCACCCCTTGATACAGCCAGCTTTAGCTCCTGAAGACTGCCAAGCAATTAGGGCAGAGTGGGGGGTGTTCGATCACGATGGCCATGGAACCAACATGGCGGGGGTCGCCTTATACGGGGATCTCACTTATATTCTTGCGGAGGACAGAGTAATTGATCTATCCGCAAAGCTGGAGTCAATTAAATTCCTCCCGCCGGTGGGCTGGGATAGAAATGAACCCTCAAGCTATGGATATATCACCCAGTCAGCGGTGAGCTTGGCAGAGACTAATGAGCCACTTCGAAACCGTGTATTTTGCATGGCTGTATCCAACCAAGATGTCTCAGGAGAGCGACCTACGACCTGGAGCTCTGCCATAGATCAGATCTGTAGCGGATCAATGACAGGTGATATTGGTGAAAGCGGGGAGAGTGGTCCGCGCCGACTTTTTATCGTTTCAGCGGGAAATATTCCTGACTCTACGAATCCTGAAGATGTAGCAGATCTGTATGATTTTCCTATCGAAGATCCGGCACAGTCTTGGAACGCTATTGCAGTAGGTGGTTTTACCGACAAGATAGATATCCAAGATCAACCAGGTTATGAAGGTTGGTCTGTAGCAGCAGGTGCTGGCGATCACAGTCCTTACAGTCGTGCATCCATAGACTGGGAGCACTCCCTGACGCCGATCAAACCCGAGATCGTGTTTGAAGCTGGTAATAAGGCAATTAGCCCTGATGCAACGCAAATCATATCAGGTGTCCCGATATTATCAGTGTTAACAACTGGTAAGGATTTCACTGATAGGCCTTTTGAAGAGTTTTGGGCGACTAGCTCCTCTACAGCGCAAGCAGCCGGAATGGCTGCAGCAATTATGGCGGAGTATCCAAAAATGTGGCCGGAAACGGTTCGTGCGCTCATGATCCACAGTGCTCAGTGGACACCCGTCATGACGGAGAAACTTCGAAAAAATAAAAATAAAAGCCAGCGGATCTCACTCGCACGCCACTTCGGATACGGGGTGCCTCTTCTTTCTCGTGCTTTAGCGTCTGCCCAAAATGATTTGGCGCTGATTGCTGAGACGAAGATTCAACCGTTTGCGAGAGATCTAAACGAAAAAGGTCGAGAAGTTGGGGGCGCGCATTTTAAAGAGATTCACTACTACAATTTACCATGGCCTAGAATTGAGCTGGAGCGTCTTGAGAATCGAACAGTACGGCTGAAGGTTACTCTTTCATACTTCGTCGAACCTAGCCCTGGCGAGATGGCTCAGGTAAATCCAGCACGATACCAGTCCTTTGGGCTTCGATTCGATCTTAAGAAAAAAGATGAGACTGAACCAGCTTTTCGGCATCGAATTAATAAGCTTGATTCATTGGCGGAGAGGCCTCCACAAACAGAGGCGGATAATAGATGGGTATTTGGGCCAAAAAGCATTTCTGCTGGATCAATACACTGTGATGTCTGGATAGGTCCAGCTATTGAATTAGCATCGCGAGACAAAATTGCAATTTCTCCGGTATCCGGTTGGTGGAAATATCGCCCGCACTTAGGGAAGTCAAATTCACAAGCGCGCTATAGCTTGGTCGTTTCTATATCCTCTGATGAAGAGGATGTGGATCTATATACTGAGATCGCGAGCATTATAACTTCAACGGTGGATACGGATATATCAATCCAGACCAACTAATCCGCTCATGAACGACTGTGCTGATTTGCAACGACAACGGAGTTGTCATTGGTTAGTCTTTCATTAGGTATAGATGCGCCGGAGGAGTGCAATATGAGGCAATATCAGGGGGCGGTTTTTTTGTAGACATGCTAGGGGTTGGCGCTTTAACTCAAAATCAGGTAGCTCTAAGCGAGCACGATTTTAAGGTGTGGGGGGTTTCATCTTCTCCGAGTTCTACCGCCAATTTGTTTTGCGGTCAGCTACTCACACAGTTTAGGTCTTGCTTGACGTCTATTGCCGGCTCTCACAAAGATTTAAAAGTCGCTCAACTTTCCGACTGTGCATATATTTGGTCAGAGAATGTAGTAGCTGTCTTGGATGCTGCTCGGTCCTTCATGTGGGACTCTGTCGGTGTAGGACTATTGTCTAGGGGAGGTATCGCTTACGGTGAGATTGTTGAACCAAGTAAAGTCAATCGGTCAATTGGGCATTTTGTTTTGGGAAGCGCAGTAACTCGAGCGGTGGGTCTAGAGAAGTCTGGAAAAGGATGCAGGGTATTCATTGACGATATTATTTACGAAAAATCGCTAACCTTGCTTAATAGTCCTTTCAAACATGGCGCGGTGGATGTGTTAAGAAATCCGCTTAACGGTTCGCTGGTTAAAGAGTTTTGTTGGTATAAAACAGCTGGAAGTACTGGGGATTGGCAAGAGGATCAACATTCTGCGGCTAAATTGATTGTCACGCTATTAACTAAACTTCAATACTCTCCGCGTTTCAACTGGAATGAGGCGAGTCTTCAAGGGAGGATTCAACTCGCCTGCAGTATTGATTCCGTGTCCAATGTAACTTCCGATTTTATTGGTAATGGTAATTATATAATAAAGGGGGAGGAGTATATGTCGCTCTCTAATGGCGGTAATAAGCGTTGTCCAGTGATTTATGAGGAGGTACTCGAATTAAGGTTGAAGGATATTGATAGGTTTTTTGTTAATGGCAAACAAAAAGATATACTTGCTCATTGGTTGGAGAAGAGAGCGCTAGGTTTTAAATCCAGTTTGGATGAATGATTTTACGGGTTTTTTTTGCGATTTTTTGGACATTTATGATTCGAGTGCTGGTTGATATCGACATTTTTTGGCTGAAAGCAGTCGCTAGTGAGCGACGCTTTCAGTTATATGTTGTGCATGTATCCAATGAGCTTAAATGAGTTGTTAGGATATATTGAAGGTGGAGATTCTGTTTGTTGCGTCCTCTACCATTTTTTTCCTGTTGCGCCTATGTCCTCTGGAAAATAACTGCTTCGAATAGTCGTCTTCAGGTAGTTTTACGTATTCATCGTTGCTTATTATGAGGGCTTTTAGCCATTTTAAGCTGAAATTTAGCTCGTGAGGGTATTCTTTGTCGCCTGATTCAATATAGTTTAGTGTTTTATAAATTTCAGAGTACGTGATCGTATCATTCTTTATTCTGAAGAAAATATCTGGATGTGTTACTTTAATAACGCATAGTACTACGAAGAGACCTATGGACTCGTCTCTTGGCATACGTCCCGACAATGATGTAAGAGCGTAAATGCTGAACGCACGCTCCATTTGCCTTAGCGTCATTCCCAACTGGTCTCCCAAGGCTGCCATTAGCACCTGTACATCCTCTTTATCATCTAGGTCGTGAGCTTCGGCTAGGTATTCACAATAGATCGAGACTGTACTTTTCTCGCTAAGACCCTTTAGAGGTATATCTGCCTCAATGGTTAAAAACTTCTGCAAGTACGTGTGTGCATCGATATTCGTACCATAGGTAGCGCGGATAGATTCTTGTAGTTGAGTTTTGTTTATTACTAAAACAAATGTAATGTTGTTTACGGAGAATAGGTGCTTGATTTTTTCGAGCATTTCAACTGCGAATGACGGGCGGCATCTATCGAGTTCGTCGATTATTATTGTAAGAGAGTGATCAGTCTTGGGTTTTAATAAGTTTGGAATGGTTGAGAGGTATTTTTTGAATTGTATTATTGAGGCGCTTTCTTTTTTGTGATTAATTAGCTTTTGTTTGATATATTCTTCAGCGCTTTTGCTAATGTCGGCGCCCGCTCCCTCAACTGCCTTGTCTAAATCTTTGAAGTCATCACCGCTAACTATGCCAGCCGTTGCTGCTCTGATGCCAATTTTCGTGCTTAAGGATAGGAGATGTGCGCCAACGTGCTTGGCTTTATCTAAAAAAACTTCGGTTTTATCTTTTGGTATTTTTTGCTGCACATAGTCGGTAATCGCCCCAGCAACCACCATAAATGCATCGTCTACATAGTCCGAAGCAAAAGCATCTATATATATATTTGGCACATTGTTTTCGTCCAAGAGCGTTTGCCAGGCTTTGACGAATGTGGTTTTTCCTTCGCCCCAATGACCGTTAAGGCTTATTACAAGCGGATCATTTGTTCTGCGGACAAGATTAGTAAGAGATGTAGCGAACGGCTTCCTGTTGAAAAGATCCTTACCGAAACCTTCTCCAGCGGCGGGTTCGTAAGATGGTATTATAAGGTGCATAATTAAATTCCCTTTATTTGGCATTGTTGAGTGGCGCAATTCTGCTTCGCACCAAGTTATGCGGTGCTGTTGTCATCCGCCCATGGCGCATCGAGGAGGCTACGGTAATCCTAGAACACCCTCGATCACGTCGAGTTAAGAATACAAGAAATGTTGATGCTCGCAGGACAATTGCAGCTCAGGATAAAGAAAAAGACCTCTCAGAGGCCTTTTATGCAAGCTACATTATTTATTCAGCCAACTTTCAACCTCTTCGGAACCGTAGTTGGTTTTCCACTCTTTCAGTGTCTTGTGATTACCTCCTTTCGTTTCCACAACCTCGCCTGTGTGAGGGTTTTTGTACGTCTTGAGCGCTCGGGGCTTACGAGTGTCTTTTTTAGCGGTCGAAGCTACACCGAGTTTGGTGCTCTGCGGATCTAGGAGGTTGATGATGTGCTTCAGGCTGAAACCATACTGGCCTAGCAATCCACGGAGCTTGGTTTCGAACTCGATTTCTTTCTTCAGATCACTGTCACCCTTCAAAGCTTCCAGGGCTTGGAGCTGCTCGGCAAGGTGTTTTTCAAGCTGGCGGTATTCGGCAAGTTTAGACATTGTGACTTCCTGATGTGCGCTAAGAAAATAATTATCTGAATGGTGGTAGAGCTTACAAGTTTATAATTATGGCCGACCTTTCAACTTACTCTCAATATAGCTGATTTCTTCCTTGATCAGCGTGACAGTGAGCGTCTGGACGGGTGTGATTTTTCCGGTTTTGATGTCGACGATTTTCAGCAAGTCAGTCAAGTGTTCCTTGCGCGCTTTCAAGGTGTCGTTCCAGCTTGCGCTGCTTTGGATTTGAATAATCATGGTGTTGGTCCCGGTGAAATTATAAACAGCCCGCGTACGCAGGCTGTTTCAGGCGGCTCATTGCGTTACAGCGAGAGGATGTCTTCTACGGTGAACTTGTATGAGCGGTCAGCGAGTTCACGACTACCCCACGTGTCGAAGCCTTCACCTTCTTTAGGCAGCACCAACCTTCTAAGGCTGAGTTGGTCGCCACCCAGCAAACGTTGGGTAGCCCACAGCTTGGCGCCTATATTCATTAGTGCTTGAGCTTTTTCGTTCCACTGCTCTGCCAGTACCTTTTCGGCTAGCAACAAGGCCGTTCTTTGGATGGCGAGGTGTTCGCTTTGCGCCTCGGCAATGTGTTGGTCGACGATGACCAGTTCCTGCTCCAGCGCGGTAATGATTAGGTGCTGGCGACGATTGTGCTCGATGGCAGTTGCAAGGTTTTTCGCAGCCTTTTGCGCGTCTGTATTGGCGTTCTTTTCGCCCTCAGTGTCGCCCCAGGCAACTGACTGTGCGTAGGCTGTGGCTGCATCGGTTTCGGCTTGCCGAGCTTTGGCCAAGTCTTCCACTGCTTGCTGCTGGATCTGCTCCAAACGGGTGCTGAGGCTCTCGCGTTTTTCGTTGAGCTCTTGCTCGTCGGCTTTCCAGTTCGCCATCGATTCGGTGTAATCGGCCATCAAGGTTTCGTGATTGAGCAGTTGCTCGCGACGAGTGATCTGAGTATCTAAGATCCAGGCATGGTGCTTATTGGAGTCGTATGGAATTTTCAGCGTGTTGTACTCACTGCGGACTTCACGCAGACGAATCGCGTCTAATTCTTCGTCGCCCTCCAGTAATGCTTCCAACGGTGCAATCTCGGCGTATTGCTCTTCAGCCGTCCTCAGGTATTTATCACGTCGGGTGATCAGTTGGTCGATCTCATCAACCAACCGTTGCTTCTTCTCGCAATTAGCGGTCGCTTGAGTGCTATCTGTAGTGGTCTAATGAAACCGGACACCCATTTAGGCGAGAATGCTCGCCAGATCGAGGTGTCAGATGACCAAACAACGCCGTTCCTTTTCTGCTGAATTCAAGCGCGAGGCTGCCGACCTCGTACTCAAACAAAACTACAGCTACATCGAAGCCAGCCGTTCACTCGGCATCGGCGAATCGGCCCTGCGCCGCTGGGTTGATCAGGTTCAGCAGGAGCGCCAAGGCGTCACTCCACAGAGCAAAGCGCTGACTCCGGAACAGCAGAAAATCCAGGAGCTGGAAGCCCGGATTGCCCGCCTTGAACGGGAAAAATCGATATTAAAAAAGGCTACCGCGCTCTTGATGTCGGAAGATCACGAGCGTACGCGCTGATCAATCAGCTGAGCGTCCATGAGCCGATTGATTGGCTGTGCAAGGTGTTTGAAGTCACCCGTTCGTGCTACTACGCCCAGCGCCTTAGGCGCCGAACACCTGATGTCGAACGGCTGCGGTTGCGCAGCCGGGTGAGCGAGCTGTTCTCGCAAAGTCGCAGTGCTGCGGGCAGCCGCAGCATCCTGTCGCTGATGCGTGACGACGGTGAGCAGCTCGGTCGATTCAAAGTGCGCAGCCTGATGCGCGAGCTTGAACTCGTCAGTAAACAGCCCGGATCACATGCCTATAAACGAGCGACAGTTGAACGGTTGGATATCCCGAACATCTTGAATCGGGAGTTCGATGTTCCGGCACCCAACCAGGTGTGGTGCGGCGACATCACCTACATCTGGGCCCAGGGGAAATGGCATTACCTGGCTGTCGTGCTGGATCTTTGCACACGCCGGGTAGTGGGCTGGGCGTTGTCGGAAAAGCCGGACGCCGATCTGGTTATCAAGGCGCTGGATATGGCTTACGAGCAACGAGGCAAACCTCAAGGCCTGCTGTTTCACTCGGATCAAGGGTCACAGTATGCGAGTCGTCTATTTCGCCAGCGGCTGTGGCGTTATCGGATGCGCCAGAGCATGAGCCGGCGGGGAAATTGCTGGGACAACGCGCCAATGGAGCGCGTGTTTCGCAGCTTGAAAACGGAATGGATACCGACCACGGGTTACAGAACGGCTCAAGAAGCCCAGCGCGATATCAGTCACTTCTTGATGCATCAGTACAACTGGGTTCGACCCCATCAATTCAACGGTGGGTTGGCGCCAGCTCGGGCCGAAGAAAAACTTAACGTCGTGTCCGGGATTAGTTGACCACTACACGAGTCTCCCTCGGGCACCAAAATTAAGAAAGGTTTTGCTTAGCAAGACCTTTTTTTCGTCTGCGATAAAGCCCCCCTCTTCACTCAATGGCCACCAACTCACCCGTGATCAGACTGGCCGTGCGTTAAACCAGACGAAAGTGTTGATCGCTAAAAGAGAAGGATTCAAAATCCCTGACCACAATTTCAAAGCCTGCCGGCGATTTCGTCCCACATGTAGTCGTAGTTGTATTTCAGCCAACGGACCAGCAACTTGTCGAACTGCCTGCGAAACCAGTTACGCTGCCGCGCCGCGAGCCTTTCCTCTATCTCGGCCCTGAGCCAGTCAGGGTCAAAACCTGTCCAGACAGTGGGCAAGACCGCCGCAATGTTCGTAAAGCACACTGGCGCTACTTCTGAATAGAAGATCTCGTAGAGCACCGCTGGATCGACGCCTTTGAGCTGGCGTGCGATGTAATCGTAATCAGTGGGGAAATGGTTGAACGGTTCGGACAGTGCGGCCCTGACGATTGTCAGTTGTGGTTCAGTCAGAAAATGTCCCAATGGGAAAACTCCTCCAGCTCCTCATCCAGCGAGTCCGCCACCAGTCTTCCCGCTACAGTCGGCATAGCAGGAACTCAAGCATCGGAACCGGACGCAGGCTCAGCTTGAGCACTCCCTCCAAACAACCGCTCCGCAATCTTCCGACCCCGCTCCATGCCCTCCTGCGTCAGCCAGACCGACTTGTTCTTGTTCACCGGGTTACTGATGAAACCCTGTTCATGCAGTCGGTTCATGATTTCGAAGTCGAAGCCTTTCCAGGCATTGCCTTTGTCGGAACTGAGTGCCGCCAGCAGGGCAAGCACAGCGTCTTCCATCAGTTTGTCGTCGTATTCCATGGTCGTCTCCCCGCTCGTATCCAAGAGTTAACGTCGATGTGGTGATTGCTCACCATAATACTCGCCGGCCTGCCTATGGAAATGGCGTTCAATCCCGTAAGAGTTATTGATCGGCTTCAGCGTGCCCAGTCTTGCCTTGGGCTGCACTTGTTGATCCCTCTCCGTATAATCACGCCCATCTGAAAGCAGCCCGCCGCCTTGTGCCTCTCGCTCAGGTTGCATCTGCGTTTTCGACACTTACTCTGAAGGACGTCGCTGAAGGCACACCATGGAAACGTCACTGGAAACCGTCGCCCTCTTCTCCCTCAAACTCGCTTATGAGGAAGAAGGCCTGAGCCCGATTCTGCGGGACGATATGGTTATGGGGGATTACCAGAAGGATATTTTCGAACTGCTGGTTCGCCGGGGTGATGTGCAGACGATTCAGTTCAAGATGAATGAATGCCTCGGATTGGCATTGGACGCCCTGGGCGGGATCGAAAAACCGCTCGGACGTGAACTGCATAAGTTGTCAGCCGACTTCAGCCAGGCGAAATCGCTGGAGCAGCTTGATCAGCCGCTCCTCGCGCTCAAGGGTTACTTGAAAGACGTCCTGTGATTTGTGCCCTTACAGCAGATGCCTGGAGATGTACTTGGAAATCTCCACCATCGATGTCTTTCCGGTGAATTCGAACTTCACCTTCCCCAGCGACGAAAAGTAGATCTCCAGTTCCGAGTCCAGATCAAATGTCCCCGACGTTTCCACGGAGTACGCAACGATGTTCTTGTACGGCAACGAGGTGAAATCCTTCTTGCTGCCGGTAATGCCCTGAACGTTGACGGCAATGATGCGTTTGTTGGTAAACACAACGCCGTCGCGCATGGCCTTGTAGGCGTCGATCACTTGCTCACCGTCCAGCAACAGGGCGGTGACGCGTTCGGCGTACTCATCGTTTTGCTTGAGTTTGAAGAAGCCTTTGTTGTTGAAGTCGATCATCTGCTCATCCTTTTATTCAAGAAACCATCCAAGTGTTTGCGCAACTTAACGACGGACTTTCAGCACCCGAATGTCTGTCGGGAAGCCATCCGCAGCGGTGATCTTTTTCCACCCCAAATACTGAAACTCGCCCTTCTCATCAATGTAGTCACCCTTCTCCACCGCTCGGCCGCCGATGATCGCCACGCGCTTTACCTCACCGCAACCGCCATCCGAAGGCCTGACCGTGTAGATCACATACGGCTTCACATAGTGCGTGGCGCGGAAGTATTGGCCGCAGACTTCGTCGACGGTGATCAGCATGGTTTTCAGGCGCGCTTCGCCTTCCGTGTCTTCGTGCAGTTTGAGAAAGGAAATGTCGCCGACGTCGCTGTAGCCGAGGGAACGGGCACGCTGGTATGCGGGGGAGTTCTGGTGGGCGATCCGGCCCTCCTGTACGCCACGTTCCATTTTCGCGGCGAACTCGGCTTTGCCTTGGGCGATCATCGCCTCGGCCTGGGCGGCGAGGTTTTCGCATTGGGCGAATTCGCGGGAACCCGAGTGATCGGGTGTCAGGTTCGAGCGGTGTTCATTCATGGTTCGCAGATTGCTTTCCAGCGCGAACATCACGTCATAGGCAGTGGTTCGACCGCTCTGGACTCCGGCCATTTTTTCCTGCACTTGCTGGCAGTTGCCGGCGTAATACTTCCAGCTGTTTTCCGGGTGTTCTTGCCAGGCGGCGAATGCCGGGGTCAGGGCAAAGCCCAGAGTAAGTGCACAAAACAGGCGCAAGGTTTTGGTGATTGCAGGCATGTGCAGTCCGTTACGAGGATAAGGGCAGTGGCGCGACGCTACTATTTTGCTATCTTGCCGTCCACTTTCGCTGGAGGCGCGCCAACCGCCTCTGCTATCGCGCACTCAGGAATGAATCGATGGACGCTTTATTGTGCTTGCTGGTGATGGCCGGAACCTGGATGTGGGTCGTGAAGCAACGGGGTGAGTGGAATTTGTTACTTGCCAACCTTGCTGGCGCCGGAAGTAGCGTGGTGACCGGGATCGTATTCACGCTGATTTATGGCGGGGTCATTGGCACGACGATGGCGACGCCCAACCTGAATCACAGCCTGGTGGTGTTCATGAACAGCGCCGCGGTGCTGGCGGGTGTATGGATGTGGGTTGCCCATCGCCGTCAACCGGAACATCCGGTCGCGCGCCAGTTGTTGGGCGCGCTGTGTGGTTTCGCCGCTGGTATGACGGCACTGATGTTTCTGGCGGTGAATTATTTCCCGGGTTCTTGATAGCGCAGCGCTTCTATTTTGGTATCTTGCCGCCCATCTTCAGGGCCCAACATTGGCGGGCACTGTTTTCGGATTGTTGAAGTTTTAAGGAAAGGATCAAATGGAGTTTCTGCGTTTTCTGGCGTTTGTCGCGGCCTGGGGTTTCATGTGGCGTTGGGTGGTGAAGAATCGCGGCAGCTGGCATCTTTTTTACGGCAACATCGTCGGCGCAGCGGGCGGTTTCATCGTGGCGATGGTCGTGCTGTCGATTACGTTGTCGTTGTTTCCATCGGCACCGGCGCAAACATATAACAGCGAGACAGAGAGCGCTGCGGCGGCACTCATGCCTGAGTTAGAACGGGCAATGCAGCCTACACCTGTGATCGCATCCACCCCAGCCCAGTCCGACAACCTTGCGACCTACGTCGCCAGCGCACCACAGAATGAGCCTTCTCCGCCCGAGTCCGCCCTTCTGCCGAACTACAGCAAACGCCTGCCCGCCTCACTGCTGGAAAAGGACTTCAAAGACAACGTGCATGACGACTTTACCGCTTCGCGCCGATTGGCCGGCACTCATCCGGACGCGGACAAATCCATGATGGCGTTGATGATTTGCGAACCCTTCATCAAGAGCGCCATGCGTTTTTCAGCGTCGACAGCGATTGCCAGTGCCAAGAGCGCGAGCAGCCAACGGTTCAAGGATCAGACCTATACCATCAGCAGCACCGTCAGCGCTCTCAACATGTTAGGCGACACTGTCAGCTACGGTGTCGACTGCTCGGTTCAACAAGTGGACGGTAAAGATACTGACAAGGCCGCGTGGCGGCTGCTCGATCTGAAGTTCAAAAAGCGCGACTCTTAAGCCTCACTTAAGCGTTCAAGGCGCCGGCTGCGCTATCATCACCGGCTTGTGCGCCTTGAGCTTTGCCCTCGATGTCTCCAAAACCTGATGACCTGATTGCGCTGCCACCTGTGTTGGCCGGCCCGCTGCTGCGACGGCTGGAACCAACGCGAATGGTCATGTGGCTGGTCGCTACGCGTCCGTTGTCGCTGACCTTGCGCCTGCAAGGTGTAGGAGACATCGCCCTCGATGCCGAGAAATGCACGGTTATCCCCGTAGGCAGTCGAGCCTTCGTGCACCTCATTGATGTCCGCCTCGACAGCGCCCTGCCCTTCGACACCGTTATCGACTATGACTTGCTGATCGACGGCCAGGAGCGGATCGCCGATTGGGCGCCGCATCTGGTGTATGGCAACGCCACTTGCCCGAACTTCGTCGTGCGCTCGCAGATCGATCAGTTGCTCCACGGTTCCTGCCGCAAGCCGCATCACCCGGCGGCGGACGGTTTGCTCTGTGTCGATCAACTGTTGGCTGCCGAAACCGATCCTCAGCAACGCCCTGCTCTATTGATGATGAGCGGCGATCAGGTCTACGCCGATGATGTTGCCGGGCCGATGCTGCGGGCGATTCATGCCTTGATCAAACGGCTCGGCCTGTTCGACGAACACCTCGAAGGCGCCGTGGTCAGCGACAGCGCCAAGCTTTACGAACACTCGGCAAGCTACTACCACCGTGCGGATTTGTTACCGGCGCTGGAGAGCAACGAGACCTTGCGCGAGCGATTTTTCGGCGGTGCGCGTAAGCCGATTTTCACCAGCAGCAGTGCCGACAATCATCTGGTGACCTTCGCCGAAGTCATGGCGATGTACTTGCTGGTGTGGTCGCCGGTTGCATGGACGCTGATCAATCCGACAGCGCCTGCGCTGACGCCAGAAAGACTCAAGCGCTATGCCCTCGAACAGACGCGTATCGATGGCTTCAAGGCCGGTTTGGGCAACGTCGCCCGAGCGTTGGCGCACCTGCCGAGTCTGATGATTTTTGATGATCACGACATCACCGACGACTGGAATCTCTCGGCGCAGTGGGAGGAAACAGCCTACGGCCATCCGTTCTCCAAACGCATCATCGGCAATGCGTTGATCGCTTACATGCTCTGTCAGGGCTGGGGCAACAACCCGGATGCCTTCAACGAAGTACTGGAGAAAACCCGAGGCCTGAGCGCCAGCGGCGATGACCACTATCTCGACAGCCCGGTGCAGGACGCGCTGATCGATGACCTGCTGCGCTTTCAGAACTGGCATTTCGTGCTGCCAACCCGTCCCGCACTGGTGGTGCTCGACACCCGTACCCGGCGCTGGCGCAGCGAAATGGCGCTCAAGCAACCGTCGGGCCTGCTCGACTGGGAGGCGTTGACCGAACTGCAACAGGAACTGCTCGATCACCCCTCGGCGATCATCGTTTCGCCCGCGCCGATCTTCGGCGTGAAGCTGATTGAAAGCGTGCAAAAAGTCTTCAGTTGGTGCGGTTATCCACTGCTGGTCGATGCGGAAAACTGGATGGCCCATCGGGGGGCTGCACAGGTGATCCTGAATATTTTCAGGCACTCGCGCACACCTGGGAACTACGTGGTGCTGTCCGGCGATGTGCATTATTCCTTCGTCTACGAAGTGCTGATAAGGCACCGCAAGGCTGGCCCGCGAATCTGGCAGATCACCAGCAGCGGCATCAAGAACGAGTTTCCGCCGGCGCTATTGGAGTGGTTCGACCGCCTCAACCGCTGGCTCTACTCGCCGCGCTCGCCACTGAACTGGCTGACCAAACGCCGACGCATGCGCATCGTGCCGTATACGCCGGAACATGCCGAAGCCGGTGAACGGCTGTGGAATTCGGCGGGGATCGGGCAGGTGTTTTTCAATGAGCAGGGACAGCCGCGAGAGATCATTCAGCACAACGCCAATGGCGCGACGAAGACGCGGATGCTGGCGCCGGATTTGTCGGATTATCCTGATTAGCGCGACGCACTTTTCCCCTGTGGGAGCGAGCCTGCTCGCGATTGCGATTGACCCTTCAAAATGAATGTCGTCTGACGCTACGCTATCGCGAGCAGGCTCGCTCCCACAGGGGTTATCGAGTAGCCATTAGTGCGCAGTCACTGCCCGCCCCACACCTCTGACAATCATCTCCACCTCCCGCTCATCAATCGTCAGCGGCGGCAGTAGCCGTATCGTCTTGCCCCGCGTGACGTTGATCAGCAGCCCATGATCTCGCGCCGCAATCAGCGTCAGATCGCGAATGGGCTGCTTGAGCTCGATACCGATCATCAAACCCTGACCGCGAATCGCCAGCACATTCGGGTTATCGGCCAGCTCTGCGTGTAACCGGGCCAGCAAGCGCGCACCCTGCACCCGCGCATTGTCCAGCAAGCCTTGTTCTTCAATGATATCCAGCACCGTACAGCCGACCCGGCAAGCCAGCGGATTACCGCCAAACGTGCTGCCATGACTGCCGGGGGTGAACAGATCTGCCGCCCTGCCCCGCGCCAGACAAGCGCCGATCGGCACACCGTTGCCGAGTCCTTTGGCCAGCGTCATGACGTCCGGGACGATGCCCTCATGCTGAAACGCAAACCACTGACCGGTGCGGCCGATGCCTGTCTGGATTTCATCGAGCATCAGCAGCCAGGCGTGGCGATTGCAAAGGTCGCGCAGGGCTTTCAGGTAACCGGGTGGTGCGAGTTGCACGCCGCTTTCGCCCTGAATCGGCTCGACCAGAATCGCCACGATGCGCTCGCCGTGCTTGCGCTGAATGTTCTCCAGCGCTGCGAGATCGCCGAACGGCACTTTGACGAAATCCCCCGGCAGTTCACTGAACCCCAGGCGCACCGCCGGGCCATCGCTGGCAGACAGTGTGCCGAGCGTGCGGCCATGGAAAGCGTTGGCCATCACCACCACCAGCGGCTGCTCGATGCCTTTGCGCCAGCCGTACAGCCGCGCGAGTTTCAACGCCGTCTCGTTGGCCTCGGCGCCGGAGTTATTGAAGAACGCCCGATCCATTCCCGACAACTCGGTCAGCCGCTTTGCCAGTTGTTGCTGCCAGTCGATGCTGTACAGGTTGGAGGTGTGCAGGAGCAATCCAGCCTGCTCGCTGATCGCCGAAACGATCCGTGGGTGCGAGTGGCCGACATTTGTCACCGCCACACCGGCGACCGCATCCAGATACTCGCGGCCGGCCTGATCCCACAGTCGGGTGCCCAGCCCTTTAGTGAAACTCAGGGCCAGTGGTTGGTAGGTGTTCATCAGGGCGGCGGTCATGACTTCAAACTCCAGTGAAGGTCGGTGTGTTTGCAGTATGGTTAGCCACCAGAACTGGATAAACTCGGCAAAACTTCAATCATTTATAAGCAGAGCTTGATAATGGACCTGTTCCAGTCGATGAGCGTCTACGTCAAAGTCGTCGAAGCGGGGGAGCATGACGGCGGCCGCGTTGCAGTGCGACATGTCGACGACCATGGTCGGCAATCACCTGCGCGCACTGGAGCAACGCTTGGGCGTGCAATTGTTGCAACGCACGACCCGACGCCAACGCCTCACTGAATTCGGCAGCGTTTACTACCAGCGTTGTCTGGATGTGTTGGGGCTGGTGGCGGACTCCGAGCGTCTCGCCGAGCAGGCCCTTGATGAGCCGCGCGGCCTGCTGCGCCTCACTGCGCCACTGACCTTCGGCGTCGAACGCCTGGCGCCTGCGCTCAGCGAGTTTTCCCTGCAATACCCGCAGGTCAAAATGGACGTGGTGCTGACCAACAGCCGTCCGGATCTACTGGAGAGTGGCCTCGATGTGGCGTTTCGTCTGGGCCATTTCGAGCAGTCGAACCTGATCGCCCGCCCCTTGATCGATTACACCCTGACCGTGTGCGCTTCAGCGGACTATGTGGCCCGACGCGGCATGCCGCAAACGCCGGAAGACTTGCAACAACACGACTGCCTGTCGTTCGCCTATCCTGCCGGGGACGACTGGCAATCGGTGGAAAAGCGCTGGCGCCTGAGCAGCCCGGCCGGAGAAATCCTGGTCGACGTCAGTGGTCCGATGCTGATCAACAGCTCCGCCGGTTTGCATCAGGCGGCGCGCACCGGCATGGGCATCGTCATGCTGCCCGATGCGCTGGTCGAGCAGGATCTGCGCGAGGGCAAACTGGTGAAGGTCATTCCCGACTTCCAGCCTCCCAGCCGGCCATTGCATCTGTTGTACGCCCCGGATCGCTATCGGCTGCCCAAGCTGAGACGCTTCGTCGATTTCGCGATGAAAACATGGGGCAGATCCTGATCCCGTCAGCTATCAAGCAACCTTTCAAATGACCACCGATAGGGAGTCGACCCGCAAATGAACACTAACCTGACCGTTCGTAATCTGCTGCCCGCCGAAGTGGAGCCCGTGCGTCTGTTCCTTGGGCAACATGGCTGGGGCCATCGAACAGGCTCCAGCAGCCACTTTGCGCAACTGATCGAGAACTCCCAACGCACGGCCATCGCGCTGCAAGACGGGCAAATCATTGGCTTCGCGCGAGGCATCACCGATGGCTTGTCCAACGGCTACCTGTCGATGGTCGCGGTCGACGGGCAACAGCGACGCAAAGGCATTGGTCGGGCACTGGTTGAGCACGTCATGGGGGATAACCCCGACATCACTTGGGTGCTGCGCGCCGGCCGTGAAGGTGCCGAGTCATTCTTTGCCAGCCTGGGCTTTGAAACATCGCTGATTGCGATGGAGCGCCCTCGCTTGAAATAACCGTCAAGCGCTCTGACAACCGCTATGATCGCCCATCTCTTTCCAGCATGGACGCTGCGCGATGCTCGCCATTTTGCAAAACACCCCGCTGTGGGTTTATGTGTTTTTTGTGATCCTGATGTATTACGGCCTGAAGGCTCGCAAGCCTCAGCACGAGAGCCGGTTCTCGCTACTGTCGACCCCGTTGGCGCTGCTGGTCTGGTCGCTGTTTTCGCTGAACCTGTCGGTTGATCCCGGTTTTACGCTGGGCGGCTGGTCGATCGCTTTGATACTTGGCGCCCTGTCGGCATGGCTGATTTTTTCCCGCAAGGGCGTGAAGCTCGACGACCCGGAAAGCGGATTGATCGTGCCGGGTACCTGAAAAGCGCTGATGTTGTTGCTGCTGTTTTTTGCGGTGAACTACTACTTCGGCTATCAGGATGATGTGTACCCGGAACGCAGCACCGCTGCGGACATGTTGTTGCTCAAGGCCACCGCGTCCGGATTTGTCTGCGGACTGATCGGCACCCGCTCGCTGAAGTTCTATTGGCTGTTGCGAATGCTTCAGGCACAGCGCCCGCCGTTGGGCGCTTGATGAGTCGGCGGGAAAAAACCTCGACCACCGACCCGTTGCTCCGTGACAACGCCGCCCCGCTCCCCTAAATTAGTCGGCCTGAAAAAGCCCCGTGCTTGCTCATCTCCACTCAAGTTAAAAAAGTAGTGAAATTTCAATGTCCGATTTCAACACCGCTGAATCCGTAGTTACCGAATCGTCCAAAGCGGAATACGAAAACTCCATCAATCTTTCACAACACCTGCCACAAGCCAAAATCATCAGCGAGATGGTCCTGGACGCGTTCCAGTCGACCCGCGAGAGCGACCAGATCCGCGAACTGCGCGCCGCGATCCGCCAGGCACACGACCGCTTCGATGACGACAAGGCCTACGAACTGATGGGCGAACTCAAGGCATTGAAGGACGCCGAGGCTGCGGACATTGCCGCCCTTGAAGACCTGAGCAGCAAGTTCTCTATCGGCCGCATCCTCTCCAGCTTCAAGGACGATCCGGCGTTCCAGGAAATCGTTTATGGCCTGGCGCTCAAAGTGCTGAACCAGACGCATCAGGCGATCAGCAACCCGAGCGGTGGCAAGAGCAAGGCTGCCCGCGCGAAGAAAGAAGTCGAGATCTTCACCATCAGCAAGGACGGCAGCAGCGTGACCCTGCCGCTGCGCACACCGCGTTCGCGCTTGAACGTTGACCGTGAAGCACTGGAATTCCTCGGTTTCACCTTCGTCGGTGAAGGCGAAGAAGCGGAGCTGGAAAGCGAAGTCTTCGTCGATAACGCCGGTACTGAGCAGGCGGTAAACCGCAAGAACATCATCACCGCACTGCAACAGCAGACCGCGTTCGATGGCTATAGCATCGCCGCGCAGTAATACGGCAACGCTTGCGAAAAAGCCCCGCCCTGAGATTCAGGCGGGGCTTTTTGTTGTGTGGCTTTCGGGCGATTCAGGCGCCAGAGTGCAATGCCACAATCATGTCGACTTCAATCGCCGCGTTCTTCGGCAACTGATACACACCGACCGTCGTGCGCGTGTGCCGCCCGGCATCGCCGAGCACGTGGCTGAACACGTCCGATGCACCGTTGGCCACTTCGCTCAGGTCAACGAAGTCCGGGGTGGACTTCACGTACACCGTGACCCGCAACAACGCCCGAATCTTGTCCAGCGAACCGACCGCATCGACAATCAACGCCAGACAGCGCATCGCACTGATGCTGGCGGCGGCCTGCGCGTCCTTTAGGGTCAACTCCAGGCCAACGCGGCCGGGGTACTGAATCTTGCCATGGGTGCGCGGCACCATGCCGCTGATGTACAACTCATCGTGATGACGGATCAGCGGCGCGTAATTGCCGCCGGCGGTGTTCTCGCCATAAATGTCATAGTTCAGCTCTTGGGCCAGGGCAATAAAACGCTCGTCGCAGGTCATCCTCTCAGTCATTTCGCCCAGCCTCTCGATTGATGCATGAATAACAGTGTCCCTGCGAAGTGGCATGGCGCTATTACCGTTATGGTTGGATCCAAATCTAGGGGGTTTACCGGAAGTCTGCAACCGGCAACCCAGCAAATTCAGTGACGTTGCGATTCGCGAGCAGGCTCGCTCCCACATGTGATCTGCGTCGATCACATATTCCCTGTGGGAGCGAGCCTGCTCGCGAATCGCCGCACATCAAATCAGCATAATCCGCGCAACAAAAAACCCCGCACATCTCTCGATATGCGGGGTTTTTCTTGAAGCCTCGAAACCTTACGGCGCGTACGTCAGCAGCAGCTCGCTTGGCACCTTGAAGTCCAGGGACATCATGACGCTCAGCGCGGTGATGGTGAAGATCGAGAACACGAACAGCTTGCGTGCCCAGACCGTGTCATCCACTGCCTTGTAGCCGGTCCAGGCCATGTACAACCAGTACATGCCCATGGCCGCGGCGACAGCGAGGTAGCTCATGCCGGCGTAGCCGCTGAAGGTCAGCATCAAGGTCGCCACGAGGAACGCCAGGATGTAGAGCAGGATGTGCTTCTTGGCCACTTTAATCCCGCGCTTCACTGGCAGCACCGGAATCGATGCGGCCAGGTAATCGTTGAAGCGGAAGATCGCGATGGCGTAGGAATGCGGCATCTGCCACAGGCTGAACATCACCAGCAGGACCAGCGCGGCCATGTCGAAGCTGTTGGTTACGGCAACGTAACCGATCACTGGCGGCATGGCGCCCGACAGACTGCCCACCAGCGTGCCGTGAACCGACTTGCGCTTGAGGTACAGGCTGTAGAAGCCGACGTAGATGACGAAGCCGATGACCGCGAACAGGGCGGCCAACGGATTGGCCACCTTGTACAACAACGCAACGCCGAGAACACCAAGGATGGTCGCATAGACCAGGGCCAGTTTCAGGGAGATCAAGCCCTGCACCAGCACCCGGTTTTTAGTGCGCTCCATCTTCAGGTCGATGTCGCGGTCGATGCAGTTGTTGAACACGCAACCGGAGGCTACAACCAGGGAGGTGCCGATCATGGCTGCCAGAAACACCGCCAGATCGACATGCCCTTTCGAGGCCAGGAAGAACCCGCCTGCCACAGAAAGCACGTTACCGAAAATGATCCCCGGTTTGGTGATTTGGATAAAGTGCTTGAGCGACATCGGGTCTACCTCACTTCGCCATCATGTACGTGTGAATGCTGAACATGATCCACAGCGACAGGCCAACCAGCAGCACGATCACGATGGCCGTGAAGACAAACGCGATCACGTTGTTACGCTGAGCGATGGAACGGTCCAGGTGCAGGAAGTAATACAGGTGAACGATCACCTGGATCACTGCGAACAACAGAACGATTGCCAGCGTCGTCGCCTTCGGCAGGCTCGGGTACATCACCAGGCCGAACGGGATGACGGTCAGGATCACCGACAGGATGAAGCCAATGGCGTACGACTTTACGCTGCCGTGGCCAGCATCATGGCTGTCATGGGAGTGTGCATTAGCCATTACAGAGTCCCCATCAGGTAAACAACGGTGAATACGCAGATCCACACCACGTCCAGGAAGTGCCAGAACAGGCTCAGGCAGCTCAGACGGGTCTTGTTGGTCGCCGTCAGGCCGTGCTTGTTGACCTGGTACATCATGATGCCCATCCAGATCAGACCTGCAGATACGTGCAGACCGTGGGTACCGACCAGGGTGAAGAACGCCGACAGGAAGCCCGAACGGCTAGGACCGAAGCCCTCGGAGATCAGCAGGTGGAACTCGTTGATCTCCATGGCGATAAAGCCGGCGCCGAGCAGGAAGGTCATGAACAACCAACCCAGGACCGCCTGCTTCTTGCCTTTGTACAACGCCAGCATGGCGAAGCCGTAGGTGATCGAACTGAACAACAGCAGAGCGGTTTCGCCCAGCACGTAGGGCAGTTCGAAGATGTCGTGGCCCGCTGGGCCACCGGCTACGTTGTTTACCAGTACTGCGTACACCGCGAAGATCGACGCAAACAGAATGCAGTCGGTCATCAGGTAGAGCCAGAAACCGTATACGGTCATCTCGCCCGAGTCGTGGTGATGGTCATCGTGCCCATGGTCACCATGGGCGTGTCCAACATTGGTCACTAAATTCGACATGGTTTAAGCCTGTTCCAACGAGGTTTCAACACGGGTGGCACCGGCCGGGATTTTCCCTGCCGCAACCAGACGCTTGTGCTGCTCGGCTTCGATGCGCTCGATCGTTTCAACCGGAACCATATAGCCCTGGTCGTCACGTGCAGCGTGGATCACGAAGTAGACGACAGTGCCTACCAGGCTCGCGATCGCCAGCCACCAGATGTGCCAGATCATCGCGAAACCGAAGACGGTCAACAGTGCGCCCATCACCACACCGGTAGCGGTGTTGTTCGGCATGTGGATCGGCTCGTACTTGGCCGGACGCTGGTACGCAGTACCGTTTTCCTTGGCTTCGGTGAACGGGTCGATGCAGTCAGCCTTAGGCAGCACAGCAAAGTTGTAGAACGGAGGTGGCGACGAGGTCGACCATTCCAGAGTGTGTGCATTCCACGGGTCACCGTGATCGCAAACGTTCTCTGGCTTGTTGCGGTCACGCACCGATACGTACAGCTGGATCAGCTGGCAAGCGATACCGACAGCGATCATCACCGCACCGAACATGGCAACGTACAGGTACGGTACCCACTCAGGGTTGGTGGTGGCGTTCAGACGACGGGTCATGCCCATGAAGCCCAGTGCATAGAGCGGCATGAACGCGACGAAGAAGCCCGAGATCCAGAACCAGAACGCTGCTTTACCCCAGCCTTCGTGCAGCTTGAAGCCGAACGCTTTCGGGAAGTAGAACGCGAAACCTGCGATGTAACCGAATACCGCACCGCCGATGATCACGTTGTGGAAGTGCGCGATCACGAACAGGCTGTTGTGCAGAACGAAGTCAGCACCCGGGATGGCCAGCAGTACGCCGGTCATGCCGCCGATGGCGAAGGTCACCATGAAGCCCAGCGTCCACATCACCTGGCTGGTGAAGCGCAGACGGCCCTGGTAGATGGTGAACAGCCAGTTGAATAGCTTCACACCCGTCGGGATGGAAATCAGCATCGTCGCCAGACCGAAGAAGGCGTTGACGCTGGCACCCGAACCCATGGTGAAGAAGTGGTGCAGCCAGACCATGAAGCCCAGTACCGAGATCGCGCCCGAGGCGTAGATCATCGAGTGGTGGCCGAACAGTTTCTTGCCGGTGAACGCCGAGATCACTTCCGAGAAGATGCCGAATGCCGGCAGGATCAGGATGTAAACCTCAGGGTGGCCCCACGCCCAGAACAGGTTAACGTACATCATTGGATTGCCACCAAGTTCATTGGTGAAAATGTGGAAATCCATGTAACGGTCAAGGGTCAGCAGTGCCAGGGTAGCGGTCAGGATCGGGAACGAAGCCACGATCAGAACGTTTGCCCAGGTGCAGGTCCAGGTGAAGATCGGCATGTCCATCAGTTTCATGCCAGGGGTACGCATTTTCAGTACGGTAGCGAGGAAGTTAACCCCCGTTAGCGTTGTACCCAACCCGGATAGCTGTAGCGCCCAGATGTAGTAGTCCATCCCCACGCCAGGGCTGTATTGCAGACCCGACAGCGGTGGATAAGCAACCCAACCGGTCTTGGCGAATTCGCCGACGCCCAGGGACAGGTTGATCAGCACAACGCCGGACACCAGCAGCCAGAAGCTCAGGGAGTTCAGGAACGGGAAGGCAACGTCACGCGCGCCGATCTGCAGCGGCACTGCAAGGTTCATCAGGCCGGTGAAGAATGGCATCGCCATGAAGATGATCATGATCACACCGTGAGCGGTGAAGATCTGGTCATAGTGTTCAGGCGGCAAGTAGCCAGGCGAACCCTCGGTGGCCATGGCCAGCTGGGTACGCATCATGATGGCGTCGGCAAAACCGCGCAGCAGCATGACCATGGCGACGATGATGTACATCACGCCGATTTTCTTGTGGTCGACCGACGTCAGCCACTCGGTCCACAAGTAAGTCCACTTCTTGAAGTAGGTGATTGCAGCGAACAGCGCCAGACCACCGAGGGCGATCATGGCGATGGTCACCATCACGATCGGCTCGTGGAATGGGACTGCTTCCCAACTTAATTTACCAAACATCGTTTACTCCTCTGCCCCGGCAGCTGAATGCGAACTCGAGTCAATTTCCGTGGCCGCCACTTCTTTCTCTTTCTTCTCGTGCTTCAGCGGCTTGCCCGGCTTCATACCTTCGTACTTGTCGACGATGATCTGGAACTGGTTCGGCGTGACCGAGGAGTAGAGCTCGACTGGGTTGTTCTGGCTCGGCTTGGCAAGGGCTGCGTATTCAGCCTGATCAAGCTGTTTAGGTGACTTCTTGACTTCACTTACCCAGGCGTCGAAATCTTCCTGAGTGGTTGAGATGGCTTTGAACTTCATGCCGGTGAAACCCGCGCCGCTGTAGTTGGCGGAGATGCCGTCCATTTCAGCGTTGCGGTCAGCGATCAGGTGCAGCTTGGTCTGCATGCCCGCCATCGCGTAGATCTGGCCGCCCAGGCCCGGGATGAAGAACGAGTTCATCACGGCGTCGGAGGTGATCTTGAAGTTGATTGGCGTGTGCGCCGGGAACACGATCTTGTTGACCGTGGCAATGCCTTGTTCCGGGTAGATGAACAGCCACTTCCAGTCCAGCGCGACCACTTCGATGGTCACCGGCTTGACGTCGGATTCAATCGGACGATACGGGTCCAGTTCGTGGGTCGAAATGTAGGTGATGTAACCCAGGGCAATGATGATCAGCACCGGGATGGTCCAGACAGCCACTTCGATTTTGGTCGAGTGCGACCATTTCGGGGTGTAGATGGCGTCTTTGTTGGAGGCGCGGTACTTCCAGGCAAACAGGAAGGTCATGACGATAACCGGCACCACAACCAACAGCATCAGCAGCGTGGCGGTGATGATCAGGTTGCGCTGTTCCAGGCCAACCTGGCCCGTTGGATTGAGCAAGGTCATGTTGCAGCCTCCCAGCAACAACGTGCCGAGCAGCGGCACTAGGCCTAGTAATCTGGGGTACCTGTTTTTACTCATCTCACGACCTCTAAAGCAGCTTGCGCAATGCAGTTGGGTTTTGATCGCCAACACTTCACCCTGCCAAGGGTTGGCATTTTCTTTGGATTGAATAAGGGCCGCCCGTCGCGCGTCAGACGCTCGACAAAACCTGGGACAGCGGTCAGTTCTTATTCGAATTCGTGGTCAAAGGCCTTGTTACAGACCAATTCCATTTGGTGCGGAAAGTTGGAAGGCACCGACACCTGGGTGTCTTGAAAGCCTTGCGACTTGCTCGACACCCGACTTCCTGCTCGCCTCCTTAATAAAGGCTGAACAGTGCCGGGAATTCAGTGCGGGCGATTGTAGATAGGTAGCGCCCTATACACCATGTCTTATCCCGAAATAATTTTTATCCGTTCGAGCAACAATCCATCGCCATTTTTGCAAAAGTGCCGCATGTTATCGAAATCAATTCTCAACAAAAACACCAAAATTTGTAGGTGTATGCGCCTCATTTCAGACAGCTCTGCAGGCATTTTCTGCATGCCTGATCAGCGCAAAGCCCGATATCCCAAGGCTTCTGGCCATTTGCCCGCGCTTGTTAAAACTGCCTGATCTGGCACACACGTGCAAAAGCGCAAAATCACCGAAACAGACCAATCCTTTTTTGTAACAGCGCACCAATCCATGTCGCTGTGAAGGCCTGCGACACGGCCTGTGTGACAACATGTCGCACACCTGTCGCACCCACCCTTGCCGTTCGTCACGGTGTTTTCACAAACACTCTGAAATGCAAAACGCCCCGATTGGCTGATACGCAAATCGAGGCGTTTTCTGTATCGGCCAATGCGCCGAATAGTTGATTCAGCGCAGTGCTTTTCGATTACGCGACGTCAGCAGCGGCACCAGGATCACGATCAGCACGAACGCCACCAGCGCCCATTGCGCCAGCGACAGGCCAAGGATCGGCGGGTACGGCGTCGAGCAGAAACCGTCGACCTGGAAGCCCAGCGGGAAGATTTTCGCCAGCGGCAGGTCATCGACAATCGGCTGCAACACATCAATGCCGCAACTCACCGCCGGATAGAACTGGGTGTACACGTGATGCCCGGCCACGCCGGCACCGGCAATCGCGCAAATCACCACCAGCACCTCAAACACGGTGATGCTGCGCTTGGTCCGCATGGCCGCGCCGATGAACGCGAACAGCGCGATCAGCAGCAACGCATAGCGCTGCAAAATGCACAGTGGGCAAGGCGCCTCGCCGAGCACGATCTGCATGTACAGCGCACCACCGATCAGTGCCAGACAGATGATGCCCAGCAGCACCAGAAAGCGCCGCTCACGTCCCAGTCGAATCGTTTCCTCGCTCATCGCGTTTCCCTTATATGTCCATGGTTCAGCTGGCCGGCGGCTGCGCTTGCAGTTGCGCCATCAGGCTGATGTTGTCTTCGATATGCCAATTGGCCGCGATGCGACCGTTGTCGATCTGATAGATATCGGTTGCCCGGAAGTCTACACGCTGGCCCTGCCCTTTGAGAGCCTTGAAGGTGCCAGTGAAATGCCCGCGAAAGTGCAGATGCACCACCACGCGATCACCGGCGACGATCATTTGCTCGATATCGCAGCTCAAATCAGGCACCGCCGTGCGAAAGAACTTCGACGCCAGCAATGGCCCGGTCGGCCCCTGCACCCGACCTTCGGGCGGGGTCTTGTCGACGAACTGCGGCGATAGCGCCGCCGTGGCCAACGCTTCTTCACCGGAATTCCAGAAACTGCCGTAACGCCGCGCCGCGAGTTCCATGGCTTGTGCCTGCGCCTTGGGCAGGCTCTGATCAACGATCAAGGTCTGCGGTTTTATCAGGGCAGATTCGGCAGAAGCAAACGGGCTGGCCAGCAGCGAAGCCGACAGGCTCAGGGCAGCGAGACTGGAACGACGGGACAAGGTGAGGTGCGACATGGGGGCGATCCTGATCATGTAAACGAACGAGCGCCTATCATCAGCATCGGGGAATAAACGATAAACCGGTTAAGAAACGATTAACCTTTAAACAGAATTTAATAATAGAGACCGCGTAACGGCCTTCGCGAGCAGGCTCGCTCCCACAGGGGATTTGTGTTCAACGCAGATCCAATGTGGGAGCGAGCCTGCTCGCGAATGAAGGCGACGCGGTTTCAGATCACTCCAAAGCCGCAGCCGGCCCAAAGAACTCATACCGGCTCTGCTTCTGCGGCACACCCAGCGCTTTCAGGTGGCGCTTGATCGCCCCCATGAAACCTTTCGGGCCAAGGAAGTAAGCGTCGACATCGCGCTGCTCTGGCAGCCATTCACCCAGCAACTCCTGGCTCAACATCCCGACCTTGTCCGCCGCCGGGCTCACGCCGTCATCTTCGGCGTAGCAGTAGAAACGCTTGAGTTGCGGATGACGCGCAGCCAACTCATCGATCCAGTCACGGAACGCATGCACACTGCCGTTACGCGCGCAGTGGATAAAGTGCACCGGGCGCTTGGTTTGCAGCGCCGCTTCGAGCATCGCCAAGGTCGGGGTGATGCCGACACCGCCGCTGATCAGTACCAGCGGCTTGTCGCTGGCAGTCAGGGTGAACTCGCCCGATGGCGGAAACAGTTGAATGCTCGCGCCGACGTGTAGCTGATCGTGCAAATAATTGGAGGCACGGCCGCCCGGTTCGCGCTTGACGCTGATGCGGTACTGGCCGTTGTTCGCCAGCGCCGACAGCGAGTAGTTACGGCGGATTTCTTCGCCGTCGAGGAACAGCTTCATGCCGATGTACTGACCCGGTTCGGCCGCGAGGATCGGGCCTTTGTCCGCTGGCTCGAAGTAGAACGAAGTGATTTCCGCGCTCTCCTCAACCTTGGCCGCCACAATGAACTCCCGCGCGCCGCGCCAGCCGCCGACGGCGTGTTCTTTCTGGTCGTAGATGGCGGTTTCGGCGCCAATCAGAATGTCGGCCAGTTGGCCGTAAGCCGCGCCCCATGCGCTCATCACTTCAGGCGTGGCGATTTCATCGCCAAGCACTTCGCAGATGGCGCGTAACAGGCAGGCACCGACAATCGGGTAGTGCTCCGGCAGGATTTGCAGAGCAACATGCTTGTTGATGATCTTCGCCACCAGATCGCCCAACTGGTCGAGCTGGTCGATATGCCGTGCATACATCAGCACGCCGTTGGCCAGGGCACGCGGCTGGTCGCCACTGGACTGGTGCGCCTGGTTGAACAACGGGCGGACTTGCGGGTATTCGGCGAGCATCATGCGGTAGAAGTGCGTGATCAGCGCCTCGCCGCCGCTTTCCAGCAGGGGCACGGTGGATTTGACGATGGCACGATCCTGGACGCTAAGCATAAGGTTGACTCCTGAGCTTCATTTAAAAGTTACCTAAGGCTTATCAGTTTCCGTGCCAAATAATAAACCTATATAAATCATATACTTGAGAATAATGTAGTCAAATAGACTCAAAGCTCTTTATAGTCATCCCGACTACATCTTGTCTCTTTGACTACAAGACCATGACTGCCAAATCCCTGCTCACCGCTTTGCTTCCCCTCGTCTCCGACCTGTCCCGCGAATTGCCCGAGGGCGAGCGCTACCGGCGCCTGCTCGAAGCCATGCGCGCTTTGCTGCCGTGTGATGCCGCCGCGTTGTTGCGCCTCGACGGCGAATCGCTGGTGCCACTGGCGGTGGACGGTTTGAGTACTGACACCCTGGGTCGACGCTTCAAAGTCAGCGAACATCCGCGCTTTGAAGTGTTGCTGGCCGGCAAAGGCCCGACCCGGTTCGCCGCCGACAGCGACTTGCCCGATCCCTACGACGGTCTGGTCGACGGCCTCGACGATCACCTCGAAGTCCACGACTGCCTTGGCTGCCCATTGTTTGTCGATGAAAAACTCTGGGGCCTGATCACCCTCGATGCGCTCGACCCCGAGCGTTTCGAGCCGATTGAACTGGACGCCCTGCAAGCCTTCGCCAGCCTGGCCTCGGCCACGGTCAACGCCGCCGAGCGCATCGAGCGCCTGGCGATCCGCGCTGAAGACGAGCACCAGCGCGCCGAGGTCTACCGTCAGGCCAGCGGTCAGCAGAATCGCGAAATGATCGGCCAGAGCAAAGCGCTTAAACGGCTGGTGGAAGAAATCAATCTGGTCGGCGGCAGCGACCTGACCGTGTTGATCACCGGCGAAACCGGGGTTGGCAAGGAACTGGTGGCCCAAGCCATTCATGCCGCCTCCCCACGCGCCGACAAACCGATCATCAGCCTCAACTGCGCCGCATTGCCGGATACCCTGGTCGAAAGCGAGTTATTTGGCCACGTCCGCGGCGCCTTCACTGGCGCCACCAGCGACCGTCGCGGCAAATTCGAACTGGCCAATGGCGGCACGCTGTTTCTCGATGAAGTGGGTGAGTTATCGCTGACGGTGCAGGCCAAGCTGCTGCGGGTGCTGCAAAGCGGCCAGTTGCAGCGCCTGGGTTCGGACAAGGAGCATCAGGTCGATGTGCGCCTGATCGCCGCAACCAACCGAGATCTGGCCGAAGAAGTGCGCAGTGGCCGTTATCGTGCCGACTTTTACCATCGCCTGAGCGTGTACCCGTTGCGGGTACCCGCCCTGCGTGATCGTGGGCGGGATGTGTTGCTGCTCAGCGGTTTCTTCCTTGAACAGAACCGTTCGCGCATGGGCCTCAATAGCCTGCGACTCAACAGCGACGCTCAGGAAGCCCTGCTCGCCTACACTTGGCCGGGCAACGTGCGTGAGCTGGAACACTTGATCGGGCGCAGTGCGTTGAAGGCCTTGGGCAACTGCAAGGTGCGGCCGAAAATCCTTAGCCTGAGTGCGACGGATCTGGATTTGCCGCGCGAGGTTGTGGATAACCCGGTCGAACCGGTTGCCGGTGATGTCGCTTCTGTACCGTTGATCAGCGGGGATTTGCGTGCAGCCACTGAGGAATATCAGCGAAGATTGATCAGTGCTGCGCTGGAACGCAATCAGGACAACTGGGCGAGTGCGGCGCGAGAGTTGGGGCTGGATCGGGCGAATCTGGGGCGGATGGCCAAGCGCCTCGGCAGAGAGTGTCAGATTTTTTGTGTGCGGGCCGGTAATGGCCTGCCGTCAGGCAGGCCGGGTTTTACCAGGTCGGCCTGATAAATCGATCTCCGTACAGAATCGCAAATTGGTTCATCGCACTCTTCCAGTCATGAGCCGCCGAGCCCCAGTTTGCCGTGATGTTACGCAGCCCAAGCCAGATCAGCTTGGTCGCTGCGTCATCCGTCGGGAAGTGGCCCCGGGTCTTGATGATCTTGCGTAGCTGAGCGTTGATGCTTTCGATAGCGTTGGTCGTATAGATCACTTTTCGAATGGCAGGCGGGAAGACAAAAAATGGAATCACTCGATCCCAGGCTCGTCTCCAGGCCGCCACCACCGTTGGGTATTGCTTACCCCAAGGGCCATTTTCAAAGGCATCCAGTGCTTCCTCAGCCGCTTCTGCGTTGATGGCTTGATAGATCGGTTTTAGCGCCTTGGCCAGCTCACGGCGCTTGTCCCACGCCGCGTAATCGAGGCTGTTGCGGATCAAGTGGACGATGCATGTTTGCAGCGTTGTTGCCGGAAATACTGCGCTTAGCGCCTCTGGCATGCCTTTGAGACCGTCAGTCACGGCGATCAGCACGTCCTCTACGCCGCGGGTCTTGAGGTCGTTGAAGACCTTCATCCAGAACTTCGCACCCTCGGTGTTTTCGATCCAGATACCAAGAATATCGCGCGTTCCATCGGGTAAAACACCCAGCGCCAAGTAAATCGCCTTGTTGCGGACAAGGCCTTCTTCTCGGATCTTGACCCGCAGCGCATCGAAGAAAATGACTGGGTACATCGGCTCAAGCGGTCGCTGTTGCCACGCACCAATTTCCTCCATCACCTCGTGCGTGACTGAGCTGATGAAGTCATGGGAAACGTCCGTCCCGTATTGCTCAGAGAGGAAAGCGCGGATTTCTCGAACGGTCATGCCTCGGGCATACATGGCGATGATCTTGTCATCAAAACCGGTGTAACGCCGCTCATGCTTGGGGATCAGAATGGGGGCAAAACTGCCATCCCGATCACGGGGAATCTCCAGCCGCAGCGGGCCATCCCCCGTCAAAATCGTCTTGCCCGTTTTGCCATTGCGCTGGTTGGTTTCATCCTCTGGGCGCTGCGCGCCCGGCGGATACCCCAGGTGGTGACCGAGCTCGGCACTCAATGCTCGCTCAATCAAGGCCTTCTTGAAGGCCGCAGAAGCGTCTTCAATAGCCTCTGCGGTAATCAGCCCCTCACCGAACTCTTCGAGCAGCTCCTTGGGGATTTTTGGTAGGTCACGCAGGGGTTTCTTTTTGGTTGGCATACATGCACCTCTTACTCATGTTATGCCCGAACACAAAATTTCTGACACCCCCCCTCGGCATGAAATAAAAGCACAGATCGCAGCCTTCGGCAGCTCCTACAGGGATAGGTGATCTCTGTAGGAGCTGCCGCAGGCTGCGATCTTTTGATCTTCGACTGCCCAAAGGCACTAAAGCCTGCCCCCGACAAGTCGATAACCCGGCATCAATAGTTTTTGGCGATTTTCACCCTCGCCCACCACCTTTCCACAGAAGGTTTATATGTCCTCCACCAAAGCCCGCGCAGACTCACTTTCGCTTCTGCTGTTTACCTTGCGCAGCGGCAAGCTGATGGCGATCAACCTGCTGAAAGTCAGTGAAATCATCCCCTGCCCACCGCTGACCAAACTGCCGGAGTCGCACCCGCACGTCAAAGGCATCGCCACGTTGCGCGGTGCTTCGCTGTCGGTCATCGACCTCAGCCGCGCCATCGGCGAACGTCCATTGGAAGACCCGAACGGCGGTTGTCTGATCGTCACCGACGTCAGCCGTTCGAAGCAGGGTTTGCACGTACAAGCGGTGAGCAAAATCGTCCACTGCCTGACCACCGACATCAAGCCACCGCCGTTCGGTTCCGGCGGCTCGCGCGCCTACATCACTGGCGTGACCTCGGTCGACGGTACGCTGGTGCAAGTGCTGGACATCGAAAAAGTCATCCACAGCATTGCCCCGGCGCAGATCGAAATGGCCCCGACCGACTTGACCATGGAAGACGCCGACGTCCTCGGCAACGCGCGGATTCTGGTGGTCGACGACAGCCAGGTGGCGCTGCAGCAATCGGTACACACCCTGCGCAATCTCGGCCTGCAATGCCACACTGCCCGCAGCGCCAAGGAAGCCATCGACTGCCTGCTCGACCTGCAAGGCACCGCGCAGCAGATCAACCTGATCGTCTCCGACATCGAAATGTCCGAAATGGACGGCTACGCCTTCACCCGTACCCTGCGCGAAACCCCGGATTTCGCCCACCTCTACGTGCTGCTGCACACTTCGCTCGACAGCGCGATGAACAGCGAAAAAGCACGCCTTGCCGGGGCCAACGCAGTACTGACCAAGTTCTCCTCGCCGGAACTGACCCAGCGCCTGATCGAAGCGGCCAAACACGTCGCCGCCAACGGTTACTGAGTCTTGGGCCAGACGTACTGCTTTTTGATGCGGCGGGATCTACCTGCAAACGCGCCGGATATCGTCTGGCCAGAAGGTGTTGAGGTCAGCACTTACCGGCCGGAACTGGCTGTGGCTGTGCATCACCTCATGCAACTCGGTTCCCGGGAAGGTGGGGGCCGAGTGCCGGATCTGGAAACCTGGCAACAGCGCTTTGAAAGCGATCCTGAATATGATCCGACATTGTGTTTTATTGCCCTTGATGCCGAGGGCGTGGTCGGTGTGGCGCAATGTTGGACCAGTTCATACATCAAGGATCTGGTGGTGCATCCGCGCCTGCAGGGCCGAGGTTTGGGCCGGGCATTGTTGTTGAATGCATTCAGGGGGTTTCACCAGCGGCGTGAAGGATTTGTCGATTTAAAGGTGCTGGAAGATAACGTGCGAGCGCAGCGGTTGTATGAAAGTGCCGGGATGTATGTGGTCCGCCGGGAACGGGTGCCGGACTGATCGACCGTCTTCGCGAGCAGGCTCGCGGGGGTGTCAGAAATTTTGTGTTCGGGCATAACATGAGTAAGAGGTGCATGTATGCCAACCAAAAAGAAACCCCTGCGTGACCTACCAAAAATCCCCAAGGAGCTGCTCGAAGAGTTCGGTGAGGGGCTGATTACCGCAGAGGCTATTGAAGACGCTTCTGCGGCCTTCAAGAAGGCCTTGATTGAGCGAGCATTGAGTGCCGAGCTCGGTCACCACCTGGGGTATCCGCCGGGCGCGCAGCGCCCAGAGGATGAAACCAACCAGCGCAATGGCAAAACGGGCAAGACGATTTTGACGGGGGATGGCCCGCTGCGGCTGGAGATTCCCCGTGATCGGGATGGCAGTTTTGCCCCCATTCTGATCCCCAAGCATGAGCGGCGTTACACCGGTTTTGATGACAAGATCATCGCCATGTATGCCCGAGGCATGACCGTTCGAGAAATCCGCGCTTTCCTCTCTGAGCAATACGGGACGGACGTTTCCCATGACTTCATCAGCTCAGTCACGCACGAGGTGATGGAGGAAATTGGTGCGTGGCAACAGCGACCGCTTGAGCCGATGTACCCAGTCATTTTCTTCGATGCGCTGCGGGTCAAGATCCGAGAAGAAGGCCTTGTCCGCAACAAGGCGATTTACTTGGCGCTGGGTGTTTTACCCGATGGAACGCGCGATATTCTTGGTATCTGGATCGAAAACACCGAGGGTGCGAAGTTCTGGATGAAGGTCTTCAACGACCTCAAGACCCGCGGCGTAGAGGACGTGCTGATCGCCGTGACTGACGGTCTCAAAGGCATGCCAGAGGCGCTAAGCGCAGTATTTCCGGCAACAACGCTGCAAACATGCATCGTCCACTTGATCCGCAACAGCCTCGATTACGCGGCGTGGGACAAGCGCCGTGAGCTGGCCAAGGCGCTAAAACCGATCTATCAAGCCATCAACGCAGAAGCGGCTGAGGAAGCACTGGATGCCTTTGAAAATGGCCCTTGGGGTAAGCAATACCCAACGGTGGTGGCGGCCTGGAGACGAGCCTGGGATCGAGTGATTCCATTTTTTGTCTTCCCGCCTGCCATTCGAAAAGTGATCTATACGACCAACGCTATCGAAAGCATCAACGCTCAGCTACGCAAGATCATCAAGACCCGGGGCCACTTCCCGACGGATGACGCAGCGACCAAGCTGATCTGGCTTGGGCTGCGTAACATCACGGCAAACTGGGGCTCGGCGGCTCATGACTGGAAGAGTGCGATGAACCAATTTGCGATTCTGTACGGAGATCGATTTATCAGGCCGACCTGGTAAAACCCGGCCTGCCTGACGGCAGGCCATTACCGGCCCGCACACAAAAAATCTGACACTCTCAGGCTCGCTCCCACCCTGGAATGCATTTCAAACTGTGGGAGCGAGCCTGCTCGCGAAGAGGCCGGCACAGGCAACTTCCCTTCTCAGGCACACTCCAACCTTGGCCACACACCACCAAGGACGCCCACCATGAAAGTGCTCACCTTCAGCCTGCTCTGCCTCACCGCCCTCGCCTCCCAGGCCCAAGCCTCCAGCCCTGACGCCTGGGCCGCCTACGACAAAACCGTGCTCGCCAGTTGCACCAAGGCCAGCGGCCTGAAAAACGCCAAACCCGTCGGCAGCCCCGCGCAATTCGACGACCGCGTCGGCTACACCGCCGTCTTGCTGCAAGGCCAATACCCGCAAAAACACATGAAGGGCCAGCAAGGCACCGAACTGTGCCTGTACAACAAACAGTCGAAAACCGCGTTCGTCACCGAGTGGGACTCGGTCCGCCCGACCGCCAAAGCCCAATGAATGGCGCATAACTTGCTTCGACCGGAGTCTGCATGGCGACTTTCCGTCGCCATTTCACACCCTGATTGAAGATTGATCGCGCAATGAATACGACGTTTTCCGGCGTAGGCTGCGGCAAATGCTGCACCGACCACCATGTCCCTCTGACCCTGGCCGAAGCCCGCATGTGGGCGGCGGATGGCGGTCAGGTGATCGTGCTGGTGGAAGCCTTTCTCGGCAACGGTCTGGGCTTGCCAGTGCAGCAGCGCGAGCACGCCGAACGGCGTTCGGTGGTGGTGCGTAGCGGTGAATCCGACGCGCACGTGGCGATCACCTTTGCTGCGTACAACGTCGGACCTTGCCGGAATCTTGACGAAGACAAGCTGTGTCGCATTTACGAGCGCCGGCCGCTGGTTTGCAGGATTTACCCGGCAGAGATCAATCCACATATTCCGCTCAATCCTGCTGCCAAGGATTGCCCGCCGGAGTCTTGGGAACAGGGGCCGCTGTTGATCGTCGGTGGCGAGTTGGTTGATCAGGAGCTGGTCGAACTGATCCAGCGCTCGCGTCAGGCGGATCGGGATGACATTCGGCTAAAAGACGCAATTTGTGCCGCGCTGGGTATTCGTACCACGGCGCTCAAGGGCGACGGTTTCACGGCGTATCTGCCGAACATGGACGCTTTTGCGGCGGTGATTGATCAGGTAAGTGCGCAGCCATTGAGCGAAGCATCGAGTGAATGGCTGTTTCATCTCTCCGGGGACGATGTCGCCGGGCAAGTGCTCGCGGCCGGGGCGCAGGTGGTGACTGAGCCGGCGTTGACCTATGCGTTTATTTCGTTGCGGGCGGCTTGATCAAATACTCGAGTGGCTGTTCGGGCCCCATCGCTGGCAAGCCAGCTCCCACAAGGTCTTGTGTCGTACATCAATGTAAGTGAACAACCGCAAAACCTGTGGGAGCTGGCTTGCCAGCGATGGGCCAGTGAAGGCGATCTCAATCCCAAACCTGTCGCCGCCCTCAAAAACCCACGCAACCCAACGCAAATTCCCGGCCAGAAAACTCAGCGCTTGCCCATCGAACGACGGGTGCCCGGCGGGGCCATGCCCGGGGTCTTGGTGTGGCCGTTCTTCGCGCCGTTCTTGTACCACGGCTGATTCGAGCCCTTGGCAGCGCCCAGTTCACCCGGTTTGAACGGGAACTTGAACGCCGGGATCTCGGCTTTGGATTCGCTGGCGTCGGCCAGTTCAGCCGAGACATCGCTCACGGCGTCGTCAACCGGCGGTTGGATCGGGGAAGTCATGAAAGCTCCGCAAAACAAAAAGTCGCGCCCGGTAAGTGAGCCGCGAAGGCGCGCAGTATACCTGCGCGCCACGGGTCAGCGCCTGAAGATTTGCACCGCACGCCGAACGGTTTACAGGTACGCGATGGTAACGATGCCTTTGTCGACCGAAGTCTTCAGCGGCTCAAAGGTGATGGTCATTGGCAATGTTTCGTGGCTGCACGCATTGCGGTACGTGTCGACATCGAGCTTCAGGCCGGGCTTGAGCTCGATCTGGCGAGACTCGTTGGCGCTCAACGTGCCGACGCGCCCGACTTCACAGCCGGAATCGACAATCTGACCGGTAAAACGGATCTCGCCAGAGGTGGCTTGAGGGGCGGCGGAGACAGTGAGCGGAAGCAGAACAAACACACTGAAAATGACGGTTACAAGCTTCATGGCAGGACACTCCCGTAGAGACCCACGCGGTGAACGATTGGGCTATACAACGTGTATCCGCTGGTAGGGGCGGATCTTTAAGAGCGTAGTTGGCGTAGCAAAGAAGGATCCCTATTCAGGAATGACCGGTGGTGAGTTTGCGGGGTGGTTCACAGGTTGAAACTGTCGCAACTGTACGGCCGTCATCGCCAGCAGGCTGGCTCCCACAGTTGGAATGCGTATTCCCGTGGGAGCGACAGCCAACGACTAGAGAGCACACGTCCGACGGACAACCTGAAAACCTTGTGGGAAGATTCTGGTGATTTCACACACCCCTAAACACAGCAAAGTAATCGGGTGACTGTGTGGGCCTCTTCGCGAGCAAGCCCGCACACAGTTTCAACCGAGTACACCTGCCAAAAATTGAGCGGTTGTCAGGCCGCCATCGCGAGCAGGCTCACTCCTACAATGGGTTCGCATGCAGTCTGCAAGACATTGGTCGGCTGTCAGGCCGCCATCGCCGGCAAGCCAGCTCCCACAGAAAGAAAAAGCCAGATCAAAAGATCGTCCGATCGCGGCCCGAGCCTTCGACAGCTCCAACAGAGGAGACAAGCACACCCGGCCCGCGGCGCATGCCGCCCCACTCAACACAATGAGCGCAAGCTCGAGTACCGCTTTTGATCTTAAAGCGCCCGTCGGAAGGCTGAGTGGAGGGATTGATCCGGGGATGGGAGCGCAGCGACCGTTTGGCGCAGCCAAACACATCGAGAGGAGGTGCAGCGCAGCAAACCGTAGGCGATGCGCCCGGATCAATCCCGTAACGAAGGAACCCGAGCCTAAGCGAGGGCCGAACGCCAGGGTAAAGCCTTTTTGGTTACTTTTTCGGCGTCTGGAAAAAGTGACCCGCCGTAAGGGCCATCCCTTTCAAGGTCTTAGGTAAAATCCCCTGATACTTCAGCCAGGAGGACCCGAACGATGTGGGCCGATGTTCTAGCGCGTTTCGAGAAAAAAGCACCTGCCAGTGTCATGGCCAAATTGGCGCTGGAGCAGGCCATTGCGCCTGAGTGGATTGATCAGGTCTTCGAAGAGCATCGGCAACGGCAGTATTCTCGTGAGCTACTGTTCTCGACCATCATCAAGCTGATGTCCCTTGTTTCATTGGGCTTGAAGCCATCCCTGCACGCCGCCGCGCGGCAACTGGAAGATCTTCCTGTCAGTTTGGCTGCCCTCTACGACAAGATCAGTCGTACTGAACCTGCGCTGTTACGCGCTCTGGTCACAGGTTGTGCGCAACGTCTGACTCCGACCATCAAGGAGCTGGGCTGCACCAAAACGTTGCCGGGCTGGCAGCTTCGAGTGGTGGACGGCAATCATTTGGCTTCCACTGAGAAACGTCTGGGCGCTCTACGCCATGAGCGAGGCGCCGCTCGTCCTGGCTTTTCGGTGGTTGTTTACGACCCCGATCTCGATCAGGTCATCGACCTTCAGGCGTGTGAGGATGCCTACGCAAGCGAGCGTGTTTGCGTGCTGCCTCTACTGGCCAATGCCGAGCCAGGCCAAGTGTGGCTGGCTGATCGACTCTATTGCACGCTCCCGGTCATGGAGGCTTGTGAGCAGGTCCAGACATCCTTTGTCATTCGTCAGCAAGCCAAACATCCACGCCTGATTCAAGAGGGTGAGTGGCAAGAACCCGTGCCTGTGGAAACAGGCACTGTGCGTGAGCAGATCATCCAGGTCAGAGGCGGTTACCAATGTCGGCGTGTCGAACTGACGCTTCATTCGCCAACAGACTCGGGTGACAGCAGCTTGATGTTCTGGAGCAATCTACCCCAAAGCGTCAGCGCACAGCAGATCGCGCAACTCTATCGCCGTCGCTGGAGCATTGAAGGCATGTTCCAGCGACTGGAAGCGATCCTGGAAAGTGAAATCGAAACTCTTGGCAGCCCAAAGGCTGCCTTACTCGGGTTCGCCACTGCGGTGTTGGCCTACAACGTCCTGGCCGTCCTCAAACGAAGCGTCGAGCAAGCTCACCGGGATACCCAGCCTGACGGCTGGGAAGCCTCGATCTATCACTTGGCGGTTCAGGTCAGGAGTGGTTATGAGGGAATGCAGATTGCGCTGCCTTCGGAATATCTTCCCGTCATTCCTCTGGAAAAACTGGCCCAGCGCTTACTAGAGCTGGCCAGCAACATCCAACCCAAACAAGTTGCGAAAAGCCCCCGTGGCCCCAAAGTGCCTAAGCCCAAGACATGGGTCCAAGGCACGGCGGTGCATGCGCATGTTTCAACGGACAGAGTAATCAAGGCTGCCAAAACTAAAAGACCTTGAAAGGGATGGCCGTAAGGGCGGAACCGTAATCAGCCACACCCGCAAAAACGGATATACACACAGAGAAAACTGACAGCGCTGACAGCCAGCCGTCACCCTCCTGACCCCCAAACAAGTTTATAAAGACCCTAACCCTGCCCAAATTCCGTCCGGCGCCGACTTCGCATGCGAATCCAAAAGCACAAAGCCCTGCTAGCCACCCTGCTCATCGCCCTGGCAGCCATGGGCCTATGGTTTGCAATCAAACCAGCCCCGACCAAACTCGCCACCCCCACCGCCATCCCGGTGCGAGTCATCACCGTCAGCGAAAAAGACGTCCCCCGCTACACCAGCGGCATCGGCTCCGTCCTCTCACTACACAGCGTGGTCGTGCGCCCACAAGTCGACGGCATCCTCACCAAAATCCTCGTCAAGGAAGGCCAGTTGGTCAAAGCAGGCGACCTGCTGGCCACCATCGACGACCGCTCGATCCGCGCCAGCCTCGACCAGACCCGCGCGCAACTGGGCGAAAGCCAGGCCCAACTGCAAGTCGCCCTGCTCAACCTCAAACGCTACAAACTGCTCAGCGTCGACGACGGCGTCTCCAAACAGACCTACGATCAGCAACAAGCCTTGGTCAACCAACTCAAAGCCACCGCCCAAGGTAACCAGGCCTCGATTGACGCCGCGCAGGTACAACTTTCCTACACGCAGATTCGCTCGCCGGTCACCGGCCGCGTCGGTATTCGTACAGTCGACGAAGGCAACTTCCTGCGCATGACCGACGCCCAGGGCCTGTTCACCGTGACCCAGATCGACCCGATCGCCGTGGAATTCTCCCTGCCCCAGCAAATGCTCCCAACCCTTCAAGGCCTGATCAACGACCCGCAACACGCGCAGGTCAAGGCCTACATCGGTGCCGACACCGATGGCGAAACCGGCAACCTGCTCGGCGAAGGTCGCCTGACCCTGATCGACAACCAGATCAACGCCAACACCGGCACCATTCGCGCCAAAGCCGAATTCGACAACGCCAGCCAGAAGCTCTGGCCGGGCCTGCTGGTCACGGTAAAAATTCAGACGGCTTTGGACAAAGATGCGCTGGTGGTTCCGCCCACCGTCGTACAACGCGGTCTCGATCAACACTTCGTCTATCGGGTCAACGGCGACAAGGTCGAAGCGGTGCAAGTGCAGATGGTTTATCAGGGCAGTGGCCAGGACATCATCAAAGGCGTGAAGGCCGGTGATGTACTGGTCACCGACGGCCAGTCGCGGCTCAAATCCGGTTCCACCGTGCAAGTCATGAGCGAGCCTGCGCAAGTAGTGCAAGCGGAGCCGCAACCATGAAAGAACACAAAGGGGTTTCGACGTGGTGCATTGATCACCCGGTGGCGACGATTCTGCTGACCCTCGCTTTGGTACTGATCGGCGTGATTGCCTTCCCGCGCTTGCCGATTGCCCCACTGCCGGAAGCGGAATTTCCTACGATTCAGGTGTCCGCGAAACTGCCCGGCGCCAGCCCCGACACCATGGCCTCGTCCGTGGCCACGCCACTGGAGGTGCAATTCAGCGCCATCCCCAGCATGACCCAGATGACCTCCAGCAGTGCCCTGGGGTCAACCCTGCTGACCCTGCAATTCAGCCTCGACAAAAGCATCGATACCGCCGCGCAGGAAGTCCAGGCGGCGATCAACACCGCCGCCGGCAAGCTGCCCAAGGACATGCCGACGTTGCCGACCTGGAGGAAGGTCAACCCGGCCGACAGCCCGGTGCTGATCCTCAGTGTCAGCTCGACACAGATGCCCGGCACCGAACTCAGTGATCTGGTGGAAACCCTGCTGGCCCGTCAGATCAGTCAGATCGACGGCGTAGGCCAAATCAACATCACCGGTCAGCAACGTCCGGCGATCCGTGTGCAGGCCTCAGCCGACAAACTCGCGGCCATTGGCCTGACCCTCGCCGACATCCGCCTGGCGATCCAACAGACCAGCCTCAATCTGGCAAAAGGCGCGCTTTACGGCGAGTCGAGTATTTCCACGCTGTCGACCAACGACCAGTTGTTCCAGCCTGAGGAGTACCGCCAGCTCATCGTTTCCTACAAGGATGGCGCCCCAGTTCACCTAAGAGATGTCGCCAACGTCATCAACGGTTCGGAAGATGATTATGTGCAAGCGTGGGCGGGTGATCGACCGGGGGTCAACCTGGTGATTTCCCGCCAACCGGGCGCCAACATCGTCGAGACCGTTGACCGCATTCAAGCCGCCCTGCCCGGCCTCGAAGCCATGCTGCCGGCGTCGGTGGAGGTGAAAACCCTGATTGACCGCACCCAGACCATCCGCGCCTCGCTGCATGAAGTCGAGATCACGCTGTTGATCGCGATCCTGTTGGTGGTGGCGGTGATGGCGCTGTTCCTGCGGCAGTTGTCGGCGACGCTGATTGTTTCGGCAGTCCTCGGCGTGTCGCTGGTCGCCAGTTTTGCCCTGATGTACCTCCTCGGCTTCAGCCTGAATAACCTGACGCTGGTAGCCATCGTGGTGGCCGTGGGGTTTGTGGTCGACGATGCGATTGTGGTGGTGGAGAACATTCACCGGCATCTGGAGGCCGGCGACGACATGCGCGAAGCCGCGATCAAAGGTGCCGGCGAGATCGGCTTCACCGTGGTCTCGATCAGTTTTTCGCTGGTGGCGGCGTTTATTCCGTTGCTGTTCATGGGTGGCGTGGTCGGGCGTTTGTTCAAGGAATTCGCCCTGACGGCGACCTCGACCATCATGATTTCCGTGGTGGTGTCGCTGACGTTGGCGCCGACGCTGGCGGCGCTGTTCATGCGCAAACCGGTGCATCACGCCAGCGATAAACCGGGCTTCAGCGAACGCCTGCTCGGCGGGTACGAAAAAGGCCTGCGCCGCGCCCTCGCCCATCAGAAGCTGATGATCGGGGTGTTCGGCTTATCCCTCGCGTTGGCCGTCGCCGGTTACATCTTTATCCCCAAGGGTTTCTTTCCGGTGCAGGACACCGGTTTCGTTCTCGGCACCACCGAGGCGGCTGCGGATATCTCCTACGGCGACATGGTGAAAAAACATTTGGCCATGGCCGAAATCGTCGCTGCCGACCCGGCCGTGCAGGCGTTTTCCCACTCGGTGGGTGTCTCGGGCAGCAACCAGACCATCGCCAACGGCCGCTTCTGGATTGCCCTGAAAAAACGCGGCGACCGTGATGTGTCGGCCAGCCAGTTCATCGACCGCATTCGCCCGCAACTGATGAAAGTCCCCGGCATCGTCCTTTATCTGCGCGCCGGCCAGGACATCAACCTCAGCTCCGGCCCGAGCCGTGCGCAATACCAATACGTGCTCAAGAGCAACGACGGCGCGACCCTCGCCACCTGGACCCAGCGCCTGACGGAAAAACTGCGCAGCAACCCGGCGTTTCGCGACATTTCCAACGACTTGCAACTGGGCGGCAGCATCACCCACATCAGCATCGACCGCAGCGCCGCTGCGCGTTTCGGCCTGACTGCAAGCGATGTCGATGAGGCGCTGTACGACGCGTTTGGCCAGCGGCAGATCAATGAATTCCAGACGCAGGTCAACCAGTACAACGTGATTCTGGAGCTCGACACCAAGCAACGCGGCAAAGCCGAAAGCCTCAACTATTTCTACCTGCGTTCGCCGCTGAGCGGCGAGATGGTGCCGCTGTCGGCGCTGGCCAGATTCGATGCACCGACCATCGGCCCGTTGTCGATTGCCCACGACGGCATGTTCCCGGCCGCCAACCTATCGTTCAACCTCGCCCCCGGCGTGGCGTTGGGCGATGCGGTAATTCTGCTCAATCAGGCCAAGGCCGAGATCGGTATGCCGACCGCGATCAGCGGCAATTTCCAGGGTGCGGCGCAGGCGTTCCAGAGTTCGCTGGCCAGCCAGCCATGGCTGATTCTCGCGGCGCTGGTGGCGGTGTACATCATTCTTGGTGTGCTTTATGAGAGCTTCGTGCATCCGTTGACGATCATTTCGACGCTGCCGGCGGCAGGCCTGGGTGCGGTGATCATGCTGTGGATCTGCGGCCAGGACTTTTCGATCATGGCGCTGATCGGCCTGGTGCTGCTGATCGGTATCGTCAAGAAGAACGGCATCCTGATGATCGACTTTGCGCTCGAAGCTCAGCGCCAACGAGGCTTGTCGCCGCAGGATGCGATTTTCGAAGCGTGCATCACGCGCTTCCGACCGATCATCATGACCACCCTCGCCGCCCTGCTCGGCGCCCTGCCGCTGATGCTCGGCTACGGCACCGGCGCCGAATTGCGCCAGCCGCTGGGGATCGCCGTGGTGGGCGGCTTGCTGGTCAGCCAGATGCTGACGCTGTTTACCACGCCGGTCATATACTTGTGGCTTGAGCGGCTGTTTCACCGGCACTCACACCCACCAGCCCCATCGCCCGCACCGGCACTGGCGACTACAGACTGAGGCGGTCATGCGCGTTCTGATTATCGAAGACGAGGAAAAAACCGCGGATTATCTACACCGCGGTCTGACGGAACAGGGTTACACCGTGGACCTGGCCCGCGACGGCGTCGAGGGCCTGCACCTGGCGCTGGAAAGCGACTACGCGGTGATCGTCCTCGACGTCATGCTGCCGGGCCTCGACGGCTTCGGCGTACTGCGCGCATTGCGTGCGCGCAAGCAAACCCCGGTGATCATGCTCACCGCCCGCGAACGGGTCGAAGACCGCATCAAGGGCCTGCGCGACGGTGCCGATGATTACCTCGGCAAACCGTTTTCCTTCCTTGAACTGGTGGCGCGTCTGCAAGCGCTGACCCGGCGCAGTGCGGCCATGAACCGGTGCAGGTGAGCATCGCTGACCTGTGGATAGATTTGATCAGCCGCAAGGCCACCCGCGCTGGCACCCGACTGGATCTGACGGCGAAAGAGTTTTCCCTGCTCAGCGTTCTGGCTCGGCGTCAGGGTGAAATCCTCTCGAAAACCGCCATCGCCGAAATGGTCTGGGACATCAATTTCGACAGCGACGCCAACGTCGTCGAAGTGGCGATCAAACGTCTGCGCGCCAAGCTCGACGGGCCATTCGACGAGAAGCTGCTGCACACCATCCGGGGCATGGGTTATGTGCTGGAGAGCCGTGATGTCCAGTAACTCAATCGCCCTGCGCCTGAGCGGCATGTTCACACTGGTGGCGCTGCTGGTGTTTCTGCTGATCGGCGGCGCGCTGTATCAGCAGGTCGACAAGGGCTTGGGCCTGTTGCCGGAAGCCGAGCTGGACGCGCGTTACAGCGTGCTGGAATCGGCGCTCAATCGCTTCGGCACGCCCGAGCATTGGGTGAAGATCAACGCCAAACTCAAGCTGCTCGGTGAAGAAGACAAACGCATTCGTTTCTGGGTGGTGAGCGGCAATCCGGGTTATGAGTTCGGCCAGCCGGAAGCCGCAATCCGCGCCTTCGCCCAAGGGCCGGTGGGCATGCATGACTTGCAATTGCCCGGCCAGCCTTACCCGCTGAAAGTGCTGCTGACCGAGTTGCCGGCCAAGGATCAGCGCCCGCCCCTGCGCTTTATGATTGGCATCAACACCGAGACCTTCCATGAGACCCAGCACAACCTGCTGATCGCCCTGATCAGCCTGGCGATTGTCGGTGTGCTGATGGCCTCGGCGCTGGGCTATTGGGTGGCGCGGATCGGCCTCAAGCCGCTGATCAAACTGTCCCACGAAGCCCAGCGCCTGGCGCCTCCGCTGCGGGCCGGACGCTTGCGGCTGTCGCCGTTGCCGCCGGAATTGGAACAGTTTGTCGACTCGTTCAATTCGACGCTGGAGCGGGTTGAGCAGGCTTACTCGCGGCTGGAATCATTCAACGCCGACGTAGCCCATGAACTGCGTTCGCCGCTGACCAATCTGATCGGTCAGACCCAAGTCGCGTTGACGCGCGGACGTTCGGCCGAGCATTACTTCGAAGTGCTGCAATCGAACCTCGAAGAGCTGGAGCGGCTGCGCTCGATCATCAACGATATGCTGTTTCTGGCCAGTGCCGATCAGGGCAACAAGGCGACCAAACTGACGTCGACTTCAATGGCCGATGAGGTGGCGACCACACTGGAGTATCTGGACTTCATCCTCGAAGACGCGCAGGTTCAGGTCCACGTCAGCGGCGATGCGCAAGTGCAGATCGAGGTCGCGCATTTGCGCCGGGCGTTGATCAATCTGCTGAGCAACGCGGTGCAGCACACAGCACCGGGTCAGGTGATTGAAGTGCGCATCGAGGTTGCGGAGCATCAGGTCAGCATTGGCGTCGCCAACCCGGGGTCGCCGATTGCCAGCGAGCATTTGCCACGTTTGTTCGAGCGGTTCTATCGCGTGGATGCGTCGCGCAGTAACAGTGGCAGTAACCATGGGTTGGGATTGGCGATCGTGAAAGCGATTGCGCTGATGCATGGCGGGGATGTGTTTGTGAGGAGTGATCGGGGGATGAATACGTTCGGCATCCACCTCCCTGTCTGACAGCCCTCCACGATCAACACAGGTGTTCACCTTTCCCCTGTAGGAGCTGCCGAAGGCTGCGATCTTTGCTTGTGCTGTAATAGTCATTTATGAAAATCACGCTGTTTCCCAACCCCCGGCAACCTTATCTTTGCCCGCACCAAACAGCACTTGCCAAGCAAGAAGGTTTTCAGAATGTCCAACAGTATGGGTATTGCCAGCGCTTTCGTTTTGTCCTCATTGTTCCTGTCGCCCATGGCGATGGCTGAAGAGTCCCAGGCCTTCGTTGCGCAAAACAGCGCTCGGGCGCAGGCGTACGATCAGCATCAGGCAGAAATGATGGCCAAGGCCAAAGACGCGACGCAGGCACCTCAAGCTGCAGCAGCCCAGGCTCAAGCGTCCGAGAAAGACAGCTGAGTCGCGCACCGCACCGTTTCCCTCGACGCGGTTGTTTGGCTCTTCCCGTTCAACCGTCGTCATTCCAGGCCGCTGCCTTTGAGCGGCCTTTTTTCGTTGTGGTCTGAACGCTGTCTGGTGCGTCTTTTACAATAAGAAACATCTCGCGCCTCAAGACATTGAGGTGCCGCTGACCCAAGGAGCTCTACTGCACGTGCGTTACCCAGTCCGCTTCACTCCATTGTTCATTGCAATTGCCGCAACGATTGCCCCCGCCGCTCACGCCGACGAGCCTAAAAAAGAAGGCTTTGTCGAAGGCTCGAGCCTCAACCTCAACGCCCGCAACTACTACATGAATCGCAACCGCCTGCAGCAGACGGACGACAACATCGAGTGGGGCCAAGGCTTTCTAGGGATCTTCCAGTCGGGTTACACCGAAGGCACGGTCGGGTTTGGCATTGATGCCCACGCCATGCTCGGGCTGAAACTCGACGGCGGTGGCGGTACTGACGGCTCCAGCATCCTGCCGATCAGAGATAACAACGGCAAAGCGCCGGGGTCGTTTTCGACGGCGGGCGGCACCTTGAAAATGCGTGCGTTCGATACCGAGCTGAAGGCCGGTGATCTGTTCCTCACCAACCCGGTGATTGCCGGCGGTGAGAGCCGCATGCTGCCGCAGACATTCCGTGGCGTCAGCCTGACCAATCACAGCTTCGATGGCTGGTTGATCGAAGGTGGCCAGGCCAGTTTCACCAAGCCTTACAACCAGAGTGGCCACACGCGCATCGGCACCTCCTACGGCACCCTGGCCGATGGCGATGACAGCCGCCACCTGAACTGGGCCGGCGTGGCCTGGAGCGGTGTCGAAGGCCTGACCAGCAGTCTGTATGCCTCGGAACTGAAGGACATCTGGAACCAGTACTACTACGACCTGGATTACACCTGGCAGTTGAACGATCTGGTCAGCCTCAACCCCGGCCTGCACTTCTATCACACCCAGGACACGGGTGATGCGCTGCTCGGCGACATCGACAACAACACCTACAGCCTGCATTTCACCGTCGGCATCGGCAGCCACAGCGTCACGGCCGCGTATCAGCGGGTCAACGGCAATACGCCGTTCGACTACATCAGCCAGGGCGACAGCGTTTACCTCGACAACTCCCAGCAATACTCGGACTTCAACGGCCCCAACGAACGTTCGTGGAAACTCAAGTACGCCTACGACTTTGCCGCTGTCGGCGTGCCAGGCCTGACGTCAGCGGTGTCCTACTCGCGCGGTACGGTTGACCTGACCAAGGCCGATCCGAACAGCCAGGGCTACTCCAACTGGTACAGCGCCGAAGGGCGCAACGCCAAGCACTGGGAACGCGACCTCGACCTCAAATACGTTGTGCAAAGCGGTCAGGCCAAAGACCTGGCGGTACGTCTGCAATGGGCGACCAATCGCGGCGGCAACGGTTATGGCGTAATTGATACAGACACAGATGAATACCGGGTAATCATCGACTACCCGATCAACGTCTTCTAAGATCGGCGCTACAGTAAAAAGGCCAGCTGAAAGGCTGGCCTTTTTGTGCCTGCAACTACGCTTATAAAACTTCCCAACCGATAACTCCATCATGATCGCGAGTCGAACCCCACCCGCTTCGGGCAAGACCGGACGCCCCGAACTGCTGCTGATTTGCGGCAGTTTGCTGACCGTGATCGCGATTATCTGCATCGTCACTTTTCTACTGATTCGTGAGCACGCCAATGCTCAGGAATCGGCTACCCGCAGCGCCACCACCATCGCTCAGTTGATCGACGCCGACGTGTTACGCACCGTCGAGTTGTACGACCTGACCCTGCAAGGCCTGATCGCCGCCTCGCAGCGCGATGACTTACGCGACGTGAGCCCGCAGATCCGTCATCTGGCGTTATTCGACCGTTCGACCGCTGCCCGTTTCAAGGGCGACATACTGCTGCTCGACAAACACGGCGATGTGGTCGCTGACTCCTCGCGGATCGAAGCAAAACCGGGCAATTTCGCCGACCGCGATTACTTCCTTGCCCATGCGTTCAAGCGCGACACCGGCATGTTCATCAGCCGTCCATTCAAGACCCGTTGCGATTGCGATGAAGCGAACCAATGGCGTATCAGTTTCAGCCGACGCATTTCCTCGGAAAACGGCGAGTTCGCCGGGGTGGCCGTGGCCTCGTTGAAACTGGATTACTTCGACCAGCTATTCAACAGCCTCGACATCGGCAACGACAGTACCCTGAACATCATCGACAACGACGGCGTGTTGCTGGCGCAGAAGCCGTACCTGCAAAGCGACTCGATCGGCAAAAGCTTCGGTAACCGGCCCAATGTGATACGGATTCTGCGCGACCGTAGTGGCAATGGCAGTTTCAGCAGCATTTCAAGCATGGACCACCAACAGCGTCTCTATACCTATTCGCGGGTCGGTAACTTGCCACTGATCGTGATGGTCGCGTTGTCCAGTGATGAGGTGTTTGGCACCTGGCGACGGACGGCGATGCTGATCAGCGGCGCAACTGGCGTGTTGTGTATGGGGTTGTTGTGGCTGACCTGGCTGCTTGCCCGCGAACTGCGCTTGCGCCAACGCGCCGAGCACGAACTGGCGCAACTGGCGGCCACCGACCCACTGACCGGCTTGGCCAACCGCCGAATGCTCGATCAGGCGCTGCGCCACGAGTGGTTCCGCGCCCAGCGCTCGGGCCAGCCGCTATCGGTGATGATGATCGATGCCGATCACTTCAAGGCGTTCAACGACCGGCACGGGCATCAGGCCGGGGATCAGGCGTTGCGCGAGTTGGCCAAGGTCATCACGGCGAACGTACGCCGGCCGGCGGATCTGGTAGCGCGGTATGGCGGTGAGGAGTTTTCAGTGATTCTGGCCGAGACCGACAGTGCGGGTGCGCAACAGATTGCCGAGCATATCCGTCAGGCAGTGGAGCGACTGCCGTTGCGCGACGGAGCACAGATGCCGATGACGGTGAGTATCGGTATCAGTAGCTGGACAGCGGCCAGTGAGATGACCCTGGAGCAACTGCTGTTTGCGGCGGACAAGGCGTTGTATCAGGCCAAGGAAGGTGGGAGAAACCGGGTGGTGGTGGCAGCCTGAGCGTTCTGTGGCGATTGCACCGGCGCCTTCGCGAGCAGGCTCGCTCCCACGGGGGAATGCACTTCAAATGTGGGAGCGAGCCTGCTCGCGAATAGGCGCCCCGGCAATACAAAAACTGCGGGCATAAAAAAAGGCCATCCAAGGATGGCCTTCAAAAAACTAGAGAGGTTTTTTACTTACACGGCCGCAACAGGGCGCATGTAAGAGATTGGTGCGGTGCTGGCGTCTTCGAACGTCACCACTTCCCAAGCATCTGTCTGCTCAATCAACTTGCGCAGCAGCTGGTTGTTCAGTGCATGACCGGACTTGAAGCCTTTGAACTCACCAATCAGGCTATTGCCCAGCAGGTACAGATCGCCAATGGCATCGAGGATCTTGTGCTTAACGAATTCGTCTTCATAGCGAAGGCCGTCTTCGTTCAGTACGCCATCGGCATCGACCACGATTGCGTTTTCAACGCTGCCGCCGAGTGCGAGGTTGTGCTTGCGCAGGTACTCGATGTCACTCATGAAACCAAAAGTACGCGCGCGGCTGACTTCTTTTACGAACGAAGTGCTGGAAAAATCCACGCTTGCACTTTGGGTGCGGTCCCGGAATACCGGGTGATCGAAATCGATCTCGAAGCTCACCTTGAACCCTTCGAAAGGGACGAAAGTGGCGCGCTTGTCGCCGTCTTCCACTGTCACTTCACGCAGGATGCGGATGAATTTCTTGGCGGCGTCCTGTTCTTCCAGGCCAGCCGATTGAATCAGGAATACGAAGGGTCCAGCGCTGCCATCCATGATCGGGACTTCGGACGCGGAGAGCTCGACGTAGGCGTTATCGATGCCCAGGCCAGCCATGGCCGAGAGCAAGTGCTCTACCGTGTCCACTTTGACGTCGCCGTTGATCAGCGTCGTCGACATAGTGGTTTCACCGACGTTTTCCGCGCGGGCAGGAATCTGCACCACAGGGTCGAGGTCAGCGCGACAAAACACAATGCCAGTGTCGACAGGCGCAGGCTTGAGGGTCAGATAGACCTTCTCACCGGAGTGCAGGCCTACACCTGTGGCACGGATAATATTTTTCAGTGTGCGTTGTTTAATCATGGCTTGGGCCGCTTCAGCGCAAATTGCGAACTGGTATCAACAAAGGCTGGCGATAATAGCAGACCGAGCCTTTGCTGAACACCAATCACCTTCATAGCCCTGATACATTCCATCAATCGGCCTGACGACGCAGGAATGCCGGGATGTCCAGGTAGTCCAGGTCATCTTGCGGATTCATCTTCGCGGCAGCCGCAGCACCGGCCTGAGCCTGGTTGCGCATGACGGTCGGACGGTCCAGATCACGGTAGTTCACCGCTGGCGCTTCCTGACGGGCCGCAGCCGGTTGTTGCACCTGGGCAGATGCCATGGAGGTGTGAACGGTGTTGTCGATGACCTTCACAGGTTTCTCGATTTTCGCGCCCAGACCAGTGGCAACCACGGTTACGTGCAGCTCGTCGCGCATGTCCGGATCGATAACGGTACCGACCTTGACCATGGCGTGCTCGGAAGCGAAGGCTTCGATGATGCTACCCACGTCGGAGTACTCACCCAGAGACAGGTCAGGACCGGCGGTGATGTTCACCAGGATGCCGCGTGCGCCTTGCAGGTTCACGTCTTCCAGCAGCGGGTTACGAATGGCCGCTTCGGTGGCTTCACGTGCACGGTTCGGACCGCTGGCGCAGCCAGTGCCCATCATTGCCATGCCCATTTCGCTCATCACGGTACGCACGTCGGCGAAGTCGACGTTGATCATGCCCGGACGCTTGATGATGTCGGAGATACCGCGAACGGCACCGGCCAGTACATCGTCAGCCTTGGCGAAAGCCGACAAGAGGCTTGCGTCTTTACCGAGGATGGTCAGCAGCTTCTCGTTAGGAATGGTGATCAACGAGTCGACGCTTTCGGACAGCATGCGGATGCCTTCATCGGCGATCTGCATACGCTTGCGGCCTTCGAACGGGAACGGACGAGTCACGACCGCAACGGTCAGAATGCCCATTTCCTTGGCCACTTCGGCGATGATCGGTGCTGCACCGGTACCGGTACCGCCGCCCATGCCAGTGGTGATGAACACCATGTTGGTGCCCTGCAGGACTTCGGCAATGCGCTCACGGTCTTCGAGAGCGGCCTGACGACCTACTTCAGGGTTGGCGCCAGCGCCGAGACCTTTGGTCACGCCGGTGCCCAGTTGCAGGATGGTGCGCGCGCCGATGTTTTTCAGCGCTTGAGCATCAGTGTTGGCGCAGATGAACTCGACGCCTTCGATGTTGCTCTTGACCATGTGATTGACAGCGTTGCCGCCGCCACCGCCAACACCGATAACTTTGATTACCGGGCTTGCGGGGATGTTGTCTACGAGTTCGAACATTTTCCCTCTCCTTACATTCTCTAGTTTTTTCGCCTACTGCTGTTTGTTGCGGTGTTGCGGTAAAGCTTTAGAAGTTGCCTTGCACCCACTTCTTCAATCGATCCAGCAACGGCGCCTGTGGTTCTTCGTTGCTGTAGCTGTCGCGGCTGCCGATGCCCGAGAACGAAATCCCGTCGGACTGCTTTTGCAGGCCGTACATCAACAAGCCCACGCCAGTGGAATAAATCGGGTTGCGCACTACGTCATCCAGACCTTTCACGCCATGCGGGACACCGAGGCGTACAGGCATGTGGAAGATTTCTTCGGCGAGTTCTGTCGCGCCTTCCATCTTCGACGTACCGCCGGTCAGGACGATGCCGGCCGGGATCAGGTCTTCGTAACCACTGCGACGCAGTTCGGCCTGAATCAGGGTGAACAGTTCGTCGTAACGCGGCTCGACCACTTCGGCCAGGGCCTGACGCGACAGTTCACGCGGTGGACGGTCGCCAACGCTTGGCACCTTGATGGTTTCGCCGGCACCGGCCAGTTTGGCCAGGGCGCAGGCGTAGCGAATCTTGATTTCTTCGGCGTACTGGGTTGGAGTGCGCAACGCCATGGCGATGTCGTTGGTCACCTGATCACCGGCAATCGGGATCACCGCGGTGTGGCGGATCGCGCCTTCGGTGAAGATCGCGATGTCGGTGGTGCCGCCGCCGATGTCGACCAGGCACACGCCCAGTTCTTTCTCGTCGTCGGTCAGCACCGAGTAGGCCGATGCCAGTTGCTCAAGAATGATGTCGTCGATTTCCAGACCGCAGCGACGCACGCATTTTTCAATGTTCTGTGCGGCGTTGACGGCGCAGGTGACCACGTGAACCTTGGCTTCCAGACGCACGCCGGACATGCCCAGTGGCTCGCGAACGCCTTCCTGGTTATCGATCACGTAATCCTGCGGCAGGGTGTGCAGCACGCGCTGATCAGCCGGGATCGCCACGGCCTGGGCAGCGTCGAGAACACGCTCAAGGTCGGCCGAGCTGACTTCGCGATCACGGATTGCGACGATGCCGTGGGAGTTCAGGCTGCGAATGTGATTACCCGCCACGCCGACGAACGCCGAGTGAATGCGGCAGCCCGCCATCAGTTGGGCTTCTTCGATCGCGCGCTGGATCGATTGCACGGTGGACTCGATGTTCACCACCACGCCTTTTTTCAGGCCGCGGGACGGATGAGTACCGATACCGACGATTTCCAGCGTGCCGTCGTCCGCGACCTCGCCTACCAGCGCCACCACCTTGGAGGTGCCGATATCCAGACCGACGATCATTTTGCCGCTTTGCACGTTTGCCATGGGTCCTGCCTCTTCTTAATTCTTTGCGACAGCGGGTTGGGCTGTCGTCGGCGCTACTGGTTCCCGCCAGCCAACAGCGAGGCCGTTGGCGTAGCGCAGATCGATGCGCGCAATGTTCGTAATCTGTTCTTTGAGCGTCTTGTCATAGATGGCGATAAAGCGGCGCATCTTTTCCACCAGGTTGCCGCGTCCCAACAGCAACTCGATGCCGGGGCCGGAACTGCCGGCACCGGTAGTCAGGAACCAGCTCCCGCGTTCACGCAATTCCAGGCGTGCAATCGAGAAGCCCAACGGCCGCAGCATCTGGCTCAGCACCTGGTACTGCTGCATCACTTGCTGCTGGGCCCGTTGTGGGCCGAACAGCTGTGGCAGGTGTTCGTAGTTCGCCAGCTCCCTTGGCGTAAACGCCTGGCCCTGGTTGTTCAGCAACGACTCGTCGCCCCAACGCGCCACCGGCAGTTGCTCTTCGAGGCGGATCACCACTTGATCCGGCCACACCCGACGCACTTCGGCGTGGGCGATCCAGGGCATTTGCTCAAGCTCCTTGCGCATGCTCGCCAGATCGATGGTAAAGAAGCTCGCCGCCACAAAAGGGGCGATCCGCTGCTGCACCGCTTGCTGGCTGATGTAGCTCAGGTCGCCCTGCACGGCGATCTTGGTGATCGGCCGGTCGGCGTACGGCAGCAAACGCTGCGCGCCTTCATAAGTACCGAAGCCGAGCACCACCAGCAGCACTGGCCAGAACAGGCTTTTCAGAAAACCGAAGTTGGCTTTCGGCAGGCGCGCGGACATCGGCTCTTTCGCCACCATTCGGCTGGCACCCCGCGGCACCGGCTTGCGGCCGGGTGCGGGAGGCTGATGTCGGAGCTGAGCGCCTTGCATGGTCTTAACCTCGCGCCTCTTGGGTTACCGCGCCTTCAACACTGGCGGCCAGAATGGCCAGCACCAGTTGCTGGAAATCCAGACCGGCCGCACGGGCCGCCATCGGCACCAGACTGTGATCGGTCATGCCCGGTGCAGTGTTCACTTCCAGGAACCAGAACTGCCCGTCGGCGTCCTGCATCACGTCCGCCCTGCCCCAACCGGCGATACCCAGCGCCTCACAGGCCTTGGCCGTGAGATCCATGAGTTCCTGTTCTTTGTCCGCGTCCAGGCCGCACGGAATGCGGTACTGGGTATCGTTGGCGATGTACTTGGCGTCGTAGTCGTAGAACGTGTGCGGTGTACCCAGGGCGATTGGAGGCAACACCTGGTCACGCAGGGTGGCGATGGTGAACTCCGGACCTTGAATCCATTGCTCAACCAAGACTTGCGAATCGTAGGTACTGGCCGCTTTCCATGCGTCGATCAACTCGGACGCAGAACTCACTTTGGCCATCCCGATACTTGAACCTTCATGCGCCGGTTTGACGATCAAAGGGAAGCCCAGTTCCGTCGCTGCCGAAATACAATCGGCTTCGCTGCACAACACGGCGTGACGCGGCGTCGGAATCCCGAGGCTGTGCCAGACCTGTTTGGTGCGCAGTTTGTCCATCGCCAGTGCCGAAGCGAGAATGCCGCTGCCGGTATACGGGATACCCGCGCATTCGAGCAGGCCCTGCATGCTGCCGTCTTCACCGCCACGACCGTGGAGGATGATGAAAGCGCGGTCGATTTTTTCGCTGAGCAGACGCTGCAGAAAATCATCGCCAACGTCGATGCCGAACGCGTCCACGCCAGCGCTTTGCAGCGCCTCGAGCACGGCGTTACCGGATTTCAGCGAAACCTCACGCTCGGCACTCAGACCGCCAAAGAGCACGGCGACGCGGCCGAAGTCTTTCGGCGCGATAGTGGAAAACAGCTTGGCGTAGGCAGCAGTCATTTCAACTTCCCCTCGACCGACGCCGCCACGGCGCCAGCGAACAATTCACTTTTCAACAACTTCGGCGCGAGACCGCCGATATCACCGGCGCCCTGGCACAGCAGAATGTCGCCGGCACGCAGCAGCGGCTTGACCAGCGGCGCCAGATCAACGCCACGCTCGATGTAGATCGGATCGAGCTGACCGCGCTGACGGATGCTGTTGCACAGCTTGCGGCTGTCGGCACCCGGGATTGGCTCTTCGCCGGCCGGGTAGACTTCCATCAGCAGCAGCACGTTGGCGTCGGCCAGTACATTGACGAAGTCGTCGTACAGGTCGCGGGTGCGGCTGTAACGGTGCGGCTGATACACCATCACCAGACGACGCTCCGGCCAGCCACCGCGTACGGCTTTGATCACGGCGGCGACTTCGGTCGGGTGATGACCGTAGTCGTCGACCAACATCACGTGGCCGCCGTCCACCGGCAGTTCGCCGTAGACCTGGAAGCGTCGACCGACACCCTGGAAGCCCGACAGGCCCTGAACGATGGCTTCATCGCTGACGCCTTCGTCAGTGGCGATGCAGATGGTCGCCAGGGAATTGAGCACGTTGTGGTTGCCGGGCATGTTCACCGAGACTTCCAGCGGCTCGCGGTCAGGACGCAGCACCGTGAAGAACGTCTGCATGCCTTGCTGACGCACATTGATCGCGCGCACGTCGGCGTCTTCGCTGAAGCCGTAGGTCACAGTCGGGCGTTTGACCAGCGGCAGGATTTCGCGCACCACCGGATCGTCCAGGCACATCACCGCCAAACCGTAGAACGGCAGGTTGTGCAGGAACTCGACGAAGGTTTTCTTCAGTTTGTTGAAGTCACCGTCGTAGGTCGCCATGTGGTCGGCGTCGATGTTGGTGACCACGGCCACCAACGGTTGCAGATGCAGGAAACTCGCATCGCTCTCGTCGGCTTCGGCGATCAGGTAACGGCTGGTGCCGAGTTGGGCATTGGTGCCCGCGGCATTCAGGCGGCCACCGATGACGAAGGTCGGATCGAGACCACCAGCGGCGAACACCGAAGCGATCAAGCTGGTGGTGGTGGTTTTGCCGTGGGTACCGGCGACGGCGATGCCGTGGCGATAGCGCATCAGCTCAGCCAGCATTTCGGCACGCGGCACCACCGGGATGCGGCGTTCCAGCGCGGTCGCAACTTCCGGGTTGGAGGTGTTGACGGCACTCGACACCACCAGCACATCGGCGGCAGCAGCGTTTTCGGCGCGGTGGCCGATAAATATTTTCGCGCCGAACGACTCAAGACGCTCGGTCACCGGCGAAGCTTTCAGGTCGGAACCGGACACTTCATAGCCCAGGTTCAACAACACCTCGGCGATGCCGCACATGCCCACGCCGCCGATACCGACGAAGTGGATGCGACGGATGCGGCGCATTTCCGGTTGCGGCATGGCTTTCTGATTCTCAACCATGGACCACCTCCAGACAGGTATCGACCACGCTACGGGTGGCATCGGGTTTCGCCAGACGGCGGGCCGCTTGGGCCATTTCTTCGAGTCGTTGCGGTTGCATCAAGACCTCTGTCAGGCGCGCGGCAAGGTCCGCGGCACCAGTCGTTCTTTGCGGCATCAGGAAGGCTGCGCCTTCACGGGCCAAATAATCGGCGTTGCGGGTCTGGTGATCGTCGATCGCGTGGGGCAAAGGCACCAGCATCGAGGGCAGACCGGCGGCAGCCAGCTCACTGATGGTCAACGCGCCTGCACGGCACACCACCAGGTCAGCCCAGCCATAGGCCTGGGCCATGTCTTTGATGAATGGCTGCACCTGCGCTTCCACGCCGGCGGCGCGGTAGCGCTCTGCAGTCACTTCATCGTGGTTTTTGCCGGCCTGATGAAACACTTCCGGACGCAAATCGGCAGCGACTTGGGCCAGGGCTTCAGGCAGCAATTTGTTCAACGGTTCTGCGCCCAGGCTTCCGCCCAGGATCAGCAAACGCGCTTTGCGCCCTGCCAGAGCAGGTCGCAATGTGTCGAGGAACAGCTCGCTGCGCACCGGATTGCCGGTGGTACGGCGGCTGTCCGACAGAGTAAAGGTGTCGGGGAACGCTTCACACACTCGGGCGGCGAACGGCACCAGCAACCGATTGGCGGTGCCGGCGACAGCGTTCTGCTCGTGAACGATCACGGGCACACCGGCCAGTTTCGCGGCGAGGCCACCGGGCCCAGTCACATAACCACCGAAGCCGACCACGCACACCGGTTTCAGACGACGAATGATCGCCCGCGCCTGCCATACCGATTTGAGCAGCATGAACGGCGCTTTGAGCAGCGACAGCTTGCCCTTGCCGCGCAGGCCGGTGGCGTTGATTCGGTGCAATTGCAGCCCGGCGGCCGGAACCAGCTCGTTTTCGATTCCGCGTGGCGTGCCGAGCCAGTGCACGGTGTAGCCGCGTGCCTGAAACTCGCGGGCACAAGCCAGTGCAGGGAATACGTGGCCGCCGGTTCCGCCGGCCATGATCAATACGTTAGCGTCCATGATTCGGCTCCTCAGCGAAGTCGCTCTCATGGAATTCCATCTCTTCACTGCCCAGGTGGGTTCGACTCTCCCACTCGATCCTCAGCAACAAGCCAAGACAGGCACAGCAGATCACCAACGAACTGCCGCCATAACTGAGGAACGGCAAGGTCAGACCCTTGGTTGGCAGCAGGCCGACGTTCACACCGATGTTGATCAGGAACTGACCAATCCACAGGAACGACAGGCCGTAAGCCACATACGCGGCAAAAAACTGTTTGGCCTTCTCGGCCCACAAGCCGATGTACATGCCGCGAATACACACGAACACGAACAGCGCCACGGTGCACAGCGAGCCCACGGCGCCGAGCTCTTCGGCCAATACCGAGAACACGAAATCGGTGTGCGCTTCCGGCAGGTAGAACTGCTTCTGCACGCTGTTGCCCAGGCCCACGCCCAGCCATTCACCGCGACCAAACGCGATCAAGGCTTGCGACAACTGGTAACCGGCACCGAACTGGTCCGCCCACGGGTCAGCGAAGTTGGTCAGACGCGCCATTCGATACGGCTGCATCTGAATCAACAACACCACGGCCCCGACCGCCAGCACCACCATCAGCGAGAAGCGGAACAGGCCGACCCCGCCAAGGAACAGCATCGCCGCCGCGGCGCCCATCATCACTACGGTGGCGCCGAAGTCCGGCTCCATCAGCAACAGGCCGGCCATTGGCAGCAGCACGATGAACGGCTTGAAGAAACCCATCCAGCTCTCGCGCACTTCTTTCTGGCGACGCACCAGATAACCGGCGAGGTAAATCACCACGAATACCTTGGCGATCTCCGACGGCTGCACGTTGAAGAAGCTGAAACCGATCCAGCGCATCGAACCGTTAACCTCACGGCCGATCCCCGGGATGATCACCATGATCAGCAGGCCAAATGCACCGAGCAGCATCAACCAGCCGAGACGTTGCCAGGTGGCGATCGGAATCATCATGGTGATGATGCACGCGCCCAATCCCAGCACCACATAGATAAGGTGGCGGATCATGTAATACAGCGGACTGCCCGACTGCGCGGCCGCCACTTCGGTGGAGGCCGAAGCGATCATGATCAGACCCAGGCCGAGCAGCGCCAGGCAACCGGCGAGCATCGGGAAGTCGAGATCGATGCCGCGTCCGGTAATCAGCGGCGACGGGTACGGCTTGATGATATTTCTCAGGTTCATGCCAATTCCTCCACGGCGCGGACGAACTGGTGACCACGGTCTTCGTAATTCTTGAACATGTCGAAACTGGCACAGGCCGGCGACAGCAGCACCACGTCACCCGGTTGGGCGGCAGCGCGGCATTGCGCGACAGCATCAACCAGGGAGGTTGCGCGAATCAGTGGCACGCCATCGCCGATGGCCGCGCCGATCTTGTCGGAGTCGCGGCCCATCAGGATCACGGCGCGGCAGTTGGCTGCCACCGGATCACGCAGGTCGTTGAACTCGGCACCTTTGCCATCACCACCGGCGATCAGAATGACCTTGCCGTCGATGTCCGCACCCAGGCCTTCGATGGCCGCCAGTGCGGCGCCAACGTTGGTGGCTTTGGAATCGTTGTAGTAAGCGACGCCGTCCAGATCACGCACCCACTGGCAGCGATGTTCGAGACCGGCGAAGGTGCGCAGGGCCGCCAGCATCGCGTCGAACGGCAGGCCGACCGCATGGCCGAGCGCCAGCGCCGCCAGTGCGTTGGACTGGTTGTGCGCGCCACGAATTTTCAGCTCGCGTACCGGCATCAGGTTCTGGAATTCGAAGGCCAGATACTTCTCGCCATCTTCCTCACGGATACCGAATGCCTTGAAATCAGGCTTGCTCAAACCGAAGGTCCAGCACGGCTGGCCCTCGCCCATCAGCGGCCGGGTCAGCGCGTCCTGACGGTTGACCACGAACTGCTTCGCACCACGGAAGATCCGGTGCTTGGCCAGGTGGTACGCCGGCAGACCGCTGTAGCGATCCATGTGGTCTTCGCTGATGTTCAGCACGGTCGCCACTTCAGCGTTGAGCTGATCGGTGGTTTCCAGCTGAAAGCTCGACAACTCCATCACGTACAACTCGACGTCGTCGCTGAGCAGATCCAGCGCCGGGGTACCGAGATTGCCGCCCACCGCCACGCGTTTGCCGGCCGCAGCCGCCATCTCGCCGACCAGGGTGGTGACGGTGCTTTTCGCGTTGGAACCACTGATGGCCACAATCGGCGCCTTCGCGTTACGCGCGAACAGCTCGATGTCACCGGACAGTTTCACGCCACGGGCCGCAGCGGCTTGCAGGGCCGGGGTCGCCAGCGCCAGGCCGGGGCTCACGTAGAGCTCATCGGCACGGCACAGAAATTCGACGTCCAGCTCGCCACAACGCACTTCCACGTGCGGATAGTCACGCTTGAGCGTGGCCAGTTCCGGTGGATTTTCCCGCGTGTCTGCCACGGCAAACGACGTGCCCCGGTTCGCCAGGAAGCGAACCAGGGACATGCCGCTCTTGCCGAGGCCGACAACGATGCGGAAGTGGTCAGAAGCGATCAGAGACACTCGTTCTACCTCAGCTTCAGGGTGGCAAGGCCGATCAACACGAGAATCACGGTGATGATCCAGAAACGGACGATCACGCGCGGCTCGGGCCAGCCCTTGAGTTCAAAGTGGTGGTGTATCGGTGCCATGCGGAATACACGGCGACCGGTCAGCTTAAAGGACGCAACCTGAATGACGACTGACAGGGTTTCCATCACGAACACACCGCCCATGATGAACAGGACGATTTCCTGGCGGACGATCACCGCGATGGTGCCCAGGGCTGCGCCGAGTGCCAGTGCACCGACGTCGCCCATGAAGACTTGGGCCGGGTAGGTGTTAAACCAGAGGAAGCCCAGACCGGCACCGATCAGCGCACCGCAGAACACGATCAGTTCACCCGCACCCGGTACATAAGGAATCAGCAGGTATTCGGCGAATTTCACGTTACCCGACAGGTAGCAGAAAATGCCCAGGCCACCGCCGACCATCACGGTTGGCATGATCGCCAGACCGTCGAGGCCGTCAGTCAGGTTGACCGCGTTGCTCGAACCGACGATCACGAAGTAAGTCAGCACAATGAAGCCAAAGCCCAGCGGAATGCTGTAGTCCTTGAGCATCGGCAGGATCAGTGTGGTTTCCACCGGAGTAGCAGCAGTCATATAAAGGAAGATCGCCGCGCCGAGGCCAAACACCGATTGCCAGAAATACTTCCAGCGGCTCGGCAGGCCACGGGAGTTCTTCTCGATGACTTTACGGTAATCGTCGACCCAACCGATGGCGCCGAACAGCAGGGTCACCAGCAGCACGGTCCAGACATAACGGTTGCTCAGATCAGCCCAGAGCAAGGTGCTGACGCCGATCGAAGACAGAATCAGTGCGCCGCCCATGGTCGGTGTACCCGACTTGGACAGGTGCGATTGCGGGCCGTCGTTACGCACGGATTGACCGATCTGCCGGTTCTGCAAAGTGCGGATCATCCACGGGCCATAGCACAGCGACAAAACCAGCGCGGTCAGCACACCGAGGATCCCGCGCAGGGTCAGGTACTGGAAGACCGCGAAGCCTTTGTAGAACTGTTGCAGATACTCCGCTAGCAGCAGCAGCATTAATGTTTCTCCAGACTGGACCCGCACAGAGCTGCAACGATGTTTTCCATCGCTGCACTGCGCGAACCCTTGATCAAAATGGTGGTGTTTGTGTCCTGCTCGGCGTCGAGGGCCTGGATCAGTTCGGCTTGCGTGCCGAAGTGATGCGCCTGTTCGCCGAAAGCGTTTACGGCGTGAACCATGTTCGGCCCAACGGCATAAAGCGCGGAAACCTTGCCCCGGGCGTACTCGCCCACGTCGCGGTGCCCCTGCTCCGCCCAATCGCCCAACTCGCCGATATCTCCGAGCACCAGGACGGTGCGGCCGGAAAAGCCGGCGAGTATATCAACGGCCGCACACATTGAGGTGGGGTTTGCGTTGTAAGTGTCATCGATCACGCGCATTCCGTTTTTCGCCAGTTGCGCGACGGTGCGACCCTTGACCGGTTGCACGGCGCCAAGCCCGGTGGCGATGCCGAACAGCGACACGCCGAGGGCGTGAGCGGCGGCGGCAGCGGCCATGGCATTGGCAACGTTGTGGGTGCCGAGCAGGTTCAGTTGAACGTATTCGACACCTTCAGGTGTGTGCAGATTGAAGGCCGGGCAACCACGCGCATCGGTGCTCAGATCGCTGGCGTAGAAATCCGCCTGAGGATTGCTCAGGGCGAACGTCAGCACTTTGCGAGCGGCAGCGCGGGTCTTCCAGATACCGAAGGCCTTGTCATCAAGATTGAGCACGGCAACGCCATCCGCCGCCAGCCCATCGATGATTTCGCCCTTGGCTTCGACGATTTTTTCCGGCCCGCCAAACTCACCGACGTGAGCGGTACCGGCATTGTTCAAGATCGCCACGTGCGGCTTGGTCAGCCCGACGGTGTAGGCGATTTCGCCCAGACGCGAGGCACCCAGCTCAATCACGGCCGCTGTGTGTTCCGGGGCCAGTTCGAGCAGAGTCAGTGGCGCGCCGAGGTCGTTGTTCAGATTGCCCCGAGTCGCCAGCACCGGACCGCGCGTGCGCAGGATGCTCGCGAGCATTTCCTTGACGGTGGTCTTGCCGCTGGAACCGGTGATCGCTGCCACTGGCTGAGTAAAGGCTGCGCGGTTCAAGGCACCCAGCTGGCCCAGGGCCTGACGGGTGTCCTTGACCAGCAATTGCGGCAAGGTGCTGTCGGCGACTTCACGCTCGACCAGCGCCGCCACGGCGCCTTTGCCGGCGACGTCATTCAGGTAATCGTGACCGTCGAAACGCGGGCCGGTCAGGGCAATAAACAGCTGGCCCGGCTGGATCGCGCGGCTGTCGATGCTGACGCCGTCGAAACTGGCATCGGCAGTGATCAAACGTGCGTCGAGTGCGTTGGTCAATTCGCTCAGTTTGAGGGCCTTAAGCATGGGCCACCTCCCAAGCGGTCAGCGCGTGATCGGCTTCGACCAGATCGGAGAAGGCATGGCGCTCACCGTTGATTTCCTGATAGTCCTCGTGACCTTTGCCGGCCAGGACGATCACGTCATCGGCCGAAGCGCCGGCAATCAATTGCGCGATGGCCAGACCACGGCCAGCGACGAAAGTGACTTTATCCACAGCGGTAAAACCGGCGCGGATGTCATCGAAAATAACGGCCGGGTCTTCAGTGCGCGGATTGTCATCGGTGACCAGCACTTGATCAGCCAGTCGCTCGACCACTTCGGCCATCAGCGGACGTTTGCCACGATCGCGATCACCGCCGCAGCCGAACAGGCACAGCAACTGACCTTTGACGTGTGGGCGCAATGCCGTCAGGACTTTTTCCAGCGCATCCGGTGTGTGGGCGTAATCAACCACCACCAGCGGCTGAGTGCTTCCGCCAAGACGCTGCATGCGTCCGGCCGGGCCTTCGAGTTTCGGCAGGACCTTGAGAATTTCGTCGAGCGCGTAGTCCAGACCGAGCAAGGCGCCGACGGCGGCCAGTACGTTGCTCAGGTTAAAGCGCCCGAGCAAGGTGCTGCGCAGATGATGTTCGCCCTGCGGCGTCACCAGCGTGGCGCGCACGCCGTGGTCGTCGAACTGCGCCTCGCGGCAGAACAGGTAAGCACTGCTGTCGAGCAGGCTGTAGGTGATCAAGCGCGACTCACGTTTATCGGCGGCCAGTTGCCGGCCGAAATCGTCGTCGAGGTTGACCACGCGGCACTTCAAATCATTCCAGGCGAACAGCTTGGCCTTGGCCTCGGCGTAAGCCTCCATGGTGCCGTGATAATCCAGATGATCGCGGGACAGGTTGGTCATCACCGCCACGTCGAACGCCAGCGCGGTCACCCGGCCCTGATCCAGACCATGGGACGAGACTTCCATGGCCACGGCTTTCGCGCCGGCCTTTTTCAGGTCGCCCAGAGTCGCCTGTACGGCAATTGGATTGGGCGTGGTGTGCAGACCGCTTTGCAGTGCGCCATAGAAGCCGGAACCAAGGGTGCCGACAATGCCGCAATGCTGGCCGAGCAGATCCAATGCCTGCGCGACCAGTTGGGTCACGCTGGTTTTACCGTTGGTGCCGGTGACGCCGATCAAATTCAGATGATGGCTTGGTTCGCCGTAAAAACGCCCGGCGATATCTGACAACTGCGCCGCGAGCCCCTTGACCGGAATCAACGGCACATCAGTGATAGGCAGCACGGTGGCGCCTTCCACTTCATACGCCACCGCGGCAGCGCCGCGCGCCAATGCATCAGCAATGTGCGCACGGCCATCGAATTTGCCGCCCGGCACCGCGAGGAACAAATCACCTGCGCGTACGTTGCGGCTGTCCAGCGCCAATTCACGGATCAACAGATCGTGGCCGGCGTGGGGGAATATTTTGTTCAGACTTAATGACATCAGCCGCGCCCTCCATTGGCTTTCAGCGGAATGACCGGGGTGGCGTTGGCCTGTTGTGTGGTCGGCAGGTTGTCCGGGGTCACGTTCATCAGGCGCAAGGTTCCAGACATCACACGGCTGAATACCGGCGCCGATACCAGACCACCGAAGTAACCGGCCTTGGACGGTTCATCGATCACTACAACAATCGCGTAACGCGGATCGCTCATCGGGCCGAAACCGGCGAACAGCGAGCGGTACGAGTTTTCGGCGTAACCCTTGGTACCCACCGAAGTCTTGCGCGCAGTACCCGACTTGCCGGCCACGTGATACGCCGGCACCTGCGCGCGGAACACGCCGCGCGGAGCCTCGATCACTTGGGTCAACATGCCTTGCATGGTTTTCGCAACGGCTTCCGGCAGCACCTGAGTGGTCTGCGGTGCCTTGTCGGTTTTGATCAAGGTCAACGGCGCGAGACGACCGTTGTTGGCCAGGGCCGAAAACGCGTGAACCAGTTGAATCGCGGTCACGGAAATACCGTAGCCGTAGGACAGCGTCGCGGTTTCAGCCTTGCGCCAATCGCGGTAGTTCGGCAAGTTGCCGACACGTTCACCCGGGAAGCCGAGGCCGGTGTCCTGGCCCAGACCGACCTTCTGCGCGAGGCGGAAAATGGTTTCGCCGCCGATATCGAACGCGACCTTGCTCATGCCGACGTTACTGGAATTGATCAGGATGCCGGTCAGGTCCAGCACCGGGCCTTCAGACCTCGAAACGTCCTTGATGGTGTATTTGCCGATCTGCAGCGTGCCTGGATAAACCTCGACGGTGTCGCTTGGTTTCCAGCGTCCGGTTTCGATCGCGGCGGCCATCGAGATGGCTTTCATGGTCGAACCCGGTTCGAACACGTCGATCATCGCGCGGTTACGCATCATCGCCGGTTGCAGGTTGCGACGGTTGTTCGGGTTGTAGGTCGGCTGGTTGACCATGGCGAGGATCTCGCCGGTCTTCACGTCCATGATCACCAGGCTACCAGCCTTGGCGCCGTTCTCGATGATCGCGTTACGCAGTTCACGGTTGGCCAGATATTGCAGACGCAGGTCAATGGACAACGCCAAGGGCTTACCGGCCTTGGCGTTTTTGGTGACCTGAACATCCTTGATCAGCCGACCGCGCCGATCCTTGATGACCTGCCGCTTGCCGGGTACGCCAGCGAGCCACTCGTCGTAAGCAAGTTCGACGCCTTCGCGACCGTGGTCGTCGATGTCGGTAAAGCCGACCATGTGCGCCGTGACTTCACCGGCCGGATAGAAGCGGCGGAATTCTTCGATGCCATAAACGCCCGGCACTTTAAGGTCGAGCACGGACTGGCCCTGCTCGGGAGTCAGCCCGCGCACCAGATAAATGAATTCTTTGTTGGCTTGCGCTTCGAGGCGCTCACTCAGGGCTTTCGGGTCCTGCCCCAGCGCGGCGGCCAGTGCTGGCCACTTCTCTTTGGCGGTCTGCATTTCCTTGGCGTTGGCCCACAGCGTGGTCACCGGCGTACTGACGGCCAAAGGCTCGCCGTTACGGTCGGTGATCAGACCGCGGTGCGCCGGAATCGGGATATGACGCAGACTGCGCGCGTCGCCCTGACCTTTAAGGAAGTCACGGTCAACCACTTGCAGGTCAATGATGCGCCAGCAGATCGCCGCAACCATCACGCCAAGCAGCGCGACCATCAGGCGGAAGCGCCATGGGAACAGTGCGCCTTCGAGTTTCATCATGGCGCCACCATCTTCACGTCAGCCGCGCCCGGGATTTTCATCTTCAGTTGTTCGGTGGCCAGCACTTCGATCCGGCTGTGCGCGGTCCAGGTGCTTTGCTCGAGAATCAGGCGACCCCACTCGGCCTGCGCCTTGTCGCGCACGCTGAGTTCGTTATAAAGATTGTTGAGCAACTGGCGGTTCCAGTGCGCGCTATAAGACACGCCAATGGCCGACACGAGCACGGCGACAAACAGCAGCAGCATGAAAAAGCTGCCGCCGGGCAGTGGCTTGGCGAAAAGCTTGCTCACCGCAGCTTCTCCGCGACGCGCATGACGGCGCTACGGGAACGTGGGTTGGCCTTGAGTTCGGCGTCGGAGGCCGTCTGCGCTTTGCCATGGACTTTGATTTTCGGTTCGAACGCCACGTGGCGAACCGGCAGGTTGCGCGGCAGGTTGTCGGCTTCGCCTTTCACCAGCTTGCGCATGAACAGTTTGACGATGCGGTCTTCCAGCGAGTGGAAGCTGATCACCACCAAACGGCCGCCAACTTCCAGAGCTTCCAGCGCGGCTTCGAGGCCGGCTTCCAGATCACCCAGTTCGTTGTTGACGTGAATGCGTAAACCCTGGAACGCACGGGTGGCCGGGTTCTTGCCCTTTTCCCACGCCGGGTTGGCGACTTTCAACACTTCAGCCAGATCAGCGGTGCGCTCGAAAGGGGTGATATCGCGACGCTCGGCGACGGCGCGAGCCATGCGCCCTGAGAAACGTTCCTCACCGTATTCCTTGAACACCCGGGCGATTTCTTCCACCGGCGCGGTGTTGACGAACTCGGCAGCGCTGATGCCACGGGACGGGTCCATGCGCATGTCCAGCGGGCCGTCGTTGAGGAAACTGAAACCGCGCTCAGCGTCGTCGAGCTGCGGCGAAGACACGCCGAGGTCGAGCAGGATGCCGCTGACCTTGCCGGCCAGACCGCGTTCGGCGACTTCCGAACCGAGTTCGGCAAAGCTGCGCTGCACAACGACAAAGCGGCCGTCTTCGGCCGCTAGCGTTTGCCCGGTGGCAATCGCTTGTGGATCTTTGTCGAAACCGATGAGTCGACCGTCGGTTCCAAGCTGGCTGAGGATCAACCGACTGTGCCCACCGCGCCCGAACGTGCCATCCAGATAGCAGCCATCAGGGCGTACGGCGAGAGCCTCGACGGCTTCGTCAAGCAGTACGGTGATGTGGTTAAAGCCGCTATCAATAGTCACAGGATCAAATCACGCAGTTCATCAGGCATCGCGCCCGGTTGTTGAATGGCAGCAAGGTCAGCGGCAGATACCGCGTTCCATGCATCCTCGTCCCACAATTGGAACTTGTTCAGTTGGCCCACCAGCATCGCTTTCTTATCAAGCTTGGCGTATTCGCGCAGACGCGGTGGAACCAGAAAACGACCACTGCCATCGAGTTCGAGGTCGACGGCATTACCAATCAATAAACGCTGCAGGCGACGGTTCTCTTCGCGAAGCGAAGGAAGCGCGCGCAACTTGGTTTCAATAATTTCCCACTCGTCGAGCGGATAAACACAAAGACAAGGATCAACGGCATCAATGGTGACGATCAATTGGCCGGAACTACGCGAATCGAGCTCGTCACGGTACCGGCTCGGCATAGCGAGACGGCCCTTTGCATCGAGACTGATAGCGTTAGCTCCGCGAAACACTTCAGCGTTTCTCCAATTTTTATCGTTTTGAGCTCAAAAAACCCACTTCGTGCCACTTTCCGCCACTTGCGCACACTATAGGAATGCGCCCACCACACCGTCAAGGCGCGGATTAAAGGAAAACCCTTACAGAACGGAGATTTAGGAGCATAAAAGGAGGTGTAACGAGAATCTGGCGGTGCCAACTGACCAATAACTTGATGCAGCACTGAAAGCTGCGCTCGAAAGTTAAAGTAATTTGTTAAGAGTAAGATTTTTTCGGTATTACAAAAGCGCTTCTGCTGTTGATTGAAGCAAGGTGGGAAATGGCTATTACTGCATTTGCCGCTGCCGAACTTTCAGCGCAGGCCTGCTGATCATACACAGCCCTGGTGCCACAGATTCCAGCAGGGAAAGAAAAAGGTGGAGAGTCGATCTGTAAGCCGGGTTCTGTCTTGAACAGTCATTCGTCTACGATGGCCATCACTGGACATCTTTAGCAACCTACCCGGTCCCAGCGCGGGCCACGCCTTGGGACCCTATTTGGTCTTGCTCCAAGTGGGGTTTACCTAGCCACGAACTGTTGCCAGACGTGCGGTGCGCTCTTACCGCACCTTTTCACCCTTACCGGCGCCGAAGCGCTTAGGCGGTTATTTTCTGTGGCACTTTCCGTAGGCTCACGCCTCCCAGGCATTACCTGGCACTTCGCCCTATGGAGCCCGGACTTTCCTCCCCCCCCTAATTTTCATAGAGGGCAGCGACTGTCCGATCGACTCTCCGCCGCGAAGGTTAACGGCAGAGCGGCCGAAGAACAAGCGCTAAAAGCCTCAAGACCGCTATGGGCGACGGCTTACACGTCTTTCTGCTTATCCAGCGCGACCTGATACAGCACGTTTTTGCGCTCACCGGTAATCTGCGCTGCGAGCGCTGCGGCACGCTTGAGCGGCATCTCTTCAAGCAACAGATTGAGGATGCGCATCGCCTCGCTGCTGACGGCGTCTTCGGACTCAGGCGCCGTCCAGCCTGCGACCAATACCACGCACTCACCGCGCTGTTGATTGCTGTCGGACTCGACGAACGCACGCAGTTCGGCCAAGGGCAGGCCCTTGAGCGTTTCGAAGGTTTTGGTTATCTCCCGAGCCAGCAAAGCCTGGCGCTCACCACCGAATACCGCCTCCATATCCTGCAGGCATTCAAGAATTCGATGCGGCGCTTCGTAGAAGATCAGCGTGCGCGGTTCTTCTTTGACCGCTTCCAGGCGCGCCTTGCGCCCGACCGACTTGGCCGGCAGGAAACCTTCAAAGATAAAGCGATCAGAAGGCAGCCCCGCCGCCGACAACGCGGCGATCAAGGCACAGGCGCCAGGCACCGGCACCACGTTGATTCCGGCGGCACGGGCCTGACGGACCAGGTGATAGCCCGGATCGGAAATCAGCGGCGTACCGGCATCGGAAATCAGTGCGACGTTGTCACCCGCCAGCAAACGGGTAATAAAACGGCTACCTTCATCTCTTTCGTTATGCTCATGGCAAGCAGCCAACGGCGTGGAAATACCGAAGTGCTGCATCAGTCGCTGGGAGTGACGCGTGTCTTCGGCAGCGATCAGCGCCACCTCCCGAAGGATTTTCAGTGCCCGGGCACTGATGTCGTCCAGGTTGCCGATGGGCGTCGCCACCACATAAAGCGAGCCAGCAGCGGAATTCAAAGGACCTGGAGCAGTCAAAGCGCACACCTCATGATCGGTAAAAGCCAGCATTGTAACGCGTCACGAGGCTTGCGATGCGCTCTGCCCGCCCATGGTTTTGCGCGCAGTTGTGCGGCTCCGCAACATTTACTCCAGCTAAATTGACCGATTCACGCCAGTAACATCGCGCCCCGGCCAGTGCTTGGGTACAATTCCACGCTAATTTGATCGAGTATCAGGAACACTTACATGATCGCTTGCCTGCGGCTGTTCACTGCCCTCTGCCTCGCTGCCTTGTTGGCGGCTTGCGCCAGCTCCCCTTCCTCCAGCCTTGGCGAACTTCCACGGACTCCGGATGCCAGCATCGAGCAACTGCTCGAACAGGCTAGCCAGGCTAAAACCCCGGAAAAAGCCGCCCTGTTGCGCTTGAGCGCAGCAGATCTGGCTTATCGCCAGGGCAATGCCGGGCAGTCCGCGCAAATCCTGCAACAGGTGCCCATCGAGCAACTCAAGCCGGGGCAGCAGATTTTCGCCAACACCCTGGCCGCCGAACTGGCCATGACCCGCAATCAGCCGAAAGCCGCGCTGACCGCCCTGAGCCACCCAAGCCTGCAAAAACTGGGTGAGATGCCGCAAGAGCAACAGGTTCGCACCGGCACCGTGCACGCCCGTGCCCTGGAAGCCGATGGCCAGACGCTGGCGGCAGCCCGCGAGCGCATCTTCATTGCGCCGATGCTGCAAGGCGAAGCCGCGAGCAAGAACCATGAAGCGATCTGGACCTTGATCGCCTCCCTGCCAACTGACCAATTGCAACCAAACACCACCGACGACCTCGGCGGCTGGATGGCTTTGGCACAAGCCGTGAAAACCGCTGGCACGCTGGAACAACAGCAAGCCGCGATCGATACCTGGCGCGCGCAGAACCCAAAACACCCGGCCGCCATCAACCTGCCGCTACCGCTGACCAAACTCAAGGAACTGGCCAGCCAGCCGCTGAGCAAAATCGCCTTGCTGCTGCCACAAGACGGCCAGCTGGCTGCGGTCGGTAAAGCGCTGCGTGAAGGCTTCATGGCTGCGCACTATCAGGCCCAACAGGCTGGGCAAAAGCCGCCAGCCATCGTGTTCTATGACAGCTCGAAACTGACTTCGATGGACGAGCTCTACCGCAAGGCCCAGGCTGACGGTGTGCAACTGGTTGTCGGCCCACTGGAAAAACCCCTGGTCAAGCAATTGAGCACCCGCCCGCAACTGCCGATCACCACGCTGGCGCTGAACTACAGCGAAGGCGATCAAGGCCCGGCGCAGTTGTTCCAGTTTGGCCTGGCAGCTGAAGACGAAGCCCGTGAAGTCTCCCGTCGCGCCCGCGCCGATGGCCTGCACCGCGCAGCCATCATGGTGCCGAAAGGCGAATGGGGCGACCGCGTGCTGCGCGCCTTCAGCCAGGACTGGCAAGCCAATGGCGGCAGCATCGTTGCCACCGAACGTGTTGATCAGCCCGTGCAACTGGCGCAACAAATCGCCGACATGTTCCAGCTGCGCCAGAGTGAAGCCCGCGCCAAGAGCCTGCAAAACGCTGCCGGCACCAATGTCGCCGCACAGCCTTCGCGTCGCCAGGACATCGAATTCATCTTCCTTGCTGCAACGCCACAACAAGCACAGCAGATCAAGCCGACTCTGAACTTCCAGTACGCCGGCGACGTACCCGTTTATGCGACCTCGCACGTTTACAGCGCCAGCGGCGACGTGAACCAGTACAACGACATGAACGGCATCCGCTTCTGCGAAACCCCGTGGTTGCTGGAAGCCAATGATCCGTTGCGCCAGCAAGTCACGGCACAGTGGCCACAAGCTGCCGGCAGCCTTGGCCGCCTGTACGCCATGGGCGTCGACGCTTACCGTCTGGCACCGCGTCTGGGCCAACTCAAAGCCCTGCCGGACAGCCGCATCGAAGGTCAGTCGGGTAGCCTCGGCATGACCCAGACCCAGCGTGTTGTACGCCAGTTGCCTTGGGCGCAGTTTGTCAGCGGTCAGATTCAGCGTCTGCCGGATACCCCGCGCTGATGCCCGACAGGTCACGCTCGCAAAGCGGTAAAGATGCCGAGCGCCAAGCGCTCGAGCATCTGCAGAAACAAGGTCTGCGCCTGCTGGCGCAGAACTGGTTATGCAAACGCGGCGAGCTTGATCTGGTCATGCTTGATGGCGATACAGTAGTATTCGTTGAAGTTCGCTACAGAAAAAACACTCAATGGGGTGGCGCGCTCGCTAGCATCAATGAGCGCAAGCAGCAGAAACTGATTTTCGCTGCGCAGTATTTTCTTCAGCGCGAGTCGCGTTGGGCCAATTCCCCCTGCCGCTTCGACGTGGTGGCCATCGACAGCCACCCGAGTCAGCTGAACTGGTTGCAGAATGCTTTCGACAGTTGATCTGCTGCCAATCCGGACTTTTTCATCCGACAAATTTTGCTCTTTGCTTTGCGGGCTGCACATTCACGTGCCGAACAGCCGCGCTACTTAAGGTCACACAGATGGACATGCAATCCCGAATTCGCCAGCTTTTCCAGGCCAGTATCGACACCAAGCAACAGGCGATGGACGTACTTGCACCGCACATCGAGCAAGCCAGCCAGATCATGGTCAATGCCCTGCTCAACGAAGGCAAAATGCTTTCGTGCGGCAACGGCGGCTCGGCCGGCGACGCCCAGCACTTTTCCTCCGAGCTGCTCAATCGTTTTGAGCGCGAGCGCCCAAGCCTGCCCGCTCTCGCCCTGACCACCGACACCTCGACGATCACCTCGATCGCCAATGACTACAGCTACAACGAAGTGTTCTCCAAGCAGATACGCGCGCTCGGCCAGCCGGGCGATGTATTGCTGGCGATTTCGACCAGCGGTAACTCGGCGAACATTATTCAAGCGATCCAGGCCGCACATGATCGCGAAATGATTGTCGTAGCTTTGACTGGACGCGATGGCGGCGGCATGGCGTCGCTGCTGTTGCCCGAGGACGTCGAAATTCGCGTACCGGCCAACGTCACTGCACGTATTCAGGAAGTCCACTTGCTGGTGATCCATTGCCTCTGCGATCTGATCGACAGCCAACTGTTCGGGAGTGAAGAATGACCTCTAATCGCCTAGGCCTTCTGGCCTTGACCCTGTGCCTTGGTATCAGCGGCTGCACCTCGGTGGTAAATGCCAGCCGCGAAGCGCCGATTGAAGACGACCGCGGCACCCGCACCTTCGGCAGCAAGATCGACGACTCGCTGATCGAAACCAAAGTGGGCGTGAACGTGGCCAAAGCCGACCCGGCGCTGGACAATGATTCGCACATCGTCGTCACCAGCTTCAACGGTGTCGTCCTACTGGCTGGCCAGACGCCCCGTGAAGACCTCAAGGCCAAGGCCGAACAGGCCGCTGCCAACGTTCAGCGCGTGAAGAAGGTACACAACGAACTGCAAGTGCTGCAGCCCTCCTCCCTGCTGGCCCGCCAGAACGACGCGTGGCTGACCACCAAGATCAAGACCCAGATGCTCACCGACGCCAGCATTCCCGGCTCGCGCATCAAGGTCGTGACCGAGAACGGTATTGTCTATCTGCTGGGCCTGCTGACCAAGCAGGAAGCCACTCAGGCAACCAACCTGGTTCAGGGCATTTCTGGTGTGCAGAAGATTGTGAAGCTGTTCGAATACATCGACTGACGACACCCATGCAGGATAAGGCAATAAAAAAGGCGATCCATCAGGATCGCCTTTTTTTTATTTCACCACTTTCAGACTTGGCCGGCCGCTTGGGCGCGGTGGCTCGCTGTCCGGTGGCGGCAGATCATCATCCGGTTCGATATCGTCTTCGTCATCCATCGGCGACTCGATATCGAACACCATGCCCTGACCGTTCTCCCGGGCATAAATACCCAGGATCGCGCTGATCGGCACGTACAGACTGTGCGGAACACCACCGAAGCGACCTTCGAAGGTCACCACGTCGTTGTCCATATGCAAGTGGCGCACGGCACTAGGCGAGATGTTCAGGACAATCTGCCCGTCGCTGGCAAAACCCTGTGGCACTTGCACCGCCGGGTATTCGGAATTGACCAGCATGTGCGGGGTGCAATCGTTATCCACAATCCACTCGTAGAGCGCGCGGACCAGATAAGGTCGACTGGAGTTCATAGCGGCTCCTTAAGCCTTAGCGCATATCGCGTTCGACACCAGACAGACTCGCCTGGAAAGCCTCACGCGCAAACTGGCGCTCCATATAATCAAGCAGCGGCTTGGCCGGCCGCGGCAGTTCAATACCCAGAATCGGCAAACGCCAGAGTATTGGCAATAGGCAGCAATCCACCAGACTTTGTTCCTCACTGAGGAAAAACGGCTTGTCGGCAAACAGCGGCGACACGCCCGTCAGGCTTTCACGCAATTCCTTGCGCGCCACGACTCGCGCGGCCTCTTTGGACTTCGGATCAAGAATCAGATCCACCAGACCACACCAGTCGCGCTGAATACGGTGAATCAGCAGACGACTGTTGGCACGCGCCACCGGATAAACCGGCATCAACGGCGGGTGCGGGTAACGCTCATCCAGATATTCCATCACCACGGTCGACTCCCACAACGCCAAGTCGCGATCGACCAGCGTGGGCAGGCTTCCGTAAGGGTTCACCTCAATCAGTTTAGGCGGCTGGCGACCAGCTTCCACGTAAATGATTTCGGCGCTGACACCCTTCTCTGCAAGCACGATGCGCACTCGGTGGGAATAGTGGTCGGCGGGGTCGGAGTAACAGGCCAACCGATTGGTCACGCCCATGGCGATCCTCCTCGCTTGTTGAAATTATCGGAACCGGAAAAACGCGCGCGCCCAGAGGGCGCCTCCCGCAACACCTGGCTGGCCAGACGTTGCGCTATTGGAGACGCCCTTGGGCGCGCGCGATTAACAGCAATGCTTGAAGCGTATCAGTGCACGTCTTTCCAGTATTCACGCTTGAGCAGGTAGGCGAACACAAAGAAGAACGCCAGGTACAGCAAGACGTAAGTACCGATGCGCTGATGTTGCAGCTTAACCGGGTTAGCCGAGTAAGCCAGGAAGGTTACCAGATTCTTGACCTTCTCATCGAACTGCTCTTCGTTAAGAGCACCGGTTTTCGGCACGATGGTCAACTGATCGCACGCTTCATGTGTCAACGGCGTACCGGTCAGCGGATCATATTGCTTCTTGCCGTCTTCGACGATCTGCACCTGCTTGCAACCCACCACCTGTCGACCTTGCAGGCCGACCAGCACGTTAGGCATACCGACGTTCGGGAAAACCTTGTTGTTCACGCCCCACGGACGCGCCGGATCTTCGTAGAACGACTTCAGGTAACCGTACAGCCAGTCAGTGCCACGCACGCGTGCCACCAGCGTCAGATCCGGTGGCGCAGCGCCAAACCAGGTCTTGGCGTCGGCCGGTTGCATGCCGATGTTCATGTGATCACCGATCTTGGCCCCCGTGAACACAAGCTTCTCCAGCATCAGCTCATGCGGCACACCGAGATCATCGGCAACCCGCTCGTAACGCTGGAACTTGGCACTGTGGCAACCCATGCAGTAGTTGGCAAAAGTGCGCGCACCATCTTGCAGGGCAGCCTTGTCGGAAACGTCGATGTCGACCTTTTCCAGCTCTGGACCACCATGTTCAGCGGCGAAGGACAGCACAGGCAGCGCAGCAAAAATCAGAGCAAAAAATAACTTTTTCATCAGCCAGTCACCCTTTCCGGAACCGGTTTGGTCTTCTCGAGCCTGGTGTAGAACGGCATCAGAATGAAGTAGGCGAAGTACAGGAAGGTGCAGACCTGCGACAACAAGGTTCGCTCCGGCGTCGGGGCTAACACACCCAGAATGCCGAGGATGACGAACGAAACGCAGAACACCAGCAGCCAGATTTTGCTCATCCAGCCTTTGTAGCGCATCGATTTGACCGGGCTGCGGTCGAGCCATGGCAGGACAAACAGCACCGCAATCGCCGCGCCCATGGCGATAACGCCCATAAGTTTGTCCGGGATCGCCCGCAGAATCGCGTAGAACGGTGTGAAATACCAAACCGGCGCAATGTGCTCAGGTGTCTTGAACGGGTTGGCCGGTTCAAAGTTTGGTTTTTCGAGGAAGTAGCCGCCCATTTCCGGGAAGAAGAACACAATAAAACAGAAGATGAACAGGAACACCACGACACCGACAATGTCTTTCACGGTGTAGTAAGGGTGGAAGGCAATGCCATCCAGCGGGATGCCGTTTTCGTCTTTGTGCTTCTTGATATCGACGCCGTCAGGGTTGTTCGAGCCGACTTCGTGCAGTGCCAGAATGTGCAACACCACCAGACCGAGAATCACGATCGGCAGGGCCACGACGTGCAAGGCAAAGAAGCGGTTCAGGGTGATCCCCGAGATCAGGTAGTCACCACGAATCCACTGCGTCAGGTCGTTGCCGATGACTGGAATCGCGCCAAACAGCGAGATGATCACCTGGGCGCCCCAGTAGGACATCTGGCCCCACGGCAGCAGATACCCCATGAATGCTTCGGCCATCAGCGCCAGATAAATCAGCATGCCGAATACCCAGACCAGCTCACGCGGCTTCTGGTACGAACCGTAGAGCAAGCCACGGAACATGTGCAGATAGACCACGATGAAGAACGCCGAAGCGCCGGTTGAGTGCAACAGACGCAGGATCGAGCCGTACTCGACGTCGCGCATGATGTATTCGACGGAAGCGAACGCTTCTTCTGCCGACGGTGTGTAGCTCATCGTCAGCCAGACACCGGTGACGATCTGGTTAACCAGGACCAGCAGCGCCAGCGAGCCGAAGAAATAGAAGAAGTTGAAGTTTTTTGGAGCGTAATACTTGCTGAGATGGTCTTCCCACATTTTGGTCGCAGGGAAGCGCGCATCCACCCAATCCATGAACTTGCTCATCACGCTTTCTCCGTATCGACGCCAATGACAATCAGGTCATCGGTCTCATAGGAATGCGGGGGAACTGGCAGGTTCAAAGGCGCAGGTTGCGACTTGTAGACGCGGCCAGCCAGATCGTAGTGGGAACCGTGGCAAGGGCAGAAATAACCACCTACCCAGTCTTTACCCAGATCCGCAGGTGCCACCTCGGGACGGAAGGTCGGTGAGCAACCCAAGTGCGTGCAGATCCCGATCAGCAGGAGAATTTCCGGCTTGATCGATCGCACTTCAGGGTCGACATAGGTGGGTTGCGTGGAGTTTTTGGAGGTTGGATCGGAGAGCTGGCCCTCGATCTTCTTGAGATTCCCCAGGATTTCCGCAGTACGGCGGACAATGAACACCGGCTGGCCGCGCCACTCAGCAATCATCTGCTGTCCTGGCTCGATCTTGCTGACATTCACTTTCACCGGTGCACCGGCGGCTTTCGCCTTGGCACTGGGAAACCATGACCCCACGAACGGGACCGCAGCCCCCACCGCTCCTGCAGCACCCACCACGGATGTGGCTGCTACCAAGAAGCGACGCCGGCCTGCATTCACGCCGTCATTGCTCATTCAGTCCTCTCCCATCAGCTTTTGTGGCCTGTTAAATCAGGCATCTACTAAATAAATCAATGTTACTTATAAAAATTTTGCCGAGATGGTAATGAAAAGCCCCAATTCTGACAAGGGAATTACCCGGAGCTCTTACCCTCAAGCCTTGCAGTATAGGGGGTCTACGAATGTGGCAAGTTGTCACAGCGCAATTCTTTTGATAAATCGCAGACATAAAAAAACGCCCGGTTCCGTGAGGAATCGGGCGTTCTTTTTGAACGTGGAAGCGAAATTAACGCTTCGAGTACTGCGGACGCTTACGCGCTTTACGCAGACCAACTTTCTTACGTTCAACTTCACGGGCGTCGCGAGTAACGAAGCCAGCTTTGCGCAGAGCGCCACGCAGGGTTTCGTCGTAGTCCATCAGAGCGCGAGTGATGCCGTGGCGGATTGCGCCAGCTTGACCACTTACACCACCACCGATCACGGTGACGTAGATGTCGAACTTCTCGACAGTCTCGGTCAGCTCCAGCGGCTGACGAACTACCATGCGGGCAGTTTCGCGGCCGAAGAAGTTATCCAGCGAACGGTTGTTGATGGAGATCTTACCAGTACCCGGACGCAGGAAAACGCGTGCGGTTGCGGTCTTGCGACGGCCAGTGCCGTAATTTTGAGTCGCCGACATAATGTACTATTCCGTTAAAACTTCAGTTCTTGGGGCTGCTGAGCAGTATGTGGGTGTGCAGCGCCCGCATAGACTTTCAGCTTACGGTACATGTCGCGACCCAGTGGGTTTTTAGGCAGCATGCCTTTAACCGCGGTCTCGATCACGCGCTCAGGGGCTTTAGCGATCAGCTTTTCAAAGTTGATCGACTTGATGCCGCCCGGGAAACCGGAGTGGGAGTAGTACATTTTGTCAGTGGTTTTAGCGCCGGTAACACGGATCTGCTCAGCGTTGATTACGACGATGTAGTCGCCGGTGTCAACGTGAGGAGTGTACTCAGGCTTGTGCTTGCCACGCAGACGGCTCGCGATTTCGGTGGCCAGACGACCCAGGGTCTGACCAGCAGCGTCGACGACAAACCAGTCGCGCTTTACTGTTTCCGGTTTAGCAGTAAAAGTTTTCATTCTTTATAGCCTCAGGGGCCGCCCTGTAAATTAGACGGCGGATCTTACTGAATAGTGCGTACTTTGACAAGTCAAAGGCAGCCGGATACAGACGCTTTCGGGGGCTCGGGTCGGCGCGTCCGTTCAACGGCAAGATTCTTCGGCGGCGGCGCATCACTTCCACTGCAGAAAGAGGTCGGCAATTATGCAGATTGCGAAAAATAATTCAACCTGCTTTTATGATTGTTTTGCCCAAGGAGCACCTGATGGACTATCGCCAGCTAGGCCGTACCGACCTGAACGTGAGTGCAATCTGCCTCGGCACCATGACCTGGGGCGAGCAAAACACTGAAGCTGAAGCCTTCGCGCAGATAGAACGGGCCAAAGAGGCCGGGATCAATTTCATCGACACTGCCGAGATGTATCCGGTGCCACCGAAAGCTGACACCTACGCCACCACAGAGCGCTACATCGGCAATTATTTCAAAAGCCGTGGCGATCGCGCCGACTGGATCCTTGCCAGCAAAATCGCCGGCCCCGGCAACACCATCGACTACATCCGCGACAAAAACCTGCGCCACAATCGCCAGCACATCACCGAAGCGCTAGATGCCAGCCTCAAGCGCCTGCAAACCGACTACATCGACCTCTACCAGTTGCACTGGCCGGAGCGCAGCACCAACTTTTTCGGACAGCTGGGCTACAAACACAAGATCGAAGCCAACCTCACGCCGCTCGAAGACACCCTCGAAGCGCTCGATGAGCAGGTGAAGGCCGGCAAGATCCGCCACATCGGCCTGTCCAACGAAACACCGTGGGGCACCATGCGCTTCCTCGCCCTGGCCGAAGCCCGTGGCTGGCCGCGTGCGGTGTCGATCCAGAACCCCTACAACCTGCTCAACCGCAGCTTTGAAGTCGGTCTGGCGGAAATCGCCATCCGCGAACAGTGCGGCCTGCTCGCCTATTCGCCACTGGCGTTCGGTTTCCTCTCGGGCAAGTACGAAGGTGGCGCGCGCCCACCGAAGGGCCGCCTGAGTCTCTACAGCCGCTTCAGCCGCTACTTCAATCCACAATCGGAAGCAGCGTGCAGCCGTTACGTGGCGCTGGCGCGTGAACATGGCCTGGACCCAGCGCAAATGGCGCTGGCGTTCGTGACTCAGCAACCGTTCGTCACCAGCAACATCATTGGTGCGACGACGCTTGCGCAACTGGACAGCAACATTGCCAGTTTTGATCTGAAGCTATCCGATGAAGTGCTGGCGGGGATCGAGGCGATTCACAAGGATCATCCGAACCCGGCGCCTTGATCAGCCGCTAAAAGCTTCGCGAGCAGGCTCGCTCCCACAGGTACGGTGATCCCCTGTGGGAGCGAGCTCGTGAAGAGGCCAATCGGAGCGTCCCCGGCGGCGTTCCCACGCAGAGCGTGGGAACGATCATCAAAGTGACCGCGCAATAATCTCCTTCATGATTTCATTGGTGCCGGCATAAATCCGCTGCACTCGCGCGTCCGCCCAGGCACGCGCCACCGGGTATTCCCACATGAAGCCGTAACCGCCATGCAACTGCACGCATTCGTCGAGCACCTTGCATTGCAGGTCGGTGCCCCAGTATTTGGCCATCGCTGCGGTCGGTACGTCGAGTTTGCCTTGCAGGTGCAGTTCCAGGCACTTATCGACAAAAACCCGACCGATCTGAATCTCCGTGGCCATTTCCGCCAGCTTGAAGCGAGTGTTCTGGAAATCGGCAATCGCCTTGCCGAACGCCTTGCGATCACGGGTGTAATCGAGTGTCCATTGCAGCGCCGCTTCCGCCGAGGCCAGACCACCAATCGCCACGGTCAGACGCTCCTGGGGCAGCTCCTGCATCAGATAGGCAAACCCCGCCCCGGCCTGACCCAACAGGTTTTCTTTCGGCACGCGTACATCCTGGAAGAACAGTTCCGAGGTGTCCTGCGCCTTCATACCGACCTTCTCCAGGCGTTTGCCCTTGTCGAAACCCGGCGTATTCGCCTCGACCAGAAACAGGCTGGTGCCCTTCGCTCCGGCTTTCGGATCGGTCTTGGCAACAACGATCACCAGATCGGCGAGGAAGCCGTTGGTGATGAAGGTTTTCGAACCGTTGATCACGTATTCGTCACCGTCCAGTACTGCTGTGGTCTTGACGCCTTGCAAGTCGGAGCCCGCGCCCGGCTCAGTCATGGCAATCGCCGTGACCATCTCGCCCGACACCAGTTTCGGCAGGTATTTGTGTTTCAGCGCCTCGCTGCCGTAATGCAGGATGTACGGTGCGACGATGTCCGAATGCAGTGAAAAACCAATACCGGTCAGGCCCAACCGGCCAACCTCCTCGATCACCACCGCGCTGTAAAGAAAGTCCGCCCCCAGACCACCGTACTCTTCCGGCAGGTGCGAGCAGAGCATTCCCGCCTCCCCTGCCTTGTTCCACAGCTGGCGGTCGATATAGCCTTGTTTTTCCCACTGCGCATGAAACGGCACCGCCTCTTTTTCGAGGAAGGTTCGTACGCTGTCGCGGAACAATTCGTGCTCGGAGCTGAACAAGGTTCTGGGGATCATGCGGCACCTTTCTTCTTGTGGGTGGGATATGACCTTCAGAGACTAAGCCTCACCTGAGATACAGGACACTGGACACATCCGACAAAAAATAAGACGATCCAGCCGTCTGGTGACCACTTTCCCTTATAAAAACAAAACAAAAAGTTGAATTATGTCCAAGCAAGTCTCCACGCCCTTGCGGCGCGTCAGCATCCTGGCCATTGACCGGGTTTTCGCCTCCACCCTCATGCAAGCCAAGGATTTCTTCCATCTGGCCAGCCTGCGGTACGGTAAACAACTGGGCCACGGCCTGACCCCGGCGTTCGAAACGCGCCTGGTCAGCCCCGACGGCAAACCGGTGAACAGCTTCAGTGATGTCCTCATGCCGGTTGACGGCGAGCTCGAGAACGCCGACGTCATCATCCTCCCGGCATTTTGGGACGACTTCGACACCTTGTGCAGTCGATACCCACAAGTGCTGCCGTGGTTGCGCGAGCAACACGCCCGCGGCGCCGTGTTGTGCGGCGAAGCCACCGGCGTGTTCTGGCTGGCCGAAGCGGGCCTGCTCAACGGCAAGGAAGCGACCACCTACTGGCGCTTCTTCAACGCGTTTGCCGAGCGTTTCCCGAGGGTGTTCCTCAATCAGGACAAGCATCTGACCGACGCCGACAACCTCTACTGCGCCGGCGGCACCACGTCGGCCTGCGACCTCTACATTTACCTGATCGAACGTTTCTGCGGCGCCAATGTGGCGCAAGCCGTAGCACGCGACATTCTTTATGAAGTGCAGCGCAGCTACTCGCCGGGACGCATCGGTTTTGGCGGGCAGAAGCTGCATCAGGACGTGATCATCCTGCAGATCCAGCACTGGCTCGAAGAACATTTCGCCGACAAGTTCCGCTTCGAAGATGTCGCCCGCGAGCACGGCATGAGCATTCGCAACTTCATGCGCCGTTTCCAGACCGCGACCGGCGACAAGCCGTTGCACTACCTGCAACGACTGCGCATCGAGACGGCCAAGGGCTTGCTCTCGGGCAGTCGCAAGAGCATCAAGACCATCAGTTATGAGGTCGGCTACGACGACGCGAGCTTCTTTGCGCGCTTGTTCCGCCAGCACACCGAACTGTCGCCGAACCAGTATCGGCAGCAGTTTCAGCAGGCTGCTTAACCGCAGCAAACACCTTCATGTGGGTGTCATCGCACCCACATGAAAACCCTGCCAACGTACTTTTCCCACGCAACAAACCGAATTTACAGCCCCTGCGCAACCTGATTGCCGACTGTTCGGTGCAGACCAGGCTGTTCAATATCTTTCCTGTCAAAACCATCAGGGAAGATCAGTCGTGACTATTGGATCAAGCTATAACTACCCGTCGCAAGCGAACGGCGACACCACACGCGCCAAGCGCTCGAAGCACTCACCCTGGGCTGGCCGTTTCCCCAACCCTCCTGACTTGTGTTTCGACTATCGAGCACTGGTCGAACAGGCAAACGGCGTCGCACAAGCGACTGCACCGCAACACAAAATCTGCATCATCGGCGCCGGCATCACAGGCCTCACTGCGGCGAGGGAATTGCACCGCTGCGGTTTTACCGACATCACATTGATCGAACAATCCACCCGCGTGGGCGGCAGACACCTGACCGTGCCAGGCAGCCCGCGCTCGTCGGCCAGCCATACGCCGTTTGAAATGGGCGCGATGCGCATGCCCTTTTTCAATCGAGCGGGCGAATCGCCAACAGAGGGGCGCTCGCTGATGGCTTATTACACCAAAGCGTTTGACCTGGCCTTTTCGGACTTCGCCAATCCAGGCAGCCAATGGGTCACTTCTACCGGCATCTTCCTGCGTGAAGGCAGCATGAGCGATGAACGGACGCCGCAAATGCTCATCTGGAAAAATGCAGACGGTGACACAGCCCCACCCGGAGCAGACCTGCAGGCGGTTCATGCCAAATGGAAGGCATTCGCCGATCGCATGACACGCCACGTTGCGCGCGCTTACGCAAGCAATGAATGGGAAGCGATGTGGGCCGCCATTGTCGAAAAATACGAAAGCGTGTCCTTTCGAGATCTGGTCAGCATGGCGGTGCTCGATACCTGGGACACAAATGCGCCTGGTGACTTTGGCGGTATGGGAATGAATGCGAAGGAATCGGCGCTGTTCTATGCCATCGGTATCGGCGATGGCAGTTGGGGGGCTTTTTATGACGTGTGTTCACTCTACCCGTTACGCACCGCCATTTTTGGTTTCAGCAGCCAGTTGCAACTGATCCAGGGTCGCGTCAACGCGGCGGGTGATCCGTTAGCCGACTCCCCCCTTCTGCACAGTAATGCGATATTTGACTCCACCGGACAAAGCTTCGAAAAACCCCGCTACATCGGGCTCGCAGCGCTCGCTGAATGCCTGCTGTTCATGAAACCCGATGAAGCCGCCGACTCCTTCTACGAGCATTGCCTGAAACGACCTGACGGTTTGCTCATGGATACCTCTGTTACCCGCATCGAGAAACTCGGCAACTTGAAGTCGCGAGTGTATTTCAACGTCAGGCACAGCATGCCCCAATATACCCAGGAGCAATTCGATGACTTTGACTCGGTCATCATCACACTGCCTTCCTGGCTACTTGAAACCCGGGTAAAACTCGAAAATTTCACGCCGCAAATGCTGCCCTTCGAGATCATCAACGCTTACAAGACGGCGCATTGGGAAACCAGCTGCAAGGTCTTCGCCCCCCTGAAAAAATCATTCTTGTCAGGCAAGAGCAAAATCCCCCAGGCCATCGTCACCGACAGTTTCATCCACGATGTTTATACCTATCGCTACAACGACAACTACAGCTACGACTGCATTCTCCTGAGTTATACCTGGGAAGATGACGCCACCAAGCTCGGTCTGTTCACCGACAAGGAGTTGGTGACCCGATGCGCCAAGGAGCTGGATCGAATCCTGATGAAATCAGCCAATATCCAGGAACGTATTTCTCCGTATATAGGGCTCGATAAAGCCGTGGTACATCGCTGGATCACCGACAAAAATGCGCTGGGATGCGCAAAGCTTTATCGACCCGGTGGCTACTACGATGCTGTCAGCCTGATGAAATACAACCGCGATTTCGCCCACGCCTCGGGACTGTATCTGTGTGGCGAATCGTTTTCGGTGGATGCCGGCTGGACAGAACCGTGCTTCAGAGGCGCTATCGACGCAGTCATTCACATCTGTGACAAAACCGCGGCGACCTTCAATGGCGGTTTTTCGATGAGCGATTACCCGCACTACAAAATCGCAACCTGAGCGCCCCTTTCGGCCCTCCAGCCCCTCTACTACGCGCCTGATTGCAGGCCTGCCATGCGTATTCCCGCTCCCGAGTCCAGCAAGCGCGGGAAATGGACTACTGCCTAAACGGAAGTGGCTGACTTACTCGCACTGGCTTTTCATTTCTTATGACCACGCAACTCCACAACGTGAATAACAATAAGAAAGGGTCATTTGAAATGAGCGAGTCAGTCAGCCCAGTTCGTCTAGCAGTTATCCAGTTCGACCCTCAGGTCGGTATCGAAAACCAGCGCGAGAACCTTCGCCAGAGCTTGATTCTGGCTCAAGAAGCCGCCAATGGCGGCGCCAATCTGATCGTCCTGCCCGAGCTGTCCAGCACCGGGTATTTCTTCAGCAATCGGCAGGATGCCTTCGATCACTCGGAGTTGATTCCCGATGGCCCCAGTGTTCAGGCGTGGATGAACTTCGCCCGCGAGCACAACGTTTATCTGGCAGCGGGTTTGACCGAGCGAGATGGCATGCGGTTGTTCAATACCGCCGTGCTGGTAGGGCCCGACGGCTTCATTGGCAAATATCGCAAGGCACATCTGTGGAATCTGGAAAAGCTGTGGTTCACGCCAGGCGACCTGGGTTTCCCGGTATTCGAAACGCCCATTGGCCGAATAGGCTTGTTGATCTGCTGGGATATCTGGTTCCCCGAGGTACCGAGGATCCTCACTCAGCAAGGCGCGGACATTATCTGCAGCTTGAACAATTGGGTCTGGACCCCTCCTCCTCTTTTTGACGAGGCCGGCAAATGCATGGCGTCGTATCTGACCATGACAGCCGCACACGTCAACAATGTGTTCATCGCCGCAGCCAGTCGCATCGGCGAGGAACGCGGTGCGCGCTATCTCGGCTGCTCATTGATTGCCGGCACCAATGGCTGGCCGATTGGCGCAGTGGCATCGGCAGATAAACAGGAAATCCTGTTTGCTGATATCGACCTGACCAGCTCACGCAGTGCGCCCATCTGGAACAGTTTGAACGACCTGCATCGTGATCGTCGCGGCGACCTCTACGACTCGATGCTGGGTTACCGCCACCACCCTTGCCTTCCACGCTGACAAGGGGCCTGACCATGGGAAACACTACAGAAGCAAAACTGGCCATCCGCCCGCTCTCCAGAACGCCGATGGACACCTCGATCGTCCTGCTGATGCTTGGCACGATCCTGTCGATCATCTGGCTGTCATTCACTTACCGCACGTCCTGGGCGGCTTCTTGGCCGGACTACAACCACATGGTGTCTAGCCTGCCTGACGCAAGCGCCTGGGTGCGCTGGGTGTTGGGAGACATCAGCGAGGTCGCATTCTACAAACATGAATTCGCCTCAATCGGGCTGCTGGCCGGTGCTTATCTGGCTTACTGGGCGAATCGAACGGGCAAGGCGTGGCAAGGCTTCGCCATTTGTTACGGCAGCGGACTCTGGCCGTGGCTCGTCACCAGCTCTTTGCTTGGCTTGCTGTTGAGCAATCTGCTGTGGGGCTGGACGGTCACTTCAACCAGTTGGCAACCGACCTTTGCCGCCTTCGTCTCTCTGCCGGCGGCCATGGTGTTGATGTTCGGCGGCGGCTGGAAGGTCACGATCAATGGCGCAATCATGGGTGCCCTGCTGGTTACCCCGATGAGCCTGTTGTTCGTCAACTATGTGGTCAACCCGCTCCAATTGCCTGTTGTCATCGGTAACGTCTCGGGCATGGCGGTGGCCAGCGTCCTCGCGTTCCTGCTCTGCCGGTATCTGCCAAGCCTGGTGAAATCCGCTCACACCGACGAAGCAAAAAAATCCACGCCCGCGCCGTTACCCGAAAAGAAACCTGACTACGGCGTCGTATGGAGCTTGCGTCGTGTACTTGCAGACTTTTCCGAGGCACCGTTCTATGGCAACGAATGGGCCAGCCTCGGCCTGATACTGGGCGCTTTGCTGGCATTCACCTTGAACCCGCTGAGTCCGGTTTACGGCTCCGCAGTTTTACCGCAACTGATCGCTGCACAAGCACTGACGTCGGCGCTGGGCGTGGTGATCTGGCGGCGGCAATGGATACAACGCGGCTGGTATCCCACTTACGTGCCACTGGTGTCGGTCGTTCCGGCGGCGGTCCTGACGTATGGTGGCAGCTGGTCGGTGATCGCACTCAGTGCGCTACTTGGCGCGTTGATGGCTCCACCGCTGGCCTGTGCGCTGGCCAAGCGGTTGCCGCCGGACATGCATGGTTTTATCGGCAATGTATTGTCGATGGCCGTGAGCACGGCCGTCATCATTCCGTTGATCGGATGGCTGATCGCTGACTGAAGCCTGCCGTGTTCAGCTGTATCTGGCCTTGAGTTCCAGATACAGCACTCTCTCATCACAACCGTGCGAGGTATCAAATGGCGTTGCCAAAACTAGCAATCGCGGCGGTAGGTGGCACCGTAAGCATGCAAGCAAAGTCTGTCGGCGAGGGCGTCATCCCGACGGTTGACGCACACACCCTTCTGGCTTCGGTGCCGCAATTGCAGACGCAAGCACGCATGACCGTTGAAACCCTTGGGCTGTTGCCCAGCGCATCGCTGGATTTCGACTTCCTGTTGAGTGTTCTTGCCTGGGCGAGCGACCAGGTCAGGCAAGGGGCGATTGGGGTGGTGATTACCCAGGGCACCGACACTCTGGAGGAAACAGCCACATTCCTCGATCATCTATGGGATCACGACGAACCGCTGGTCCTGACCGGCGCCATGCGTTCGGCTGCACATCCCGGCGCCGACGGCCCAGCCAATCTGCTGAATGCCTGCCAGGTGGCATTAGCGGCAAGCAGCCGTCAGCGTGGCGTTCAAGTGGTCATCCATGGGCAGATTCATTCGGCCAATGCCGTACGCAAAGCTGATTCTCTGGCGTTGCAGGCGTTCTCCTCCCCCATCGTCGGGCCCGCCGGATTACTGGTAGAAGACACGGTTCACTATCTACGCCCACCCCACAAGCGCACGGTTCTACCGCTGCCTGGGCACACGGGCCAGAAAATTGCCTTGCTGGAGGCCTCGTTGTCGGCCGATAGCCTGTTTCTGGAAAATGTCATCACGCTCGGCTATGACGGTTTGGTCATTGCTGCCTTTGGTGCAGGACATGTTTCCGAGCAATGGGCCGACGTCATCGAAAGCGTTGCCGGAAAAATACCGGTGATCATTGCGACTCGCACAGGCTCCGGGTCCACGGCTAAATCTACCTATGGATTCAAGGGCAGTGAGATGGATTTGATCCGGCGCGGCGCGGTGATGGCCGGTTTTGTCTGTCCGCGTAAAGCGAGGATCCTGTTGTGGCTGCTGGTCGGTTGCCAGCAACAAAACAACGTATCGAACTTTCTCGCTTGATTAATCCGAGTGTCTAGTCCTGAAATAGGTTTACACCTGTTTCAACCTCAAAACGCCCGATGCACCGCATCGGGCGTTTTGTATTTCAGCGACAGATGAGGCCGCTCGTTGTTATAGATCTGCACCGACTCGTCCACCATCCGGATGGCATCTGCAAAATCTTTGGGCCGATGCAGCATTAACTCGTTTTTCAAAATTCCATTCACACGCTCAGCCAATGCATTTTGGTAGCAGTCGTAGCCATCGGTCATTGAGCAGGTGATGCCGTACTTGGCATGCAGCCGCTGATAAAGCTCGGAGCAGTATTGAACGCCTCTGTCCGAGTGGTGCACCAAGTGTTGTTCCGTTGTCCGCTGCTTCAGGGCTTTGTTGAACGCCTGGATCACCGATTCGGTGTGCAAGCTTTCATGGACATGGTGACCCACGATTTTTCGAGAGTACGCATCGGTGATCAAACTCAGATAAGCCACACCCGTTTGCGTTGGTAAGTAGGTGATGTCCGCAACCCATACTTGCTCTGGTGCCTTGGCGACTACCTGAATCGGCCCATCTTTGAGCAGGTTTGGATGCCGGCGAAAGCGATGATGACTGTCTGTTGTTTTGTGATAGGCCCGCCTGCGAGGAACCAGTTCGCGCCGATCTCGCAAGATATTGAATAAACGGTCTCGACCAACCTTTACGGACATTTCTGGCTCAGTGCGCATTAGATTGTGAAGTTTTCGGGTGCCAAGGCGCGGTTGCCTGAGTCGCTTTTCCCTCACGAATCCCATCACTTCCTGGGCATGACGGGCCCGGGCATCACACGCCCGGTTGCGCTTGTAATAAGCCTGACGGGAAATCCCCATGAATTGGCAAGCCCGACTAATGCTCAGGCCTTGGATCTGCTCTTGGGAGAGGACTTGCCGGATCGCTTTTTTACGACAGAAACACCGAAGTCGTTCTTCAAAACATCAACGACGGCTTCGAAAAACTGAGCTTTCTGGTTGGCTTGGGCAAGCTTTTCTTCAAGCTCTTTGATTCGCTGTTCGGGTGTCAGCGGTTTATCGGGCTTATCCATGGAACGGGGTCTCTTGGAGCGAATGGACGCGCCTTGACTCCAGTCCTGCCGACCATGCCTGCGTAACCAGTTCAGTACGGTCGTTTTACCCTGAATGCCATAACGCTCTTGAGCCTCTTTATAACTCAACTCACCTTTTTCGACTTGATCGACGACCGACAATTTAAAGGTCAGCGTGTAATCACGCTGACTGCGCCTTTCTCCCGTATTCATTACTCCCTCCTGAGAATGGGTCAGAAGGTGTAAACCTTATTCAGGACGGGACAGAGCGCAAAAAAAGGGCCTGCAATTGCAGGCCCTTTTTTATTCGCCGAATCTGTTCAAGGCTTGTGCGCCCGCGACAGAAACTCGTGCGATTGCATCTCCAGCAGACGGCTCAGCGTGCGCTGGAACTCGAAATTCAGGCGCCCGCCGGTGTACAGGTCTTTCAGCTCGACTTCGGCAGAAATGATCAGCTTCACGTTACGGTCGTAGAACTCGTCGACCATGTTGATGAAGCGTCGGGCGATGTCATCGGTAGTGACGCTCATCTGCTCGACACCGCTGAGCAGCACGGCGTGGAAGATTTTGCCCAGTTCGATGTAATCGTTCTGGCTACGCGGGCCGTCGCACAGTTCGCGGAAGTCGAACCAGGCCACGTCATCGCAAGTGCGTAATGCACGAATTTCACGGTTCTCGATCATCAACACGTCGTTCTCGACGGCTGCTGTGCATTCCGGCGTCAGCGCCTTGAAGCTCTTGCGCAAGCTCTCGTGAGCGGCTTCGTCGAGCGGATAGTGGAACAGTTCCGCTTGTTCGAGGTGACGCAGACGATAGTCGACGCCGCTGTCGACGTTGACGATCTCGGTGTTCTGCTTGATCAGCGCAATGGCTGGCAGGAAGCGCGCGCGTTGCAGGCCGTCCTTGTACAGGCCGTCCGGAACGATGTTCGATGTTGCGACCAGGGTTACGCCGTTCTTGAACAGCTCTTCCATCAGCGTGCCGAGAATCATCGCGTCGGTGATGTCAGAAACGAAGAACTCATCGAAGCAGATAACCCGCGATTCAGTCGCAAAACGTTTGGCGATGATGGTCAGCGGGTTTTTCTCGCCGCCGAGGGTTTTCATCTCTTCGTGCACACGCTTCATGAAGCGGTGGAAGTGCGTGCGGGTCTTTTCCTTGAACGGCAGCGCTTCGAAAAAGGTGTCGACCAGGTACGTCTTGCCGCGACCCACGCCGCCCCAGAAATACAGACCCTTGACCGGCGTCTGATCCTTTTTGCCAAACAGTTTGCTCAGCAGGCCCGGCTTGTTCTGATCGGCGGCGATCAGATCCTCGTACAGGCGCTGCAAATGACGCACAGCAGTTTCCTGCGCGGCGTCATGGAAGAAGTCCGGGCGTTTCAGATCAGCTTGGTATCGTTCTAGGGGCGTCATAATTCGTTAGCAAGGCAACAAAAACGGGCCGTCACTGTAGCGACGGCCCGTGGGAATGGCAATCAGCCCTTGGTCGGGCCGAGCCGCGGATTATTCCTGAACCGGTGTCAGAGCAACGCGCAGAGCCTCTACGGCCGCCTCGCGTGCCGCGCTGTCAGCGAACGCCGGGCTGTCGCCGACGCACTCGCCTTCCAGCCACACGCTGAAGCTCAGGTCTTCGCTGCGCACGTCCAGTGGTTGGCCGGATTGCAGTTGCTTGGTCACCTGCCCTGCGGTTTTGCCATCGGCGAAGTTGCGCGACAGCAGCAGTTGCTCGCCATCGGCCGCCAGCAGACGGAAACGGAAGCTGCCGTCGTCCTCACGGAAACTGACGAAGCGTGCTGCTTTCGCGGCTTTCTTCTTGGTGGTCGCAGCCACTTGAACCTGATTGACGAACGAACGCAGGCCAACCGCTTCACGCAGTTCGTTGAGGAACGGCGTGGCCACGGCGCGGGCCTTTTTGGCGCCGATCTGCAGGATGTCTTCCAGATCCGCCGGACGCTCGATCAACTGGTGATACTTGTCGCGCGCCTCGCCCAAATCATTGTCGAGCAGCTGGAACAGACGGTTCTTCGCCTCACCCCAGCCCAGACCGCCGAGCAGTTCGCTGCGGAATTCGTCAGCCTGCGCTGGCGTGGCGAATGCCTGGAACAGGGTGAACAGATGCGAGTTGTCCGGATCCTTGGCTTCGCCCGGCGCTTTGGAGTCGGTGACGATCCGCGAGATCGCGTCCTTCATTTCCTTGGCGCTGGAGAACAACGGGATGGTGTTGTCGTAGCTCTTCGACATCTTGCGACCGTCGAGGCCTGGCAACGTCGCCACGCTTTCCTCGATCAGCGCTTCGGGCATGGTGAAGAACTCTTTGCCCTGACCGAACAGGTGGTTGAAACGCTGGCCGATGTCGCGGGCCATTTCCACGTGCTGAATCTGATCGCGACCGACCGGCACCTTGTGCGCGTTGAACATCAGGATGTCCGCGGCCATCAGCACCGGATAGCTGTAGAGGCCCATGGTGATGCCGGCATCCGGGTCTTCGCCGGTCTCGACGTTCTTGTCCACCGAGGCCTTGTAGGCGTGGGCGCGGTTGAGCAGGCCCTTGGCCGCGACGCAGGTCAGCAACCAGGTCAGCTCGGGGATTTCCGGAATATCGGACTGGCGGTAGAAGGTCACACGATCGACATCCAGGCCACCGGCCAGCCAGGTCGCAGCGATTTCCAGACGCGAGCGCTGGATGCGCAGCGGGTCGTCGCATTTGATCAGGGCGTGGTAGTCGGCCAGAAAGTAGAACGAATCGGCATTGCTGTCGCGGCTGGCGAGGATCGCCGGGCGAATGGCGCCGGCGTAGTTGCCCAGGTGCGGCGTGCCGGTGGTGGTGATGCCGGTAAGGATACGGGTACGGTTCGTCATGGGTAATCGCTTGTCAGACTGCAATCAATTCGAGAGACGCGGCAGGATCAGATCCTTGAGATCGGTCAACTTGCCATGAAAAAAGTGTCCGCATTCTGCCACTTTCAGCAGCTCATGGGGGCGCTGGAGTTTTTCAGACCATTGGTAAACCCGTTGCGGATCGATCACTTCGTCGGTTTCCGGCTGAATCACGGTCAACTCGCCATGCTCTGGCAGTTGATCCTGATCGCTCAGGCGCATTACCGCTGGAGCGACCATGAACAGATGGTTGAGCTGCACGCCTTGGGCTTCGAGACGACCACCGAGACTTGCTGCAACAAATCCGCCGAAGGAAAAACCGAACAGAGTCAGTGACAGATCCGGGTGTTTTTCTCGCAGCCATGCAGCAGCGGCCTGAGCGTCATCGACTTCGCCAGTACCCATATCGTGCGTCCCTTCGCTGGCACCAACGCCGCGATAGTTGAAACGCAAGGTAATCAGGCCGGCGTCGCGCGCGGTGCGCTGCAGGGTCGAGACGACCTTGTTGAGCATGGTGCCGCCCTGCACCGGGTTCGGATGGCAGATCAGCGCGATGCCGCGCGGCTGCTCGTTATCCAGATACAAAGCTTCCAGTTGACCGACTGGGCCATCAATCACTACAGGGGTTTCACGCATCAGCAAGGAAGGAACTCCGTGACCTCGAATCGGGTCGACTCGTCTAGCAAATTGTCTGTGCCAATCTATTGCGAGTGAATCGCGGTATACAGCGCAGGTTCGAGCCGTTAACGTAAAGCAAAGCCGTTTATAGAGGAAGGACTCGTGGAACACTCGCTCTTAGTTTGGTTGTTACCGACTCTTGCCCTGGTTGTGGGTGTCGCCATTGGATTCCTGATCGCGCGTGTTGCGCCGAACGCGGCGCCGAGCCGTACGCAGCGTCAACTGGATGATATCCAGGAGCGTTTCGACAGTTATCAAAACGAGGTGGTCACCCACTTCAACAGCACCGCGATGCTGGTAAAGAAGCTGACCCAGAGCTATCAGGAAGTGCAGGATCATCTCGCCGAGGGCGCCAATCGTCTGGCCCTGGACGAGCAGACCCGCCAGCGCTTGATCGCTGCCCTGCACGCTGACGCTGCGCAGGCACCGCGCGAACGCCTGACGCCACCGCGCGATCAGGAGCCACCGCGCGACTACGCACCGAAGACCCCGAACTCGCCGGGCATGCTCGATGAGCATTATGGTCTGAAGAAGTAATCGGGTTTCGCGCCCAACAAAAAGCCCCCGGACAATGCTGTTGTCCGGGGGCTTTTTTGTATCTGCTGATTTTGCGGTGACAACACGGGCCTCTTCGCGGGCAAGCCCGCTCCCACAGGGGTCTGGTGTGGAACACAGGTTTTGTGGCCACCGCCAATACCTGTGGGAGCGGGCTTGCCCGCGAAGAGGCCGGCACTGCCCAGACAAAAAAATGCCCGATCACAGGACCGGGCATTTCTTCATTCAGGCAATCAGTTACGGATACTGCAGAACCGTACCCGGTTGCTGTTGCTGTTGCTGACCACCTTACTGCTCCCACAGGGGTCTGGTGTGGAACACAGGTTTTGTGGCCACCGCCAATACCTGTGGGAGCGGGCTTGCCCGCGAAGAGGCCGGCACTGCCCGGACAAAAAAATGGTTCTTCACGGATTACCGGGAAAGACGCTCTTGATTTTCATGAAAAAGAATTCGCTATCCCGGTAACCGTACGCCATCCGTTTGATAACCTTTATTCGATTGTTTATGCCTTCCAACTGCCCCGTGTGCATCGGCCAGCGAACCCGGCTGACGATTCCCCGCCAGTAACCCTTTAGCCGTTTGGCGAACAGGATCAGAGCCGGTATCGCGCTTTCATCAGCGTGGCGCAGCCATTGCTTCCAGGCTGATCTCCAGCCCCAGGCGGTACTTGGCGTCCAGAGCGTTTTGAGTTCAGCTTTCATCAAGTAGACCGTCATCAACGCTTGGTTGGCCGCCAGCAAATCCTCCAAGCGGACCTGTTGCTCCGGTGTTTTCAGGTTCTGCGGGTTGCGCAGGAGCAGCCAACGCGCTTGCTTGATGACCTTTCGGGCCGGCTTGTCGTGACGCAGTCGATTGGCTTCGTCGACGCGAACCCGATCAATCACCTCTCGGCCATATTTGGCCACCACATGGAAAAGATCGTAGACCACTCGCGCTTTTGGGCAGTGCTGACGAACCTCCAGATCAAAAGCGGTGTTCATGTCCATTGCCACCGCTTCGATTCGGGCGCACCCCTCTGGCCCCAGCTCTTCGAAAAATGGCCTGACCGCCGCCCGGCTGCGGCCTTCGCCGATCCACAGCACCCGTCGCGTATCCGCATCCAGAACAACGCTGGCATAACGATGACCTTTGAACAATGCGAACTCGTCCATCACCAAACGTCGCGGTTGCGCCTTTGGCAAAACGCTCAATGCTGCTTGCAAGGCTCGACGCTCCAGCACCCGAACGGTCTCCCAATGCAGCCCAAACATCTGCGCTACGTGCAACGTGGGAAGGCGTTCACAGGCTTGAATGACCGCCTCTGCCAGACGCCGTGTCATACGGGCATAGCGATCCAGCCAACTGACGGCCTCCATGCGTTTGCCACAGTCGCGGCAACCAACGCGTCGGAGCAAAACGCTCAGGCGTACTGCGCGACCGAGAATGGGTAAATCACGAATGACTCGCTGGCAATACTCATGCGTGGTTGAACAGGGTTTTTGGCACCCACCACAGGAAGGGAATCGGGTGGCGTGGGGTGTAAGATCGATCTGGAGGGCATCACCATCAGGCTTGATCGTGACGACAGAAAAGCCCTCCCAAAAAGGAAGGAAAGTATTAATATCGCGCATAAGAACGCCGGTTTGTTAGATGTGTTTGCTCGCACGAACATCATCAAGCAAATCGGCGTTCTTGTTTCTGTGTTTCCCGGGATTCCGTGAAGAACCAAAAAAATGCCCGATCACAGGACCGGGCATTTCTTCATTCAGGCAATCGGTTACGGATACTGCTGAACCGTACCCGGCTGCTGCTGACCACCGTACTGCTCCCACAGGGGTCTGGTGTGGAACACAGGTTTTGTGGCCACCGCCAATACCTGTGGGAGCTTGCCCGCGAAGAGGCCGGCACTGCCCAGACAAAAAATGCCCGATCACAGGACCGGGCATTTTTTCATTCAGGCAATCAGTTACGGATACTGCTGAACCGTACCCGGCTGCTGCTGACCACCGTACTGCTCCCACAGGGGTCAGGTGTGGAACACAGGTTTTGTGGCCACCGCCAATACCTGTGGGAGCTTGCCCGCGAAGAGGCCGGCACTGCCCAGACAAAAAATGCCCGATCACAGGACCGGGCATTTTTTCATTCAGGCAATCAGTTACGGATACTGCTGAACCGTACCCGGCTGCTGCTGACCACCGTACTGCTCCCACAGGGGTCAGGTGTGGAACACAGATTTTGTGGCCACCGCCAATACCTGTGGGAGCGGGCTTGCCCGCGAAGAGGACGGCACTGCCCAGACAAAAAAATACCCGATCACAGGACCGGGCATCTCTTCATTCAGGCAATCGGTTACGGATACTGCTGAACCGTACCCGGCTGCTGCTGACCACCGTACTGCTCCCACAGGGGTCTGGTGTGGAACACAGGTTTTGTGGCCACCGCCAATACCTGTGGGAGCTTGCCCGCGAAGAGGCCGGCACTGCCCTGACAAAAAAATGCCCGATCACAGGACCGGGCATTTATTTATTCAGGCAATCAGTTACGGATACTGCTGAACCGTACCCGGCTGCTGTTGCTGACCACCGTACTGCTGACCCGGAATCGCTTTCAGGTTGACTTCAACGCGGCGGTTCTGCGCGCGGCCATTCACGTCACCGTTGCTGGCAATCGGGTTATCCGGACCGGCGCCGCGGGCCGACAGGTTGGCACCGCTGACACCTTGGGAGGTCAGGTAGGTCGCCACGCTCTGCGCACGACGCTGGGACAGGTCCATGTTGTGCTGGCGGCTGCCGGTGCTGTCGGTGTAGCCGACGATTTCGATCTGGTTCTGGTTGAACTCTTTCAACGAGTTGGCCAGATTATTCAGTGGCTGGTAGAAGCTCGACGCGATGTTCGCCGAATCGGTGGCGAAGGTGATGTTGCCCGGCATGATCAGCTTGATCTGATCGCCTTGACGCTGCACTTCAACGCCGGTGTTGGCCATGCTGGCGCGCAGTTTCTTCTCCTGCTGGTCGGCGTAGTAACCGTAACCGGCCGCCGAAGCACCGACCACGGCCGCACCGATCAAGGCCCCCTTGCCACGGTTATCGTGACCGATAGCAGCACCGGCCAGTGCACCGGCCAGAGCACCGAGGCCACCGTACTTGGCGGTCTTGCTCATGCCTTGGGAGCCACCGTCGGCCTGACCCTGATTGTCATAGGGGTTAGGCGAGGCGCAGCCGGACAGCACAGCTACAGCAGTAGCGACAATAATCAAACGACGCGTGGTGAACATGGAGAGCTCCTACTTTTCTGCATTCGGTGGTGCAGCGGTCGTTTGGCAATAAACCTCTGCGGGCGTTGGATCATAACAATGCACAAAAATTCCGCCGGCCACCCGTGACAAAATATTTAGGCCCGTACAAACGGGTTCTCGCGCATCTCATCGCCCAGACGCGTATCCGGACCGTGCCCGGCAACGACGATTGCGTCCTCGTCCAGGGTGTACAGCCGCTGCTTGATCGAGCGCACGATGGTGGCCTGATCACCGCCCCACAAATCCGTGCGCCCTACGCCGCGACGAAACAGCGTGTCACCGGCAATCAACAGCTTAGCCTCGGAAAACCAAAAACTCATGGAACCGGGTGTATGTCCTGGCGTGTGCAGGGCAACGCCGCAACCGCAGGCGAGTTCTTCGTCGTCACTGAGCCAGCGATCCGGAGGTGGCACCGGGGTGTAGGGCACACCGAACATCTGGCACTGCATTTCGAGGTTGTCCCAGAGGAACTGGTCTTCCTTGTGCAAATGCAGGGTGGCACCGGTTTTTTCTTTCATCTGGCCGGAAGCGAGGAAGTGGTCGAGATGCGCGTGGGTGTGGATGATGCTGACGACTTTAAGGCCATGCGCATCGAGGCGCGCCATGATCAGGTCAGGGTTGCCGCCAGGGTCGACGACGATGGCTTTGTTGGTGACCGGATCGCCGATGATCGTGCAGTTGCACTGCAAAGGGCCTACAGGGAAGGTTTCGCGTATAAGCTTATATTTTGCGGCTTCCATAGGTGTTCCTATATAATTATTGGCACAATTTTGTCACACCGAGAATAAAAATGGCGACACTTCGAAAGCGTGGCCCGGCTCAGTGGCAGGTTCAGGTCAGACGAAAAGGATGGCCCCTGCAAACCAAGACATTCAATACCCAGGCCGAAGCAAAGACATGGGCGACCATGATCGAGCGCGAGATGGACGCGGGCGCGTTCGTCAGCCGAAATGAGGCCGAATCTACCTCATTCTCTACGGCTCTGGAGACGTATGCTAGCGAAGTGACCAGCAAGAAGAGGAGCAGCGCCTCGGAACTTTCTCGGATTCAGGCCATGCAGCGACATCCGCTAGCCCTGAGATCGCTGGCAAGCATTCGTGGTGCCGATCTGGCCAGCTACCGTGATAGTCGGCTCGCTGAAGGCTTAGCTCCGGCAACTGTGCGCCGAGAGCTAGCTCTGATCTCTCACGTCTTTACCATTGCCCGCAAAGAATGGCGCATGGAGTCGCTAAGCAATCCCGTCGAACTGATACGCCAACCTAGCGTCGACGACGCGCGCGATCGCCGTATCCTCAGCGCTGATGTCTGGACACTCGAAGCTGGAAAGCTCGTAAAAGAACACATCGACGAGTTAGAGATGATTCGACGCTACTCTCGATCAACTGAGCTGCCCCAGATTGTAACTTTCGCGGTGGAGACAGCCATGCGCCGGGGGGAAATCTGTAGCCTTCTGCGAACCAATGTAAATTTGGATAAGCGAGTCGCTCTGCTCCCGATGACCAAAAACGGATCTGCACGAGGGGTGCCACTGTCTAGCAAAGCAGTAGAGGTACTTAAAAGCTTGCCCGAGCGAGATAGGGAGGATACCTACTTCAAGAGCAGACCTGACACCATCACCAAGGCATTCGCTGACGCTATTGAGGACGCTCGCCAGGCGTACCATGGATTATTGGAGCGCCACATGAAACAGAAGAAGTTACCCAAGGATAAGATCGACAAGCGAATTGCCGAAGACCCTTTCTTGGTTAACCTTCGCTTCCACGATCTACGCCACGAGGCGACATCACGCCTAGCTGACATTTTCCCGCTGCACGAACTAACCAAGATCACCGGACACCAAGACACCCGAATGCTGATGCGTTACTACCACCCAAAAACAGAGGATCTCGCAAAGAAACTTGCCTAACGCCTTTTTCGCAACAGCAAGGGATCGATGAACCAAGGGATTTGTGTCTGAACTCATCGCATCGTGGTGTGCCATCAATACCCTTGGCATACGCTCCGATCAGGCATGATTTCGCCTGCATTGTGCTTTTGGGCGCATACAGCAATATCCACCCCGAATGGAAGCGGCAGATGCACGACCTCCCCATAGGCTACCTCGATCTTTTTCGAGATCGCCTGATTGGACTGCAGTGCCTGCACATCAGTCGGCACCGCCAGCTTGAGTTGCTGACCGTTAGCATTGAACGAGTAGTTTCGTCCCACCTGGTAGTTCAGATCGATTGCCACTGTTGCGCCGGTTGCGCTCGACGAAATGATTTCAGCAGTGCCATCAACCACCCCAATACCCAGTGAACAGCTTGTGTTGGATTGGTTGCAAGCACGCACATCCATAGGTGGATAACTGAGTTTGGTTGCCCCTCCGGAAGACTCTCGGACATCCAAGCGCCCTCCGACACCATGCGCATGCTGACCGAACAGATCCGGACCATAAGCGGAAACAGTGACAACTGCCGAATCCCTCGGGACAGATTTTTCACCTGCACAACCAGCAACCATCGCGAAGGCACACAAAGCAGCGAATCGAAACCCAATTTGCATGTAGCGAAATCCTTTAAATTGATTGGTTACGCCTACCTTGATGTTCGGCGCGTCGAGGCAACATATCTGGCCAGCAGACAGAATGCATTCCAACTACGTGTCATTTCGAGCGAACAAAACCGACGTCGACATGAAGCGCTGTATTTAGCCCAGGGGAGGTACGTCAGCTCAGGCTTGCTGACGCAGGTGACGCCGCGTATTGAGCAATCGTCCGCTCGACATGTGCATCGGCGCGGCGATAGATTACCGGGAGCTCCGCGTCGAATGCTCGCGAAACGTCTTCAAATGTCGGCGTCGCTTGCCCGTCGCAACCGCGACGCAGACGAGCTTTCACTTTGTCGTATACCTTTGCTAGCACTTGGCTCTGCTCGACATAGCGGCGCAGGCTCGACAGCTTGTAGGGATCAGAGAAGTTTTTAGCAGACGCTTCGATCAGCGCCTCGTATTTAGACATGTCCACGGCGAAAGCAGGTTCAGTGTAGAAGTAGTGATAACAAGCTGTCCTGATTCGTTCGTCCGCTTCGTACTGCTGCTGCCGCAGCAGATCCTCTTCCTCCTCTGCCTCCTCGTCAGCTTGAATTTTCCTCGTGACCAGCATTTCTGCTTTTGAAGCAATGGCCAGTAGCTCCATGTCGTCCCCTTCAAAAGCGATCTGCTTAAGAAAGGTCGCTACGCCCAGCAGTTTGTAGTCCAGGAAAAAGTCGTGATCTAGATAATCCCCGTCGATGTTTTGTTGTGATTCCAGTTTCTCTACCCATGCTTCGAGGTTTGTTTTTATCGCTTCGCGCATCCAATTGCCCTTATTCAAATTCAGCCCGTACATGCTGTGTTTTTCTACAGATAAGGCACTATGCTATCAGGTCACTGGAAATCCTAGCCCCCTGCAATAGTGGACTGGATGGCGCGGGAAGCCAGAAACCGCACCGGCGACATAAGGGCATACCTCCTGTCGTAGATGCGTACGGTACGATTTTTCCCGTACTCTGCGGACTCCACTTATTCACGGTGATCGGATGATTACTCGTTGGCTGCTGGCACCACTTTTACTGGCGATGGCACAGGGTGTTTCCGCTGAGCCAAGCACGTATGTTTGTGCCGTCGAGCAGTCTGTTGGCCTGCATTTCGACAGCCAGACAACCACATGGGCACCCACAACGTTCAAGCCCGGTCATGAATATGTGCTTCGTCGCTTGAGTGAAGACGATCTAAAAAACAACAAATACCGTAGTTTTTTAAATCGCGACCCGAAATCAAACTGGGCCTTTTTCGACGGAGAGATGCCGATAGCGACATGTGTCGAGAATGCTTTCAACATCACGGTGTGTCGGCATGTGACGGCGGATGCCAGCTTTGACAAGGATTCACGCAGATTTGAGATCGTTTATCACGGTGGGTATGTAGACCAAGGCTACTGGCAACAACTGAAGCGGGAAGACCCAAAACAGTACGAATCGCTTTTGTCTTCAGGTGACGGAGCTGATGCCCTGCATCCCGATGATCTGGTGATTAACATTGGCAAGTGCAACCCAGATCGCTAACGGAACGCGCCCTAAGCCACAAGGGGCCTGTGTTGTCTCGCGTGCAACCAAGGACATGATTAGGGAAAGGGATCACTCGTGTCGACTGATTGCTTGCCGGTCGAAGGAGCGATAGCGAGCACTGTACAGGTGAAAGGGTTATGGCAATATGACGCCATGCGTCGTTGAGAAATGCCTTCATGCTGGCGCGCACATAGGACGTGAAATGACATCGCTGGCAGCCCATCTCTCCTGGCTTGAACCCAAGGGCACGTATACCTCAGCTTGTGGGCGCTCAATCCCGGTTTATCGATTCAACCACAATGCATTAGATACTTCCATAATGTCTGGCTGGGCGAGACATTTTAGAAATCACTACTGTAGCGACCAAGAACTGCGCTACTTAAAAAATCCCACAAAGACTAATTCAGAATATCTGATCACGGAAAAATTCCCTAGCGAATCGATCGCGCCAGGCCCGAGCATTCGGGCCGGGGATTTCGCAGAGATTCTAATAGCTGATTACCTTCAATATATTAGAAACTACGCAGTCCCTCGAACGCGCTATGATCGAAAGATCATCGCGAATGAATCCAGCAAGGGGTCAGACGTAATAGCTTTCAAAAAAAATCCGAATGTAATCAGTGAAAAAGATGAATTGTTGATATTTGAAGTAAAGGCAAAAGCAACTGAAAAGACAAAAATTAACGTCCTTCAGAATGCAATTGATGACTCTATTAAAGATGAAATCCGGATTGCAGAATCTTTGAACGCGATGCGTCAGAGGTTATATGATCGACAAGATTTCGATGGAGTCGACTTGATAGAACGCTTCCAGCGCGAACCTGATTATCCTTGCAAACGCAAGTATGGCGCGGCTGCGGTTTACACAGAGTCATCGCTACACGAGAGCGTGGTATGTACCTCACATGCTGGCAATCACCCTAGTGCCGACAGCCTGGAACTACTCGTGGTGAGTGGGGTTGAACTGATGTCACTGATTCACGAGCTTTATCGGAGAGCCGCAGATGAGGCTTGAAAACAAAGGTCGTGAAATCCTTGATATTACACGTGCGAAAGCAAAACAGTATGAGTTTGGAATCGAAGAGGAATATCACGTTGAGCTTCCTCAGGACCCTAAGCGATTGCTAGTGTTCACGATTGGAGTGCTCGGAGAGTTGGCTGCACTTGAATCCCGCCCCTCAGATGAGCGCGAAGAACACAAACAAGTACTGAAGCAACAATTAGTGCTAGCTGGACAATTTTTTGAATCTTTAAGCCTGTCTCGCCTAACAACCGAAATAGATGAATATCTAAAAATTTTGAGTTCGGCTTCTTATTATCTTGCCGACATGCCAGGCAGTTCATTGGTCCTAGCCAGAGCGGTTTCAAAAACTCCCGCAGAGCTGACAGAAAGTAGGCTCGAAAGATTGTTAGTGTGGCTACTAAAATCCGAACTGAATGAAAACTTTTCTCTCGCTTCATCGGGGAGCTATAACGACCAGATTCGCAAAACAGCAATAGCTTATCGCGCGTTTATGAATATGGAGGCGGATCTATCAGACGTAGAAGACGAGTTACATGAGTTCAGAAGTACCGTCTATGCGAGCGGCTCAGATCGTGAGGTGCTGCTGGCCGACACTATCAATGCTCTAATTAAAAGAAAAATCAATAATTCGTCATTGGTCTGCCTACCTAAATACACCGGCCTGGAACAGAATCGTTGGCACCAAGCGCTTGCAAACGACAAGTTTATGAAGGAGTTCTGGCCTGCCCAGCGCTTGGTGGGAAGTCTAGGCGTGCTGAAGGGTGAGTCAGCAGTTATGCAAATGCCCACTAGTGCGGGTAAGACCAAGTCTACCGAGCTTATCATTCGGAGCGGATTTCTCTCAGGTCGTGCAAAACTAGCTGTGATTGTCGCCCCCTTCCGTGCATTGTGCCGGGAAATAACTCAGGGCTTCATGGCATCTTTTGAGCATGACTCCGTCAACATCAACGAGCTTAGAGATGTTACAAGTGTGGATGAGGATGAGCAGGAATTTCTAAAATTTTTGCTTGGTGAAGATTTCAAAGGCAAACATGATCATACTGTAATTGTTTCAACTCCAGAAAAATTAGTTTACTTACTTAGGCATGAACCTTCTCTAGCCAAACAAATTGACTTGCTGATATTTGACGAAGGCCATCAATTTGATAGCGGAAAAAGGGGAGTAACCTACGAGCTTTTGATTGCTTCGCTGAAGAAAACAATACCTGAGCAGGCGCAAAAGGTGTTGATTTCAGCGGTTATGTCCAATGCAGAAACAATTGGCGACTGGCTGAATGGAGAGTCTAGCCTAAGCATCCAGGGTAGTAATTGGCTGCCATCTATCAAAAGCGTAGCCTTTCTCAGCTGGTTTCACGATATGGGTCAACTGAGTTACCTAGGGCGAGACAATAAACGCGACAGCGGCTTATATGTCCCCAAGATCATCCAACAGTCAAGCCTTAAGCTGCGAGGGAGAGAAAGCAAAGCTCGGTTTTTTCCAACAAAGACCGAAGTGCAATCAATTTCCTGCTATTTGGGACTTCGACTGTGCCAGCAGGGGCCAACAGCTATATTTTGCGGGGACAAGAGAACAGTCATCAGTCTGTGTTCAACCGTTGTAGATGTGTACAAACGAGGATTATCACTTCCTACGCCAAGCTCAGTCTCAGACACTAATGAGCTTCAGAAAATTGCGTTTCTATCACATCTACACTTTTCCGATCAGCACATTTTTTCTGAAGCTATTCCCCTAGGAGTCTTGCCTCACAGTTCAGCCATTCCAAATGGTCTCAGAATCGCGGTTGAATGGGCCATGGACAAGGGTGCTGGACACCTCGTCATATGCACCTCGACTCTCGCTCAGGGTGTAAATCTTCCAATTAAATACCTGCTAATCTCAAACTTGATGCAGGGTGGTAAAAGGATTTCCACTAGGGAATTCCAAAACCTGATTGGCCGCGCTGGACGGTCAGGTTATCACACTGAAGGTGGAATAATTTTCACTGACCCCAAAATATACGACAACCGTTTTCTCTGGAGAGGACGTGACAAATGGGCGAGAACTCTCAAACTGTTAAACTTTAGTAACGCCGAAGAGTGCCTGAGTAGCTTGATGGAAATAGTTCAGCCATTCCCTCTGATAAAAGGTGAAAATGACGTTCTAAATTTTATCTCTAACCCGTTTAGGGAAAGAGCGTTGTGGCGTGAATGGTGCGAGGAAAGCGGAATCCCTGAGGAAACCTTTACTGAACTGATGCAAGATTTGGATAAAAAGGAGCAAATCCTTCATTCTATTGAAAGCTATTTCATGTCAATTTTGAAGGATGATAGCTCCTTATTATCAACAGAATACTTTCTAGACCTAGCTTACGAAACTCTTGCCTACCATCTTGCGAACGACGACGCTAAAGATCAGTTAGTGGCAGTATTTACTGCCATCCACACAAGGTTAAGCGTGATACCTGTAGAAAAATTCTCCTATTATGGAAGGACCCTGCTTGGGCTTGATCAGCTTATTCACATCGAACACTGGATAGCATCTCAAATATTCGAGCTTGAATTTTGTGATTCTCCTCAGGATCTACTCGAAGTATGCTGGCCCTTAATCACGATATTTTCCAGAAAGAAAATCACCTCTAACATTTATCCGCAGGAGCAAGCGGTAAACATTGCCACTCAATGGTGCAATGAAACCAGTTACGCAGAGATTTTAACTTATGCCAAACTAAACAATTTTTCCGTCAAGGCAAAAAGCACTTATTATTCGATTACTCAAGAGCACATTGTAGATTTCTGCTCCGCTCTCTCTTACGATGGAATGTTAATAATTGGAGCTATCGGCGATATTGTCGAAGGTAAGGCCTTGAATGAAACATTGCTTAACCATGCCAGATCACTTCAGAATCAGCTGAAACTCGGCCTATCAGACGAATTCAAAATCTGGATACACGGTCAAGGATTCGCGGATAGAGAGGTGTGCAAGTTCATCAGCCAGCAATTTGAAAGTGTTCGAGAACACAAAAACATTATTGACTACAAAATATTCAAAAACAATAAGCAGCTGCTAAAAGAAACATTGTCGAGACTGCCTACTGCGTTTTCATTGCCAAAATTTATTTAAGGATGGTCTGAAGTAGTCACGCTTTTCTGGCTGACTTCAGCCTCCGCTGATTTTGAAAACGGCGAATCGACCAAAACGATCAGATCATCCGCGTATTTCTGCGCTTTTAGCCGCCGCGAGCACCTCGCAACGGTCATTTCCCACATTACAGGCGCACCTCTCCTGTACTCGTCAGTAAATGTCGGCGTGCCATCCACAGATTCGACAGCGCGAATAGCGTCACCAGTTGCGCGGTGTTTTTGGCCAGGCCACGGAAGCGCGTTTTCACAAAACCGAACTGGCGCTTGACCACCCGAAACGGGTGCTCGACTTTGGCGCGCACCTGGGCCTTGGCCTTCTCGATCTTGCGCTTGGCTTTGTATAGAGCGCTACGCTTACCCAGCTTTTTGTAAGTACTGCGGCGTGCCGCGATCTGCCAGATCACCTCGCGCCCATCATGCTCGGTACGTTTCTCGACGCCGGTATAACCGGCATCGGCGCAGACCACGTTCTCCGCACCGTGCAGCAATTTGTCCACCTGAGTGACATCCGCCACGTTGGCGGCTGTGCCCACCACGCGGTGCACCAGACCTGACTCGTCATCCACACCGATGTGCGCTTTCATGCCGAAATAGTACTGGTTGCCCTTCTTGGTTTGGTGCATTTCTGGATCGCGTTTACCGTCCTTGTTCTTGGTCGAGCTGGGCGCATTGATCAGCGTGGCATCGACAATGGTGCCTTGGCGCAACGACAACCCTCGGTCACCCAGATAGCCATTGATCACGGCCAGGATGCCGGCAGCCAGCTCGTGTTTCTCCAGCAGTCGGCGGAAGTTGAGGATGGTGGTTTCGTCGGGAATACGCTCCAGATTCAGCCCGGCGAACTGCCGCAGGATGGTGGTCTCGTACAGCGCTTCCTCCATCGCTGGATCGCTGTAACCGAACCAGTTCTGCATCAAATGTACACGCAGCATCGTCATCAACGGATAAGCCGGACGACCGCCTTCACCCTTCGGGTAGAACGGCTCGATCAGTTTGATCAAGCCGTTCCACGGCACCACCTGATCCATGTCGATCAAGAACAACTCTTTGCGGGTCTGCTTACGCTTGCCTGCGTACTCGGCGTCAGCGAAGGTCATCTGTTTCATCGGAAAGCTCGGCGGGTGGAGTCCCGGTATTTTGCCAAAATCAGGAAGTCTTCTTCAGAGTTTCCCTAGAGAATTCGGAAAAAATCGTACGCTAAGGTTTTTACCCCACTAGCGCCGGGCATTTTCGAACGCAGCGGTGACAATCTTAGCCAACGACTCCATCAATGCCTTTCGCTGATCAAAGCGACCATCAGACAGATCTATGACCTCGTAGGTGACTTGGCTGCCGCCCTGCTGAGCGGGTTGCAGGATGATTCGTCCCAGCTTGCCCAGCGTGTCGTGTTGAACGTTGAAAGCGAAGCGACCGCCGTCAAGAAGTTCTCGATCTGCCTTGATCTCTTTCGGAAACATAATCACGGCCTCACGTTCGGGTTGTGAATATTAGGGATGAGGGAGCAACGGAGCAGAAAGTGCACTTAAGCCCGGTGCCCAGCCGTAAACCTAATCGTCCAGCTCTAATTGCAAAGCAGCCTCGAAGTTCTGCCCTCCATAAAAAATTCCCAGGATGGCAACCTGCTTGGCATCAACGGCAAAGGCAATTACAGCCCGCTTGCGATAGTTCGTGATACGCAGACCTGGGCGTATATCGTCCCTTTGGTTCCCTCGATGCGGGAACGTCCGTAGCTCTTCGCAATGGCTCACGATGGCATCGGTATAACGCTGGGCAGTCTCCGGCGACGCCGCCGTGGCAATGTAGCGATAGAGCGCAGCCAACTGTTCTAGGGCTTCCGGTGCAAACTCGACGGTATACGCCATTACGATTTTGCAGTGGCGTTCTGGTGTTCTGCCGACAACCGGGCACGCACCTGATCGACGCTCATCGCACGCGAAGGGTCTGCTTTCAAGGCATCGTAAGCCGGGGCTACTTGGCCAACGAGCCAGCTTTCCAAGGCGCGATCACGGGCTAGCAGCGCCCGCAGGCCATCACGGATCACTTCGCTTTCAGTGGCATATTCACCGGCAGCGACCTTGGCTTTCACTACGTCGGCCATCTGGATGGGCAGAGTGATACTGAATTGTTGAGTGCTTCGCATAACGAACCTCCTGGACAAGATAGGATTTAATCCTACTCCACTCTGCAAAAGATGCACATGACTTCTTAGGTGCAGCTACGTGTCAATTTGGGCTACACCTCAACACGGCGTCAGGCTGGCAGCCTGTACAACGTCAAGCTAGAGCTGGCTTCGGCATTTTCTGACACCTCACGGCCAGCCTCTATGGCTTCAACCTGACAGCTCGCATGCTTACCGTACGGTTTTGTCCGTTTTCTCTATCGACCCCACTCAGGCAATGTTGCTCAGCTGACGGGCCGCGCACACCAGTTGTTCCAGTTGATGGTAGACCATGGCACGGTCCATTTGCAGCAGGGGCTGGCGATTCCACAACACCCGGTCCTGACTTACGGAATCAAGCCCCAGCACGGGTTTGCAGGTGTCCTGACTGAACAGGTTTTGCTCTTCGACCGGGGCGTGTTCGGCCGGCGTCACGTTGACGAACATCAGCAGGTAACCGACGGGGTGCTCAGTGAGATGGCAGACATGCCTGTCAAATTGCAGGCTGGTAATCGGATCGATGGTCGAGGGGGCCGGCAGTGACAGTGAGAGATAGAGCTGTTTGATCGCTGCTTGAAAGTGCACGGTCATGATGATTTCCGAGGGCTAAAAGAACGCATTAGAGCAGTACGAAAAATCGCTAACTATCAACCACGGTTGGAGTTTTTAACTTTTTATGAAGAGTTTTGCCGAACTGGCACCTCTGTAAAAAATTACGACCAATCCTGATAGGTCGCCGCTGTAAATATCCCTAGACTTCTCGTCAAGGCAATACAGGAGGAAGTCATCTTGCAGATCAACTCGTTCGCTCATAGCTACGGCGCATTCCCAACCCCCGCTCCTGGCATACAGGAAGTTCGGTCCAGCAACCTGAGTGCTCGTCCGGTCGACACCGACCCGGCTGCAAAACTGCTCGCAGGTCGCCATGAGTCACCTCAGGGAGGCGGCCTGCTCTCACGTATCCTAACCCAGATCGTCCGACCGTTTGCGGCGGTGCGGGAGTGGATCGGCAACTTGCTGGGTCACAACACCCCTCGTGCCCCGCAGGTGGCATCCCGGCTCCAGGCGCCGCCCGTTTCTACGGCGGAACTCAAATTGATGATGCAGCAGATTGCCCTCAAAGAAGCCCCCAATGGCTTGGCCAAGGCGGTTCAATTGGCTAATGTCACTGCCGCGAATCTGCTTGAAAAACGCAGCGCGCTTGCCACCGGCAATGGCGCCTTGCGCTCCGTGGCTACCGCGTTGAAAGCCGTCAAGGACCACTCGCAGAGTGCTGACAATCGTTTGGCGGCGACCACGCTGCTGGATCAGAAAGTGGCAGGCATTTCCTTGCAGCAGTGGGCCACGGTCGGCGGGTACGCCAGCGCTTGGTTGCAAGAGGCGACCGCGCCGCAGTTGGCGGAAGCCGCGCAGCAACTCAATCAATTGGCCAGCGATGTCAGCCATTTGGAGCAGGTGGTCGGTCGGGAGTTGAGGGGCGAACCCGTGACCCCGCCACCCGCCGATAAATTGGCCGATACGCTGCTCGAGCATTTCGGTCTGGAGGCCGAACAGTACCTGGATGAACCCAAGAATGGCCAGACGCCTGCCTTCAGCGATGGGGAAGTGATGGCCATCGGGCTCTACACCAATGGTGAATATCAGCCGTTGAACCGCGCTTTGCGGGCCGACGAGGCGCTGAATCAGGGTCAATCGGCAATTGTTGAGGGGTTAAGCTCGGCCTTCGACAAGGTCGACGCTGACGAGACCGTCGTCAAGACCTTCCGAGGCACCCGCGGTGGCGATGCGTTCAGCGCAGTTGCAGAGGGCCAGAAAGGCCAGGACGCGGGTTACCTGTCGACGTCCATGAATGCGCAAACCGCCAAGGATTTTGGTAGCTATGGCACCCAGTCGACCGTGTTCGGCAAGTCCGGGCTGGATGTCAGCGACGTCTCGATCGAGGCAAACGAACAAGAGATCCTCTACAACAAGGATACCGAGATGACCGTGCTATTCAGCACAACGGACAGCCAGGGCGTGACCAAACGCGTGCTGGAGGAATCTGCGTTGTCCGCAGACAGCGGAAGTAAGAAGGGTTTGCTAGAAGCGTTGGACTTACCTGCCGGACCGAAGGCGCAGGCAGGTGATGCGCTGAATCAGGACCCGCGCTTGAGGCTGCGTGGCCTGGATCTGGCCTGATCCAGGTGCTTGCGCCCAGAGCCAAATCTCGAGCTGGTGTTCCTCAAAGGCACTCGGCAGGCCCTGTTCAAGCAGCCGCCGAATGCTCGGCCCGAGCAAGTCTTTGCGGGCGGTCCAGAGGTGTGCGGGGCTTGCCTGGAAAAACTGGCGCAATACGCTGCGTTTGAGCACTGTCGGAAGCCTGCCGTGGCTACTCCAAGTGTTCCATGTAGTACTCGGAAAAGCTCGTTAGCGTGGCGAACGACGACAGTATCAGTATGGCCGACACCACTTTCTTGCTTTTGATTACCTGGCCCTTGGTGCGCGCATCGCGGAGTTTCTTTGGCGTGGGTTGTTCGGTTTTTTCGGCACTCATGGTGTCTCCAGTACTGGGGGCGATTCACTTAGGCCGAGTGGTAGGGCTTGGTTGGCTTTTTCACGAATCCTGGTAATGGTCTGTCGAGATGGATTGCAGCACCTGGCCCGCTTTGTCCCTTGGGCTCGCGTACGGGCCAGCCGAGCGTTCGTGCGTTCGATCAACAGATCCCGTTTGAACTCAGCTACCGCCGAAATGATCCCATGCTCAAAGACTGGACTAAACGTGACTTAAGGAAGGTCTGAAGTAGTCAGCGATTTTTTGATGCCCTCATTGGTCAATCAAAAAAACGCTGGCAGGGTCAGAAAACAGACCTTTCCTGTTACTCACTCATCGTTTCACCCTTGCGCGGCGCCTTTTCAAGGCGCTTTTTGCGCATTACAGACGTACCTCTCCCGCAACCAGCAGCCGTTTTCGCATCATCCACACGTTCGACAGCGCAAATAGCGTGACCTGTTGCGCGGTGTTTTTCATCAAGCCGCGAAAGCGCACTTTCGTATACCCAAACTGACACTTGATGACCCGAAACGGGTGTTCAACCTTAGCGCGTACCTGGGCCTTGGCGTATTCGATTTTGCGACGCACCTGAGCAATAAAACTCTTCTTGCCGTGCTTCTTATACGTGCTGGGCCGTGCGGCAATTGACCAGATCATTTTGCGGTTCTGATGCTCGGGACGCTTGTCCACGCCGGTGTAACCGGCATCGCCAGACACGTACGACTCTTCGCCATGCAGCAACTGAGCAACCTGCGTCACGTCCGCGACATTCGCCGCCGTGCCCACCACGCTATGCACCAAACCCGACTCGGCATCAACGCCGATATGCGCTTTCATCCCGAAGAAATACTGGTTCCCCTTCTTCGTCTGATGCATGTCGGGATCACGTTTTCCGTCTTCATTCTTGGTCGAACTCGGCGCATGAATGATCGTTGCATCGACCACCGTACCCTGGCGCAACATCAGGCCACGGTCGCCTAGATAACCGTTGATGACCTGCAAAATTCCGCCGGCCAACTCGTGTTTTTCCAACAGACGCCGGAAGTTGAGGATCGTGGTCTCATCGGGAATCCGATCCAGGTGCAACCCCGAAAACTGGCGCAGGATCGTGGTCTCATAGAGCGCTTCTTCCATCGCCGGATCACTGTAGCCGAACCAGTTCTGCATCAGATGAACCCGCAACATCGCCATCAGCGGGTAAGCCGGACGACCGCCGTCGCCCTTCGGATAGTGTGGTTCGATCAAGGCAATCAAGCCCTTCCAAGGCACGACCTGATCCATCTCAATCAGAAAGCGCTCGCGGCGGGTCTGCTTACGTTTGCCGGCGTACTCGGCATCGGCGAAGGACATCTGTTTCATCGTGACTCAACCGTCGTGTTCGGGTCGGGCGGGTATTTCACCAGATTTGGAAGGCTTCTTCAGAGTTTCCCTAACACCCGGCGAATTGTACCCCGCGACCTTGTTGAGATGGTCCTCGATCGTCTTGCGTTTGAAATTGTGCAGGCGGAAGGCCTCGACAATCGAAATGCAGTTCGTGCGTGCGTAGATGCCACCATCAATTTCCCCTACCCCTTTTTTCGAAGCAGAGCTACCTATCCTCGCCTGGTCTTTCACCGTCCAGTTCAGGTAATCCAAGCGGTGGCCCAGCAGCGAAGTCAACCAGTCATTGATCAAGTTTTCCTGATCTATCAGCGCTTGTGCGTCAGGGTCCGTAGGGCGGTACAGGTTGTTTTTACGCGTTAGAAGTTCCAGGGTAACGCTGTAGATATTGCTGGAGATAAACTGTTCCAAGGCATCTGCGTCCGTCGCCTGACCGAACACCAGACTCTGGTCGTGCGGTGCCAATGCACAGATCTCCCGCCACATGACTCTCGCGTGGGTATGGTCAGGCTTGATGTACAGGTCCGTCACATGAGGGGAACTTTTCAACCGCACGACGTTGCTGTTTCTCAGGCGCTTTTCCAGGGTTTCGAACGCCCCCTTCTGCACGGCCGGGAATTCGCCATGAAGGTTCTCGACCTCATGCAAATGCTTCAGCGCATCGTCCACCCGCCCCTGTTCTTGAAGGTGCAAGCAACGGATAGACGCAAGTTCGCAAGACCGCTGGAAGCGATCGGGCAGTTCACGCCAGACACGATCCAGTTCTTCCCACCTCTTACATTCGACCAGAAGCCCCAGTGCTTCCTCTAAATCCCTGGCATCCACCTGCTTCAACCCAACAGCACGATAGACCTCGTACCACTGCCCATACAGTTGCCAAGGATCGATGTCTACGCCCGTCTTTTTCTTTTTGCCGAGGATCCGACTCGCCTTGAGTCTTCCCGTCGCGTAAGTGAGCTGCTTACGCTCTTTCAACAGGGCATCGAACAGGTGAAGCGCACGCTGGGCATCGACCGTCAAGCAGCAGTTCGCTATTAGCTGTCGAGCATACTGGTGGGCCTCGTCACTGGCCTGCGTGGCGGTGTCAAGGAACAGCTCCAGCTCGTCAATCCGTTGCTTATCGTTGAGGGCCGCGTCCTCCGCAATCGCTTTAAGCTCGATCAACTCGGCCAGCGGCTCAAACGAGACAGAAGAGTGGCTGCGTCGAACGGATGCGCCATATTTCGCCAGATGCCGTGCAAGCGATAACTGGCCGGCATTGGCCGCCATCATGGCCACCCGGAAAATCTCTGGAATCCAGACAATCCTTTCAGCCTCGAAGTCCAGCGTGATCACGTGCTCGAGGATGCGCGCTTTCCTGGCAGACGATAGCGTTGCTTCGAACAGCTCAAGCAAGCCGCCAATGGGTGTTGGCCGCTCTCGCAGTATGCTCAGGAACGCCGTGAAATCATCCTCCGCGAACAGGTTGCTGGCCTGGCACACCCGCGCCCACAACTGAACCTTGCCGTGCCCAGCTCCATCCTTGAGCACCTCGAACACCCCCGCTAGGCGATCATTGGCAAAACCGAATTCCCGAATCAAGGCCAGCAGGGCTTCGACGACATCCTTCTTGAAGCCTGATTCAGCATCGACAACCAGCGCTAGAAGAAGGCGCAAGTGCGTCCTCACCGCGCCAAAAAAACCTCTGCGGCCTGCTTCAGAGCCTTCAGGCTCGTCAACAACCAAATCATCGAACGCATGAATCAATTTTCGCCGTAGGGGCTTGTTGCAAAGGCGCAGCAGCCCACTCCAGTCAAAGCTGTCGAAGACCGGGCCGTCGTCTATATCGACATGCACGCTCGTGAAGCGCTGTTGCAGAAGCCAGAGATAGTCGTTCACCAATAGCGTGGCGACGTGTCCGGCGGGCGCTGTTTCCGGCGCACCCTTGCCCATGAAACCCGCCGACAACGCTTCGATGCACCAGAACGAAAACATCCATTGCGCAAGCGGCAACTCGTCGTGCCTGTCATTCAACTGCTTGTGCCTAGCCACCAGAAAATCAGCCGCCGAGGCGCAATGGTCCTTGAAAAGAGGCAAAGCTCTGCCGCCTTCGGGTCGGTGATACTCCATACGTTCGACCGCCTGCTTCAGCCCCTGGAGCAGCACCAGGCCTTTGCCCTCGGCATGAGGGGCGGTCTCGCGTTCCGCCAGCCACGCGAACACTTCTGCAATCGCTAGCACCGTGTCGCGCGCAGCCTCGGCGTCAATCGGCTCATCGTGGGCGATGGCATACACCTCCAGCGCCTGGGCGAATACCAATTGCTGCCACGCCCTGTCGTAGTCGTAACGGTCCGACAAGCGCTGGGAGGCACCATTAAGGCGCTGGTGGACCTTGATCAAGCCGATATGACTGGTTGCCCTGTCAGACAGCAGCAAGCATAAATAGGGTGAAAGGTGAATTTTCCTGAACAGTATCTCTGCCAGGTGCGGCGCCTGCGCCGAGTGCTGCAACAAACGGCGCGTGTAAGGAAAACTGTCGCGCCGTACGCCGTCTTCGCATTCGTACTTCACGATGCCGGCCACGAGATGATGGGTCGTCTCGTAGTCGTAATAGTTCCCCGCCCCTTTCCACCACTGGAAACAATCAAAAAAGCGCGCGCTCCGCAGGCGCCGAAAACGCTCGATCACGTCGCCCAGTTGGGACAGGTCCAGTGCTGGGCAATAGGCCTCCTGCTCGGAGCCGGTAAGCACCTCAGCTGAATCCCGCCGTGCAGGTCGCACGATGGCATTCATGCGATTCGCGGCCAGTGCGATATCGGCCGCGCATTGCTCCCAACTATCCCGCAGAGAGTCATCGGCCATCACGTACTGGAATGCACCGGCTAGAAAATCCTCGCGCGCCTCTGAAGAGCGGAACTTCAGGTGAAAAACATACGGCCGCCTGTAAGCCAGTACCATTTTCAACCACCATTCCTCGAACGCCACTTCCGGGGTTTCCCTCGAGGCCCGCAATTGTTCCCACAGCAGCGTGCCGACCCCGACAAGGTCGTCGTCTTCGAAGGAAACCTCATACCCACCGTGTGACGCAGACAACTTGTCGCGTGCTTGCAGGTAGCCCACGTCAGTAACACGGTCCTCATCGACACGAACATGCGGCGCCACCCAGCCGTCGACTCCGTGTCTGATGTTATAAAGAGACGCCACTGTCGCAAGCTGTTGCTTCAACTTTTGCGGCATGTCGTCGGCGACGGGAACCGGCCTGACCACCTCCAGCAGCCCACTTTTGAAGGTCACCACGCGCTGCTGTTCAAGTTCGGCCAGCGGCACAGGGTCTTTCAGCGCCTGCCAGCCCTCCAGGTCATGCAACCAAGTTGCCTGCTCTTGCAAAAGGCCGAACACCGTGGTGCGGTTCAGTATGCGAGGATAAACAGTGCTGGCCGCCAGCAACTCAGCGATATAGCCATGCAGGGGTGTGATGAGGTCGGGCTCGCCCTGATTCTGACGTTCGTAAAAGTCGAGTTTCTTCTCGAGATCATGAATGAGACGTGCCGTATCCACCCCATGCCTCCTTGCGCCGCTGGAAATAGCCGGTCACGCTACCACTCCGGGGGCAGGGGCGCATTTGAATTTCGTGCGCGCAGCTTACCTAGCTACGCCGTGCGCCCTGCAACATTGTTTTCCAATCCTGAACCCAAAGTGTGTTTTCTGAAAAACAGCATCCCTCATTCCCTGATTGGATCGTCATTGGTTGGGACAGTGAGGCTAAAGCGGGTGGGAATACTGGCTCTATGAACATCAATCGATGAACAGGCGCGTTAATTTCGAGAGCATTGAGCCAGTAATCTCAGGCTCGTGAGCTGCTTATGAACATCTGACATCGCCCACTTGTTAAATCATGTATTGCGCTACAAGCACTCGTTGAGCGCTTACTGATCGAGTGCTTCCACGAGCTCAATTTTCTCCAGCTCAGTTGCGAACGTTCTACTGCCCAGGAATATTTCAACAATCAGCTGTCACCGATGGAGTTTGAAAAACGTTATGCAATGAGCTCGCAAGGTGTCTAGAAAATCCGGGGCGATTCATTGATTCAAGTTAAATAGGCTAGACTGCGCTCCTACCTTGCACAGGCCAACATACCATGCACTCTGCGCGCCTCTCCAATTCCTATACAGTTCTGGCCATCGACGACGATCCGCAATCGCTGATCGTGCTGTCAAAGACGCTGACCACTGAATATGAGGTGCTGCTGGCCAAGAACAGCGAACGCGGGATCGAGCTGGCTCATAGTTCCAGACCTGACCTGATCATTCTCGATATCACCATGCCGGGCATGGACGGTTTCCAGGTGCTCAGTGAGTTGAAGAACCATCCGGCCACGGCGACCATTCCGGTGATTTTCCTGACCTCGCGCAGCAGCATTGAGGACGAGCGTCTTGGCTTGCTGCTTGGCGCTGCGGACTACATCGCCAAGCCGATTTCGCCGCCAGTCGTGCTGGCCCGGGTGGCGGCGCAATTGGGGTACCGGGACAAACCGCTACATAGCCCGCAGCCGGCCGCCGAGCCGTCAGCGGGCAGCAATATGCGTGACGGTTTTACCTGCGCACTGGCGCTGCAGCTGGCGCAAAACCCGCACATTCGCCTGGATGCGCTCCTCGATACCCTGACGATCCTGCTCGACAACAGCGTCGTCGAAAGCGACCCGGCGGAGTTTCGCAGCGCTGCCTGCCTGGCGTTGATCGGCCTCAATCAGCCCTATGCCAGTCTTTCCCAGGCGCTCGTCAATAGCCGGTTGCTGATTGAGGAAATACTCAACCATGTCGACCCGGAAGACCGTTTGCTCAACCAGGCCTGGAGCATCAGCCACGCCAGCGTTCTGCTCGATAGTCGGGCAAGCGCTAAAGATCTCGAGTCCACGCCACTGTCGACACGCCTGTTCACCCTGGCCTTGATCTATCACTTGGCGCTTCTGCAACCCGGCATCGATCTACCCCAACGGCATGCCCACGCCTTCAGGCAGATGCTCGATCACCAGCAACTGATGTCATGCCTGCCCAGTGACCAGCAGGCACTGTCAGCGGCGATGCTCACCGCCTCCTCTAACTTTCCCGGCCTCTGAGCAAACAGCGAGTATTCACTATGGCCAACCTGGAAGATCTAGAGCTGTTTGTACTCATCGCCGAGTTGGAAGGCCTGTCGGCTGCTGCTCGTGCCATGTCCATCACCCCCGCCGCTGCCAGCATGGCGCTCAAGCGTCTGGAAAACCGCTTGGGCGTGCGGTTGTTTACCCGCTCCACCCGCACCATGAAACTCACCTCCGAGGGCGCACGCTATCTGGAAAGCGCGCAGCATGCTCTGAAGATCCTCGCAATGGGCAAGCGCTCGTTGACTCATGATGACGGCATGCTCGAACTCACCGTGTCTTCAGACCTGGGGCGTCATCTGTTGCTCGACCTGCTGGCCCAACTGAAGCAGGAGAAACCGAAACTGCACATCAAGCTGTCTCTGAGCGACAAGGAAGAAGACCTGCTCAAAGGAAAGTTCGACGCAGCCTTGCGCTTTGGCCGCAGCCTGTCATTGGATCTGGTGGAACTGCCGGTACTCAAGCACCACCATTTCATTGTCTGTGCCGCCCCGGCTTATCTGGCCGCAAACCCGGCACCCGTCACCCCGGCGCAACTTGGCGAACACGACTGCATCATCAGTCATAGCATCGGCCGGCCGGAATCGCGCTGGCGTTTCCATGCCCAGGGCGAGGTCGAAGAGGTGCGGGTGCAGGGACTCTTCCACTGCGACGATGGCGACGCCGCCCGCCGTTGGGCCCTGGCCGGCCATGGCGTGATCTACCTGCCGCTGTTGACTGTCGCCGACGACTTGGCCGCCGGCCGCCTGCTGCCATTATTGGGCGGCTGGCTGGGGGATCCGGCCCCGCTGAACCTGGTGGTGTCGCACCGTTCGCAGATCTGCGAACCGTTGCGGGCCCTGCACCGTCGACTGGTGCAAGTATGTGAGGAGCGTGTGGCGGCCTGTCAGGCGCTCCTCACTGCATGCGGTCGGTGACCGACTGGCGGTAGTGCACCAGTAAAGCGTGGGCCTGGGCAAACTCCAGGTCATAGATCAGTTCCTGGATAACCCACAAACCGGCGCCGTCGTCTTGCTGGCACAGTCGATCAATCAGGCTCAGGGCTTCGGCATTGTCCTCCACCAGCAAACGAGCAAGTCGATCCAGTTGCAGATCTTTTTCGTCATTTATCAGAGGCCGACTGACAGCCGTTGGGGGCACCGCCTCGGCGGTAAAATCGGCAAGATCGGCGAGCACCGGCCGTAGACAGTCAGCCACGCGGTGAATCAACGACGCGGTATCAACCTCGCGCGTGCAGCCTTCTTCCAGCAATCCTGCAGCCTCTTGCAGCGCCGTCGCCCCGATATGCCCGGCACACCCCCTCAGACTGTGGGCCAGACGGCCGATGGCGGTCGTGTCCAAAGCTTCATGAGCAAGCCAGAGATGCTCAAGCAGTTGCTGATTATCCGCATAAAAAATCCTTAGTAGATGCGCGTAGAGCGCTTCGTCCTGATTGACCACCGCAAGGCCAAGTGCGGTGTTGATCGACGAGCCGTCGAGGGCCAGCAATGACTCCGGGGGGGACACCATTGCCGCCGACGGTGACTCAATGACCGACGGCAGCACCTGCAATTCCCGCGTTTTGATCCAGCACACCAGAGTCCGGTAGAAAGCCTTGATCTCCAACGGCTTGGTAATGCAATCGTTCATTCCGGCAGATAAGGCTCGGCCCTTCACATCCGCCAGGATGTTGGCCGTGACCGCGATGATCGGCAGCCTCTGCAAATGAGCATGAAGGCGAATCTGCCTGGCCGTTTCGTAGCCATCCATGACGGGAAGCTGGCAGTCCATCAGCACAGCATCGAACTGTGTGTCGCGCATCAAGAGGTTAAGCGCCTCTTCGCCACTCTCCGTCATCACCACGTGGACCTTGGCGTGTTGCAGTAACCCGTCCACCACTTCCTGGTTCAACAGGTTGTCCTCCACCACGAGGATTCGCGCACCGGCTAATAGCTGCGCATAGTCGCAGGTGGACATTCCCGAATCAGTGAGCGTGGTAACACCACCGGTATTACCCGCCCAGCAAACCGGTCTGGGCGACAGTTCTTTGGTCGACGCAGGGTGCGCCAACTTCAACTGGGCCGTGAACTTGAACTCACTGCCCTGCCCCTCGATGCTGTTGACCCAGATATCGCCCTGCATCAGACGCACAATGCGCCTGGAAATCGTCAATCCCAGCCCCGTGCCGCCGTACCGTCTGCTGATGGACGGGTCGGCCTGGACAAAGGCGCTGAACAAGCGGATGCGCTGCTCCTCACTCATGCCCAGTCCCGTGTCAGCGACGCTGAAGCACAGCATCGCGGTGTCGCTCCATTGACTCAGTTGGCGCACACCGAGGGTCACATGCCCGACGTCAGTAAACTTGATCGAGTTGTCCACCAGATTGATCAGCACCTGAGTGAGGCGAAATGGATCGCCAATATAGACGCGACTCAAGTGTGAAGGGATATCCAGCCGCAGCTCGATGTTCCGCTCACGGGCGCGCTGACTCATGAGGCCGAGCACATCCTGAACCATCTCATGAAGATCGAAGCTGACCTGTTCGATACTTAACTTGCCGGCCTCGATCTTGGACAGGTCCAGCACGCTGTTGACGACACTCACCAACCCCTTGGCCGCGCGATCCATCTTCTCGATGTATTGTCGTTGCGCCCTCTCCAATGGCATGCCCAGAACCAGATGAGCCATGCCGATGATGGCGTTCAACGGCGTGCGGATTTCATGGGACATGTTGTCGAGAAACTCGGACTTGGCCTGGGTCGCCAGCTCCGCCTCCTGGCGTGACTGCTGTACTTGCGCCTCCACTGCCTTGCGCTCGCTGATATCGAAAATAACCCCGTCCAGGTACTGCGGCAAGCCATTGTTCTGGATGATCTGGCCCTTGTCATAGACCCAACGCACTTCGTTGCTGGCCATAATGATCCGGTATTCGAGGATATAGCTGGTGCTGTCCAGGCTGCGGTTGAAAATCTCCAGGTCATCAGGGTGAACGATTTCCCGATAGGCATGCCCGGACTGGAAATGGTGCGCGGGGTAGCCGCTGAGCGTTTCTATGGCATCGCTGAGAAATACCATCTCGCGCTCACGACTGGGCAGACTGCGAAACACAACGCCGGGAATGTTCGCAATCATCGACTGCAGTTTGGTCTGACTGTCCACGATGGATCGCTGCACTTCGATTGACTGGGTGATGTCCTGCAGCACCCCGGTCACACGAATGGCCTCTCCCCGAGCGTCGCGTTCCATGACCTTGCCGATGTCCAGTACCCATAACCAGCGCCCGCTCTTGTGACGCATCCGGTATTCGGCGCGATACTCGCCGACGCGATGATTGAGGTGGTCCATCAGCCTCGTCATGGTCGGTTCACGGTCTTCGGGATGAACCAGGCAGGTCCAGCGTTCCAGACCATTGCCAAATGTCCGATCAAGCTCCGGCTGACTGTAGCCGAGCATCCGCATCCAGACATCGTTGTTGATGATAGTGCCCAGGCTGACATTCCAGTCCCACAAGCCCAACGCGCCACTTTGCAGCGCCAGGTCCAGGCGCCGCTCACTCTGTTCGATACGTTGCATATCACGCTTGTGTTGCACAGCATCGGTCAGCCGCCGCAGGCCAGCCCAAAACATCAGGAATAACAACAGCGCACTGGCGCCTTCGATCAACAGAAACTGACCTTCGGAAAGGACTGCATCCAGGCTGTCCAGCCTGATAACGGCCCAGGAACCATTCGGGTCGTTCCAGTCGAAACTGGTCCGGGACACGGCGTAGCGCTGCCCCTCGAATGACACCACCGGTTGCTCGACATCGAACGGCAGCCGTTCAGGTACGCCGTTGGTGAATGGGTAGTTGCCAAATTGCTGGCGCACATCACCGGTAAATGTCTCAGGTGACCACGACCGATCAGACTTGAGCAAGAGCGAGGAAAGATTGGAGGACAGCACGACCCCACCAGGCGAGAGAATCATCTGCAGATGGTGGCGGGAGGTTTTGTTCAGCTCAGCGTCCAGAACCCGTGCATCAAAGCCCGCCACCACCACGCCGATAGCTTTATCCTGGCTGGTGCTGGAGGCATACACCGGCGCCGCCATAAAAAACATGCGCTGGCCCAGTGTGCGGCTGATGGCACCGTAGACAGTCGGCTTGCCCTGCATCGCGGTCTTGAAATAGGGGCGAAAGCCTATGTTCAAACCTTCCACCGAACGTCCAAGGCTATCGTACGCCGCCACAATCACACCCTGCTGATTGACGACATAGGCATGACCTGCGCCAACCACCAAGGCGAGGCTTTTCAATGGAGTGGCGGCCTCTACTTTCAAAGCGGTCGAAGGCGCAGGCTCGCTGATCACCTGTTTAAGCGACTGCGCATGCCGCCCGAGCATCGACAGTGCGCCAATGGCGAAACCGTCAGCGTTCCAGGTGCCAAGGCGCGCGGCATAGTCCTCAGTCATGGCCTGGGTATCGATCCGGTAACGCTGCTCGGCCTGTGCGCGGTAGAGATTGCCCAGCAGCAGCCCACCACCGACGGAAAGGATTATGCCCAATGCGTAGCAAAACACTTTATGGCGATCAAAGAACGTCATTAATCTATGCAACATCGGATCCCCCGCTGATCACCCTGCCCGTCACTGTAACCCTCCACCACCTGCTGCGCCTCGATCAGCGTCTCGCCAATTGGCGGGGGAACTCCGGCGGCAGGAAATCACGATCCGGATCGTAGTCCGGCTTGAGGAAGTCGCAGAGCGCTCGAAGATCCTCAGGGGCCAGGGTTCCGACCGACTGCTTTAGGCGCAGTGTATCGAGAATGTAGTCATACCGGCTGTTGTTGTACTCGCGCACAGCGCTGTAGAGCTGACGCTGGGCCTCCAGCACATCGACGATATTGCGCGTACCGACCTGGAAACCCTTCTGCGAGGCCAGCACCGCGCCCTGGTTGGAAATGATCGATTGGCGACGTGCCTGAATCTGTTCGACGCTGCTGTTGAGACCGCGGTGCAGATTTCGGGTCTGCTCGACCACCTGGCGACGCAGGTTATCGTTGAGAGCATCGCGCTGGTTCAGCCGGTGATGCGCTTCGCGCACCTGAGAACTCACCTGGCCACCGCTGAACAGCGGGATATTGAGTTGCAGCCCGATCGAGCGTTGCTCGACATCACCGCCATAACCGCCACCTCTGAGGCTGCTGTTACCGTAGCCGAGGTTATCGTTGTCGCCGGTCTGATAACGCAGCACCGCATCCAGGGTAGGCGCATGCCCGCCCTTGCGCGCGCTCAGGGTTTGCTGCGCGGCTTCCAGGGCCTGCCGGCTCGCCAGCAGTGTCAGGTTTTGTTGCATGGCGGTGTTGACCCAGGCGGGTGCATCGTTGGGTGTGGGCAGCAACACTGGCATATCGTGGCGCACGCCCTGGATTGCCGGATATTGCTGATGGCTCAGGGTATCGAGGGCTTCGAAGGCATCGTCCAGTTGTTTCTGCGCGACGATTCGACTGGCCCGTGCCGTGTCATGGCTGGCCTGGGCCTGCAGCACATCGGTGCGATCAGACACCCCCAATTGCAGCCCTCTGTCAGCCTGTTCGAGCTGACGCTTGAACGCCGCCTCCTCGGCTTTGCTCGCGGCAAGACCATCCTGCGCCTTGAGCAGGCCAAAATAAGCCTGAGCGCTGTCGAGCATCAGCTTCTGCTCGGCCGCTGATAACTCCAGCAATGCCTGTTCACTTTGCGCCTCGGCAGCCTTGAGGCTGAACCAGCGATCGATGCGAAACAGTGGTTGATTCAACGTCGCTTGATAACTGGTACCGGCTGCGCCGGTCTGCTGCGCAGGCTGTTGCAGTGTGGTCTCATTGTTATTGATCTCCGCACCCGCCGAAAACGTCGGCAACAATGCGGCCCTTGCCTGGGGCACAGCCTCGGCCCGGGCAGCCTGGTCAAAACGGGCGGCGGCCAGTTCGGAGTTGTTCTGTTGAGCATCCTGGTAGACCTGCCAGAGATCGCTGGTGGCAGCGATGGCTGGCGCGGCGGGCAGCCAAGCGACCAGCAGCCAGCCGGCAACGGCTTGCCGTGAGAAAATTATTGATCGGTTCATGATGCTGGGTTGTTCCGCAAAAAAAGGATCGAAAGTACGCCAGCGACAGAAGGAGCATTGCGCTCCTCCTGTCAACTCCTCTGCGCCATCAAGACATGGAAGGCACCAGAACGCTTGGTACACTCTGGCGGTTCATCGGCAGTTTCTCGCGGCTACCGCCCTCATCAGGGAAAGCCGCCATGACACCGTTTAACTTGGCCAGATTTGGACTCTTCGTGTGTGCGAAAACACCCCCCTCATCTAACGGCTTGGCGGACTGCTGCTTGCTCCAGGACAATTGGACAAGTCCGTCCTGAAGACTTTCCTTTTCAGCGAAGTGCTTGACCAGGTGATTGATGTCGATCACGTCCCAGTTGCTTTTCAGTGAAATCAGCAGGTGACGATGCACCGCTGCCTGCTCGCCGAGCACCTTACGGATCATCAGTGCGGTGCCCGTCGCTGAGTCAGTCAGAATCAGGTCGTCGCCATGCCGGCTGACCAGCATGTCTGGCGAAACGGTCGGCGGCAGAATCAGGCGGTCCAGTGCCAGGCCTGAATCTTCATTGTCGATGACGATGGTTCGGTAGTGCCCCAAGCCTTCTCGCTCAGACGGTAAGTATCGTGACCACCGCCACCATGGAGCACCAGCGTAGCGATCCCGGTGAGCAGCGGTGGTGCCAGTTCGTCTGTGCCGCTTGCCCCCCCCGTGCCCTGAAGCAACAGGGAGGAATCGGTACGGTCGACCCCGGTGAAGTGATTCCAGGCCTGCGCGCCCTCGCTGTTGACCCGATAAAGAACCTGGGCTGTCGAACTGTACACATAGGCCGCCTGCTCGCCTTCGCCTACCCCGACAAAATCAAGGTTGTCCGTGGCAGCGATGCCTTTGCCGGAGAACATCTGGCCACTGTCGATATCGAACCAGCCTCGACTTGCTTTGCCTGCAAGGTCAGCACACCCTTCGCCCGCCACTGCCCGGCCAACTCGGCAAGGGCTTTTGGCAAGCGCGTCAGGTTGTCCTGCTGCCATTTTTCATCGACTGCCACCAGCTGTAAGTTGCCCTTGTTGGTGCGCAACAAAATCTCGCCGCTGTGCGTTGTCAGACGCAATCCACTCTCGACTTGCAGCACTGACTTGAGTTGCATCGTCGGTGTCAGTTCGCTCACGACAGGAATTTTCGCCGCTGCATCCAGCACTGCATCGTTGCCGAATGCCGTGGCCAACGCATCCGCAGCCATGGAGGGCTGGAGATAAAGTTTGCCGCTGCCGGATTCGAACAGCCGTGCCGTGACCCATCGTCTTCAAAGCCGACAAATTGCAATGGCTTGCCCTGCAATGACGACGCAGCAACCACCACACGACCACTGTGGTACCACACCGACAGCGCGCCTTGGCCGTCGCGATCCTTGACCCCGAACACGGCCAGGGTGGCGTCAGTGCGGTGACCTTGGGCAAGTCCAGCCACCACGTCGGACGCCCTTTTAGCCAATGCTCATTGACGCCTCGTAGCTCAGCGAGCCCTGCGCATCAAGCCGGGCCACACGCCCGTCCACAGTGACCACAAGCAGTTGGCCCTCCAGCGCCAACACGTTCGCCAGCTCCGGGATATCCATGCGCAAGGCCGTTGGATGAGTGGCATCGAGAATCGCCTGGCCTGCTCCGTTCTGGCGGAACAGGACCTTTTGCGACTGCTGTAGAAGAAAAACACTTCCTGCCCGCCGGGCTGGGGAATACTGCCCGCCAATACAGATCGGCCGGAATTGTCCAGGCACTGCGGGTGCTCTCGTGCGCTTCAAAACGCAGAACATGATCAGCCGGCGGTGCCAGATTCGGCTTGATCAGCGTGCCATCGGCGGTGCGTATCCATAACGATGCGCCACGCCCGCCGCATCGGTTCCATACACCGTGACAAGGCGGCGGGAACCGGATGAATCAGCCGCCCACCGACCTTGTAACCGGAGTTTCGCGCTGCGTGCTGAAGCTTTCGTAGCCTTGGCAGCAAGTTCACGAATGCATCGCCATGCTGACGGGTACGCGCCAACAGTTTGAGCAGAGCATCGTCGCCGACAGCGCTGACCAGTTCCATACGATCACCAACGAGGCGGTAACCGAGTTCGCCCTCGCCGTCTTTCATCTGATACCGACGCGCCAGATAGACCTCTCCGCCCTCCGCCCACAATCGACTGATCTTGCCCACGCTGTCGTTGAACCATGGCGTGTACTGCGCGTCGACCTTGCCACTGGCGATATCGACGCGCCATGCCGCTGCGCTCTCGTCATCGTGGAAGTAGGCGTAGTCACCTATCACCGCGCCGAGCTGAGCCTTCCCGGCCTTCACTTCGGAGGTGTCGGTGAACATCATGCGGTCCTTGGCTACGTCGTAGTAAGCGCGTCCAAGATTGCGCCCGTTGTGCTGGTAGTTATCGACTACCACGTACTGCCCATGTAACTGATGCGCGCTGGCCAGATCCTTCAGATGTTTTTCTATTCCCTGGCCGGGAGCTTGCCACTTGCTCGCATCCTCGGACACCACGCGAGCACTCAGGTCGGTGAAATCGACTTCGCGCACTTCGCCCTTGCCATTGGCCAGCAGTACCCGTCCATTCGTGGCCGGATCCAGTAGAACACTGACCCCACGATCACCACCCGATCCCGCAGGACTGGATGTTGCCTCCAGCGAGCCGGCTAGTGTCGATGATCCAGCGCGAAGGCTTGTTGCCCACCAGGCTGTATGGAACACCGCCACCCACCGTGCCATCGAGTGAATGGATCTCAACCTCGGTATTCGCAG